>NZ_JARZAE010000004.1:5051686-6314608 GCF_029892095.1 Kitasatospora sp. MAP12-44
GCTGCTCGACCGGCAGCCGCGCGTGGAACTCGGCTATCAGCGGGTGCAACTCGGGCTGCTCGTCGGTCTTGCGGCCGGCCAGGGTCTGCACGTCCCCGCCGCGCAGCGAGAGCGCGGCCGCCACCGCGGGCAGCAGGCTGTCCCGGTGGTGGCGCAGCAGCGGGGCGGCGGCCGGCGGTGCGGAGACGGGTGCGGCCACTGTGCTGCTCCTTTGGTCTCGGGGTTCGCGTCCAAGGGACATTTCCTGGTCCGGGGTCAGCCTGCCAAACGACTCCGACAACTGACGAATCGGGGTACCCGGGGGTGCCGGACGGGGTCGCCGAGCGCACAGTACGTTCACAACTGCGCCTGCAGGATCGTTACTTAAGCTTCCGTGCCGCTAGCTCTCGGTGCCCGGGGATCCGCCGGTCCGCGCGGGTGCGCGACCACATACCCTGGTGTCCGGCAATTCCGTTTCAGCCAGGGGGCTCCCAGATGACGACAGGTCGGCCCGGCGCCGCTGCCGCGCCCAACGCGGCCTACGCGGGTCAGGTGGTGCAGTTCCCCGACCCGGTGCGCGCGGCGAAGTATCCGGCGGGTGTCCGGGTGGACGGTCAGGGCCACCCGGACTTCGGCCCCTACGCCCGGGCCGCGGCCGAGGTCGCCGACCCGCCCGCCGGCTTCGGCGTGGACGAGCTGCGGCTGACCGACTACGTCTCGGCCAACGCCGCGCTGTTCAGCCAGGGGCACGAGCTCTGGGCCGACCTGGAGTCCCCGGTCGCCACCCCGCCCGGCTGGACCTGGCACCACGCGGTCGGCGGTGCGGCGCCCGGCTGGCGCCGGATGGAGCTGGTGCCCGTCGAGGTCAAGGCGCTGCTGCGGCACCACGGCGGACTGGCCTGCTCCAGCGCCGACCACGGCCGCCGCGGCACCCGCCCGCTGCAGGAGCGGCGGGCGGTGCACTTCTCGCTCTCCAAGGAGGGCGCCGAGCCGCTCAGCGTCGGCGAGGAGCTGCTGCAGGGCGCCGAGGAGCGGCTGGGCTACCGGCTGCCCGGTCCGTACCGGTCGTTCCTCAAGCTGGCCGGCGGGCGCGGCCCGATCGGCGTCGCGCTCGACACCGAGCTCGGACTGCTGCTCGACCAGCCGTTCCTGACGGTCGGCGAGGAGTACGGGGTCGACGACCTCGTCTACGCCAACAAGTGCCTGCGCGACCACCTGACCAAGGACTACCTGGGCATCGCGTACGCGCAGGGCGGCATCGTCGCGCTCAAGGTGCGGGGCGCGGAGCTTGGTTCGGTCTGGTTCTGCCTGTACGACGACGCCCGGGACACCGGCGCGCCCGAGGAGCCCGCGGACCGGGTGCAGCGGCTGCTGCTGCGGTGCGGGGACACCTTCGACGACTTCCTGCTCCGGCTGGCCGGCAGCCCGCCGGAGCTGGAGACGGTGGCCGAGCTGATGGTGGACGGCGGGTTCGCCCGCGCGGTCCCGGTGCCGGCGCCGTGACGGGCGGCAGCGGCGCGTGAGGGGCAGCGGAATGGGCAGCGGAATGGGCACACAGGACGGCACAACGGTGGAGGCGGGCCGGGCATGGTGACGTACGCGCAGGCACAGGACCTCGCCGAGGACTGGATCAACGGTGGCGTGCCGCCGTTCCAGCAGCGCGAGGTACGGGTACGGGAGTTCGAGCTCGGGTTCGTCTGCTGGGCGGAGGACCGGGCCGGTGGGCCGTCCTCGGACGGTGGCGCGGCCAGGCTGGTGATCGCCCGGGACAGCGGGGCGAGCACGCTCTGGCCGGCGCTGGCGGTCGAGGACGTGATCCGCGGCTACCAGCTGGAGTACGGGCCGCCGCCGGCCGCCGCGGCGGCCAAGCCCGCGCCGGTGGAGGCGACCTCGTTCCTGCTCAGCCCGCCGCAGTGGCTGCAGGAGGCGGGGGAGGCGGCGATCGCCGCCGAGGCGGCCCGGCTGGGCCCGCCGCCGCAGGCGCCTGCTCCGGCTCCGGCGCCTGCCCCCGCTCCGGCCCTGGCCCCGGTCGCCGCGCCCATGCCCGTGCCGGTGCCCGCACCGGCCGTCCTGTCGGAGCCGCCGGTCTCGGACCGGCCGGCCGGGGACGCGCCGACCATGCTCGCGCCGCCGTCCTCGCTGCCGTGGTCGCCGCCGGAGCCCCCGGCCGCGCAGACGCCGCCCGCGGTGTTCCCGGAGGGCGCCGCGGTGCCGCTCCCCGAGGGCTACGACTACGTCGACGCCGCGCCGCCCGCGCCCGCGCCCGCGCCCGCGCCCGCGCCGGTGCCTACGCCTGCGCCCGTGGCGGCGCCCGCGCCCACCGTGCTCGCCGTGCCCGCAGACCTGCCCCCCGCGCCCGCGCCGCCCGCACCGCCCGCGCCGTCGATGGACTACGCGCCGACCATGCTGGCCTCCCCCGACGGCGTCCCCGGCCTGCAGGGCCTGGCAGGCGCCCCGGCGACCCCGGCCACGCCCGGCCCCGGGGTGGGCCTGGGCCGCAGCGCGGGCAGCGCCCCGCCACCGCCCCCGCCAGGTGGTCTGCTGGCGCCCGGTGGCCAGGACGGTCCGTCGCACGGCGTCGGTCTGGGCCGCAGCGCCGGCAGTGCCCCGCCGCCCCCGCCGCCGGGCGGTCTGCTGCACGCGCCCGGCGGCCAGGACGGTCCGTCTCACGGCGTCGGTCTGGGCCGCAGCGCCGGCAGCGCTCCGCCGCCCCCGCCGCCGGCCGGCCTGCGCGGCACCCCGGCCGTGGCTCCGCCCGGCCCGGGCGCTGCCGACCTGGCCGACGCCGCCACCAGCAAGGCCGTCCTCCCCCGCCCGACCCCGTCGGCCGACCCCGGCGTGGCGCAGGCGGCGACCCAGCTCGCCTCGGCCGTCCCGCCCGGCGCGGCGGCCCCCGGCCTGCCCGGCGCCGCCGCGCCCGTCCCCGGCCTGCCGCCGCAGGGCGCGCCTGTCCCGCCGGGCGTGCCGACCGTCGGCCCCGGCTACCTCGCGGTGCTCAGCTACCGCGCACCGGACGGCTCCGAGCAGAAGGTGATGCAGCGCAGCGAGCCCGGCACGCCGCACCCGGAGTGGAAGATCCTGCAGGAGCTGCGCCGGCTCGGCGTGCCCCCCGAGCAGGTCCTGGAGCTGCACACCGAGCTGGAGAGCTGCGACGTCCCGGGCGGCTACTGCGCGCGCCTGGTGCGGGCCTCCTGGCCGAACGTCCGGATCACCCACACGGCCTCCTACGGTCGTGAGCACCCGGCGCGGCAGGCGGGCATGGCCCATCTGCTGAACCACCTGGACGAGCTGCACCAGCTGGCCGCCGGCCCGCAGCGCCCCCGGCCGGTGCGGGCGCCGCTGCCGCCGCCGGGCGCGGTGGCGCAGCGTCCGGCCGTCCCGCCGCAGCAGCTCGGGGCCGAGCTGGCGCAGTTCTTCGGACCGGCGGTGTTCCGCTACGAGCAGCGCGCGGTCTCCCGCCAGGGGGTGCCGGAGGTGGTGGCGCAGACCCTGGTCTGGGCGGGCCTGCCGGTCAGCTTCGGGCCGTTCTTCTGGGCGCACGCCCAGGACGGCCGCCCGATTCCGACGCTGGCCGAGCTGGCCGCCGAGCGCGGCCTGCCGGCCGGCCCGGACGCCGGCGGCTATCTGGTGCTCGGCAACGACTACGGCCGCCAGCTCTGTGTGCAGTACGGCACAGCCGCCGTGGTCGCGGTGGATCTCGACGGAACCGGGGAGCAGCCCCGCTTCGTCAACAGTGGTGTGCCGGAGTTCGTCCGGTCGCTCGCCCTGCTCGGTCGGATGTGGCCGCTGCGCTACGGACTGACCCCGGATCAGGCCGGGCGTTGGACCACCGACTTCCAGGCCGAGCTGGCCGCGCTCGACCCGGCTGCCCTCCAGGCACCCGACACCTGGTGGGCGGTCCTCCTGGAGCAGTTCTGGGACGGCCTGCTGTAGCCGATGCCACCATGTCGGCGGGATCGCGCCGCAGGGCGCGGTCCCGCCGGGGGCGTCGGGCGGTGTCGCTTCCTTGGGCTTTCCGGCTGATCTGCGCAAAATAGGTCAAGAGGACCAGCACCGCCCGAGTCAGCCGCCCAGCCACTGAGGGGAAAAACAGCCCATGAGCGACGCCGTCCCGTCGTACGGCTTCACCGCTGCCCGGCGCGGGTACGCGCCCGAGCAGGTCGAGCACACTCTGCATGCGCTGACCGCGCAGCGCGACGAGGCGTGGCAGCGTTTGAGCATGCTGGGCGCCCACATCCGCGCGCTGGAGACCCAGCTCGCCGAGGTCGCGCAGGCCGCCGCCGACGCGCCGGATCCCGACTACGCGCTGCTCAGTGAGCAGGCGCTCGCCCTGATGGCGATGGCCGAGAACGAGGCGCAGGCCATCCGCGACAAGGCGGAGCGCTTCGCCGAGGACACCCGCGACAGTGTCTACGACGCCGGGCAGGAGCTGACCAAGGCCGCCGCGGAGTACGCCGAGACCACCCGCACCGAGGCCGACCTGGCCGCCCGCCGGACCGAGGAGCGCACCCGCGCCGAGGCCGAGAAGCTGCGCGGCGAGGCCAACCGCGAGGCCCGCGCCCTGCGCGACGCCGCCACCGGCGAGGCCGCCAAGACCCGGGTGGAGGCCGCCGAGGCCGGTGAGCGCGCCGAGGTGCGGCTGGCCGAGATGCGCCGCGAGGCCGACGAGCTCTTCGCCGTCGAGGAGTCGGCCGCCGCGGCCGCCGACGCCGAGGTCGCGGAGGCCGCCGAGCGCCGGCTGCGGGAGGCCGAGCAGCACCGGGAGACCGTGCTGGGACAGATCAAGCAGACCGACACGGATGCCCAGGCCAAGGCCGACCAGCTGCTCGAGCGGGCCCGCCGGGAGGCCGAACAGGTCAACGCGACGCTCGCCGGCGAGCGGGTCGAGTTCGAAAAGCGCCAGGAGACGGTGCAGACCCACCTGGACCACATCAAGGGCACGCTGGCCTCGCTGACCGGCAAGGCCGTCGGGATGATCGAGCCGGGCCAGCAGCCCCAGCAGCCCGCGCAGCCCCAGCCCCAGCCCCTGCAGCCCGCGCAGGCGGCGCCGCCGGTGGTGGCCGCCTCGGAGGCGGACACCGGCGAGGTCCCGGTCCCGGCGCCCGTCCCGGCGCCCGCGCTGGTGCTGCCGCAGGACGCGCCGACCACCGTGCTGCGGCTTCCGGTCGAGCTGCGGGAGGCGGCGGCTGCGCAGGCGGTCCGGGACGCCCGTCCGGCCACCGCGACCCCGACCCCGCCCACCGCCGCCGATCCGCGGACCGCTCTGCTGAACCTGCCGCCCAGGCCGGCCACCCCGCCGCCTGCCCCACCGCAGGACGCGCCGCCGCAGGACGCCCCGCGCCCGTCGGCCGCCGAGGACGCGACCGCGATCATCCCGAAGATCGTGATCATCGACGACGGCACCGAGCTGGACAGCCTCCCCAACACGGTCGGCCGCCGCCGCACGTAAGTGACTGCAGCACCTCGACTGCCGCCCCGGTCAGCCGGTGGCGGCAGTCGCGCACGTAGCGGGCGTCACCGGTGTTCTTACTCGTGACGGGATTTCGGGCGGGCTCGACCGGAACGGGCACGGTCGCTCTGAGTACGCCAGGACTCGTGGCGCCCTCCAGGAAGGGCGCCACGACTCCCGACACTTGGGCGGGCGCCCCCACCCAGGGTCGCCCGGCCTCGCGCTCCGACCCCCATCGGAGCACGTTCGGCACACCACACCCATCCCCCACGGTTGGAGCGGCGTGCACAAGAACCATGGTGCGCGCCGTCCATGGACGTGCAGTGACAGGAGTATGTCCACTTCTTGACGATCGATCTTCCGCACGCCACCCTTCCCGTCCCTGGTGGGGGGCGCGGCCGTGGCTGGCCGCGTGCGGCCCGCCCGCTCGGCGTACGCTGGGACCTTGACCCGGCCCCTCGCACCGCGTGCCGGGCCCATCATGCTGCCCGGCCGCTGCACGACCCACCGGTGCCGGGGGCTCCGCCTGGAAGCAACGGGACGAAGAAGACTCCATGAGCCTGACCGGACTGCTCGATGTCGTCGCACGGGACGCCGCCCTCGCCGAGGCGATCGAGGCGGCGGCGACCGGCCACCGTCCGCACCTCGACCTGGTCGGGCCGCCCGCGGCCCGGCCGTTCGTCATCGCCGCGCTGGCCCGCTCGCTGGCGGTGGTCGGCGCCGAGCGCGGCCGGCCCGTGCTGGCCGTGACCGCCACCGGGCGGGAGGCCGAGGATCTGGCCGCCTCGCTGCGCTCGCTGCTGGCGCCGGACGCCGTCGCCGAGTTCCCGGCCTGGGAGACCCTGCCGCACGAGCGGCTCTCGCCGCGCTCGGACACGGTGGGCCGCCGGCTCGCGGTGCTGCGCCGGATCGTCCACCCGAGGGAAGGGGGCACCTCCCAGACCCCCGAGGGGTCTGGGGGAGATGTGGCGGCCGGGCCGATCCAGGTGATCGTGGCGCCGGTGCGCTCGGTGCTGCAGCCGCAGGTCAAGGGGCTGGCCGAGCTGGAGCCGGTGCAGCTGCTGCACGGTGAGACGCACGACCTGGAGTCGGTGGCCCGCCGGCTCGCCGCGGCCGCCTACTCGCGGGTCGAACTGGTCGAGAAGCGCGGCGAGTTCGCCGTCCGCGGCGGCATCCTGGACGTCTTCCCGCCGACTGAGGAGCACCCGCTGCGGGTGGAGTTCTGGGGCGACGAGATCGAGGAGATCCGCTACTTCAAGGTGGCCGACCAGCGCTCGCTGGAGATCGCCGAGCACGGGCTCTGGGCGCCGCCCTGCCGGGAGCTGCTGCTGACCGACCAGGTGAAGGCCCGCGCCGCCGAACTCTCGGCGGCCCACCCCGAGTTGGCCGAGATCCTGGACAAGATCGCGCAGGGCATCGCGGTCGAGGGGATGGAGTCGCTGGCACCGGTCCTGGTGGACGACATGGAACTGCTGCTCGACGTGCTGCCCTCGGGGAGCATCGCGGTGGTCTGCGACCCCGAGCGGGTCCGCACCCGGGCCGCCGACCTGGTGGCGACCAGCCAGGAGTTCCTGCACGCCTCCTGGGTCGCGGCGGCCTCCGGTGGAGACCGTCCGATCGACGTCGAGCAGATCGACGTCTCGGCCGCCTCGCTCTGGTCGCTGGCCGACATCCGCGAGCACGCGCAGGGCATCGGACTGCCCTGGTGGTCGGTGAGCCCGTTCGCCACCAGCGACTCCGAAGTCACCTCGGTGCTGGAGTTCGACGCCAACACGCTGACGCTGGGGATGCGCGCGGTGGAGGCCTACCGCGGCGACACCGCGCGGGCGATCGCCGACGCCAAGGAGCGGCTGGCCGCCGACTGGCGGGTCGTCATGGTGACGGAGGGCCAGGGGCCCGCCTCCCGGCTGGCCGAGATGCTCGGCAACGAGGGCATCCCGGCCCGGCTGGCCACCGACCTGACCGAGCCGCCCACCCGGGACGTGGTCTACGTCTCCTGCGGCTCGATCGAGTACGGGTTCGTCGACGAGGTGAACCTGCTGACGGTGATCACCGAGACCGACCTGTCCGGTCAGCGGTCCTCCACCAAGGACATGCGCCGGATGCCCTCGCGCCGCCGCAAGGCGATCGACCCGCTGGCGCTGGCGACCGGTGACTTCGTCGTGCACGAGGCGCACGGCGTGGGCCGCTACGTCGAGATGGTGCAGCGCACCGTGCAGGGCGCGACCCGCGAGTACCTGGTGCTGGAGTACGCGCCCGCCAAGAAGGGGCACCCCGGCGACCGGCTGTTCGTGCCGACCGACCAGCTGGACCAGGTGACCAAGTACGTCGGCGGCGAGGCCCCGACGCTGCACCGGCTCGGCGGCGCGGACTGGGCGAAGACCAAGCAGCGCGCCAAGAAGGCGGTCCGCGAGATCGCCGCCGACCTGATCAAGCTCTACTCGGCGCGGATGGCGGCCCCCGGGCACACCTTCGGCCCGGACACCCCGTGGCAGCGCGAGCTGGAGGACGCGTTCCCGTACGCGGAGACGCCCGACCAGCTGACCACCATCGCCGAGGTCAAGTCCGACATGGAGAAGTCGGTCCCGATGGACCGGCTGATCTGCGGTGACGTCGGCTACGGCAAGACCGAGATCGCGGTCCGGGCGGCCTTCAAGGCGGTGCAGGACGGCAAGCAGGTGGCCGTGCTGGTGCCCACCACGCTGCTGGTGCAGCAGCACTTCTCGACCTTCGCCGAGCGGTACGCCAACTTCCCCGTGGTGGTGAAGGCGCTGTCCCGGTTCCAGAGCGACAGCGAGGCGAAGGCCGTCCTGGAGGGGCTGCGGGACGGCTCGGTGGACGTGGTGATCGGCACCCACCGGCTGTTCTCGTCCGAGACCAGGTTCAAGGATCTGGGCCTGGTCATCGTCGACGAGGAGCAGCGCTTCGGCGTCGAGCACAAGGAGCAGCTGAAGAAGCTGCGCGCCAATGTGGACGTGCTGACGATGTCCGCGACCCCGATCCCGCGCACCCTGGAGATGGCGGTCACCGGCATCCGGGAGATGTCCACCATCACCACCCCGCCGGAGGAGCGGCACCCGGTGCTGACCTTCGTCGGCCCGTACGACGAGAAGCAGATCTCGGCCGCGATCCGGCGTGAACTCCTGCGCGAGGGCCAGGTGTTCTACATCCACAACCGGGTCGAGTCGATCGACCGGGCGGCCGCCCGGCTCAAGGCGCTGGTCCCCGAGGCCCGGATCGCCACCGCGCACGGGCAGATGGGCGAGAACCTGCTGGAGAAGGTGGTGGTCGACTTCTGGGAGAAGGAGTTCGACGTCCTGGTCTCCACCACCATCGTCGAGTCGGGCATCGACATCTCCAACGCCAACACGCTCATCGTCGAGCGCGGTGACACCTTCGGCCTCTCCCAACTGCACCAGCTGCGGGGCCGGGTGGGCCGTGGCCGGGAGCGCGGGTACGCCTACATGCTGTACCCGCCGGAGAAGCCGCTCACCGAGACCGCCCACGAGCGGCTGGCCACCATCGCGCAGCACACCGAGATGGGTGCGGGCATGTACGTGGCGATGAAGGACCTGGAGATCCGCGGCGCGGGCAACCTGCTGGGGGGCGAGCAGTCCGGGCACATCGCGGGCGTCGGCTTCGACCTCTACATGCGGATGGTCGGCGAGGCGGTGGCCGAGTTCCGGGAGTCGCTGTCCGGCGGCGGGGAGCCGGAGGAGGAGCCGCTGGAGGTCAAGATCGAGCTCCCGGTGGACGCCCACGTGCCGCACGACTACGCGCCGGGGGAGCGGCTGCGGCTGCAGGCCTACCGCTCGATCGCGGCGGTCAACTCGGAGTCGGACATCGAGCAGGTCCGTGCCGAACTGGCGGACCGCTACGGGAAGTTGCCCGACCCGGTGGAGAACCTGCTGATGGTCGCGGCGCTACGGCTCTTCGCCCGCCGGTGCGGGGTCGCGGACATCACCCTGGCGGGTGCCAACGTCCGCTTCGGGCCGGTCGACCTGCGGGAGTCGCAGCAGCTGCGCCTGAACCGGCTCTACCCGCGCAGCCAGGTGAAGGGTGCCACCCAGCAGGTGCTGGTGCCCCGTCCGTCGACCGCCCGGATCGGCGGCAAGCCGGTGGTCGGGCGTGAACTGCTGGCCTGGTGCGGGACGTTCCTCTCCACCATGTTCGAGGACCTGGCGGGGGCGAAGAAGTAGCACGGCTGTTGATCGGTGGTCCCGGAGCTTCCCCGGGACCACCTGGTCAGGAGAGCTGCCACTGGCCGCTCTGGTCGGCGAATCCGCTGTCGAGGGCGAACTGCGCCTTGACGAGCTTGGTGGCGACGGGGACCTCGAAGGTGATGAAGCCCAGCGCGCTGTCCCCGGGGGCGATGGCGAGCGGCGTGGGGAAGCTCTGGCCGGCCGTGATGTCGGCAACCGTCGGGTTGTAGGACTGGCTCTGGTCGTCCAGCAGGGTGGTGCCGTTCTCCGGGTCGTCGTTGTAGGCGGCGGTGCCGGTGTTCTTGATCCGCAGCTGGACGGCGATCCAGCGCTTGCCGTCGGCCGGCTTGTTGTAGTCGTCCGAGCTCTGGGCGTTGTCGACCACCTTGACCACGGTGATGTCGGCCGAGGCGCCCTTGTCCGTGCCCTTGAGGGCGATGGTGTCGCCCACCTTCGCGACGGTCGGAGCCTTGGCGGCGCCGGCCGGCTTCGCGCTGCTCGGGGCGCCGGCCGCGGCCGACTTCTTCGGCTGGGTGGAGACCGAGGCGCCGGTGGTCGGCCCGCACGCCGTGGTGGCCAGGGCGATCAGTACGGCGCCGGCCAGCAGGGTCGCGGAGGTGCGGCGGCGGGTGGTGGTGATGCGCATGGCGAAATCCCTTGCTCTCAGGCGCTTCCCGGGCCGACTGCTGCCGTCCGGTGCGATGGGTTCATCACATCAGGAGCTGTGAACGCTGTCAACGGCAAAATGCGAAACGTCTCTGTTCACGTGTGAACGCCTGATGGTGAGGTCCACGGCTATGCTGTGCGGTCACAGACCGTTCGCAGAGGAGTCGTCCATGCCGGAGAGCCCCGAGGTGACCGCCGTCGAGATCGCCAGGCTTGCCGGAGTCGGACGGGCGGCGGTCAGCAACTGGCGCCGCCGTCACCCCGACTTCCCGCAGCCGGTCGGCGGCACCGAGGCCAGCCCCACCTTCCCGCTCGACCGGGTCGAGAACTGGCTGCGCGAGCAGGGAAAGATCGCCGAACTCCCACTGCTGGAAAGGGTCTGGCAGCAGCTGGAGGCGCTGCGCGACCCGGCCGGCCACCCGGCCGCGCTGCTGGTGCCCGCCGCCGCCTTCCTGCTGCTGCTGCACCGCGCGCCCGAGCGCTGGGCCGCCCTGGAGCGCGAGGCCGACACCCGGCTCGCGCTCGCGCTGCCCCGCGCGCTGGCCGAGCTGTCGACCGACGTGCTGGGCCCGCCCGGCGCCGAGCTGCTGCGACTGCCGACGCTCTACGGCAGCACCCAGCTGGAGCTGGCCCGGCTGCTCGCCCGACTGGCCGCCGAGCACGGCCCGGTGGCCGCCTGTGAACAACTGCTGACCCGCTACGCCGAGGCCAACTCCCGCCAGGTCAGCCCGACCCCGCCCGAGGCCGCCGCCCTGCTGGCGGCCCTGGTGAGCGCCGAACCGCACCTGCACGGCGATCCGCGCAGCGTCCTCGACCCCGCCTGCGGCCTGGGCGCCCTGCTGCTCCCGCTGCCCGCCGCCACCCTGCGCTGGGGGCAGGAGCTGGACCAGGTGCTCGCCGCGGTGGCCCTGCTCCGACTGGCCCTGCACAGCCCGGCCACCGCCCCCGGCCCGCTCCCGCTGCGGCTGGGCGCCGGCGACAGCCTGCGTGCCGACGCCCACCCCGGCCTGCTCGCCGACGCGGTGCTCTGCCAGCCCCCGTACAACGAACGCGACTGGGGCCACGAGGAGTTGCGCTACGACTCGCGCTGGCTCTTCGACCAGGTGCCGCCCCGCGCGGAGTCCGAACTGGCCTGGCTGCTGCACTGCCTGGCGCACACCCGCCCCGGCGGCCTGACCGCCCTGCTGCTGCCGCCCACGGTGGCCTCCCGGCGGGCCGGCCGGCGGCTGCGCGCCGAGCTGCTGCGCTCCGGCGCGCTGCGCGCCGTGATCGCGCTGCCGGCCGGCGCCGCGCCGCCGTACGGCGTGCCGCTGCACCTGTGGCTGCTGCGCCGCCCCGACCCGCAGGACCAGGCCGCCCGGCGCCGCCTGCTGCTGCTGGACGCCACCGCCACCCAGCCCGCGTCCGGCCAGGCGGGCGGGCGCGACCGGATCGGCTGGCCCGAGCTGCGCCGCACCGTGCTGGACACCTGGCGCGCCTTCGACGAGGCCTCCCGCGACGGCGGCCCGGCCCCGGCCGACCGGCCCGGCGTGCACCGGGTGCTCGACGCCATCGACCTGCTCGACGACGAGACCGACCTCTCCCCGGCCCGCCACCTGCCGCCCGCCGCGCCGGTCGGCGGCACGGCCGCACTGGAGCACCTGCGCGGTCGGCTGGTCGAGGTGCTCACCGGGCTGGCCGGCCTGGACCGGACGCTGCCCCAGGTCGCCGAGCCCGCCGAGCCCGCCGCCACGCCGATGATCACCATCGGCGAGCTGGTCCGGGCGGGCGCGCTGGAGGTGCAGTCCTCCGGGCAGGGGCCGATCACCCGGCCGGCCGGCGCCGGTGTGCCGGGCGTACCGGTGCTGACCGAGCAGGATCTGATGTCCGGTCAGCAGCCCGGCCAGGTGCTGTACGGCGACCCGGCCGACGCCGTCCTGGCCCGCCCCGGCGACGTGCTGACCCCGGCGCTGGGCGCCGGCCCGTTCGGCACGGCGGTGGCCGTGGTGGTCCGGGCCGGCGACCGGATGGACGGCGCGGCACTGGGCCGCCAGCTGCACCTGCTGCGACCCGATCCCGCCGTGCTGGACCCGGAGTTCGTGGCCGGCCGGCTGCGCTCCAGCGCCGGCAGCCGGCGGGCCAGCAGCCACGCCTCCACCACCACCCGGCTCGACGTCCGCCGGGTGCAGCTGCCCCGCCTGCCGATCGAGCGCCAGCAGGCACTGGGGGAGGCGTTCCGACAGGTCGCCGCCTTCGAGGCGGAGCTGCGCCGGGCCGGCGAGTTGGGCCGCCGACTGGCCCAGGGGCTGACCGACGGCCTGGCCGAAGGTGAACTGACGCCGCGTTGACCAGCGCCGAGCCGCGATGGGCCGCAGTCACGGTCCGGCGGCTTTCGTCGCAACCCCCGTCCGAACCCCCGCCCGGTGGCGGTACGGTGGCGGTCGGGCCGCGGCAACCGCCGGACCGGCCCGACCACTTCTTGTCGCACGGGAGCGCACCGCCATGGCAGGCCACTACCCGGACCAGTTCGGGCCGCCCCGGCCACCACGGCGGACGGGGCCGTTCGGCACCGCTGCCAAGGTGCTCTGCTGCGTGCTCCCGGTGCTGTCGATCGGGCTCCTCGGCTTCGTCCCGTCGCTGGCCCTGGCGGTGCGCCGCAGGCGGCCGGCGGACGTGGCGGGCGCGGCGCTCTTCGGCGCGCTCTTTGTGCTGATGGTGGTCTGCGCGGGGATCGCGGGCCCGGACGGCAAGCATGTGGTGGCCAACGGCCTGGGCATGGCCGCGATGATCGTGCTGATCTTCACCCCGCCCGCGCACTTCCTGCTGATGCACCGTCGGTCGCGCTGGCAGCCCGCCCCGCCGCCGCCGTTCGCCTTCGGCCCACCCGTCCCCGTCCCTGGACCCGTTCCCGGACCCGCCGCCGTCTCCTTTCAGCAGCCGTACCCGGTCTACCAGGGCGAGCCGCCCGCCGACGACCTCCAGCAGCTCGGCGAGCTGCTGCGCCGGCAGGCCGAGGGCGGCGGCGGCCGATGACCGCGGCCCGCGTGATCGACGGGCGCTACCGGCTGACCGAGAAGATCGGGCACGGCGGCATGGGCCAGGTCTGGGCCGGCTACGACGAACGGCTCGACCGCCGGGTCGCCGTCAAGCTGCTGCGCGGCGACCTGCTGCCGGTCGACTCCCGGCCCGGCGGCGGCTCGCACTCCGCAGGCCCGCAGGAGGACAGCCTGCGCAGCCGCTTCCTGCGCGAGTGCCGGATCACCGCCGCGCTCGACCACCCGGGCCTGGTCACCGTGTTCGACGCGGGCGAGGACGCAGGCGAGCTCTACCTCGTGATGCAGCGGGTGCCCGGGATCGGCCTGGGCGACCTGATCGCCGAGCAGAGCCCGTTCCCGATCGACTGGGCGGTCGCGGTGGCCGCGCAGATCTGCGCCGCGCTCTCGGCGGTGCACGCCGTCCCGGTGGTCCACCGCGATCTGAAGCCCAGCAATGTGATGGTCCGTGAGGACGGCCGGGTGGTCCTCCTCGACCTCGGCATCGCCACCGCCCTGGACCGCGACCACACCCGGTTGACGCTGACCGGCGTGCCGATCGGCAGCCCGTCGTACATGGCGCCCGAGCAGGCGCTGTCCGGCGTCGTCGACCCGCGCACCGACCTCTACGCGCTCGGCTGCCTGCTGCACGAGATGCTGGCCGGCGAGGAGCCGTTCCGGGCGCCCACCGCGCTCGGCGTGCTGCGCCGCCAGGTGGACGAACCGCCGGTGCCGCTGCGCCGGTTGCGGCCCGAGGTGCCGGCCGCGCTGGAGGCGCTGGTGCTCGACCTGCTGGCCAAGCCGCCGGCCGGCCGGCCCGCCGACGCCCAGCAGGTGCACCGCCGCCTGCTGCCGCTGCTGCCCGCGCC
Organism: Kitasatospora sp. MAP12-44; assembly: GCF_029892095.1. Taxonomy (NCBI): domain Bacteria; kingdom Bacillati; phylum Actinomycetota; class Actinomycetes; order Kitasatosporales; family Streptomycetaceae; genus Kitasatospora; species Kitasatospora sp. MAP12-44. Next base: position 5,065,863 of record NZ_JARZAE010000004.1, read on the forward strand.
GAGCGGCTCGGCGCCGGCCCGCTTCGGCCCGCTGCCCGACCCGACGCTGCCGCTGCGCCACCCGCACCACCCGCTGCCCGCCCCGGCGGCGCTCCCCGCCCCGCTGCCCGGCTTCGCGCCGCCGCTCCCGCCCGCTGCGCCACCGCCGGTGCACCCGGGCTCGGCGCACCCGGCCCCGGCGCCGCCCGCCGGGCCGGTCGGCGCGCCGGGCGGTGACCTCGCGGCGGCCTGCGGCGCGGTCTCCGACCTGCTCGCCGCGCACCGCTACGCCGAGGTGCTCGACCTCGCCGCCCGGCTGCTGCCGCGTGCCCGGGTCGAGTACGGCGACCAGGCGCCGCTGGTCCGCACCCTGCGCACCATCTACGCCCGCACCCTGCTCCAGGAGCGCCAGTACCGCTCGGCGCTGCCCGAGTACCAGCTGCTCGCCGCGGCGGCCGCCGCCGAGGGCGACCCGCAGGCACTGGACCACCGCCGCAAGGCGGCCGGTTGCCTGGAGCAACTGGGCCGCGCCCCGGAGGCGCTGGCCGAGTACCGGGCGCTGCTGGCCGCCCACACCGCCCGGCTGGAGTCCGGCCAGGACACCGATCCGGTCCGCTGCTTCGACCTGCGCGAGCGGATCGGGGTGCTGCTGGCCGGCGCCGGGGACACCGAGGGGGCCTGGCAGTGGCTGCTGGCGCTGCTCTTCGACCGCGAGCCCCGGCTCGGCCCGCACCACCCCGACGTGGTCCGGCTGCGCCAGCACCTGGACCAGTTGCAGCACCACCGCGGGACCGGCCCGCAGCCGCTGGACCCGCGCACCGGCAGCTGGCCGCCCCACCGCCCGGCGACCGGGAGTCCATACCGCGCCGGGCGCTGATCCGCCGCCGCTGTGGTCCGTCCGGGTGACCCGTACTGCTCAAGGTCTGGGCAACGGCCGTCGGCCTCCCTATTCTCAGGTCCGTCAGGAGACACCCAGAGCGACCAGTCGTCACAGCAGCCCCGTTTCCGTGCCCGGGAGGCCCCGCGTGATCCGCACCAGCTCCGTCCTGCGTCGTACCGTCCCCGCCGTCGGCGCCCTGCTGGCCGCCGCGGCCCTGAGCGCCTGCGGCGGGGTCGCGCACCCGGGTGCCGCGGCCGTGGTCGGCTCGGAGCGGATCAGCATCGCGACCGTGCAGGCCAGGGTCGCCGAGGTGCGCGACGAGGCGGCCGCCGAGCCCGCCGGCTACCAGGAGCCCGCCGACCTGGTGCAGGCCACCGTCGGCCAGCTGGTGCGGATCCCGGTGGTGGCCCACGCGTTGGCGACGCACAACCTGACGGTCTCCGACACCGAGGTCCTCCAGGCCCGGCAGCAACTGGCCCAGAACGTGGGCGGGGAGGCCACGCTTGACCAGCTGCTGCTGGTGAAGCAGGCGGTGCCGACGGACCAGATCGACGCGTTCTTCCGGGAGTCGGTCGGCTATCAGAAGCTGGCTGCGCTCTCCGGCCAGCAGGTCGGCACCGCCGCCGGCAACGCGGCGGTGCAGCAGCTGCTGGCCCAGTCCGCCGCCGACCTGAAGGTGACCGTCAACCCGCGTTACGGCAGTTGGGACGACCAGCAGGTGTCGCTGGACGCCCCGAGCGCCGCCTGGCTGCCGCAGCCCCCGACCGCGGCCTGAGAGCACCCCGGCGGGGCGGTAGGTTCGGTGCTGTGGAGATCTCGAAGCTGACCCTGCTCACCACCACCCACCGCGTCGCCCCCGGCCTGCTGAGCTGGCCGGCCTGGGAGGCGCTGCACGGCGCGCCGCTGGTGCTCGCCGGCGACCCCGGGCACCCGCAGCTGCCCGCACTGGCGCAGGCGGGGGTGGTCGTGCAGCTGGTCGAGCGCGGCACCGCCCCGGCGCTGGCCCGGCTGCTGGTCGAGCGTGCGCCAGTGCTCTGGCTGGGCAGCCCGGACGGCGACCCGGGCCTGACCGACGCGCTGGCCCGGCTGGCGGTGGAGCAGGCCGGTGCCGTCCCCGAGATCGAGCTGCTGCCCGGCTCCTACGACCTGCCCGGTGCCCGGCTGCTCGACCTGGTGTCGGTGATGGACCGGCTGCGCTCGCCCGGCGGCTGCCCCTGGGACGCTGAGCAGACCCACGCCTCGCTGGTGAAGTACCTGGTCGAGGAGGCCTTCGAGCTGGTCGAGGCGATCGAGGAGGGCGACCGGCCGACGCTGCGCGAGGAGCTCGGCGACGTGCTGCTGCAGGTCTTCTTCCACTCCCGGATCGCCGAGGAGCACCCCGAGGACCCGTTCTCCATCGACGAAGTGGCGGGGGACATCGTGGAGAAGCTGATGTACCGCCACCCGCACGTCTTCGGCGACAGCGAGGCGGATACGACAGCAGAGGTCGAGGCCAACTGGGAGGCGCTGAAGGCCGCCGAGAAGGGCGACCGGGACTCCGTCCTGGACGGCGTGCCGGCCGGGCTGCCGGCGCTGGCGTACGCGGCCAAGCTGGTCTCGCGGGTGCGGCGGGCGGGCTTCGAGGGCGTACCGGACGCCCCGTACGCGCTGCCGGCCGAGCTGGACGAGGCCTCCGCGGGCCGGCTGCTGCTGGCCGTGGTGCAGCGCGCGCACGACGCGGGGGTGGACCCGGACGCGGCGCTGCGCGCGGCGGCCCGCGGCTACCGCGACGCCGTCCGCGCGGCAGAGGGTCACGCCGGCTAGGGCCGGACAGGCCCTAGGGCCCAGGTGGCTAGGAGGCTCTGCGCTGCTCGGCGTGCGTCGCGCCGCGCTGCTGCGGGACGACCTCGCCGATCGCCTGGCTGAGCGGGTCGAGCAGTTCGGCCAGCCGGTGCAGCTTGCCGGGCAGCTCGGCGAGCGCGACGATCCGCTCGCCGTCCGGGCCGGCCACGCAGAACAGGTCGATCGCCCCGAGGTGCTTCTCGGCGGTGTCCACCAGCGCGGCGATGTCGCTGGGCTGGTGGATGTCGCTGCTCACGCCGATCACCGGGCAGCCGGGACGGTCCAGGGCGGTCGCGAGGTCCTCGGCCACCCCCGGGCGCGGGTCGGCGACCAGCAATCCGGCGGCGCCCGCGGCGGTGAACCGGCGCGCCGGACCCGTCCCGTCGCCGCCGGCCAGTACCGCGATGACCACCACTGCCCCGGCTACTCGCATGGCCTGCTCCTCCCTGCGCACGCCACCGCACGGCGTCCGCGTATCGGAGGATCGTAGGCGGTCGCGACCCTCCGCAACAGGGATTACCCGTCAGGTGACCAGACTCACGCCTGGTACGGACCGGATACGGTCAGGACATGCCGGACCAGCCCTCCCCGATGCCTCAGCAGCCTCCCAGGCCCGACCTCTTCACCTGGGAGTTCGCCACCGACCCCTACCCCGCGTACGCCTGGTTGCGGGAGCACGCCCCGGTGCACCGCACCACGCTCCCGAGCGGAGTGGAGGCCTGGTTGGTGACCCGGTACGCCGACGCGCGCCAGGCGCTGGCCGACAGCCGGCTCTCCAAGAACCCGTCGCACCACAGCGCTCAGGCCCACCGCACCGGCCGGGTGGGAATCCCCGGCGAGCGCAGCGCCGACCTGATGACGCATCTGCTGAACATCGACCCGCCGGACCACACCCGGCTGCGCCGACTGGTCTCCAAGGCCTTCACGCCGGGCCGGGTGGCCGAGTTCCAGCCGCGGGTGCAGCAGCTGACCGACCGGCTGATCTCCGACTTCGCCGAGCGCGGTTCGGCCGACCTGATCCACGAGTTCGCCTTCCCGCTGCCGATCTACGCGATCTGCGACCTGCTCGGCGTGCCGCCCGAGGACCAGGACGACTTCCGGGACTGGGCGGGCATGATGATCCGCCACGGCGGCGGCCCGCGCGGCGGCGTGGCGCGCGCGGTGAAGCGGATGCGCACGTACCTGGCGGAGCTGATCCACCGCAAGCGGGCGGACCTGGGCGACGACCTGATCTCCGGTCTGATCCGGGCCAGCGACCACGGCGAGCACCTCACCGAGAACGAGGCCGCCGCGATGGCGTTCATCCTCCTTTTCGCCGGTTTTGAGACCACGGTCAACCTGATCGGCAACGGCATGTACGCGCTGCTGCGCCACCCCGAGCAGCGCGCCCTGCTGCAGGAGTCGCTGAGTCGCGGCGAGAGCGGGCTGCTGGCTACCGCCGTCGAGGAACTGCTGCGCTACGACGGTCCGGTGGAGCTGGCCACCTGGCGGTTCGCGGTGGCTCCGCTGCGGATCGGCGGGGTGGACATCCCGGTCGGCGATCCGGTGCTCGTGGTGCTGGCCGCGGCCGACCGGGATCCGGCCAGGTTCGCCGCCGAGAACACCCTGGACCTGGCCCGCGCGGACAATCCGCATCTCGGTTTCGGTCACGGGATCCACTACTGCATCGGCGCCCCACTGGCCCGGTTGGAGGGGCAGGCGGCACTCGCCACGCTGCTCACCCGATTGCCGGACCTTCAGCTCTCCGCCGACGCCGGGGAATTGCGCTGGCGCGGCGGCCTGATCATGCGTGGCCTGCGGGAACTCCCGGTCACCTTCACTCCGGAGGAGTCGTCAGGAAAGCTCTGACGGCGTGTCGAAACGCTGCTCCACGGTCGGGATGAATGTCCATCAACTCCGACATATCGCCTCCGTTGGTAGGCGATCCATGACGATCCGTAATTCTCGTGTGATGTACGCGATATGAGCTTGTGATTGTTGTTGCTATCTGCCTACTCTCCCTGGAGTTCGCGGTTGCGAACCCCGTGCGCGGAACGCCAAATCCTGCCCGCCGCGCTTCGGGACACCGACACAACCCCCTGGGCAGGGGCGGGGGACCCAGGATTTTCTGCCGTTTCCCCTACGGCTCGGGGTGAAGCCGCGCCCAGCGCGGCCGGGCCACCTCCCGGTCCGAACCCGACAGCTCACCTCGCAGGCGTGCGGAGAGGGACACCTTCATGCTGTTTGCAGGAACTGGCCGTCACCGTCGTCGTACCCAGACCGAGAAGGTCATCGCCGTGGCCGGCGTGGCCGGTGCCGGTCTGGCGCTCCCACTGCTCACCGCCACCGGGGCGCACGCCGCCCCGGTGACCACCTGGGACAAGGTGGCCGACTGCGAGAGCACCGGCAACTGGTCCATCAACACCGGCAACGGCTTCTACGGAGGCCTGCAGTTCACCCCCTCGACCTGGGCGGCCTACGGCGGCACCCAGTACGCCGGGCAGGCGAACCAGGCCACCCGGGCGCAGCAGATCTCGGTCGCCGAGCGGGTGTTGGCCGCGCAGGGGCCCGGCGCCTGGCCGGTCTGCTCGGTCAAGGCCGGGCTGACCTCCGGGGGCGCGCCCGCCGCGGTCGACACCTCCGCCGGCTCCGACGCCGTGAAGTCCGCCGCCAAGCCCGGGGCCACGTCGAAGCAGAGCACCCGGACCGCGGCCCCGGCTGCGGCGTCGCCGACCGCTCCCGCCGCCCCGGCCAACTCCGGTCAGCCGTACACCGTCCGGGCCGGCGACACGCTGTCCACGATCGCCCAGACCCAGCACGTCGACGGCGGCTGGCAGGCGCTCTACCAGGGCAACCACGGGGTCGTCGGCGCGGACCCGAACCTGATCCTGCCGGGCGAGGTGCTCCACCTCCGCTGACGCACCGCACGCTGACGCACCACTCGGTGAACTACCGGTGAGTACGACGCCACGTGTTGAGACGCACCCCAGGTCCGGGTGGCCCGGACCTGGGGTGCGGCTAGGCTCAGGTCGTAACGAACCCGTTTCCCGCAGGACCGCTTCCGCATAGGAGATGCCTCGTGCCGTCCATTGATGTCGTCGTAGCCCGCGAGATCCTCGACTCTCGTGGCAACCCCACGGTCGAGGTCGAGGTCGGCCTCGACGACGGCAGCACCGGCCGTGCCGCCGTTCCGTCCGGAGCCTCCACCGGTGCCTTCGAGGCGCTGGAGCTGCGCGACGGTGACAAGAGCCGCTACTTCGGCAAGGGCGTCGAGAAGGCCGTCCTCGCCGTCATCGAGCAGATCGGCCCGGAGCTGATCGGCTACGACGCGACCGAGCAGCGCCTGATCGACCAGGCGATGCTGGACCTGGACGCGACCCCGGACAAGTCCTCGCTGGGCGCCAACGCGATCCTCGGCGTCTCGCTCGCCGTCGCGCACGCCGCCTCCGAGGCCAGCGACCTGCCGCTGTTCCGCTACCTCGGCGGCCCGAACGCGCACGTGCTGCCCGTCCCGATGATGAACATCCTCAACGGTGGGTCGCACGCGGACTCCAACGTCGACATCCAGGAGTTCATGATCGCCCCGATCGGCGCGGAGTCCTTCTCCGAGGCCGTCCGCTGCGGCGCTGAGGTCTACCACACGCTCAAGGGCGTGCTGAAGGAGCGCGGCCTCTCCACCGGCCTGGGCGACGAGGGCGGCTTCGCCCCGAACCTGGACAGCAACCGCGAGGCGCTCGACCTCATCGTCGAGGCCATCAAGAAGGCCGGCTACACCCCGGGCAAGGACGTCGCGCTCGCGCTCGACGTCGCCGCCTCGGAGTTCTACAAGGACGGCGCCTACCAGTTCGAGGGCAAGGCGCTCTCCTCGGCCGAGCTGATCGCGTACTACGCCGACCTGGTCGCCTCGTACCCGCTGGTCTCCATCGAGGACCCGCTGGACGAGCAGGACTGGGACGGCTGGAAGGCCATGACGGACGAGCTGGGCGACAAGGTCCAGCTGGTCGGCGACGACCTGTTCGTCACCAACCCGGTCCGCCTCGCCAAGGGCATCGAGACCGGCACCGCCAACGCGCTGCTGGTGAAGGTGAACCAGATCGGTTCGCTGACCGAGACCCTGGACGCCGTCGAGCTGGCCCAGCGCAACGGCTTCCGCTGCATGATGTCGCACCGCTCCGGCGAGACCGAGGACGTCACCATCGCCGACCTCGCCGTCGCCACCAACTGCGGCCAGATCAAGGCCGGTGCGCCGGCCCGCACCGACCGCACCGCCAAGTACAACCAGCTGCTGCGCATCGAGGAGATCCTCGACGACGCCGCCGAGTACGCGGGCCGCGCGGCCTTCCCGCGCTTCCGCCACGAGGGCTGACCCCTCCTGCGCTCCGCCTGACCGGTGCCCCGCCGCCCACCCCGTAGGGTGGACGCCGGGGCACCGGCGCACCGCGCCGGACCGCGGCCCCGTCCAGTACGGCCGACCGGAGGGGTACCAGACAGATGGCAGGCTGGAAGTTCCCGGGCCTGACGGTGCGGCCGCGCTTCACCAGCCGGGCCACCGTCCTCGTCCTGGTGCTCTGCTCGCTGGTGGCGATCCTCGCCTACCCGACCCGTCAGTTCCTCTCGCAGCGCTCCGAGATCGCCGACCAGCGCGTCAAGGCCGAGCAGGCCCGCCAGCAGGTCGACACGCTGACCAGGGAACGGGCCCGCTGGCAGGATCCGGAGTACGTGAAGGCACAGGCCCGCGAGCGCCTGCACTACGCGCTCCCCGGCGAGACGCCGTTCGTCTCCGCCGACCCCGCCCTGTCGCCCGGTGGCAAGCCCCTCGCGGCGCCCGGATCCTCGCAGCCCAAGGCGGCCAAGCCCTGGTACTCCGTGGTCTGGGACTCCGTCGACGCGGCCGACACCAGCCCCCCTGAAGCAGCCCCTGCCGCAGCCCCTGCCCCCGCTCCCGCCCCCGCTCCGTGAGAAGACTGCACCCCCATGACCTCTGACCCCACCCCGCCGGTCGCCGACCGCGACCTCGCCGCCGTCGCGGCCCAGCTCGGCCGCGTCCCGCGCGGCACCCGGGCCGTCGGCCACCGCTGCCCCTGCGGCAACCCGGACGTCGTCGAGACCGCGCCGCGGCTGCCCGACGGCACCCCGTTCCCGACGCTCTACTACCTGACCTGCCCCAAGGCCGCCTCGCTGATCGGCACCCTGGAGGCGGACGGCGTGATGAAGGATCAGACGGCCCGGCTGGCCACCGATCCGGAGCTCGCCGCCGCGTACCAGAAGGCGCACGAGGACTACATCGCCCGCCGGGACGCCATCGAGGTGCTGGAGGGTTTCCCGTCGGCCGGCGGGATGCCGGACCGGGTGAAGTGCCTGCACGTGCTGGTCGGCCACTCGCTGGCCGCCGGGCCCGGCGTCAACCCGCTGGGTGACGAGGCGCTGGCGATGCTGCCGGAGTGGTGGCGCAAGGGCAGTTGCGTGAGCGAGGAGGCCATCGAGGCCGGAGTCGAGGCGCTGCACAGGGAGCGCACCGAGGGCGAGGACCCCGACGCGGTGATCGCCGCCAAGCAGCGGAAGGCGGCCGAGCGGGCCGCCAGGCGGGCAGCCCAGCGAGCGGCCCAGCAGGCCGGCCAGGAGGAGCAGAAGTGACGACCAGCAAGGTGGCCGCAATCGACTGCGGCACCAACTCGATCCGCCTGCTGATCGCCGAGCTGGACCCGTCCACCGGCGCGATCACCGACCTGGACCGCCGGATGCTGATCGTCCGGCTCGGCCAGGACGTCGACCGCACCGGCCGGCTCGCCCCCGAGGCGCTCGAGCGGACCTTCGCGGCCTGCCGCGAGTACGCCGCGATCATCGCCGGGCACGGCATCGGCCCGGAGCTGACCCGCTTCGTGGCCACCAGCGCCTCGCGGGACGCGGAGAACAGCGACGAGTTCGCCCAGGGAGTCCACGAGATCCTCGGCGTCATGCCCGAGGTGGTCAGCGGCGACCGGGAGGCCGAGCTCTCCTTCACCGGCGCCACCCGGGAGTTGGCCGGCGGACCGGTCGGCGCGCCGTACCTGGTCTTCGACCTCGGCGGCGGCTCGACCGAGTTCGTGCTCGGTACGGAGCACGTGCAGGCCGCCCGTTCGGTGGACATCGGCTGCGTCCGGCTGACCGAGCGGCACTTCGCCGGGTCCGAGATCCCGACGCTCGGTCAGATCTCGGCGGCCAAGGCCGACATCAAGGCGGCGCTGGAGCAGGCCGCCGAGGTGGTTCCGCTGACCGGGGCCGCCTCGCTGGTCGGCCTGGCCGGGACGGTCACCACGGTGGCCGCCATCGCGCTGGAGCTGCCCGCGTACGACTCCGAGGCCGTCCACCACGCGCGGATCAGCCTGCAGCAGGTCCGCGAGGTCACCGGCCGGCTGCTCAGCTCCACGCACGCCGAGCGGGCGGCGATCCCGGTGATGCACCCGGGGCGGGTGGACGTGATCGCGGCCGGTTCGCTGGTGCTGCTCTCGATCATGGAGCGGACGGGCGCCGCCGAGGTGCTCGTCAGCGAGCACGACATCCTCGACGGCATCGCCTGGAGCATCGTCGGCTGAGCCGGCCCCCGCCGTGCCTCGCCCGACCGCTTCGAGGGGCCCTCGCCAGGCCCCTCGAAGCGGCCTCCAAGTGGCCTCGAAGCCGCCTTGAAGCCCCGTCCGGGCAGTCGGCGCGACAGCCGCCGCGAGAAAGTTCGTGAATTTCTTCACATGGCGAACCGGCCTTTTGTCGCAGTCGGCTGTCCGGTCCGTCCGGATTGCGGGACCGAAGGCCGCCGCCGGGGCGCAGGCGATGGATCCCAGGCCGACCTCCGACTTGGCCGATGGAATCGAAATGGCGCGCGGGAACCCGGCTGCCACCCGGATCGTTGCTGATCAGCAGGGGCGTCGTCGTCCAAACGTCCGAGCCGGTCCTTGATCCGCCCGAGGGTGCGGCGCGGTGCCCGGATTCGGGGCCGCGTAGTGTAGCACGAGGTGTCCAGAGTTCTGTGACGGGCCTCACGCAGGGTGCTGCGAACGGTGCTGGATACTTTCCGACATGAGCACCACGGAGCGTCCTCGCATCCTTATTGTCGGCGGTGGTTACGTCGGCCTGTATGCCGCGATGCGCATCCTCAAGAAGATGCGCTACGGGGAGGCGACCGTCACGGTCGTCGACCCGCGGTCGTACATGACGTACCTGCCCTTCCTTCCCGAGGCGGCCGGCGGCAACGTCGCGCCTCGCAACCTCGTCGCACCGCTGCGCAGCGCCCTGAAGAAGGCGGAGGTGCTCACCGGTCACGTGACCGGCGTGGACCACGCCCGCAAGGTCGCCACCATCGCGCCGCTGGCCGGCGACTCCTACGAGCTGCCCTTCGACTACCTCGTCGTCGCGACCGGCTCGGTCTCCCGCACCTTCCCGATCCCGGGTCTGGCGGAGCACGGCATCGGCATGAAGACCGTGGAAGAGGCCATCAGCCTCCGCAACCACGTCATGGCGCAGCTGGACAAGGCCGAGTCCACGGCGGACCAGGACGTCCGCCGCAAGGCCCTCACCTTCGTGGTCATCGGCGGCGGCTTCGCCGGCGTCGAGACCATCGCCGAGGTCGAGGACATGGCGCGCGACGCCGCGAAGATCTACAAGACCGTCAGCCGGGATGACATGCGGTTCATCCTGGTCGAGGCGGCCAACCGGATCCTCCCGGAGATGGGCCCGGACCTCGGTCTGTGGACCAAGGAGAAGCTCGAAGAGCGCAACATCGAGATCTACATCGAGACCTCGATGGACTCCTGCGTCGACCAGCACGTCGTGCTGAAGAACGGCATCGAGGCCGACGCCGCCACCATCGTGTGGACGGCCGGCGTCAAGCCCAACCCGGTGCTGTCGAACTTCGGTCTGCCGCTGGGTCCGCGTGGCCACGTCGACACCGCCCCGACCCTCCAGGTCCAGGGCTTCGACAACGTCTGGTCGGCCGGCGACAACGCCCAGGTGCCGGACCTCGCCGTCGGCGAGGGCGCCTGGTGCCCGCCGAACGCGCAGCACGCGGTGCGTCAGGCGGTGCAGCTCGCCGACAACGTGATCTCCGGTATGCGGGGCTTCCCGCAGAAGGAGTACAAGCACAAGAACCTCGGTGCGGTGGCCGGTCTGGGCCTGCACAAGGGTGTGGCGATCCTCTTCGGCAAGTACAAGCTGAAGGGCCGTCCGGCCTGGTGGTTCCACCGCCTGTACCACGGCAGCCGGGTGCCGACCATGAACCGCAAGGTCCGGGTCTTCACCGACTGGACGCTCGCGATGTTCCTCAAGCGCGAGATCGTCGGCCTGTCGGAGATGGAGAAGCCGTTCGGCGCCTTCCAGGAGGCTGCGGCCCCCGCCCCGAAGCCGGTCGAGGCCAAGCCCGCTGCCGCCGCCGGTTCCGCCGCCGCGGACAAGGAGCTCGCCACCAGCAAGTAACGCGACTGACCCCGGCGCCGATCGCCGGGGTGTGAGTCGGAGGCTCTCCGCCCGGCAATGTCGCCGGACCACGACCTCCGTGGTGCTCAGCCGGCCGTATGACCGGGCGGAGTACAGCAAGCAGTGCAGGAAAGGGGCCCCGGGCCCGATGGTTCTCCCATCGGGCCCGGGGCCCCTTGCTTGTGAGTGGACGTCAGCCGAGCGCCCGGTGCCCGCTTCTGACGGTCGGCCCGTCCGATGGCTGGATAGCGCGGTTGAGCTGGCCGAATGACAGACAGTTCGTCAGATGTCAGGGAAACATGACAACTTCCCGCCCTGGGAGCATGCGCAAGAGGGATCGGGACGACTAGGCTCAGGGGTAGCCCGCACAGGGGCGGAGCGGTTCACGCCCGGATGGTGGAACGCAGACACGGGCAGCTTAAAACTGCTTGGCCGCGAGGCCGTGCCGGTTCGAGTCCGGCTCCGGGCACTTAGCCGTGCAGGGCGCCTGACCTGCACGGCAGGTCAATCCCTCCGGCGATCGGCGCCCGTAGCTGTGCCACTCCACGGGGGCCGCCTCATAGGCGAGTTGGTGTTCTGACTCTCCCACAGGTCTGCGCAGGCCCCGACTACCGGATGACCGGCAGCTGCCCGGAGCGCCAGTCGCTGAGCCGCTTTCGGATGCTCGCCACCATCGGCAGGCTGGGTACTCCGTAAGGCATCCCGGGCGGATCATCCCTGCGGCGTACGGGCTTTCCTTTGCCAACACATTACTGTTGGGCCGTGGTGGTGACGTGCCGCCCTGGGAGGAAAGAGTCATGAGGAGCAGCAACCCGGTCTTCTCGCGGGACGGTTCGTTCACCCGCGGGGCCCGTGACAGCCGGCAGACCGGCTATGCGGACTTCGGCAGGTCGCCGGGCAGCGCTGAGCAGTTGGAGGAGCTCTACCGGGCCCCCGCGGCCGGTCCGCTGGCGACCGGTCGGATGACCATGGACGACGTGGTCGCCCGCACCGGGCTGACCCTGCTGACGCTGGTGGCCACCGGCGCGGTCGCGTGGTTCGCCCTGCCGAGCGCCAACTACGGTGTGGCTGCGGGGGCTGCCCTGCTGGCCTTCGTGGTCGGCCTGGTGATCAGCTTCAAACGGAGCGTCAGCCCGCCGCTGATCCTGCTCTACGCGGGCTTGGAGGGCTTCTTCCTCGGCGCGATCACCCGGGTCTTCAACACGGTCTGGCCGGGCATCGCGATCCAGGCGGTGCTCGGCACCGCCGCGGTCTTCGCCGGGATGCTGATCGCCTACCGCTCGGGGCGGATCAAGGTGACCGCCCGCTACACCCGGATCGGCCTGGCGGTGGCTGTCGGCTTCCTGCTGCTGATGCTGGTCAACGTGGTGGCCTCGCTGTTCGGCGCCTCGCTGGGGCTGAACTCGGGCCCGCTGGGCATCCTGGTCGGCGTCCTGGGGGTGGGTCTCGGCGCGTTCTTCCTGTCGCTCGACTTCGCCTCGATCGAGGAGGCGATCCGCGGCGGCGCCCCGCAGCGCGAGTCCTGGCGGGCGGCGTTTGGGCTCACGCTGTCGCTGGTCTGGATCTACCTGGAGATGCTGCGGCTGATCGCGATCCTGCGGGGCGACGACTGAAGCGTTCCGGGGGCCCTTCGGCGTTTTGGATACCCTCGCGGTATGCCCGAAGCCACCACCCTGCTGGAAGCCGTCGACCGCCTGGCGGATCGTTTCCGCTCGATGCCGCAGAGCCAGCTGCTCGGCGCCGTCCCCGGACACCCGTCGCGGGCCGCCGCCGGGCTGGCGCTGGCCAGCGAACTGGCCGCCGCCGCCCAGCTGCTGGAGGAGGGGGCGGACGCCGCGCTGCGCCCGCTGCCGTCCGCCGGCGCCTTCGCGGTCGGCGATCAGCTCGCGGTGGCCGGCCACGACCTGGTCGCCGCGCTGGGTGACCGGCCGGCCGACGCGGTGGTGCCGACGACGGACGGCGTCCGGTCCACCGCGGCCGGACTCCTGGCGGGAGCGGTCGCGGCGGTGGGCGCCGTCGGGGAGTTGTGCAGCTGAGCTGGCGTCAGATGCTGGCCACCACGCGGTCGGCCAGCACGTAGACGGCCTCCTCGTCGGTGGAGAAGGTCAGCGAGTACGAGCCGGAGAAGCGCGAGCCGCCCAGCAGTCGGACGTCCTCGCCCGCGCGGACCGCGTCGATCAGCCGGTAGGCCGCCTCGCGGTCGCCGGGGGCCACGCAGAGCGTGGTGCCGTCGGCGAAGGCGTAGACGTCCAGGGTGCCCAGCGGGCCCGGGCGGACGTCGGTGAGCGCGACACCGTCCTCGGCCAGGCTGGTCAGCTTGGTGTCGGTCCACTCGCGGGACGGGGTCTGGCTCGGCACGAAGTCGGGGTGCGAGGGGTGGCGGCGCGGGTCGGGGGCGGCGACCGGTTCGGCCTCCACGGCCGGGTCCACGTCCAGCAGGCCTGCGTCCAGACCGGTGGCCAGCAGGTCGGCCTCACGCCGGGCGCGCGCCTCGCCGGTCCCGCCGGTGCCGCCCGGGCCACCGGTGCCGTCGCCCGGCAGTCCGCCGGTCGGCGCCGCCGAGGGGTGGCCGCCGGGACCGCCCAGGCCGCCAGGGCCGGTGGAGGGCAGCGAGCCGCTGTCGTTGATCAGGTCCTCCAGCGCCGAGCGCAGCGCCTCGCCGAACTCCGGGTCCATCGTGCCGGCGCTGTCCGCCGCGTCCTGCGGGCCGATCGGCCGCGGGAAGAAGACCGGCCAGCTCTCCGCCGGGCCGAGCCCGTGCAGGCTGCCGAGGCCGCTCAGGCCGATGCCGGGCTCCCCGCCGGCGCCGGTGAACGGCGTGTCCAGCAGCGGCTCGTCCTCGGCCGCGCGGGCCTCCTGCTCGGCCCAGAACGCCCGCGCCTCGTTGATCTCGCGCTCACGGTCGGCGGCCAGCGCGTCGGTGACGGCGCGGCGTATTGCCGCCTCGTCCACCGGGGCGGACGCGGGCGCGTCGGTGGAGGCGGCGGCGCGGAGTTCGTCGAACCGGCGGGAGAGGCCGCGTACATGGAGGAGAACGGCTGACGACACGGCGATCAGGACCAGCAGCAGGGCGATGTACACGGCGCTCACGGAACGTACTCCTTGCGCGGAGTGGAACAGGGGAACGTCTCCACCCTGCCGCATGGTGGGCTGTGGCTGCAGTGGAAGATGTCCGAAATGTCCGTGACGTTGGTCATTGTCCAAAAATCTCAGGCCTACACCGTTATACGCTGCGCAGTTGACCGACTTCGGGGCGTCGAGAAAAGGGCCCCGGAGAGACGAAATGAGGGCCGGATCGCCCAAGAGGTGTGATCCGGCCCTCATTTACCCTGCGTCACGCCGAACGGGTGGCTCTACGGCGGGAGTTCGACGCGCTGTGTTCAACTGGCTCCGCTACGTCTCAGCTCAGCGCGGTTCGGCTCAGCTCAGTCGCTCGATGACCATCGCCATGCCCTGGCCGCCGCCGACGCACATGGTCTCCAGACCGAACTGCTTGTCGTGCCACTGCAGCGAGTTGATCAGCGTGGTGGTGAGCCGCGCGCCGGTCATGCCGAAGGGGTGGCCGACCGCGATCGCGCCGCCGTTGACGTTCAGCTTGTCCAGGTCGATGCCCAGGTCGCGGTAGGACGGGATGACCTGGGCAGCGAAGGCCTCGTTGATCTCGACCAGGTCGATGTCGTCGATGGTCAGCCCGGCCCGCTTGAGCGCCTGGCGGGAGGCCTCGACCGGGCCGTAGCCCATGATCTCGGGGGAGAGGCCGGAGACGCCGGTGGAGACCACCCGGGCCAGCGGCGTGATACCCAGCTCGCGGGCCTTGGTGTCGGACATGATCACCAGGGCGGCCGCGCCGTCGTTCAGCGGGCAGCAGTTGCCCGCGGTGACGGTGCCGTCCGGGCGGAAGACCGGCTTGAGGCCCGAGACGGCCTCCAGGGTCACGCCGGCGCGCGGGCCGTCGTCGGTGGAGACCACCGTGCCGTCGGGGGTGGTGACCGGGGTGATCTCGCGGGCCCAGAAGCCGGACTTGATGGCCGCCTCGGCCAGGTTCTGCGAGCGCACGCCGAATGCGTCCTGGTCGGCCCGGGTGATGCCCTTGAGCGCGGCCAGGTTCTCCGCGGTCTGGCCCATCGCGATGTACGCGTCCGGGATCAGACCGTCGGCGCGCGGGTCGTGCCACTCCCCGCCGCCCTGCTCGGCACGCTGGGCGGTGCGGGCCACCGCGTCGGCGAAGAGCGGGTTCTGGGTGCCCGGCAGGCCGTCCGAGCTGCCGTTGATCGAGCGCGACACGGTCTCGACGCCGGCCGAGATGAAGACGTCGCCCTCGCCCGCCTTGATCGCGTGCAGCGCCATCCGCGTGGTCTGCAGCGAGGACGAGCAGTAGCGGGTGATCGTGCAGCCCGGCAGGTGGTCGAAGCCCATCTGGACGGCGATGATCCGGGCCAGGTTGTGGCCCTGCTCGCCGCCCGGCAGGCCGCAGCCCAGCATCAGGTCGTCGATGTCGCGCGGGTCGAGCTGCGGCACCTTGGCGAGCGCGGTGGCGATGATGTGGGCGGTCAGGTCGTCCGGGCGGACGTCCTTCAGCGAGCCCTTGAAGGCCCGGCCGATCGGCGAACGGGCGGCGCTGACGATAACGGCTTCGGGCATGACGGCTCCCTGGAGGTGAGTACGGCTGCTACGGAGAGGAAAGTTACTCCCAAGTAGCCCGCGCGTCATCCGGCGCCGTGTGTGAGTTCGCCGACGCGGGCTCAGCAGTGGGCTCAGGAGCGGGATCGGCAGCGGCTTTGGCAGTGGCTTCGGCGGGGCTCTCGGTCGAGGGCAGGGCGAGGCGCAGCCGGTGCTTGACCAGCGCCCAGCGCCCGGTCCCACCGGGCGTGGCCGAGGCCACCTCGGTGCCGGACTGCCCGGCGGCGCGGGCGGCCGCCATCGCCATCGGCAGCACCGCCTCGCGCTGGGTCGGCGCGGCCTCCCGGGTCTCCTCCGGCCAGAGGTCGAGCGCGGCGCAGAGCGAGGGCAGCATGGCCATCGCCGCCGTGGCATAGCCCTGGGCGGAGGGGTGGAAGCGGTCGGAGGCGAACATCTCCGGCCGCGCGGCGAACTCAGGACCGAGCAGCGAGCCCAGCGAGACCGTCCGGCCGCCGGCCTCCACGGTCGCGATGGTCTGCGCGGCGGCCAGCTGCCGGCTGACCCGGCGGGCCACCCAGCGCAGCGGCGGCCGCACCGGCTTGATGGTCCCCAGATCTGGGCAGGTGCCGACCACCACCTCGCAGCCGATCGCCCGCAGCTCCCGGACCGCCTCGCCGAGCTGGCGCACCGACTGGGCGGCCGGGCTGTGCCGGGTGACGTCGTTGGCCCCGATCATGATCACGGCGACCTCGGGGCGGGCCTTCAGGGCGAGCTTCACCTGTCGCTCAAGATCGTCCGAACGAGCCCCGGACAGTGCGACGTTGACGAGCCTCACGCGCCGCTCGGCGACCGAGGCCAGGCCTGCGGCGAGCAGCGCCCCCGGGGTCTCGCGGGTCCGCCGCACGCCGAGCCCGGCCGCCGTCGAGTCGCCCAGGAAGGCCAGCACCAGGGGCTCGTGGTCCGCCGCCGGATCGGCGAACTCCTCCCCGTACACGCCGTCCGAGCGCGGTGGATTGCCCTCCAGGATGCCGACCGCGCGGATCGCCAGCCGGCTCTCGGTGATCAGCACCCCCGCGAGGCCCACCCCCAGCAGGCCGAGTCCGCCGCCGCCGTACGCCGCCGCCGTGGCGATCCGTCGGGCGACCCGCGCCCTCGAATGCTGCGCCCCTGGCATCCGGCAACCCCCTTCGTAGCCGTCCGGCCGCCCGCGCCGCGCGGGTGCCGTCTCTCTCTGCACATACCCGTTGACGCCTTCACGCTATCGGGATGCATCGGCCATCCGGAGCCATAGGCTTGACTTACCGAAGGCATGACCCTCTGAAAAGCCATGCAAAGCCACAGACCGGGAGGACCCCCGTGCG
Organism: Kitasatospora sp. MAP12-44; assembly: GCF_029892095.1. Taxonomy (NCBI): domain Bacteria; kingdom Bacillati; phylum Actinomycetota; class Actinomycetes; order Kitasatosporales; family Streptomycetaceae; genus Kitasatospora; species Kitasatospora sp. MAP12-44. The sequence goes on from NZ_JARZAE010000004.1 coordinate 5,082,945, forward strand.
GTACCAAAATTCGATCATCGACCTGGTCGGCAACACCCCGCTGGTGAAGCTCAACAAGGTCACCGAAGGGATCACCGCCACGGTGCTGGCCAAGGTTGAGTACTTCAACCCCGGTGGCTCGGCCAAGGACCGCATCGCGATGCGGATGATCGAGGCCGCCGAGGCTTCCGGTGCCCTCAAGCCTGGCGGCACCATCGTCGAGCCGACCTCGGGTAACACTGGAGTGGGCCTGGCCATTGTGGCGCAGCAGAAGGGCTACCGCTGCATCTTCGTCTGCCCGGACAAGGTCTCCACCGACAAGATCAACACCCTGCGGGCCTACGGTGCCGAGGTCGTGGTCTGCCCGACCGCGGTCGCCCCCGAGCACCCGGACTCGTACTACAACGTCTCCGACCGCCTGGTGAAGGAGACACCGAACGCCTGGAAGCCGGACCAGTACTCCAACCCGGAGAACCCGGCCGCGCACTACGCCACCACCGGTCCCGAGCTCTGGGAGCAGACCGACGGCAAGATCACCCACTTCGTGGCGGGCGTCGGCACCGGCGGCACCATCTCCGGCACCGGCCGTTTCCTGAAGGACTCCTCGGGCGGCACGGTGCAGGTCATCGGCGCCGACCCGGAGGGCTCGGTCTACTCCGGCGGCACCGGCCGCCCGTACCTGGTCGAAGGCGTCGGTGAGGACTTCTGGCCGACCGCCTACGACCGCACGGTGGCCGACGAGATCATCGCGGTCTCCGACAAGGACTCCTTCCAGATGACCCGCCGGCTCGCCCGCGAGGAGGGCCTGCTGGTCGGCGGCTCCTGCGGGATGGCCGTGGTGGCCGCGCTGGAGGTCGCCAAGCGGCTCGGCCCGGACGACATCGTCGTGGTACTGCTGCCCGACGGCGGCCGCGGCTACCTGTCGAAGATCTTCAACGACGACTGGATGGCCGACTACGGCTTCCTGCCCACCGCCGAGGACGAGGCGACCATCGGCGAGGTGCTGGCCCGCAAGGACGCCATCGCGCACGAGGGCACCCCGCAGTTCGTCCACATGCACCCCAACGAGACGGTCGGCGAGGCGGTGCAGGTGCTGCGCGACTTCGGCGTCTCGCAGATGCCGGTGGTCTCCCCGGGTGCCGGGCACCCGGACATCATGGCGGGCGAGGTGATCGGCGCGGTGGCCGAGCGCGACCTGCTGGCCGCCCTCTTCAGCGGCGGCGCCCAGCTGACCGACGCGCTGGAGAAGCACATGTCCAAGCCGCTGCCGGTGGTCGGCTCGGGTGGCTCGGTGACCGGTCTGATGAGCGTGCTGGAGAAGGCCGACGCCGCGGTGGTGCTGGTGGAGGGCAAGCCGCAGGGCATCGTCACCCGGCAGGACCTGCTCTCCTTCATGGCGGGTCGCACGGCTCACTAAGGGCGGGTGTCTCACGATCTGGTACACCCGCGACACCTGCCCGCATCACTTGGTTAACAACGGTCGTGCATCGTAGGGGTCACGGCAAGACGCCGAAGCGTGACGGTGGTGGTGACCGGGAGCGGCTCCCCGGTCCCGCGGCCGTCCCGACACACGGGCGCCGGACCTGAAACCGGCGGACTGTGTCTCCCTCCAGGCCTTCGCACTGCGCTGGAGGGGCCTCTCGTGGGGGTCGTCGTCGTCCCGCCCCTGTCGGTGCGGCTCCGGCCGCGCCCGCAGGGTGCGACGGCCCGCACGGCACCTCGCGCCGTCATGGCGCGGTTCCGCGGCTCCCGGGTGGGGGAGTCGGACGGAGCGGGCAGGGCCGGTCCCGGTTCAACCGGGACCGGCCCCTGCTGTTTCCCGCTGGGGTTGGGCACCGGCTCGGTTCTCCCCTACGCTCGCCACATGACCAGCACCGAAGCTTCCGATGCCCCCCGTTATGTCCGCCTCAGCATCGAGCTGATCGCCGAGATCACCGACGAGGGTGCTCTCAAGGCGGCCGCGCTCGCCCAGGTCGAGGCTGACGAGTACCTCGACGACGAGGAGCGCACCCAGTCCGTCGAGGCGATCGAGGTGGACCCCTCGGGTTCGCTCGCCCACTTCATCGACCCGGTGGCGCTGCTCGGCGACGTCCCCGGCATCGAGCTGACCCAGGCCACCTGGGAGTCCGCCCAGACCGAGTTCGACCCGGAGGACGACAGCTACGAGTTCGAGGTCGAGTAGTTCCGTCCGCTCGTTCACATACCGCTCCGCCGATCTTCCGGCTGGGCGGTATGTCCATTTTTGGCGGTATCTCATCGCATCTCATACGATCTGATCCTGCGTCCTCGCGAGCAGCAGGGAGACCACGACGTGACGGCACAGGATCAGCAGGAGTGCGGCGTTGCCGGCGGGGGCATGAGTCGGCGCGGGGTGTTGGCCGGGTTGCTCGGGGCTCCGGTCCTGCTGGTGGCGGCCTGTGACTCCGCCAGGAGCGGCGGGACGGCCTCCGGCGCGGGTGGCGCCGCCGCGCCCCGGACCTCGATAGCCGCGATCACCGTCTCCCCGGCGGACGGCACCGCCGACGCGCCGTTCACCGCACCCGTCCAGGTCGGCGTGGCGTCCGGAACCCTCGCCTCGGTCACGGTCACCGACGCCGCCGGCCGGCAGATAGCCGGCCGGCTCGCCCCCGACAGGGCGAGCTGGACCTCCACCACCGCGCTCAGCAGCGCCACCAGGTACGTCGTCGCCGCGGTCGCGGTGGACAAGAACAAGCTTCAGGCGAACGCCGACACCAGCTTCACCACCGCCGCCCCCGCCCACACCTTCGTCGCCTACTTCACCCCGGAGAACGGCAGCACGGTCGGCGTCGGGATGCCGGTCTCGATCACCTTCAACACCCCGGTCACCGACCGCAAGGCGGTCCAGCAGGCGATCACCGTCCTCGCCGACCCCGGGGTGGAGATCGCCGGCCACTGGTACTCCAGCACCCGGCTGGACTTCCGCCCCGAGCAGTACTGGGCCAAGGGCACCAGAGTCACCCTCCAGCTGCGCCTGAAGGACGTCGAGGGGGCGACGGGCGTCTACGGCACCCAGGCCAAGGACGTGCACTTCACCATCGGCCGCAGTCAGACCAGCGTCGCGGACCTGAGTGCCGACACCCTCACCGTGACCACCGACGGCCAGGTCACCGCCACCTACCAGGTGATCGGCGGGGCACCCCAACACCGCACCTGGGCGGGCAAGATGGTGATCTCCGAGCAGTTCCAGCAGACCAAGATGGACTCCACCACGGTCGGCCTCGGCGACGAGTACAGCATCCCCGACGTGCCGCACGCCCAGCGCCTGACCGCCTCCGGCACCTTTGTGCACGGCAACTACTGGTCCGCGCCCGCCGCCTTCGGCAACGCCAACACCAGCCACGGCTGCGTGGCCCTGCGGGACGTCCAGGGCGCCGACGATCCCGGCACGGACGCCGCGAAGTTCTTCCGGAGCTCGATGGTCGGCGACGTGGTCGAGGTGGTGAACTCCGGTGACCGCACGGTCGACCCGGCCAACGGCCTGGGCGACTGGAACCTGTCCTGGGCGGACTGGAAGGCCGGCAGCGCGCTCTGAGCTCCCACCCCCCGACGTGCGGAACGTCGGGGGGTGGGAGCCGGGGCGTCAGCCGTCGGTCCTGGCGACGCCGATCGGGCAGCTGGCTCCGGTGCCGCCCAGGCCGCAGTAGCCGCCGGGGTTCTTGGCATCGGACAGGTACTGCTGGTGGTAGGGCTCGGCGGGGTAGAACGGGCCGGCGGGGGCGATCTCGGTGGTGATCGCACCCAGGCCCAGCGCGGTCAGGGCGGGCTGGAAGGCGTCCCTGGAGGCCTCGGCGGCGGCCAGCTGCGCGGCGGAGTGGGTGTAGACGGCGGAGCGGTACTGGGTGCCCACGTCATTGCCCTGGCGGAAGCCCTGGGTGGGGTTGTGCGCCTCCCAGAAGGTCTTCAGCAGCGTCTCGTAGCTGATCACCGCGGGGTCGTAGACCACGCGGACGGCCTCGGTGTGCCCGGTCTGCCCGCTGCACACCTCCTCGTACGTCGGGTTCGGCGAGTGGCCGCCCTGGTAGCCGACCAGGGTGGTCCAGACGCCGGGCAGCTTCCAGAAGGTGCGCTCGGCACCCCAGAAGCAGCCGAGCCCGAAGTCGGCGATCTCCAGGCCAGCCGGGTACGGCCCGGTGAGCGGCGTGCCGAGCACGGTGTGCGACTCGGTGGACGTGAATGCGGGGACCGCCCGACCGGGCAGGGCGCGGTCGGGGGTGACGAGCTCGGTCTTGTGACGGTTGAACAGCATGGTCGTCCCAACGCCGCCGAGCCGTCAGAGATTCCGCGAGAGAATCCTGACGTGCCACTACGCTCAGGTGCCATGAGCGAGCACCAGCACCAGTCTCCCCAGGGCTTCGAGACCCTTGCCATCCACGCGGGTCAGGAAGCAGACCCCCAGACCGGGGCCGTCGTCCCTCCCATCTACCAGGTGTCCACTTACAAGCAGGACGGAGTCGGCGGCCTGCGCGGCGGCTACGAGTACAGCCGTTCCGCGAACCCGACCCGTACGGCGCTGGAGGAGTGCCTGGCGGCGCTGGAGGGCGGGCAGCGCGGTCTGGCCTTCGCCTCCGGCCTCGCCGCCGAGGACACCCTGCTGCGCACCGTGCTGCAGCCCGGTGACCACATCGTCATCCCGAACGACGCCTACGGTGGCACCTTCCGGCTCTTCGCCAAGGTGCTGAGCCGGTGGGGCGTGGAGTTCTCGGTCGCCGACACCCAGCACCCGTCCAAGGTGCGCGAGGCGCTGCGCCCGAACACCAAGGCCGTCTGGGTGGAGACCCCGAGCAACCCGCTGCTCGGCATCACCGACATCGCCGCCGTCGCGCAGATCGCGCACGACGCGGGTGCGCTGCTGGTGGTGGACAACACTTTCGCCAGCCCGTACCTGCAGCAGCCGCTGGCGCTGGGCGCGGACGTGGTCGTGCACTCCACCACCAAGTACATGGGCGGGCACTCGGACGTGGTCGGCGGCGCCCTGGTGGCGGCCGACGCCGGTCTGGGTGAGGAGTTGGCGTACCACCAGAACGCGATGGGCGCCGTCTCCGGCCCGTTCGACGCCTGGCTGGTGCTGCGCGGCATCAAGACGCTGAGCGTCCGGATGGACCGTCACACCGCCAACGCCGAGGAGATCGTGGCGCTGCTGACCCGGCACCCGAAGGTCACCCAGGTGTACTACCCGGGTCTGGCCGAGCACCCGAACCACGAGGTCGCGGCCAAGCAGATGAAGGCCTTCGGCGGGATGGTCTCGTTCCGGGTGACGGGCGGCGAGGAGGCGGCGGTGGAGGTCTGCAACCGCGCGAAGCTCTTCACCCTGGGCGAGTCGCTGGGCGGCGTCGAGTCGCTGATCGAGCACCCGGGCCGGATGACCCACGCGTCGGTCGCGGGCTCCGCGCTGGAGGTGCCGGCCGACCTGGTGCGGCTCTCGGTGGGCATCGAGTCCGGCGCCGACCTGGTCGCCGACCTGGCCCAGGCGCTGGACTACTGACCGGTCCGCGGTCCAAGGACCCCGGAGCCCGCGCGGGCTCCGGGGTCCTTTCCTGTCACCGGCTGTCCTCATCCTGGTCGGTTGCGCTTTACCTGGCCATGTCAGCGCTGGACCAGGGCACCCTTGCGGAAACCGATCGCCGGTCGAGAGAGGCCCAGGCGGTACGTCAGCGCGCGGTCAGGTCCGCGTCAGGTCCGCGTCAGCACGATCGGCAAGGATCTCACCGAGAGCAACACCGGTGGGCCCGCGACGGCCCGTCGGAACGGCCGGCCTGCGGGCGGGCGTTCCGGCGGGCAGACCTTGTTCGACGGGCTGCTGAGGGGACACCGGGAGGCTGTCACTTGGGCCACGGGGGCGATTCCGGAGCAGGGCTCCGGCCAGTAGACAGAGGTGTGCTCATGCGCTGGGACAACTTGTACCTTGCCGGGCTCGGGACCTATCTGCCGGAGCGGGTGGAGAAGGCCGAGGACGCGGTCGCCGCCGGACGCTACGACGCCGCGGCGGCCGCGGCCAACGGCATCCGCGCGGTGCGGGTGGCCGATCCCGCCGAGGCGCCGCCGGTGATGGCCGCCGTCGCCGCGCGCCAGGCGGTCGAACGCTCCAGGCACGCCGACGAGGAGTTCGGCCTGGTGGTGCACGCCTGCTTCGGCCACCAGGGCCAGGAGTTCTGGCAGCCGGCGTCCTACGTCCAGAACAACTCGGTGGGCGGCTCGGGGCTGGTCGCCGAGGTCCGCCAGGGCTCCAATGGCTCGCTGGTGGCCCTGGAGCTGGCCGCCTCCTGGCTGGCCGCCCGGCCCGCCGAGGCCGCGCTGGTGACCTCCGCCGACTGGTTCCAGCTGCCGTACTTCGACCGCTGGAACAGCGACGACTTCCAGGTGTACGGCGACGGCGCGGGCGCGGCGGTGCTCTCCTCCCGGACGGGCTTCGCCCGGATCCGGGCCACCGTGACGGTCTCCGACCCGACCCTGGAGTCGCTCTACCGCGGCGCCGAGGGCTGGACCACCGGCCCCTTCGCGAGCGGTCGGCAGATCGACATGCGCAACCGCAAGGTGCACTACCTCGCGGCCGGCCCGGACCGCGCCGGGCAGGCGATCGCGCGGATGAAGCGAAATCTGCTCGACGCCGTCGGCTCGGCGCTGCGGGACGCGGGGACCGACCTCGACGGCATCGCGCACGTGGTGCACCCCAACACCGGTGAGGGCACGGTCCGCAACGCCTTCTACGCGCCGCTGGGGATCGACGCCGACCGGACCGTCTACGAGTGGGGCCGCGACTACGGGCACATCGGCGCCGCCGACCAGTTGGTGAACCTGGACCACCTGGCCACCAGCGGCCGGGTCACGCCGGGGGACCTGGTGCTGGTGCTCGGCGTGGGCATCGGTTTCACCTGGAGCGTGATGATCCTGGAAGTGCTCTCCGACCCCAACTGGGCCCGCTGAGACCGACGGGAGGTCCCGGGCGGCCTGGGACCGACCGGTCTAGGCTGGCCGCATGCAGAGCTGGCCGATCACCATCGACGACGTCCTCGGTGCGCACAAGATGCTCGCCGGGGTCGCCCGGGTCACCCCGATGGAGAGCAGCCGCTACCTCTCCGCGCTGGTCGGCACGCCGGTCCACCTGAAGTGCGAGAACCTCCAGCGCACCGGCTCGTTCAAGCTGCGCGGTGCGTACGTGCGGATCGCCGGGCTGTCGCCGGTGCAGCGGGCCGGCGGCGTGGTGGCGGCCAGCGCGGGCAACCACGCGCAGGGCGTCGCGCTGGCGGCCTCGCTGCTCGGGGTGCGCTCGACGGTCTTCATGCCGCGCACCGCGCCGCTGCCCAAGGTCGCGGCCACCCGGGAGTACGGCGCCGAGGTCCGGCTGCACGGCACCACGGTGGACGAGGCGCTGGACGCCGCGCAGCGGTACGCCGAGGCGAGTGGCGCGGTGTTCATCCACCCCTTCGACCACGCGGACATCGTCACCGGCCAGGCCACCGTGGGCCTGGAGATCCTGGACCAGTGCCCGGAGGTGCGCACCATCCTGGTCGGGACGGGCGGCGGCGGGCTGCTGGCCGGGATCGCGGTGGCGGTGAAGGCGCTGCGCCCGGACATCCGGGTGATCGGCGTGCAGGCAGCCGGCGCGGCCGCGTACCCGCCCTCGCTGGCGGCCGGTCGGCCGGTGACCCTGCCGTCCTTCCACACGATGGCCGACGGGATCATGGTCGGCCGCCCCGGCGACATCCCGTTCGAACTGGTCAACGCGCTGGCGGACGGGGTCCGCACGGTCTCCGAGGAGTCGCTCTCGCGGGCGCTGCTGCTGGGCCTCGAGCGGTTGAAGCTGGTGGTCGAGCCGGCGGGGGCGAGCCCGCTCGCGGCGCTGCTCGAGCAGCCGGACGGCTTCGAGGGGCCGGTGGTGGCGGTGCTCTCCGGCGGCAACATCGACCCGCAGCTGATGCAGCGGGTGCTGCGGCACGGCCTGGCGGCGGCCGGCCGCTACCTCTCGCTGCGGGTGCGCCTGGCCGACCGCCCGGGCGCGCTGGCGACGCTGCTGGGCGTGCTCACCGCGGTGGACGCCAATGTGCTGGACATCGCGCATGTGCGCACCGACCCCAGACTCGGCCTCGCCGAGGTGGAGGTCGATCTGCATCTGGAGACCAAGGGCGAAGAGCACTGCCGCACCGTGGTGGGGGAGTTGGGCGACGCCGGCTATGTGGTGTCGAGCTGAGGAATATGGGAATTCGCTTGACGCGATATATCGCGTTTCCCTAGTGTCGTCGGGTCGCTCTGGCCCGGCTCCCGGGCCAGAGTGTGGACGTGACCACTTTCGAGTCCGAGGAGATGAGGCGGGCCCATGGCGCCAGCCATCGAAGCTGAGAACCTGGTCAAAACATTCGGTGACGTGCGAGCCCTCGACGGCGTCAGCCTCGACGTGCCGGAGGGGACGGTGCTCGGCCTGCTCGGCCCGAACGGCGCCGGCAAGACCACCACCGTCCGGGTGCTGACCACCCTGCTGCGCCCCGACTCGGGCCGCGCCGTGGTCGCCGGGGTGGACGTGCTCAAGCACCCGAACCGGGTTCGCAGCCTGATCGGCCTGTCCGGTCAGTACGCCGCCGTCGACGAGTACCTGACGGGCCGTGAGAACCTCCAAATGGTCGGCGAGCTCTACCAGATGACCGTGCGGGACGCCAAGGCCCGGGCCCGCGAGCTGCTGGAGTGGTTCAACCTCGACGAGGCGGCCGACCGCACCGCCAAGACCTACTCCGGCGGCATGCGGCGCCGGCTCGACCTGGCCGCCGCGCTGGTCGTCCGGCCGCCGGTGATGTTCCTGGACGAGCCGACCACCGGCCTGGACCCGCGCAACCGACTTGCTCTGTGGGAGGTCATCGAGACGCTGGTCGAGCAGGGCACCACGCTGCTGCTGACCACCCAGTACCTGGAGGAGGCCGACCGCCTCGCCCACGACATCTGCGTGGTCGACCACGGCAAGGTGATCGCGCGCGGCACCGCCGACCAGCTCAAGGCGCAGATCGGCGGCGAGCGGGTCGAGGTGGTGGTGCACGACCGCGAGCTGATCGCCACCGCCGTCGAGGCGCTGAAGACCTTCGCGGTGGGTGAGCCCAGTGTGGAGAAGAACACCCGCCGGATCACCGTCCCGGTCACCGGCGGCGCCAAGGTGCTCGCCGACGTGATCCGCGAGCTGGACGGGCGCGCGATCGAGATCGATGACATCGGCCTGCGCCGACCCACCCTGGACGACGTCTTCCTGTCTCTGACCGGGCACGCCACCGCCGAAGCCGACAACGGAACGGAGGCCTGAGATGACCACGTCCACCGCCACCGAGCACGCCATCGGCGGCGCGGTGCCGCGCCAGCGCCACGGGGTCGCCGCGATCCTGCACGACTCCTGGGTGGTCGCCAAGCGCAACCTGCGCCGGATGACCCGGATCCCGGAGATCGTGGTCTTCGGGTTGATGCAGCCGGTGATGTTCGTGCTGCTCTTCTCGTACGTGATGGGCGGCGCCATCCAGATCCCCGGCGCCGGGGCCAGCTCGTCGATCTACATCCAGTACCTGATGGCCGGCATCTTCGCGCAGACCGTGACCTTCGCGGTGGCGGGCGCCTCGGCGGGCATCGCGGAGGACATGACCAAGGGGCTGGTGGACCGGTTCCGCTCGCTGCCGATGACGCGCTCGGCCGTGCTGGTCGGGCGCACCCTGGCCGACCTGGTGCAGACCGCGTTCACGCTGCTGGTGCTGGCGATGGTCGCGCTGCTGGTGGGCTGGCGGATCCACCACGGCGTCCTGGAGGCGCTCGGCGCGTTCGGACTGCTCCTGCTGCTCGGCTACGCGTTCTCCTGGATCGGCGCGCTGATCGGCCTGTCGGTGCGCAGTCCCGAGGCGGCCACCTCGGCCGGGCTGATCTGGCTCTTCCCGCTGACCTTCATCTCCAACGCGTTCGTGCCGATCAGCAAGATGCCGGGTTGGCTGCAGCCGATCGCCTACTGGAACCCGTTCAGCGCGACGGTGCAGGCCTGCCGCAACCTGTTCGGCAACCAGGTCGGGCCGGTGGACTCAGCCTGGCCGATGCAGCACGCGATCGGCGTGTCGATCGGGTCCTCGCTGGTGGTGCTGGCGGTGTTCTCCTGGCTGTCGGTGCGCAAGTACCGCTCCGCGGTCGGATAGCTGGGGTCCGCTCTGCGGTCGGATAGCCGTCGGGCCCCGGATCTCAGTGAGGTCCGGGGCCCGACGCGCAGGTGCAGGGAGGGGTCAGCCCACGTACGGCTTGACCTCGAGGATCCGCACGCCGGCCTTCTTGCCGTTCGGCAGCTCGTACGTGGCGTCGTCGCCGATCTGCTTGCCGTCGATCGCCCGGCCGAGCGGCGACTGCGGCGAGTAGACGTCCAGCTCGTCGTCGCCGGCGACCTCGCGGGAGCCGAGCAGGAAGGACATGGTGTCGTCCGGGTCGCCGTCGAAGGCGACGGTGACGACCATGCCGGGGGCGACCACGCCGGAGTCCTCGGGGGCCTCGCCGACCTTGGCGCGCTCCAGGAGCTGGTTGAGCTGGCGGATCCGCAGCTCCTGCTTGCCCTGCTCCTCCTTGGCGGCGTGGTAGCCGGCGTTCTCCTTCAGGTCGCCCTCTTCGCGCGCCGCCTCGATCTTCTGGGCGATCTCGACGCGCCAGGGACCGGTCAGGTACTCCAGCTCGGCCTTGAGCTTGTCGTAGCCGGACTGAGTGAGCCAGGTCACGTTTTCGCTGGTCTGGGTCACAGGTGCTCCTCGTCGGTGCTGGGGCTGTGCTGAGGGTTTTGTCAGCAGGAGTGGTCAGGGTCGTGCGATGGGCGAAACCACGAGCCTAACAATGTCCGGTCGCCGACGGGAGGGTCGTTGACGCGGCGTTGTCGCCCGGCATGCCGGGGGATACCCGCTGGACGGCCTGCTCAGGCGGCCGATGGTCCATCAGGACGGGTTACTTCGTCGGCGTACAACTCAGTAGCTCGCCGGTGGTCCCGCGCGCGGTGGTGCGGATCGTCACCACCTGCTGGAAGGCGGTGCCGTGCGACGGGATGTCCACGTCGGTCTGGCCGACCACCGTCCCGTCCGGGGACTGCGAGCGGAGCGTGCAGGTGCCGCTGGTACCGGAGTCCTTGTTGATCGCGAGCTCGACCTGCACCTGGCTGTCCGAGACCACCTGGAACGCGATCACGGTGCCGTTCAGCTTGGACTGCTGCAGCAGGTAGGAGCCGCCCAGCCAGGCGATCAGGCCCAGGATGACCACGGCGAGGCCCGCGCCGACGAACTTCAGCCGACGGTCGGCCTGGTCGCCGGTGGTGCCGTACCGGCCTTCGGGGACGCCGGTCGGGGCCGTCGTGGTGCCGCTCATGGCTGGATCAGTCCTTCCCGGAAGGCCCTCGGGTGGTGCGCGGGAATGCTCGGGTCCTCCAGTCCGTCACTATAGGGGGAACGATGCTGAGCCGGACATTCCCGGAAGGAACCAGGCGTTGACTGAGCAGTTGCGGCTGATGGCGGTGCATGCGCACCCGGACGACGAGTCCAGCAAGGGTGCGGCCACCATGGCCATGTATGTCGCCCAGGGCGTGGAGGTGCTGGTTGCGACCTGCACCGGCGGGGAGCGCGGCTCTGTGCTCAATCCGAAGCTCCAGGGGGACCCGTACATCGAGGAGAACATCCACGAGGTGCGAAGCAAGGAGATGGACGCGGCCCGCGAGATCCTCGGGGTCGAGCAGGCCTGGCTGGGATTCGTCGACTCGGGGCTGCCCGAGGGCGATCCGCTGCCGCCGCTCCCGGAGGGCTGCTTCGCCCTGCAGGACGTCGAGACGGCGGCCGAGCCGCTGGTCCGGTTGATCCGCGAGTTCAAGCCCCAGGTGATCACCACCTACGACGAGAACGGCGGTTACCCGCACCCTGACCACATCATGACCCACAAGATCACCATGCGGGCCTTCGACGCCGCGGGTGACCCGGACGCCTACCCCGAGGCGGGTGAGCCGTGGCAGCCGCTGAAGCTGTACTACAACCACGGCTTCCCGATGGGCCGGATCCGCGCCCTGCACGCCTACCTCACCGAGCACGGCTTCGACTCCCCGTACGGCGAGTGGATCGCCGGCTGGGAGAAGAGCGGGCGCAAGGATCGCGAGATCACCACGCGGGTGCACTCCGCCGACTGGTTCGAGACCCGGGACCGGGCGCTGATCGCGCACGCCACCCAGATCGACCCGGACGGCCCGTGGTTCCGCGTGCCGCTGGACGTCCAGCGGGAGGTCTGGCCGACCGAGGACTACGAGCTGGCGCGTTCGCTGGTCGACACCGACCTGCCCGAGGACGACCTGTTCGCGGGCCTGCGGGCGAGCAGCCTGGCGAGCGAGTCCGCCAAGTAGCACTGGCACAAGTAGCACCAGTAGGGGCGCGAAAGCCGAGGTCGGCGAGGGTTTCGGCCGACACGCCCACCCCGGTGGCCCGGCTCCAGATGAGTCGGGTCACCATGGGGGGATGAGCACCTCTGCGACCATGACCCACCTCGCCGCTGCCGCGGTGCTGAACAACGACGACAAGGTGACGCCCGGCCTGCTGGGCTTCGTCGTCTTCGCCGCGCTCGGCGTGGCCACCTGGTTCCTGCTGAAGTCGATGAACGCGCGGATGAAGCGCGTGGACTTCGTCGAGGAGCCGGAAGTCACCAAGGAGTAGTAGCCCCGGCTGATCGGGGGCTGGCACGCAGGAAGGGGCCCGGGCCGGCGAACCGGCTCGGGCCCCTTTGGCGTTTCCATGGGACCGGCAGTGCGGGCAGGGTCAGGCGATCGACCCGCCGCCGTCGACGAAGACCGTCGTGCCGGTGCTGTAGCCGTTGCCGGCCAGGTAGAGGATCGCCTCGGCGACGTCCTCGGGCCGGCCCACCCGGCCGACCGGGAGCCGCTGGGCGGCGCCCTCGTACATGGTCTCGCGGTTGGCCTCGGCCAGCCCGTCCCAGAGCGGGCTCTTGATCAGGCCGGGGGAGACCGCGTTGACCCTGATCGGCGCGTACTCCAGGGCCAGGCCGCGGGCCAGCGCCTCCAGCGCCGCGTTGATGGCGCTCTGCAGGGCGGAGGCCCGGCTCGGCCGGACCGAGAGGTAGCCGGAGACCAGGGTCAGCGAGCCGCCCGAGCGGATCGAGACCTTGCGGCTGATCCGGTAGGCGCCCCAGAACTTGCTGTCCATCGCCGCGTAGGCGTCGTCCAGCGGCAGGGTGTCGGCCCGGCCGGTGGGGGTCACCCCGGCCGAGACCACCACGTGGTCGAACGCGCCCGCCGCCTCCAGGAACCGCTCGACCTCCTCGTCGTCGCGGATGTCCAGGGTGCGACCCTGGGCGCGGTCGCCGAGCGACTTCAGCGCCTCGTCGATCTTCTGCTGGGACCGCGACACCACGGTGACCGCGGCGCCCGCCGCGGCGAAGCCCGCCGCCGTCGCCAGGCCCACGCCGGAGGTTCCTCCGACCACCAGGACCCGCTGTCCTTCGAACGCGTTCACTTGCCTTCTCCTCATATCGTCGATCGGACGGGGGCGGTCACACGGACACGGGGACCGGTATGGGGACGGGGGCGGCGGCGCGCGCGGCTGCTGGGCGCTCGGAGCGGGCGCGCGCGAAGCTCTTCCGGTCGAGTTCGGTGATCTGCACCGAGATGTCGCAGGCGACCTCGTCCATGGTGCGTTGGAAGTGCTCGGTGAGCACGCGCAGGGCCGCCCGGCTGATCCGCCCCCGCAGCTCGTCGGACTTGCCGGCGAAGGTGCGGATGTCCAGGTTCACAAAGGCCTGCTCGTACGTTCCGTCGCCGATGAAGTAGTCGTTCATCCGGACGGCGCGACTCTTGAAGTCCTGCACCCGGAACTCGCCCGCGGTCGCCAGCAGCGCGTGCAGTTCGACGAACAGGCCCGGGACGTCGAGGTCTTCACGGACGTTGCCGGAGTATTCGAGCATCACATGCGGCATGGGGTACTTCCTTGTCTGTCGTCACTTCGTGGACAGGCCGGCGCATTCGGCGACAGCCGGCACCGGCTTGACGGGCTCCCGGACCGCGGGGGCGGCCACGGGACGGATCCGCTGGATTCCCACGGCGCTCAGCAGCGCACCGAGGACCAGCACGGCGGTTGCCGCGATCAGGGCGTAGCGCAGTCCGGTCAGGAAGCCGGCGCCGGCGACGTGGCCGACCAGCAGCCCCATCGTCGCGACGCCGATCAGTCCGCCGAGCTGGCGTGAGGCGTTCAGCACGCCGGAGGCGATGCCGATGTTCCCCTGCTCCACCGCCGACAGCATGGCGTTGGTCATCGCGGGCACCACCAGGCCGATACCGGCGCCGGCGACCAGCAGTTGGAGGGCGATGGAGAGGTAGGAGGCGGAGCCGACGGCCGGCAGCATCGTGAGGTAGCCGAGTGCGGCCAGCAGGCTGCCGGAGATCAGCACCGGGCGGGCACCGTGGCGCTTGGTGAGCCGACCGGAGACCAGGTTCGCGATCATGATGGTGGCGGTCATCGGCAGGAAGGCCAGGCCGGCCCGGATCGGGGTGTAGTGCCAGACGCTCTGGAAGAAGAGGCTGAAGATGAAGATCAGGCCGTAGAAGGAGAAGTTGACGGAGACTCCGATCAGCGAGGAGGCCGTGAACGCCTTGTTGCGGAAGAGCTTCAGCGGCAGCATCGGGTCCGCGCTGCGGCCCTCGACCACGATGAAGCCCGCCACCGAGAGCACGAAGACCGCGAAGCAGGCCAGCACCAGGGGTGCCGTCCAGCCCAGGCCGTTGGCCTCGATGATGGCGGCCGTCAGGGTGCCGAGGCCGACCACCGCGAGCGCCTGGCCGGGGAGGTCGAAGGAGCGGGCCGCGCCGGTACGGGGCTTGGGGGCGGGCGCGTTGGCGCCGATCAGCCAGATGCCGGCCACCGCGATCGGCACGTTCACGAAGAAGATCGACTGCCAGCCGAGCTGCGAGATCAGGATCCCGCCGACCACGGGACCGAGCGCCAGCGAGAGGCCGCCGGCCGCTGCCCAGAGGCTGACCGCCTTGCCGCGTTCGGCCGGCACCGGGAAGGCCTGGTTCACCAGCGCGAGCGAGGACGGCACGATCAGCGCCGCGCCGACCCCCTGCACGATCCGCGCGATGATCAGCATCACCAGGGTGTCCGAGGCGCCGCAGGCGAAGGAGGCCAACGCGAAGACCGCGAAGCCGAGTTGGAAGATCCGCTTGAGGTCGAAGCGGTCGCCGAAGGCGCCGGCGGTGAGCAGGAAGGCGGCGAAGGTGAGGGTGTAGCCGTTGATCACCCACTCCAGGCCGGAGATGCTGCCGCCGAGGTCGCGGCGCAGCGCGTCGGTCGCCACATTGACGACGCTGACGTCCAGGATGACGACGACGAAGCCGAGGCAGGCTGCGAGTAGCGTCAACTTACGCTTCATGGCAGGGAGTTCGTTTTCAGACATGGGGACCCTACATTTCGTGTCGAGCAGGGAGGCCGGCGAGAAGCCGCTGGAACCCCGCGGCCCGATCGCGGGCGCGATGGCGGGCGCGATGGCGGGCGCGGTAAAGGGCTCCCCGCGGGGTAGGCTGTTCGATGAAGCGCGAACAGTTAGAGTGTATGACAATCGTCGAACACTTAGCAATGCACTGAGCACTGCACTGAGCAATGAAGACTGAGCAATCCGTCATCAGGGAGGCCGACATGACCATCGACCCGCCCGCCGCGACGCCGCGGCACCGGACCCCGCCGGAGCACGCCGTGCTGGACGAGGTGACGCTGGAGGCCGCGCTCGCGGCGCTGGCCGACCCGGTCCGGCTCACCCTGGTGCGCGAGGTGGCCTCGGCCCAGGACTGGGAGCGGTCCTGCGGCAGCTTCGACGTCCCGGTCCGCAAGGCGGCGCTGAGCCACCATTTCGCGGTGCTGCGCGCCGCCGGGCTGATCGAGCAGCGCGACGCCGGGCCGCGGAGGTTCAACCGGCTGCGGCGCGCCGAGTTCGACGAGCGCTTCCCGGGGCTGCTGGACGCCGTGCTGCGGGCCCAGGAGTAGCGGGGGCGCCTACACCAGGGCGCCCAGCTCCGCGAGGGCCAGCTCGCGCAGCAGCCGGGCGGTGTCGGCCGCCACCGCCGGGTCCATCGCCGGCGTGCCGTACGCCAGTGCCGCCTCGAAGGCGCCCTTGAAGGTGGACAGGTGCAGCACCACGGCGTAGTTGGCCGCGGTGCGGTTGACCACGGTGCGAAAGGCCGTCACCCGCTCGGCGTGCGGGCCGAGCGCCGGGTCCAGCACGCCCAGGTTGGTGATGCAGATGCCCGGGAACGCCTCCAGCGCGCCGAGTTCCAGCACCGAGCGGCGGATCTCGGCGTGCGTGCGCCGGGTCGGGCGCCAGGCGGCGTCGGCCTGCCCGAATCCGGACCGGTAGCGCTGCGCCGCGGCCGGCAGCGGCAGCCCGTCGGCCCGGACCGGCTGCTTCAGCACGGTGATGAAGCAGCCGAGATCGGCCAGCGCCGGCTCCTCCTGGTAGCGGCCGCGCAGCGAGGCCGCTGTGAAGAAGTCCAGCTCGGTGCGGCCGGTGACGCTGCCGAAGGCCTCGGTCAGGGCGGCGGCGAAGAACTGGTTGACCGTGATCCCGCCCTCCTTGCAGGACCGCTTGATCGCCTGGCTCTCGGCGGGGGAGAACGACAGGGACTCGAAGCCCGTGCCGCGCTCCGGCCAGCGGCGCCGGGCGAAGAACGGCAGCGCGGCGCTGCTCGCCGGTTCCTGCGGCGGCCGGCCGCCGAGGGCCCGGGCGGTCAGCTCGTCGCCGTTGCGGGACACCCGGGCGTGCGCGTCGTCCGTCGGGCGGGCCGCCCCGAACAGCCGGTCCAGCAGCTCCCGGACGATCCAGGACGTCGAGTAGCCGTCCGAGATCGCGTGGTTGCGCACGAACAGCAGGTGCGTGCGGCCGCTCGCCGGGTCCGCCGCCACCCGCAGCCGCCAGAGCGGTCCGCCGGTGGGCAGGACGTCGTTCAGCTCCGCGGTCAGCAGGTCCTCGGGGGAGAGGAACGACGGCAGCAGGCCGATCCGCAGCTGCCCGGGCTCGATGCCGTCCGGGCCCTCGGCGAACCAGAGCGAGTCCCGCTCCTCGACGATCCGCAGCCGCAGGATCGGCAGCCGCCGCGCCCAGCTGCGGACGCCCACGGTCAGCGCCCGCCGCTCGAAGAGCCCGTCCACGGTGACCAGCGTGGCGACCTGGGTGGTGCCCGCGAGCGCGGCGTGCAGCAGGGCGAACGAGGCCTCGACGTCGCTCAGTCGGCGGATGGCCTTCATGACGCCTCCGTGGTCGGGCTGCCCGCCCAGTGCACGGCATCGGAGAGCCGCACGTCGTGGCTGCTCACGTCGATACCGATCCGGTCGCCGTGCTCGATCCGGAAGCCGTCGTGGAAGCTGCTGCGGTCGGCGCCGATGAAGACGTAGTGCACCCGGCCCGGCTCGCTGAGCACGGGGAAGGAGAAGAGGTTCTCCATCATGTCCGCCAACTCGTAGTGCAGCGCGTCCAGTCCGGTCCGGAAGTCGCCCTTCCAGGCGGTCTCGCCCGCGCGCTCGATGGCCACCGTGCCGGTCACCGAGCGCGGCGGCGGGCCGAGGAAGAGCCACGGCGCCACCGAGCACTCGCAGAGCTTGGCGTAGGAGAGGTGGCCGTTGTTGCGCTTGAAGCGGCCGATGTCGGTGAGGTCGTTCCCGAAGGTGTAGCCGAGGTAGCGCGGGGTGCCCTCCTGGTCGGTCAGGTAGACCAGGACGACCTCGGCCTCCTCGCAGATCGCGACCGCCGAGCCCGGGACGGTCAGCGCCTGGCCGGTCACCCGCAGGGAGTGGCCCAGGCCCTTGAAGAACCAGTTCGGCCGGGCCGGCTCGGCGTCGGCGGCGGCCGGGCTTGACGTCGGTGCGGTCACCTTGACGTTGTGGGTCTGCATAAAGCCGCTGAGCGTCGCGTCGGAGGGGGAGGCCGGCAGCAGCGGCGGGCGCATCCGCAGGCCGTCGCGGTCGGCCGCGGGTATCAGCACCGGGGGGCAGGCCGCTTCGACGGTTCGTCGGAACTCGTCCGGATCGCCGGACGCGGCCGTCAGCCAGACCGCTGCTCCGGCGGCACCCACCCGGTGCACCCGGACCGGCTCACCGTCCACCGGACGCTCGAAGCCCAGGTAGCGCTCGTTGTCGAAGTCGCACTCGAAGAACATGCTCATGGGGAACTGCCTTTCGTGAGGTGTCGAGGTCCGGGGGGCGGCGGTGGCTCACTCCATGAGGATTTCCACCAGGGCCGGCTTGCCGTGCTCCTTGATGTACGCGACGGCCTCGCGGACGCTGGACGCCACGTCGCCGATCGCCTCGACCCGGGGCAGCGTGTGGATGTTGAAGGACTGCGCCAGAGCGACGAAGTCGACCGGGTTGTCGTAGAAGCTGGTCGCGATGTGCGAGCGGTCGATGTCGCGGTCGCGGTTCTCGGCGATCCGGGCGGCGTGCTGGGTGGAGTTCAGGTAGAGCCGGTTGTTCATCACGATGACCAGCAGCGGCACGTCGTAGGCCGCCAGCGTCCACAGCGCGCTCGGGGTGTAGAGCAGGTCGCCGTCCGCCTGGAGGTTGATGCAGAGCTGCCCGTCGCCCTGGTGGGCGATCGCGGCACCGATCGAGGCGCCGAGACCGTAGCCGAGGCCGCCGCCGCCGTTCAGGCCCAGGTAGCTGCCCGGCCGGTCGATCGCCCAGAGCTTCTTCACCCAGCCGTCGATGGTCAGGCTGCCGGTGTTGGTCAGCACCCAGGGCTCGTCGCGCACCGCTCGGTGGATCTCGTCCACGGCGGCGGCCACGTTGATCACCGGCCGCTGGTGCGCCTGCTCGGCCTGCTCGGCCCAGCCGAGTCGGGCCTGGGTGTGCACGGCGGCGATCCGCTTGGCCCGGGCGTCCCGTCGGGCGGTGAACTCCGCCGTGGCGAACGCGCCGTCCTCGTCCTCGGCCAGTGTCCGCAGGGCGGTCAGGGTCTTGACGCTGTCGGCGATCAACGAGTCCTGCACCGGGACGAGTTGCTGGTAGTCCGCGGCCCACTTGCTGACCAGCAGGTCGTTGCTGCCGATGCTGACCACCTCGGCGCCGCCGACCGGCCGGCCCTGCGGGGTGAGCTCCAGGAACGAGCCCAACGCGCCCACCAGGTCCTGTACTTCGAGGGCGATCACCAGGTCCGCGTCGGCCAGCAGCTGCTCCTGCGCGCCGGACAGGTTCAACTCGTGGGTGTTGGGCAGGTTGAACCGGTTGCCGCGGTCGACCACGGCCAGGCCCAGGCGCTCCGCCAGGGCGACCAGCGGGGCCACGGTCTGCGGGTTGCGGCCGGCGAAGTCGACGATCAGCACCGGAAGTTCAGCGGCCAGCAGTCGCTCGCAGAGAGCGGTGAGCCGCTCGGCGTCAAGACCGGGCAGCTCGGCCGGCCGGGTGGTGGACTTGGGCAGCAGCTCGACGCCGTCCTTGAGCGGCTGCTCCTGGATCTCGAAGTCCAGTGCCACGAAGACCGGAGCCTGCTGCTCGGTGTTCATCAACTTGAAGGCGCGGTACAGGGATTCGACGGTGGCCCACTGGCTGGTCGGCTGGTCGCACCACTTCACGTAGTCCTTCACCACGGACTCGATGTGCTGCGAGGTGTGGATCCAGTCGATCCACGGGCGCCGCTCGCCGGCGTCCAGCGGGCCGTTGCCGCCCAGCACCAGCAGCGGCACCCGGTCGCACCACGCGTTGAAGATGGCCATCGAGGCGTGCAGCAGGCCGACGTTGGCGTGCACGAAGACGGCCATGTGCCGGCCCGAGGCCTTGTGGTAGCCGTGGGCGACCGCGACCGCGATCTCCTCGTGGCAGGCCATGATGATCTCCGGGGCGATGTCCGCGTTCTCCGCGTGCACCAGTGAGTCGTGCACACCGCGGAAGGAAGCACCGGGGTTGAAGCTCACATAGTCGATGTCCTGCTGGTGCAGGAACTCGACGACCGTGTCGGAGAAGTATTTCGTCATGCCTCTGCCTTCGATGACACGCCCAGCGGGCGCCAGTGGTCCTGACCTTCGGTGAACGCGGCCACGGCGTACGGTTCGGCGCTCGCGTCGAGCTCCATGCCGAACCCGGCACCCGTGGCCGGGGAGATGGTGTTGCCCAGGCGGTCGACACCCGGCGCCGGCGAGACGATCATCGTGGCGAAGAAGCGGTCGGACTGACCGGCCTCGACGGTGACGGCGTCGCCGTGGTGGAAGGCCAGCGCCCGGCCGGCCGCGATCAGCGGTCCGACCTCGGCCACCTGCACGCCCACCTGGTAGGCGACGCCGTGCTCGCGGGCGAACTCGATGAGCTCGTTCGAGCGCAGCAGGCCACCGCACTTGGCGACCCGGACGTTGAACGCGTCGCAGGCACCGGCCGCCACCGCCGTGCGGGCGTCGGCCAGGCTGCTGAGCGACTCGTCCAGCATGATCGCCATGCCGGTGCGGCGCCGGATCTCGGCCAGCTCGCGGTACGCGCCCTTGCGTACCGGCTCCTCGACCAGGTCGACGCCGTGTCCGCGCAGCGCGCCGATGTGGCGCACGGCCTGCTCGACGTCCCAGCTCATGTTGGCGTCGACCATCACCGGCACGTCCGGGCCGAGCTTGTCCCGCACGGCCCGCACGGTGCGGACGTCGCGCTCGATGGACTCGGACGCCTTGATCTTGACGAAGTGGAACGGACCGCGGGTGGCCAGGAACTCCTCCACCGGCAGGCCCAGATCCAGCACCTGGGAGACCGGCAGCGCGGCACCGGTCGGCGTGTCCGGCCCGAGCACCCGGGCGATGGGCAGCTGGAGCCGGCGGGCCAGCAGGTCGAGGACCGCCGTCTCCAGCAGGCAGACCAGGTTGTTGCCGCCACCGAGGCCGAAGGTCCGCTCGAAGCCGTCCGCCCGCAGCGCCGCGAGCAGCTCGCGGCTGTCGGTGTGCCGCAGCCGCTCGAAGAGCCCGTCCAGGGACAGCGCGCCGAGCGCCGCCGTCACGCTCGCGCTGGTCTCGCCGGTCACGTAGGAGCGCGGTGCGCACTCGCCCAGGCCGCTCGCCCCGTCGACCGTCAGCCGCAGCACCAGGCTGTCCGAGCGGCTGCGGCGGGCCGCCGGGTGGTCGAAGCCGACCCGCATCGGCAGCGTCGCGTGGTGCAGCAGTGCCTCAGCCATGGTGTTGCAGGGCCGGTATCATCGTGAACGCCGAGGCCCAGTTGACCAGTTCGGCCCGTACGTCGGTGTAGAAGAGGTAGTGCTTGTCGGTCGGGAACTGCAGCAGGCTGCCGCGACCGTCGACCAGCTCGTTGAACGCGTGGCGGGCGGAGGCGAGGTCGATCACCGGGTCGACCAGGCCGGAGACGTACGCGGTCGGCACCCCGGGCAGCACGCGTGAGCTGTTCAGGTAGCGGTCCTCCAGCTCCAGCAGGGTCCGCCGGGAGCGCAGCGTCAGATACCGGGTGGCCAGGTCGTCCTGGTCGATGTACTCGCGGTACTTGGGGTGGTCGGTGAAGTCGGCGGACTGCAGCCCGGCGTCCCACAGGTCGGTCCGCTGCTCGGCGGCCAGGGTGCGCCGCTGGTCGGCGGAGAGCGTCGAGTGCAGCCGGCCCAGCCAGGTGGAGCAGAAGACGGCCGAGTCGTAGCGGACGTCGAGTCTCTCGTCGTGCAGCAGGGCCGCCAGGAACGAGCCGCCCAGGCAGTGGCCGAAGAGGTTGAGCGGGATGTCGTCGCCGATCATCTCGCGCACGGTCCGCAGCGCCGCCAGGTAGTCGCCGAGCACGCTGTCGGCGTCCGCCAGCTCGCTGCGCTCGCCGCCGCTGATGCCGCAGCCGCGCCGGTCCAGGGTGAAGAAGGCGATGTCGTTGGCCGCGAACTGCGGTCCGACCTCCCACAGCCACCCCGCGTGGCTCTGCAGCCCGTGGAAGTAGAAGACCGCGCCCTTGACGTTCTTGGGGCGCCACAGGTGCAGCGCCAACTCCGTGCCGCCGACCGGCACTCCGTGGATCTCGCGGCGGATGTCCTGCGGCGCCTTCTTGAGCTCGATCATGCCCGTTCTCCCAGTTCTTGGCCGGTGATCTCGGAAAGGAAGTCGATGTCGCGTTGGAACGGCTTGTACTTGTACTGCGTGGCGTTGCTGCCCAGCCGCTTGCTCTCGAAGTAGGCGTTGATCGCGTTCGGCGGCACCGAGACGACCTTGATCGGGTTCAGGCGGCCGCTGTCCCGCTTGGACGCGTACTCGATGTTGATCTCCTTGAGCTCCCGGTCGATGCCGGCCGAGATCGCGCTGTCCGAGGCGCCGAGGCCGTTGGTCGTCTCGACCAGGGCGACGTAGTTCGGCGGCTCGGCCCAGTGCGGGCCGCACATGTAGAGCCCCATATCGACGTTGAGCCGCTCAAGACCCTGGGTGATCGCCTGGGTCACCTGGGCCTCGGTGATCTTCTCGCCGGTGAAGGAGTGGAACACGCCGTCGCGGCGCAGGAAGTGGATCCACGGCACGTCGCCCACCACGCGGTCGACGTGGTAGATGTCGCCGGTCCAGAGCCGGAACAGGCCGTTGCCCTGCGACATGATCAGGTGGTAGTCCTCGCCGGCCCGCAGCTCGTCGAAGAGCAGCGTCTCCACCGACTCGCCGCGCTCCAGGAGTTCGCCGAGCGGCACCGCCGCCGGGACGAACTCGAAGTACGCCTGGCCGACCGCCAGCGGCTGGCTGTGCAGCGTCCCGTCCACCGGGATGGTGGTGACGCCCTCGGTGCCGCAGCTCATGAAGGGCAGCTTGTCGACGCCCGGGAAGGCGGCGTCCAGCTTGCTCTGGTAGAGCCCGGCCGAGGAGGACATCCAGCAGCTGTAGAGCGTCAGCGAGGGCCAGACGTCCTTCAGGCTGAAGTCGGGGTTGCGCAGCACCGCCTCCAGCCGGGCGGCCGCCTGCGGGTCGGGGTCGCCGAAGGGCTCGCCCTGCAGCGTTCCGTCGAACAGGTCCCGCACCAACTGCTCGCCGTGCAGGGCGATGTGGTCGCGCAGCGAGATCAGCGTGCTGGGGTTGATCGAGGAGATGTAGTGCAGCTCCTGGCCGAGCAGGTGGCGGATCCGGTGGTACATCCGGCCGTCGTGGGTGCTCGGCGTCTCCGGCCCGAACCAGGGGGCCTGGTACCACGGCGGGTTCCAGTCCAGCGTGTTGATCTGCGGGTGGCGGTTGCTGATCGCCTGGTGGGCGACGCCGTGCACGAAGTCGTAGACGTCCTCGCGGACGGTCTGGGTGTCCAGCGTGGAGAACGGGCCGGCGAGCATCTCCGGGTGGCTCTCCAAGTACGTGCCCCACATCGCCTTCATGGCGGGGATGCGGTAGGTCAGCAGCCAGTGCAGCGTGTACGGGACGCGCTTGGGGGTGCCCGTGGTGCCGCTGGTCTTCAGCCAGCGCAGCACCGGGCTGCAGGTCAGCACGCCGCCCTTGGTGCGGGTCTCGCGCTCGATGGCCGGGGCGAAGTCGTCGTAGCGCATGATCGGCAGGATCTTGCGGAAGGCGCTGCGGTCGTCGGCGACGACGTCGTAGTTCAGCTCCTTCCAGAGCAGTGCGTTGCTGCTGATGCCGATGATGTCGTCCAGCACCCGGTCCTGTGCGGCCTGCGGGTTGGCGAGATCGGTCAGCAGGTCGGCGCGGGCCTGCACGCACTCCGCTATGAAGGGGTCCCGTCGGCTGCGCCAGTGCGCCAGCCAGTTCGTCGTCTGTTCCATGATCCATTCCTCTCCGAAGTCAATCAGCGGGGTTCTCAGGGGCGTTGCGGTGCTGCTCAATTGCGGTGCTGCTCCGTTTTGGTGCTGCTCAGCGGTCGATCGCCGCCATCATGCGTTCGTTGTAGCGGGGGCCGGCGACCATGCCCGAGCGGACGATCTGCTCGATCTCGGCGAGCAGTTCGGCGCTCAGCCGCACGGCGGCGGCGCCGACGTTCTCGTCCAGGTACTTGCGCCGCTTCGTCCCCGGGATCGGGACGATGTCGTCGCCCTGGTGCAGCACCCAGGCGACGGCGAGCTGGGCCGGCGTCAGGTCGTGCCGGGCGGCCAGCTCCTTGATCCGCCGGGCGATCGCCATGTTGAGGTCGTAGTTCTCGCCCTGCAGACGCGGGTCGTGGCTGCGGAAGTCGTCGGCCGGGTAGTTCTCGGCGCGGTCCACCGTCCCGGTCAGGAAGCCGCGGCCCAGCGGGCAGAAGCCGACCAGTCCGATGCCCAGCGAGCGCAGCGCCGGGAGCACGTCGTCCTCCAGGTTGCGCTCCCAGAGCGAGTACTCGGCCTGCACCACGGAGAGCGGGTGCACGGCGTGCGCCCGGCGGATGGTGGCCTCGCCCGCCTCGCACAGGCCCAGGTAGCGGACCTTGCCCTCGGCGACCAGGCCCGCCATCGCGCCGACGACCTCCTCGATCGGCACCGAGGGGTCCACCCGGTGCTGGTAGAGCACGTCGACGTAGTCGGTCTGCAGGCGGCGCAGCGACGCCTCGACGAGCCCCACGATGTGCTCGGGCCGGCTGTCGACGCCGTCGAAGCTGCCGCCGGTCGGGAAGCCGAACTTGGTGGCGATCACCGCCTGCTCGCGCCGGCCCTTGAGCGCCTTGCCGATCAACTCCTCGTTCAGGAAGGGGCCGTAGGCCTCGGCGGTGTCGAGCATGGTGATCCCGAGCTCCAGGGCGCGGTGGATCGTGGCGATCGACTCGGCGTCGTCCGTCTCGCCGTACCACTGGCTCATGCCCATGCAGCCGAGGCCGACCCGGGAGACTGCCAGTCCCTGGCTGCCCAGCTTGTTCTGCTCCAGCACGGTGTTTCTCCGATGTCTTCGGTAGCGGGTTGGTTGATCAGCGGTTGGTTGATCCGGCCTGTGGGGTGGCCGAGGTGGCCCTCGCGTGGGGGTGCTGCGGTGGGGCGCAGTGGGGGGTGCCGTGGGGGCAGGGCCGCAACTCGGCGCTCACCAAGGCCGGATGGATTCAGCTGCCGACGGCATCAGACGTGCCGGCGGGTGCGCCGCGAGCCGAGTGGGTGGGTGCGGGGGACTTCGCGAGGGGGTGTGGGCGATTCGGCGCCGCCCTGTGCGCTCTTTATGCGCGGGTGAAGGCTGCCGAGCTGTCGCTTGCTGCTTGCCCGACCTGCGGGCGCAGCTTTGCCACGAGAGAAGCGTGACACGTCGTCAATTGACCTGTCAACACCGGGCTTCGGGATATTTCCGGGAAAACCAAGAAGACCGCGGCCGCAGAGTTCGCGGCCGCGGTCGGTGCTGCGGCTGGGTAGGGAAACGTGCAGGTGGGAGCAGGTATGCCAAGGGTGGTCAGGTCGGCCGGTGGAATTCCTTAACGGCGCTCTGCCAGGTTCATCAGTTCGTCCAAGTCGTACTCGGCGCGGCCTCTGCTCCCATATCGCGTGAGCTTTCCGCGACTTGCCCACTTGCGAATTGTCGCTTCCGTAACGCCGGTGGCCAATGCGGCGAGTTCGGTCGGTACGGTCCGTCGTTTCGTCGCCCCGCTCATGCGCGCTGTCCGGTGCGGCGAGCCAGCAGCAGCCACTGCCGGGGAGGCAGTGCATGGCCGGCGGCGCAGCCGACCCCCTGAGCCGACGGTGTGCCGCCGACGTCCAGTACGGCGTACACCGTGCTGCCGCAGCCGGGGTGGGCGCACGGGCCGAGGTCCACCTGGAGGTCCGGGGTGGGCCCGGTGAGCCGGCTGACCCGGGCCGTCAGCTCGTCGAGCTCGGCGACCAGCTCGGCCGCGGCGGGGTGCGCGGTCAACCAGTCCAGGTGCCGGACCAGGAAGGCCGCCAGGGCCCGCGGCTCGCGGCTCTCCGGGCCGGCGCCGCCCTGCTGGTCCAGCACCAGCCCGGACCAGGCGACCAGAAAGCCGGTGATCCTGGTGCGGGCCTCCACTGCCTCCTCGTTGAGCGGGATGCCGTTCGCCCGGTGGCCGCTGACCCGCTCGCGGAGCCCGCTGCGGGTGCGGCAGAGCAGCTGCTCGCACTCCGCGTAGAGGTCCACCAGCCCGTACAGCTCGCTCTTCAGTCGCTCGGTGCCGATCGGGGCCAGAGCCGGTGCTCCTGGGGTGCGCATGCCGATGTCTCCGTTTCCGTGAGGGCTGCCAGCGTTCGGCGAAGTCTGGATTCGAAACGAATCTTACACTTGAGTCCACGATTGACCTACAGGACATCAATGGTGTGATGCTTGTCACACTGCGGTTGGTGGCAGAGTTCGCAAATCAGACATTTAAGTCGACTTCCCTGCTGATGGGTCGTCAAGGTTGAGAGCGAGACTCGAGTTTGCCTTGAGAATAATCTTGACCCAAGGTCCATTTTTGAATCAGACTCCCGTTCGTGCCCGGACGCCGCCGGCGCATCCCACCTCGCTCAAAACGGACATTTCTCTCCTCCTATCAAAGGTAGGTGCGCGCATGGAACCCATGGCCAAGGACAACGAGAACGCCGTGGCGATCATCGGAATGGGCTGCCGCTTCCCCCAGGCGGCGGGCATCGACGCGTACTGGAAGCTCCTCACCGAGAACATCGACGCGATCACCCCGATCCCCGAGAGCCGTTTCGACTCCGCCGCCCACTACGCCCCCGAGGCCGGCACGCCGGGCAAGACCAGCCAGCGCCACGGCGGTTTCCTCGACGACGCGTTCGGCTTCGACGCCAACTTCTTCGGCGTCTCCCCGGTGGAGGCGCGCAGCATGGACCCGCAACAGCGCGTGCTGCTCCAGGTGGTGTGGGAGGCGCTGGAGGACGCCGGGATCCTGCCGTCCGCACTGGCCGGCAGTCGTACCGGGGTCTTCGTGGGCCAGGCGACCGCCGAGTACGCGGAGTCGTCCGGATCGCTGGCCGAGCACGACCTGCGCGAGGCGACCGGCAGCCACCTGCGGGCCGTCACCGCCGGCCGGGTCTCCTATGCGCTCGACCTGCGTGGTCCGAGCCTGGTGCTGGACACCGCGTGCTCCTCCTCGCTGGTGGCCGTGCACGCGGCCCGGCAGAGCCTGCTGACCGGTGAGAGCAGCCTGGCGATCGCGGGCGGCGTCAACATCATCGTCTCGCCCCGGGATGCCATCGCCTACTCGCAGGCGGCGATGCTCTCCTCCGA
Source organism: Kitasatospora sp. MAP12-44 (assembly GCF_029892095.1). NCBI lineage: Bacteria > Bacillati > Actinomycetota > Actinomycetes > Kitasatosporales > Streptomycetaceae > Kitasatospora > Kitasatospora sp. MAP12-44. Next base: position 5,110,009 of record NZ_JARZAE010000004.1, read on the forward strand.
CGGCCGCTGCAAGTTCGGCGACGCCGGCGCGGACGGCTTCGTGCGCAGCGAGGGTGTGGGTGTGGTGGTGCTCAAGCGGCTGGCCGACGCGCGGCGCGACGGGGACCAGGTGCTGGCCCTGCTGCTGGGCAGCGCGGTCACCAACGACGGGCGCGGCAGCGGGTTCCTGATCCAGCCGGCGGTGTCCGGTCAGGTCGACATGGTCAGGGAGGCCTGCCGCAGCGCCGGCATCGTCCCGGCCCAGCTGGACTACGTGGAGGCGCACGGCACCGGGACCCCGGTCGGCGACGGTGTCGAACTGCGGGCCCTGGCCGAGGCGTTGGCCGGTGACCAGGCGCTCACCAGGCCGCTGCGGATCGGCTCCGCCAAGAGCAACATCGGGCACGCGGAGGCCGCCGCCGGGATCGCGGGCATGATCAAGGCCGTGCTGGTCGCCCGGCACGGGGTGGTCCCCGCCTCCCTGCACGTGCGCGAGCCGCACCCCGTGCTCGCCGACTGGCGGATGCCGGTGGAGGTGGTGCGACGCAACGAGCCGCTGGCGAAGGCCGGGCCCGCGGCGCTGGTCGGCGTCAGCTCGTTCGGGCTCTCCGGGACCAACGCGCATGTGGTGCTGGCCGAGTTCGTCCCCGACTCCTCCTTTGATGAGGTCGAACGTCCTTCGAACGGCGATGAGCCGGCCGAGACCGAGGCGCCCCAACTGCTGGTGCTGGCGGCCCGCTCGGACCGCTCGCTGCGCCGGCTCGCCGCCGCGTACGCGGACCACCTCGGACCGAACGGCGCCGGCCGCCGCCACCCGCTGCGGGAGATCTGCGCCGCCGCCGCCCTGCGCCGCGACCCGCACCCGTACCGGCTCTGGGTGATCGGCAGCTCGCACGACGAACTGGCCGCGAAACTGCGGCTGCTGGCGGACGGCGCGGAGATCCCGGACGGTGGGATCGGCGAGGCGGGCTTCGGTCCGGCCCGGCAGGTCGTCTTCGTGCTGCCCGGTCAGGGCTCGCAGTGGCTCGGCATGGGCCGCGGACTCCTGCGGAGCGTCCCGGCGTTCGGGGCGGCGATGGCCGCCTGCGACGAGGCGGTGCAGGCCGAACTCGGCTGGTCGCTCATTGAGTTGCTCACCCGCGGGGCAGTGGAGGGCGCCGAGGCCGGCGACTTCCCGACCTCGATCGACGTCGTCCAGCCGGCCCTGTGGGCGATGGAGATCTCGCTCGCCGCCGTCTGGCGCTCGTTCGGGGTGCGCCCGGACGCGGTCGTCGGCCACAGCATGGGGGAGGCCGCGGCGGCCTACCTCAGTGGCGCCCTCTCGCTGCGCGATTCAGCGGCGGTGATCTGCCGGCGCAGCAGGCTGATGAAGCGCCTCGCCGGTCGCGGTGCGATGCTCGCCGTCGAGCTCTCGGCCAGTGAGGCCCGCCGGATCGCCGCCCCGCACGGGGACGCGGTCTGCGTGGCGGTGGAGAACTCGGCCTCGTCCACTGTGCTGGCGGGCAAGCCTGCGCTGCTGGGCCGGATAGCCCAGGAGCTGGACGGCCGGGGGGTGTTCAGCCGCTTTGTGAAGGTCGAAGTGGCCTCGCACTCGCCGGAGATGGAGCTGCTGCGTGAGGACCTGCTGGCCGAACTGGCCGACCTCACCCCCGGTGCGACCCGCACCACGATGGTCTCCAGCGTTCGCGCCGACACCGTCCGTGGAGCCGAACTCGACGCCGGCTACTGGATGGAGAACCTGCGCGGTCCGGTCCGCTTCGCCGACTCCGTGCAGCGGCTGACCAAGGAGGCGGAGAACATCTTCGTCGAGATCAGCCCGCATCCCGTGCTGGTGGCGGCCCTTGAGGCGAACCTGGCCGCGCTCGGCGCACCGTCGGCCGTGCTGGCCTCGGCCCGCCGCAGACTGGACGAGCGAGCCGAGCTGACCCGCTCGGTGGGGCGGCTGTTCGGCCACGGCGGCACGGTGGACTGGAGCTGCTGGTACCCGCAGGGCGCCCGCAATGTGCCGCTGCCCGCCTACCCGTGGGACATGGAGCAGTTGCGCCGCACGCCGCGCGAGCTGACCCCGGCCTCGGTCGAAGAAGCCTGGAACGTCACGGAGTTCACGCTCGACCCGGAGATCGCCGGGGTCTCGCTGCGCGGGGTGGCCCCGGTGCCGCCGGCCGCCTTCCTCTCGGCGGTACGGGAGGCCGCCGAGCAGTTGGTCGGCTCGTCCGCTTTTGCCCTGGAGCAGGTCCAACTGGGCCAGGAGATGGTGGACTTCATGGCCGGCGAGGCGCGGGTGGCCCAGGTGCGGATCGGCCCGGAGGCGGTGGACGGCAGCCGGTCGGTGGTGGTGGAGACGGCGGCCCCCGCCGGCGCCGACCACCTGCGTACGCGCTGCCTGTCGGCGCGGCTGCGCCGGGTCGCCGACCAGACCGCCGAGGACGGGCAGACGCCTTCCCAGGCACCTTCCGTGGCAACTGAGTTGGACGCGGCGATGGCGCGCTGCGGGGAGTTCCGGTCGGCTGCCGACTTCCACCGGCTGGCCCAGGGGCGCGGGTACGAGATCGCCGAGGGCTTCCGCGCCGTCACCCGGCTGTGGCGCCGCGACGGTGAGGCCGTCGCCCACCTGCGGCCGTCGGGCACCCCGCAGGCGGCGGTGCTGGAGACCGGGCTGCAGCCGCTGCTCGCGGCGCTGCCCTCGGGCGGCCCGGGGGACGGCACCTACATCCCGCTCTCCTTTGAGTACGTCCGCCAGTTCGCGCCGCTGACCGAGGAGTTCTGGAGCCGGGTGACCTTCAGGGCGAGCCGGGCGGCCGACTCGGCGCGGGCCGACGTGGTGCTCTCGGGTCCCGAGGGGCAGGTTCTGGTGGAGCTGCGCGGGATCCGGCTGCGCAGGCTGTCCGGTCCGCGCTGCTCCGGGGCCACGGGGGTGGGCGGTCGGCTGCTGCGGCTCGCGCGTCCGGTGCTGCCTGTGCTGCCCGCGCAGGCGGTGGAAGCGGTGGAGGCAGTGCGCAGCGGTGCGGCGAGTGCGCTCTGCGCGCTGGGCCGGCGGGTCGCTCCGGTGGGCCGCCGGCTCCCGATCGGCCAGGCCGTCTCCGTGCGGCCGCCGGTACCGGCGTCGGTGCCGACCGTTGCACCCACTCCCATCATCCCTGCCGCTGGCCCTACCGCCACCCCTACTCCTGCCGTCGCTGCCCCTGCTGCTGCCCCTGTCTCTGCGTCCGACGGGCGAATTCTGTTGCGCCACGCGGGCGTTGTCCTGGGAATGTCCGAAGAGCGGATCGATCCGCGCCGGCCGCTGCGAGACTACGGTCTGGACTCCCTGATGGCGACGCAGCTGCGCAGTCGGCTGCGGGCCGCGTACGGCGTCGACGTCTCACTCTCGCGCCTGCTCGGCACCGAGGGCACGGGAAGCCTGACCGACTGGCTGGGCACTGCGATGGCGGCGGGCTCGGTGAGTGTGACGGCGTGAGTGTCTGGGGACAGGAAAAAAATTGATACTTGGATCCAATATTAGATCTTAGTATATAGTGGGTTGGGTAAGAGTGGTTTCGCCCTGGCGAGGGTGCCGAGGCAAGTCATGATCGTCCTGGCGGGCAGGAGCAGAGAATGAATCAGACAGTCCTCAGTGGCGCGGGCGAGTCCACCGGCCGCCGGGAGCGCAATAAGCAGCGGGTCAAGGAGCGGCTCTATACGGCCGCCATCACCCTTATCTCTGAGCAGGGGTACGAGCAGACATCCATCGATGAGATCGCGGAGCGCGCCGATGTGGCCCGAGGAACGTTCTTCAACTACTTCCAGCGCAAGGAAGACCTCATCACTGCGTGGGGGGAGCAGCGCCGGATGAAGCTGCGGCTCGGCCTCGAAGCGTCCGCCGCGGCTCAGGACGACGGTGCCACGGTGGTGCTGCACCGCTGTATGGAGGTGCTGGCAAACATCAACGAGCAGGATCGCGACAGCACCAAGGCCATGCTGACGGCCTGGGTCCGGGCCGGTCGGCCCCTGCTTGAGGAGCCGTACGCCACCGAGATCTTCGCCGAGGCGGTGTCCGCCGGTCGCGAGCGCGGCGAGATCATCGAGGGCATCGACCCGCAGCGGGTCGGCAACGTCCTGCGGGATGCCTACCTGGGCACCCTCTACCGCTGGACCCAGCACACCAACGATCAGTTCGACCTCCATCGCGAGCTGTACGAGGTCCTGCGTATCGTGCTCACCGGCATCGCCAGCCGTCCCGCTGCTCAGAGGTAGCGCGGGGGCGGCCCGCTACGGGCCGACCCACCGCGGCCTCGGCTGGGCCCGTGCGGGGGAGGGCCAGGCCGGAGGGATCGGCGGGCGCGGTTATCCGCGCTCGGATGGCGTGCCCGGGGAGATCAGACCGGTCTCGTAGGCGAGCACAACGGCCTGGACCCGGTCGCGCAGGCCGAGTTTGGACAGGATCCGGGCCACATGGGTTTTCACCGTGGTCGCGCTGAGGGTGAGCCGCTCGGCCAGCTCGGCGTTGCTGAGGCCGGTGGCCAGTAGACGCAGCACCTCCAGTTCGCGGGGTGTCAGCTCGGAGAGGTCGCGGTGCACGCTGGACCTGGCTTCGTCGCGGGGGGCGAAGCGCTCGATCAGCCGGCGGGTGATGGTCGGGGCGAGCAGGGCGTCGCCGGAGCGGACCAGGCGGACCGAGGCCACCAGATGCTCCGGGGTGACGTCCTTGAGCAGGAAGCCGCTGGCGCCTGCCGTGAGGGCCGCATAGACGTAGTGGTCCAGGTCGTAGGTGGTGAGGATCAGGACCCGGGTGCCGTCCGTGCCGCCCGCCGTGCCGCTCGCCATGATCTGCCGGGTGGCCTCCAGGCCGTCCAGTTCCGGCATCCGGATGTCCATCAGCACCACATCGGGCTGGGTGCGCCGGACGGCGGCGACGGCGTCGGCGCCGTTGACCGCCTCGGCGACGACCTCGATGCCGTCGGCGGCGAGGATCATCCGGAATCCGGTGCGGACCAGCGCTTGGTCGTCGGCGATGACGGCGCGCAGGGGCGGTTGACTCACGGGGTGCTCCAGGGGATTCGGGCCTTCAGCCGGTAACCGCCGCCGATCGTACGCCCCGCGTCGAGTGCCCCGCCGTAGACGGCCAGGCGTTCGCGCAGGCCCAGCAGGCCACGGCTGTTGCCGGACAGGGACTGAACTCCCGGGGTGCCGCCGGTGTCGACGGCCTCTATGGTCAGCCAGTGGTCGTCGTGGTCGATGGTGATGGTGGACTCGGCCCCGACCGCATGCTTGATGGTGTTGGTCAGCGCCTCCTGGACGACCCGATAGGCCGTCAGGTCTGTTCCGGGCAGCATCGGTCCGGGTGGAAGCGACATGGAGACGGTGACGGGCAGCCCGGTGGCGCGCACCCGCTGCACCAGGGCGTTGAGCTGGCCGAGTCCTGGCTGGGGTTCGAGTTCGTCGGGGGAGGGCCGACCGTCGGCCGTTTCCCCGCCTGCGCCGGTTCCCGGGACCGCCAGCAGGCCCATCACATGCCGCAGTTCGGCCATCGCGGCCCGGCCGCCGGCCTCGACGGCGAGCATGGCTTCCTTGGCCATCTCCGGTGAGCTGTCCAACACCGTGCGCGCGGCGCCAGCCTGAATGACCATCACGCTCACGTTGTGGGTGACCACGTCGTGCAGCTCGCTCGCGATCCGCGAGCGCTCCTCCTCGACGGCCCGACGCATCGCGGCCTCCTGCTCCTCCTGCAGCTCGGTGAAGCGCAGTCGGGCGGTGGTGTATCGCAGCTGCCAGAACCGTCCCGCACTGCCGAGCAGGCCGAGGATCAGCAGGATGACCAGCAGTTCCCGCTGGTTGGGCGCGGCGTTCTGGAAGGTCGTGGTGACCAGCACGGCGGCCAGCGCGAAACTGCCCATCACGGGTGCCGGGTTGCGGCTGTGGAACGCGGCGGCGCCAATGGCGATCCCGCAGGTCAGCACGGTGACGAAGGTCGGCAGGAAGAAGTCGGCGCGGGCGGCGATCAGCACCACCCAGAACGTGGCGAGGGGGAGCCGGCGCCGTGCCGCCAGCATCAGGGCCGCCAGGGAGGCGACGACATAGTCCTTGGCGGCCGGCGGCACCGGGACCACCATCTGGGGCAGGGCAGCGGGGCCGGGCGGCAGCGGCGCTACGGCGGGGGCGGGCGGCACCGGTGCGGTGCCCTGCCAGGCGATCACACCGTGGCGCATCGAGAGCAGCACCACGACCGTCACCAGCACCGCGAGCACCACGTCGGCCCACAACGACCAGCGGGGCAGTTTGGGCGCCTGCCGCTCGGGCCAGAGCACGGCGCGCACTTGTCGGCGCAGCTCGCGCCCTTCCAGCAGTTCCATGGCGTCATTCTCGGGGCCGTCCGCTGCCGTGCGCATCCCTCGCTGTAGCCCTCTTCGTCGCCGAGCGGAGTACATCGCAGGGATGACGCTGATGCGGGATCGTCCCCTCGGCCGACGAAAGGTCCGTTCGACGGCCGACGCGGGCCAACCCGTGCTGCTCGTAGCTTCGTTGAGGCCGGGAAAAGCCGCCGGCAGTGAAGCGACGAGGACAAGGACGGACCCTGTGGCCGGGAATGTGATCGAACTGGAAGGCGTGGTCAAGCGGTACGACAGCGCCGGCGCTCCCGCACTGGGGCTGCTGAGCCTGACCGTCGCGGAGGGGGAGGCCGTGGCGATCACCGGCCCGTCCGGCAGCGGCAAGTCGACTCTGCTGAACCTGGTGGCGGGGCTGGACAAGCCGAGTGAGGGTCGGGTCTGGGTCGGCGGCCTGCGGATCGACGGCCTGGGCGAGAAGGCGCTGGCGCGGTTCCGCAGGGAGCGGATCGGGATGGTCTTCCAGTTCTTCAACCTGCTGGACGATCTGACCGTCGTCGACAACATCCTGCTGCCGGCCCAACTCGCCGGTGCGGCCCGGGGCAAGGCGATGGAGCGGGCGGCCGAGCTGATGGAGGTCCTGGGCATCGCCAAGCACGGTCGCGCCTACCCGGGGCGGCTCTCCGGGGGTGAGCGGCAGCGGGTCGCGGTCGCCAGGGCGCTGATCAACCGTCCGGCGCTGCTGCTGGCGGACGAGCCCACCGGGGCACTCGACACCGCTTCAGGGCACGAGGTGCGGCAACTGCTGGTCGACCTGCACCGCAGCGGTCAGACCGTGGTCCTGGTCACGCATGACCTGGCGCTCGCCGAGGCCTGCGCCGAGCGGACCATCCAACTGGTCGACGGGCACATCGCGGTGGACCGCAGCAAGAACGCGGAGGCCGTGCGATGAGCGCCTTCCGTGGGAGTCGCGGTGCTGGTCGCCGCATCAGGTTGGGCCGGGTCGGCCGGCGGCGGGTGCAGACCATCGTGATGACGCTGTCCGTGCTGATGGCGGTGGCCTCCGCCGTCGTCGCCGGGTCGCTGATGGTGAGCGCCTCGGCGCCGTTCGACGCCGCGTTCGCGCAGCAGCACGGCGCACAGCTCACCGCACAGATCGATGAGAGCAGCACCGGCGTCGACCGGATCGCTGCCACCGGGCAGCTGCCGGGGGTCACCGCGAGCTCGGGCCCGTACCAGACGGCGCAGATCGACCCGCCCGGCCCCGGCGGGCTCGACATGCAGCAGTCGCAGACGATCGTCGGGCGGTCCGCCCCCACCGGTGTCGTGGACGATCTCGTGCTCCGGTCCGGTCGCTGGGCGACCAATCCGGGGGAGATCGTCCTCTCGATGGATGCGAACTCGGCCGGCCCCGGCACCAAGGTCGGTAGCATCCTGCAGATCTCCCCCGCCGCCGGCAGCCCCACCCTGACCATCGTCGGCCTGGCCTCGTCGGTCACCGACAGCGCCGACGGCTGGGTCGTCCCGGCGGAGATCGCCGCGCTACGGGCGTCCGGTGCTCCCGGCAGCGCTCAGATGCTCTACCGCTTCAGCGCCGCCGCCAGCACGGCCGAGATGAACGCCGACCGCGCCGCCGTCGCCGCCGCGCTGCCTGCTGGCGCGATCACCGGCGCGCAGTCCTACCTCGACGTCAAGCTCGCGGCCGACGAGAACACGGCGCTGTTCGTCCCGGTGATGATGGCGTTCGGGGTGCTGGGCCTGCTGATGTCCGTGATCATCATCGCCAGTGTGGTCAGCGGGGCCGTCGGCGCGCAGATCCGCAGGATCGGCATCCTCAAGTCCATCGGACTGACACCAGGTCAGGTCGTGCGGACCTATCTGGCCCAGGCGCTTGTCCCCTCGGCCATCGGGGCGGTCAGCGGAGTGCTTCTCGGCAATCTGCTGGCGATGCCGCTGATGGGCGACGCCGGGCAGATGTACGGCGGCGGATCGCCGGGGGTGGCCTGGTGGATCGACCTGGCGGTGCCCGGCGCAGCGCTGGCCGTGGTCGCCCTGGCGGCGCTGGTGCCCGCACTGCGGGCGGGCAGGCTGCGCACGGTTGAGGCGCTCGCGGTCGGCCGCGCGCCCCGCAGTGGGCGCGGCCAGTGGGCCCAGCGGCTCGCTGCCCGGCTGCCGCTGCCCAGGGCGGTGACACTCGGGCTCGCCTCGCCCTTCGCCCGTCCGGTCCGTTCGGCGGCGCTGCTGGCCGCGGTGCTGTTCGGCACCACGGCGGCTACCTTCGCCATCGGGCTCACCTCCTCCGCCAGCGCGGTGACCACGGCGCGGCAACCCGGTCAGAGGATCCCGGTCTCGGTGTTCCTCGCCTCCCCCGGCGATCCGGGGAGTCCCGCGCCCCAAGGCGGCGACACCGCCGCCGACCCCGTGAAGACGCTCGCGCTGATCCAGGCCCAGCTGGGCACGGCCGCCGCCATCGGGCAGAGCCAGGGCGTCGTTACCGTCGCCGGCGGCACCGGCGCGATCCGGGTGCGGCTCTACCAGGGCCAGTCCAATGCCGAGGCTTTCGCGCTGATCTCCGGCCGCTGGTTCAACGGCCCCGGCGAGGTGGTGGTGCCGACGCACTTCCTGGACACCACAGGACACAAGGTGGGCGACAGCATCACCCTGGTCGACCAGGGAGTGCAGGTTCCGGTGCGGATCGTCGGCGAGGACTTCGACCCCGGCAACGCCGGGCTGGTCATCAACACCGACATGGCCACCCTCGCCGCAGCCCAGCCGAAGCTGCACCCCGACTTCTACGATGTGACGCTCAAGCCCGGTACGTCGGTCGCCGGTTACGTCGAGGGGCTCAGGAACGCGCTGCAGTCGACCAACGCCCACGTCGAGGCCACCCAGGCGGGGCACCTCAATCCCACCGTCGTCGCCTTCGACGCCATGGCGGTGCTGCTCACCCTGATGCTGGTCTCGGTCGCGGGGCTCGGAGTGCTCAACTCGGTGGTCCTCGACACCCGGGAGCGGGTCCATGACCTGGGGGTGTGCAAGGCCATCGGGATGACGCCGGGGCAGACCATCACCCAGGTACTGACCTCGGTCGCCGGGGCGGGACTGCTGGGCGGGGCGGTCGGCGTGCCGGTCGGGCTCGCGCTGCACGACGTCATCATCCCGCTGGTGATGCGGGCGGCCGGCAGCGGGACCCCGCCACAGGTCCAGAACGTCTACGGGATACCGGAGTTGGTGCTTCTCGGAGTGGCAGGTGTGGCGATCGCGCTGTGCGGCGCGATGCTCCCGGCCGGCTGGGCGGCCAAGGCACGGACGGCCACGGCGCTGCGGACGGAGTGATCAGAGGGATCGCCGGTCCCGTGAATCGCTCCGCCTCACGGGCCTGGCGTCAGCTGTCGGCGGCCGGCGATCTGTTCGAAGATCAGGTTGGTCCGGGTCTGGGCCACCGCGGGGTGGGTGGTGAGGTGGTCGACCACGAAGTCGCGCAGGGCATCGGGGTGGGCGAGGGCGACGTGCAGCAGGTAGTCGTCGGAGCCGGCCATATGGAAGACGGCGACCACGCCGGGGAGGTCGGGGGCGGTGGCCCGGAAGCTCTCGTTCTGCTCCCGGGTGTGGGCCCGGAGCCGGACCGAGATCATCGCCTGCAGCGGCAGCCCGATCGCCGCGGGGGCTATCTCGGCCCGGAACGCGCGGATGACCCCGCGCTCGCGCAGCGCGCGTACGCGGGCCAGGCAGGTCGAGGGGGCGATGCCCACCGCGTCGGCCAGCGCGTTGTTCGGGATGCGGGCGTTGTCGGTGAGGATGCGCAGGATCGCCCGGTCCACGTCGTCGAGGGGCGCGTGTCGGGCGTGAGGATTATTCGGCACGGAGTCCAGGGTCGCTGCTCGTGCCGATGATATGCAAACCATCAGCGGCCGATTCCGAATCTTCTGCGGATTGCTTCCCATTAAGCCGCTATGGGTTTCATTCTGGCTCCCATGATCCGAACCGAGACCCTGCCCGCCTTCGCGGCCCACGACCAGCCCAGTCGGCTGGAGCCGGACGCCCGCGAGTTCGCGATACCGGCGGCTGGGCTGGACCAGGAGCAGCGACTGCGGGCCCTCAACCGGATGGACGAGTACCTGACCAGGAAGCGTCGGCACCTGCTCGGCTTCCAGGCCACCCAGGAGATGGGCGGCAGCGCCTTCGACCTCGGCCGGTTCATGCAGCACAACATCAACAACCTCGGCGACCCGTTCCAGAGCGGCGGCTACAAGCCGAACACCAAGGTCATCGAGCGCGCCGTGCTCGACTACTACGCGGCCCTGTGGCACGCCGACGGCCCGCACCGTCCGGACGCCCCCGAGTCGTACTGGGGCTATGTGCTCTCCATGGGCTCGACCGAGGGCAACATGTACGCGCTCTGGAACGCCCGGGACTACCTGAGCGGCAAGCCGCTGATCCAGCCGTCGACCGGGACCTCGGGCGACCAGGCGGTCGGGCCGGCCAGCCCCAACGCCCGCCGCCCGGTGGCCTTCTACTCCGAGGACACCCACTACTCCTTCGCCAAGGCCGTCTGCGTGCTGGGCGTCGAGACCTTCCACGCCGTGGGCACCGAGCAGTACCTGGGCGAGTGCCCGCTGGTCGGCCCCGCCGGGGAGCCGCGCGACTGGCCCACCGAGGTGCCCTCGCGCAGCGGCCCCTCGGGCCACTCCTGGGACGGCACCGGCGAGATCGACACCGACGCCCTGGCGGTGCTGGTGGAGTTCTTCGCGGCGAAGGGCCACCCGGTCTTCGTCAGCCTCAACCTCGGCAGCACCTTCAAGGGCGCCCACGACGACGTGCGCGGCGTCTGCGAGCGCCTGCTGCCGATCTTCGAGAAGCACGGCCTGATCCAGGGGCAGGTGGTCCACGGCAAGGACCCGGTCACCGGCGAGCCGCAGGTCGACCTGCGCCGGCGCTTCTGGATCCACGTCGACGGTGCCCTCGGGGCCGGCTATGTGCCGTTCATGCGGATGGCCGGCGCGGCCGGCCAGGACGACGACACGGCGGGCTTCGGCTGGACCCCCGACACGGAGCTGCCCGAGTTCGACTTCGGCATCACCCTGCCCACACGGGAGTTCGGCGAGCTCGACATGGTCTCCTCGATCGCCATGAGCGGCCACAAGTGGCCCGGCGCGCCCTGGCCGTGCGGCATCTACATGACCAAGGTCAAGTACCAGGTCGCGCCCCCGTCCCAGCCGGAGTACACCGGAGCGCCCGACACCACCTTCGCCGGCTCCCGCAACGGCTTCTCACCGCTGGTGCTCTGGGACCACCTCTCCCGCTACTCCTACCAGGACCAGGTGGACCGGATCCGCCGCTCCCAGCAGCTGGCTGCCTACCTGGAGCAGCGGCTCCTTCTGCTGGAGCTGGAGAAGGGCATCGACCTCTGGCCGGCCCGCACCCCGGGTGCCATCACCGTACGGTTCCGCAAGCCCAGCCCCGAGCTGGTGGCCAAGTGGTCCCTCTCCTCGCAGGACGTCCTGACCGTCCCGGGCGACGAGACCACCCGCCGCAGCTATGTGCACGTCTTCCTGATGTCCTCGGTCGACCGCGCCAAGCTGGACGCCCTGCTGGCCGATCTGGCCGACGACCCGGTCTACCTGGCGGCAGGTCATTCTGCTGCGGTCCAGACCGCCTGACGCCGCGAATTCACGGCGTCAGGCGACGGTCAGCAGCATCCTGATGCGGTCCGCGCCGAGGGCGAGCAGCAGGGTGGGCAGCCGGGGGCCGGTCTCCCGGCCGACGAGCAGGGTGTATAGCAGCGAGAAGAGCGAGCGCTGGGCGGTCTTCAGTTCCGGCGAGGCGGGCGCGTCGAATCCCAGACCGGCCTGGAGCTTGGGGACGCCGTAGACGAGTGAGGTCAGGCCGGGCAGCGACCAGTGGGCGTCCAGTCCGTCCAGCAGCAGGGTGAGCGCCTCCCGTTCGGTGGGCGTGAGGCCGGCCAGACGGGCGTGGTCCGGTTCGGTGCGAACCTGGGTGCGCTCCTCGGCCGGGACGTGTCCGGTCACCCAGGCCTGGGCACGGTCGAGGCGCGGGCGGGCCTGGTCGAGGCTGCTCAGCGGGTCGTCGAGGGTGAAGTCCCGCAGGATGCGCAGGGTCTGCTCGTCGTGGCCGGTGGTGATGTCCAGTACCGAGGCGAGGGTGCGGAAGGGCAGTGCCCGTTCGGTGGCGGGCAGCGTGCGGGTGGCCGTGCCGATCGACCGTGCGCGCACGGCGAGCTCCGTCGGTTCGGCCTCGCCCGCCGCGGCCCGGCGGCCGAGGGCGTCCCATTCGTCGTAGAGCCGGTTCACCTCCTGGTCGAAGGCGACCGTGAACGACTGGTTCGGCCTGCGACGCGCGTACAGCCAGCGCAGCAGCGGGGCCTCCAGGATCTGCAGCGCGTCGGTGGGGGTGGGGGCGCCACCGGCCGATCCGCTCATCTTGGCGACGCCGCTGATGCCGACGAACGAGTAGCCGAGGTAGCTGGGCGGCTGTCCGTCGAAGATCTCCCGGACGACCTGCGAGCCGACGGTGAAGCTGGAGCCGGGGGAGGAGTGGTCGACGCCGCCGGCCTCGAAGGTCACGCCCTCGTAGGCCCAGCGCATCGGCCAGTCGACCTTCCAGACCAGCTTGCCGCCGTCGGCCTGCCCCAGGCCGAAGCCGTCCTGGTGCCCGCACGCGCAGCTGTAGCGGATCGCGGTGCTGGTCGCGTCGAAGGAGGTGACGGTGGTGGTGTCCCGTCCGCAGGCCGCGCAGTACGGCTTGTACGGGTAGTAGGCGCTGCCCGCGGTCTCCTCGTCGTCCTCCGGGTCCGTCTCCTCGGTCTTCTTGGCGGTGCGGTAGCGGCCGAGGACGGCGTCGATGTCCTGCCGGTGCCGCATGGCGTGCAGGATCTGCTCCCGGTAGGCGCCGGAGGTGTACATCTGCGTCTGGCTGATCTCGCTGACCTCGACGCCGAGTTCGGCGAGCGCGGCGCGGAACGGGATCTTGAAGTGCTCGGCCCAGTTCTCGTGTTCGCCGCAGGGGTCGGGGACCGAGGTCAGCGGGCGCCCGATGTGCTCGGCGAAGGACGCGGGCAGGCCGGCCGGAACCTTGCGCAGCCGGTCGTAGTCGTCCCAGGAGAGGAGGTGCCGGCACTCCAGGCCGCGACGGCGGATCTCGTCGGCGACGAAGTGCGGCACCATGATCTCGCGCAGGTTGCCCAGGTGGATCGGTCCGGACGGGCTGATCCCGGACGCGCAGACCAGCGGACCGTCCTGGCCACGGCGTTTGCCCTCGGCGATGACCTGATCCGCTGCCGCGACCACCCAATCGCCCTGCTTCACGCCCGCCACGTCCTGCCTCCTGCTCGCCGGCCTGCTGGAACACCGCAAGGATACGGTGCGCAGGCGCAGCAGCCGGGCGGTTATTCCACAGCCCGCCGACCGGATCGCCAACCGCAAACGCCGACGCCCGGGGTAGCCGTTCGGCGCGCGCCGATCGGCTACCCCGATTGGGATGCCTTTCCGACACTCCGTTGTAGCCGGTCGATCGATCTACCGCTTGCATCAATTGCATGGCCAAGATTGAACCGCTCAACCGGATGGCGTCGTTAGAAGTTGGCAGAATCAAAGGAAGGTCCCATGAGGTTGCCCGAGCATTGGTGGGGCGCAAGTCAGAGTTATGCCTCGGAGATCCTCTCACTCCTCGCAGCCGCGGCGGATCGAGATGTCGTTCATTGGCGTGGCGAACGCTTCTCTGGCGGTGACCTGGTTCGGTCCGTGACGGAAACGTTCCTTGCGCTGCGCAACCGCGGAGTGGGCAAGGGGGATGTCGTAGCGATTCTGGTCGCACCCAACAGCCCTGAGATGCTCACCGTGCGGTACGCGACACATCTGCTCGGCGGCGCCGTGTGCTATTTGCGGACCACTAATCCCGGTACCAGGGCAACGATCCTTCCGTTGGATCACCAGATCCAGATCCTGCGCGAAACCGAAGCCGTGACCGTCTATGCCGATGCCGAATGTGCGGAGCGCGCGGCGGAGCTCGCTGATGGTAGTGGGATCCCGGTCACGCGACTTCACCATGGGGAACGCGATGAGGTCGGCCGGGTCGATGGTGCCGATACCCCCGACGCGGTGTCATGGGATCCGGATGCGCTGGCCTTCATCGGCTTCACGAGTGGCAGCACGGGACGGCCCAAGGGCATCCGGTTGTCGGGCCGCGCGTGGGAAGCCACCGTGCGTGCATGGATGGATCTCGGTCGTGAATACGGCTGTGCGTCGATCCTGGTGTCGACCCCGCTGAGTCATGGTGTTGCACCGATGGTGGACGCAGTCTTCGCCATGGGCGGAGCGCTCTATCTCCATGAGACCTTCGATGCCGAGAAGTTGGTGCACACCGTCTCCGCGGAGAAGGAGGTCTCCTGGACGTTCATGGCGTCAAATCACGTGTTCCAACTCATCGACCATCTGCTCGAGCGAGGAATCCGCGACAGGGACGCCGTGGAAGCTGCGGGCCTGTCTTCACTGAAGCGGATCGTCTACGGCGGCAGCCCCGCGGCACCCGCCAGAATTGCCCAGGCTTTTCAGCTTTTCGGCCCTGTGCTGGCGCAGGGGTACGCCACGAGTGAGAGCGGTCGGATCACGACCCTGACACCTCTGGAGCACGGCGACCCGGATCTCGCGGCCACGGTCGGCCGGCCCTTCCCCGGGGCGGAGATCGTCGTCTGCAACTCGGATTCGGGTGAGCAGCTGGCGGCGGGGGAAATCGGTGAGGTCCGTGTCCGCTCGCCTCAGATGATGGACGGCTACAACGGCGACCCGGAACTGACTGCACGAGTTCTCCGTGACGGCTGGTATTTCACCGGAGATATCGGCTTCCTCGACGAGCGAGGATATCTGACTCTCCTGGGTCGGGTGGCCCACGTCATCAAGGTCGGCGGCGTCAAGGTTCATCCCATAGTTCTCGAGGCGGAAATTCTTGCCGCCCCGGGTGTCCGGCACGCCGCCGTCTACAGCGTGCGGGACGCGGACGGAAGCGACCACATCCACGCCGCAATCGAGTGCGATCCGGCCAAGGTGGTCGAAGTGGAGGATATCCGCGCGAGAATTGCTGAAGCGCTGTCCCCGATTCACGTGCCCGAGAAGATACATGTCCTGAGCGCCCTGCCGATGAACAGCAACGGCAAGCCCGACAAGGCGCTCCTGGCATCGCAATTCGCCTAGCGCAAACCTTTCGGTTCGCAGGCCAATCCAATCGCTATGTAGAGAAGGCGAGTGAATGAATCTTCACCTGGCATCATACCTGAGTGGGGAAACCGCTGCCGCCGTCACTGGAGGCAAGCGCGAGTTCCTGGAGATCGGCCGTGTTTCCGGTAAATACCCCATGGCCACTGCGCGGCGCGACGGGGTGGATTCGGAAATCAGTGTCTGGTGCAGCAACGACTATCTGGGAATGGGGCAGAACCCCCAGGTCATCGCGGCCATGCAAGCCGCGATCGATGCCCATGGCGTAGGCTCCGGAGGTTCCCGCAGCATCGGTGGAACCAACTACTACCACACCCTCCTCGAAAATGAGCTGGCGGATCTGCACGGCAAGGAAGCCGCTCTCCTTTTCACCTCGGGATACACGGCCAACGAGGGCTCTCTCTCCGTGCTGGCGGCGCTGCCGAAGGACACCATCGTCTTTTCCGATGCGAAGAACCACGCCTCGATCATCGACGGTCTCCGGCACAGCGGCGCGAAGAAGCACATCTTCCGGCACAACGACGTCGCCCACCTGGAAGAACTGATCGCGGCCGCTCCCGCCGACTGCCCGAAGCTTATCGTCCTGGAATCGGTCTATTCCATGTCGGGCACCGTTGCGCCGCTCGCCGAGATTGCCGACATCGCGGACAAGTACGGTGCCACGACCTTCATCGACGAGGTCCACGCGGTCGGCATGTACGGCCCGCAGGGCGCCGGCATCGCCGCCCAGGAAGGCATCCCCGATCGGTTCACGGTCGTGATGGGTACCTTGGCCAAGGGGTACGGAACGGTCGGCGGCTACATTGCGGGACCGGCGGCCCTCGTGGACGCGGTGCGGACCATTTCGCGCTCGTTCGTCTTCACCACCTCGCTGCCGCCGGCGATCGCGGCCGGTGCGCTGGCGTCGGTTCAGTACCTGCGGTCCTCCGATGTCGAGCGAAAGCATCTCTCGGAGAACGCGCGGCAGCTGCACAGCCTGCTGATCGCGGCCGACATCCCGTTCGTTTCAACGGACTCCCACATCGTTGCCGCCTTCATCGGCGACGACGATCTGTGCAAGCGGGCGTCCCGGCTGCTGTTCGAGCGGCACGGGATCTACGTCCAGTCCATCAATGCCCCCAGCGTGCCCGCGGGCGAGGAGATCCTGCGGATCGCTCCGTCTGCCGTGCACGACGAGAAGGATGTCGAGAACTTCGCCCGCGCCCTTCAGGGAATCTGGAAGGAATTGAACATCCCGACCGCAAGTGCCCGGGACTGGGTCACGTACGGGCTCGGCGGTGGCGGCGTCCGCACCGCCGCGGAAGCCGTTCTGCTGTCGCGATGACCATGTCAGTTGCCGACGTGCTGGCCGACACGGCGGCGCGGCGACCCGACCATTCGGCCGTGATCTACGAGTCCGAGCATTTCACCTACGGGTGGCTGTGGGAACAGGCCCGTCGCTACGCCTCCGTGCTGCGAGCCAACGGGGTACGGCCAGGAGACCGGGTCGCCATGCTCCTGGTCGACACCCCGCAGTTTCCCGTTGTGTACTTCGGCGTGCTGGCAGCCGGCGCCGTCGCGATCCCGCTGAGTGTCATGTCGACCGCGTCGGAGATCGATCACGTACTGACCGATGCCGACGCCCGTTTTCTGGTGTGCGCTGCCTCATTGCTCGCCCGGGCGAGCGAGGCGGCGGAGCAGCTCGGCATTGTGCTCCTCACCGTCGGCCCGGGCCCCGCGGGCACGGTCGACCTGGAGAGCGCGGCACAGGACGCAGCGCCGATCGACGATTCCGTGGTGCGGGAGCCCGACGAGGTCGCGGTCGTGTTCTACACGTCCGGCACGACGGGTAAGCCGAAAGGGGTGATGCTCACCCACCGGAATATTCTGTACAACGTCGAGAGGATGGTCGCCACTCCGTACATGTTCCGGAGTGACGACGTATTGCTCGGGTGTCTGCCGCTGTCGCACGGTTTCGGTCAGATCTGCGGCATGCTGACCGGATTCCGCGCCGGCATATCCATGGTCATGATGTCGAGGTTCTCCGCGCGGGAGGCCCTCGCGCTGATGACGGAACACCGATGCACGGTGTTCATGGGCGTGCCGACCATGTATGTCGGGTTGCTCGGTGCGGTGGCCCAGGGAGAGCAGGTTCCTCGGCTCGACCGCGTGTACAGCGGCGGATCGGCGCTTCCGGGCAAGACCCTCGAGGACATCCGAAGTGTGTTCGGATGTCCGGTGTACGAGGGCTACGGGATGACCGAGACCTCCTGCAGCGTTGCCTATCACTATCCCGGTGTGACCTTTCGATCCGGAACAGTCGGTGTTCCGATCACCGGCGTCACTGTCGGTATAGCGCGACCGAATGCCGACGGGATCGACCTCCTGCCCGTCGGTGACGTGGGCGAGATCGTGGTGCGCGGTCCAAGTGTCATGGCTGGATATCTCGGTCGCCCGGATATCACCGCCGAGGTTCTGATCGACGGCTGGTTCCTCACCGGTGATCTCGGCAGGCTGGATGGCGACGGCTACCTTTCGGTCGTGGGCCGTAAGAAGGACTTGATTCTGCGTGGCGGCTACAACGTCTATCCGCGCGAAATCGAGGAGATCATCGTCGGACATCCGGCCGTGGCGCAGGTGGCGGTTATCGGTGTTCCGCACCCTGTCCTCGGCGAGGAGGTCTGGGCGATTGTCGTACCGGCCCGGTCGGAGGACGTCACCTCTGGGCCGGCTGAAGAGATCATCGAATGGGGCAAGCAGCGCCTTGCCGCATATAAATACCCTCGTCGAGTCGAGTTCACCGACGCTCTCCCGATGGGAACCAGCGGAAAAGTTCTCAAGCGGATGCTCGTCTCGACATACGAGCAGACCGTCGGCTCGTAGCTGCAGACGAAACGAGTCAACTGTCTGACGGAATCGTTCTTCACATCGGCGTAGCACCCGCGGCACGGCTGCGGGTGCTACGCCTCCGCTCATAGTTAAAGGCGACCCGACCATGGTTGAATTCCAAGCTGACACGTCGACATCGGCCGAGGCAATCGCCATCGTCGGGATGTCCTGCCGACTGCCGCATGCGGAGAACCCCGCGCAACTGTGGCAGCTGCTGCGGGACGGCCGCAGTGCGATCGGCACGCCCCCGGCAGGCCGCCCCGAACTGCCCTCTCGGCCGGGGGGCTATCTCGAGGACGTCAGCGGCTTTGATGCAGGTTTCTTCGGCATCAGTCCGCGTGAGGCGTCGTCGATGGATCCGCAGCAGCGGCTCATGCTTGAGCTCGCCTGGGAAGCGCTGGAGGACGCCAGGATCCTCCCGTCCGATCTTGCCGACAGTCGGACCGGTGTCTTCGTCGGCGTCATCGCCGACGACTATGCCGCCCTGACGCATCAGCAGGGGTCCGAAGGCATCACCCGCCACACCCTGACGGGTCTCAACCGCGGCGTCGTCGCCAACCGGATCTCCTACACCCTGGGCCTGCACGGACCGAGTGCGGCCGTGGACACCGGCCAGTCCTCCTCGCTGGTCGCTGTGCACCTGGCAGTCGAGAGCCTGCGCCGCGGCGAGTCCGCCATGGCCATCGCCGGCGGTGCCAACCTCAATCTGGTGCCGGACAGCACCATCAGCGCGGAGCGGTTCGGCGCACTTTCACCAGACGGTCTCAGCTTCACTTTCGACGCGAGGGCGAACGGATATGTACGCGGTGAGGGCGGCGCGTTCGTGGTGCTCAAGCCGCTGCACGCCGCCGTAGCGGACGGTGACCCGGTCTACTGCGTGCTGCACGGCAGCGCGATGAACAACGACGGGACGACCGAGGGTCTCACCGTACCGAGTCCGGCCGGCCAGCAGGATGTCCTGCGACAGGCGTACGAGCGTGCCAAGGTGTCCGCGGAGCAGGTGCAGTACGTCGAATTGCACGGCACGGGTACCAAGTTGGGCGACCCGATCGAGGCGTCGGCTCTGGGCGCGGTGCTCGGTGACGGCCGCGTGGACGGTGCCGAGTTGCGGGTCGGATCGGTGAAGACCAACGTCGGACACCTTGAGGGTGCTGCCGGCATCGTCGGCTTGCTGAAAGCGGCGCTCTGCATCCGTCACCGCGAGCTCGTGCCGAGCCTGAACTTCGAAACCCCCAACCCAGCTATTGCGTTCGACGAGTTCAAGCTCGCCGTACAGCGAAGCGTCGAGCCATGGCCGCGGCCGGACGAGCCGCTCTACGCAGGTGTCAGCTCGTTCGGTATGGGCGGTACGAACTGCCACGTCGTGCTGTCGGACTGGCGCACCGAGTCGGCGGCGGCGGAGGAGCTGTCGGTGTCGGGGCCGGTGCCGTGGGTGGTGTCGGGTAAGTCGGCTGAGGCTGTGGCCGGTCAGGCGGATCGGCTGGTGTCGTTCCTGGAGGAGCGGCCGGAGCTGGACGTCGTGGCGGTGGGCCGTTCGCTTGCGGTGTCGCGTGCTCGTTTCGATCACCGCGCGGTGGCCGTGGGCGAGACCCGTGAGGAGCTGCTGGCGGGTGTTCGGGCGTTGGCTGCGGGTGTGCCCGCGGCTGGTGTGGTGTCGGGCCGTGCGGTCCCGGGTGGTTCGGTGGCGTTCCTGTTCTCCGGGCAGGGTAGTCAGCGTGTGGGTATGGGTCGTGAGTTGTATGGGGCGGAGCCGGTGTTTGCGGCTGCGTTCGATGAGGTTGTCGGGGCGTTGGATGTCCATTTGGAGCGTTCGCTCGCCGGGGTGATCGAGGGTGGGTCGGAGCTGCTTCAGCGGACGGTGTTCACTCAGCCGGCGTTGTTCGCGGTGGAGGTGGCGCTGTTCCGTCTGCTGTCGCATTACGGGGTGGCTCCGGATTATCTGGTGGGTCATTCGGTGGGTGAGTTGGCGGCGGCGCATGTGGCGGGTGTGCTGTCGCTGGAGGATGCTGCGCGTCTGGTCTGTGCGCGGGCGCGTTTGATGGAGGGTGTTGCCGAGGGTGGGGCGATGGTTGCCCTGAACGCGGGTGAGGCGCGTGTTGCCGGGTGGCTCGAGGGTCGTTCGGGTGTGGGTGTGGCTGGGTTCAACAGCCCTGCCAGCACGGTGATTTCGGGTGACGAGTCGGCAGTGCTCGAGGTCCTGGAGCTGGCTCGCGGGGAGGGTGTGAAGGCGACGCGGCTGAAGGTGAGTCATGCTTTCCACTCCGCGCATCTGGACGGGATGCTGGCGGAGCTCACCGAGGTCGCCCGGACTCTGACCTATTCGGCTCCCCGGATCCCGGTCGTTTCGAATGTCACCGGTGAGGTGGTCGAGGAGTTCACTGCCGAGTACTGGGCTGTGCAGGCCCGTTCGGCGGTCCGTTTCGCCGACGGTGTCGCCACGCTGGCCGGTCTTGGTGTGACGGCGTTCGTGGAGCTGGGTCCTGATGGGACGCTTGCGGGTCTGACGGGCGAGTGCCTGGCCGACACCGAGGGCATCGTGGTGGTTCCGGTGCTGCGCAAGGACCGTGGCGAGAAGCGTTCCCTGCTCGCCGCCTTGGGCGCTGTGCACGCACACGGTGTGGAGGTGGACTGGGAGGGGTTCCTGCCGGGTACCGGTGTGGTGGAGCTGCCGACCTACGCCTTCCAGCGTGAGCACTTCTGGCTGGATGGTTCGGTGATCGGGCCGGTCCAGGTCCGGACCGCTGCGGCAAGGCGGAGCGGTCCGAAGCGGTCCGTGCCGCGAGGCGATGAGCTGGAGCTGGTGCGTGCGCACGTGGCAGCCGTGCTTGGCCATGGATCGGCGCGCGACGTGGACATTGACACGACCTTCAAGGACCTGGGCTTCGACTCCCTCTCGGCCGTCGAGCTTCGGAACGCGCTGAATACGGCCACCGGGCTGTCGCTGCCCGCCGGCCTCCTTTTCAACTACCCGACCCCGGTCGTACTCGCCGAATACCTCGGTGGTCAACTCCTCGGCCTGGACCAGGGCCAGGGCCAGGATGACGATGTGTACGCGGTTGCAGCCCTTGACGAGCCGATCGCGATCGTGGGCATGGCATGCCGGCTGCCGGGAGGGGTCGCCTCTCCGGAGGACCTGTGGCGTCTGGTCAGCAGCGAGGTCGACGCGGTCGACGGATTCCCGACCAATCGGGGCTGGGACCTTGATTCGCTCTTCGCCGCCGATCCGGACAGCCCCGGCAAGACCTACGCCACCAAGGGTGGATTCCTGCACGATGCGGACCGGTTCGATGCCGAGTTCTTCGGCATCAGTCCCCGCGAGGCGGCGGCGATGGAGCCCCAGCAGCGGCTGCTGCTGGAGACGGCCTGGGAGGCCTTCGAGCAGGCGGGCATCGACCCCGCCGCGCTGCGCGGCACCCGCACCGGTGTGTATGTGGGCGCGACGGCACAGGAGTACGGGCCGCGGCTGCACGAGTCGTCCGGCGGCTACGACGGCTACCTGCTGACGGGCAACAGCGCCAGTGTGGCCTCGGGCCGGCTGGCCTACACCTTCGGTCTTGAGGGCCCGGCGGTGACGGTTGACACCGCCTGCTCGTCCTCGCTCGTCGCGCTCCACCTTGCCGCGCAGTCGCTGCGCCAGGGCGAGTCCTCCGTGGCCATCGCCGGTGGTGTGTCCGTCATGGCCACGCCCGGCATGTTCGTGGAGTTCTCCCGGCAGCGCGGGCTGTCGCCGGACGGGCGTTGCAAGGCGTTCTCCTCGTCGGCGGACGGTACGGGCTGGGCCGAGGGTGTGGGTCTGCTGGTGCTGGAGCGGCTGTCGGACGCGGAGCGCAACGGGCACCAGGTGCTCGCGGTGATCCGTGGTTCCGCCGTGAACCAGGATGGTGCGAGCAACGGTCTGACGGCCCCGAACGGGCCTTCGCAGGAGCGGGTCATCCGCGCCGCGCTGGCCAACGCCCGCCTGTCGGCGTCCGAGGTGGACGCGGTGGAGGCGCACGGCACGGGCACCAAGCTCGGCGACCCGATCGAGGCGCAGGCGCTGCTGGCCACCTACGGCCAGGCCCGCGAAGAGCCGCTTCGACTCGGCTCGCTGAAGTCGAACATCGGCCACACGCAGGCCGCGGCGGGTGTCGCGGGCGTGATCAAGATGGTCATGGCCATGCGTCACGGGGTTCTCCCGGCGACGCTGCACGTGGACGAGCCGACCTCGCACGTCGACTGGTCGGCCGGCGCGGTGCAGCTGCTGACGCAGGCCCAGGAGTGGCCGGAGCTCGACCGTCCGCGCCGGGCGGCCATCTCGTCCTTCGGCATCAGCGGTACCAACGCCCACCTCATCGTCGAGCAGGCCATGGAGATCGAAGCTCCGGTGGAGGAGCTGTCGGTGCCGGGTCCGGTGCCGTGGGTGGTGTCGGGCAAGTCCGGGGCCGCTCTGTCGGAGCAGGCGGATCGGCTGGTGTCGTTCCTGGAGGAGCGGCCGGAGCTGGACGCCGTGGCTGTGGGCCGTTCGCTGGCCGTATCGCGCGCTCGCTTCGACCACCGCGCGGTGGTCGTGGGCGAGACCCGCGAGGAACTCCTGGACGCTCTGCGGACGCTGGCCCCGGGCAAGGCCGTCCCGGCGGGTTCGGTGGCGTTCCTGTTCTCCGGGCAGGGTAGTCAGCGTGTGGGGATGGGACGTGAGTTGTATGGGGCGGAGCCGGTGTTTGCGGCTGCGTTCGATGAGGTTGTCGGGGCGTTGGATGTCCATTTGGAGCGTTCGCTCGCCGGGGTGATCGAGGGTGAGTCGGAGCTGCTTCAGCGGACGGTGTTCACTCAGCCGGCGTTGTTCGCGGTCGAGGTGGCGCTGTTCCGTCTGCTGTCGCATTACGGGGTGGCTCCGGATTATCTGGTGGGTCATTCGGTGGGTGAGTTGGCGGCGGCCCATGTGGCGGGTGTGCTGTCGCTGGAGGATGCTGCGCGTCTGGTCTGTGCGCGGGCGCGTTTGATGGAGGGTGTTGCCCAGGGTGGGGCGATGGTTGCCCTGAACGCGGGTGAGGCGCGTGTTGCCGGGTGGCTCGAGGGTCGTTCCGGTGTGGGCGTGGCTGGGTTCAACAGCCCTGCCAGCACGGTGGTTTCGGGTGACGAGTCGGCAGTGCTCGAGGTCCTGGAGCTGGCTCGCGGGGAGGGTGTGAAGGCGACGCGGCTGAAGGTGAGCCATGCTTTCCACTCCGCGCATCTGGACGGAATGCTGGCGGAGCTCACCGAGGTCGCCCGGACTCTGACCTATTCGGCTCCCCGGATCCCGGTCGTTTCGAATGTCACCGGTGAGGTGGTCGAGGAGTTCACTGCCGAGTACTGGGCTGTGCAGGCCCGTTCGGCGGTCCGTTTCGCCGACGGTGTCGCCACGCTGGCCGGTCTTGGTGTGACGGCGTTCGTGGAGCTGGGTCCTGATGGGACGCTTGCGGGTCTGACGGGCGAGTGCCTGGCCGACACCGAGGGCATCGTCGTGGTTCCGGTGCTGCGCAAGGACCGCGGCGAGAAGCGTTCCCTGCTCGCCGCCTTGGGCGCTGTGCACGCACACGGTGTGGAGGTGGACTGGGAGCGGTTCCTGCCGGGTACCGGTGTGGTGGAGCTGCCGACGTACGCCTTCCAGCGTGAGCGTTTCTGGCTGGATGCGCCGCGTTCCGGTGATGCGGCGGGTCTGGGTCTGACGGCTGTGGATCACCCGTTGCTGGCTGCGGTGATCACGGAGCCTGATGGTGATGCGGTGCAGTTCTCGGCTTCGGTGTCGTTGTCCTCGCATCCGTGGCTGGCTGATCACGCGATCGGTGGGACGGTCCTGGTTCCGGGGACGGTGTTCCTGGAGCTCGCGGGCACCGCGGCCGAGCAGCTGGGTTACCCCACCGTCGAGGAACTCACCCTCCAGGCACCCCTGATCCTCTCGGAGCGGACGGGCGCTCAGCTGCGGCTGACCGTCGACCGGTCCGACCCGCGCGGTGATCGTCAGTTCACCGTGTACTCGCGGACCGGCGAAGAGCAGTGGACCGCCCACGCGGCCGGCCTGCTCACGTCCTCCGTCCCCTCTCCGGGCGTTTCCCTGGACCAGTGGCCCCCGGCCGATGGCACCCCCATCCCGCTGGACGGCGTCTACGACCGCCTCGACGACTTGGGCTACGGCTACGGGCCGGCCTTCCAGGGCCTGCGCGCCGCCTGGCGCGCCGGCGACGACCTCTTCGCCGAGGTCGCCCTGCCCGAGCAGCTCCACACCGAAGCCGCGCGCTTCGGCCTGCACCCCGCCGCCCTCGACGCGGTGCTGCACCCGCTCGTGCTGGAGGCCGCGGCCTCGGCGCAGGACGACAGCACGATCCGTCTGCCGTTCTCGTTCTCGGGCTTCGTGCTGCACGCGGTCGGTGCCACGGTGCTGCGCGTCCGCTGGACCCGTACCGGCCAGGACACGGCCCGTCTCGTTCTCGCCGACGGCGCCGGCGCTCCGGTGGCGGCGATCGAGTCGGTCGCCCTGCGGCCGATCGCCCGCGATCAACTCGCCGTTGCCGCACCGGCCGTGGAGTCCCTGTACCGGGTGGCCTGGGAGGCCGTCCCGGCGGCCGAGCCGGTCGCCGACCAGCAGTGGGTCCGGCTGGGCGAGACGCCCTACGCCGACCTCGCCGCGCTCGGCGCCGCGCTCGGCGCTGCGGTCGACGCCGGAGCTGCCGTACCGGAGTTCGTGGTGATCGGCGAGCAGGAGCTCGTCGTGGGCAGCACCGGTGAGGTACTCGACCAGACCCACGCCACGGCGGCGCGCTCGCTGGAGGCGGTGCAGGAATGGCTGGCCGCCCCGCAGTTCGCGGAGAGCCGCCTTGTCCTCGTCGTGCCGGACGGCGCGCTGCACACGGCCCCGCTCGTGGGCCTGATCCGTACCGCGCAGACCGAGCAGCCCGGCCGACTGGTCCTCGCCCACGTGGATGAGGGCGGTCTGGAGCTGCTGCCTGCCGTGCTGGCTTCGGGTGAGCCTGAGGTGGCGGTGCGCGGTGGCGGGTTGTTCGTGCCGCGTCTGGCGCGTGCCGCGGGTGTCGTGGCGGGTGCGGTGGAGGGTCTGGATCCGGAGGGTACGGTCCTGGTGACCGGTGCTCTGGGGACGTTGGGCCGGCTGGTGGCGCGTCGGTTGGTGACGCATCACGGTGCGCGGCACCTGCTGTTGGTGTCGCGTCGTGGTGGTGGGACTCCGGGGGCTGCCGAGTTCGTGGCGGAGCTGGCGGAGTTGGGTGCGCGGGCTCGGGTGGCGGCGTGTGACGTGTCGGACTTCGACGCGCTGGCGGGTCTGTCTGCTGGCCGAGGTCGCGGTCGAGCGTCCGCTGACTGCCGTGGTGCATACGGCCGGTGTCCTGGACGATGTGACGGTCGCCTCGCTGTCGGCCGGTCAGCTGGAGCGGGTGATGCGTCCGAAGGTGGACGCGGCCTGGAACCTGCACCGCCTCACCGCGTCCCTCGGCCTTGCCTCGTTCGTCATGTTCTCGTCCATCGCGGGTCTCATGGGCAACGCCGGCCAGGCCAACTACGCGGCCGCGAACACCTTCCTCGACGCTCTCGCGCAGCACCGCCGCGCCCAGGACCTGCCCGCCACCTCCCTCGCGTGGAGCCTGTGGGACAGCGCCGACGGCATGGCCGGAACCCTCGCCGACGCCGACGTCGCGCGGTGGAAGCGGAGCGGAATCGTCCCGCTGACCCCGGAACTGGGTCTGGAGCTGTTCGATGCGGCGCTCGCCTCGGCGGAGCCGCTGCTGGTCCCCGCCGAACTCGACCTGGGCGCCCTGCGCGCCCGGGCCGAGGAGAACGCGCTCCCCGAGCTGTTCACCGGCCTGGTCCGCGTCCGCCGCCGGCAGGCGGCCGGCGCCGCCCGCGGCGCCGACTCGTCGTGGGTCCAGCGGCTGAGAGCGCTGGCCGCGCAGGAGCGGGCAAAGGCCGTACTCCAGACCGTGAAGGAGACCGTGGGGCTGGTTCTCGGGCGCGGGGCCAACGCCGACATCGACCCCGCCAAGGCATTCCTGACCACCGGCTTCGACTCCCTCACGGGTGTCGAACTGCGCAACCGGCTCAACTCGGTGACCGGTCTGCGACTGCCCACCACCCTCGTGTTCGACCACCCGTCGCCCCAGGCGGTGGCGGACTTCCTGCTGGACCGGCTCGACGCGACCGGAACGGCTGTCGTCCCGTCGGTGGCCGCCCACGCCCCGGGACTGGACGAGCCGATCGCCGTGGTCGGTATGGCGTGCCGCTACCCGGGCGGGGTCTCCTCACCGGAGGACCTGTGGCGGCTCGTGGCGCAGGGCCGGGACGCGATCGACGAGTTCCCGTCCGACCGCGGCTGGGACGTGGAAGGCCTCTACGACCCGGACCCCGAGAAGATCGGCAAGTCGTACACGCGCAAGGGCGGATTCCTCTACCAGGCAGCGGAGTTCGATGCCGAGTTCTTCGGTCTGAGTCCGCGTGAGGCGACCGCGACCGACCCGCAGCAGCGTGTGCTGCTGGAGGTCGCGTGGGAGGCGCTGGAGCGTGCGGGAGTCGACCCCGCCTCGCTGCGCGGTTCCTCGACCGGTGTCTACGCGGGTGTGATGTACAACGACTACGGGTCGCGGCTGGCGAGTGCTCCGGAGGGCTTCGAGGGGCATCTGCTGACGGGCACGATCGCGAGTGTCCTGTCGGGCCGGGTGTCCTACACGTTCGGTTTCGAGGGGCCGGCGGTGACGCTGGACACGGCGTGCTCCTCGTCGCTGGTAGCGGTGCACCTGGCCGCTCAGGCGCTGCGCCAGGGCGAGTGCTCGATGGCACTCGCCGGCGGTGTCACCGTGATGTCCACGCCGACGACCTTTGTCGAGTTCTCGCGTCAGCGTGGGCTGTCGCCGGACGGGACCTGCAAGTCGTTCGCGGCCTCGGCGGACGGTACGGGTTGGGGCGAGGGCGCGGGCCTGCTGGTGCTGGAGCGGCTGTCGGACGCTCAGCGGCTCGGGCACAACATCCTTGGTGTGATCCGTGGTTCCGCGGTCAACCAGGACGGTGCGAGCAACGGCCTCACCGCCCCCAACGGGCCCTCGCAGGAACGCGTCATCCGCCAGGCCCTCGCCAACGCCGGCCTCGCTCCGCACGAGGTGGACGCGGTCGAGGCGCACGGCACCGGTACCCGGCTCGGTGACCCGATCGAGGCCAACGCGCTGCTGGCCACCTACGGCCAGGACCGCGAAGAGCCGCTTCGGCTCGGCTCGTTGAAGTCGAACATCGGTCACACGCAGGCTGCCGCGGGTGTCGGGGGCATCATCAAGATGCTGATGGCGATGCGCAACGGGGAGCTTCCGGCGACGCTGCACGTGGACGAGCCGACGCCGCACGTCGACTGGTCGACGGGTGCGGTGGAGCTGGTCACCGAGCGTCGGGCGTGGCCGGAGGTGGCGCGTCCGCGTCGCGCGGGCGTGTCCTCGTTCGGTATCAGTGGTACCAACGCGCACGTGATCCTGGAGCAGGGCCCGGAGCCGGTCGTGGCCGGTGAGCCGGTGGTGGCGGGGCTTCCGCTGGTGGTCTCGGCGAAGAGCGAGGCGGCCCTGGCGGCGCGGGCCGGCCAGGTGCGTGAGCTGCTGGCTTCGGAGCTCGTCGACCCGGCGCGGGTGGCTTCGGCTCTCGCGACCCGGGTCCCGCACCTCCCCTTCCGGGCAGCGGTTTCGGGCGCCGGCCGGGATGAGCTGCTGGCGGGTCTTGAGGCGCTGGCCTCGGGTGGGTCCGCGGTGAACCTGGTGCAGGGCGCGGTCACGGGCTCGGGCAAGACGGTGTTCGTCTTCCCGGGTCAGGGTTCGCAGTGGCAGGGCATGGCTCTGGAACTCCTCGACTCCTCCCCGGTGTTCGCCGCCCGGCTGGTGGAGTGTGAGCGGGCGTTGGCGCCGTTCACGGACTGGTCGCTGCTGGAGGTCCTGCGCGGTGCGGAGGGCGCGCCCGGTTTCGATCGGGTGGAGGTGGTGCAGCCGGCGCTGTGGGCGGTGATGGTGTCCCTGGCCGCGTTGTGGCGTTCGGTGGGTATCGAGCCGGATGCGGTGATCGGTCACTCGCAGGGTGAGATCGCGGCGGCCGCGGTGTCGGGGGCGCTGTCGCTGGAGGACGCGGCGAAGGTCGTGGCGCTGCGCAGCCAGGTGCTGGTGAAGCTGGCGGGTACGGGCGGGATGGTCTCGGTGGCCCTGCCGGCCGACGAGGTCCGCGAGCTCATCACCCGTTGGGACGGCGCCATCGACATCGCCGCACACAACGGCCCGCGTTCCGTGGTGGTCGCCGGAGGGGTGATCGCTCTTGAGGAGCTGGTCGCCTACTGCAAGGACAACAAGATGCGCGCCAAGCGCATCGCGGTCGACTACGCCTCCCATTCCGCGCATGTCGAAAGCCTGCGGGACGAGCTGCTCGACGCCCTGTCCTCGCTCACCCCGCGCGCCGTCAAGGTGCCCTTCCTCTCCACCGTCACCGGGCAGCCGCTGGACGGCACGGAGCTCGACGGCGCGTACTGGTTCCGCAACCTGCGCCAGACCGTCCGTCTTGAGGAGGCCACCCGGACCCTGCTCGACCAGGGACACCGCGTCTTCATCGAGGCCAGCGCCCACCCGGTGCTGACCGTCGCGCTCCAGGAGACGATCGACGACACGTCGTACGACAGCGCCGTCACCGTGCCCTCGCTCCACCGGAACGAGGGTGGACTCGACGACTTCCTCGCCTCCGCGGCGCGGGCCCACGTCTCGGGCGCCCCGCTCGACTGGGCTGCCGTGCTCGGCGGACCCGGCGCGGTCGTCGACCTGCCGACCTACCCCTTCCAGCGCCGGCGCTACTGGCTGGAGGGCCCGGCGCTGTCCGGGGACGCGGGCGGGCTCGGCATGGCCGCCGAGCGGCACCCGCTGATCGGCGCCGCGCTCTGGATGGCCGACGAGGACAAGCTGGTCCTGAGCAGCAGGATCGCCCTGAACACGCAGCCCTGGCTGGCGGACCACGCCGTGGCCGGCACCGTGCTGCTCCCCGGTACCGCCTTCGTGGACCTCGCCATCCGGGCGGGTGACCACACGGGCCTCGACCAGCTCGACGAGCTGACCCTCCAGGCACCGCTGGTGCTGGCCGGCCGCGGCGGAGTGCAGCTCCAAGTCGTGGTCGACGCTCCGGACGAGGAGGGCCGGCGCCCGCTGTCGGTCCACTCCCGCCCGGAGCCCGAGTCCGACGACGCCGCGATCCACCCGTGGACCCTGCACGCCACCGGCGTCCTGGGTCACGCGGAAGGACCTGCGGGCGTACCGGCCGACACCGCCTGGCCCCCGGCCGGCGCCGAGCCGGTCGACCTGACGGTGGCCTACGACACGCTCGCCGAGCGGGGCTTCCAGTACGGACCCACCTTCCAGGGCCTGCGGGCGCTGTGGCGCGCCGGCCAGGAGCTGTTCGCCGAGGTCGCGCTCCCGAAGGACGTCCCCCCGGGCGAGTTCGGGATCCACCCGGCCCTCCTCGATGCCGCCCTGCACCCGCTGGCGCTCGCGGAGGACGGCCGCCTGGTGCTGCCGTTCGCCTGGACCGGCGTTCGGCTGCACGCGGTGAACGCCAGCGTGCTGCGGGTACGGATCACCCCGGAAGGCTCGGGTGCCGCCCTGTCCCTCGCCGACGCGAGCGGTGCGCCGATCGCGTCGGTGCAGACGCTCAGCCTGCGGGCCGTGGACCCCGCCCAGCTGGCCGGCTCGGGCGCCCCCCGCCAGCCGCTCCTCCAGGTGGAGTGGACGA
This sequence comes from Kitasatospora sp. MAP12-44, assembly GCF_029892095.1. Classification (NCBI taxonomy): domain Bacteria; kingdom Bacillati; phylum Actinomycetota; class Actinomycetes; order Kitasatosporales; family Streptomycetaceae; genus Kitasatospora; species Kitasatospora sp. MAP12-44. The sequence goes on from NZ_JARZAE010000004.1 coordinate 5,140,136, forward strand.
CCGCCCCGGAGGCCGCCCCGGCCGCCGGATGGGCCGTCCTCGACGACTCCGGCCACGGTCTGCCCGCCCCGCTGGGCACCTCCTCGGACCTCGCCGGCCTGGTCGGAACCCCGTCGCTCGTCGTGGTCCCCTTCTCCGGCGAGGACGGCCCCGGCGCCGTGGCACACCGGGCGCTGCGGCTGGCCCAGGAGTGGCTCGCCGACGAGCGGTTCGCCGACTCGCGCCTGGTCTTCGTGACCCGTGACGCGACCACCGCCCGCACGGAGGCCGGACTCGGCTCGGCTCCCGTCTGGGGGCTGGTGCGTACCGCCATGGCCGAGAACCCCGGCCGGTTCGGCCTGCTGGACCTGACGGACTGGGACCTCTCCGAGGCCGAGCTCGGGCGTGCGCTGGCCGTACCGGACGCGCAGGTGAGCCTGCGGGACGGGGCACTGCTCGTGCCGCGGCTGGTCACGTCGCCCACGGCGGGCGACACCGTGCCCGCCCTCAACCCCGAGGGCACCGTGCTCATCACGGGCGCCACCGGCACCCTGGGCCAGCTGTTCGCCCGCCACCTCGTCGCCGAACACGGCGTACGGCACCTGCTGCTGGCGAGCCGCCGCGGCCGGGACGCGGCGGGCATGCTGGAGCTGGAGGCCGAACTCACGGCTCACGGAGCCGATGTGTCCGTGGTCGCCTGTGACACGGCCGACCGCGTAGCGGTCGCCGCGATGCTGGGCGCGATCCCCTCGGAGCACCCGCTCACCGCGGTCCTGCACACCGCCGGCGTCCTCGACGACGGCACGCTGCACGCCCTCACGGCCGAGCAGCTCGACACCGTACTGCGTCCCAAGGTCGATGCCGCCCGGCACCTGCACGAGCTGACGGCCGGCCTGGAGCTGGACGCGTTCGTCCTGTTCTCCTCACTGGCCGGTACGGTCGGCACCCCGGGACAGGCCAACTACGCTGCGGCCAACACCTATCTGGACGCCCTGGCGCAGCACCGCCAGGCCCTGGGCCTGCCCGGTACGTCGCTGGCCTGGGGCCTGTGGGCCGAGGGCAGCGGGATGACCGGCCACCTGACCGGCGCCGACCTCGCCCGGATGTCCCGGGCCGGCATCGCCCCGATCGGCAGCGAGCAGGGGCTGGCGCTGTTCGACGCGGCCCTCGCGACCCGTCGGCCGGTGCTCGTTCCGGCGCTGCTGGACTACACCGGACTGCGGGCGCAGAGCGCGGACGGCACGCTGCCCGCGCTCTTCCACGGCCTGGTGCGTCCGGCACGGCGCGCCGCCGTCGGCGAGCAGGCGGGCGGGAACTCCCTCCAGGAACGCCTGGCGCCGCTGGCCCTCCAGGACCAGGAGCGCGCGCTGCTTGAACTGGTCCGCGGCCTGGTGGCCTCCGTGCTGGGGCACACCGACGCCGACCAGGTCGCGCCCGACCGGGCCTTCAACGAGCTGGGCTTCGACTCGCTCAAGGCAGTGGAGCTGCGCAACCGGCTGAACGCGGCCGCAGGTCTGAAGCTGCCCGCGACGCTGGTGTTCGACTACCCGAGCACGGCCGAGCTGGCCGGCTTCCTGCGGACCGAACTGCTCGGCTCGGCCGCCGCGGTGGCCGAGGCCGAACCGGTCGTCGGTGCCTGCGACGAGCCGATCGCGATCGTCGCGATGGCCTGCCGCTACCCGGGCGAGGTCAGCTCCCCGGAGGAGCTGTGGGCGCTGCTGTCCGACGAGCGGGACGCCATCGGCCCGTTCCCGGACGACCGCGGCTGGGACCTGGACGGCCTGTACGACACGGACCCCGACCACGCGGGCACCTCGTACACCCGGCATGGCGGATTCCTCTACGAGGCCCCGCAGTTCGACCCCGAGCTCTTCAGGGTGAGCGCACGGGAGGCCACCGCCATCGACCCGCAGCAGCGCCTGCTGCTGGAAATCTGCTGGGAGGCCTTCGAGCGCGCGGGCATCGACCCGACCTCTCTCAAGGGCAGCCAGACCGGTGTGTTCGCCGGTGTCATGGCCAACGACTACGCGGCACGTCTGAAGGACGCCCCCGAGGCCTTGGAGGGCTATCTGTCGGTCGGCAGCACGGTCAGTGTCGCCTCCGGCCGCGTCGCCTACACCTTCGGCCTGCAGGGACCGGCGATCACCGTCGACACCGCGTGCTCCTCCTCGCTCGTCTCCATCCACCTCGCCGCCCAGGCGCTGCGGAACGGCGAATGCGGGCTGGCCCTGGCCGGTGGTGTGACCGTGCTGGCCGCGCCCACCCTGTTCGTGGAGTTCAGCCGGCAGCGCGGCCTGGCACCGGACGGCCGGTGCAAGTCCTTCTCCGCGCGGGCGGACGGCGCGGCCTGGGCCGAAGGCGCCGGAATCCTCCTGCTGGAGCGGCTCTCCGACGCCCAGCGCAACGGCCGCCGGATCCTCGGCGTGATCCGCGGAACCGCCGTCAACCAGGACGGTGCGAGCAACGGCCTCACCGCCCCCAACGGCCCCGCCCAGGAGCGGGTGATCCGCCAAGCCCTGACCAACGCGGGCCTGACCACCGCGGACGTGGACGCGCTGGAGGCCCACGGCACCGGCACCACGCTGGGCGACCCGATCGAGGCCCGGGCCGTCCTCGCCACCTACGGGCAGGAGCGCCCGTCCCCCCTCCTGATGGGCTCCCTGAAGTCCAACATCGGACACTCCCAGGCCGCCGCCGGTGTGGCCGGCGTCATCAAGATGGTCATGGCGATGCAGCACGGGGTGCTCCCCAAGAGCCTGCACATCGACGAGCCCAGCCCGCACGTGGACTGGTCCGCCGGCGAGGTGGAACTGCTCACCGAGGCGGTGCCGTGGCCCGAGTCCGAGCGGCCGCGCCGGGCAGGCGTGTCCTCCTTCGGCATCAGCGGTACCAATGCCCACGTCATCGTGGAGCAGCCGCCGGCCGAGGGGACGGTCCAGCCGGCCGAGCCGATGCCGGTCGTGCCGCTGCTGCTGTCCGCGCACAACGACGCGGCCCTGCTGGCGCAGGCCGACCAGCTGGGCGCGGCCCTCGCCGGCACCGGGCAGCGGGAGCTGGCATCGACGGGCCAGGCCCTGGCCGTCGGACGGGCCGAACTGCCGCACCGCGCCGTGGTGGTGGCCTCCACCGCCACCGAAGCGGTCGACGGATTCGCGGCACTGACCGTGCGGGGTACACCCGTGGACGGCCGTACGGCCTTCCTCTTCACCGGTCAGGGCAGCCAGCGGCTCGGCATGGGCCGGGAGCTGTACACCGCCTACCCCGCCTACGCCGAGGCCCTGGACGCCGTCTGCGCGGAGCTCGACCCCTGGCTGGAAACGCGGCTGCTCGACGTCCTCTTCGGTGCGGACCCGGCGCTGCTGGACCAGACCGGCTTCACGCAGCCCGCTCTCTTCGCCACCGAGGTCGCGCTCTTCCGGCTCCTCGAAAGCTGGGGCGTACGGCCGGACTTCCTCGCGGGCCACTCCATCGGTGAGCTGGCCGCCGCGCACGTCGCCGGCGTCCTCTCGCTGGCGGACGCGGCGCAGCTCGTCGCGGCCCGCGGCCGGCTGATGCAGGCGCTGCCCGGCGGCGGCGCGATGCTCGCCGTGCAGGCCGAGGAGCGGGAGGTGCTGCCGCTGCTCGCCGGACGGGAGGAGCTGCTGGGCATCGCCGCCGTCAACGGCCCCACCTCCGTGGTGCTCTCGGGCGACGCGGAAGCCGTCGAGGCCATCGGAGCCGAACTCTCCGCCCAGGGACGCAAGACCAAGCAACTGCGAGTCAGCCACGCCTTCCACTCCCCGCACATGGACGCGATGCTGGACGAATTCCAGATTGTCGCGAAGGGGCTCACGTTCGCCGCGCCCAGCATCCCGATCGTCTCCACCCTGACCGGGCAGCTGGTCGGCGCCGAGGAACTGACCACGCCCGAGTACTGGGCCCAGCACGTCCGCCAGCCGGTGCGCTTCCTGGACGCGGCACGCGCCCTGGAAGCCGAAGGCGTACGGACCTTCCTGGAGCTCGGCCCGGACGGCGTGCTCAGCGCGATGGGGCAGGACTTCCTCGACGCGGGATCGGTCCTGGTCCCGGTGCTGCGCGGCGGGCGCCCCGAGCCGCACACCGCCGTCACCGCCCTGGCCCACGCCCATGTACGGGGCGTGCCGGTGGACTGGCGCGCCCTGTTCGGCGAGAACGCCGGACCGGCCGCGGACCTGCCGACCTACCCCTTCCAGCGCCAGCGCTACTGGCTCACGGAGGGGCCCGGCGGCGACGTCACCTCAGCCGGACTCGACTCCGCACGGCACCCGCTGCTCGGGGCCGCGGTTGTGCTCGCCGACTCGGACGGTGTCCTGTTCACCGGCCGGATCTCGGCCCGCAGCCACTCCTGGTTCGCCGACCATGCCGTCGCCGGCACCCTGCTGGTCCCGGGCACGGCCCTGGTGGAGCTCGCGCTCCACGCGGGCGCCGCACTCGGCTGCGCGCGGCTGGAGGAACTCGCCCTCGAGGCACCCCTGGTCCTTCCCGACGAGGGTGCGCTCCAGCTCCAGATCACCGTCGGCGGCCCCGACGGAGAAGGCCGCAGGCCCGTCGCCGTCCACTCGCGCGGGGGCCAGGAAGGCGACGTCTGGAACCGGCACGCCACCGGAACCGTGGTGGCCGCCGTTCCCGGCGGCCCCGAACCCGACCTCGCGTCCTGGCCTCCGGCCGACGCCGAATCCCTGCCGGTCGAGGACCTGTACGACCGCCTCGCCGACCGGGGCTACGGCTACGGCCCCGCCTTCCAGGGCCTCCAGGCGGCATGGCGCTCGGGCGAGGACCTCTACGCCGAGGTACGGCTGTCCGTCGACCCTGAGGGATTCGCCCTGCACCCGGCACTGTTCGACGCCGCGCTGCACGCACTGCTCCTGGAGGAGTCGGCCGAACTGCGGCTGCCCTTCTCCTTCGGCGGCGTCCAGCTGACCGGGTCCCGGACCGGCACCCTGCGGGTCAAGCTGTCGGCCGGCCCGGACGGAACGGTCGCGGTCAGCATCGCCGACGAGACGGGCGCGCCGGTCGCCTCCGTCGACTCGCTCGCCCTGCGGGCCCTGCCGTCGGGCGCGCTGTCCCGCCCCTCCGACCAGCACATGTACGCGGTGGAGCGGGCCGGTGTGGAACTCCCCACCGGTGGCGACCCGACCATCGTGGTCCTCGGCGAGGCCGACCTCGGACTCGCCGCCGAGCACCACGCCGACCTGGCCGACCTGGCCGCCTCGCTGGCGGGTGGCGCGGCCGCACCCGACGTGGTCGTCCTTCCGGTACGCCCGGCCACCGCGCAGGAGACCGGCCGGGTCACGGAGGAGGTGCTGGCGGTACTGCGGCAGTGGCTCGCCACCGACGTTCCGGCCGGAGTGCGGCTCGCCGTGGTCAGCACCGGGGAACTGGCGCACAGCGCACTCTCCGGGCTGATGCGGACCGCCGAGTCGGAGCACCCGGGACTTTTCCAGCACGTGATCACGGACGGCCTGCCGGCCGGCCGCGAGCTGCTTGCCGCGGCCCTGGCCGATTCCCGACCGCAGCTCGAACTGCACGAGGGACAGGCCTATGTGACCCGGCTCGCCAAGGTCCCGTTCCCGGTCCGGACCCCGGATGTCGACGACGCGTTCGACCCGGAGCGTACGGTGCTGATCACCGGTGGCACGGGCGCACTCGGCGCCCAGGTCGCCCGGCACCTGGTGACCGGCCGCGGCGCCCGCCGCCTGCTGCTCACCAGTCGGCGAGGCGGGGCGGAGGACCTTGTCGCCGAACTGACGGCGCTGGGCGCGGACGTACGCGTCGCGGCATGCGACGCGGCCGACCGCGACGCGCTGGCCGGGCTGCTCGCCTCGATCCCGGACGAGCACCCGCTCACCGCGGTCGTGCACGCGGCCGGAGTCGTCGAGGACGCCACGCTGGAGGCCATCAGCCCGGAGAGCCTCTCCCGGGTCCTGCGGCCGAAGGTGGAAGCCGCCTGGAACCTGCACGAGCTGACCGCCGGACTGGAGCTGACGGACTTCGTCCTCTTCTCTTCCGTCGCCGGCCTGGTGGGCAACGCCGGACAGGCCAACTACGCCGCCGGCAACACCTTCCTGGACGCGCTCGCCGAACACCGGCGCGCCGAGGGCCTGCCCGCCGTGTCCCTCGCTTGGGGTATGTGGCAGGACGGCATGGCGAGCGACCTCGACCCTGCCGACCGGGCCAGGCTCGCCCGCAACGGGATCCTGCCGATGCCGACCGACCGGGCACTCGCGGCCCTCGACGCGGTCCTGGGCGGGGCGGGGATCCGACCGGTGCTCGCGCCGGTGGCACTCGACCTCGCGGTCCTGCGCAGCCTCGGGGAGGCACTGCCCGAGCTGTACCGGGGCCTGGTGCGCACCGAGCGCCGAGCCGGCCGGCGTACCTCCGCTCCGGCGCAGATCCCGCTGGCGCAGCGGCTCACGGGCCTGGACGTGGAAGAGCAGCAGCAGGTGCTGCTCAACGCTGTCAGGGAACAGATCGGCATCGTCCTGGCCCACCCGGCCCCGCAGACGATCGACGTCCAGCGCGGACTGCTGGAGATGGGCTTCGACTCCCTCACCGCGGTCGAACTGCGCAACGGGCTGAACGCCCTCACCGGACTGCGGTTGCCCAGCACGCTCGTCTTCAACCACCCGACCGCCCAAGCCGTCGCCGAATACCTGCGGGGCGAGCTGGTCGGCGAAGTGGCAGACCCGGTCCAGGCAGCCCTGGACGCACTTGAGGCCGCGCTCTCGGCCGCCGGCCCGTCGGACGGCGACGGACCGGCAGGAACGTACGCCGCGCGACTGCGCGGCCTGCTTCGGACGGTGGACGGCGGCCCCGACGGCGCCGACCTCGACCTGGCAACGGACGACGAACTCTTCGCAGCACTTGACAACGAACTCGGCAGGTAGACATGGACAACGAGCAGAAACTTCGCGACTACCTCAAGCGGGCAACGGTCGACCTGCGGGAGAGCCGTCAGCGTGTGCAGCATCTGGAGGAGCGCGACCATGAGCCGATCGCGATCGTGGGCATGGCCTGCCGGCTCCCGGGCGGTGTCGCCTCCCCGGATGACCTGTGGGAGCTGCTGGGCGCCGGACGTGACGCGGTCGGTCCCTTCCCGGAGGGCCGCGGCTGGGACCTGGAAAACCTGTACCACCCGGACCCCGACCACCTCGGGACCTCGTACACCCGCGAAGGCGGCTTCCTGTACGAGGCGGACCGGTTCGATGCCGAGCTCTTCGGCATCGGTCCGCGCGAGGCCGCGGCGATGGATCCCCAGCAGCGGTTGCTGCTGGAGACGGGTTGGGAGGCTTTCGAGCACGCGGGCATCGCCCCGACCGCGCTGAAGGGCACCCGTACCGGGGTGTACATGGGCGTCATGTACGACGACTACGGCTCCCGGAAGCCCAACGCGCCCGAGGACTTCGAGGGCTACCTGCTGACCGGGAGCGCGGGCAGCGTCGCGTCGGGTCGGCTGGCCTATACCTTCGGGTTGGAGGGGCCGGCGGTGACGGTCGACACCGCGTGTTCGTCCTCGCTCGTCGCGCTTCATCTTGCGGTCCAGTCGCTGCGTCAGGGCGAGTGTGCGATGGCGCTTGCCGGTGGTGTGACGGTGATGGCGACACCGGGCACGTTCGTGGAGTTCTCCCGGCAGCGCGGGCTGTCGCCGGACGGGCGTTGCAAGGCGTTCTCCTCGTCGGCGGATGGCACGGGCTGGGCCGAGGGCGTGGGCGTGCTGGTGCTGGAGCGGCTGTCGGACGCGGAGCGCAGCGGGCATCGGGTGCTGGCGGTGGTTCGTGGTTCCGCGGTGAACCAGGACGGTGCGAGCAGCCAGCTGACCGCGCCGAACGGGCCTTCGCAAGAGCGGGTCATTCGGGCCGCGTTGGCCAACGCGCGGCTGTCGGCGTCCGAGGTGGACGCCGTGGAGGCGCACGGTACGGGTACCCGGCTGGGCGATCCGATCGAGGCGCAGGCGCTGCTGGCCACCTACGGCCAGGCCCGCGAGGAGCCGCTTCGACTCGGCTCGTTGAAGTCGAACATCGGTCACACGCAGGCGGCGGCGGGTGTCGCGGGCGTGATCAAGATGGTCATGGCCATGCGTCACGGGGTTCTCCCGGCGACGCTGCACGTGGACGAGCCGAGCCCCGAGGTCGATTGGTCGGCGGGCGCGGTGAGACTGCTGACGCAGGCTCAGCAGTGGCCGGAGCTCGATCGTCCGCGTCGGACGGGTGTGTCGTCCTTCGGGATCAGCGGGACCAACGCTCACGTGATCCTCGAAGAGGCGCCGCGCGATGGTGCTGTCGATCCGGCACAGCAGTCGGAGTCGGCTCAACCGACGCTGCGGACACCGTGGTTGCTCTCGGCCAAGTCGGAGAGCGCGCTGCGGGCACAGGCGGGGCGGCTGCTGACCTGGCTCGCCGACCACCCCGAGGCGGATGACGCCGAGGTCGCTGCCGTCCTGATCGCCACGCGCGCTCAGCTGGCGCGGCGCGGCGCGGTGCTCGGCGCCGACCGGGCCGGTCTGCTCGCCGGCCTCACGGCCCTGGCCGCAGGTTCGGCATCTGCGCATGTCGTGTCGGGTGTCGCCGCCGCCGGTGAGACGGCCTTCCTGTTCACCGGTCAGGGCGCGCAACGTGTCGGCATGGGCGCGGGGCTGGCTGCCGCGTTCCCGGTGTTCTCCGCCGCCCTCGACGAGGTGTGCGCGGAATTCGATGCCCTGCTGGGGGTGTCGCTGCGCGAGGTCATGTTCGGCGAGACCGCCGAGACCCTGCTGGACCGCACCGAGTACACCCAGCCCGCGCTGTTCGCGTTCGAGGTGGCGGTGTATCGCCTGCTGGAGTCGTTCGGCGTGACCCCGGATGTGGTGGTCGGGCATTCGATCGGCGAGCTGGCCGCGGCCTATGTGGCCGAGGTCTGGTCGCTGGCCGACGCGTGTCGGCTCGTTGCCGCCCGTGGTCGGTTGATGGGCGCGCTGCCGAGCGGTGGAGCGATGCTCGCCGCCGCGGTGTCGGAGGAGCGGGCGCTGGAACTGCTCGCGCCGGGGACGGTCTCGTTGGCGGCCGTGAACGCGCCTGCGGCGACGGTGTTCTCGGGCGAGACGGCGGCGATCGTCGCCCTGCGGGACCGGCTGGCGGACGAGGGTGTGAAGACGACCCGGCTGACGGTCAGTCATGCCTTCCACTCGGCGCTGATGGAGCCGATGCTTGCCGAGTACGAGCAGGTCGCCAGGTCGGTGGCGTATCGGGCGCCACGCATGGGTGTGTGCTCCACGGTGTCCGGTGCGCCGGCCGGTCCCGAGCTGCTGACGCCGCAGTACTGGGTGCGGCAGGTGCGCGAGGCCGTGCGGTTCGCCCCGGCCGTGCAGTCACTCGTCGACGCCGGCGTGCGCCGGTTCGTCGAGGTGGGTCCGGACGCGGTGCTGGCGGCGATGACCCGCCAGACAGTGCTCGACGAGGTGGCGTCTCGCTCGTTGGTCGCGGCGGCGTCACGGCGCGGCGTCGATGAGGTCGACCAGTTCCTGCAGTTGCTCGCCGCCGCCCATTGCTCGGGCGTTGCCGTCGACTGGGCGCCGCTGTCGCCAGGAAGGCCGGTCACCCATCTCGACCTGCCGCTCTACGCTTTCCAGCATCGCAGCTACTGGGTGCAGCCCGACGACGGTGCGCTCGGTGACCTGGGCCGCGCTGGTCTCGCCGCGCTCGAGCATCCGATGCTGCGCGTCGCCGCGCCGCTCGCCGGTCGCGACGAATGGCTGTTCAGCGGCAGGCTTTCCACCACCGACCAGCCGTGGATCGCCGACCACACGGCCTTCGGAACGGTCCTGCTGCCCGGCACCGGGTTCGTGGATCTCGCGTTGGCCGTGGGGAGCCGCCTGGAACTGCCCGTCGTGGACGAACTCGTCCTGGCGACGCCGCTGCTGTTCGACGGTGCCGCTGCCGTGGACGTGCAGGTCTCGGTGACCGAGCCCGACCACACCGGCCGTCGACACCTGTCGATCCACTCGCGTGCCGTCACCGGCATCGCGGGGTCCACCCCGGTCGAGCCGGACTGGACGCTGCACGCCACCGGCACCCTCGCACCCGCCGACGGCGTGACGCAGGCCTGGATCGACCCCGACTGGCCCCCGGCCGACGGCACGCCGATCGACGGAACGCGTCTGTACGACCGGCTCGCCGACCTGGGATTCGGCTACGGCCCGAGTTTCCAGGGCGTGCGCGCCGCCTGGACCAGTGGTGACGAGTCGTTCGCCGAGGTGGCCCTGGACGAGACGACAGCGCGCCGGGCGGCGGGCTTCGAGGTGCATCCGGCGCTGCTGGACGCGGCCTTCCACGCTGCCATCGATGCACTCGCCGACGACCTGCCCGACGGCAGGCTGCCGCTTCCGTTCTCCTTCGGCGGCGTCCGGGTGTTCCGGCGCGGCGCCACCGCGGTCCGCGTCCGCACCATCCGTTCGGGTCCCGAGAAGGTACGCATCGACGCCTGCGACGCCACCGGCGCCGCGGTGCTGTCGGTCGACGCCGTGCTCGCCCGCCCCGCGGACGCGCGCGCTCTCGCCGGTGCCCGCAGCCCGCTCTACGCTCTCGACTGGAAGCCGGTGACGGCACCTGCGGTGACGGCACCTGCTCTGTCGGACCGGCGACTGGTCGCACTGGGGCGACCCGTCGCGGGTTGCGCCGAGACGTTCGGGGCTGTCGCGGCGTTCGCGACAGCCGGGGACCACACAGGCGCGGCTGTCGTCTGGGCGCCCGAAACGGCGTCGGCGGACGGCGACGACGTCCCCGCGACCATCCGCACCGCCGTGCACCACGCCCTCGCGGTGCTGCGCGACTGGTTCGCCGAACCGGGCTGCGCCGACTCGACGCTGATCGTGCTGACCCGCCATGGGTCAGGTCTGCCCGGTGAGACGCCGGACCCCGCGGCAGCGGCCGTCCGCGGCCTGGTGCGCAGTGCGCAGTCGGAATATCCGGGGCGCATCGTGCAGGTCGACCTCGACGACGACCTCGACCTCGACGACGACGGCCTCGCGGACCTGCGCCGGTGGATCGCCGCCGCAGTCGCCACGGACGAACCGCAGCTCGCGATCCGCGACGGCGCCATGCTGGCACCGCGGCTGATGCGTACGACCACCGCCGAATCGACCGGCGAGCCCTTCGGTGACGGCACGGTCCTGATCACCGGCGGCGCAGGCGGATTGGGCGCCGTCACCGCACGCCACCTGGTCACCCGGCACGGGGTGCGCAGACTGCTGCTCGTCTCGCGCCGCGGCTCCGCCGCGCCGGGCGTCGCGGAGCTGGTCACCGAGCTGACCGCGCTGGGCGCCGACGTACGCGTCGCCGCGTGCGATGTCAGCGATCGCGCCGCGGTCGCGGCGCTGCTGGATTCCGTACCGGCGCACGAACCGGTGACCGCTGTCGTGCACACCGCGGGCGTGGTCGACGACGGCACCATCGAAACCCTGACCGCCGAGCAGGTGGATCGGGTGCTCGCCCCGAAGGTCGATGCCGCCTGGCATCTGCATGAGCTCACCCGCGACCTGGACCTGTCGGCGTTCGTGCTGTTCTCCTCCGCCGGCCCGCTGCTCGGTGGGCAGGGCCAGGGCAACTACGCGGCCGCCAACGCGGCGCTGGACGCGCTCGCCCAGGCGCGCCGCAGCGCCGGTCTGCCCGCGCATTCGCTGGCCTGGGGGCTGTGGAAGCGCGGCATGGCCGAGGCGTTGAACGACCCGGGTGCCGAACATCTGGTGCGTCAGATCCGCACGCGTCTCGGTCTGTCCACGATCGAGCCGGACACGGGCATGCAGCTGTTCGACGATGCCTTGGCCACCAGCGAACCGATGCTGATGACCGCGCTGCTCGATACACCGTCCCTCACCGCGCTGGGCCGACTCGGCACGCTACCCGCGGTGCTGCGCGGCCTGATTCAGGTACCGTCGCGCGGCCAGGTCGCCGACAGCCCGTTGCGCCAGCGGTTGCTCGAAGCCCCCGCCGATCAGTGGGAGGCGCTGATCCGCACTGAGGTCCGGGCGATCGCCGCCGCGGTCCTCGGCCATGAGTCGGCCGACGCCATCGACCCCGAAACACCGTTCGCCGCACTGGGATTCGACTCGCTCGGCGGAGTCGAGTTCCGCAACCGGGTGAGCGCCGCCACAGGTGTCCAGCTTCCGGCCACGCTGGTGTTCGACTATCCGACCGCCGCCGCTGTCGCGGGCTTCCTGCGGACCCGGGTCGACGGTTCGGCGCCGACGCGACCGCGCCCCGCCTCGACCCGGGCCAAGGCCAGGGTCGACGAGCCGATCGCGATTGTCGGCATGAGCTGCCGGTATCCCGGCGGCGTCGAGAATCCCGACCAGCTCTGGGAACTGATCACCGGGCGCGTCGACGCGATCACCCCGATCCCGGGCGACCGCGGCTGGGACGTCGACCACCTGTACGACACCGAGCCCGGCAAGCCCGGCAAGATCTACACCCGAGAAGGCGGATTCCTGCATGCCGCAGGTGATTTCGATGCCGCCTTCTTCGGAATCGGCCCCCGTGAGGCAGCGGCGATGGACCCGCAGCAGCGGTTGCTGCTCGAGGCGTCCTGGGAAGCGCTCGAAGATGCCGGTATCGATCCGACCGCACTGCGGGGCAGCGACACCGGGGTGTACGCGGGCGTCATGTACCAGGACTACGGCTACTCGGCGCGCGATGCCGCCGACGGTGCCGCGGACGGCTATCTGGCGACCGGATCGGCCGGCAGCGTCGTCTCCGGCCGGGTGTCCTACTCCCTCGGTCTGGAAGGGCCCGCGGTGACGGTGGACACGGCGTGTTCCTCGTCGCTGGTGGCCCTGCATCTGGCGGTGCAGGCACTGCGCGCAGGGGAGACGTCGCTGGTCCTGGCCAGCGGGGTGACGGTCATGTCGACTCCGCTGCTGTTCCTGGAGTTCTCCCGGCAGCGGGCGCTGTCACCGGATGGGCGCTGCAAGCCGTTCGCGAATGCTGCGGACGGTGTCTCATGGGCCGAGGGCGTCGGCGTGCTCGCCCTCGAACGGTTGTCCGACGCGCAGCGCAACGGGCGCCCGGTACTGGCCGTGATCCGCGGTAGCGCCATCAATCAGGACGGTGCGAGCAACGGCTTGACCGCACCCAACGGTCCGTCCCAGGAACGGGTGATCGCGCAGGCACTGGTCAACGCAGGGGTGACCGCGGCCGAGGTGGATGCGGTAGAGGCGCACGGCACCGGCACCACGCTGGGTGACCCGATCGAGGCGCAGGCGCTGATCAACGCCTACGGACAGGATCGCGCCGAGCCGCTGCGAATCGGGTCGTTGAAGTCGAACATCGGGCACACGCAGGCGGCTGCCGGTGTCGGTGGTGTGATCAAGATGGTGCAGGCGCTGCGGCACGAGATCCTGCCGCCCACCTTGCATGTTGACGCGCCGTCGCCGCACGTGGAGTGGTCGGCGGGCGCGGTGCAGATCCTGACCGAGGCCGAGCCGTGGCCGGTCGGGGAGCGTCCGCGCCGGGCGGGTGTGTCGTCGTTCGGGATCAGCGGGACCAACGCGCACGTGATCCTCGAAGAGGCGCCCGCGGCCTTGCCGCGGCCGGCCGATGCACCGCGCCCGGCGGCCGTGCCGCTGCTGCTGTCCGCGCGGACGCCTGCCGCTCTGCGGACCCAGGCGCGCCGTCTGCACGACGCGCTGCGCGAACGTCCGGAGCTCGACCTGACCGATGTCGCGGCGACGCTGGCGTTGCACCGCGCGCGGCTCGAGCAGCGCGCCGCCGTCGTGGGCCCGGACCGGGAGACGCTGCTGGCGGCCTTGGCGCGCCTGGCAGCGGACGAGCCGGCAGCGGGCATCGCCAACGGCGCCGGTCAGAGCGGCACGACAGCGTTCCTGTTCACCGGTCAGGGCGCGCAGCGGATCGGGATGGGCGCTGAGCTGTACCGGGAGTTCCCGGCTTTCGCGGCCGCGCTCGACGAGGTGTGCGCGGAATTCGACGCACACCTGGGGCATTCGCTGCGGGAGGTGATGTTCGGCGCGACCGCCGAGACCCTGCTGGACCGCACCGAGTACACCCAGCCCGCGCTGTTCGCGTTCGAGGTGGCGATGTATCGCCTGGTCGAGTCGTTCGGCGTGACCCCGGATGTCGTGGCCGGGCATTCGATCGGCGAGCTGGCCGCGGCGTATGCGGCCGGTGTGTGGTCGTTGTCGGACGCGTGCCGACTCGTTGCGGCCCGGGGCCGACTGATGGGGGCGCTGCCGACAGGTGGGAGCATGCTGGCCGCCGCGGTGCCGCAGGAGCGGGCCGTGGAGTTGCTGGCGGCGGGTCATGCCGATCCGGCAGTGGGCGCGGTCTCGCTGGCCGCTGTGAACGCTCCCGATGCGGTGGTCTTCTCCGGAGACACCGAGGCGGTGGCGGCGCTCGAGTCGAGGTTGGTGGCCGAGGGCGTCAAGACCAGCAGGCTGCGGGTGAGCCACGCGTTCCACTCCGCCTTGATGGATCCGATGCTGACCGAGTTCGCGGAGATTGCCGCGGGCCTGACCTATCACCAGCCACGAATCCCTTTGTGCTCCACGGTTTCCGGCGCATTCGCCGACGATTCGGTGGGGACGCCCGAGTACTGGGTACGCCAGCTGCGCGAGGCGGTGCGCTTCGCCCCGGCGGTCCGGTCACTGCTCGATTCGGGTGTGCGCCTGTTCGTCGAGCTGGGCCCGGACGCGGTGCTGACGGCCATGACCCGCGCCACGCTGGCGACAGACCTCGCAGCGCGCGCAACGGTGGTTGCGGGATCCCGTCGTACGGTCGCCGAAGCCGAGCAACTGGTCGCCGCGCTGGCAACGGCGCACTGCGCGGGCCAACCGGTGCGGTGGGCGGCCTACTTCGGAGCTCGACCGCAGGCACGGATCACGCTGCCCACCTACCCCTTCCAGCACGAACGATTCTGGTTGCTGCCCGCGGAGGCCGCTGCGCCGCTCGCCGGCGGCGACTCCGCGGACCATCCGCTGTTGCACGCCCAGGTACAGCTCGCCGGCAAGGACGAGTGGCTGTTCACCGGCAGGATCTCGCTGCGCACCCACCCATGGCTCGCTGACCACGCTCTCTTCGGCACGGTCGTGCTGCCGGGTACCGGATTCGTGGAACTGGCGCTGGCCGCTGGTGCCAGGCTCGGCGTGCCGCGCCTGGCGGAACTGGTGCTCGCGGCGCCGCTGACTCTCACCACCGATGGTGCCGCGGACCTTCAGCTCGCTGTGGGCGAACCCGACGCCGATGGGCACCGGACCGTGGCCATCCACGCTCGCGCCGCCGACGCCTGGGTGCTGCATGCCCGTGGCCTGCTCACGCCCGCCACGCCGACCGCGGCACCGGGCTGGTCCCAGGTGTGGCCTCCGGTTGCGGGCGATCCGGTCGACGCGCAGCAGGTGTACCGCGCGCTCGGCGACCTCGGCTTCGGGTACGGCCCGGTGTTCCAGGGCGTTCGCGCCGCGTGGTCGCGTGGGGAGGAAGTCTTCGTCGACCTGGCGCTCGACACCGACACCGCAGCGCGCGCCACCGCCTTCGGAGTGCATCCGGCACTGCTGGACGCGGTGTTCCACGCGGCTGTCGACCAGCTCGCCGAGGGCGGGCCCGACGGCCGGGTGCCACTGCCTTTCGCCTTCGAGGGTGTCCAGCTGGCACAGTCCGGCGTGGGTGCCCTGCGCGCCCGCATCGCCCGCATCGCACCGAACACCTTGCGGGTGGACGCGGTGGACGCAACCGGCGCCCTCGTGCTGAGCATGGAGTCGGTGCGGGCCCGCCCGATCGATCAGCAGGCGCTGGCCCAACTGCGAGGCGCGGCACCGTTGTTCGACGTCGAGTGGGTCGCCGTGCCGGCCGTCACCAAGGCGGACGCCGGGCGCATCGTTGTGCTCGGCGACCCGGCGACCGTCGAGGCCCCTGAGCCCCCGACCTGCTGTGTCGATCTCGCGGAACTCGCTCTGCTGCAGGATGCTCCCGACACGGTGGTCTGGCCGGCGCCCCGCGGAACCGGTGGCGGCGTGGCGGACATCCACGCCGGCGTGCTGACGACGCTCGCGCTGCTGCAGGGCTGGATAGGCGCCGATCGCCCCGGCCGGCTCGCGATCGTCACGCGCACGGCCGCCGGACTGCCCGGCGAGGAACCCGATCTGGTCGGAGCCGCCGTGGCGGGCCTGGTGCGCAGCGCGCAGTCCGAGCACCCGGGCCGGTTCCTGCTCATCGACCACGACAGCGACACCCTGCCGATCACGTCGCTCGCCGACGCCGTGGCCCAGGACGAACCGCAGCTGGCCGTGCGCGAGGGCCGGATCCTGGCACCGCGACTGCAGCCGCTGCCCGCCGCCGAACCGGGCGTGCCACCGTCGTTCGACCGCGGCACCGTGCTCATCACCGGCGGCACCGGCGGCATCGGCGCGATCGTCGCCCGGCATCTGGTCGCGGCGCGCGGCGCACGACGGCTGCTGTTGGTGTCGCGGCGCGGGGCCGCCGCGGACGGCGCCGCCGGACTGGCCGCCGAGCTGACCGAACTCGGCGCCCACGTCCGGGTCGTGGCGTGCGACGTCACCGAACGCACCGCGGTCCAGGCCCTGTTGGCCGACATCGACGCCGATGCCCCGCTGACCGCCGTCATCCATGCGGCGGGCGTCCTGGACGACGGCACGCTCGACACCCTGACCGCCGCGCAGACGACACGGGTGCTGGCACCGAAGGTCGATGCGGCACTGCACCTGCACGAGCTGACCCGTGACCTGGAGCTGTCGGCGTTCGTGCTGTTCTCGTCCGCGGCGCCGTTGCTCGGCGGACAAGGACAGGGCAACTATGCCGCCGCGAACGCCGCGTTGGACGCGCTGGCACGCCTGCGGCGCAGCGCGGGCCTGCCCGCGCACTCGCTGGCCTGGGGACTGTGGACCGTCGGCATGGCAGAGGTCCTCAGCGGGGACGGCGCCGAGCAGTACGCCCGCCAGATCCGGGCCAGGCTGGGCCTGATCCCGATCGACCCGGAGTCCGGGATGGCGCTGTTCGACAACGCACTCGCGACCGATCGGGCGACACCGACGACGGCACTGCTGGACACGGCGGCGCTCACCGACCTGGCGCGCGGCGGCACACTGCCCGCGGTACTGCGCGGCATGATCCGGGTTCCCTCGGCCGCCGCGAGTACCGGTGTCAGCCTGGCGCGGCAGCTGGCCGCACTGCCCGACGCCGACCGCGACGGTGTGGTCCTGCGAGAGGTGCGCAACGTCGCCTCGGCGGTCCTCGGCCACCTGTCCGGCGACGTGATCGACCCGTACGCGCCGTTCACCGAGCTCGGTTTCGACTCCCTCGGTGCCGTCGAATTCCGGAACCGGCTCGCACAGCTGACCGGGCTGACGTTGCCATCGACGCTGATCTTCGACCACCCGACCGCCGGCGATGTGGCGAAACTGGTGCGATCGCTGATCGAGGAATCCGACACCGGCGTGGTCGAGCAGGCACCGGCCGGCGTGCGCGGCACGATCACCGACCTGGTGTCGGCGGCGCATCGCCGCGGTGAGCTGGCAGGGGCGCTGCCGCTGCTGGTCGCGAGCTCGGCTCTGATGACCACGTACTGCGCCGACGAGGCCGCCGCCCGGCGCCCGGCCGCGCAGCTCCTGGCGCGCGGGGCCGCGGCACCGGCACTGATCTGCCTCCCGTCGTTCCTGGCGGGATCGGGCACCCACCAGTTCGCCCGCCTGGCTCGCGAACTGCGCGGCGAGCGGCAGGTCAGTGCGTTGCGGCTGCCCGGCACGCGCGCGGGCGACGACCTGCCGGCGACCTGGGCGGCGGCGATCGAGAGCCTCGCCGCGGCCGTCGCCTCGGAACTCGAGCGAGGCCCGGCGGCGCTCATCGGCTATTCGGCCGGTGGTGCGCTCGCCCATGCGGTCGCCCGGCGGATCGAGGACGGTGGTGGCGAGCTCGCGGGCGTCGCGATGATCGACACCTATTCCCCGGGAGAGCACGAACTCAACCGCCTGGTGCTCACCGACGCGCTGGGGCAGATCCTGTCCCGGGACCACGCACTGACCCCCGTCGACGACCACGGCCTGGTCTCCATGGGCGGCTATGTGCGGATCTTCCCCGAGCGCGAGGCCAGGCCGATCGCCGCGCCGACGCTGAATCTGCGGGCCACCGTGACGCTGAGCGGCTTCGGGGACGTCGACCCCGTCCCCGACTGGCTGCACCGTGGACCGGCCGAGTACATCGAGGCAGATCACTTCTCGATCATCGAGGAAAAGGTGGCAGAGACCGCCGCGCACCTCCGGCGCTGGCTCGATTCGCTCAGCAGCCAGAAAATCCACTCGGCCGCAACCCCTATCCGGGGGTGAAAACCCCTATCTCGGAAATCCGCCGGAGGCACAGAATTATCCGGTCCGCAAATCCGGCAGGGGCATATGGTCCGCCCGGCCGCAACAGTTTTGACGAGAAACTCCAAGCTTGACGACGTCGTGGAATTTTGCTTATAGTTCCCGTCGTTCAAGCTCCCGTCGATCGATAGTCGAAGGTGGTCATGACCGCGTCTCTGATGCTGCCGAAGTCCAGGCAGCGGTTGATTCTTGCCATTCTTATGCTGTGTTCGCTGCTGATCTGGCTGGAAAATACCGTCCTGAGTACTGCGCTGGAGACCCTTGCGGACCCGGTCCGTGGACTGGGGGCCAATCCCGGTCAGCTGCAATGGGCGACCGGTGCGTACACGCTGGCGTTCGCCACACTGATGTTCGCAGCAGGAGCATTGGGCGATCGGTTCGGTCACCGGACCGTGTTCTCCAGTGGGCTGGTGATCTTCGCCGGGTCCTCGCTCTGGGCGGCGTACACCAGCAACGCGGGCCAGCTGATTGTGGCTCGAGCCGCGATGGGGGTGGGCAGCTCGCTGATCACGCCCGCCATGATGGCCATCCTGATGTGGACCTTCACCGGTCCCGCGCGGGCTGCCGCGATCGGCATCTTCTCGACGTCGGCCGGTGTCGGAATGGCGGCCGGCCCGGTGCTGGCGGGGTTCCTGCTCGATCATTTCTGGTGGGGCTCGGTCTTTCTGATCAATGTCCCCGTCGCGGCATTGGCGTTGATCGGGCTCGTCGTGCTGGTTCCGAACTTCCGCAGCCCCACGCGGCGGCCGCTGGACCCCGCTGGAATGCTGCTGTCGATGAGTGGGCTCGTGGTGCTGGTCTACGGGCTGATCCGGGCGGGGCAGGTCGCATCGTGGAGTCGTGCCGACGTCTGGGGGCCGATCATTGCCGGTCTGGTTCTGCTGGCCGTTTTCGTCCTCGTCGAACTGCGTGTCAAGGTGCCCAGCTTCGATCCGCGACTGTTCGCGCAACGCACCTTCAGTGGCGGCAATGTGGCGCTCGGACTGCTGCTCTTCGGTGTGGCCGCCATCACCTTCTACAACGCGTTCTACCTGCAAGGCGCGCTCGGATTTTCACCGATGAAGGCGGGTCTGGCCAATATCCCGACCGCATTCGGCGCGCTCGCGTCGGCGCCCATCGCCTCGCGCCTGGTTCGCCGCCTGCCGCTACGCCTGGTCGCCGTACCGGCGATCACCGTGGCTGCGCTGACCATGGGCGGGTACGCGTTCCTCGGACTCCAGACCCCACTCGTCTGGATCGAGATCCTGTTGCTGCTGCAGGGACTCTCGATCGGCATGGCGATCGGCCCCGTCACGGCCGCATTGATCAGCAACCTCCCGCTGGAACAGGCCGGTGCGGGATCGGCCGTCACCAACACCGTGCGGCAGACCGGCAGTGTGATCGGAATCGCGGTAGGCGGCACGATCATGTCGATCACGTATCGACATGCGATCGAACCTTCGCTGAAGGGTGCACCCGGTCCGGTGCAGGACCAGGCGCGGGTCTCCGCCGAACAGACCCGCCACGTCGCCGCCGCTATCCACCGGCCCGATCTTGCTCAGGCTGCTGACCATGCGTTCGTCCATGCCATGCATGTCGGCGCGGGCTGGATCGCGCTCATCGCGCTCCTCGGAGCAGTTGTGCTGCTGGTGACCCTGCCTGCCGCCGGAAAGAAGAAGGAGCCGGCACCGGAGCCGGACTACGAAGAGGCCCGCAGCGCCGAGCTTCACACCATCGCGTGAAGGGCTGTCCGTATGGTGCGGCTTGAATCGAAGGAGCCCCTGTTGTCGAACATGACTGATCCCGCTGTGCGTGCGGTTGGCTCGGAGCAGGATTATGTGTCCTCCTTGTACGCGTTGCTCACCGAGCGGCTTTCCGAGGCGCGAGCACACCGAGCGAGTGTGCTGAAGGGAACGGCGGACAGCGCCGGTGAGGCATACGAGCGAGAAATCGCCGCCGATCGTCTGGCCAAGGAAATCGGCCGGCTGGAGGGCGCCGAAAAGGGGCTGGTCTTCGGGCGCATCGACTGGACGGATGGCACGGCCCTGCGCATCGGGCGGATCGGACTGCAGACGGAGGAGGATGACCTGCCGCTGCTCGTGGACTGGCGCGCGAAGGCGGCGCGGGCTTTCTACGAGGCGACACCGGTCCACCCGATGGACCTGCGGCGGCGCCGGCACCTGCGCCTCGAGGAGCGCACGGTCATCTCGGTGAGCGACGAACTGCTGGACGGGACCGCCCCGACCGACGAGGACGTCATCGGGGACGGCCCGTTGACCGAGGCTCTGTCGGCACGGCGTACGGGCAGGATGCACGCGGCCGTCGCGACGCTGCAGGCCGAGCAGGACGAGATCGTCCGCTCCGCCCACCGCGGGGTGACCGTGGTGCAGGGCGGGCCCGGCACTGGCAAGACGGTGGTCGCCCTGCACCGGGCGGCCTACGTCCTGTACGCGTTCCCGCGCGCCGCGGCGGAGGGTGTCCTGGTGGTGGGCCCGAACGCCCGGTTCCTCGACTACATCTCCCAGGTCCTTCCCTCGCTCGGAGAGAACGACGTCGTGCTGGCGACCTGCCGGGAACTGGCCGGAGTGTCCACGGACACGGTGGGCCCGATCGATACGGCGCGTCTGAAGGGCAGCTCCGACCTTGCCGACGCCTTGGCCGGCCTGCTGCGCGTCCACCAGGCCCCCGCCGGTGACTTCACCGTGCGGGTCGGACAGGAACTGGTCCACCTCTCCGGCGAGGAGGTCGCCAGGGCACGCGATGCCGCGCTGGCAGCCGTTTCAGGGCACAACCCCGCGCGCCTGGTGTTCAAAGAGCTCCTGGTTGACGCCGTCACCGACGCGATGCAACGAGACATGGGCGACCTCCTGGAGCAGATCGACGCCGATGCCGAGAGGATGACGGGCATCAACCTCGACCGGTTCACGGGAGCCGCGCAGCGCCGTGTCGAAGGTGCGGCCGACCCGGGTCCGGTCCACGAGCTGGACCTGGACGCCATCCGAGCCGATCTCCTCGACGACGCCGGTGTCGACCGAGCGGTCGAGGTGTTGTGGCCGCAGCTGGTACCCGGTGACCTCGTGAAGGCGCTCCTGACGAACGCCGACGCGATCGCCGAGTGCCTGCCCCGCCTGACCGCGCAGGAGCGGTCCCTGCTGCTGCGCGGTCCCAAGGACCCGTGGACCGAGGCCGATGTGCCGTTGCTGGACGAGGCGGCGAGCCTGGTCGACGGCCCCCCCAAGCGGACGTACGGGCACGTCGTCGTCGACGAGGCGCAGGAACTGACCGCCATGCAGTGGCGGATGATCATCCGCCGCTGCCCGTCAAGGGCGATGACGCTGGTGGGTGACTTCGCCCAGGCAGGCCCGGTCGCGACAGCACTGGACTGGAAGGAAGCACTGAGCCCGCACGTCGGACCGCGGTTCAAGATGCACAACCTGACCGTCAGTTACCGCACCACGCAGGAGATCCTGGAGAGCGTCCGGGACCTGCTCGCGCGGATCGCTCCGGACCAGAAGCCCACCCGGTCACTGCGAAGCGGTGAGAGCCCTCGCACCGTGACCACACCCGCGGACGAGTTGGTCACCGCCGTCGTTCAGGAACTCCGCGCCCAGAGCACCGCGCACCCGGGCGAGCTGCTGGGAGTGGTCTGCGCGGACACCAGGGTGAGCGAGCTGACGGCTCAGGGCATCGATCGCCACGCACGCATCGTGCCGGCGTCCGAAGCACGGGGCCTGGAATTCGACGGGGTCGTCGTCATGAACCCCGAGGAAATCATCACGGCCCGCCCCGGTGGGGACAGGGACTTGTACGTAGCCCTGACCCGGGCCACCAAGCGCCTCTGCACAATCACCGTCCAGCCCGCCTGACGACGCGGCGCCCGCGTCGTCGCCGCGGGCGCACCCGGGACAGCCCCTAACGGAGTCCTATTAGTTAGGGGTCGACACTTCCCGCCCCTCCATGCCACGCTCACTTATCAGGGGTCGAACCTTCCAGACATTAACTGAAATAACGGGGGATCACTGATATGGGCAGCGTACGGCAACTGATGCCGAGCAGCGAAAATCACGAACGCTACGCCGGTAGGAGACACTACTTGATGCATGATGCATCTGGCGGACGAGTCTCCTACCCGCGGGGTGGACCATCTCTGTTGCACACTGAGACGGCGGTCGTGCTGGCAATCCAGGACGACATTCGTCGATACAGCATCGAGGGAATGCTGCGTTCGCTCGACATCCCGTTCGCAGTGCAATTCATCACAGACATCGAGGATCTCTCGACGTTCCGCAACGGCCGGCTGATCATTTCATCCAGCGATGCTCTGCGGTCTGCGCCTGACGAGATCGCTGAAAACCTGCGCATCCACAACATCAATGTACTGATCCTGGTGGATTCGGCAGACGTTGTGGAGCAGTCCTGGGTCGATCGTGCAAACGGTTTCCTGGACTGGGCAGATCTCCGCCCCGAGACCCTGCGCGAAGCGATCGTCGACGTGAAGGACGGACGCTTTCATGTGTCGCCGACCCTGGTGCGACGATCCGTGACGGCACCCGAGCGAGCCGGTGATGACAGCACCTCGAAGCGCGCGTCGATGATTGCACTGACGACACGCGAACAACAGGTACTGCGCCTGATTGCCGAGGGGCAGAGCAACCGACAGGTCGCTCGATCGCTGAGCATCTCCGAACATGGAGTCAAGCGCGCGGTCGGCATCATCTTGGCCAAGCTCAACTGCCCGAATCGGACTCTTGCGGTTGTTCGGGCCATGGAGTCGGGACTCCTCGTCATGTGAGGTGCCGCAGCGGGGGCTCCCTCAGTCGGCGGCCGGGGCAGCAGGTTGGTGGGCGTCGGCAGTGCCGATGACGGCGCGGGACATCGGCTGTATGGGACGATGCCGCTATGAACCGACTCGCCAACGCGACGTCTCCGTACCTGCTCCAGCACGCAGAGGAACAGAGCTCCCTGGGATCGACGGTGGCAGCGTCGCGCGGTGTGAGAGCCTGAGCGCTGTGGACCGTTTGGCTGGATGACCTTGCCTGTTATTTGCTTCAGAGGTCGGCCGCCCCGGTCGACTGGTGGCCCTGGTCTCCGGAGGCATTCACGGAGACCTGGCGGCGGGACGCGCCCGTTCTCTTCTTGGAGGCGTACGCATCACGCCACTGGTGCGTAGAGAGGTAATCAGACGGCTCCCAGGTCGACCGTGACGGCGAAGGGTGCGGTGGCCTTGATCACGCCGGTGAACACCTCGCCGTCCCTATAGGTCTTGCTGGCGGCGTCGAGGACGTAGGTGTACACGAGGGGGACGCCGGTGGCGGCCTGCTCGACCCGCCAGTAGAAGGCGATGCCCGCCCGGGCGTACTGATCCACCTTCACGATCCGGTCGGTGGTCTCCGAGCCCGGTGATACGACCTCGACGACAAGAAGGACGTGTTCCGGGCGGGTGGGCGTGATGTCGATGGTCTCCGCCCGGTAGACCACGACGTCGGGCCGCCGGTTGGTGAGTGGCACGTCCTGCAACCGGACATCGAAGTCCGTGTCGGCGTTCCAGTCCGGACCGGCGGCCACATCCAGGGCGTTCGCCAGGATCCGGGCCAGGCGGTTGTGCCGCTTGGACGCGCTCGGGCTCACGACGACCATCCCGTCCACGATCTCGATACCCGCGCACTGTTCCTCGGACCAAGAGTCGTACTCCTCTGCGGTGATCTGGTTGTGCATCCACGCGGGAGCGACCATCTCGGCGGTCATCGGCGTACCTCCTCGGGGCGCTCGACAGGCTCGATGCGATTGGGCCCAGCGTACTGTTCTCCGACGCCGGGATCCCGCTCCGTGTGTCGGGCGGGCCACCGTGACAGAGTGTTGCCGTGAACCGACTTGGTGATGCCACCTCCCCGTATCTGCTGCAGCACGCCGACAACCCCGTCGACTGGTGGCCCTGGGGGCCCGAGGCTTTTGCCGAGGCCGAGCGGCGGGGGGTGCCGGTGCTGCTGAGCGTCGGCTACGCAGCATGCCACTGGTGTCAATGACTTAACACAACCAGGTGGTCCTGACCTGGGATGTCTCCGGAGAGCACTGACGCGGATGCGTATGGTGCGCGACTGGGTCAGGACAGCAACGCTTGGACCGAAGGTTGGCGCACCCCCGCTGCTCTTGCTGGGCCGGCACCTCGTAGGGGACCCCGTGCCGGACCGTGGCCCCATATCCTGAGAGGCGACAGGAAGGAGCCGTTGATGAGCGTCGACGCGGTCATGCACACCGAGTTCCCCGCTGGGTACGTGGTCTTCTTCGGTACCGACGGGAAGGTGATCATGACTCCGCAGAGCTTTGAGCACTCCAGCACGATCAAGTCGATGCAGATCGACTCGCTCTCGCTCGGCCGACATGCGAAGACCGCCTCCGACGTGTACTTGGACTTCCCGGCCGACGAGAACTCGGCCCCGGACTTCGCGATCCTGCGGGAGGACGCGCAGCGGCAGGGCAAGCGCTACAGCTTCGAGGACGTGCTGCTGATCGCCGAGGTGGTGTCCGTCTCCTCAGCGCGCAAGGACTACGACGACTGCACCGCGAAGTACGGCCGCTACGGCATCCCGGTCTACGTGGTGGTCGACCCGTACGCCGCAGAGGTCGTCGTCCACACCCGGCCCACCGGCTCCGGCTACATCGCGGCCCACACACACAAGTACGGCGCGGGCAAGCTGCCCATCGAGCTGGCCGACGGGCGGACCTATACCCTCGACCTTGACGAACTGCCCCGGCCCGCGGCCGACGCCCGCTGATCGCACCGCCCAGCTCATCGTCCGAGCTGTCGACCTTCATCGGTTCGCGCTTCGGTGTCGTACGCCGCGCAACAGCCCCTGGCCCCAGGCGGCACGCGGCTCCTGCGGGCCGGTAAGACTAGGAGCTGGAGGCGCCCGACGAGGCTGAGCGGCGCGGGGGTCCGGCTCTCGGTCAGTTATTCGGCGCGGAGAGGCTTGAGCCGGTCAGCTCTTGAGAAACGTCGCAAGAATCAACGTCAGCTGCTGAGAGCGAGTTCGACGCGCGCCCAGGTCGGACGAGTTTCGGATGCCAGACGTATACTCATCGATGATCTTCTCGACTTCCTCGGCCGTCATGTCGACCATGGCTGCGAGAGATGACATGAGTCCGGCCGTTTCTCCGTTCTCGCCACTGCGCTTCCTGGCCGAGACTGCGCGCTGGAACAGGTCCAGAAGATCCCGAATCTGAGCCGTCCGGCCCGGGCTAGCGTTGCCGAGCTCTTGGCGTAGTCCCCAGGAGACATGCAGAAGCGTGAACATGTCGACGATGTTCGACCACCTGGTTCGGCCAACCCACTTGATGGTATTTTCGAGGAGCGTCAGCAGGTCGAGAAATTCCGTCGAACGGTCCTGGTATTCTTCGAAATCTGCAGAGATTTTGTCATAGCGTTCATTGAGCTCGTTCTTTTTGTTGGATAGTCCGAAGATGCAGCTGCCGAAGACCTCGGCATAGAACTCCAGGTCGCCGCCTCGTTTACGTCGTTCGCCGCTGAAAATTCCGGACGCTGAGCTCATCTGGTGAGCTGCGCAGTCTTTGAGGAAGTCATTGAACGGGCCAGGTAGCAAAGCATTTCGGAGCTCTTGCTCCGTCAGCACCATGTTGACCCTGTTGACGCGAGCGAAAACTGCTCTCACAAACTCGTCGGCGAGATTGGACAGGCGCCGAATCGGGAAGCGATATTGGAAGAACTCTTGACGTACATCGTCGGGCAGCTCCTTGAAAAACTTCCCCTCGAACTTCTCGCTTAGCTTCTCGTCCTCCAATTCGTCCAGCGGGAACTTGTTATTGAGAAACTCAAGAAGGGAGGTGAGGCGCTGCTGGCCATCGACAACGGATGCGGTCTGTTCCCCTTCCGGTGATGTCTCATATGCAAGATAGATCTCAGGGATCGGATACCCGAGGAGGATGGTCTCCATCAGTGACACCTTGGCACGCTCGGGCCAGACGGCCTGTCGCTGGTACTCGGGTTGGAGGATCAGCTCGCCGGATTTGTCTAGCGATCGGAACTCTGCCACCGTTTTTGATTCGATCTCGAACTTGAGTCCGTGGTCAGCCATGGTGCACGCCCTCCTCGATCGCACGATCTCGCGCGATGTTCACACTTTTCAGCTGATAGTTTCTGAGTGACCTATGGTTGCGGTACAGTCGATAATTGACTTCGCAGTTCCTGAAGGTGCTACCGAGATCCTGGATGAAGAGATCCCTGGATCGTGACCACTTCTCACCGAAGGACAGTCGTGGCAGTACGATATCGAGGGCGATACATTCCTCGAAAACCAGCTTGCGCAGGTAGTTCTTATTTCCGGAGAAGAGATCGTCCTCGATTATCTCTCTGAGTTCAGCCCATGCCTTGTCGAACAACTCTGGTGAGATCACCGCGATGTCCAAGTCTGAGCCTTCGTGAAACCTCCTGAAGTTCTTCTTCGGGTTCATGGAATAGCCCAGGCGAGCGCTTCCGACTAGCTGGACAGCCATTGGGTCCACACCCAGCTCGGTTGCAACCAGATGTCTCCATCTGATGTAGCTGAGCTCTTGAGGCCACACCGCGGGCGTTCCGTCGAACAGTCGGGCGGTCACAAAATAGTCAACTTCCTGCCCCAGTGAACTGAACTCTTTCCAGAATTCGGGTAGTCCTGAAGCATTGTCCATCGTGTCCCCTCAACGAGTGTCGAGCCGACCGCGCCCGTTGCCGCTGTTACATCTGCGCCGCACTTGTCCGGAAGTGATGAAACCGGAGCCATCACCTTGATCGCGCGGCCACCGCGCGATCTCCCAGGCAATCGTGCGAGGATCTTAGCGCGTTTGATTGCCCCGCGGGTCTGATTCAGTATGTGCTGTTCCTGTCTCCCGCCATCCCACGCGCGGTGACCTGTCTGGCCTAGTTCCAGCTTCTGCTGGACAACATCGCTGCCCTGGCAGGAGCCGTCGTCACGGGTGACGCCATACGTACCCAACGCGACTGCGCCGGCTGCCTCCTCGTCCGGGTTGCCCGCTACATCGTGATCGTCGTAGGTAGTCAGAAGAGGCTGCCTGCAGCACCTCGCTGGCGCCGAGCGAGCAGGATGATGGTTGCCATCGAGGCTGCCTACCGCTGAACCTCTGTTGACCTTCGGCTCCACCCATTGACCTCTTGCTCTGAAGTCAACTGGGGCACGGGGACCGTACCGCGTGGGCGCGCGAGGGCCGCGCCGGGGCAGGTCCCGTGCATGCAGTATCGGCGTGTTGATGAGACCGTCCCCGCGGAGTGCTCGCGTGCTGTGATACTGACGTCATGGTGAATCGACTGGTGCACGCCCAGTCGCCGTATCTCCAGCAGCACGCCACCAATCCTGTGGACTGGTGGGAGTGGGCAGAGGAGGCGATGTCAGATTCAGCAAGGCGGGACGTACCCATCCTCCTCTCGGTGGGGTACGCGTCCTGCCATTGGTTATCGCTTCTGACGATCAATCAACTGGCGCCAGTAGATGAACACAACCAGGTAGTTCTGACCTGAGGCGTTTCCAGGGAGTACCGGCATTGGACACGTACGATGAGCGGCTGGACAGAGACATCGATGCCTGGGTCGAAGATCAGCTGGCCGCCTCGCCCGAGTGGTCGCCCGAGCAGTACTTGACCATCCGTCAGCACCTGGAGGGTGACGCTCCTTCTGTCGGGCGAGACGGTTAGGTGCCTACAGGGCGCCGGCTTGGCGGTTGAACGCCGTCCCGGCGCCTGCCTTCCTGATGGCCTCTACCCGCCCGCGGGCCGCGCCACTGTTGACCTCTTGCACGGGGCCAGGGCGGCGTCGTTCTGGCGAAGTCCGGGCGCGTGGGGCTCTGTTGGGCCCCGGATCCGGAGCTCACCGAA
This sequence comes from Kitasatospora sp. MAP12-44, assembly GCF_029892095.1. Taxonomy (NCBI): domain Bacteria; kingdom Bacillati; phylum Actinomycetota; class Actinomycetes; order Kitasatosporales; family Streptomycetaceae; genus Kitasatospora; species Kitasatospora sp. MAP12-44. The sequence continues at coordinate 5,168,346 of NZ_JARZAE010000004.1, forward strand.
GGTCGGTGAGGTAGAGGGAAGGCTTTCGACGCGTCGCCGCGATCGGCCTGTGGCGATCGAGGAACTTGACACCAGGTCAGATGAATTGCCACAGGTAGTGCCAATTTCCTCCTGAGAAGAAGTTGGTCACCGTGCGGAGCCGAAGTTGTCACAACCCGGCTGGTCGACCCAAGGAGTGCCGTCAGACGAGTAGCTGACCGCGATGATGTTGGCTGGACCGACCCATTCCTCTAGGGTCTGCAGGGCATCCTTGGAGAGCTCAGTGGTGAATAGCAGGACGAGATCCTGCTGAGCGCGTGAGCACGCGACATAGAAGAGGTTCCGGGAGCGCTCGAACCTCTTGCGGTCCTCAGCGTCGAGTGAGCCACGATGAGGGAAGTCAGCGAGCATCTTCGGGAAGTTGTACCGAGTCCAGCCGCCGAAGACGGCCAGTACAGATGGGTACTCGGCGCCCTTGACACCGTGTTGGGTGGAAAACGGGGTCCTCTCGTCCACGTACTCGCGCAGAGCTATGATCTGGCGATACTGGACGTCTCTAAGCTTCCCGTACTCGACGATCCTTCGTGGTTCAGCCAGCACCTCACTGGGCGCCAGATCACTCAATGCGGACTTCCACCTCCGTTGGCGGTCAGAAATGGCTCGAGGAGGGGAAAAGTAGCCCTGCTTCAGTACAAGGTCCAGGACGTCGCCTACAGTTCCTCTGTCGCGGGCCACATCAAGCTGCCGGAAGAGGTCCACCCAGCCGGTCTTGTCGCTGTGGGATTTCATGCGGGGCCGAGATCGCCGCAGGACATCGAACATCTGCCCGTACTTCTTGCTGCGAAAAAATTCACAAGCTGGTTCCAGGGTCTCCAGCAGAAATGCGACGACCTCGTCCTGCTTTCGAACGTAGTCATCGTTGTACTTGAAAACGTCATTAATTTCGCCGAATCCCAATTCTTTGGCGATTGATGAATGGGTCAGCATGAGGGTCTTGAGTGGCTCGTCCCGTTCTGTCAAATTCCGCCTCTGGGCGTCCCCATTGACACAGCGAAGTGTTTCCTTCAATGCCGCGTCGGGGATCTGGCCTTTCTTTGAGCGAGACTCCCTTGGCCTGGTCCAGGCATTCGTATGATAAATCGTGACGGAGCCGATCTTGCGGCCAGGGACCGGAGCCTGAGGCAGCTCGGGGCGCATGTGATTAAGGAAGCTGACAACAGGCTGGCTGGAGCGCCAGTTGGCTCGTTTGTCGATTGCAGTGACCGGCAGATGATCAATTGCTCCGCAAGTCCGGTCGTAGATCTGTTGCCAGTGGTCACCAAAGAACCCGTAGGTCGACTCACTGGACAGGGATGTGACGTTGCCCAGCATGACCTCTGCCAGGCCGGCGGGAGTGTCCTGGTACTCGTCGACGAGGATTATTGGGAACCTGTCCGCGATGAGGGACCGGAATTTCTTATTCTTGAAGAATCTGATGGCGAGCTCCGGGACATCGTCGTGATGGAGGCGAACCACGCCCTCGTTGATGCCGCGAAAGCCCAGATCGTAACTGACCGAGCAATCATCGATGGGGATCCCATCATCCAGTATCCGAGCCCAGCCGGGAAGCGCGGGGATCTCCTGGAGAAGCATTTTTCGAAAGCCGGATATGATCTCCCAGAGAAATCCGTGAATCGTGCTGGCAAAGACGTGTGGGCTGGCATCGGTGCGACTGACTATCTCGTTGCGGGCAACGTTGGTATAGGTGACGCACGCCACTTGCTGACCTTCTCGGGCCAGGTATGTCGGCCGGTTGTTCAGGATGTGCCGGAGCGTATCGATGAGCGAGTGAGTCTTGCCGGCTCCAGCGCCGGCCTCCAATTTGAAGTTGCGTCGACTATCCAAGGCTATGAAGATCTCGCGCAGCGCGCGCTGACTCTCCTGATTCGCGGTGCTGTCTTCCCGGAAATCTGAGATCGTCATCCGACTGCCACCTGACTGTCCGGCGAGGTGTCACTGCTGCTGGCGCCGGACTCCGGCATGTCGGCCTCGGCTCGTGTTGGCGCTTGATCGAGGAGCCAGTCGAGACCGCGCTTGATATAGCGGGGGATCTCCCAGTTCTCCTCCTCTATGGCGAACCGAAGGGCGAAGTTGCTCTTCTTCTGCCCCTTTGCGATATCCCTGGCTTGCTGCTCACGCTCAGCGGTGCCCCTGGTCGCGACGTCGTCCAAGTTGAAGAGGGCGGGATTGGCGAGGATGAACGCATCCTCGAACGTTCGCCCGCACGCACCGCCAATAGTCTCAGGTACCTGGTAGACGAGCCCGCGCCTTCCGGTCACAGGTATTTCTTCCTCGGCGAGTTGGACCAACTCGGCAAGGGTGATTCCCTCTCGGGCGAACCACTTTTTGATTCCCTCGTTGGAGGTCGTGGTCCCCTCGGATACACAGCAGCTTTCGAGCTTCTTGGGGCTGGGCTTCACCGCGTCGAGGTCGGTGATGACGAGGGTCGGAAGCCCCAGGAAGTCAAGGAACGGATAAAAGAGATGAGCGTAAGCGCCGCCAACTTCCATGACAGCGACATACTGGCTCGACAGACTGCCTCGTTTCTCTCCGTCAGCCCGGTCGGACCTCGCGATTGCGGCAGGGATGAAAAGCCGTTCGCTTGTGCCCTCGATCAAGATGGCCTTGTCAGCGAAGAAGAGGTCGGCTCTCGTCAGGGTCAGGTACTTGTGCAGGAAGTCCTTACTTACTCCGGGCGCATCGGCAAGGTTCAGAACCTGTGAGCTCGTCGCGCCATCCGGATCGTCGTACTCGTCCAGCCGGAAGTACCTTACTGCGGAAAATCCGACTCTGTTGGCAATATGGGCAGAGTGGGTGGTCACCAGGAACTGCGCGTTCCAGGAGTGGGAATCCTGGTCTGCGACGGGGAATTTTTGCTTGAAGACTCCGAGTTGATGAATGAAGATCTCCTGCATCTGGGGGTGCAGGTGCGCCTCGGGCTCCTCGATGAACACCAAGTGCACGCAGGATTGGTTGCGCTGAGCCGCGTACTCCCGGTAGTAACTGAAGAGCGTGAGCAGGATGAGAAGCAGATTTCGGGAGCCCAGGCCACTGTATGACTCGGGTAGTTCGATGCCGGCCGAACCCGGGTACCTGATGCTGGTGAAGTTCGACAGGAGGCGTTTCGTGTCAAGGGTGGTCCGAGTAGAGAAGTTTCGGTTCCCCAGGCCGGGGTAGCCGAAGTCGGAGACTGTTGGTGCCATCTTGTTGTACATGTCCTGAAGTTGTTCGTCCAGGCTTGTAAAGATTGCATCAAGGGCACTTTCAGCGTCATTGGCAAATCCCTTGAGGAGGGAATCGCCATCCGCTTTCGAGGCGCCAATGAATAGCGATTCGAGGACCTTTCCGATTGGCTCCTTGAGTCTCTCTTTCTCGTCATCCAGGCCGCGCTGGGCTTTGACGAAGTCGACCTTGATCGCTCTGGCGACCGCGGCCATCGAAATGCTGCGGAAGTTAGTCACATCAGCCGGGTCCACGGCAATGGCGGACCGCTCGAAGAGATGGGTGATTCGAGGACCGACCAGAGCGAGGAGGACCGACTCGCCCCACCCCTCCACGAGGTCGTCTGGTCCGCCGCGGAAGAAGTCCTTCATTGCCCCCGGCTTCAGTGCGTAACGGACAGTGACAACCGCCTCGGTGCAGTCCAGGTCAAGGTCGACGATGAGTGAGCTGAGGGGCCCGTACTCGGTGGTGTCCTTGTCGTAGCTGATGAAGATGGTCAGCGAGATCTCCGGAAGCAGCTTCCGCGCTGCCTCCTCGTCCCCGGCGACGAATGCTTTGTAGGCCTGCGTGAACTCCGGGTAGGACTCCGCAGAGAAGTCCTCCACGCGGAGCCTGATGTCGCCGGGGCGGAGGAACCTGCTCAGTACCTCTGCCAGTGACGTCTTTCCGGTGTTATTGCGGCCTACGCAGACGGTGACGTCTTTGTCGAAGGCGACGCTGACGTTCCGCAGAAGGCGGAAGTTCTTGACGTCCGCTCTCGTGACCCTGGGTGGGCGCGCTGTCGGCACGGTCTGAGGCTGCTCGGAAAGCTCTGGCTGACTTGCGCTCACGATCGCTCCTGTCAGGACGCACTTGGCCCAAGACAGTAGCCTCGTACCGGTCCATCATGTGACCGTTCGGGGCGATCCCTTGCCCAGTCTGCTCAAGCGCGCCGGGGCGCCTGCGTGGCAGGCTCCGGGGAACTGGCCAACCACTCCCTGGCCGCAACAGCTGCCCTTGAGGGGCGCTGCTGATCACAGCGGACAGCGGGTCCGCCGTCAGCGCCGTTCGCCGACGCGATCCGGACCGTATCGCCGCCGTCCTCGACGCCGAGATCGTCCATCTGCAGGGACTCGTCTGCCAGGTCGCCGTAGTGGCGAGTGGTGAGTTGTATAACAAGCGCACACAGGGAGTGATCATCGTGGGATAGTTGTCGGAAGTGGCGTCGTTGCGTCCAGGTGGGCCAGGTGGGGGAACGTTGGCGCAGTGGATGGAGCAGCTGGTCCAGGCAGTGGACGAGGTGCTGGCTGGTGAGGGCCGCGGCGGCGGTCGCGCGGAATCTCCGAGGCACACGCGGGTCGGGGACGTGCACCACCTGGAGGACGGCTGGTACGGGCTGCCCACTTATGTGAGCCGGATCGACCCGGACGACCTTCAGGACATGCGGTTGGCGACCGGAGCCGGGCCCGACGATCGGCGGGGGCGGTCGTTCACCGTCCTCGGCTGGCGGGTCGAGTCGGAGCGGGTCCGCCTCCAGGTGGCGGCCCATGCACCCCGGAGCGGATTAGCGCTGTGGGCGGTGCGGCGCCCGCCCGATTTCCTGCTCCGCTCACTGCGCGAGGCACTGGCGGCCTTGCCGGACACCGGACTCGCAGAGCGGTTGGTCAGCGGCCGGATCGACGCGGTTGCGCCCGCGGAGACCTCGGCCTGCGATGGTGTCCTGGAGGGTGGCCAGGCACAGGCGTACCTGGCCTGCACCTCTCCAGGCTTGCGGTTGGTCTGGGGGCCGCCCGGCACGGGGAAGACGACCGTGCTGACCCGGGCGTTGAGTGACCTGGCCCTGCGGGGCAAGCGGGTCCTGCTGGTCTCTGGTACCAACGTGGCAGTGGACAACGCGTTGGAGGGCGTGCTCAAGGAGCGCCTGTCGTTGCCGCCCGGCCTGATGGTCCGGGTCGGCTCTCCCGCGCTCCGTCATGTGGCCGAGGACTCGCGGGTTTCGCTGCCCTTGTTGGTGCGGGCGAAGGTGGCGGAGGCTGAGCGGGCAGTGGAGGGGATCGCCGAGCAACTCGCAGCCCTGGCAGGCGAACCGGCGCTGACCGAACTGCGCGGGACGGAGACCCGACTTGCCGGTTTCGATCCCGAAACGTACGAACGGGCCAAGGAACGTCTTGCCCACGGCGTTCTGGTGGAGCGCCTCGCGATCGAACTGGAGGCAGGTGAAGCGGGCGAGGCGGACGCCCGAACCCGGAGTGAGTACGCCTCTGCTGGGCACCAGGAGGCGCGGGGGCGCTGGGAGAGCTGGGCGCCCCAGCGGGCTCTGCTTGAGCAGGTGGCGCAGTGGCAGGCCGAGATCGAGAAGGGGGAGCAGAGCGGGCAGCACCTGCGGGCCGGGCTGTTCGACGCCGAGGCCGCGCTGGCCGCTCTGGACACCGAGGAACGTGAACTCGACGGGCGGGGTCGTCTGCGGACCATGCGGCGGCGAGGCGAGATCCAGCGCGAACGAACCGAGCAGACCCGACGCCGAGTTGCTCTTCAGCAGCAGGTCGCCCAGGCCACCGAGACCTACTCCGCCCACCATGACGTACTGCGCCGGCGCATCGCCCAGGCGCGGGCTGCCGCGCATCCTGTCGATGACACCGCGCTGCGCCTGCAACTGGCGCTGATCGATTCGACCGCTGCCGTCCAGGCCAAAGTGGACCAGGATCTCACGCTCGCCCAGCAGACGGCGCAGGCCGCCCGGCACCGGCTGCGGACGGCCCAGCAGGACCACCGTCCCCAGCCCGAGGACGCTGATCTGGTGCGGGCCGCAGACAGCGCCGGACTGCCCCGGCTGGCTGTCCGGCTCCGGGAACTGCGGGGTTTCTGTGCTGGTCTGCTGGCTCGGCAGGGCGAGTTGGAGCGCGAACACGAGCGTCTCGTGCGGGAGCTGGCGCGCCGACGCTCCCAGGCCGAGCCCGAGCTGATCCGCGGGGCGAGCGTGGTGGCCACCACGCTCGCCCGGTTGCGGCTCAATCGGACCGTGGCTGACGGGCCTTATGACGTCGTACTGGTCGACGAGGCCGGGGCCGCACTGCTGCCCGAGCTGATCGTCGCGGTCACCAAGGCCAAGGAGACCGTCGTCCTGTTCGGGGACTTCTGCCAGCTCGGCCCGGTCATGCCCAAGCGCGTGCCTAAGCAGCCGGAGCTGGAGCGGTGGATTCGCACGGACTGCTTCGAGCTGGTGGGCATCCGCACGCCCGCCGACGCGCTGGCGCACCCCGGCTGCGCGGCGCTGCTCACCACGCACCGGTTCGGCCCCGACACCACCGATCTGGTCAACCGGATCGCCTACGGCGGGACGCTCAGGTCGGCCCGCCCGGTGCGGGACCGGGCCCTCGACCCGGAGATCATCCTGGTCACCACTGACGGACTCGGCGAGGGCGACGACGGAATCGCTTCCGCACGGCGGGTGCCGGGCGAAAAGGGCCGCTGGTGGGTTGCCGGCAGTCTGCTGGCGACCGCACTGGCCGAGCGCCACCACGACGAGGGTGAGAGCGTCGGCATCGTCACGCCGTACAAGCTGCAGGCCCAGGTGACGCACGACTGGCTCCACGACCAGGGCCGGCTCTTCCGTACCCCCGCGGTGGAGGTGGGTACGGCGCACCGCTTCCAGGGCCGGGAGTTCGACGTGGTCATCCTGGACCTGGTGGAGGACGGTGTGCTTCCGGGGTGGGCCGCAGTCGGCGACTTCAAGGACCCGCGCGGCTACCCGAAGGATGGAGCCAGACTCTTCAACGTGGGTGCGACGCGAGCCCGCCAGCGTGTCTACGTGCTCGCGGCCTGGGACGCTCTGGCCAGAGCGGACAAAGGGACGGTACTGGCCCAGTTGCGGGACATGGCGAGAGCGCAGCCCGTGCCATTGGTGGGCGGCGTCCGTTCCGGTCAACTCCTCGGTCTGTCCGACGGCGAGTCGCCGGGGCTGAACCCGTTGCAGCAGGAGATCTGGCATGCCTTCGAGGGCCACGTCCGGTACACCGCGATCCACGACGAGGACAGCTACTTCCCCGACGCCCTCGATGCCATCGACCAGGCACGCCACAGCATTTGGCTCTGGTCGCCCTGGTACACCAAGCGCATGTGGGAGGTGCTCCCGCGGCTTCACGACGCGCGCCGTCGTGGTGTGCGGATACACCTCTTCGTCACCCACGAGAGCGACAGTCTGCTGCAGGGTCAGCTGGCGAAACCGACCACCGCGGCCGACGCTGCGCGTCGGCTGCCCGAACTCAAGGCGGTGGCCGACACCGTGGTGGAGATCAAGGACATGCATCAGAAGATCCTGGTGGTCGACGAGCAGCTCTGCTTCCTCGGCAGCCTCAACACCTTGTCCCACGCGCCTGGCGGTCAGGGCCGGCGGGAGATCATGGTCCCGTTCCGGGGACGCCGCTTCGCCCGCCACATCCTTGAACACGAGAACGCTGACCTGTTGCTCCACCCGCCCGTCTGCCCCGACCACGGCGCCCAGGCCGAACTGCGCAAGTACACGATCCCGTCCAAGCAGCGCCCGGCAGGGTCCCCGCACACGACCAGTCACCCAGCCCAGCGCTACTTCGTCTGGGCTTGTCCCACGCGCACCACCGTGGCCGGACCCGACGGGACGACCGGCACCGTCGGTTGCGACCGACGGAAGGCGCTGCGCCCTGACGAAGCCGGGTACCTGGGGAAGCAGCCGCCCCTGTAGCGACCCGGCCCGCTACTACTTCCTCACCACCCCAGCGTTGTTGATGCTCCGGTGTTCCCAGGGAGGCACCAGCAGCTTTCGAAGGTTAGAGCTAAGTTAGGTCCAGGCTAGGGGTGACCGACTCGGCGAAGCCTGCCAGTCATGAAATCCTGGGCTGTGTAGTCTTGGCCGCGCCCTGCGGCCTTCAATGAGTCGGCATAAGCGACCGCATCGCTGGCATCCAACTTGCCGCTCTTGACCATGATTGAAAGAAGTTTGTGGACGCTGAAAGGCGTCAGGCCGTGGTTCAGTGACTCAACGCGCGCACCGTAGTCCTCGGTCAAGATTTGTGGCCGGACCATGGTGAGCCGCCCCGCCATGCTCATGATCATCGACTCGGCCCAGTGCTCGCGCTCGTGCTTGAGAGGGCGCCCGCCTCGCACGACCTCTTGAATCGCTAGAACATGTTGACTGTCGGTCATGTCAGTGGTGTCCACTGGTTCGCCAAGCCATGCCAGTTGCTCGAGCGCTGCTTCCGCAAGATCCCGGGCGTCGCTGTTGCCGGCAGCCAGGAACTCCAGCTCGTCGACGACGACGTCGAGCAGTGCCCGCCGTTGGTGGCCCAATTCGCGCTCGACCGCTGCGCGTAGGGCGTCGTCGGCAGCCAGCGTGACGAGAGATGAGGTGTCGATGAACCACACCACAGGCTTCGGGGGCGCAGGCTTCGCGCCGGAGGTGCTCAGGTGAGCACCTCTTCGCTAACCTCCATGATGTCGTCCCATAGTTCGTCGTCGTCCTCGCGCTCCAGCAGGGCGGCCACGGGCCCCAGACCCATCTGCTGAAGCCGGGCTGCCCCTACCGCTGACTGTAGAAGCCGTTCGGGCGCCCTGACGTGGTGCAGTGGTCGGATCCATGCACCGTTTGGGGCGACCGAGGGATGTCGGGCGACGAGATTGCCCACCTTCTGGCTCTTCAGCCGTTGGCCCTGCTCGAAGGTGATGAGGCCCATGAGGCAGAGTTGGTAGACGAGAGCGGCAAGCGAGACTCCGAACTGCTCCATGAGGGCCACCACGCTCCGCTCCGTGGCCTGTCCTGCACTACGCCAGGCCAACGTCTCGCGGATGCCCTCTTCTGGAACCAGCAAGTGCCCGGCGAAGGCATTGACCCGCCTCTCCTGGAGGTCGTCGGCGAACATGTCGTGCTCGCCCTCGCTGATCACGTCTCGTGGGTCGCCCAGCAGGTGGTGGCCGAGTTCGTGGGCCAGGGTGAATCGGACGTGTCCTTCGGAGAAGTCGGTACTGGCGACAATCAGCGCCACGTTGGCGGCGTGGACGCACAGACCGTCAGCCGCTGTTCCGAGCGGGGACAGGGCCACGTCCACCCCGAAGTTCCGCTCGATCAGGCCCGGAAGGTCGCCGACCTCGTGGGTTCCCAGGCCCAGCTCGCGGCGCAGATGCTGGGCAAGACGCTTCCCTTGCCGCTGGGCCTCTGCCTTAGTGCGAGGCGGGGCGGCGAACTCGCTGCGTGCGTATTCGCGCACCCGCCTGCCAGCATCGGTGAGACGCACCGGCCACGGCGTGGCACGTTGCGCCAGGGCGTCCTCCACCTCCAGCAACTGCAGGGCCCGGCGCTTGGCTTTGTTGTCCTCGCCGGGTCCGGCTTCTGCGGCGAGCCGGTGCGCCATCGCGAGCGTGGGACGGAAGGGGGCGCCAAGGAGGTGGGCGATGCTAACTCCGAGTGCCTCTGCAAACTTCGGCAGTTCCCTGCTGCTGACCTTGCGACGACCATGCTCGATCTTCGAAATCTGATCCTTGCCCAGCCCCACCAGGACACCCAGTGCATCGCCAGTAAGTGCTCGGCGTGCCCTAGCCTCTGCGACTCGTCGGCCAACGTTAGTCGTCTCCGTGGAGTCAATGTCAGCCGAGACCGGAGTCATCGGCCCGAGTGCCTCTAGGCCCGTGAGTCCGCCTGCCACCTCTGCCTCCCCGTCCGTAGTCTTCGCCAAGTACAGTATCCGGCTTCCAGCCCCAAGGCGCAACAATCCCTACAAGGGCGTTGCGCGAGTGTCACCGTGGCGACTGCGATCGGGGGCCGCCCTGACGGTTGCAGTCTGCATGGGGGGAGTGCGTGGGGGATGACGACCTTCCCGGTGCGGTGTAGTCGGCCAATTAACGACGGGGGTGCCAGTTGCAGTGGCGGCCTCGGTGCAGAGGGGTGATCGTCGTCCACCATGTGATGGCGCATGAGTGCAATTCGGCCAAGCGGACGGAGGTGCGCGGGTTCCACGCTCGGGGTCGGCGCACTGTGAGAGGCTGGCTCACATGAACCGGTTGGCTGGCGTGACCTCGCCTTATTTGCTTCAGCATGCCGAGAATCCGGTCGATTGGTGGCCCTGGGGACCGGATGCCTTCGAGGAAGCACGGCGGCGCAATGTACCCGTTCTGCTATCAGTCGGTTACGCTGCGTGCCACTGGTGCCATGTCATGGCGCACGAGTCCTTTGAGGATGAGGTGGTGGCCGCGTATGCCAATGAGCACTTCGTCGCGGTGAAGGTGGACCGCGAGGAGCGGCCGGATGTGGATGCCGTCTATATGGAGGCGGTGCAGGCGGCGACCGGGCAGGGCGGGTGGCCGATGACGGTGTTCCTGACGCCGGAGCGGGAGCCGTTCTACTTCGGGACGTACTTCCCGCCGGAGCCCCGGCACGGGATGCCGGCGTTCCGGCAGGTGCTGGAGGGGGTGACGGCGGCCTGGCGGGAGCGGCGGGACGAGGTGGCCGAGGTGGCCGGGCGGATCCGGGCCGATCTGGCGGAGCGGGCGGCGGTCTACGGCGCGGGCGCCGGGATGCACCCGCCGGGTGAGCTGGACCTGGAGCAGGCGGTGGCCGCGCTGGGGCGTGGCTTCGACGCGCGGCGCGGCGGGTTCGGGGGCGCGCCCAAGTTCCCGCCGTCCATGGTGCTGGAGTTCCTGCTGCGCCACCACGCCCGCACGGGTGAGGAGAGCGCCCTGGAGATGGTGACGCGGACGTGCGAGGCGATGGCGCGCGGCGGCATCTACGACCAGCTCGGCGGCGGCTTCGCGCGCTACTCGGTGGACGCCGAGTGGGTGGTGCCGCACTTCGAGAAAATGCTGTACGACAATGCGCTGCTGATCAGGGTCTATCTGCACCTGTGGCGGGCCACCGGGGACGAGCGGGCGCGCCGGGTCGCGTTGGAGACCGCTGACTTCCTGCTGACCGAACTGCGCACCCCGGAGGGCGGGTTCGCCTCGGCGCTGGACGCCGACAGTCTGGAGGCGGCCACCGGCAAGTCGGTCGAGGGGGCCTACTACGCGTGGACGCCAGGGCAGTTGGCCGAGGTGCTGGGCGAGCGGGACGGCGCGCTGGCCGCCGAGCTGTTCAGCGTGACGGAGCAGGGGACCTTCGAGAAGGGGAGTTCGGTGCTGCAGCTGCTCCGGGATCCCGCGGACGACGAGGCGTACGGGCGGATCCGCGCCCGGTTGCTCGCCGCCCGCAGTGAGCGGCCGGCGCCCGCGCGGGACGACAAGGTGGTGGCCGCCTGGAACGGCCTGGCCATCGCCGCACTGGCCGAGACCGGCGCCCTGCTGGACCGCCCGGACCTGGTGGAGGCCGCCGCCCGCGCCGCCGACCTGCTGCTCTCCGTTCATCTGAGCGCCGAGGGGCGGCTGCTGCGCACCTCGCGGGACGGCCGGCCCGGGCCGAACGCGGGCGTCCTGGAGGATTACGCGGACACCGCCGAGGGGTTCCTCGCGCTCTACGCGGTGACCGGTGAGAGCGCCTGGCTCGACCTCGCCGGCGGCCTGCTGGACACGGTGCTGAAGCACTTCACGGACGAGGCCTCGGGTTCGCTCTACGACACGGCCGACGACGCCGAGCAGCTGATCCGCCGGCCGCAGGACCCGACCGACAACGCCACGCCCTCCGGTTGGACGGCGGCTGCGCACGCGCTGCTGACGTACGCCGCGTACACCGGCTCCGATCGCCACCGCACCGCCGCCGAACGGGCGTTGGGCGTGGTGGGCGCGCTGGCGGTGAAGGCGTCACGGTTCGTCGGCTGGGGGCTGGCGGCTGCCGAGGCGCTGGCCGACGGGCCGCGTGAGGTCGCGGTGGTCGGCCCGGCCGGCGACCCGCGGACGGCCCGGCTGCACCGGACGGCGCTGCTGGCCACCGCGCCCGGCGCGGTGGTCGCGCTGGGCGAGCCGACGGCCGAGCCGGGGGTGCCGCTGCTGGCCGACCGCCCGCTGCTCGGCGGCGAGCCGGCGGCGTACGTCTGCCGGCACTTCAGCTGCGACGCGCCGACGGCTGATCCGGCTGAGCTGGCGCGGCGGTTGGGCGTGCGGACCGCCTGAATATCGGGTGCACGGAGGGCGGCGGCCGGGTCAGGATGGGCCATGACCTGGACCTTGAGTACGTCGCTGGACGAGTACACCGCGGCGGCCGGTGAGTTCCTCGCCGCCTATCCGGCGCAGAACACGGTGCTGCTGACCATCGCGGACCATCTCGCGGCCGGCGAATCCGGCGGTGGGTCGGCCGGGGGCGAAGCGCGCTTCGGCTGGTGGCGGCCCGCCGCGGGTGGGCCGGTGCGGGCGGCCTTCGCCCAGACCCCGCCGCAGCTGGTCCAGTTGGGGCAGGCCCCGGTGGAGGCCGCCGCCGAGCTGGCACGGGCGCTGGCCGGGGAGCGGACGACAGACCGGACGACAGAGCGGGCGGGGGAGCGGATGGCGGTGCCCGGCGTGGGCGGTGAAGCGGCCGCCGCCGAGGCCTTCGCCGCCGCCTGGGTCCAGGTCGTGGGCGGCAGCGCCCGCCGGGTGCAGCGCCTGCGCCTGTACCGGCTGGGCGCGTTGAAGCCGCCGGTGGTGGCCGGGCAGCTGCGCCGGGCCGACCCGGAGGACCGGGAGCTGCTGATCGGCTGGACCCACGCCTTCGCCGACGAGGTCTCCGCGACCATCCCCGACGTTGCCGCAGCGGTCGACCGGCGGCTGTCCGCGGGCAACTTCCACCTCTGGGAGGTCGGCGGGCGGACTGTCGCGTTTGCCGGGCTGTCGTCGGCGCTGGCCGGCATGGTGCGGGTCGGTCCGGTCTTCACCCTGCCCGAGCAGCGCGGCCGCGGCTACGGCAGCGCCGTCACGGCGGCCGTTTCGACCGAGGCGCTGCGCCGGGGCGCGTCCGAGGTGCTGCTCTACGCCGATCTCGCCAATCCGACCAGCAACTCCATCTACCAGCAGATCGGTTACCGCGAGGTGGAGGACCGGGTCGTCATCGCGTTCGATGCGGAGTGAGTCACTCCCAGTCCCAGCCGACCCCCAGCAGGCACGGCGTCAGCCCGGTGGCGATCAGGTGCACGCAGCCGTAGCCGTCCAGGGTGAGCTCCTCGCGCTCGAAGGGCGCCGAGCCGGGGGCCCGGCTGGCGAAGCGGTGGCAGCGCACCGGCAGCGCGTCGGGGTGGAATGAGACCTGCAGAATGTACTGCCCGGCACCGGAGTTGAAGCCGCGGACATACTCGTTGCCGGGCTCCGGCGCGGGGGCGTCGTCGAAGCCGTAGCTGAGCAGATGGGTCTCGCCGGTGCGCATCCGACGGTCCAGCAGCAGCTCGGCGACCAGGAGTTGGGATGACCGGTCGCGCCGGACCCGGCCGGGGCGGCAGTTCTCCTCGGCGCGCACCCGCACCTGTTCCACGTCGCAGCCCGGGTCGCCCTGGTAGATGGCGAGGTAGCGGTCGATGCCGTCGCGATGGGCGCGCAGCACGTGTTGCGAGTCGCGGCGCAGCAGTTGGCGGTCGGGGCCGAGCCGGATCCGCTCCAGGTGGGTGATGGTGTGCAGGCCGGTGTCGCGCGGGCCGGGCAGTTCGGCGAGCAGTCCGTCCACCGCGCTGGCGGGGGCGATCAGGTCGCGGTAGGGGCGGGTCAGCACGGCGGCCGCGCCCTCGACCAGGGCCTGCCGTGGGCCGAGCAGCCGGGTCAGTGAGTGCGCGGGCAGGTCGAGTACGTCCTCCAACGCCCTTACCGCGCGCAATGATTCGGGTCGCTCGGGGCGGCGCCGGCCCTGCTGCCAGTAGCTGAGGCTGGTCACCCCGATGCGCACCCCGCGCAGCGCGAGGTGCTGCTGCACCCGGTGCAGGGCGAGGCCGCGGGTCCGCAGGGCGGTGCGCAGCGCCAGATGGAACGGTCCGGTGCGCAGGGCCGTTGCCAGGTCGGGCTGTGCGGAGTGCGAGGTGCGCGACGGGTATGCGGTGGGCGAACTGCGCTGCATGGAGTCTCCGTCCCAGGGGCGTGGTGGTGAATATTCACATGTCCCCGACCGGGTGTCACCCCTTCCGGAGAGCAGCGGCGTCGGCCGTTCACATCTGGAACGCCGCATTCACATCGAACTACGGGCGCCCAAAGGCCCGTTGACCTGGGCAGCTCAACGGGCCGATGCTTCGTGACACCCCGTCGCCGATCCGGACGGTGCCGGGGGCGCGTGTCCCCCACTTCCCTTCCCTGCAAGTCCGCAAGGAGGAAACGCATGTCCCCTTCCGGTACGACTCGTCCAAGAGCCAGGCTGCGCAAGGCGGTTGCCGTCATCGCGCTCGGCGTGCTGGCCCCGGCGCTGACCGCGGCCACCAGCACCACGGCCTCGGCCGCCGCGAACCCGGCCGCCCCTGCCTCGGCCGCCGCGAACCCGGTCCCCACCCGGGTCCGCGCGGCCGGCGCCGCCGGAAGCCTCTCCACCGGCACCTCGAAGATCCTCAACATCAGCATGCAGCAGCAGTCCAACACCAACTGGTGCTGGGCGGCCAGCGGCGACACCATCGCCGACTGGTTCGGCTACAACTACACCCAGAACCAGTTCTGCGACGCCGCGTTCGGCCGCTCGCTCAGCTCCACCTGCCCCAACAACGAGGCCGCGCTGGACGACGTGCAGAACGCGCTGAGCTGGATCGGCATCAACCCGGGCGACTACGTCACCGGGTACCTCTACTACAGCACCATCCAGACCGAGATCGCCGCCAACCGCCCAGTGGAGTCGCGCATCCAGTGGTCCTCGGGCGGCGGCCACATGGAGGTGCTGTACGGCTACGACACCAGCAACAACTGGGTGTACTGGGGCGACCCCTGGCCGTCGGACTACCGCTACAACTGGGCTGACTACAACTACTACGTCAGCAACAGCTCGTTCTCCTGGACCCACTCCCTCTACCAGATCGGCGCGTGAGGAGGCAGCCATGACGACAACCATGACGACAACACGTCGGAGATTCGCTACGACCGGCCGTTCGGCCGCGACGGTGGTGCTCGCCGCCACCCTCGGCCTGCTGGCCGCCCCGCTCGCCCAGGCCGCACCCGCCGCGACACCCCCCGCGGTCGCCCAGAGTGACCTGGCGGCGGCCCGCAGCGCGGTCCAAGCCCCTTCGGTGCTCGACCAGTTGGGGCACTTCTTCGCCCGCGGCGGAGTGCCGCCGACGCAGCCCCTCCAGCTCGGCGCGGCAGCCGAGGCGCAGGCCGCCGCACAGGCCGCGCCGCGGCTGACCGGCGCGACGGTCGCGGTCTACACCCTCGACCCGGGCTTCGTCGCGCAGACCCAGGGCGCCCCGGTGGCCCGGGCGGACTTCGCGGCCACCGAGGTGGTCTCGGCGGACGGCCGCAAGGCCTCGGTCTGGACCGTCCAGCAGAACGGCGGCTGGAGGGTGGTCAACATCGCCTCGGGCAGCGACGAGACCGACTACGCGGCCCAGGGCGCGCGCAGCGGCGGCGGCACGGTCTTCCGGGAACCGCAGGTCAACGCCTGGTATGTGCTGCGCGGCAACCGGGTGCTGCCGTTGGACGCGGAGGCGCGCGGCTCGGTCGGCGCCGGCGGGGTGACCCTGGCGGCGTACCAGCGGCTGGTGCACCAGCGCTACGGCGACAAGCTGCCGGGCTCGGCCTACGACAAAGCCGGCCTGGGCGGCGGCTTCTCAACCGGCGCCGCACCCGCACCCGCACCCGCAGGAGTCGCCGCACCCGCGGACGGCGGCGCGCT
This sequence comes from Kitasatospora sp. MAP12-44, assembly GCF_029892095.1. Classification (NCBI taxonomy): domain Bacteria; kingdom Bacillati; phylum Actinomycetota; class Actinomycetes; order Kitasatosporales; family Streptomycetaceae; genus Kitasatospora; species Kitasatospora sp. MAP12-44. The sequence goes on from NZ_JARZAE010000004.1 coordinate 5,184,277, forward strand.
CCCGGCGCTGACGGCCGCGGCGGCGCTCGGGATCACGGCGCTCGCGGGCGTCGGGCTGGCCACCCGCCGCCGCAGGGGTCGCACAGCAGTGCGCTAGTCACACAGAGGAGTGCCCCCACGGTGACCCCGTGGGGGCACTCCGTCATGTGCTTCCCGCTCCGGCACCTGGAGTTGATGAAACATTGATGCGCCGTTCGCCCGTCGACGACTACGCCCTGTCACCGTGAGTAGATACCATGTGCCATTGGGTCAGAGTGGAAGGGGTGGGCCATGGCCGGAGGGGACGCGCGCGATCTGCAGCTCTGGGGCGGGGTGGCCGTGGTCGGCGCCGCGCTGGCGGTGGTCGCCGGGTACCTGGCGGACGGCGCGCCACTGGTCTGGGCGGTCGCATCGGTCGAGGCGCTGCTGGTGATGGTCTTCGTCGGTCGCCGGTTCCGGTACATGGCCCAGCGGCGCCCGGTGGCCGCGCACGGCTCGCCCGCGGACGCCGCGCACTGCGAGCGCTGCCGTCGGGCGCGCGAGCTGCACGACGGGCTGGCCGAGCGCCGCGGCGCGGCGTCCGCCCGGCGCCTGAGCGAGCACCGCCGGGGTGACGGCCGCCGCGCCCAGGATCACCGGAGCTCAGCTGATCGCGTTGTAGGCCACCAGTGAGACGCCCACGTACTGCACGATGAAGGCCCCCAGGGTCAGTGCGTGGAAGACCTCATGGAACCCGAACCAGCGCGGTGACGGGTTGGGCCGCTTCAGCCCGTAGACCACGCCGCCGGCGCTGTAGAGCAGACCGCCGATGATCAGCAGGGTCACCACGGCCGCGCCGCCGGTCCGCAGGAAGTCCGGCAGGAAGAAGACGGCCGCCCAGCCCAGTGCGAGGTAGCAAGGGGTGTAGAGCCAGCGCGGCGCGCCGACCCAGAAGACCCGGAACGCGATCCCCGCCAGCGCTCCACCCCAGACCAGCCAGAGCAGCAGCTGCTGGCGCCCGCCGTTCAGCAGCAGGATGGTGAACGGCGTGTAGGACCCCGCGATGATCAGGAAGATGTTCGCGTGGTCGAGCCGGCGCAGGATCGCGTCGCCGCGCGGGCCCCAGGTGAAGCGGTGGTAGACCGCGCTGACCCCGAACAGCAGCCAGGCGCTGGCCGAGTAGACGGCGCAGGCGATCTTGGCCTGCGGGCTGTCGGCCAGGCAGATCAGTACGATCCCGGCCGCCACGGAGGCGGGGAACATTCCGGCGTGCAGCCAACCGCGCCAGAGCGGCTTGGTGGGCAGGGGGGCGCCGCTCGGCGTCTCGTCCGCAGTCATGGCGGTCATCTTACCTACGGGTCCGTAGGTTACTGGTAAGTAGGTAGTGGCCCTCATCACTTTTGGCCGTTCTGGAGTATTGGGCTCCGTGACGGAAGTGGTTGGGCTCTGCCGGAAGTGCCGTAAAACCCGTCAGTTTATGGCCATCTTGTAGTAAAACTTACGGCAAAAACGCCATGGCGCCATGTTGTCGCCCGAATGGCCGGGCTACGCTGCAAGAACCCTCAAACCCCCGGACGCCTGCTCAAGGACGAACAGGCGTGAAACGGAGCGATCGTGTCGTACGAGAACTCTGCCCTCAGCGCAGCGGCACCCACCCGTCACCAGCGCCTGCTGGCCTGGGTCAGCGAGATCGCGGAGCTCACCCAGCCGGACCGCGTCGAGTGGTGCGACGGCTCGGAGGAGGAGTACCAGCGACTCGCTGAGCTGCTGGTCGCCCAGGGCACCTTCAAGAAGCTGAACCCCGAGAAGCGCCCCAACTCTTTCTACGCTGCTTCCGACCCCACCGATGTGGCGCGTGTCGAGGACCGGACGTACATCTGCTCCGAGCAGGAGAAGGACGCCGGTCCGACCAACAACTGGAAGGCCCCCGCCGAGATGCGGGAGGTCTTCCGTGGTGAGAGCGGACTCTTCCGGGGCGCGATGAAGGGTCGCACGATGTACGTCGTGCCCTTCTCGATGGGCCCGGTCGGCTCCCCGCTGGCCGCGTACGGGGTCGAGATCACGGACTCCGCGTACGTCGCCGTGTCGATGCGCGTGATGACCCGGATGGGTCAGGCCGTCATCGACCAGCTCGGTGAGGACGGCGACTTCGTCAAGGCCGTGCACACCGTCGGCGCGCCGCTGGCCGAGGGTGAGGCCGACGTCCCGTGGCCGTGCAACACCACCAAGTACATCTCGCACTTCCCCGAGACCCGCGAGATCTGGTCCTTCGGCTCCGGCTACGGCGGCAACGCCCTGCTCGGCAAGAAGTGCTACGCGCTGCGGATCGCCTCCACGATGGCCCGTGACGAGGGCTGGCTGGCCGAGCACATGCTCGTCCTCAAGCTCACCCCGCCGTCCGGCGAGGTCAAGTACGTCACCGCGGCCTTCCCGAGCGCGTGCGGCAAGACCAACCTGGCCATGCTCCAGCCGACCATCCCGGGCTGGAAGGTCGAGACGATCGGCGACGACATCGCCTGGATGCGCTTCGGCGCCGACGGGCAGCTCTACGCGATCAACCCGGAGGCCGGCTTCTTCGGCGTCGCCCCGGGCACCGGCGTGGACACCAACGCCAACGCCATCGAGACGCTGCACAGCAACACCGTCTTCACCAACGTCGCGCTGACCGACGACGGCGACGTCTGGTGGGAGGGCCTGACCGAGGAGGCCCCCGCGCACCTGATCGACTGGCGCGGCAACGACTGGACGCCGGAGAGCAGCACCCCCGCCGCCCACCCGAACGCCCGGTTCGCCGTCCCGGCCGCGCAGTGCCCGACCATCGCGCCCGAGTGGGAGGACCCGAAGGGAGTGCCGATCTCGGCCATCCTCTTCGGCGGCCGCCGCGCCACCGCCGTTCCGCTGGTCACCGAGTCCTTCGACTGGCAGCACGGCGTCTTCCTCGGCTCGAACATCGCCTCGGAGAAGACCGCCGCCGCCGAGGGCACCGTCGGCGAGCTGCGTCGCGACCCGTTCGCGATGCTGCCGTTCTGCGGCTACAACATGGGCGACTACTTCGGCCACTGGCTGAAGCTGGGCGCGCAGGCCGACGCCGCCAAGCTGCCGAAGATCTACTACGTCAACTGGTTCCGCAAGAACAGCGACGGCAAGTTCGTCTGGCCCGGCTACGGCGAGAACAGCCGCGTGCTCAAGTGGATCGTCGACCGCCTGGAGGGCACCGGCGAGGGCGTCGACACCCCGATCGGCGTGCTGCCCACGCAGTCCTCGCTCGACCTGGAGGGCCTCGGCCTCTCGCAGGACGACCTGGACCTGCTGCTCACCGTGGACGCCGACATCTGGCGCCAGGAGGCGGCCCTGATCCCCGCCCACCTGGAGCTCTTCGGCGAGCACACGCCGACCGAGCTGTGGGACGAGTACCGGGCGCTGGTCAAGCGCCTGGGCTGAGGCTCAGGCTGAACCGAGCGAACGGCCGCCACTGCCTGCGAGGCGTGGCGGCCTTTCGGGTTTCCGCGTGTAGGCGGCTACGGCTGGGCGTACCCCTGGAGGAAGTCGCCGATCCTGGTGACGGCGTCCTCGATGTCCTCCGCGCGCGGCAGCGTGACCAGCCGGAAGTGGTCCGGGTCGGGCCAGTTGAAGCCGGTGCCCTGGACGATCAGGATCCGCTGCGCACGCAGCAGGTCCAGCACCATCTGCGCGTCGTCCTTGATCTTGTAGACCTGCGGGTCGAGCCGCGGGAAGCAGTACAGCGCGCCCTTCGGTTTGACGCAGCTGACGCCCGGGATCTCGTTCAGCAGCCGGTAGGCCGCGTCCCGGGACTCCAGCAGCCGCCCGCCCGGCAGCAGCAGGTCCTTGATCGACTGGCGGCCGCCGAGCGCCGCCGCCACCGCGTGCTGGGCCGGCATATTGGCGCACAACCGCATGCTGGCCAGCACATTGAGGCCCTCGATGTAGCTGCTCGCGCGCTGCCGGTCACCGGAGAGCACCATCCAGCCGGAGCGGAAGCCCGCCACCCGGTAGGCCTTGGACAGCCCGTTGAAGGTGACGCAGAAGAGGTCCGGCGCCAGGGTGGCCAGCGGCACGTGCTCGGCGTCGTCGTAGAGGATCTTGTCGTAGATCTCGTCCGCGTAGACCACCAGCTTGTGGCGGCGGGCGAGTTCGGCGATGCCCTCCAGCACCTCGCGCGGGTAGACCGCGCCGGTGGGGTTGTTGGGGTTGATCACCACGATGGCCCGGGTGCGGTCGGTGATCTTGGACGCGATGTCGGCGAGGTCCGGGTACCACTCGGACTGCTCGTCGCAGCGGTAGTGCACGGCGGTGCCGCCGGCCAGGCTGACCGAGGCCGTCCAGAGCGGGTAGTCCGGGGCCGGGACGAGCACCTCGTCGCCGTCGTCCAGCAGTGCGGTCATCGCCAGCTGGATCAGCTCGGACACGCCGTTGCCGAGGAAGACGTCCTCGACGGACAGCCCGTGCAGCCCGCGCTCCTCGTAGTGCATCACCACGGCGCGGCGCGCCGAGAGCAGGCCCTTGGAGTCGCCGTAGCCGTGCGCGGTCGAGAGGTTGCGCAGGATGTCCTGCAGGATCTCGGGCGGCGCCTCGAAGCCGAACGCGGCCGGGTTGCCCGTGTTCAGCTTGAGGATGCGATGCCCCTGGTCCTCCAGTCGCATCGCCTCGTCGAGCACCGGGCCGCGGATGTCGTAGCAGACATTGGCGAGCTTGCTGGACTGGATCACCTGCATGCGGTCACCTTACGGCGCGCCGGTGGGGCGGCGGGCGTGTTCTTGACCACGTGCCCCCGATCGAGGGCACGTGGTCAAGAGCGCGATCAGACCGGCGGGAGCGCGTAGACGGTCGCGCCGAAGGTGGCGAACAGCCGCTCGCCGTCGGTGGCCAGGTACCAGTCGTCGCCGGAGTCCAGGCCGTTCTTGAACGTCCAGCGGATCTTGGCCGCCTTGATGTCGATCGCGTAGAGCCCCTCGGCGCCCGTGCCGGGAACGAAGAGCGTCTCCTTGAGCAGCAGCGGCGGGGTCATCGCCGACGGGCGCTGCGGGACCGGGCAACTCCACAGTACCTTGCCGGACTTGGCGTCCCAGGCGACGACCGTCGCGGTGCCGTCGGTGCCGTAGACCACGCCGTTCGCGACGGTGACCGGGGTGTACATCAGCTGCTCGCCGGCCGGGACCTTCAACGCCCACTGCTGGACGCCGTCGCTCAGCCGTACCGCCTGCAGCCCGTCGTTGTTCACCAGGCAGTACGCCTGGGTGGCGTCGACCGCGAACGGGTAGGCGGCGGCCGCGCCGGTGCTGGCGAACCAGAGCTGCTTGCCGTCCTGGCCGCTGCGGGCGACCAGGTTGTCCTGGTCGTCGGTGTAGTAGATGTTGCCGCCGTTCGCGCTGGCGTCGACCAGCGGGTCGGTCCCCTTCTTGCGCGGCTGGAACCAGAGCTGCTGCTGGCTGGCGACCGAGAACGCCAGCACACCGTCCGTCCCGGTGCTGCCCACGGCCGGGGGGCTGACGTTCGCCAGCAGGTAGACGGCGTGGTCGTCGGCGCCCAGCATGGCGCTCGGGGTGATCAGCTGACCGGACGGATCCTTGGTTGCCGACTGCCAACTCTGCTTCCCGCTGGCCGAGTCGTAGCCGACGACGTTCTGGAACGTGTCCAGGTAGACCCGCCCCGAGCTGATCACGGCGTCCATGGCGGAGACGTCCCGGCGGGCCCAGACCTCCTTGCCGGTCACCGTGTCCACCGCGACCAGGCCCGCGCCCGGCGGGTGCAGCACGTTGCCCGCGACCAGGGCGGGGGTGGCGGTGAGCCGGCCCTGCGCGGCGTACGTCCACAGCGGTTGCGGCGGGACGCCGTCCGGGCGGGACTGCGAGGGGACGGGGACGACGGGCTGCGCGGTGCCGGTCTTCGGGGTGGTGGTGGCCGCCTTGGCGGCCTTGCCGCTGCCCGAGCCGCCGAGCGCCCAGGCCGCGCCGCCGGCCGCCGCGAGGGCGACCAGGCCGCCGCCGCCCAGCAGCAGCCCGCGCCGCGAGGGGCGGGGCTCGGTGGTCGGCAGCGGGGTGGTGGTCGCGCTGCCCAGCTTCATGGTTCCGTCGGAGACGGCCCCCACCGCCGCCGCGTCCGTCGTGGTCGGCGAGTAACCGGCGCTCGGCGTCGGCGCGGTCGCGGTGCCCCGGGCGGGCGTCTCCATGTCCATCACCGCGGCCGCGTGCCGGGCCAGCGCCGAGGCCACCGGCACCGGCAGCCAGCCGTCCCGCAGCACGCTCGGCGCGCCGCCGGGCGCGAGCATCGCGGACAGCTGCTCGGGTGTGGGGCGCCGCGCCGGGTCCTTGGCCAGGCAGGCGGTGATCGCCGGGCGCAGCGCGTCCGGCAGCGAGCCGAGCTCCGGCTCGTCGTGCACCACTCGGTACAACTGCGCGGCCGGCCCCGACTCGCTCTCGAACGGGCCGTGCCCGGTGGCCGCGTAGAGCAGCACCGAGCCGAGCGAGAACACGTCGCCGGCCGCGCCCATCGGGCGTCCGGAGGCCTGCTCGGGGCACATGTAGCCCGGCGAGCCGACCACGATGCCGGTGCGGGTGAGCTGATCGCCGTCCACCGCGCGGGCGATGCCGAAGTCGATCACCCGGGGTCCGTCGGCGGCCAGCAGCACATTGGACGGCTTGAGGTCCCGGTGCACCAGACCGGCCGCGTGGATCGCCCGCAGCGCCTGGGCCAGCCCGGCGCCCAGCGCGCGCACCGAGCTCTCGGGCAGCGGGCCGTGCTCGTGCACCGCCTCGGTGAGGGACGGGCCCAGCACATAGGCGGTGGCCAACCACGGGATCTCCCCGGTGAGTTCGGCGTCCACCACGGGCGCGGTGTATGCCCCGTCCACCGCCCGCGCGGCGGCCACCTCGCGCCCGAACCGCTCCCGGAACTCGGCGTCCCCGGCCAACTCGGGGCGCACCACCTTGACGGCGACGGTCCGTCCGCCGGCCGACCGCGCCAGGTACACCCGCCCCATGCCGCCCGCGCCCAGACGGGCGATCAGGCGGTAAGGCCCGATGGCCTCGGGATCGCTGGTCTCCAATGGCTCCATAGCCTGTTGTCCCCGTTCGTGTCTGTGTCGTCGGCGCCGTGATCGATTGTCACGAGGTGCTCGACCCGAGATCGTACGGTGCGTGGCCTAGCCGTAGCGCGCATGGGGTAGATCGGCCAGTGTGATCGAATTGATGGTCGGACTACTCGCCGGGCTCGCCGCCGCACCCGCCCTGCGCGCCGCGGCCACCCGGCACGCTGTGCCGTACGGCGAACCCCTGCGCAGCAGTTGCGCCTGCGGCCGAACCCTCCGCCTGCTGCCGCCCTCCGGCCGCTGCCCCGGCTGCCGGGAGCGGTTGGGGCCCGCGCCGTTGGTTGTTGAGCTGGTCGCGGCGGGTGTGGGCGCGGCGGTCGGCTCGGCGGTGGGCTCGGCGGTCGGCTGGCCGATCGGCCCGGCGCTGGTCTGGGTCGCCCTGTTCGCCGTCGTCCTCGCCTTCGTCGACACCGCCGTCCACCGCCTCCCCGACGCCCTCACCCTGCCGCTGGCCCTGGGCACCGCCGTCCTGCTCGCGGGAGCGGCCCTGCTCGACCACCGCGTCTCCGTGCTGAGGTCCTGTCTGCTCTCCGCCGTGATCCTGGGCCTCCTCTACGGAACCCTCGCCCTCCTCGGCCCGATGGGCCTCGGCGACGCCAAACTCGCCCCCACCCTGGGCGCCCTCCTCGCCTGGTACGGCTGGCGCACCGTCTTCGCCGGCGTCTTCGAGGGCTTCCTGCTGGCGGCGGTCTGGGGCATGACCCTCCTCCTCACCCGCCGCGCCACCCGCAAAGACCCCCTCCCCTTCGGCCCCGCCATGCTCCTCGGCGCCCTGGTAGCAATCCTGACGGTGGTCCGGTAGCGCCCGGTGTTGGTCGATCGGTATCACTGACATGCCCACCAGCTAGCCGATCATGAGAACGCTGGACCGCGAGTCTAGGGGCGCCCGGCGCAGCCCCACGGTCGGCAAGGGGAAGTCAGGAATGCCGACTTTGAGGAATCAGGAAGCTGCGCGATGCGCTTCGGGTCAGGAGTTCAGGCCGAAAACTCCTTCGGCGCGTAGCGCAGCAGCACCACGTCCCCGACGGTTCGAGCTTCGAGGAGCTTCATGCGCCGCGTGCTGCCGCCGGGGTAGTCCGCTGGGTGGACGAAGCGCGGTGCGGCGACGTCCCCGACGAGCAGGGGTGCGACGGCGAGGTGTACTTCGTCGGCCAGGCCCTGGGACAGGAACTGGGTGTGGATCTGCCCGCCGCCTTCGACCATCAGCCGCTTGACGCCTCGGGCGGCCAGATCATCGAGCAGGGCGCCGAAGTCCACGCTCTCGCCGGTGCTGACGACGTCGGCGAGTCCGTCCAGCTTCTCGCGGAGCTTCGGCGCGGCGGCATCGGTGGTGTAGGCGACCTTCTTGTCGCCGAAGTGCCAGAACTTGAGGTCGCGGTCGAGCTCCCCGCTGGCGGTGACGGTCACCTTGAGGGGGAACTCGGGCTTTCCGGCCGCGACCCGGTCGGCCCGGCGCTTCTCACTGTTGACCAGCAGCCTCGGGTTGTCGCTGCGCAGGGTGTTGCCGCCGATGAGGATGGCGTCCGACTCCGCCCGGACCTGGTCGACGCGGTCGAAGTCCTCGGCGTTCGAGAGCAGCAGGCGCTGCGGCGAGGCGTCGTCGATATAGCCGTCGACGGAGGTGGCGACACTCAGCAGGACGAATGGGCGGTCGGCCATCGTGCGGTCCGTTCTCTCGGGTTTCATCAGCCAGTGTCAGATCAGGACGGGGAAAGCCCCGGACGCCCAGTGTCCGAGCCAGAACGCCGCTGTGGACGGCTCCTCCAGATCCTCCATCGAACCGTCGTGAGGCAGTACGTCGGTGGGCGCGAGATAGCCCTCGCCCGCGTCGATGCGGATGCGCACGCAGGTCAGCGGCTTCCCGGCGGCGACGAAGGCCCGCACGTCGTCGGTGTGCGGGACCCTGTCCAAGTAGGCGTCAGGGTAGAGGTTTCGCACGATCGCCTGGCTGTCGTGGTCGCACACCAGCAGCCATCGGCTGCCCGGACCGAGGTTGACGCACAGCCGGCGGCGCGACCGGTACCGCTCGCCGTAGGGCAGCCGGTCCCAGTTGTCCAGGTGGAGGCCGAGCATGCTGCCGCTGGTGTCGTTGAGGGTCGTGGTCAGCATGTCGGCCTGGTTGGTGACGGTCCCCAGGTACTCCTGTGCCGGGGCATCGGGCAGTGCCGCGTTCCCGTGGTACCGGTGTGCGCCGGCGGCGATGTTCATCACCTCCAGGGGCACGTGGATGATCTCCACCGCACGCTCGGGGTGTTGCACCCCGCACAGCACCTCGGTCTGCAACTGACTCAGGGTCATCCAGTTGCGACGTGGGATGACCGCCCCAGTGTCGTACTCGCCGCCCGGCTGCTGCACGATCTCGGTATCGCTGATCTCGCACCGCTTGTAGATCTCATCGAGATCGGCGTCAACTGTGAACAGTCCCATAGCACTTCCCACCCTTCCCACAGTGCGCGACCGAGGCGGAAACCGGCCTCCTTCTCCAGGACATTCCCCGATGGAATCCCGCCCGCCGCATTTGATACTCAGATCGATGCTCGTTGGCCCGAGCGTAGCGAGGAAGGCCAGCAGTTCATGAGAGCGCTGGGAACTGGCAGAGTTGACCGCCGAGATGACACTGAATGGGACACGACGATCACCAGGCGATCAATACCGCGCATAATTGGTCCAAAGGCCTGGTGCCTCATGTGGTCATGCGCTTCTGGCGCATTGCGCACCAGACCCGCACGGCGCAGCACTCGAACGGCCCGATCAGCAGGGGAAGTCAGAACTGCCGACTTTGCGCGACGAGGTCATCGTCGACGCCCCTATGGACGGCAGACCAACATGCCACCAAGGCAGCTGATCTTGAAAGAGCCCTCGGCTTCGATGACGGCCGTGACGATCTCGCGCACTCTCGTGACCGTTTCGTGGAAGGGGACTCCGCACTGTTCGGCCCATGCCTCGTACGAGGCCAGGTGCGCGACGACCGGTGCCGGATCGGTGACCTTGATCGTGCCGGGAAGCTCACGAATCCGGACATCCCTGAACGCCACCCCGAGGTAGCCAGATGTCTTCTCCAGGGAGAAGCGCGAGCTGAGGGAGACCCGTGACGGGCCCTCGGCAACGCCCAGGACGTCGCCTGCTGCTTGGGCCCACAGCTGGTCCAACTCCTGCTTGTCGGCGTCACTGTTGGTCGAGGCGATCAGGATGCCCCCGGCCCGTAGCACCCGTGCCAGTTCCTTGATCGTGGCTGCGATATCCCCGACGTGGTAGAGCATGTGCAGGGCCAGCACCGCGTCAGCACTGCTGTCGGCGAAGGGCAGCGCCTGGGCGTCGGCCACCAGGACCGGCTTCTCAACGCCGGCGAGAATGCCTGCCGAGATGTCCAGCCCCACCACTCGCAGGTCGGGGCGGTCCCGGTGCAAGCGGTTGATGAACTTGCCGTTGCCGCAACCGATGTCGAGCACCGCCCCGCTGGTTTCGGCCAGCTCCGCGATGACGATCCCCGGCAGGTCGTACTGCGGCTGCTGCCAGCGGTAGATCGACTGACGGGCGGCCAGGTGACGTCCGTCGGAGTAGGCGCTCTTCGCGAGGATCGTCTTGTCGGAGACTGCTGCGTCCAGCTGCGCGGTGTTGATCGTCACTTGGCTGACTCCGAAGGATTAGTCGGAAGTCGGGAATGCCGACTTCTGGGTTTCGGGCAGTGGGCACGCAGCGTTGCTAGCGTCGCATCCGCTCGCCTGTGATGCGCTCATGCACGGCTCGCATAGAGCTCAGCGTGACATCCAGCTCCGCGCCGGACGCTCCGCTCCTGGCCTGTTCGTCGAGCAGCCGCCCGAGGCGACGCAGATCGGCCCGCGCTTCGTGGGGGGTGAACGGCTTGTCCGGCGTCTCGACCGGCGCCAGAGCGAGAGATGCGGTCTCGGTCATAAGTGCTGCTCCTTCTCGGTTGGGGGGGCATCGGCTCCTGCTCAACTCCCATGGCACAGAGGGCAGCTCGGCCAGCTGAGAGGACAGGGCGCTGCCCGGGCCGTGCGCGCGGCCGGCAAGGAACTCCGCCAGCGCCCGCACCACGCGATCGTCCTCCTGCCCAATGCGAGCTGGCTGTCAGGAGGCCAGTGCCGCAACGGAGTTGTTGCTTCTCTGGCGTCGGCGTTCGTGCCCATGCCGCACCTCCTCCCGGAGGGTGATGCAGACCGCTTTGCCGTTCGCTCGTTCTTCGGAGTGCCATTCCTCCGCGATGGCCGCCACCATGGGGATGCCGCGCCCCGACTCGGCCGAGGTCGGCGCCATGCCTCGGTTGACCGGCTGTACCGGAGAGTCGTCCACGACCTCGACCCGCAGATGCAGGCGGCCGGCATCGTCCTCGCATGGGGCGAATACGACGACGGCGAACACACCAGCAGCGTGGACCGAGTTGGTGGCCAGCTCACTGACGAGCAGCGCGACCATGTCCGTCTCGGACCAGCCACTCTTTCGGGCTGCATCCACCGCAAAGCGCCGCGCTATCGCTACCGACTCCGGTACAGCTACGAAGACGCTGGTTCTTGCGTTGTGATCATGGTCAACGCCCATGGTTCCTCCAATCGCAGCGCGGAAGGGCATTCAGCCGACCGCGCGTGACTTGGGAACGCTCCGTAGCCCTGTGGCTGCGATGCGTGGCATCACGAGTGTGAACCTAATGGACCGTCATTTGCAAGCAACAAGAACCATCATTTTCAATGATCATGAATGAGGGTTGCCTGCGCCATGGTTGGCGGACGAAACTGAACGTCAAACAGGAAGGGGTCTCATGCCGTCCATCCGAGAACATGTGTCCGAAGTTCGCGCGATCGAACTCGCCGCTGAGCTTCGCGCGTTGCGCCAGGACGCGAGGCAGACCCTTGAGCAGGTCCATCGTGAGACTGGGCTCAACATCGGCTCCATCAGCAAGATGGAACGCAACCTCATCCCCGTCACGCCCAAGAGTCTCAAGGCCCTCCTTGATCACTACGGAGTGCACGGCGGCCGGCGAACCAGCCTGGAGAACCTGCTCACCAACACGAGTGGTGTGCGGCCCTGGTGGGTTGACTACGCCGATCTTCTGGGACCGACCTACATCTCGCACCTTGCGCTCGAAGCAGAGGCGCACCTCATCGAAGAGCACAGCGGGAACGTCTTCCCGTTGCATGCTCAGCGAGATCGGTATGGTCGGCAGATCATTGCCAACGCTTGGGAAGTTCCGTCCGATGATGACGCCGATCTCTTCATGGAGGTTCGGCGCCACCGACAGCAACGTCTCCTTGGCAGCCCGCCGTTGGCCCTGCACAGCGTCTTCAGCGAGGCCGCGCTCCATAGTGCGGAAGACCTTGAGATTCTGGCTGACCAACTGCGTCACATGATTGAGCTGGCCGAGCTCGAAACGGTCACCTTCCAGATGACCCCGTTCGCTACGGGGAGGCGCGGGATCGTGGCGGCGCCGGTGCTGCGTCTGAGCTTCGCCGAGCAGGGCAGCCCAAAGTTCGTCGTATCCGAGGGTCTTGTGGCCAACAATGTGCGAGAGTCGGAGCGCGAGAGTCGGCGGTTCGACCGAGCCTTCAGTCGCTTGCTCGGAGCCGCGCTGTCGCCGGATGATACGGTCGCGGCACTGGAAGCCCGTCTCAAGGAAATTGCGTGAGCATGTCCCAAGACCCTTATGTCTATGACCAGTCCGAGGCCCTGCACGCTCCGGCTAAGTCCCCGACATCAGGCCAGAGCGCCCAGTGCGTGACGGTGCAGAGCTTCCCGGGGCACACCGTGCGCCTCGGTGACGACAAGCACCCTGGCCTGGCGTCCCTCGCCTTCAGCCCAGGCGAGTGGAATCGCTTCCGCGAGTGGATGCGCAACTCGCCGGACGACGACCCCATTGTCGGCTACCGCCCCGAGCCGTAGAGCAGTACCCCCAGAACCAACGAGTCCGCCACCTGCATCGAGCCCGGTGGCGGACTCTCTGCGTCCTGAGGGCGCTGTGTCTCCGTGCCCCCGCCCGGATCGGCCAGGCGCTTCCCCCGGAGCCTGTTGAAAGCTGGCAAAGTCGAAGCATTGCAGTCATTTTGATCGTGCATCAGAACAATGCTGATAAAGCCGTCCGTCTGCGATCTGACCCGTGCTACGTTGCCGCTCAATAGACCAATAAGCGACCCCGGCGGTGCGCCAACACCCCGGGGTCTGGCACGGGAGCAGATCCAAACCCCATGCAGATTCATCGTAGCGCGCACGTGCGCTCGTTCACCGTTCTTCCCAACAGTGCTTTGCAGGACCGGCGGTTGAGTTACACCGCTCGGGGGCTGCTGGTTGACCTGCTCTCGCGGCCTGACGGGTGGCGGGAGGACGGGCGGCAGATGGCTGACTCCAGTCCGCAGGGGCGGGGGGCGGTCCGGCGGGCGCTCAAGGAGCTGACTGCCGCTGGGTACTACCGAGTTGAGGTGGTGCGGATGCCGGACGGCAAGGTGCGGTCGGAGGCTCATCTGTACGACGTGCCGCAGCTTCCGGGTGTCCCCCCCCTTCGGGATCCGGTGAGGCGAACTCCGCTGCGCCTGACGTCCCTTATGTAAAGAACCAGGGGCAAGAACCCTCCCTCCCGGACGAGCCGGACGAGCCCGACGAGGGCATCCGCGCGGCGGTCGCGGCGCTCTTCCGGGCGATCAGGCCCGAGCCGCGGCTGCGGATCGGCGAGCGCGAGGCACGGGAGTTGGCGCCCCTGGTGGCTCGCTGGTTGGCGCACGGGAGCGGGGTTGCCGAGTTGGCGCGGGCGTTGCTGCCCGGGCTGCCCGCGGTGATCCACTCGCCGGTCGCGGTGATCCGCAACCGGTTGCAGCGCAAGATGCCGTCCAGCGACAGGAGAGAGGTGCGACGGTACGCCGAGTGCGTGAAGTGCCACGATCCGGTGCCCGCCCCCGGGGTCTGCCGGTCCTGCGCGGGCCTCGGCTCGCCACGCCAGGTCAACGTAGGCGGCGGGGCCGCAGTGGCGGCGGCCGGTGCGGCTCGCGTCCGGGCAGCGATGTGCCAGCCGCGCTGACGCGATCGGGCCCGCCGCACCTGCGCGGTGCGGCGGACCCGATCGTGCGCGCGGGCCCTCCCCTCAAGGGGCCCGCCGCGCCGGAGAGTTACGGCATGGCGTGGGCGTGGGCGCCCACATTGGTGGAGAAGTCGTTGCCGTTCTTGGCGTCCCAGTTGGTCGACCAGGTCATCGCGCCGCGAATGGTCGGCCACTTGGCCGGCGGGACGAAGCTGCCGCAGTTGGTGCCGGTGGCCAGGCAGTCCAGCGCGTTGTTCACGACGGTGGAGTTCACGTAGCCGCCGCCCGCCGCCTGGCTGGAGGCCGGGACGCCGATGCCTACCTGCGACGGGTCGAGGCCGCCCTGGATGTGGGTGCAGACCTGGCTGGTGATGAAGTCCTCGGTGCCCTGGTTGTAGACCTTGCCGTCGCAGCCGGGCATCCCACCGGAGTTGTAGAACTGGGTGTTGACGACGGTGAGGATGTCCTTGACGCTCAGCGCGAGCTGGAAGTAGCCGCTGCTGGTGGTGTACATGTCCAGCGTCTGCGGGGCCATGGTGAGGATGAAGCCACTGCCGACCTTGCTCGCCAGGCTGTGCAGGCCCTGCGCCATATAGGTCGGGGTGATGCCGTTCTCCAGGTCGATGTCGACGCCGTCGAAGCCGTACTGCTGGATCAGCGCGTAGGCGCTGCTGGCGAAGTTCGCCGCCGAGGTGGCGTCGCTGACCGTGATCGCGCCGTTCTGGCCGCCGATGGAGAGGACGACCTTCTTGCCGGCCGCGTGCTTGGCGGCGATGTCGGCGCGGAACTGCGCGTCGGTGTAACCGCCGAGGTTGGTGGCGAGCGTCGGGTCCAGGGCGAAGGTGATGCCGCCGGGCTTGGTCGGGTCGGCGTTGGCGAACGAGACCGCGATGATGTCGTACGCGCTCTGGACGTCGGCGAGCTTCTGGTCGGTCGCGCCGTTGTCGAAGTCCTGCCAGTAGCCGGTGAGGACGTGCTTCGGCAGGCCGCCCGAGGCCGGCGGCGGCGTGGTGGGAGGCGGCGTGGTCGGCGGAGCAGTCGTCGGCGGCGCGGTGGTCGGCGGAGCAGTAGTGGGCGGAGCAGTGGTCGGCGGAGCAGTAGTAGGCGGAGCCGAAGCCCCCGCAGGCCCCGTCAGCGTCACGTCGTCCGCCGAGTACGCCCCCTGCCCGTACCACCCGTGCAGATATACCGTCACGCTCGTCGTGCTCGCACCCGTGGTGAACGTGGTGCTCAGCTGGTTCCACGAGCTCTGGCTCGACCAGGTGCTCGGGTCGGTCCCGCCGGTCCCGCTCGCGCCGAGGTAGACGTACGGCCCCTGCACCCAACTGCTCAGCGTGTAGCTGGAGCTCGGCTGCACCGACACCGTCTGCGTGCACTGCGCGCTGTCCGAGCTGCTGGGCGTGGCCTGCAGCGCGTACGAGCCGGAGTGCACCGGCGTGCTGACGGCGCTCGCGCTCGCGGTGCAGCTCCAGCCCGCCAGCGTGCCGGTCTCGAAGCCGCCGTTGGCCACCAGATTGACGGCGGCTGCGCTGGCACCACCGGCGAACAGCGCAAGGCCGGTGCCGGCCAGTGCGAGGGCGGTGGTGCCGGCGGTGAGCGCGGGCAGGGCGCGGCGTCGGCGCCGGTGGGTGGGGGAAACCGTACGGGCCATGACGAACTCTCCTGTGGGGAGGAGGGGAAGAGCCGCCGCGGTGGGGGTCGCGGCGGCCCGTGTGTGGGGGGCAGCACAAGCTGAGAGGCAAGCGGTTGAGTGCTCAACCGCTTGACGAACAAGCTGGACTAGACCAATGGCATGCGTCAAGGACCGATCTGCCGCCTTACGACTCCCTTAAGGAATCGGAGACCTGGTCGTGTCCGGCCCCACTGTGACCGCGGCCACACCGCCACGGCCGCTGACCGACCGTGTTTTGATGCTTCCTACCTGCTGTTTTCTTCCTTGCCAGGGCGGGAGTAGGCTTCCTCCGGACCCATGGCAGTGAGGGCCGGGGGCCAGGGGGGTACGAGCTCGGAGGGGCCGAAAGTCATGGGTCTGCGCGACATCGTCGACCGCACACCGGGTCTGCGAACCCTGCTGGGCGGCATGTACAACCTCTACGGCCAGCGGGTCGAGGCGCACCTCGCCCGCACTCCGCACCACGTCGGCGTGATCCTGGACGGCAACCGCCGCTGGGCCAAGGCGGGTGGCAACTCCCCGGACTACGGCCACCGCCGCGGCGCGGACAAGATCACCGAGTTCCTCGGCTGGTGCGACGAGACCAAGGTCGAGGTCGTCACCCTCTGGATGCTCTCCACCGACAACCTCTCCCGCCCGCCCGAGCAGCTCGTCCCGCTGCTGCGGATCATCGAGGACGCGGTGACCGGCCTCGCCGAGGCCAAGCGCTGGAAGATCCGCCCGGTCGGCGCGCTGGACCTGCTGCCGCCGCAGACCGCCGAGATCCTCAAGAACGCCGCCCAGTCCACCGCGCACCTCGAAGGCATCACGGTCAACGTGGCGGTGGGCTACGGCGGTCGGCACGAGATCGCCGACGCCGTCCGCTCGCTGCTCCAGGAGCACGCCGAGCGCGGCACCTCGATCGAGGAGCTGGCCGAGATCCTGGACGTCGAGCACATCGCCGAGCACCTCTACACCAAGGGCCAGCCGGACCCGGACCTGGTGATCCGCACCTCGGGCGAGCAGCGGCTCTCGGGCTTCCTGCTCTGGCAGAGCGCGCACAGCGAGTTCTACTTCTGCGAGGCGCACTGGCCGGCCTTCCGCAAGGTCGACTTCCTCCGCGCGCTGCGGGACTACGGGGAGCGCAACCGCCGCTACGGCGGCTGACGTCCAGCAAACCCCTGGTCAACTCCCAGTCAACTCCCAGGCGGACAGGGCGCGAACAGGGCGCGAACAGCGCGAAGGCGTCCCGCCGTTCGTCCCACCTACCCCACTGGCCACTCGGGGCAAACGTTCATCCGTAGTGATCCGTGAGTTCGCTTACGCGGGCATGCACGGCCCCCCGTCAGGGAATACAACTGCCAGACCGGCATCCTGACCATCGGGGTCGCGGGGGCCGGTGAGCCGCGGGTGACGCAGGGTCGCCCGCCCTGGAGGCCTAGTGGTCAGTTCCAAGAGCCGCCGGACGCCAGACCGGCGCACGTACGTCCTCGACACCAGCGTGCTCCTCGCAGATCCACTCGCCATGACGCGTTTCGAGGAGCACGAGGTGGTGCTCCCGGTGGTGGTGGTCACCGAGCTGGAAGCCAAGCGCCACCATCCCGAGCTGGGTTACTTCGCCCGCCAGGCCCTGCGCCTGCTCGACGACTACCGGGTCCGCTACGGCCGACTCGACGAGCCGATCCCGGTGGGCGACACCGGCGGCTCGATCCGGGTGGAGCTCAACCACTCGGACACCTCAGTGCTGCCGGCCGGCTACCGGCTCGGCGGCGGCGAGGCCGACACCCGGATCCTCGCGGTCGCCCGCAACCTGCAGGCCGAGGGGTACGACGTCACCGTCGTCTCCAAGGACCTGCCGATGCGGATCAAGGCCAGCGCGGTCGGCCTGCTCGCCGAGGAGTACCGCGCCGAGCTGGCCATCACCTCCGGGTGGACCGGAATGTCCGAACTGCCCGTCTCCGGCGATCAGGTGGACGAGCTCTTCGGTGCCCCGCACGAGGCCTCGGTGGAGATCGACGGCGCCGAGGAGCTGCCGGTGCACACCGGCCTGGTGCTCACCTCGGAGCGCGGTCGGGCGCTGGGCCGGGTGACCGGGGACGGCCGGGTCCGGCTGGTCCGCGGCGACCGCGAGGCGTTCGGGCTGCGCGGCCGCAGCGCCGAACAGCGGGTCGCGCTGGACGTGCTGCTCGATCCCGAGGTCGGGATCGTCTCGCTCGGCGGCCGAGCCGGCACCGGCAAGTCGGCGCTCGCGCTCTGCGCGGGTCTGGAGGCCGTGCTGGAGCGCCGGCAGCACCGCAAGGTGATGGTCTTCCGGCCGCTGTACGCGGTGGGTGGCCAGGAGCTGGGCTACCTGCCGGGCTCGGAGCACGAGAAGATGAGCCCCTGGGCGCAGGCGGTCTTCGACACCCTGTCGGCCGTCACCACGCCGGCGGTGATCGAAGAGGTGATCTCCCGCGGGATGCTGGAGGTGCTGCCGCTCACCCATATCCGGGGCCGCTCGCTGCACGATGCCTTCGTGATCGTGGACGAGGCGCAGTCGTTGGAGCGCAACGTGCTGCTGACGGTGCTCTCCCGGATCGGCTCGGGCTCGCGGGTGGTGCTCACCCACGACGTGGCGCAGCGGGACAACCTCCGGGTCGGCCGCTACGACGGGGTGGTCGCGGTGGTGGAGAAGCTGAAGGGGCATCCGCTCTTCGCACACATCACCTTGACCCGGTCCGAGCGTTCGCCCATCGCGGCGCTGGTGACCGAGCTGCTGGAGGACATCCAGCCGTAGGCCGTCCCAGTCAGTGCGGCCGCGAACGATCCGCCCGGCACCGGGAGTTCTCCCGGCGTCGGGCGGATCGTCATCACATCGCACCGCTCGCTGTCCAGTGAGTGGCCAATTCTTGTCGCGGCGCAGGATGTGAGCTTCGCCACGCAACCGGGAATTGCGCACGCGCGTCCCCTTGCGGCATGGTGAGGGTTCTGTCAGGCCCCGCGTACGGCCCACCTGTTGGGCGACAACTGAAAAGCGAAGGACCGTACGCCGCCCGAATCACTCGCCCGCACCCGGTAGTCAGGGGGTGGGCGCCGGGCCAGCGCCTCCCGTGACCAGCACCGATGGAGGCCAGCGACCAGGGGCATGTTGCGCCTTCACGGTCACGCGTGGGCGACGCTGGAAGGAAACCATGTGACTCGGATCTCGGTCCGGGGAGTTGCTGTGGCCTCCGCCACCGCCGTCACCGCAGTCGGTGCCGTCGTGGGTGTGGCCTCGGGCAGCGAGGCGACGAGCCCGCAGGCGACTGAAGTCGCAGGCGCGACTCTGCTCGCCGACGTCCCCTCAGCAGCCCAGGCGCAGACGGTCAGCGACAACTTCGTCACCCAGTCCACCGCGCAGCAGGCCGCTGCCGACGCGGCCGCACAGAAGGCCGCCGAGGAGGCGGCCCGTCTGAAGGCGGCTGCCGACGCACAGGCCAAGGCTGCCGCGGACAAGGCCGCAGCGGACGCCGCCAAGGCTGCCGCCGACAAGGCCGCGGCCGATGCCGCCGCCGCTGCTCGGGCCAAGGCCACGTCGGCGATGTCGGCCACGGCCGACTCGGCCTCGGCGCCGCCCGCGTCCTCGTTCAGCGCGGGCTCGGTCCAGGCCATCGCGGCCGGGATGATGGACGGCACCCAGTTCCAGTGCTTCAGCAACATCGTGACGCGCGAGAGCGGCTGGAACTACACCGCCCGGAACCCCTCCGGTGCCTACGGCCTGGTCCAGGCGCTGCCCGGTTCCAAGATGGCCTCGGCCGGCGCGGACTGGCAGACCAACCCGGCGACCCAGATCAAGTGGGGACTCGGCTACATGAACGACCGTTACGGCAGCCCGTGCGGTGCCTGGTCCTTCTGGCAGGCCCACAGCTGGTACTAGCTGGTACTAGAAGTCCGTCCGAACGCCCCCGACCCCACCGGTCGGGGGCGTTCGGCGTTTCGGCGACCAGGCGACCAGGGTCCGGAGCGGGAGAGGCCCGCAAGCCCCCCGTGCCATGATCGGCCCCGGCCCCGGGTAGCGTCATCCCTGAGAATCACGGGCGCGACCGGGAGGCGGAGCACAGATGGCAAGGGGAGGGCAACGAGGCCCCAAGGCGCTGCGGGCCATGGCGTCGGTCGCGGCCCGCGCCGCGGCCGGACTCGAGGAGCGCCGGCGGGCCGCCACCGAGCAGATCGAGCCGGAGATCGACGACCCCGTGCGGGTCCCGGCGGCGCGCCCGGTCGAGCCGGCCGCGGAGCACGGTTACGTCCCGTCCGGCCGCGCGCCCACGCTGGGCCGCCCGGCCACCCCCGCCGACGCGGTGCCCTGGGGGCTGCGGGTCGCCGCCGAGTCCACCTGGCGGCTGCTGCTGCTGGGCGGCGCACTCTATGTGATCTTCTCGGTGGTCGACATGCTGCGGCTGGTCGCCTTCGCGATCCTGGCCGGCCTGCTGGTCTCCGCGCTGCTCGAACCCACCGTCTCCTGGCTGCGCCGGCACGGCGTCCCGCGCTCGCTGGCCGCGGCCGGCACCTTCCTCAGCGGACTGGCCGGCATCGGCCTGGTCGGCTGGTTCGTGATCTGGCAGGTCACCAGCAATCTGGACAACGTCTCGCACCAGGCCCAGCGGGGCGTGGCGAAGCTGCGGGACTGGATGATCCACGGCCCGATGCATGTGACCCAGCAGCAGATCACCGAGTTCACCCACCAGATCCAGACCGCGATCGGCACCAACGCCCAGCAGATAACCTCACTCGGCTTCACCGGCGTCAGCATCGCCATCGAGGTGCTGACCGGCGTGCTGCTGGCCGTCTTCACCACCTTCTTCCTGCTCTACGACGGCGCGCAGATCTGGAGTTGGATGCTGCGCGCGCTGCCGCAGCAGTCCCGCTACGCGATGGCCGGCGCCGGTCCGAAGGCCTGGGCCACCCTTACCGCGTACGTCCGGGGCACCGTCTTCGTCGCCTTCATCGACGCGCTGTGCATCGGCATCGGCATCCAACTGCTCGGTGTGCCGCTGGCGCTGCCGCTGGCGGTGATCATCTTCCTGGGCGCCTTCGTGCCGCTGGTCGGCGCGCTGGTGACCGGGACCCTGGCGGTGCTGGTCGCGCTGGTGACCAAGGACGTCACCACGGCCGGCCTGGTGCTGGTGGTGCTGATCGCGGTGCAGCAGCTGGAGGGGCATCTGCTGCAGCCGCTGATCCTGGGCCGCGCGGTGCGGGTGCACCCGCTGGGCGTGGTGCTGGGCGTGGCGTCCGGCTCGATCATCGGCGGGATCGGCGGGGCGATCGTCGCGGTGCCGCTGATCGCCGTCACCAACACCGTGGTGGGTCACCTGCGCCGGCGCCACGCGGCGGGCAACGAGGTCTTCGTGGCCCTGGAGGCGGCCCAGGAAGCAGCGGCTCCGCACGACACCTCCCCGCCGGAGCCTGCCCACGCTTGAGACCGCCCGGCAATCGGTGGGCGGCGTCGCGACGCCCGGGCTGTCGCCTGGACGGCTTCTCCTCAGTCTCCCTCCTTGCCCGGCAACGGGCAGGAGGGGCCCTCAGCTCCGCAGTGGCTCCCTCGTCGGCACCGCCCAGACTCGGCCCGGACCCCGCTCCTTCTTCCACCCACCGATTGCCGGGCGGTCTAACATGGCGTCATGTATGTGACCAGGCTGGGCATCTCGGGTATCCGGGGTTTCACGCCGGCGCGCGAGGTGCGCCAGTTGGAGCTGCCGCAGGCGGGTTGGACGGTGCTGGCGGGGCGTAACGGCGCCGGCAAGACGACGCTGCTGCGCGCGCTCGCGCTGGCGCTCGGCGGGCCGTCGGTGGCGCGCAGCCTGGTCAGCGACTTCTCCGGGTGGATCACGGCGGGGGAGAGCACCGGGTGGGTGCAGGCCTTCGTGCGCCCCGACTGGTCGGTGGACCGGCTCGCGGGCAGCGGCAAGGCACCTAAGTACGATCTTCGGCTCGGCCTGCGCTGGACGCTGCCGCCGGGCGGCCCGCGCCCGGAGCTGACCACCTTCGGCTCGCCCAACCCCGAGCGCGGCCCCTGGGCGGAGAACCCGCGCGGCTGGTTCTTCGCCGGCTACGGCCCGTTCCGCCGGCTGCTCGGCGGCGCGGGCGAGAGCCAGCGGCTGATGCTCTCGGCCGGCCCGGTCGGCCGGCTCGCCACGCTCTTCCACGAGGAGGCCTCACTCGCCGAGGGCGTCTCCTGGCTGGTCGACCAGCACGTCCGCCGCCTGGAGGGCCGCCCGGGCGCGCAGCAGGCGCTCGACGTGGTGAGCGCGCTGCTCTCGGACGGTCTGCTGCCCGACGGCTACACCGTCGCCAAGGTCGACTCCGACGGCCTATGGGTCCGCAGAGTCGACGGGCCCGACTTCCCGCTCCGGGAGATGAGCGACGGCTACCGCACGGTCGCCGCCCTGGTGCTCGACCTGGTCCGCCAGTTCCAGTCCGCCTACGGCCTGCTCCCGCTGGACGAGGCCGGAGCCGTGGCGCTGCCCGGGGTGGTGCTGATCGACGAGATCGACGCCCATCTGCACGTCAGCTGGCAGCAGCGGATCGGGCCCTGGCTCAAGGCGCACTTCCCGCTGGTGCAGTTCATCGTCTCGACGCACAGTCCGTATATCTGCCAGGCTGCCGACCCGGGTGGGCTGATCCGGATAGCGGGTGTGGACGAGGACTTCCCACCGCAGCCGGTCAGCGAGGAGCTCTACCGCCGGATCGTCTACGGCAGCGGGGACGACGCGGTGCTCTCCGAGCTCTTCGGCCTGGAGTCGCCCTACTCCGACCGGGCCGAGGACGCCCGCCGCCGGCTCGGCGACATCGAGGGCCGGGTGCTGGCCGGTGACTCCAGCGACGACGAGCTCGCGGAGTACCAGGAGCTGAGCGAGCGGCTGATGAGCTCGCTCTCGGCCCGGGTCGACGAGGTCTCCGCGCGGCTGGGCAGACGCGGGTGATCCCGCTGCAGCGCGGGCCGCTGCCCGAGGAGCTGTCCGCCCGGATGGCCGCCCGCACCGAGCGGCTGGCCGACCGCGGCGGCGGCGCCCGGGAGTTGTGGCGCGACAGCCGCACGGTGCGGCGGGACCTGAGCGTCCACCTGGTCGCGATGGCGGCCGGCCTCTCGCGCTGCATGTACTGCGGCGACAGCGAGGGCACCAGCATCGACCACTTCCAGCCGATCGCGCTGGCCCCGCTGCGCGCCTTCGACTGGCTCAACCACCTGTGGGCCTGCGCCTTCTGCAACAGCAACCAGAAGCGCGACCGCTACCCGACCGACCGGCACGGCTCGGCCCTGCTGATCGACCCGACCAGCGACGAGCCCGCCGACCACCTGGCGCTGACCCTGGCCACCGGCGCCTACCGGCCGCGCACCCCCAAGGGGCACGAGACGATCACCGTCTTCGGCCTGGACCGCCCGGTGCTGGAGCGCGGCCGGGCCCAGGCGTACGTCCGCTGCCGCTCGATGCTGCGCGACCTGGCCCGGACCACCGCGCAGGGCGAGCGCGCCGAGGCCGCCGCCGTCGCGCACGCGCTGGCCGTCCAGCCGTTCGCGGACGTGCTCTACGAGATGCTGCGGCTGCACACCGCGCCCCGCGCCGCGCTGATCTTCGGCGCGGAGACGGTGGCGGGCCTGCACGTGTTGAAGGGGCCCCGCTCACCCGAGCGAAGCCCCTTCAACAACCGAACCGACTAGGCGAGCGCCGCCTCGGCGTCCAGCACGGACGCCACGGCCTGCACGATCGCGGCGATCTTCGCGGCGGCCTGGATGACCTCACGCTCGACGCCGGCCTTGCGCAGCACCTGCTCGTGCGAGTCGAGGCACTGGCCGCAGCCGTTGATCGCGGAGACCGCGAAGCTCCACAGCTCGAAGTCGATCTTCTCGACGCCCGGGTTGCCGATGACGTTCATCCGCAGTCCGGTCCGCAGGTTCCCGTACTCCTTGTCGGAGAGCAGGTGCAGCGTGCGGTAGTAGACGTTGTTCATCGCCATGACGGCGGCGGCGGCCTTGGCGGCGGTGTACGCCTCCGCCGAGAGGAGCTCCTTGGCCTGCGGCTCCAGCTCGCTCAGCACGGGCTTGCTGCCGGTGGCCATCGCGCAGGAGAGCACGGTGCCCCAGAGCTGCTGGGCCGGCAGGTCGGAGTTGCCGATGACCGCGCTCAGGTTGAGCTTGAGGTCCTTGGCGTAGTCCGGCAGCGCCGACTTCAGTTCGTCGAGAGCCATCGGATCAGCCGGCCAGCAGGGCGCCGGCGTCCAGGGTGGCCTCGCCCTTGGTCCAGTTGCACGGGCACAGCTCGTCGGTCTGCAGGGCGTCCAGCACCCGCAGGACCTCCTTCGGGTTCCGGCCGACGGAACCGGCGGTCACCATGGTGAACTGGATCTCGTTGTTCGGGTCCACGATGAAGACGGCGCGCTGGGCGGTGCCGTCCTCGGCCTCGACGCCGCAGGCGCGCATCAGCTCGTGCTTGATGTCGGCCAGCATCGGGAAGGGCAGGTCACGCAGGTCGGCGTGGTCCTTGCGCCAGGCGTGGTGGACGAACTCGGAGTCGCCGGAGACGCCCAGGATCTGCGCGTCGCGGTCAGCGAACTCCTCGTTCAGCTTGCCGAACGCGGCGATCTCGGTCGGGCAGACGAAGGTGAAGTCCATCGGCCAGAAGAAAACGATCTTCCACTTGCCCTCGTAGGACTTGTGGTCGATGTCGGCGAACGCCTTCGCGGCGTCGAGGTCGACGCAGGCCTTGAGTTCGAACTCGGGGAACTTGTCACCGATCGTCAGCACGTTCGCTTCTCCTGGGTTAGGAAGTGAGGGTAAATGTCCGAATTGCCTATGGTTCGGCGGAATCCCGACGTGATCCACAGTGACACAGCGCGCACTGATCAGTGAAATAGCTAGACTCGTGATATCTGATCGGAGAGAGCTATCAGTACCGAGTACCGCAGGCCGCGCACGGAGCGACCGCGTAAACCTGAGGCGGGTGTGGCGAGCGCCACAGCCCGCGCCACCCGCACGCCCACCGTCTCCCAGCTGCGCGCTTTCGTCGCGGTGGCTGAGCACCGGCACTTCCGCGACGCCGCCGCGGCGATCGGCACCAGCCAGCCGGCGCTCTCCGGGGCGGTGGCCGCGCTGGAGGAGGCGCTCGGGGCGCAGCTCGTCGAGCGTACGACGCGCAAGGTCATCATCACCTCCCTGGGGGAGCGCGTGGCCGAGCACGCGCGCCGGGTGCTCGGCGCCCTGCAGGACCTGACGGGGGAGGTCGAGGCCGCCCGGCGCCCGTTCACCGGGCCGCTGCACCTCGGGGTGATCCCCACCGTCGCGCCGTACCTGCTGCCGGCCGTGCTGCGGCTGGTCCGCGACGGCTACCCGGATCTCGAACTGCACGTCCACGAGGAACGCACCCCCTCGCTGCTCGAGGGCCTGGCCGCCGGGCGCCTCGACCTGCTGCTGCTCGCGCTGCCCGCCGGCGGCTCCTCGCCGACCCGCGACATCCCGCTGTTCGACGAGGACTTCGTGCTGGTCACGCCGCCCGAGCACGCGCTGGCCGGGCGCGTCGACGTGCCCCGGGACGTCCTGCTCGATCTGGACGTGCTGCTGCTCGAAGAGGGGCACTGCCTGCGCGACCAGGCGCTCGACCTGTGCCGCGAGGTCGGCGCCGAGGCCGGCGGCGGCAGTACCCGGGCGGCCGGGCTCTCCACCCTGGTGCAGCTGGTGGCCGGCGGTCTGGGCGTCACCCTGCTGCCCGCCACCGCGCTGGAGGTCGAGGCTGGCCGCACCGACCGGCTCGCCGCGGTGCACTTCAGCGCCCCCGCGCCCGGCCGCCGGATCGGCCTGGCCACCCGCCCCGGCTCGGCCCGCAGTGCCGAGTACGACCGCTTCGCCGACTCCCTGCGCGAGGTACTGGCCGACCTTCCCGTGCGGATCGTCAGCTGAGGATCCGTCTGACGGAGTAACCGTCCGGGGTTTTCTCCTTATTGTCTGATCATTGTTCAACTCCCTTTCCTCTCGGGCCCCTTGAGCCTCTCTCTCGACACTCCATCAGCCTGCTGACCAGCCGATTACGCCCCGCCGCCGCGTGGCCGCCCGCGCGCCACGGCGTGAGCATGAGCGAGGCCAGAGAGTTCGAGCGGCAGGGAGTAAGTGGCGTGGCACCGTCGACCAAACCCGATCCGGATCAGGACGTCGGCGCGGGCGCGTCCGCCGATCCCGTACGTCGCCCGCCCGGCCGGCTGCGCCGGCTGCTCGCCAGACCGACGGTGCGGGTGATCCTGGCGGTGTTCGCCGCCTTCCTGGCCTGGCTCAGCTGGTCGGTGGGCGGCGCGCTGCTCGCCCCCGGCAACGACAGCACGGCCGCCCGGCTGGCCGAGTGGGGGCGCGACCACCACCTCGGCCCGATGGTGACGATGCTGGAGACGGCCCAGTACAAGATGAGCCCGCCGAGGGTCGGCGGCCGGCCGAGCATCGCCATCGGCGGGCCGCAGGCCCCGCTGGCCACCACGGTCGACCCCGCCAGCCATGCACCCACCCCGGCCCTGCCGCCGATCGAGCTGGCACCGCTCACCAGCCCGGCCGGCGACCCGCTGCCGGGCGAGGGCGCCTGGCGGGTGCTCAGCAGTGTCCGCGGCACGCCCGCCATCCAGGCCGCCGAGCTGCGCCCCGATGCCACGCACACCTCCTACCTGGCCGGCGTGGTCTCGATGGACCCGCGGCTGGTGCGCTTCCAGCTCCACCCGGGCACCGACGACCCCGGCCCTGACAACTGGGGCGTGCCGCCGAACATCCCGCCGGACCAGCGTGCCGGGCTGCTGGCCAGCTTCAACGGCGGCTTCAAGGTCAACGTCAACGAGGCACGCGGCGGCTTCTTCCTCAACGGTGTCACCCACGGCACGCTGACCTCCGGCGCGGCCTCGCTGGTCTTCTACAAGGACGGCCATGCCACGGTGGGTAGTTGGGACAACGGCGTCGAGATGAGCCCGGATGTGGTCGGGGTGCGGCAGAACCTGCGCGTCATCGTCGACCAGGCCGCCGTGCCGGACGACGTCGACAGCCACATCGAGAGCGGCTGGGGCCTGACCATCGGCGGCGCGTACTTCGTCTGGCGCTCCGGGGTCGGGGTCACCGCGGACGGGCGGCTGGTCTTCGTCTACGGTCCGGCGCTGTCGGTCCGCACGCTGGCGAACCTGCTGCAGCAGGCCGGCTGCGTGGAGGCGATGCAGCTGGACATCAACCCGGCCTGGATGTCCTTCAACTACTACCAGCCCGGATCCGACCCTCAGGACCCGACGCCGGTCAAGCTGCTCCCTGACCAGGAGCGCCCGGCCGAGCGCTACTTCGAGCCGACCAGCCGCGACTTCACCGCGGTGTACGCCCGATGACCGCGCAGCCCCCGGTGCTCCCGGCACCGGAGTTCGCCGATCCCGTCCAGCTCGCCACCCGGCCGGTCTGGGTCGGCTGGCCGCTCGCGGTGCTGCGCACCTCCCGGCCGCGCCAGTGGCCCAAGAACCTGCTGGTGTTCGCCGCGCCGGTGGCCGGCGCCTCGCGCGGGCGGGCCGACGGACTGGCCTACGCACTGGTCGCGTTCGGCGTCTTCACGATGGCCTCCTGCGCCGTCTACTTCGTCAACGACGTGGTGGACGTCGAGCGCGACCGGCGCCACCCGAGCAAGCGCACCAGGCCGATCGCGGCCGGCCAACTCGGCACCGGGCAGGCGGTGGCGATCGCGGTCGCCTTCGTGCTGCTGGCCGAGGCCGGCGGACTCGCGATCGGCAGCGCCGGGCTGGTCGCCACGGTCACCGGCTACCTGGCCATCTCGTTCCTCTACTCGGCCACCCTCAAGCACATCCCGGTGCTCGAACTGACCGTGGTGGCCTCGGGGTTCGTGCTGCGGGCGCTCGGTGGCGCGGCCGCCGCGCGGGTGGCGCCGTCGGGCTGGTTCGTGCTGGTCTGCAGCCTGGGCGCGCTGCTGGTGGCCATCGCCAAGCGGTACACCGAACTCGCCGGCCTCGGGGCGGGCGCGGCCGGGCACCGGCCCTGCCTGCGCGGCTACACGCCGACCGGCCTGCGGTTCGCGCAGCGCCTGGTGAGCGCCGCGATGATCGGCGCCTACCTCGGCTGGGCGCTGCTCAACGGCTCGCCCTGGGCGGTCGGTTGGCATCTGGTCACGGCCGTTCCGCTGGCCGCCGCGCTGGCCCGCTTCGACCGGCTCACCGCGCGGGCGACGATGACCCGGGTCGAGGATCTGATCACCAGGGACGGACCTATGCTGGGTTGCGAAGTGCTGTGGTTGGCCCTCTTCGTGGTGGGGATGCGTGGATGACCCCCGTGGTCAGGGCAACGTCGCCGGACCGCCTGCTGCAGGGCTGGGGCCGCACCACCGCCAGCGTCTCCCGGGTGGTCGGGCCGCTGGAGCCGGGCGCGCTACGGGAGTTGATCGCCGGGCGGCCCGATCGTGGCCTGCTCGCCCGCGGCGCCGGCCGCAGCTACGGGGACGCCGCGCAGAACGCCGGCGGCCTGGTGCTCGCCCCCGCGACGGCCTCCCGGATCGAACTCGACACCGCCGCCGCGACGGTGCGGGTGGCCGGCTCGACCACCTTCGCCGAACTGCTCACCCTGATCGTCCCGCACGGCCTGCTGCTGCCGGTCCTGCCGGGCACCCGCCACCTGACCGTCGGCGGCGCGGTGGCGGCCGATGTGCACGGCAAGAACCAGCGGGCCGACGGGACCATCTTCCGCTGGCTGGACAGCATCGAACTGCTGGGCGGCGACGGCGAGTTGCGCACGCTCAGGGCGAATGTGGAGGCGGACGGACCGGCGTTTCGCGCCACGGTCGGCGGGATGGGCCTGACCGGCGTCATCCTGGCGGCCACCCTGCGGCTGATCCGGATCCGCAGCTCGATGATGCGGGTGACCGTCCGCCGGGCGCCCGATCTCGACTCGCTGATGGCCGAGTTGGAGTCCGCGGCCAGCCGCTACGCGGTCGCCTGGATCGACACCACCGCCACCGGCCGTTCGCTGGGCCGCGGCATCGTCGACCTCGGCGACCACCTCCCGGCGCCGCACCCGCTCGCCGAGCCGGACGGCCTGCGCTACGGGCCGACCAGCGCCCCGCTCGCCCCCCGGCTGCCGCTCGGCCTGTTCAACCCGCTCACCGCGCGCGCCTTCAACGAGCTCTGGTACCGCCGCGCGCCGCGCGAACGGCACGCCGTCCAGGGCTTCCCGGAGTTCTTCCACCGGCTCGACGCGGTCGCCCAGTGGAACCGCTCGCTGGGCCCGCGAGGCTTCCTGCAGTACCAGTTCGCCGTCCCGCTGCGGGCCCGGCACCTGGTGGCCGAAGTCCTTGAGGCCCTGCAGCGGGTCGGCGCGGCGCCCTTCCTCGGCACCCTGAAGCGCTTCGGCCCGGCCCGCGGCGGCCCGCTCTCCTTCCCGCTGCCGGGCTGGTCGCTGGCGGTGGACATGCCGCTGGGCGGTCCGCGCCTTGACGAGCTGCTGCACCAGCTGGACCGCCGGGTGGCGAACGCCGGCGGCCGGGTCTACCTCGCCAAGGACGCCCGGCTGAGCCGCACCGCCTTCGACGCGATGTACGGCCCGCTGGAGGACTGGCGCGCTGCCCGGGCGCTGCTCGACCCCGCCGATACGATGCGATCCGATCTGGGACGGAGACTGGGACTGTGCCGATGAACCACCGACCCGCCCGACTGCGCGTGCCCGGCCGCGTGCTGCTGCTCGGCGGCGGCAGCGAGATCGGCCGTGAGATCCTGCTCGCACTCGACCTGCCGCCCGGCTGCGAGGTGGTGCTGGCCGGGCGCGACGAGCAGCGGATGGCCGTGGCCGGTGCGGACCTGCCGTTCCGGGTGCGGACGGCGTACTACGACGCCACCGCGCTGGAGAGCCACCAGCGCTTCGTCGACGAGGTCTTCGCGGCCGGACCGGTCGACCTGGTGGTCTCGGCCGCCGGCGTGCTGATCGACCAGGAGCTGCTGGACCAGGACCCGCTGCGCGCCGGGCTGCTCGTCGAGACCAACCTGACCGGCCATGTCACCACGCTGCTGGCGGTGGCCCAGCACCTGCGCAGGCAGCGCCAGGGCATGATCGTGGTGCTCTCCTCGGTCGCGGCGGTGCGTCCGCGCAAGGCCAACTACGTGTACGGCGCGGCCAAGGCGGGCCTGGACGCGTTCGCCCGGGGGCTGGCCGACTCGCTGCACGGCAGCGGCGTGCGGCTGCTGCTGGTGCGGCCCGGTTTCGTGATCGGCCGGATGACGGCGGGCATGGCGCCGGCCCCGGCGTCCACCACCGCGGCCGCGGTCGGCGCGGCGGTCGCCGCGGCGCTGGCGAACTGCTCGACGGTGGTGTGGGTGCCGCGCTCGATGGGGGTGCTGGCCGGCGTGATGCGGCTGATCCCCCGTCCGCTCTGGCGCAAGCTGCCCCGCTGAGCCCGGCTGCCCGTCCGAGCGCGCCGGCTCAGACGGGCAGCCGCTGCTCGAACCAGACGACCTTGCCGCCGCCGAGCCGGGTGGCGCCCCAGCGTTCGGCGAACTTGGCGACCAGGTGCAGGCCGCGGCCCCGCTCGTCCTGCGGCCCGGCGGGGCGGCGCCGGGGCAGCTGGGGGCTGTCGTCGCCGACCTCGCAGCGCAGGTGCGAGGTCCGCACCAGCCGCAGGGTGACCGGGCGGGTGGCGTGCTGGATGGCGTTGGTGACCAGCTCGCTGACCATCAGCTCGGTGTTCTCGGTGAGCTCCTCCAGGCCCCAGCGGCGCAGCGCGTGCCCGGCCAGCCGGCGGGCCCGGCCGGGGGTCTCGTGCCGCGGCTGGAGGTACCAGTAGGCGACGTCCTCGGCCGGGATCCCGTCGAAGGAGGCGGCCAGCAGCGCGATGTCGTCACCGCGGTCGCCCGGCGGAAGGATCTTCAGCGCCTCCTGGCAGAGCTGCTCGGGCGAGTGGTGGTGGGCGGTGGAGAGCCGGGCGCGCAGCAGCTCCAGGCCGCTGCTGATCGGGCGCCGACGGGTCTCCACCAGGCCGTCGGTGAAGAGCAGTAGCGCGGAGCCGGGCGGTGCGGGCAGCTCCACGGAGGAGAAGTCGACCCCGCCGACGCCGATCGGCGCGCCCGGCGGGAGGTCGAGCAGCTCGGCCCGGCCGTCGGGGTGGATCAGCGCGGGCGGCATGTGTCCGGCGTTGGAGACCACGATGCGGTTGGCGATCGGGTCGTAGACCGCGTATACGCAGGTGGCCAAGTGCTGTTCCCGGCCCAGCCGTTGGGCCTGTTCGTCGAGATGGTAGAGCACCTCGTGCGGGGGCAGGTCGAGCGCGGCCAGGGTCTGCGCGCTGGTCCGCAGCTGCCCCATCACGGCGGCCGAGGTGAGCGAGTGGCCCATCACGTCGCCGACGATCAGGGCGACCCGGTTGCCCGGCAGCGGGATCGCGTCGTACCAGTCGCCGCCGACCTGGGCGTCGCTCTCGGCGGGCAGGTAGCGGTGTGCCAGCCGGACGCCGTGCGGCTGCGGCAGGTGGGCGGGCAGCATGCTGCGCTGCAGCTGGTCGGCGATCTCCGACTCGCGGGTGTAGCGCAGCGCGGTGTCCACCGCCAGGCCCGCCAGGGTGGCCAGGTGGGCGGCGGTGTGGGTGTCGGCGCTGTCGAAGCGGCCCGGCTTGCCGTCGGTGGCGCGCGGGCGGCGGATCAGCACCAGGAGTCCGATGACGGCGCCGCGGCCGTGCAGCGGCAGGGCGAGCAGTGCGGTGCCGCGCGCCAGGCCGGCCAGCGCGCGGGCGCCGTACAGCTCGGTGAAGAGCGGCAGCAGCCGTTCGCTGCGCCGGCCGCCGAGCACCAGCGGGCCCACCAGGGCCTGCTGGAGCAGCACCTCGGCCAGCGCACCGCCGGGCCGCGCGGTGACGGTCTCCCGGCGCCGGCCCAGCCTGGTGCCCTCGGCGCGGTGCAGGCGCAGCGCGGTCGGCGGACGGCTGCGGTCGCGCTCACTGGCCGGAACGGGGTCGCGCAGGTGGACGAGCGCGGCGTCGGCCAGCGCCGGGACCAGCACCTTGACCAGGTTGCGGACCGTGCCGACCGGGTCGAGGGTGCCGTTGATCCGTCGGGTGGCCCAGTTGAGGTACGCCAGCCGTTCGTTCAGGGCCTGGCGGACCCGCAGGTTCAGCGGCGGGGCGGGCGCGCCGGGTTCGGTGGGCGGGCGGCGCTGGGCCGGGACGGCGGGCGACTGGCCGGCCTGGGGGGAGGGGAGGTCGCGCACGGCTGCCCGTTCTTACTGGTCGAGGGTGACGGCGGGTCGGGCGGGTTCGGGGTGGTCAGTCGATGCGGCGGCAGTGCAGGAAGAGCTGTTCCTCCGGCGGCAGCGCGGTACAGGCGGGAGCGTACGGGCGGTCGCTGCACGCCTCCACGGTGAAGCCGGCCTGGTGCAGCAGCTGGGCCAGCTCCTCGCGGAGGTAGCCGCTGATCCTGATCTCCTGGCCGAGGAACAGCAGCGGGTAGTGGTCGAGGTCGGCCTCCACCATGCCGAGCGCCAGCAGCCCGCCGGGCCGCAGGAGTGTCCGGATCCGGTCCAGCATCAGCGGTATCTCGCGTTGCGGCAGCACGATCAGCGAGAAGAACGCGGTGACGGCGGCGAAGCGCCCGGCCCCGGCCGGCCCGAGCTCCGGCAGCCCCCAGGCCTGCTCGGCGCGCTCGGTGGCGAGGTCGTACATGTCCATCCGGTGGTAGCGGGCGGCCTCGGGCAGGTTCTGCCGGGCCAGCCTCAGCATGCCGTCGGAGAGGTCGATGGCCGTCACGTCCAGGCCGCCGGCAGCCAGTTGGCGGGCGGTTGGATCGCCGATTCCGCAGCCGATGTCCAGCACCCGGGAGCCGATCGGGAGTTCGGCCAGCAGCCGGCAACCCGCCGCGAGCTGGCCGGACTTGGCGGGAAACGCCTCGCTGTAGCGGGAGCCGATCACGTCGAAGGCCAGTGCCTGCAGGGCGCGCTCGGCACTGCGGCAGACCAGGGGGTGCGGCTCGGCCGCCGCGCCCTGGGCAGGGTCCGTTATCTGTCCCGTCGTCACGATTGAGAGGCACCTTTCCACCGTGGCACCGACCGCCGCTACAGTCGGTGGCCGTCCGCTCCTCGCAGTCCCCGTCCGCTCCGCCGGTCGCGCGCGCCCGCCGCACGTGCCACCTGGCCTCTGAGAATATGCGTGATCACTGCGGTATGGAGTCCGTTTCCAGCCAACTCATACCTGCCGGGACGAATACGCAGCAGGTGGCGGGAGCTCAGTGGGGCAGGCGGGGGTGGTGAGAGCGGCCCTCGCGCGCCGCGTGGCGCAGGGGGTGGGTCGTTTCGTCGGCGTTTATCGAACGTCAATCGCCGGGTGTCAGAGTTCTACCAGCGCCGGGGAAGCGCAGAGAGGTGCTCCCGCAGCCGGGGGGCTGCGGGGACACCACTGTTCCGGGGGGAACAGGGAGCGGGGGGTGCTTCCCAGAACGGGGGGATCGGGGTCACGGGGGACCCCGATCATCAAGGCGCGGGGGTGGTTGGAGGCTCGGTGTGCTGAGCGTCGATCAGGTCCTGCACGGGCAGGGCCTCGGGCACACCGAGCCGGGTGAAGATGCCCAGCGCGTCGTGCAGGTGGGACAGCCCGCGGTCGGGCTGCCCCTGACGCAGCAGCGCCTCGCCGAGCGCGGCGTTCGCCAGGCCCTGGCAGTAGGCGTTGTCGACCTCCTCGGCGATGGTCAGCGCCTCGTCGGCGGCGACGGCCGCTTCGGACACCTGCCCGTCCGTCAGCAGGCACCCGGCCAGCCGGGCCAGCGAGAGCCCTTCCCAGAACCGCTGCTGCTGCTCCTGGTAGCGCTGGTACGCCTCGCGAAGATGGGTGGCTGCCTGAGCCGGCGAGCCGGCGGTGCCGAGCACGACGCCCAGTTGGTAGAGCGTGTCGGTCAGGCAGTAGGCGTTGTTCGACATCCGCGCCGTGACCAGCGCCGACTCGGCGGAGCTGACGGCCCGTTCACGCTGGCCGAGGGCGAGGTGGGCGCGCGCGATGTTCCCGAGGACCCGAGCCTCGCTGCTCTTGGCCTCCAGGCTTTCGAGAAGTTCCCGGGCCTGTTCGAAGAACGGCAGGGCTTGGGCGGGCCGGTTCGTGGTACTCAGCACGGTGCCCAGGAGACTGGCCGCAGTCGATCGGAGGATCGGCGTCTCGGTGGGGCTCAGCAAATCCAGGCACTCACGTAGGGAGCTTTCCGAGTCGGGGAAGTCGCCGGCCATGTAGCCGAGCACCCCCAGCGCGAAGCGGATCCGGGCGAGTGCGCCCTCGTCGGCCTGGGAGGCCGCGCTGCGGGCGGCGATGTCCAGGATGCGGCGGATGCGCTCCCCGTGGATCCGTTCCTCCACGAGCGATCTCAGGACGATGAGCACGTCGACAGCCCGGCGCATCAGTTCGGACGAGTCTTCGACGACCCTCTCCATCGTCGCGAGGAGGAGCGCGAATTCGGCGCGCAGCCAGCCACGCGCCGTCCCCGTGGTCTCGAACCTGATGCCCGCCTGAGCGGGGTGGTGCAGTGCTTCTGCCAGCAGATCGTCAGGTTCCAGGGTCTGCGCGGCGTTCCGGAGCGTCGCGAGCAGCAGGTCCAGGAGTCGGAGCAGGCCGGCCTGTTCCTCCTCCTGTGTCTTGAACTTGTCGGCCTGCTTCTGGGCGAAGAGTCGGAGCAGGTCGTGGTAGCGGTAGCGGCCCGGAGTGAAGCACTCCAGCATGTTGGCTTCGACCAGTGCCTCCGCGAGGTCCTCCGCCTGATCCTCCGTCGTGCCGAGCAGAGCTGCCACCGCGGCAAGCGGCAGGTCAGGACTGTCGACCGAGGCCAGCAGTCGGAATGCCCGTGCCTCGTCGGCCTTGAGCTGGCCGTAGCCGAGACCGAGGGTGGTCTCGACGGCGAGGTTGCCCAGCTGGAGTTCGTCCAGCCGCCGGCGCTGGTCCGCTAACCGACGGGCCAGGTCCGAGACGCTCCAACGCGGCCTGCTCGCCAGCCGGGCGGCCGCGATCCGGACGGCCAACGGAAGAAATCCGCAGGCCGTGACCACTGCGAGGGCGGCCTCGGGTTCGGCGTCGGTGCGCTGCTGCCCGACGATGGCCGCGAAGAGCTCGAGCGCCTCCTGCGGGGACAACTCCTCGACGTCCACGAGGTGGGCTCCGGGCAGGCCGGCCAACCGGGAACGGCTCGTCGCGAGGACCGCGCAGCCGGCGACCCCGGGGATCAGCGGTGCGACCTGGGTGACGTCGTGCGCATTGTCGAGCAGGATCAGCATCCGGCGGTCGGCCAGCAGCGAGCGGTAGAGGGCGACCCGTTGCTCGAAGGGTT
This sequence comes from Kitasatospora sp. MAP12-44, assembly GCF_029892095.1. Taxonomy (NCBI): domain Bacteria; kingdom Bacillati; phylum Actinomycetota; class Actinomycetes; order Kitasatosporales; family Streptomycetaceae; genus Kitasatospora; species Kitasatospora sp. MAP12-44. The sequence goes on from NZ_JARZAE010000004.1 coordinate 5,219,302, forward strand.
CGGGAGCCTCGGCCACACCCAGCGCGAAGAGGAAGTCGCCGAGGACCATGGCGGGGTCGGCGGGCGTCGCTCCCGCCCCGCGGAGATCCACGTACAACTGACCGTCCGGGAACTCGTTTCGGACGCTGTGTGCGACGTGCACGGCGAGCGTGGTCTTCCCCACGCCACCGATGCCCGCCAGCGAGGTGACCACCACCGCCTGGCCGGAGGCGCTGCGCAGGGCATCGCGCAACTCGGTGACCAGTGGGTCGCGGCCGCTGAAGTCCGAGATGTCGGCCGGAAGCTGGGCGGGAGGAGCGGTGAGCGCCGGCTGCCCGCTCTCGGGAGCCGGGCTGACCGGCTCCGGCGGGGCGTACATCAGTGTCGGGTCTGCGGAGAGGATCCGGGAATGCATGGCAGCCAGGCTGATCCCCGGTTCCACACCGAGTTCGTCGATCAGCAGCTTGCGGGTGGCCGCGTAGACGTTGAGCGCCTCGGCCTGCCGTCCGCACTGGTAGAGCGCCAGCATCAGGAGTTCGCGAAGGCGTTCGCGCAGCGGGTGCTCGGTGGCGAGCGACTTCAGCTCGGAGGCCACGTCGGCGTGCAGGCCGATGTCGAGCGCCGCAGCGAACCGCTCCTCCCAGGCTGTCACCCGACGCTCGGTCAGCCGCAGGCGCTGGGAGTCCGCGTACGGACCGGGGATTCCGGCCAGCGGCTGGCCGCTCCAGAGCGCGAGTGCGGAGACGAGCAGTTGGTGGGCCCGCTCGGCCTCGCCGACCTGTCGGGCCTGGTTGGCATCGGAGAACCTCGCATCGAAGACGGCCAGGTCGAGCGCGTCCGCTGACACGCGTAGAACGTAGCCGTCGCGAACCGAGACCAGCAGTTCCGCGGGCGCCCGCACCTCGCGGCCCGGTTCGATCACCGATCGCAGTCGGGAGATGTAGGTGCGCAGCGCCGCGACCGCCTGCGGCGGTGGGCGGTCGCCCCAGAGACCGTCGACCAGTTCCTGCGTGGTGACCGGTCGGCCCCGATTCAGCAGCAGGGCCGTCAGGACCGCCTGCTGCTGCGGTGATCCGAGGGCCAGGGCCTGGTCGCCGCGCCATGCCTGGACGGGTCCGAGCACCTGGAACCGCAGCACGGCGTCGTGCTGCGTTGCCTGAAGCTCCATGAGATCCCCTGAAGGCCGGTGGCTGTGCACCTACAAATTGCTGCCCTCCCCGCTCAGTCGTGCATCGCACCACGTGAGGGTCGGTGCGGGGCGGCGAGTTGAGCGAGCGGAGGGCTGTTTATAAGACATTTAACGATTCCTACAATACTGTCCCTACGCCTCGGCTGGTCCCGATCGGGGTGGAAGTGAACCTAACGACCAGAAAGGCCTTGTCATGGCCGAGAACGAGAGCTTGATCGCAGTCCCTCAGGAGTCCAGCGCGTCGGCGACCACCGTGCCTGCTGCGGAGGAGGGCGAGCTGCTGGTGCCCGCGCAGGCCAGCGCGCCCGTCATCGAGCAGCCCACGGCGGCGGAACCCGCAGTGGCATGGGGTCAGTCTGAGGGTGACGTCAAGCCTCTCGGCCTGATAACCCCCACGCACTGAGGCCGTCCCACAGCTCCGCCCCGTACCGGTATCGACCGGTGCGGGGCATTTTCTGTGGTCCGCCAGAATTGGCCTGGTATGTCAATTTCCGGCGCCTTGGAAGGCCGGGAGCATTGACGGGCGAGGCTTGTATAGTTCAACTTATACAGATCCGTATAGATTGAGTCATACAAGATGCCTTCGAGCTCGATCCCCAAGCCCACCCGGGTCATGGGCCGCTCCCAGGAGTGGTCCTCGCTGACCCGCTTCGTCCAGCGCGGTGGACCCGCCCTGCACATCGGCCTGCTGTCGGGCCGGCGCCGCCACGGCAAGTCCTTCCTGCTCCGCGCACTGGCCGAGGCCACCGGCGGTCTGTACGTCACGGCGGTGCAGGAGGAGGGGCGGCTGGCGGCGCAGCGGCGGTTCACGGCGGCGCTGGCGGGCTACGCCGGGCTGCCCGCCGGCACGGTGGAACTCGACGACTGGCAGCAGATCCTGACCACCGCCCTGGAACTCGTCGAGCGGCGTCGAGCCACCGGCGCGCTGCCCCTGCTGATCATCGACGAGCTGCCCTACCTGCTCGACCACTCACCCGAGATCCCCTCGCTGCTCCAGCACCTCTACGACGACTCGCAGGCGGGACAGGCACCCGGCGGCAGGTTGGTGCTCTGCGGCTCGGCGATGAGCGTGATGACGGAACTGCTGTCGGGGAACAAGGCGCTACGCGGCCGTGCCGCGCTGGACATGCGGCTGGGCCAGTTCGACTACCGTGCCGCGGGCCGGTTCTGGGGAGTGGACGAGCCGACGGTGGCGCTTCGCCTGCATGCCGTACTCGGTGGGGCGCCCGGCTACCGGCAGTTGGTGCAGGATGCTCCGCCCGGCACGTTGGAGGAGTTCGACGACTGGGTCGTGGAGAACCTGCTCGACCCCGATCTGGGCCTCTTCACCCGCAACGAGACCGAGCACCTGCTCCGCGAGGACCCCAGGATCACCCGGCGGACGCTCTACTACGACATCCTCACCGCGGTGGCCGGGGGCGCGACCACCCCCACGAAGATCGGCGGGGTCATCGGCCGGGAGCGGACGGCCTTGGCACACCCGTTGTCCGTGCTGGAGTCGGCGGGTTACCTGCGCCGTAGCCAGGACCTTCTGCACACGCGCAATCCGACGATCAGCGTCACCGACCCGATCATCCGCTTCAACCAGCTGATCACCGTGCCGTACGCGGACCTGCTCGACCGGCGCGAGGCGCGTCAGGTGTGGGAGGCGTCCAGGGCGACGTTCGCCTCGCAGATCCTGGGCCCGCACTTCGAGGAGCTCTCGCGCGGCTGGACGCGCGACTTCGCCGGAGCGCAGTCGCTGGGCGGCCGCCTGGTCGGTGCGGTGGGGACCACCGCGGTCCACGACGCGGCCGGTCGGGCCAAGCACGAGGTCGACGTCGTCGCCCTGGCGCCCGGGCGGCGCCCGGGCGCGGGCGGCGCGAGCATCATCCTGCTCGGAGAGGCGAAGGCGACCCTGCAGCGTCGCACGCCCGGTGACATCGAACGCCTGGAGCGCATCAGGCAGTTGCTCACGTCAGAGGGCCACCGGGCCGAAGGCGCCACGCTCGCGGTCTTCTCGCTCACGGGATTCAGCCCGGAGCTGGAGCAGCTGGCCGCGCAGCGCGAGGACGTCCTGTTGGTCGGCATCGACGCGCTCTACGGGCACTGAGACCTGCAACACATCCAAATTTGATACACTCATCCATGAGACTCTCAAAAATGGCTGTATGGAGGCCCAGGTGGACGACTTCCTCGGTCGCGATCGCGAACTCGACCAGCTGAACCGCATGCTGCGCCGCGTGGAAGCAGGCGGTCGCGCCGGTCGCCCCGGGCGCGCCGTCCTCATGCGGGGCCGCCGCCGCGTGGGCAAGTCCCGGCTGGCGGAGGAGTTCATCGACCGTGCAGGGGTGCCCTGCCTCTTTTTCACGGCCTCCGCGCAGTCGTCCGTCCAGGCCGATGTTCGCCTCTTCACCGCCGCGGCAGAGAGCTCCACGCTTCCCGGAGCCGCCTCCTTCCGCGGGCAGGCCCCGCAGGACTGGGACGCCGCGCTCTCCCTGCTCGCCAACGCGGTGCCGCTGGACCGGCCGAGCATCGTGGTCCTGGACGAGATGCCGTACCTGATCGCCAACGACCCGGGTTTCGAGGGCACACTCCAGAAACTGTTCGACCGGGAGCTCTCCAAGCGTCCGGTGCTGCTCCTGTGCATCGGCTCCGACCTCGCCATGATGGAGGCGCTGAACGAGTACGGGAGGCCGTTCCACCAGCGAGCCACCGAAATGGTCGTCCCGCCGATGAGCCCCGCAGCGGTCGCCGGGATGCTGCGCCTGCCGCCTGCCGAGGCCTTCGACGCCTATCTGGTCTCCGGCGGTCTGCCGCTCATCCTCGATGAGTGGCCGGACGGAACCGGGGTTCTCGACTACCTCGCCGACGCCGTTCACGACCCCACATCGGCGCTCCTGGTCAGCGCAGAGCGGGCGCTGGCGGCCGAGTTCCCGACCGAGGCTCAGGCGCGGCAGGTGCTGGGTGCGATCGGTTCGGGTGAGCGAAGCTACTCGCTGATCGGTCGGGCGGCCGGTGGGATGCCGCACGCATCACTCGGACGGGCGCTCCAACTGCTCACCGCCAAGCGGGTGGTGGATGCGGTGACCCCGCTCTCCGGTCAGCCGTCGAAGGAGACCCGGTACCTGGTCGCCGACCCTTATCTTCGTTTCTGGCTGCAGTTCATCGGGCCCTATCTGTCCGAGATCGAACGCGGCCGGGGGGATCTCGTACTGGACCGGATCAGGAAGTCCTGGACGTCCTGGCGGGGCAGGGCGATCGAGCCCGTCGTCCGGGAGGCATTGCACCGGATGCCGGCCGGAGTGCTGCCCGAGGGCACCGGCGTGGTGGGCGGCTACTGGACCAGGAGCAATGACCCGGAGATCGACATCGTGGCGGCCGACCGTGGCCCGATCGCCAAGCGGATCACCGCGGTCGGCTCGGTGAAGTGGCTGGAGCAGCGCCCCTTCGACGCGCACGACCTGGCGGAGCTCGCCGTCCACCGCTCGCAGCTCCCCGGCGCCGACCCGTCCACACCGTTGCTGGCGGTGGCCCGCAGTGGCTGCACGGTGCAGGGCCTGACCGTCGTCGGGCCCGAGGAACTGCTGACGGCCTGGCAGTAGGCAGCACAGTGCCCGTGTGCCGTTCGGCGCACGGGCACTGACTGTGTCGGGTCCCGGCTACTCCGCCGAGCGGACCCGGATGCTGGTGATCAGCGGCGCCGGGTCGGCGGTCTCGGTGAAGAAGTCGTTGCCCTTGTCGTCCACGACCACGAACGCGGGGAAGTCCTCGACCTCGATCCGCCAGACCGCCTCCATGCCCAGCTCGGCGTACTCCAGGACCTCGACTGATCTGATGCAGTCCTGGGCGAGGCGGGCCGCCGGGCCGCCGATCGAGCCGAGGTAGAAGCCGCCGTGCTTGGCGCAGGCGTCCGTCACCTGCTTGGAGCGGTTGCCCTTGGCGAGCATCACCATCGAGCCGCCGGCCGCCTGGAACTGGTCGACGTAGGAGTCCATCCGCCCGGCCGTGGTGGGGCCGAAGGAGCCGGAGGCGTAGCCCTCGGGGGTCTTGGCGGGGCCGGCGTAGTAGACCGGGTGGTCCTTGAGGTACTGCGGCATGCCCTCGCCGGCGTCGAGCCGCTCCTTGATCTTGGCGTGCGCGATGTCGCGCGCCACGACCAGCGTGCCGGTCAGCGAGAGGCGGGTCTTCACCGGGTGCTTGGCGAGCTCGCTGCGGATCTGCGCCATCGGCTGGTTGAGGTCGATCCGCACCACGTCGTCGTCGAGGCCCGCGGCGGAGCCGCCAGTCAACGCAGCGTCGGTGGTCTCCGGCAGGTACTTGGCCGGGTCGGTCTCCAGCTGCTCGAGGAAGACGCCCTCGGCGGTGATCTTGCCCAGCGCCTGGCGGTCCGCCGAGCAGGAGACGGCCATCGCGACGGGCAGCGAGGCGCCGTGTCGCGGCAGGCGGATCACCCGCACGTCGTGGCAGAAGTACTTGCCGCCGAACTGGGCGCCGATGCCGATCTTCTGGGTCAGCTCGGTGACCTTGGCCTCCAGCTCCAGGTCGCGGAAGCCGTGGCCGGTCTTCGCGTCACCGGAGGTCGGCAGCTGGTCCAGGTAGTGCGCCGAGGCGTACTTGGCGGTCTTCAGCGCGAACTCCGCGCTGGTGCCGCCGACCACGATCGCCAGGTGGTACGGCGGGCAGGCCGCGGTGCCCAGCGAGCGGATCTTCTGCTCCAGGAAGGCCAGCATGCTCTTCTCGTTGAGAATCGCCTTGGTCTCCTGGTACAGGTACGACTTGTTGGCGCTGCCGCCGCCCTTGGCCATGAAGAGGAACTTGTACGCGTCGCCGTCGGTCGCGTAGAGCTCGATCTGGGCCGGCAGGTTGTTGCCGGTGTTCTTCTCGTCCCACATGGTCACCGGCGCCATCTGCGAGTACCGCAGGTTGAGCTTGGTGTACGCGTCGAAGACACCGCCGGCGATCGCGGCCTCGTCGCCGCCCGCCGTCAGCACGTTCTGCCCGCGCTTGCCCATCACGATCGCGGTGCCGGTGTCCTGGCACATCGGCAGGATGCCGCCGGCCGAGATGTTGACGTTCTTCAGCAGGTCGAGCGCCACGAAGCGGTCGTTCGGGCTGGCCTCGGGGTCGTCCAGGATCCGCCGCAGCTGGGCCAGGTGCGCGGGCCGCAGGTAGTGCGAGATGTCGTGCATCGCCTCGGCGGTGAGCAGCCGCAGGGCCTCGGGCTCGACCTTCAGGAAGCGCCGGCCGTCGGCCTCGAAGGTGCTGACGCCCTCGGAGGTCAGCTTCCGGTACGGGGTGGGGTCGGCCCCGAGCGGGAGGAGGTCGGAGTAGGCGAAGTCTGGCGTGGCTGCCATGGGGCGGTCCTTCGGGGGTCGATCCGGATCCGGCTGCGTCGTTGAAGCGCCCTCCAGCGTAGAACCCGCGACGGCGGCCCGGGTGCGCGGGTGAGCCTGCGTGACAGGGGTCACTTCGAGAGCGAAGAACACCCGTTCGCCAGGGGCCGCACTGGCTAGGCTGGTGCCGTGGACAACTTCCCGTCAGAGAAGCCCGAGGGCCAGGCGCCCGTACCCATGACCAAGCCCGTCGCCGAGGCCGAACTGCGTGCCTCGGACGCCGACCGGGAGCGGATCGCCGACCTGCTGCGCGACGCCTACGCCGACGGCCGGCTGACCGTCGACGAGCACTCGGAGCGGATCGAGGCGGCCTACAACGCCCGGACGCTGGGCGAACTGGCCCCGCTCACCCGCGACCTGCCCGCCCACCGCCCGCTCTCGATGGACAAGCCGGACGCCCGGACCGCCGCACCGCTGCCGCCGGCCCGCCTGGAATCGCCAAGCATGGTGGCGGTCTTCGGCGGCGCGAGCCGCAAGGGCCGCTGGCGGGTCGGCTCACACCTCAAGGCGGTCGCGGTCTTCGGCGGCGTGGAGATCGACCTCACCGACGCGGTCTTCGAGTCGCCCGAGGTGGTGATCGAGGTGGTCGCGGTCTTCGGCGGGGTGGAGATCCGGGTGCCGGAGAACGTCAGCCTGCACGGCAGCGGGGTCGGGGTCTTCGGGGGCTTCGACGTCCGCGAGCAGACCGCCGCCGATCCGTACGCGCCGGTGGTGCGGGTCAAGGGCGCGGCCGTCTTCGGAGGGTGCGACGCCAAACCGAGCCGGGGCAAGAAGCTCAAGGAGTGGGTGCGCCGCCAGCTGGAGGGCTGATCGGGGCCGGCTCGCGGGAGCCTCGGGCGGAACCGGACGTTCCGTCAACTCCGTCACCTGCACTCGGGGTTGGCTTGAGTGCAGGCTGTGGTCGAGCGCGCACGGTGTGCATGAACCGGGATCGTGCGGGGTAATTCCTCACGCACATCGTTTCTTGAACGGCTGCGGTCAGAACAGCAGCCGGGCAGTGACGCGAGCCTTCCCCGAGCTGTGTCAGGAGTCGCCGTGCTGCACCCGATCGAGCCCAGCACCACCGGTGTCGTCCGCGCGGCGGCGGCCGCAGAGCGGCGCGCAGCCGGGAGTGCTCCCGCTGTGGTGCGGCTCGACCACCTGGAGGACAACCCGTGGCACACTTGCGCGGCCTGCCGCCGGGACGAGGCCGGGCTGTTCTTCGCGCCGTCCAAGGAGCCCACGGCGGCCCGCCTCGCCCGTGAGGCGCAGGCCAAGCAGGTCTGCGCGCGCTGCCCGGTGCTGCTGGAGTGCCGGGAGCACGCGCTGGCCCAGCCCGAGCCGTATGGCGTCTGGGGTGGGCTGACGGCGGCCGAGCGGCGCGTGGTGCTGGCCCGGCGGCGCCGCCGGGAGCTCGAACTGCGCGCCGAGGCCCAGCTGGTGGCCGGTCAGCGCAGTGCCGAGCGCGGCCGGATAGCGGGCTGAGCGCGGCGGATCGCAGAGCAATCCGCCGCGCTCACACCGCGGTTGGTCAGTTCGCCCGGTCGAAGTCGATCGCGCTGTACGCCCGCAGCTTGGACAGCTGGTGGACGGAGTCGATCTGCCGGATCGTGCCGCTCTTGGAACGCATCACCAGCGAGCTGGTGGTGGCGGTCGACTGGCGGTAGTGCACCCCGCGCAGCAGCTCGCCGTCGGTGATCCCGGTGGCGACGAAGAACACGTTCTCGCCGCTGACCAGGTCGTTGGTGGTGAGCACCCGGTCGAGGTCGTGGCCGGCGTCCAGCGCCTTCTGCTTCTCGGCCTCGTCCTTGGGCCAGAGCCGGCCCTGGATGACGCCGCCCATGCACTTCATCGCGCAGGCCGCGATGATGCCCTCGGGGGTGCCGCCGACGCCGAGCAGCAGGTCGACGCCGGTGCCCTCGCGCGCGGTCATGATGGCGCCCGCCACGTCGCCGTCGGTGATGAACTTGATCCGGGCGCCCGCGGCGCGGACCTCCTTGACCAGGTTCGCGTGGCGCGGACGGTCCAGGATCATCACCGTGACGTCCTCGACCTTGCTGCCCTTGGCCTTGGCGACCCGGCGGATGTTCACCGCGGCGGGGGCGGTGATGTCCACGTAGTCGGCGGCCTCGGGGCCGCAGACCAGCTTGTCCATGTAGAAGACGGCGCTGGGGTCGAACATCGTGCCGCGGTCGGCGACCGCGAGCACGGCGACGGCGTTGGCCATGCCCTTGGCGGTCAGCGTGGTGCCGTCCACCGGGTCGACGGCCACGTCGCACTCGGCGCCCGTGCCGTCGCCGACCCGCTCGCCGTTGTAGAGCATCGGGGCTTCGTCCTTCTCGCCCTCCCCGATGACGACGACGCCGTTCATCGAGACGGTCGAGACGAGGGTGCGCATGGCCTTGACGGCCGCGCCGTCGGCGCCGTTCTTGTCGCCCTTGCCGACCCAGCGACCGGCCGCCATGGCCGCTGCCTCGGTGACCCGGACGAGTTCGAGCGCGAGGTTACGGTCGGGCGCCTCGGGGGCGACCTCCAGGGCCTGCGGAAGTTGGGAGGAGCTGGGTTTGTTGACTGCGTGCGCGGTCATCGTCGATACCTCTCTGTACGCGACGGCCAGTGAGCGGTCGACTACGTGCCTGGTCGAACGCTGCGGTGAGGGTCCCCCGATCGTATCTGTGTACGGGATGACTGTCTGTGGCGCGGGTCCCTGCCACCTGCGGCTCCGGGGCGATTCGTCCCGGTTGGGCCGTTCGCGGGCACCCCGGGTGCGAGGCCGCAGGACACGATGGGTCACCATGTGGGGGTGGCAGGAAAGAGTGGTACGCGAGGGCGGCAGACCGTACGGGACATGATCCTGTCGATGGCCGCGGTGTGTGGTCTGGGCCTGGTGACCTACGTGTTCATCCCGCACTCCGGAGGTGACGGGGTTCACGCCGTCGACTACGGTTCGGCGGTGGCCTCGGCCAAGCGCGCGGCGCCGTATCCGCTGCTGTCCCCGGTCGGGCTGCCGGACAAATGGAAGGCGACCTCGGTGCAGTACCAGGCCAACGTGGACGGCCACGCCGTCTGGCACCTGGGTTTCGTCACCCCCGACGGGCAGTACGCCGCGATCGAGCAGAGCGACGCCCCCAAGCCCACCGTGCTGTCCACCGTGGTGGCCGGCTACCAGGCGGACGGCAGCTCGACCATCGACGGCCGCAGCTGGGACCGGGTGCAGGGCCAGCACTACCGCGGTCTGACCGAGGCGACCGGCACGGCGACCACGGTGGTCACCGGCACGGCCTCCTACGACGAGCTCGGGCAGCTGGCCGCGGCCCTGCGCTAGAACGGTCGGTCTCAAGCAGAACCGGCACTCGGCGGGCGGCGTCGCCCTGCCAAGTGCCGGTCGGTCCGATCGGTCCAGCGTGATCAGACGGTGGTGACGACCTCGTCGTACGCCAGGCGCGGCGAGCGCGGGAACCAGGCGTCCTCGCCCGGCTTGCCGATGTTCACCACGGCCAGCACCGAGTGCTCGCCGTCCGCGAAGAACTCCTTGTCGATGCCCTCGCCGTTGAAGCCGGTCATCGGGCCGGCGGCCAGGCCGGCCGCGCGGATGCCGAGGATGAAGTAGCCGACCTGCAGCGCGCCGTTCAGACGGGCCGAGCCCTCGCGGACCGGGCGCTCGGAGAAGAAGACGTCCTTGGCGGCCGGGAAGTGCGGGAACTGGGTCGGCAGCTCCTCGTGGAACTCGTTGTCGGCGGCCAGGATGGCGACCAGCGGGGCGGTGCTGGCCTTGGCCTTGTTGCCGTCCGCGAGGTGGGCGACCAGGCGCTCGCGGGCCTCGGGGCTGCGGACCAGGACAACACGCAGCGGCTGCTGGTTGAACGCGGTCGGGGCGTACTTGACCAGCTCGTAGATCGCCTGGATCTGCTCGTCGGTGACCGGCTCGTCGGTGAAGGTGTTCGCGGTGCGGGCCTCGCGGAACAGCAGGTCCTGGGCGGCGGGGTCGAGGACGAGGGCGTCGTTGGCGATGGTCATGCTGGTCCACCTCAAGCTGGAGTCGGTAGCGCGGCTGTGTGCCGCTCACCCGGTCCAACTTGGATGAACGTTCAACGATTCCTGGAGTCGATGTGAGTCGAATCACATCGCCCGGCGGGCTGGCGGCGGGCTAGCGGTCCTCCGCCCGCTCCTCCGCCGTCAGCGCCGCGTCCAGCCGGGCCCGGGCGCCGTCCAGCCAGCGCTGGCAGACCTTGGCCAGCTGCTCGCCGCGCTCCCACAGGGCCAGCGACTCCTCCAGCGACGTCCCGCCGGTCTCCAGCCGGCGCACCACGTCCATCAGGGCGTCGCGGGCCTGCTCGTAGCCGAGCGCGTCGTCGCTGCTCGTGCCGGTCTTGGTGTCCTCGTCTGCCATGGCGTCAGCCTAGGCGTCGGCAGCGACAATCCCGCCGTCCTGCGGGTCGGCCGGGTCGGCCGGGTCGGCCTCCTCCGCCGTCACCGACAGGCCGCCACCGGCCACCCGGATGTGCAGCCGCTCGCCCCGCGCTGCCTGCGCCGGATCCGTCAGCACCGCGCCGTCGGCCCGCTGCACCACCGCGTAGCCGCGCTCCAGCGTCGCGGCCGGCGAGAGCGCCACCACCCGGGCCAGGGTGTGCCCCAGATCGGACTCGGCCCGGTCGAGGCGGTGCCCCAGCGAACGCCGGGAGCGCTCGAGCAGCGCCGTCAGCTCCTGGTCCCGCTCGGTCACCAGGCGCAGCGGCGCGGCCAGCACCGGACGGCTGCGCACCCCCGCCAGCCCGTGCAGCTCGCGCTCGACCAGGCCGGTCACCGACCGCCGGGCCCGGTCGCGCAGCTGGCGGACCCGGGTCTGCTCCTCGCCGACGTCCGGGACGACCCGCTTGGCCGCGTCGGTCGGCGTGGCCGCCCGCAGGTCCGCCACGAAGTCCAGCAGCGGCTGGTCCGGTTCATGGCCGATCGCGCTCACCACCGGCGTCGCGGCGGCGGCCACCGCCCGCAGCAGCTGCTCGTCCGAGAAGGGCAGCAGGTCCTCGACGCTGCCGCCGCCGCGCGCCACGATGATCACGTCCACCTCGGGGAGCTCGTCAAGCTCGTGCACCGCAGCGGCCACCTGGGACGCCGCCTGGGTGCCCTGTACCAGCACGTTGCGCACCTCGAAGCGGACCGCCGGCCAGCGCCGCCTGGCCACCTCCAGCACGTCCCGCTCGGCCGCCGACGCCCGGCCGGTGACCAGCCCGACGCAGCTCGGCAGGAAGGGCAGCGGCTTCTTGCGCTCGGCCGCGAAGAGCCCCTCTGCGGCCAGCGTGCGCTTGAGGTGCTCCAGGCGGGCCAGCAGCTCGCCGAGCCCGACCAGGCGGATCTCGACGGCCCGCAGCGACAGCGTGCCGCGCGGCGTGTACCACTCCGGCTTGGCGTGCACCAGGATGCGCGAGCCCTCCTGCAGCACGTCGGCCACCGGCTCGAAGACCGAGCGGTAGCAGGTGACGCCCAGCGAGATGTCCTTGTCCGGATCGCGCAGGGTCAGGAACTGCATGCCCGGACGCCGGCTGAGCTGGGTGATCTGGCCCTCCACCCACACCGCGCCCAGCCGGTCCACCCAGCTGCCGATCAGTGCGGAGACCTTCCCGACCGGGATCGGGGCTTCGGGAGAACTGGAGTTGGCCATGGGCACGAGGCTAGCGCCGTCCTGCGACAGCCCACGGCGGCTCTACCATGGGAGCCATGTCCACCACCGCACAGCGCCGTGTCCTGCTCGCCGCCCCCCGGGGCTACTGCGCGGGCGTCGACCGTGCCGTCATCGCCGTGGAGAAGGCCCTGGAGCAGTACGGGGCCCCGATCTACGTGCGCAAGGAGATCGTCCACAACAAGTACGTCGTGCGGACCCTGGAGAAGCAGGGCGCCATCTTCGTCGACGAGACCGAAGAGGTGCCCGAGGGCTCCATCGTGGTCTTCTCCGCGCACGGTGTGGCCCCCGCCGTCCACGACGAGGCGAAGGCCGGCAAGCTCGCCACCATCGACGCCACCTGCCCTCTGGTGACCAAGGTCCACAAGGAGGCCGTGCGGTTCGCCGAGGAGGACTACGACATCCTGCTGGTCGGCCACGAGGGCCACGAGGAGGTGGTCGGCACGATGGGCGAGGCCCCCGAGCGGATCCACCTGGTGGACGGCGCCGAGGACGTCGCGAACGTCGTCGTCCGGGACGAGAGCAAGGTCGTCTGGCTGTCCCAGACCACCCTTTCGGTGGACGAGACGATGGCCACCGTGGGCGAGCTCAAGAAGCGCTTCCCGCTGCTGGTCAGCCCGCCGAGCGACGACATCTGCTACGCGACCCAGAACCGCCAGGTGGTGGTCAAGCAGATCGCCCCGGAGACCGACCTGCTGATCGTGGTCGGCTCCAAGAACTCCTCCAACTCGGTCCGGCTGGTCGAGGTCGGTCTGGAGTACGGCGCCAAGGCCGCCCACCTGGTGGACTTCGCCGAGGAGCTCGACGAGGCCTGGCTGGCCGGCGTCGGCACGGTCGGCCTGACCAGCGGTGCCTCGGTCCCCGAGATCCTGGTGCAGGGCGTGCTGGAGTGGCTGGCCGCGCGCGGCTTCGAGGACGTCCAGGTGGTCAAGACGGCCGAGGAGACCCTGCAGTTCTCGCTCCCCAAGGAGCTGCGCCGCGACCTGCGCGCCGAGGCCGCCGGCAAGCTCTGACCCGCTCCCACCGGCTTTCGGACCCGCCTGCTCCGGGTATCAGCAGGCGGGGCCGATCCGGGCCTCGTACGGTTGTGCACAGGGTGTGGACAACGCGGAGGAGGCACAGACGTGACGGCACTCTCGGTGTTCGGCGTGGACATCGGCGGCTCGGGGATCAAGGGCGCGCCGGTGGATCTGGAACGCGGCGCACTCGCCGAGCCCCGCCACAAGGTGCTCACCCCCCACCCCGCCTCGCCCGAAGCGGTCGTCGCGGCCGTCAAGGAGGTCGTGGAGCACTTCGGCCACCGCGGCCCGGTCGGCCTGACCTTCCCCGGCGTGGTGGTCGACGGACACACCAGAACCGCCGCCAACGTCGACCAGGGCTGGATCGACCTGGACGCCGCGGGGCTCTTCCGCGAGGCGCTCGACCTGCCCGCCACCCTGCTCAACGACGCGGACGCGGCGGGCCTGGCCGAGGTCGCCTACGGCGCGGGGCGCGACCAGGGCGGCGTGGTGCTCACCCTGACCTTCGGCACCGGGATCGGCAGCGCCCTCTTCATCGACGGCGCGCTCGTCCCCAACACCGAGCTGGGACACCTGGAGCTGCGCGGCAAGGACGCCGAGCGGCGCGCCTCGGCCGGCGCGCGCGAGCGGCACGAGCTGAGCTGGGCCGACTGGTCGGTACGGGTGGACGAGTACCTGGACCTGGTGGAGCGGCTGTTCTCGCCGCAGCTGGTGATCATCGGAGGCGGCGTCAGCCGCAAGCACGACAAGTTCCTGCCGCTGCTGAGGGAGCGGGCGGCTCGGGTGGTGCCGGCCCTGCTGCGCAACGACGCGGGCATCGTGGGCGCCGCGATGGCCGCCGCCAAGGGCGGCTCCTGACCCATGGACCGACCGGCAATTGGTCAGCGGTGCTGCTGGCGGCGGATCCGGCGCTGCGCGACGAAGCGCGCCGTGACGATCGCCGCCGCGAGGCCCGTCCCGGCGAACAGCCAGCCGGCCCGCAGCGCCAGGCCGGTGGCCAGCGCCAGCACCTGACCGATCACGCCCGGGCTGCTCACCGGACCGAGCAGCAGCAGCGCGAGCGCGAAGGCGATCGGCCCGCTGATCGGCGCCGCCGCCAGGTCCGCCGAACGCACCCGCACGGCGGCCTGGAAGCAGACCGCCAGGAAGCCCAGCCCGAAGAGCACGCCGAGGCCGCCGAACATCAGCTGGTCGAGGGCGGCGGCAGCCAGCGTCCCGGCCAGCGTGAGCACGCCGGTGCCGATCGCCGTCAGCCGGGCCGGCCGCCCGCTGCGCTGCCGCTCGGCCGGTCGGCTCAGCGGCAGCTTCCACTTCAGCCGGGCCGGGCCGGCGGCGCCGGAGGCCGTCCGCAGCCTGGACGGCCGCGGGCCGGCGTCGCGGGGCGCGGCCGGCGCCGGAACGGCGGCCTCAGCGGCCCCGCCGCCGACTGGCGGGCGGGGCCGGGGCCCGGGCGGCTGGGTACGGATGCTCTGCTCCACCTGCCCAACGTACGGTCCGATCATCGCCCCGCTGTGTAATGGATACAAAACTGGCCCGTCCGTGTCTTCGAACGGCTCGTTTCCTGGCCCCCTGCCGCCGCCCGTAGACTGGGCGATCGGCCCGTACGGTGCCGCTCCACGCCCTCCAAGCCCACGGGATCTCGCTACATGTCGCTCACGATCGGAATCGTCGGCCTGCCGAACGTCGGCAAGTCGACCTTGTTCAACGCCCTGACCAAGAACGACGTCCTGGCGGCCAACTACCCGTTCGCCACCATCGAGCCGAACGTCGGCGTGGTCGGCGTCCCGGACCCGCGACTGGCCGTGCTCGCCGGGATCTTCGGCTCGCAGCGCGTCCTCCCGGCCACCGTCGACTTCGTCGACATCGCCGGCATCGTCCGCGGCGCCTCGGTGGGCGAGGGCCTGGGCAACAAGTTCCTCGCGAACATCCGCGAGTCCGACGCCATCTGCCAGGTGATCCGCGCCTTCGTCGACCCCGACGTGGTGCACGTGGACGGCAAGGTCTCGCCCAAGGACGACATCGAGACCATCAACACCGAGCTGATCCTCGCCGACCTCCAGTCGATCGAGAAGGTGCTGCCCCGGCTCCAGAAGGAGGCCCGCCTCAAGAAGGAGTCGGCCGCCACGCTGGCCGCCGCCGAGGCCGCCCAGAAGGTCCTGGAGACCGGCAAGACCCTCTTCGAGGTTGGTTTCGACGCCTCCTCGGTGCGCGAGCTCCACCTGCTCACCACCAAGCCCTTCCTCTACGTCTTCAACGTGGACGAGGACGAGCTGACGGACGAGGCCTTCAAGGACGCCCAGCGTGCCCTGGTCGCCCCCGCCGAGGCGATCTTCCTCAACGCGAAGATCGAGTCCGAGCTGATCGGCATGGACGACGACGAGGCCCTCGAACTCCTCCAGTCGATGGGCCAGCAGGAGGCCGGCATGGCCACCCTCGGCCGCGTCGGCTTCGAGACCCTCGGCCTGCAGACCTACCTGACGGCCGGCCCCAAGGAGGTCCGCGCCTGGACCATCAAGAAGGGCGCGACCGCCCCCGAGGCCGCCGGTGTGATCCACACCGACTTCCAGAAGGGCTTCATCAAGGCCGAGATCGTCTCCTTCGACGACCTCGTCGCCTGCGGCTCCATCCCCGAGGCCCGCGCCAAGGGCAAGTCCCGCATCGAGGGCAAGGAATACGTCATGCAGGACGGCGACGTGGTGGAGTTCCGTTTCAACGTCTGACGTCGGATGGGGTCCACCTGCTTGCAGGTGGGCCCCTCTGCTTGGCGGCCGTGCGAGTGGTACGTTATTCGGTACCACTCGGCGAAGGGGCTCCCTCTGATGTCCATCACCGCGAGCGAGGCCCGCAAGGATCTCTTCCCGCTCATCAAGAAGGTCAACGACGATCACGAGGCGATCGAGATCGTCTCCAAGCACGGGAATGCCGTACTCGTCTCTGCCGAGGACTACGCCGCCCTGCGCGAGGGTTCCTACCTTCTGCGCTCGCCCGCGAACGCCCGCCGCCTGCTCAAGGCGTACGAAAACGCCCTCGGTCGCATAAACCTCTCCGAGCGCGAGCTGATCGACCCCGACGCGGCGGATGCGGGGCAGGGCGCCGCGTGAGGCTCGTTTTCGAGGATCAGGGTTGGGAGGACTACACGTCCTGGCTCAAGAGCGACCGCAAGATGCTCGCCCGGATCAACAAACTCATCGAGGACGCCCGCCGTGATCCCTTCGCCGGGATCGGCAAGCCCGAGCCGCTGAAGTACCACCTGGCCGGCGCCTGGTCACGGCGGATCGATGACGAGCACCGGCTCGTCTACCTGGTCACGGACGAAGAGATCATCATCCTCGCCGCCCGCTACCACTACTGATTCGGGCGGCGGTGATGGTCTCGCGAAGGGCCTCCTCGGTCGGTGTGGGGGCGAGGCCGAAGGCTGTCGTGGCCTGGGTGGAGTCCAGGACGAACGGATGGTCGAACTGGTAGCGGACCTCGGGGATCTCCCGGGCGTCGGCGCTGAACAGGCCGGCCAGGCGGAGCAGGGCGGTGGGCATCCGGCCGGTGCGGGCGGTGGGGGCGGCGGCCAAGGTGGCGGCGAGGTCGGCCAGTTCGCGCATCGACATGGGTGGCGGGGTCGGGGCGTGCCAGGGGCGGCCCCAGGCTGACTCGTCGTCGGCGACGGCGACGAGGGTGCGGGCCATGTCGCCGGTGTAGGTCCAGCTGTGCGGGGTGTCCACGTCGGCGGGGGCGAGGGCGCGGCGGCCGCGCAGGACGGCGGGCAGCACCATGACGGTGAAGGTCGACACGACGTCGGCGCCGAGGTAGTCGGAGCCGCGGACTTCGGCCGCGCGGATGCGACCGGCGTGGTGGGCGGCGAGCTGGGCGGCCCAGAGGTCCGCGCGGACCCGGCCCTTCGCGGAGTTGGGGCGCGCGGGCAGGTCTTCGGTGATCGGCCCGTCCACCTGGCCGTACAGGTAGAGGTTCCCCACGCTGACCAGGACGGCGCCGGTCGCCTCGGCGGCGTGCAGGGTGCTCGCGTTCAGGGGCGGGAACTCGGCCGCCCAGCGGTGGTAGGCGGGTTGGGCGCAGTGGTAGATGGCGGTGGCCCGCGTGGTCAGGCGGACCAGGGTGTCCGGGTCGGTGGCGTCGGCCTTCACGCGTTCGATGCCGGGGTGTGCCGGCCCGGAGCCGCTGCGGGTGATCAGGCGGACTTCGTCCCCCCGGTCGGCCAGCAACCGGGCGGTGGCCGAGCCGACGGGGCCGGCTCCCACGATGACGTGCAGGGACATGATCGACTCCAATGAGAGAACGGTGTTCTCGAACGAGAACACCGTATGAGTGAACTCCGTACTGCGTCAAGAACACTGTTCTCTGATGGGAGTGGCGTTCTCTGCTGTGGAAGACTGGCAGGCATGTCAGCACCGTCACTTCGCGCCCGGGTCCGCTCCGAGATGACCGAGGAGATCAAGGCCGTGGCCCGCCGGCGGCTGGCGGCCGACGGGGCCAACCTGTCGCTGCGCGGGGTGGCCAGGGACATGGGAATCGTTGCGTCGGCGCTCTACCGGTACTTCCCGAGCAGGGACGACCTGCTGACCGCGCTGATCACGGAGGCGTACGAGGCGCTTGCCGCCGCCGCGGGGGAGGCCGACGCCCGGCTGCCGAGGGCGGACGCCCGCGGGCGGTGGCTGGCCGTGGCGCACGCCGTACGGGACTGGGCACTGGCAAACCCGGCCGAGTACGGCCTGCTCTACGGCACTCCGGTGCCCGGGTACGCCGCGCCGCAGGACACCAGCGCGCCGGCCATGGCCGTGGTCCTCCTGCTGGCCGCGACGGCGGTCGAGGCGGCGCAGCAGCGGCCCGGCGCCCTCCCGCAGTTCACTCCACTACCCGATGCGGTCCGGGCTGACCTGCGCAGTCTGATCGACCAGCAGCCCGGCGACATCCCCGAGGACCTGCTGGGCCGCGTGTTCGCGGGCTGGGTCCAGCTGTTCGGGCTGGTCAGTTTCGAGGTGTTCGGCCGCACCGACGCGGTCATCGAGGCCCGCCGGGAGTACTTCGACCACCAGATGGGCCTGATGGCCGACCTGGCAGGGCTGCCTGCTGACGCCCGTTAGCTGCCGCTGCCGCTGCTGGCGCCGCCTCCGAGCTCCTCGGTGAGCAGGGTCAGCGGGGCGTGGGTGCGCAGCGTGCCGAGGCGGGAGTGCTGGGCGGGGGTGGCGAGTTCGGCGCGGTAGCGGTCGGCGAACTCGGCGGCGCGGGCCTCGGGGGCCTCGTCCGTGCGGCCCGCGGCTCAGCCGAGCAGGTGGGTGTTGACCTCGCGGGCGGCCGCCGCCAGTTCGGGCAGCTCGACCACCTCGATGCCGGCCGCGGCCAGCAGTCCGAGGCCCTCGCAGCCCGTGACGAAGAGGTCCGGCTCCCGCCAGGCCACCACCACCCGGGGGATCCCGGCGGCGATGATCAGCCGGGCGCACGGCACTGGACGGGAGGCGCGCCGGCTGCACGGTTCGAGCGAGCTGTAGATCGTCGCCATACGCAGCCGGGGGTCACCGGCGGGCAGCTTGGCCAGCGCGGCCTCCTCGGCATGGCTGAGCGGGTCGCTCTCGCGGCTGTAGCCCTCGCTGAGCACCTCGCCGTCGGCGCCGACGATCACCGCGCCGACCGAGAACGCGGTCGCGGAGTCCGGGCAGTGCTTGGAGAGCTCGATGGCGCGGGCGAGCAGGGCCAGGTCGGTCGCGGTGGCGGTCATGAGGCGGCTTCCTTCGGGGCGTACCGGAGCAGGACGACATCCCCGACCGTACGGGCTTCCAGCAGCCGCAGCCGCCGGGTGCTCCCGCCGGGGAAGTCGGCCGGGTTGACGAAGCGGGGCGCGGCGGCCTGGCCGACCAGCAGCGGCGCGACCACCAGCTGCAGCTCGTCGGCCAGCCCCTCGGCCAGGAACTGGGTGTGCACCGACCCGCCGCCCTCCACCATCAGCCGCCGCACGCCGCGCCGGCCCAGGTCGTCCAGCAGGGCGCCGAGCCCGACCCGCTCGCCGAGGCCGACCACGTCCGCCAATCCGTCCAGCGCGGCGCGCAGGGCGGGCGCGGCGGCGTCGGTGGTGTAGCCGACCTTGGCGCCGCCGGTGTGCCAGAACCGCAGATCGGCCGGGAGGTCGCCGCTCGCACTGAGGGTCACCTTGAGCGGGTACTCCGGCTCCCCGGCGGCCGTCCGGGTGGCCCGCCGGGCCGGGTCGTTGACCAGCAGGCGGGGGTTGTCCCGGCGCAGCGTGGTGGAGCCGACCAGGATGGCGTCGCAGCCGGCCCGCAGCTCGTCGACCCGGTCGAAGTCGGCGGCGTTGGAGAGCAGCAGCCGCTCGGGAGTGGCGTCGTCGAGGTAGCCGTCGATCGACATCGCCGCGCTCAGCAGCACGTATGGGCGCTTGGTGGCCATCGGTCGGTCCGTTCAGTCGGGGCTGCCTACCGTACGACCTGACCGCCGGTCGGGGCGCTGATCGTCTCACTTTACGAGACATATCTTCTTGCCAGCTGAGACGATGGCTAAGCTCAAACGTGACGTCGAGGGGCTGTCGAGCCTTTGAGGAGAGCTGTCATGACGGAACATCAGGCGGTCTACACCCATGGCCACAAGGACGCCGTGCTGCGCTCGCACCGCAGCCGGACGGCGGCCAACTCCGCCGCCTACCTGCTGGCCGAGCTGCGCCCGGGCGACACCGTGCTGGACGTCGGCTGCGGCCCCGGCACGATCACCGCGGACCTGGCCGAACTGGTGGGCCCCGGTGGCCGGGTGGTCGCGGTGGACACCTCGCCGGACGTGCTGCGGCAGGCCGCCGAGTACGTCGCGTCGCGCGGGATCGGCCATGTGGAGTTCGCCGTCGCCGACGTGGGCGCGCTGCCGTACGCGGCGGGCGAGTTCGACGTCGTCCACGCCCACCAGGTGCTGCAGCACGTCGGCGACCCGGTGGCGGCGCTGCGCGAGATGCGCCGCGTCAGCGCGCCGGGCGGCCTGGTGGCGGCCCGTGACGCCGACTATGCGGCGATGGCCTGGTACCCGCAACTGCCCGAGCTGGACGAGTGGTTGGCCATGTACCAGGGCTCCGCCCGGGCCAACGGCGGCGAGCCGGACGCCGGACGGCGGCTGCTGGCCTGGGCGCGGGCGGCCGGCTTCACCGAGGTGAGCGCGTCCTCCTCCAGCTGGACGTACGCGACGGCGGGCGAGCGGCTGTGGTGGGGCGGGCTGTGGGCGGACCGGGTGGTCGACTCGGGCCTGGCCGAGACTGCGCTGGCGCAGGGGGTGGCGGACGAGGCGGGCCTGGCACGGATCGCCGACGGCTGGCGGCGCTGGGCGGTGGACCCCGACGGCTGGTTCGCGCTGCTGCACGGGGAGATCCTGGCCCGCGGCTGAACGGGGGCGACGGGGTCGGCTAGAGTCGCGGCTTCATCGAACTGGTGCACGTGTATGCGGGGGGCGTCATGACGGCAGCGGGCGGCGACGGGGGTACCGAAGGCACGGAAGGCGCGGAGGAGGCGGTGGTCGCCCCGCCACCGGTCGACCCCTGGGCCCCGCCCTCGGCCCTGTCGCACCCCACCCCTCAGGCGGCCGCGCCCTACCCGGCCGCGCCGCCGTACCCCGCGCCCCCGTACGCGGGCAGCCCGTACCCCACCGGCCCGTATCCCACCGGCCCGTACCCGCCGCCCAACGGCCCGTACTCGCCCGGCCCGTACGGTGCCTGGTCCGGCCTCCCGGCACCGCGGCCGTCCGTCAACGGCTTCGCCATCGCCTCCCTGGTCACCGCGCTGGCCTGCTTCCTCTGGCCGCTGGCCCTCGGCTTCGGCATCACCGGCCTGGTCCAGATCCCGCGCCGCCACCAGCGCGGCACCGGCCTGGCGGTCAGCGGCATGGTGCTGTCGGTGCTGGGCCTGTTCGCGACCATCGGCGTGGTGGCCGGCGGCCTCCACTCCGGCAGCCCGTTCCAGGCGTTCGGCGGCACCTCCCCGGTGAGCCTGCAGCTGGGCCAGTGCTTCAACCGCGCCTCGTCGCAGGTCGACGTCGTCTCCTGCGACCTGCCGCACGACGGCGAGGTGGTCGGCGGCACCCAGCTGGAGGACAGCGACTACCCGAGCCAGGCCCAGCGCGAGCAGGAGGTCGGCCAGACGTGCGTCCAGCTGGCCGGCGACTACGCGATGGACAACTGGGCCATCCCCAGCGCGGTGCTGGTGCACTACTTCTACCCGCAGCAGGGCGACTGGGCGGCCGGCGAACGCCGGGTCAGCTGCTTCCTGACCGAGCCGGACCAGAAGCTGACCGGCTCGCTGCGCAAGGACAGCAGCAACACCACCTCCGCCCAGTACGCCTACCTGTGGGCGATGGACGCGATCGACGAGCAGGCCGGCAAGCGGCCGTCCGGCTCGGTGGCCGACGATCCGGCGAGCTTCCGCAGCTGGGCGACGGCCATGGCCACCACGGTGGAGTCGGAGACGAACGCACTGGCCGGGGACACCTGGGATCCGGGGGCCATGGAAGCGATCGCCGCGCAGATCGCCGAGCTGAAGCTGCGGATCCCGGCGCTGCGCGCGGCCGGCGCCAGCACCGACACCAACGAGCTCATCGCCCAGCTCGCGGAGGCCGACCAGCACCGGGCCTACGACCAGCAGAAGGCCGTCCGCCAGTTGCTCCAGCTCTCCACCGACGAGTCCTGGGCGACCGGTCCGGACCCGTCCGGCGACTCTTCGCAGAGCGTCTGACGCACCGTCGCCGGGCCCGGTCGGCCACCGCCGACCGACCCTTCGGTGCGTGTTCAAAGAATCCCGGACGGGAAGGACCCCGCTAGCACCTTGCGCTGGGGCGATAGCCGGTCCACCCTTGCGATAGTCGTACGTGAGGTGTCCACGTCGGTATCATCCGACCGGACCGGGGCGGGCGGGGGCAGCGGTACGACTGACGGGTGGGGACCGGTGCGGGCGAGGCACCGTCAGCGCCCGCCGTGACAAACCAGCGGGGCAGGGGCATCGGGCGGAACCTCGATCGACCTTCGGCTCCCTCGGCTTACGCGCTGTTAACCGGGCCACCAGCTGCCTAACAGCACGGAAACCTCGTCCGCACGCCCCGTTAGCGGGCCGCTCCTAGCCTCGGCACAGGGCGGCCGGCGCTGTGCCCGGCCCGACTCGACCCCCACCGAGCCGGGCCGGGCACCGCGCGTCCGAGCGGCGGGCGATTCGCTACGCTCCGGACCATGACGACCGACTCCGCCTCCTCCCCTTGGTGCGTCATGCGCCAGGACGACAACGGCAACCGCTTCCTGGTCGCCCGCGGACTGACCCGCGAGGCCGCCGAGGCGCTGGCCGCCGAGTTCGAGGCGCGCGGTCACAAGCAGCTGTACTGGGTGACGGCCGAAACGTCCTAGGGTCGACCCATGGAAGCCATCGAGAACCGGATCGTCGTCGGCGGAGCACTGATCCACCAGGGGCGGGTGCTGGCCGCGCGGCGCAGTGCGCCGGCCGAGGTGGCCGGGCGGTGGGAGTTCCCCGGCGGCAAGGCCGAGCCCGGTGAGAGCGAGCCGCAGGCACTGGAGCGCGAGCTGCACGAGGAGCTGGGCGTCCGGGCGCGTGCGCTGCGGCGGCTGGCGGGGGAGTGGACGGTCCGGCCCGGTCTGCTGCTGCGGATCTGGGCGGCCGAGCTGCTCGCCGGCGATCCGCAGCCGCTGGAGGACCACTCCGAGCTGCGCTGGCTGGGCCCGGACGAGCTGTCGGTGGTGGACTGGCTGGAGCACGACCGCGAGGTGCTGCCCGAAGTGGCCCGGCTGCTCGCCACAGCAACCACTCCATGGGTAGGCCAATCGGAAAAGATGACCCAGACGCCGGGATAGTCAAGGTTTCAGCTGGGTATGTCACATTTCGGCATGGTTCGTCACGCTTGGTGAGTCACGCCCATCGCGCCTCGGCAACCGGCCGCGGCGCGCAGCCTGAGAGCCGGAGGCCCGTCGGTGACGAGTACGGGTAGCGGCGGGGGAGCGCGGCGCACCGGTGGTGCCGCGGCCCGGGCCAGGCTGCGGGCCCGCGGCCCGGCCAGGAACGCCGTGCGCGGCCCCGCCGCGGCCCTGCGTCCCGCTGACCGGTTGGGTCCCGCTGACCGGCTGGGGGGCCCCCGCGCCCGCCCCGCCGCCGCCTCGGCCCCCGGCGGTCCGAGGATCCTCCCGGGCGGCGAGCTGCCGGCCCCCGCCGTCCCCACCCTGCGCAGCTCCCCGGGTGAGCCGTTCCCCGGCAGCGCCGCCGCCGAGGGCCCGGGCGACCACACCCAGGGCAGCCTCTTCGACGTTGTCAAGGTCGCCATCGCGATGCTCGACACCTCCGGCCGCGTGGTGCTGTGGAGTCCGGCCGCCGAGGAGCTGCTCGGCTGGCCGAGCGAGCTGCTGGTGGGCCGCCGGATCGAGGAGCTGCTGGTGGACGAGCAGCTGGTGCTCGCCACCCGCGAGGCCTTCCGGGTCGCCCTGAGCACCGGCGGCTGGAAGGGCCTGACCCAACTGCGCCACCGCGACGGCGACAAGGTCCCGGTCGAGGCCAGGATCTCGCTCCTGGTGGACGGCGACGGCACGCCGTTCCTGCTGGTCGCCCTCGCCGAGGCCCGCTCGCTGCAGTCCGTCGAGCGCGACCTGGCCGTGCGGGACGCGCTCTTCGAGCAGTCGCCGCTGGGCATCGCGGTGCTGGACACCGAGCTGCGCTACACCGCCGTCAACCAGACGCTGGCCGACATGAACGGCGTCGCCCCCGAGGAGCACCTCGGGCGCACCACCGGCGAGACCCTCCCCGAGCGGGGCGCCGACGAGATCAGCGCGATCCAGCGCGAGGTGCTGGCGTCCGGCGAGCCGGTCATCGACGTCACGCTCGCCGCGCCGGCGACCGCCCCGGTCGGCGGCTACCGCTCGGTCTCCTACAGCCGGCTCACCGACCGGGCCGGCAAGGTGCTGGGCATCTCGGGCACGGTGATGGACGTCACCGACCGCTACCGCGCGGTGGCCAAGGTCGAGCACGCCCGGCGCCGGCTCGCCCTGTTGAACGACTTCGGCTCCCGGGTCGGCGACCTGCTGGACGCCTCGCGGATCGCCCAGGAGCTGGCCGGCGCGGTGGTCCCCAAGCTGGCCGACTTCGCGGCCGCGATCCTGCTGCAGGCGGTCGCCCACGGCGACGACCTGCCGCGGCACGGCCACGACCGCAGGACCTCGCTGCTGCAACTGGGCGTGGCCGCCGTGCAGGACGGTGAGGAGGTCGAGGTGATGCTCCGCCGGGGAGCCAGGATCACCTTCGCCGAGGAGTCCTGCTACGGCCGGGTGCTGCGTACCGGCCTGCCCGAAGTGCTCTCCGGCGCCGACGGGTTGGAGGACGCCACCTACCCCGGCGACCCCAAGGTCCGGGCGGCGCAGGAGCTCGGCACGCACTCGGTGCTGGTGGTCCCGCTGCGTGCCCGGGGCCTGGTGATCGGCCTGCTGGTGCTCAGCCGGGCGGGCCGCCGGGAGGCCTTCGACCGGGACGACCTGGCCTTCTCGGTCGAGCTGGCCGACCGGGCCGGCAGCTCGCTGGACAACGCCCGGCTCTACGCCCGCGAGCGCACCGCGGCGCTGACCCTGCAGCGCACGCTGCTGCCGCAGCAGGTCCCGCAGCCCACCGGCGTCGAGGTGGCCTACCGCTACGTCCCCGGCAGCAGCGGCACCGAGGTGGGCGGCGACTGGTTCGACGTCATCCCGCTGCCCGGCGAGCGCACCGCGCTGGTGGTCGGCGACGTGATGGGCCACGGCCTGCGGGCCGCCGCCACGATGGGCCGGCTGCGCACCGCGGTCCGGGTGCTGGCCGCGCTGGACCTGCCGCCGGACGTGCTGCTGCGGCATGTCCACGAGCTGACCGACGACCTCGCCCAGGGGCCGGACGAGGCGCTGCTCGCCACCTGCGTCTACGCCGTCTACGACCCGGCCACCGCGCGCCTGGTGGTGGCCAAGGCGGGCCATATCCCGCCGGTCCTGGTGGTGCCGCCGATCACCGGCCCCGCGCGCCGCGGCAGCCCGCTGCACGGCGGTCAGGGGCAGGTGCTCGACCTGCCCTCGGGTGCGCCGCTGGGGGTCGGCGGCGTCCCGTTCGAATCGGTCGAGCTGCAGATTCCCGAGGGCAGCATTCTGGCGCTCTGCACCGACGGCCTGGTGGAGTCCCGGGACAAGGACCTGGACGTGGGCCTGGGCAGGTTGCAGGCGGTGCTGGAGAAGCCGTACGTGTCCATCCAGCACGCGTGTGAGGCGGTGCTGGACACCATCATGGAGCAGGGCCGCGAGCCGGACGACGTCGCGCTGCTGCTGGCCCGGCTCGGGAGGGGTGAGGAGGGGGCGCGCACGGTCGGCTGGACGCTCCCGGCGGAACCCACCGCGGTTTCGCGCGCCCGCCGGCTGGTCCGCGGCGCGCTCCAGGAGTGGGCGGTCGAGGAACTGACCGACGTCGCCGAGCTGCTGGTCAGCGAGCTGGTCACCAACTCCGTCCGGTATGCCAGCGCCCCGATCGGGGTACGGCTGACGCTCAGCGGCAGCCTGCTGGTGGAGATCTCGGACCCGCTGCCCGACCCGCCGCGCGAGCGGCACGCCGCCGAGGCCGACGAGGGCGGCCGGGGTCTTGAGCTGGTGGGCCGGCTGGCACTGCGCTGGGGCACCCGGGCCGAGGGAATGGGCAAAGTGGTCTGGTTCGAGCAGGAATTGCCGGGGAAGGAACCGAACCAGTAATGATCCGCACGGATTGATCGCACGGATCATCGATAATGGAGATCCTGTCCATGACAAACTTGGGGTGGGCGTACGGGAGCGGACCAGGGGCGCGAGGATGGCAGGGGGGTAGCGCGCGCTGGGGAACAAAATCCTTCCCCCGATTTGATGTTGTGATGTTGTGGGCGTGTGCGGGTGCCTCCGGATGATGAATACTCGGTCTTCTCGACATCCGGATGGGCGCGGGTTGGAGGGGTCGGTCCTTGAACAGCATGCCGGCGCGGGAAGCGCTGACTGGCGGTGGCCATGCCGCCGTACCCGGGCAACCGGGGACACCGGTCGGCGGTCCTGTGCCCTCGCCTCCTGAGCCGGACTCCGGCCGCTGGGGCCACAGTGATCCGGGCTCGATCTACGAGTACATCCGGGTCGCCACCTTCGCGATCGGCGCGGACGGCCGGATCAGCCAGTGGAGCGAGCGCGCGGCGGACTTCTTCGCGCTGCCCGCCGCCGAGGCGGTCGGCGCAGACCCGGTGACCACCCTCGTCCCGCGCGAGCTCTGGCGGCGCGGGCGCGACCGGCTGGAGCGCGCGCTGGCCGGCGAGGAGTGGATCGGCACCGCCCCCTACCGGGACCGCGGCGGCGCCGAGGGCCTCGCCGAGGTCTACCTGATGCCCGCCAGCACCGAAGCCGACCAGGGCGGCACCGCCGCCGGCGCGCTCTGTCTCGCGGTCGACCTCGGCAAGCTGCGCCGCATCGAGACCGACCTGGCCGCCTCCGAGGCCGTCTTCGGCCAGACCCCCAGCGGCTTCTTCCTCTTCGACCAGCAGCTCAAGCTGCAGCGGGTCAACCGCTCCTTCGCCGAGGCGGTCGGCGTCGAGCCCGAGGGCCTGACCGGCCTGACCGCCTACGACCTGTTCTCGACCACCGAGGCGGACCGCCTGCAGGCCGCCCTGCGCCAGGTGCTGGCCAGCGGCGACCCGGTGGTCGACCTGCGGTTCAGCGGTGCGGTGCCGACCCGCGGCGGCAACCGCCGCTGGGCGATCTCGCTCTACCGGCTGACCGGCCCGGGCGAGCGCTCGATGGGCGTGGCCGGCCAGGTGCACGACGTCACCAGCCGGCACGTCGCCGAGCGCGAGGCGGCGGGCGTGCGGCGCAACCTGGCGCTGGTCAACGAGGCCAGCGCGCACATCGGCTCCACCCTCGACCTGGAGACCACCGCCAAGGAGCTGCTGGACGTGGTCGTCCCGCAGTTCTGCGACCTGGCCACCGTCGACCTGTACTCGGCGCTGCTCTCCGGCGAGAGCGGACCCTCGCTCACCGGCGCCGGCGGCGGCCCGTACGACGGCAGCGGCGAGCTGCGCCGGGTGGCCGTCTCCAGCGTGGTCGGCGACGCCTCCTCGGTGCTCGGCGGCGACCCGGCGTCCGGCGCCGCGCCGCTGCCCACCGCCGAGCCCGGCGGCACGCTCTGCTACCCCCCGCGCTCCCCGCACGCCCGCGCCCTGCGCACCGGCCGCAGCGCCATCCCCGAGCCCGGCCCCGACCCGCTGCTGCGCAGCACGCTGGTGGTGCCGCTGGTGGCCCGCAACGTGGTGCTCGGCCTGGTCCAGCTCTCCCGCGCGATCGGCAGCGAGCCCTTCGACGCCAGGGACGTCGCGATCGCCGAGGAGATCGCCGCCCGGGCCGCCGTCTGCGTGGACAACGCCCGGCTCTACCGGCGCGAGCACGAGCGCGCGCTGATCCTGCAGCGCAGCCTGCTGCCCCCGGGCAACCCGGAGGCCAGCGGCCTGGAGATCGCCTGCCGCTACCGCCCCAGCAACAACAACACCGAGGTGGGCGGCGACTGGTTCGACGTCATCGCGCTGCCCGGCAACCGCACCGCGCTGGTGATCGGCGACGTGATGGGCCGCGGCCTGCGCGCCGCCGTGGCGATGGGTCAGTTGCGCACGGCGGTACGGACGTTGGCGATGCTCGACCTGGATCCGGTCGAGGTGCTGACCGCCCTGGACGAGATCGCCCGTGGCCTGGGCGACCCGGGACCGGCCGACGAGGACGCCGTCGAGGTCTACCTGGCGACCTGCGTGTACGCCGTCTATGACGCGGTCACCCGGCGCTGCGTCTTCGCCAACGCCGGCCACCTGCCGCCGGTGCTGCTCAGCCCCGGCGAGGACGCCCGGATGCTGCACGTCCCGCCCGGCCTGCCGCTGGGCGTCGGCGGCGAGCCCTTCGAGGAGGTCGAGCTGACGCTGCCCGACGGCGCCCTGCTCGGCCTCTACACCGACGGCCTGGTGGAGTCCCGCAAGCACCAGCTGGACGAGGGCCTGCTGGCCTTCCGCACCGCCCTGCAGAACGGCTCGCCCGGTCTGGAGCTGCTCTGCGACCAGGTGCTCAGCGAGTTGGACCCGCACCACGGCGAGGACGACATCGCCCTGCTGATGGCCCGGGTCCGGGCCATCCCGGAGGACGCGGTCGGCGACTGGCGGCTGCCGCCGGAGCCCACCTCGGTGGCCAAGGCCCGCGAACTGGCCTGCGGCTGGCTGCTGGTACGCGGTATGGACGAGCAGGTGGACACCACCGAGCTGCTGGTCAGCGAGCTGGTGACGAACGCGCTGC
Source organism: Kitasatospora sp. MAP12-44 (assembly GCF_029892095.1). Lineage (NCBI taxonomy): Bacteria > Bacillati > Actinomycetota > Actinomycetes > Kitasatosporales > Streptomycetaceae > Kitasatospora > Kitasatospora sp. MAP12-44. The sequence continues at coordinate 5,247,836 of NZ_JARZAE010000004.1, forward strand.
GGCACGGCCGCGGCGACATCCGGCTGCGGCTGCTGCGCGATGCCAACCTGGTCTGCGAGGTCTGGGACGACGGCTATGCCCAGCCCCGCCAGCGCCGCGCCCAGGAGACCGACGAGGGCGGCCGCGGCCTGCAACTCGTCAGCCTGCTGGCGGAGCGCTGGGGGAGCCGGCGGACCCCGCACGGCAAGATCGTCTGGTTCGAGCTCGGCGTCTAACTCCTCGGCCGCAGGCCGATCTTCGAGCCCAGCCAGACCAGCGGGTCGTACCTGCGGTCGGCGACCCGCTCCTTCAGCGGGATCAGGGCGTTGTCGGTGATCCTGATGTGCTCGGGGCAGACCTCGGTGCAGCACTTGGTGATGTTGCAGTAGCCCAGGCCGTGCACCTCCTGGGCCTCGGCCCTGCGGTCCAGGCCGACCTCGGCGGCGGCGTCCAGCGGGTGCATGTCCAGCTCGGCGACCCGCATCAGGAAGCGCGGCCCGGCGAACGCCGCCTTGTTCTCCTCGTGGTCGCGCACCGCGTGGCAGGTGTCCTGGCAGAGGAAGCACTCGATGCACTTGCGGAACTCCTGCGAGCGGTTCACGTCCTCCTGCCGCATCCGGTACTCGCCGGGCTTCAGCTCCGCCGGTGGTACGAAGGACGGCACCTCGCGCGCCTTGGCGTAGTTGAACGAGACGTCGGTGACCAGGTCGCGGATGGACGGGAAGGCCCGCAGCGGGGTGAGGACCACCGGTTCACCCTCCGGCAGCGTGGACATCCGGGTCATGCAGAGCAGCCGCGGCCGCCCGTTGATCTCGGCGCTGCACGAACCGCACTTGCCCGCCTTGCAGTTCCAGCGCACCGCCAGGTCCGGCGCCTGGGTGGCCTGCAGCCGGTGCACCAGGTCGAGCACCACCTCGCCCTCGTTGACCTCCACCCGGTAGCTGGCGAAACCGCCCTGGCCGCCCTCGCCGCGCCAGACCCGGAACTCTGTCTCATAGCTCATCGGCCAGCTCCTCAGGGGTGAAGTACTTCGCCAGTTCGGTGCGGTCGAACAGCGCCAGCAGGTCCGCGCGCACCGGCGGGTTCTCCTGCCGCCGCACCTGGATCCCGTCGCCCTCGACGCCGCAGACCAGGTTGACCCGCCGCCAGTCCCGGTCCATGCCCGGCCAGTCCTCCCGGGTGTGGCCGCCCCGGCTCTCCCGGCGCAGCAGGCCCGCGCGCGCCACGCACTCCGAGGCCAGCAGCATGTTGCGCAGGTCGAGCGCCAGGTGCCAGCCCGGGTTGAACTGCCGGTGCCCCTCCACCGAGACCTGCGCGGCCCGGCGGCGCAGCACCGCGAGCCGGTCCAGCGCCTGCTTCATCTCGCCGGCCCGCCGGATGATGCCGACCAGGTCGTTCATGGTCTGCTGGAGCTCCTGGTGCAGCGTGTACGGGTTCTCCGTCCCCTCGCCGAAGGGCGCGAGCGCCTCGGCGGCCGCCTCGTCCAGCTGGGCCTGGTGCACGGCCGGGCGCTCGGTCAGCGCGGCGGCGTAGCGGGCCGCGTGCAGCCCGGCCCGGCGGCCGAAGACCAGCAGGTCGGAGAGCGAGTTGCCGCCCAGCCGGTTGGAGCCGTGCATCCCGCCGGCCACCTCACCGGCCGCGTACAGGCCGGGCACGGCCGGGCTGGCCGCGGTGTCCGGGTCCACCTCGACGCCGCCCATCACGTAGTGGCAGGTCGGGCCGACCTCCATCGGCTCGCGGGTGATGTCGACATCCGCCAGTTCCTTGAACTGGTGGTGCATCGAGGGCAGCCGGCGGATGATCTCCTCGGCCGGCAGCCGGCTGGAGACGTCCAGGAAGACCCCGCCGTGCGGGGTGCCGCGCCCGGCCTTGACCTCGGAGTTGATCGCCCGGGCCACCTCGTCGCGCGGCAGCAGCTCGGGTGGGCGGCGGTTGCGGTCGGGGTCGGCGTACCAGCGGTCCGCCTCCTCCTCGCTCTGCGCGTACTGGCCCTTGAAGACCTCGGGGATGTAGTCGAACATGAAGCGCCGGTTCTCGCTGTTGCGCAGCACCCCGCCGTCCCCGCGCACCGACTCGGTGACCAGGATCCCCTTCACCGAGGGCGGCCAGACCATGCCGGTGGGGTGGAACTGGACGAACTCCATGTTCAGCAGGTTCGCGCCGGCCAGCAGCGCCAGCGCGTGGCCGTCGCCGGTGTATTCCCAGGAGTTGGACGTCACCTTGAACGACTTCCCGATCCCGCCGGTGGCGAGCACCACGGCGGGCGCGGCGATGGTGAAGAACTGCCCGCTCTCCCGCACGTATCCGAAGACCCCGGACACCCTGTCGCCGTCCTTGAGCACCCTGGTGACGGTGTACTCCTGGAGGACCTTCAGGCGGGCCTCGTAGTCGCCGGTCTCCTTGAAGTCCTCCTGCTGGAGCGAGACCACCTTCTGCTGGAGGGTGCGGATCAGCTCCAGGCCGGTCCGGTCGCCGACGTGCGCGAGCCGCGGGTACTCGTGCCCGCCGAAGTTGCGCTGCGAGATCCGGCCGTCCGCCGTGCGGTCGAAGAGCGCGCCCCAGGTCTCCAACTCCCAGACCCGGTCCGGCGCTTCGGTGGCGTGCAGCTCGGCCATCCGCCAGTGGTTGAGGAACTTGCCGCCGCGCATGGTGTCGCGGAAGTGCACCTGCCAGGTGTCGCCGCTGTTCACATTGCCCATCGCCGCGGCGATCCCACCCTCGGCCATCACCGTGTGGGCCTTGCCGAAGAGCGACTTGCAGATCACCGCGACCCGCATGCCCTGCTCGCGCGCTTCGATCGCCGCCCGCAACCCGGCCCCGCCCGCGCCGACCACCACCACGTCGTAGCTGTCCATGCAGGCTCCCCTCAGAAGAATTTCGGGTCGCTGAAGACGCCCGACGAGACCAGGTAGACGTACAGGTCGGCCAGTCCGACCGAGCCCAGCGACAACCAGGCCAACTGCATGTGGCGGGCGTTCAGCCGCCCGACGAACTGCCAGGCGCGGTAGCGCACCGGGTGCTTGGAGAAGTGCTTGAGCCGACCGCCGACGATGTGCCGGCAGGAGTGGCAGGAGAGCGTGTACGCCCAGATCAGCGCGACGTTGACGACCAGCACCACGGTGCCGAGCCCGGCGTGCCCCCACGCCCCGGCGGCGTTGCGGAAACCGAGCGCCGCGTCGTACGTGAGGATCAGGGCGACCGGGATGGCCAGGTAGAAGAAGTACCGGTGCAGGTTCTGCAGGATCAACGGGAACCTGGTCTCGCCGGTGTACTTGGCGTGCGGCTCGGCCACCGCGCAGGCCGGCGGCGAGGACCAGAACGCCCGGTAGTAGGCCTTGCGGTAGTAGTAGCAGGTCAGTCGGAAGCCGAGCGGGAAGACCAGCACCAGCAGCGCGGGCGAGAGCCGCCACCAGTTGCCGACCACCGCCCAGTCGGCGCCGCCGCGCATCACGGCGCAGTTCGCCGCCAGGCAGGGGGAGTAGAACGGTGAGACATAGGGCGCCGCGTAGTAGTGGGCGCCTTCGAAGGCCCGCCAGGTCGAGTAGGCGATGAAGGCCAGCAGCCCGGCCGCCGTCGCGAACTGTGGCAGCCACCAGCGGTCGGTACGGAGAGTTCGTTCCGGGATCGCTAAGGTCATCCTGCGAGTGTGACCTTGATCACAAATCTCCGGAAGGCTTCTGACAGGATTCGCTCAGCCAACCGGGTGCCCGCCTGTCGTGTCGTCAGCCGCCCCGCCAGGCCCTGGAGTTCAGTGGATTCCATGACCACCTCCCGGTTCCTGCGGCGCGCTCTGGCCGCCGCCGTGGTCCTCGGCGCACTGGCGGGCTGCTCCGCACCGCCGCCGCCACCGCCCCGGCCCGTGCCGCTGCCCGCCGCCTCCGATCTCACCCCCGGGGAGCGCTCGGCGGTCGGCGACGGCGGCACGCTGCGCTGGGCGGTGGACGCCGTGCCCGACTCGCTGGACGTCTACCAGCCCGCCGCCACCGCCGACACCGCGCTGATCGCGCACGCCCTGCTGCCCTCCCTCTTCCGCCCGGACGACCGGGGCCGGCCCACCGCCGACCCGGACTACCTGGCGGGCGCCGAGGCGAGCGACCGGACGGTCACCTACCGGCTCAACCCGCGGGCCGTCTGGAGCGACGGTCGGCCGCTCACGGCCGCCGACTTCACCGCCCAGTGGACCGCTCTGCGCGCCACCCACCCCGGCTACGCGGCCATCTCGGCGATCGCCCCCGGCGCCGACCCGCACCAGGTCACGGTCACCTTCAAGCAGCCGTACGCCCCGTGGCGCGCCCTCTTCAGCCCGCTCTACCCCGCCGCCGGCCTGCCCGTCACGGGTGGCCCGCTGGCCCTGCGCTCGCTGGACGCCAAGGGTGGCAAGGCCTCACTGGTGCGCAATCCGAACTGGTGGGGCGATGCGGTGAAAGTCGACGGGATCGACTTCCTGGCCACGCCGAACCGCTTGGACGCCCTCGACCAGGGCGCCGTGGACGTCGCCGCGCTGCAGAGCACGGTGGACGCCTCCGACCAGGCGCTGCGGCGGGCCGAGGCGCTCCCGGGCCTGAGCCTGCACCGCGCGCCCGCGCCGGCCTTCACCCAGCTGACCCTGAACGGCGCCCGCGGCCCGCTCGCCGCACCCGCCGTCCGCCGCGCGGTGGCCGCCGCCATCGACCGCCGTACGGTCGCCGAGGCCGCCCTCGCCCCGCTCGGCCTGCCGGTCACCCCACTCGGCAACCACCTGCTGATGGCCGACCAGGACGGCTACCAGGACGACAGCGGCGCGCTCGCCCCCACCGCCCGCAACCTGGACCTCGACCTCACCCTGCTGATCCCGGCCGGCTCGGCGATCGCCCGCCGTGCCGCGGACGCCCTGGTGGCCCAGCTGGCCCCGGCCGGGATCACCGTGCACCCGCAGGCCGTCCCGGCCGACGGCTTCGTCCGCGACCACCTGGTCGACGGCGACTGGGACCTCGCGCTCTTCTCCTGGCCCGCCACCGCCTTCCCCGCCGCCGACGCCCGCCCGCTCTACGCCAAACCGCGCCCCGGAGCGGACGGCCGGCTGATGGCCGGCACGAATTTCGGCGGATCCGGCACGGATGAGATCGACCAGCTGTTCGATCGGGCCGCCGCCGAGCCCGATCCCGCCGCGCAGACCGCGCTGCTGCGCCAACTGGACGTCCGGATCTGGCAACTGGGCCACTCGGTGCCGCTCTACCAGCGGCCGGATCTGGTCGCCGTGCGCGACGGCGTGGCCGGTGCGGGGGCCTTCGGCTTCGCCTGGCCGCGCTATCAGGACCTGGGTTTCCTGCGTCGGCAGTAGCTGTGAGCTGCCCGAATCTGCCCGTCTGGCCCGAGCCACGTACCATAGGACAAGCCGTGGCATGACTGCCCGGCGGGTGGACCGGTAAGGGAATGGGCGACCGCAGGTCGCAGCCGGGGCGCCGTAACCCACGACTCCGGGAGAGTTCGCTCCGCATGCCCACGCGCAATGACATCCGCAATGTAGCCATCGTCGCCCACGTCGACCACGGCAAGACGACCCTGGTTGACGCGATGCTCAAGCAGGCCGGTGCCTTCGCGGCTCACCAGCATCTCGACGACCGCATGATGGACTCGAACGACCTGGAGCGCGAGAAGGGCATCACCATTCTCGCGAAGAACACCGCGGTCAAGTACCACCCGAAGGAGGGTGGCGCGCCGATCACGATCAACATCATCGACACCCCGGGCCACGCCGACTTCGGTGGCGAGGTCGAGCGCGGCCTCTCCATGGTCGACGCGGTCGTCCTCCTGGTCGATGCCTCCGAGGGCCCGCTGCCGCAGACCCGCTTCGTGCTCCGCAAGGCGCTGACGGCCAAGCTGCCGGTCATCCTCTGCATCAACAAGACCGACCGTCCGGACTCCCGGATCGACGAGGTCATCAACGAGACCTACGACCTCTTCCTCGACCTGGACGCCACCGAGGAGCAGATCGAGTTCCCGATCGTCTACGCCTGTGCGCGTGACGGTGTCGCCTCGCTGACCAAGCCCGAGAACGGCACGGTCCCGACCGACAGCGACTCCCTGGAGCCGTTCTTCTCCACGATCCTCTCGGCCGTCCCGGCCCCGGAGTTCGACGAGAACGCCCCGCTGCAGGCGCACGTCACCAACCTGGACGCGGACAACTTCCTCGGCCGTATCGCGCTCTGCCGCGTCGAGCAGGGCGAGCTGCGCAAGGGCCAGCAGGTGGCCTGGATGAAGCGCGACGGCTCGATCCAGCAGGTGAAGATCACCGAGCTGCTGATGACCGAGGCGCTCACCCGCAAGCCCGCCGAGGTGGCCGGCCCCGGCGACATCTGCGCCGTCGCGGGTATCCCCGACATCATGATCGGTGAGACCCTCGCGGACCTCGAGAACCCGATCGCGCTGCCGCTGATCACGGTCGACGAGCCCGCCATCTCGATGGTCATCGGCACCAACACCTCGCCGCTGGTCGGCAAGGGCGGCAAGGGCCACAAGGTCACCGCCCGCATGGTGAAGGACCGCCTGGACCGCGAGCTGATCGGTAACGTCTCGCTGCGCGTGCTGCCGACCGAGCGCCCCGACGCCTGGGAGGTGCAGGGCCGTGGTGAGCTGGCGCTGGCCATCCTGGTCGAGACCATGCGCCGGGAGCTCTTCGAGCTGACCGTCGGCAAGCCGCAGGTGGTCACCAAGGTCATCAACGGCAAGACCCACGAGCCGGTCGAGCGGATGACCATCGACAGCCCCGAGGAGTACCTCGGCGCGATCACCCAGCTGATGGCCGTCCGCAAGGGCCGCATGGAGACCATGACGAACCACGGCTCCGGCTGGGTCCGCATGGAGTTCATCGTCCCGTCGCGTGGCCTGATCGGCTTCCGCACGCAGTTCCTCACGGACACCCGCGGCACCGGCATCGCGCACAGCATCTTCGAGGGCCACGAGCCGTGGTTCGGCGAGCTGCGGATGCGCAACAACGGTTCGCTGGTCGCCGACCGCGCGGGCGTCGTGACCCCGTTCGCGATGATGGGCATCCAGGAGCGCGGCACGCTCTTCGTGGAGCCCACCACCGAGGTGTACGAGGGCATGATCGTCGGCGAGAACTCGCGCCAGGACGACATGGACATCAACATCACCAAGGAGAAGAAGCTCACCAACATGCGTGCGGCTTCCTCCGACACCACCGAGAACCTGGTGCCGCCGCGCAAGCTGTCGCTTGAGCAGTCGCTGGAGTTCTGCCGCGAGGACGAGTGCATCGAGGTCACCCCCGAGACCGTCCGCATCCGCAAGGTCGTGCTGGACCAGAAGGAGCGCGGCCGTACGGCCTCGCGCGCCAAGAAGAACTGACGCTGTTTCTGAAGCCGCCGGTCGGACCCCTCGCGGGTCCGGCCGGCGGTTTTCTGCTGCGGTCCCTCGTCCGGCTTACTTGCGGGTGCGCCGTCGCTGGTCCGGCCTTCTGATGGGGTGTGATGCGACACACACGTCGAGGAGGAACCTTCATGCCGGCAGCAACCCGAGCGCGCTGGGCCGTTATCGCTGCGACATCCGTGGCGCTGGTGGCCACGGGGTGCAGCAGCAGTAGCAGCGGTAGCGGCAGCAGTGCCAGTGGTGGGACGAGCGGCTCGGGCGTCGTCACGGCGTGGTGGGGTGACCCGCAGAACCCGCTGGAGCCGGCCAACACCAACGAGGTCAACGGCGGCGCGGTGCTCAACATGATCTTCACCGGCCTGGTCGTCTACGACCCGAAGACCAGTAAGGCGAGCAACGCCAACGCCGCGTCGATCACCTCGACCGACCAGCAGAACTGGACCGTCAAGCTCAATCCCGGGTGGAAGTTCAGCGACGGCACACCGGTGACCGCCACCAGTTACGTGGACGCCTGGAACTACGGCGCACTGGTCACCAACAAGCAGGTCAACGCCAGCTTCTTCGGCTACATCGACGGCTACAACGACGTGGCGCCGACCACCGGCGCCCCGACGGCCCAGACCATGTCGGGCCTCAAGGTGGTCGACACCAACACCTTCACCGTCGCGCTCAGCCAGAAGTTCTCCACCTGGCCGCAGACCCTCGGCTACTCGGCCTACTACCCGCTGCCGCAGGCCTTCTTCTCCAACCACGCGGCCTACCTCAACAAGCCGATCGGGAACGGCCCGTACCTGATCGACTCGTGGACCCGCAGCCAGAGCATGCAGCTGAAGCCCAATCCGTCGTACAGCGGCAGCATCAAGCCGCAGAACGGCGGCATCAACCTCAAGGTCTACACCGACACCAACGCGGCCTACGCCGACCTGCAGTCGGGCAACCTGGACATCGACAACGGCATCCCGAACTCGGCCCTGAAGACCATCCAGAACGACCTGAACGGCCGGTACCTGAACCAGCCCGCCGGCATCATCCAGACCATCTCGTTCCCGCTGAACCAGCCGCAGTGGAACACCGCCAACGCGAAGCTGGTCCGCCAGGGCATCTCGATGGCGATCGACCGCCCCACCATCACCAAGGTGGTCTTCACCAGCACCCGTACCCCGGCGACCGACTGGACCTCGCCGGTGCTCGGCGAGTCCGGCGGCTACAAGTCGGGACTGTGCGGTGACGCCTGCGTCTACGACCCGGCCAAGGCCAAGGCGCTGATCCAGCAGGGCGGCGGGATCCCCGGCGGCCAGCTGACCATCAGCTACAACGCCGACGGTCCGCACAAGGAGTGGGTCGACGCGACCTGCAACAGCATCAACAACGTGCTGGGCAACACGAGTGCGTGCGTCGGGAAGCCGGTGGGCACCTTCGCGGACTTCCGCAACCAGATCACCAGCAAGCAGATGACCGGCCCCTTCCGGACCGGCTGGCAGATGGACTACCCGCTGATCCAGGACTTCATGCAGCCGGTCTACACGACCGACGGCTCGTCCAACGACTCGCACTACAGCAACCCGCAGTTCGACTCCCTGGTGAGCCAGGCCAACGCGGAGGCCAACCCGGCGCAGTCGGTGACCGACTTCCAGACCGCCGAGAAGATGCTGATCACCGACATGCCGGCGATCCCGCTCTGGTACCAGAACGGCACGGTCGGCTGGTCCTCCAAGGTCAGCAACGTGATGCTCGACCCGTTCAGCGTCCCCGTCTACACCGCTATCACCGTCAAGTAGCCGGCCGCCGCAACCGGTCCCGGCGACCTCGGGTCGCCGGGACCGGCCGCGGTCGTTGCCGACGGCTCAGAGGAGGTTCGTATGGGACGCTACGTCCTCAGACGGCTGCTCCAAATGATCCCGGTCTTCATCGGGACCACCTTCCTGATCTTCGTGATGGTCCACGCTCTGGGCGACCCGGTGAACGCGCTCTTCGGAGACAAGGCACCGGACCCGGCCGTCGCCGCGCAGATCCGCGCGCAGTACAACCTCAACGACCCGCTCTGGCTGCAGTACGTCAAGTACATGGGCAACCTGTTCCGTTGGGACTTCGGGAACACCTTCAGCGGCCAGTCGGTCACGTCGCTGCTGGCCACCGCCTACCCGGCGACACTCAAGCTCACCGCGGTGGCCTTCACCATCGAGGTGATCTTCGGCATCGGCTTCGGCCTGGTCAGCGGCCTGCGCCGGGGCGGGATCTCGGACAACAGCGTGCTGGTGCTCACCCTGGTGGTCATCTCGATCCCCACCTTCGTCACCGGCTACGTGCTGCAGTACCTGGTCGGCGTGAAGTGGGGGATCCTGCCGGCGACCGCCGGTGATCCGCTGACGCTGCAGTCGCTGCTGCTGCCCGGCATCGTGCTGGCCTCGGTCTCGCTCGCCTACGTCGCCCGGCTCACCCGGACCACGGTCGCGGAGAACACCAAGGCCGACTACGTGCGCACCGCCACCGCCAAGGGCCTGCCGCGCCGCCGGGTGGTGATCAACCACCTGCTGCGCAACTCGCTGATCCCGGTCGTCACCTTCCTGGGAACCGACCTCGGGGCGCTGATGGGTGGCGCGCTGGTCACCGAGCGGATCTTCAACATCCACGGCGTGGGCTACTACCTGTACCAGGGGATCGTGCGCCAGAACAGCAACACCGTGGTGGGCTTCGTGACCATCCTGGTCATCGTCTTCCTCGCGGCCAACCTGCTCGTCGACCTGCTCTACGCGGTCCTGGACCCGAGGATCCGTTATGCCTGACCAGGAGAAGTACAACAAGGCCGACCCGCTGTCCGAGGCCGGTACCGGCGAGGAGGAGATGCCCAGCGCGGTGGAGAGCCGGACCATGGACCTCGGCACCATGGAGGGGCAGAGCCTGATCAAGGCCGAGCGGCTGACGGACCACCCGGAGACCCCGCCGGCGGGCGAGGAGCGGGTCGTCGCGCGCAGCCTCTGGCAGGACGCCTGGCGGGACCTGCGCCGCAACCCGATCTTCATCATCTCCGGGGTGCTGATCGTCTTCCTGGTGATCGTGGCGATCTGGCCCACCCTGTTCACCTCGACGGACCCGCTCAAGTGCGACCTGGCGAACTCCCAGAACGGTGCCTCCAGCGGGCACCCGTTCGGCTTCGACAACCAGGGCTGCGACGTCTACGCCCGCACGATCCACGGTGCCCGCGCCTCCATCACGGTCGGCGTCTGCGCCACCGCCGGGGCTGCGCTGACCGGCACCGTGCTGGGCGGCCTGGCCGGCTTCTTCGGCGGCTGGCTCGACTCTGTCGTCTCGCGGATCGCCGACATCTTCTTCGGCATCCCGATCCTGCTCGGCGGGCTGGTCTTCCTCTCGGTGATCCCCAGCCAGTCGATCTGGATCGTGGTGGCCTTCATCATCGTCCTCGGCTGGCCGCAGCTGGCCCGCATCGCCCGCGGCGCCGTCATCACGGCGAAACAGCAGGACTACGTCACGGCGGCCCGAGCACTGGGCGCCGGCAACTCCCGGCTGATGCTGCGGCACATCCTGCCGAACGCCGTCGCGCCGATCATCGTGGTGGCGACCATCGCCCTGGGCACGTACATCTCGCTGGAGGCCACGCTGAGCTTCCTGGGGGTCGGGCTCAAGCCGCCGACGGTCTCCTGGGGCATCGACATCTCCTCGGCCGCGGACACCTTCCGCAACGCGCCGCACATCCTGCTCTACCCGGCCGGGGCGCTCAGCATCACCGTGCTGGCGTTCATCATGCTCGGCGACGCGGTCCGCGACGCTCTCGACCCCAAGCTGCGCTGAGAGAGGTCCCCACCAGCCATGAGTAGCAGCAGCATGAGCAGCACCAGTACGAGCACCCGGGCGGCCGACTCCCGCCAGGAGACGCCCGACAGCCAGGACGCCCCCCTGCTGGAGGTCCGCGGCCTCCATGTGGAGTTCCACACCAGGGAGGGCGTGGCCAAGGCCGTCAACGGGGTCGACTACTCGGTCCCGGGCGGGCGAGACCCTGGCGATCCTGGGCGAGTCGGGCTCCGGCAAGTCGGTCTCCGCACAGGCGGTGATGGGCATCCTGGACACCCCGCCGGCCAAGATCACCGACGGCGAGATCCTCTTCAAGGGCCGTGATCTGCTCACCCTCGGCAAGGAGGAGCGCCGCAAGATCCGCGGCGCGCAGATGGCGATGGTCTTCCAGGATGCGCTCTCCTCGCTGAACCCGGTGCACACCGTCGGCGCGCAGCTCGCCGAGATGTACCGGGTGCACCTCAAACTGAACCGCAAGGACGCCAAGGCCAAGGCGATCGAGATGATGGACCGGGTGCGGATCCCGGCCGCCGCGCAGCGGGTGGGCGACTACCCGCACCAGTTCTCCGGCGGTATGCGCCAGCGCATCATGATCGCCATGGCGCTGGCCCTGGAGCCGGCCCTGATCATCGCCGACGAGCCCACCACCGCCCTGGACGTGACGGTGCAGGCCCAGGTGATGGACCTGCTGGCGGAGCTCCAGGACGAGTACCACATGGGCCTGATCCTGATCACCCACGACCTGGGCGTGGTCGCCGACGTCGCGGACAAGATCGCCGTGATGTACGCCGGACGGATCGTCGAGACCGCCCCCGTCCACGAGCTCTACGCCAGGCCCGCGCACCCGTACACCCGCGGCCTGCTGGACTCGATCCCGCGGCTGGACCAGAAGGGCCAGGAGCTCTACGCGATCAAGGGCCTGCCGCCGAACCTGCTGCGGATCCCGCCGGGCTGCGCCTTCAACCCGCGCTGCCCGCGGGCCCAGGACATCTGCCGGACCTCGGTGCCGCCGCTCTTCGAGGTGACGGACGACGCGGGCACCCCGGCGCCCGGGCGGGCCAGCGCCTGCCACTTCTGGAAGGAGACCCTCCATGACTGACGGCGCCACCGCGCTCAGCGCGGCCGAGCCGGGGGAGGCGGCCTTCACCCAGCCCGTCCGGCACGGCGAGAACATCCTCGAAGTCCGCGACCTGGTCAAGCACTTCCCGTTGACCAAGGGGGTGGTCTTCAAGAAGGTCGTCGGTGCGGTGAAGGCCGTGGACGGGGTCTCCTTCGACCTGGTCAAGGGCGAGACGCTGGGCATCGTGGGGGAGTCGGGCTGTGGGAAGTCCACGCTGGCCAAGGTGCTGATGAACCTGGAGCCGGCGACGGAGGGCTCGGTCCGCTACAAGGGCGAGGAGATCTCCAAGCTCTCGGGTGCGGCCCTGAAGGCGGTTCGGCGCAACATCCAGATGGTGTTCCAGGACCCGTACACCTCGCTCAACCCGCGGATGACGGTCGGCGACATCATCGGAGAGCCGTTCGAGATCCACCCGGAGGTGGCGCCGAAGGGCGACCGCCGCAAGGCCGTTCAGGATCTGCTGGACGTGGTCGGGCTCAACCCCGAGTACATCAACCGCTATCCGCACCAGTTCTCCGGCGGTCAGCGCCAACGCATCGGCATCGCCCGGGGGTTGGCGCTCAAGCCGGAGATCATCATCTGCGACGAGCCGGTCTCCGCGCTGGACGTCTCGGTGCAGGCGCAGGTGGTCAACCTGCTGGAGCAGCTGCAGCGCGACTTCAACCTCTCGTACATGTTCATCGCGCACGACCTGTCGATCGTGCGGCACATCTCCACCCGGGTCGGCGTGATGTACCTCGGCAAGATGGTGGAGATCGGCAGCGATCTGCAGATCTACGAGCACGCCACCCACCCGTACACCCAGGCGCTGCTGTCGGCCGTCCCGCTGCCGGACCCCACGGCGCGCGCGGACCGGGACCGGATCGTGCTGGTGGGCGACGTCCCCTCACCGGCCAACCCGCCCTCCGGCTGCCGCTTCCGCACCCGCTGCTGGAAGGCCCAGGACCGCTGCGCCAGCGAGATCCCGCTGCTGGTGATCCCGCCCTGGCTGGACGGGCTCGCCGCGCACGAGTCGGCTTGTCATTTCGCTGCGGAGCGCGAGATTGGGCAGGGCGCTGCGGAGCGCGAGATCGGGCAGAGCGCTGCGGAGCGCGAGATTGGGCAGAGCGCTGCGGACGAGGGGGACGAGGGGGACGAGGGGGACCAGGGCTGATCAGAAACGACGCAGGGCCCGGAGCGGGTGCTCCGGGCCCTGCGTCACGAGCTGTCGGGATCAGGCCTCGCTGGACCGGGTCGCCGGCACGGTGGCGGCGCGCTTGCTGGCGGCGTCACCGTCCTCCGGGAAGTGGCAGGCGGTGAGGTGACCGGCGTCGTTGCCGCCGATCTGGAGCAGCTGCGGCTCCTCCGTCGCGCACTTCTCCTGCGCCTTCCAGCAGCGGGTGCGGAAGCGGCAGCCGGACGGCGGGTTGAGCGGCGACGGGACGTCACCGGTCAGCCGGATGCGCTCGACGGAGGTGTTGTCCGGGTCGGCGTCGGGAGCGGCCGAGAGCAGCGCGTGGGTGTACGGGTGGCGGGGACGCGTGTAGAGCGCGTCCCGCTCCGCGATCTCCACGATCTTGCCCAGGTACATCACCGCGACGCGCTGCGAGAAGTGCCGGACGATCGAGAGGTCGTGCGCGATGAAGACGAACGCGATGCCCAGGTCGCGCTGCAGGCCCTGGAGCAGGTTGACGACCTGCGCCTGGATCGACACGTCGAGCGCGGAGACCGGCTCGTCCGCGATGATCAGCTTCGGGTTGAGCGCGAGCGCCCGGGCCACGCCGATGCGCTGGCGCTGGCCGCCGGAGAACTCGTGCGGGAAGCGGTTGAAGTGCTCCGGGTTGAGACCGACGATCTCCAGGAGCTCCTTGACCCGCGCGGTGCGACCGCCGGCCGGCTCGATGTTGTTGATCTCCATCGGACCGGCGATGATCGTGCCGACCGTGTGCCGCGGGTTCAGCGACGAGTACGGGTCCTGGAAGATCATCTGGATCTCGGACCGGATCGGCGCGAGCTCCTTGCGGGTGGCGTGCGTGATGTCCTGGCCGTCGTATTTCACCGACCCGCCGGTGGGCTCGAGCAGGCGGGTGAGCAGTCGGCCGGTGGTCGACTTGCCACAGCCGGACTCGCCGACCAGGCCCAGGCTCTCGCCTTCCTGGACGTTGAAGGTCACACCGTCAACGGCCTGGACGGCGCCGATCTGGCGCTTGAACGGGAAACCACCCATCACGGGGAAGTGCTTGGTGAGGCCGTTGACCTCCAGCAGGGTCTTGCCGGAGGAGGGGGCGGCCGCGGCCGGCTCGGTCAGAGTCTGCTTTGCGCTCATGGGATTTCCTTGGCTCCTTTACCGAGGCTCAGCTGCTCAGCCGGGGCAGGATCTGCTCGGTGAGGATGGACTGCTTCTGCGCGGGCGTGAGGTGGCAGGCGGAGAGGTGGCCGTTGGCCAGCTCCAGCGGCGGCCGCTCGGTGACGCACTTGTCGTCGCCGACCAGCTCACGGTACGTGCAACGGGGGTGGAACGCGCAGCCCGTCGGCGGGTTGAGCAGCGACGGCGGGGTGCCCGGGATCGGGTCCAGCGGCACGTCGACGGAGCTGTTGATGCGCGGGATGGAGCTCAGCAGGCCCCAGCCGTAGGGGTGCTGCGAGGTCTTCAGCACCTCGCGCATGGTGCCGCGCTCGACCGCCCGACCCGCGTACATCACCAGGACGTCGTCGGCGATCTCGCGGATCACGCCGAGGTCGTGGGTGATGAAGACGATCGAGGTGCCGCTCTCCTGCTGGAGGTCCTTGAGCAGGTCGACGATCTGGGCCTGCACGGTCACGTCGAGCGCGGTGGTCGGCTCGTCGGCGATCAGCAGCTTGGGGTCGCAGACCAGGGCCATGGCGATCATCGCGCGCTGGCGCATACCGCCGGAGAACTGGTGCGGGAAGTCGTCGACGCGGGTCTGCGGCTGCGGGATGCCCACCCGGCGCAGCATCTCGATCGCGCGCTCGCGGCCTTCCTTCTTGTTCGCCCCCGTGTGCTTCATGAACGGCTCGGCGATCTGCCGGCCGATCGTGTAGTACGGCGAGAGCGCGGCGAGCGCGTCCTGGAAGATCATCGCCATCTTGTTGCCGCGGAGCTTCTCGAGCTCGCTCTGCGTGGCGGTGAGGAGCTCCTTGCCCTCGAGGAGCACCGAGCCCTCGATGGTGGTGTTCTTCGGGTTGTGCAGACCCATGACGGCAAGGTTGGACACCGACTTGCCGGAGCCCGACTCGCCGACGATGCCCAGGGTCTTGCCCTGCTCGAGGTCGAAGGTCAGGTTGTTGACGGCGTTGACGATGCCGTCCTCGGTGCGGAAGCGGACGCGCAGGTCGCGCACCGAGAGGAAGGCGTTGCCGGCCTGGGGTGCGTCGACGGCCTCGGACTTGGTGAGGGTGCTCACGGTCGGGTCTCCTCGGGGGCGGGGTGGTACGGAACAGTCACGAGCCGGACGGAGGTCATCCGAGCCGGACCCGGGGGTCGAGGAGAGCGTAAGCGGCGTCGACGATGATGTTGAAGAACAGGATGGCCAGCGAGCTGAAGATCAGGACGCCCAGCTCAAGGTAGAGGTCGGCCTGGTTGACCGCCTGCACCGCGAGGTAGCCGAGGCCGTGCACACCGAAGGTGTACTCGGTGATGATCGCGCCGGAGAAGACGGCACCCAGGTCGAGACCGAAGATCGTGATGATCGGGGCCATCGCGCCGCGCAGCGCGTAGCGCCACCAGACGTAGCTGTTGGCCATGCCCTTGGCACGGGCCGCCCGGATGTGGTCCTCCGAGAGCTGCTCCAGCATCAGGGAGCGGACCTGGCGGGTGTAGTTCGACCAGAAGATCACCGACATGACCGTCCAGGGGAGGATCATCCCCACGAAGCAGCCCCACGGGTCCTGGGTGAACGGCACGTAGGCGGGCTGGGGCAGCCAGTGCAGGTTCCAGACGAAGAGCGCCATCGCCAGCGGGCCGATGAAGTAGATCTGGGTGGACTGGCCGATCAGCGAGATCGAGCTGGCCGCCTTGTCGATGAACGAGCCCTGCTTCCAGGCGGAGATCATGCCCAGGCCGACACCGATGGTCAGGAAGCACGCGGCGCCGCCGATGGCGAGCACGAAGGTGGCCGGGTAGTTGGCCGAGATCCGGTCCCAGACGAACTGCTGGCTGTTGTACGAGTAGCCGAAGCAGGGGGCCGCGCAGTGGCCGATGGCACCGAAGTCCTGGCCGACGAAGAGTCCGCTGAAGTAGTGCCAGAACTGCTCGATGATCGGCTGGTTCAGGTGCATGTTCTCGCGGATCTGCGCGAGCAGCTGCGGGGAGCAGCCCTTCGAGCAGGACAGCTGCGCCGGGTCCACGGGCAGTGAGAAGAACGCGAAGTAGGTAAGTGCGATCAGCAGGACCATGATGACCGCAGCGCCGAGCGCCCGGCGGATGAGAAATCGGAGCATGGGATGAGCTCTTCCGAGAGAGGGCGCCCTAGGCGGCCACGTCGTGGAGAGTGCGACCCCCGGGTTGCGGGTGGTCGGCACGTGGCCCGGGCAGGGCCACCTGACGGTGGCCCTGCCCGGGGGAGCGGGCCCGGAGGCCTGCTCCGGATCCGGTGCTTACTTGATGTAGACGTTCGACAGGTCGACCGAGCCCAGGACGGCGTTGTAACCGACACCGCCGAGACCGGCGCCGTAGACCTGGAAGAACTTGTCGTACGCGTACGGGATCATCGGGACGTCGTTGGCCAGGATCTTGTCGGCCAGGGCCATCCACGCGGCGGACGCCTGCTTGACGTCCGTGATCCCGTTGATGCGGTCCATCTCGGCGTTGCTGGCGGCGCTGTTGTAGTGCGAGTAGTTCGTCGCACCGTCACTGATGGTGCGGCCGTCCAGGGTCGGCGGGATGACCGTCGAGGCGACCGGCCAGTCGGCGCCCCAGCCGGAGCGGTACAGGTCGAAGCCGTTGTCGGGCTTGCCGATCTGGGTGTAGTAGCTGGTCGGGTCCAGCTCCTTGCGCTCGACCTGGAAGCCGGCCTGGTTCAGCTGGTCCTGGATCGCGGCGGTCACGGTCTGCCAGTGCGGGGTGTTCGCGTAGGCGAGAACGATCTTGTAGTTCAGCTTGCCGGCCGCGGTCAGCATGGCCTTGGCCTTGGCGATGTCACCGTTCGGCGTGGCCTTGAGGCCCAGCGGGTCGGTGTTCTGCCAGCCGGCGACGGTCGGGCTGATCAGGTTGCCGGCCGGGTCGCCGACGGCCGAGCCGCCGAGCAGCTTGTTCACCGTGGCGCTCGGGAACGCCATGGCCAGCGCCTTACGGACGTTGACGTCGGTGACCCGGGTGTTGTTGATGTCGAAGGTGTCGACGTACGGCTGGTACTGGCTGATCGTGCGGCTCGCGTACTGCGGGTCGCTCTGGATCGTCTTGATGTCCGCCGTGTCCGCGGGCTGCGCCAGGGTCAGCGCGTCCTTGTCGTTGCCCGAACCGGCCATCAGGCGCTGGGTCAGGAGCGATGCGTCGATGCCGAGCTCGAACGACCAGGTGTCCACGTTCGCGGAGCGGATCGGGTCGGTGCTCGGGTCCCACATGGGGTTGCGCTCAAGGACGAGCGACTTGTCGGGCTCGTACGACTTGATCTTGTAGGGACCAATCGAGACCGGGTGGTTGTTGTACTTCTCGGCGTCGTCCTTCGACCGCTCGATGGCCGTGATGTTCGGCATCGAGACCGCGTACGGGGTGTCCGCGTGCGGGCTCTGGAAGTGGAAGACGATGGTCTGCGCGTCGGGGGTGCCGATGACGCTGTCCGGCAGCTCACCTGCGGCCGGACCGGCGTAGACCTTGCGGTAGTTCTGGCCGGAGAGCCAGGTCTGGATGTAGGTCGGGCCCTGGGTCTGGTACGTCGTGTACAGGCGCTCGACCGCGTACTTGACGTCCTTCGAGGTGATCGGCGTGCCGTCCTCGAACTTGAGGCCCTTCTTGAGGGTGTAGGTCCAGGTCTTGCCGCCGTCGGCCTGGGTACCGGTGTCGGTGGCCATGTCGCCGACCAGGATGGTCTTGTTGGTCGTCGGGTCGACCTTGTAGCCGGTCAGCTGACGGCTGTAGAGGGTACCGACGGTCTGGTAGGTGTTGACGTACTGCTGGCTCGGGTCCAGGTAGTCGAAGCCGGACGGCTCGATGTCGTACGCCGTGCCGCCCTTCTTGGCACCGGTAACGCCCTTGGCCGGGCCGGTCGAGTCGGCGGCGGTGCCGAGACCGAAGTTCTGCACCTCGGCGGTGGCGGTCTTGCCGGATCCACCACTGGTTGCGCTACCCCCGCCACAGGCGGTCAGCGTCAGTGCGCTGACGGCCACGAGCGCCGGCATGAGGGCTGCCTTGCGAATTCTCATTGGTTCCTACCTGTCACTGGTCATCTGGACTGGCCAGCGCGGACCGGCGGGGCGGCACTGCCCCGGGGTGGCCGGACTGGGGTAGAGCGGGGGTTGTACAGCGGTGCCTGGGATGGTGCGGCTCAGCGAATGGTCTTCGGGTCGAGCGCGTCCCGGATGGCGTCCCCGAACAGGCTGAACGCGACGGAGAAGACCATCAGCGAAAGGCCGGGGAAGAGCAGGTAGGTCAGGTCGTTCTGGTAGTTGCGCACCGAGTCGAGGAACATCAGGCCCCAGTCGGGCGTGGGCTCGACCATGCCGACACCCAGGTACGAGAGGCCGGCCTCGGCCGTCACCATCGCGGGCAGCAGCAGCGTCACCTGGACCAGCATCGTGGTCGCCAGGTTCGGCATGAGCTCCTTGAAGATGATCCGCCAGGAGGAGGCACCGGCGATCTTCGCGGCCTCGATGTACTCGCGCTCACGCAGGCTCAGCGCGAGACCGCGCAGCAGACGGGAGGTGGCCATCCAGCCCAGGACCGTCTGCACCAGCACGATCGCGATGATCCGGATGTGGATCGGGGTCTCCTGGTCCGCCGGCACGAACATGTTCAGCACGATCGGCGTGAAGGCGATGAAGAACAGCTGGCTCGGCAGGCCGAGCAGCAGGTCCGAGAAGCGCCCGACGAAGTAGTCGAAGCGGCCGCCCAGGTAGCCCTGCGCCACGCCGATCGAGATGCCCAGGATGCTGGACACGATCGTCACGATGAGGCCGATGCCCAGCGAGGTGCGGATGCCGTAGATCAGCTTGATGAAGATGTCGTACCCGTTGTTCGGCGTGAGGCCGAACCAGTGCTGGGCGTTCATCCCGTAGCCGGGGCCGATCGGCACGCCGTAGTCGTCGAGCAGTGACGGGTTGCGCAGCCCGTAGGGGATGAAGGGCGACTGGCCGTACAGCGCGCTGATCACCGGGGCGAAGATGGCGATCAGGAAGAAGAAGATCACGATACCGGCGCAGAGCACACCGATGCGGTTGCGCTTGAAGCGGCTCCAGGCAATCTGGCCCGGGGTGCGCCCAAGGAACTCGCCCGGCTTGTTGCCGGTGAGGTCCGTAGCGGACGCGACGAGGACCGGGTCGGTCTCTGTCGTGTCCTCAGTTGGCGTCGTCATGGTGCGAAAGCTCCCGCCGGTGGTCTGTGCAGCAGCAACGATGAAAGAAGTTGGTCGAACGGACTCTCGCAACTCGTTTATCGAACGTCAAGAGTTTCTGAGTGCCTGGGCGGGCAGTTTTGGCTTCGTTCTGGAATGTCCACCAGGTTGTAGCTTTCAGCTACTTGACAAGCAGTGAGTAAGACGCCACAAAACGGACATCTTCCGACAAACCTCGTTCATGAGTTCGTAACGAGGGCTTAGTAACACCGGTATGTGAACGCGACACTCCGCGCCTCGGGAGGTCGACGCGCGTAGATCCAGGTGTCTAATATGCCCGGTTTGAGTGGATTACCCGCCGGTTTTCAGCGTCCGGTTATCGGACGGATTTGGCGGGATACCGCCATCGGCGACTATTCGTCAGCCTTTCAAGTGCCCCCCGGAATCCGTCCGGAGTGGTGCTGCCCAGACCCGCTGTCAGTTACACGCCACTGGCGGGAAGTCGCCGGGAAACACATCGGGGCCCCGGAGAGAGATGAACTCCGGGGCCCCGATGAAGGATTTTTGACATGTCACGAGCGGAACTTGAAGGTGCGCTCCGCATCGCTGTTCTTGTCGTACACGGAAGCGATTCCGTCGGCGACATCCTGCGCGGTGATCGGGGCCAGCGTGCCGTCGCTCTTACGGAACTTCAGCTTGTCGAAGACGCCGCCAAGGGCGGTGTTCAGCTGGTCCAGGTCCCACTTGGGGCCGATGGCGCCGGTGGCGTCCGGGGCCAGCGTCAGCACCTTGCTGGCGATCGACCGGGTGAAGACGAACCGCTTGGTGCCGGCGATGACCGTCACCTTCGCGCTGACGATCTGCTGGCCGAGACCGTCCGCCGCCGCCTGCAGGGCCTGCGGGGACGCCTTCGGCTGAGCGGCCGTCACGGCGAGGGCGATCGGCGGGTCGTTCTTGCCGGCGGCCCGGTCCAGATAGCTCTGCTGGACCTGGTTGACGGCTGCCCCGCCGTCCGCCACCTGGCCGGCCACGCCGGGAACCACGCTCGGGTCGCCCGGGTCGTTGAACTGGACGTAGCCCTCCTTGAGCCCCTGCGTGGACTGCGCCGCGAGCAGGTCCAGCGCGACCTTGAGCTTGGCCTGGTCCACGCTGACCTTCGGCGGCACGGCCTTGCTGCCGCCGGCGAGCGAGCCGATCACGTCGAGCGGGTTGTAGCTGTGCTGGGTCAGGCTGTCCACGGTGGCGGTGGTGTCGAAGCTCAGACCGGCGGTGGCCGGGTCGAGGCTGAGCGTCTGGGTGCCGATCGTGAGCTTGATCGGCTGCTGGCCGATCTTGCCGACCGTCGCGTCCAGCTGATGGATCGCCTGGTCGCGGGTATCGCCGCCGATGTTGGTGCCGAGGACGGTGATGCCGCGCGGGACGTCGGCCTGGTTGAGCATCAGGCCGGTTCCATAGGCCGCGGAGCCCACGAAGAGCGCGCCGCCGACGGCGTAGACCAGCAGCTTCTGGGAGCGCGGGCGGGGCTTGGGCTTGCTGCTCGCGGCAGGCTTGGGCGCGGCCGGGGCCGGGGCGGCGGGGTCAGGCCCTGCGGGTGCCTCGGGCCTGGCGGGGCTGGCGGGCCCGCCACGGAGCGGGCCGGGCGGCGTGGCGGGCCCGGGACCGGCGTGGCGCGGGGCGCCCTGGGCGGTGCCGTACTGGCCCGCGACGGGCAGTCCAGGTATGGCGCCGGCCGGGAGTTCGTCACCGATCGGGCGGAATCCGCCGATCTGGGTGTCCTCGGGGTCGCCGGACTGCCCGGTGGCGAAGCGGCCCTCGGGGGACCGGCCGCCGGGGAAACCGCCCTCGGGCAGGCCGCTCTCGGTGAAGGCGGAGCGCACCGGCGGGATGGGGCCGGTCGGCGGGAACGGTTCGGAGCGCGGGGACTGCTCGCCCCGCGGGAACGGCTCGCCCTGCGGGAACTGCCCGGTCGGCGGGAACGGTTCGGAGCGCGGGAACGGCTCGGCCGGCGGCTGCGAGCGGGCGAACCGACCGGGCGCGCCCGGTCCCTGGGGTCGGCGCGGCGCCGGACCGCCGGGGCCTGCACCGGGGCCTGCACCTGCGCCGGGGCCGGTGCCGGTGCCGTACGGGTCCGGCGTGGGCATCGGCGCGGGCGCCTCGCCGGAGCGCGCGAAGGGATCGCGGGGTGTGAAGGGGTCCCGCTGCGCCCGAGCCGCGAACGGGTCCGCCGGGCCGGCCGCGTACGGATCGGCCGGGTAGCCGCCCTGCGGCGCGCCGGACTGCTGCCCCTCGGCGCGGTGGCGGTTCTGGGTCGCGCCCGGCTGCTGCGTGCTGCCACCCGCGAACGGCGAGGCCGGCGCGCCGGTCGGCCGCGCGGTGGGGATCTGCTGGGTGCTCTCCGCGGAGAACTGCGGCGCGGGCGTCGGCTGCCAGCGGTCGCCGGACTCGTACGGCGAGCCCGCGGCCAGCCCGGACGCCGCCGGGGCCGGTGCCGGCGCCTGCGGCTGAGCCTGAGTCTGAGCCGGGTGCGCGGCCGGGGCGGGCGCGGGGGCCGGCGCCGGTGCGGCCGCGGCGGCCGGCTCGGGGCCGGTTCTTCTGCCGGGGCCGGAACCACTCGCCGGTCGAATCCGACTCGCTGGTCTCCGGCGCGCTCGGCGGCGTCTGCCACTCGGGCGGCAGGTTCGGCGGCGCGCCGGCGCGGCCACCGGCCTCCATCACTCCGAGCACCGGCGAGGCGGGCGCGCCGGAGCGGTGCCGCGGACCTGCCGGTCCTGGCTGCTCGGCGGGGCCGGCCTGCGACTCCTCCGGCTTGACGGTGCTGCGCATCACGACCGGCGGGATCGGGCGCGAGCCGGGGATGTTGATCGAGATCCGGGTGGTCAGCGTGGTCTCGGTCTTCGGGACCTCGGGTTCCGCCGCCCCCGCGGCGCCATGGAAGGTGTCACCTCCCGTGCCGGGCGCGCCGGTGCCGAAGCCGTTCGCGACCCCCGGAGTGCCGTAGGGCGGCGTGCCCGACGGGTAGGCGTCGGGGCCCTCCCCCGGCCGCCGACTGGGGGAGCCCCCGCGGCGGGGCGGCTGGAAGGGGTTGTCAGATTCGCGGCTGCTCAATGCTGCTCTGCTCCGGATTCGCGGTCGCGGCGGTCAAGCCACAGGCCGCGGGTTGCTGGGGCGTCCGTCCGGCCGTGCGGCCCGTCCGACGATGCTGCGGCACCACCATACTGGGAACAACCGAATGGGGAACCGCTTCCCTTAGAAGGTGATACGTCCGGTTCCTCACCGACGACACTACGGGCGGGTGGCCCTGACTGCCCGTCGTGCGAGGACAGTCGGACGTGTGGTCAGTCCCGCTGCTTGGGGATGCCGAAGGCGAACGGCGAGCGGGTCGGCAGGGTGGTGCAGATCACCCCGCTGACCAGGCCGATCAGCAGGTAGGCGTACGCGTTGAAGCCCGCCGCCAGGATGAAGTCCCCCTCGGGTCGGGGAGCCATCAGCACCATCAGCATCACGAACCAGCCGGCCAGCGGGACGCCCGCGCCGAGCTTGGTGCCGGTCAGCCGCAGGCCGCCGTAGAAGACCGCGACGTTCGCTAGCAGAGCGAGCAGCAGTCCCCAGGGACTCCACAGGGTCTGCACGAAACACCCGCACAGTGACACCACCGCGCCGAGCGGGAAGAGCACCAGGTAGCCGGTGATCCGGGCGCGCCGGGACGGCAGCGGCTCGGCCAGCCGCTGCGCGCGGGTGCCCAGCGGGGCGTGCAGCAGGGTGCGCAGCGTACTGAGCGCGGACGTGCTCATCGAGCCTCGTTTCCAGCGGACGGGATGCCGGCGAACAGGTCGCTCTCCGGGCGCTCGGTGCCGCCCTCGCCCCGGACCAGTTCGTAGTACTCGACGGCCGACAGCGGCTGCCACAGGCTGTTGCTGAGCGCGAAGAACGAGCCCGAGACGGTGAGCTGGGTGGCGTGCGCGGCCATCGCGGCGGCCTTGCGGTCGGCGTACTTCGTGCAGTCCAGCACGGTGGTGATCCGCTCGTCGTCGACCACCCCGGGGACGTCCGAGGGCTCGGCGGCCGCCGGGTAGCAGGCGGCGGCCTCCTCCAGGCCGACCAGCAGGGCCGAGCGCGACATCCGGCTCCAGTAGACCTTGACGATCTGCCAGGCCGGGCCCAGCTCGGGCCGGAAGGCCGGATCGGCGGCGAGCTCCAGGGCCCGCATCGCGACCCGGTGCGCCTGGATGTGGTCCGGGTGCCCGTAGCCGCCGTTCTCGTCGTAGCTGACCAGGACCTGCGGCCGGGTCTCCCGGATGACGGCGACCAGGTGGCCGGCCGCCTCGTCCGGGTCGGCCTGCCAGAAGCAGTCCGGGCGGTCGTTCTCGGGCACGCCCATCATCCCGGAGTCGCGGTAGCGCCCGGCGCCGCCGAGGAAGCGGAAGTCGCTCACGCCGACTTCCCGCATCGCGGCGGTCAGCTCGCCGATCCGGAAGTCGCCCAGCGTGTCCTCGCGATCCGCCGTCAGGTGGGCCAGCTCGGGCGGGATCACCTCGCCGCCCTCGCCGAGGGTGCAGGTCACCAGCGTGACCTGGGCACCCTCGGCCGCGTAACGGGCCATCGTCGCGCCGTTCACGATCGACTCGTCATCCGGATGGGCGTGCACCAGCAGCAGGCGGCGCTCGGGGGCAGCAGCGGTCATGGGGAGCAGCGTAACCACTGCGGGGAAGGTCAGAGCTTCAGGCCATTGATCATCCCGGCAAGGTTGCTGGTCACTTCGGTGATGGACGGCGCGATGGAGCTGGAGGCGAGATAGAACCCCAGCAGGCCGCAGACGATCGCGTGGGCCAACTTGAGGCCGGACCGGCGGATCAGCACCACCACGATGACCAGCATCAGCATCGCTGCGGAGATGGACAGGGCCATGACGGCTCACACCCCTCTCGGGTGCGCCACCCGGTGCGGGTGACGGTCGGGACCGTGGGACAGGCAGCGAACCGGACAGACCTCGTCCGCATCGCTGATCTAGGAATACCCGATCAGTGAGGATTGCATTACTTTCAGTGAGCCCGGAAGTGTCGGAGCACCGGGGCATTCGGGGGCGCATGCCCCGGTCGGAGGGGGTGCGGGGGGCCGTTCGGACCAGTTCTCGGGCGTACGCCGAAAGAGTGAGCAGCGACACGTCGAGGCCGTAGGGTTCGATGCCATGACCACTGAAGCCGCCGCCTCGTCCCCCACGGACACCTTCCCCCGGCAGTACGCGCGGACCCTGCGCTACACCGTCGGCATGCCCCGCTCCTTCGCGGTGGCGCCCGACGGCTCGCGGGTCGTCTTCCTGCGCTCGCGGTCCGGCACCGACCGGGCGAACCTGCTCTGGACGCTCGACCCGGCCACCGGCCAGGAGCGGATCGCCGCCGATCCGCAGGCCCTGCTCGGCGGCGGCGAGGAGGACCTCTCGCCGGCCGAGCGGGCTCGCCGCGAGCGCAGCCGCGAGGGTTCCGCGGGCATCGTCGGCTACGGCCTGGACGCTGCCGGCGCGCTGGCCGCCTTCGCGCTCTCCGGCCGGCTCTTCGCCGCGGACCTCACCGCCGTCGGCACCGTCCGCGAACTGCCCGCCGCCGGGCCGCTGGTGGACCCGCGCCCCGCCCCGGACGGCCGGCACATCGCCTACCCGACCACCTCGGGCGAGCTGCGCGTGGTCGCCGCGGACGGCACCGGCGACCGCGCGCTCGCCGAGCCGGAGAGCGCCGGGGTGACCTGGGGCCAGGCCGAGTTCATCGCCCAGGAGGAGATGAGCCGGGACCGCGGCTTCTGGTGGTCCCCCGACAGCGACCGCCTGCTGGCCGCCCGCGCCGACGACGCGCCCGTGCAGCGCTGGTGGATCGCCGACCCGGCCAACCCGGCCACCGTCCCCGCCGAGGTCGCCTACCCCGCCGCCGGCACGCCCAACGCCGACGTCACCCTCTGGGTGCTCGGCCTGGACGGCTCGCGCGTCGAGGCCCGCTGGGACCGCGCGGCCTTCCCCTACCTGGCCCGGGTGCACTGGTCGGCCGGCGGCCCGCCGCTGCTGCTGGTGCAGGCCCGCGACCAGCGAAGCCAGCTGCTGCTGACGCTGGACAGCGCGTCGGGCGAGACCAGCACGCTGGTCGCCGAGCAGGACGCCGCCTGGCTCGAGCTGTTCAGCGGTGCGCCCGCCTGGACGCCGGACGGCCGGCTGGTGCGGATCAGCGACGAGCCCGGCCACCGCGCCCTGCTGGTCGGCGACCTGCGGCTGACCGACGACACCCTGCACCTGCGCGCGGTGCTCTCGATCGACGCGGACTCGGTGCTCTTCACGGCCGCGCCCGGCGAGGGCGACAGCGCGACCGCGCCGGGCCTGGTCGGCCTCTACCGCGCGGCCCTGGACGGCTCCGAGACGGTGCTGCTGCGCCGGGCCGGCGCGCTGGACGCCGTCCGCGGCGGCGGTCTGACGCTGCTCGCCAGCTCCGCTCCGGACCGCCCGGGCCGGCGGGCCGAGCTGCTGCGCGGCGAGGAGCAGCTCGCGGTCGTCACCTCGTACGCCCAGACGCCGGTGCTGACCACCCGTCCGGAGTTCCGGCTGGCCGGCGCCCGGCGGATCCCGTGCGCGGTGATCCTGCCGACGGGCTACGACCGCGAGCGGGACGGGGCGCTGCCGGTCCTGATGGACCCGTACGGCGGGCCGCACGGCCAGCAGGTGGTGCAGGCGCACAACGCCAACCTGCCCTCGCAGTGGTTCGCCGACCAGGGCTTCGCCGTGGTGGTCGCGGACGGGCGCGGCACCCCCGGTCGCAGCCCGGCGTGGGAGAAGGCGATCGCCTTCGACTTCGCCGACGTCACCCTGGACGACCAGGTCGAGGCGCTGCACGCGCTGGCCGAGGAGTTCCCGCTGGACCTCGGCAAGGTCGCCATCCGCGGCTGGTCGTACGGCGGCTACCTCTCCGCGCTCGCGGTGCTGCGCCGCCCGGACGTCTTCCACGCCGCGGTGGCCGGCGCGCCGGTGACGGACTGGCAGCTCTACGACACGCACTACACCGAGCGCTACCTAGGCCACCCCGCCGAGCGGCCCGAGGTGTACCAGGCCAACTCGCTGATCGCGGACGCGCCCAAGCTGGAGCGCCCGCTGATGATCATCCACGGGCTGGCCGACGACAACGTGGTGGCCGCGCACACCCTGCGGCTGTCGTCCGCCCTGCTCGCGGCCGGCCGCCCGCACACCGTGCTGCCGCTCTCGGGGGTCACCCACATGACGCCGCAGGAGCAGGTCGCGGAGAACCTGCTGCTGCTCCAGGTGGACTTTCTGAAGGCCTCGCTCGGCCTCTGACCTGCACGGACGGTGGCCCGGTCCGCTGCGGGGACTGGGCCACCGCCATGACATCCGTCATAGCCGACGCACGACTGCGCACACTGCCGACCGCCCCCCGCGCCGCGGGATTCTTGAGCCCTCAGAACGGGTGCGAGAGGGGAACGGGCGGATGAGCGGCGAAGAGGTTGCGGCCTTCAGGCAGGTGAGCAAGAGCTACGGGCGGGTCAGGGCGGTGAACGGCCTCGACCTGGTGCTGCGTCCCGGGGAGACCGTTGCTCTGCTCGGCCCCAACGGCGCGGGCAAGTCCAGCAGCCTCGACCTGCTGCTCGGGCTGCGCGAGCCCGACGAGGGCAGCGTGACGCTCTTCGGCGGCGCGCCGCGGGCGGCCATCGCGGCCGGGCGGGTCGGCGCGATGCTGCAGAGCGGCGGGCTGATGACCGATGTGAAGGTCCGTGAACTGGTCACGCTGGCCTGCGAGGTGCACCCGCGCGGCCACCGGCCCGCGGACGTGCTGTGCGACGCGGCGATCGAGGAGATCGCCGATCGCCGGGTCGACAAGCTCTCCGGCGGCCAGGAGCAGCGGGTCCGCTTCGCGCTGGCCGTCGCCGGGGCGAACGACCTGATCGTGCTGGACGAGCCGACCACCGGGATGGACGTCTCGGTCCGCCGGCAGTTCTGGGCCTCGATGCGCCGCCAGGCGGACGCCGGACGCACCGTCCTGTTCGCCACCCACTATCTGGAGGAGGCGGACTCCATCGCCGACCGGGTGCTCGTGCTGCACCGCGGTCGGCTGATCGCGGACGGCTCGTCGGCCGAGATCAAGGCGAAGGCCGGCGCCCGCCGGATCAGCTTCGAACTGCACGTCGGGGACGGCCCGTTCGAGGAGTCGACGCTGCGCGCCCTGCCCGGGCTCGTGGCGCTGGAGGTCGGCGGCCACACCGCGGGGGTGCGGACGGTGCGGATCCGCAGCACGGACGCGGACGCCGACGTCGCGGCCGTCTACCGGGCCGGGCTCTACCCGCGCGGCCTGGAGGTCAGCAGCCTGGGCCTGGAGCAGGCCTTTCTGACCATCACCGGAGAGAGCGACGCCGAGGACGCCGAGGACGGCGTGCTGGAGACCGAGGAGAGCGTGCGATGACCACCCTGATCAAGCTGGAGATCCTGCGCACCCTGCGCAACAAGCGCTATCTGTTCTTCACGATCCTGTACCCCGCGCTGATGTACTACTTCTTCGTCAGCGTCTACCACGGCGGGTCGGTGGCGGGCGGGGTCAGTGCCAAGTCGTACTTCATGGTCTCGATGGCCACCTTCGGCGCCGTCGGCGCGGTGCTCACCGGCAGCGCGCAGCGCATCTCGCTGGAGCGCAAGAGCGGTTGGGTGCGCCAGCTGCGGCTGACCGCGCTGCCCGGGCGGGCGTACACGGTGGCCAAGATCGCCTCCTGCGCGGCGACCACGCTGCCCGCGATCCTGGTGGTCTTCGCGCTCGGCGCGGCCGAGGGCGTACGGCTGGGCGCCGGGCAGTGGCTCGGTCTGCTGGCGGTGCTCTGGCTGGGCAGCTTCGTCTTCGCGGCGCTCGGGGTGGCGCTGGGCTACGCGGCCGAGCCGAGTGCGGTGCAGCCGATCGTGATGATCGTCTACATGCTGATGGCCGCCTTCGGCGGGACCTGGTACCCGATCAGCGGCTCGATGAAGAGCTTCGCCCGCTTCAACCCGGTGTACCTCTACAACCAGTTGGCCGGCTTCATCCACCCCGGCAACGCGCTGGACACCGCCGCTGCGGCCGGGCTGGCCGGGTTCCTGGTGGTCTTCGTCGCGGCGGCGGCCTTCCTGTACCGCAAGGACACCCAGCAGGCATGATGGCCGACATGCCCGAGACGCCGCTGGACCACCGCCCCGACGAGTCGAGGGAGGAGGGCCGGGGGCGTTTCGCCATGCAGCCGGGGGTGCCGGTGGAGAACCGGCGCCAGCTGCTGATCAAGCTCTGCTGGATGACCGTGTGGATGATCTACCTGTTCTATCCGGTCCAGGACCTGCTGCACGGCCCGTACTCGACGGCCCAGGCCGTCACCGGCTGGCTGGCGATGGCCGCGTTCCTGGCCGGCTACCTGCTGCTGGTGGTCTTCCGCTCGATGCGCGGGACGGTCTCGCGGGGCACCTACCCCCTGGTGGCCCTGCTGGTCGTCATCGCCACGACCACCTCGTTCGCGTTCAGCCCGGCCTGGATCGTCCTCTTCACCTACACCTCGGTGGTCATCGGCGCGGTCCTGCCGTCCGGGTACGCCGTGCGCGGGGTGCTGGCGACCGGCGTGCTGACCACCGTGGTCGCCCTGCTGACCCACACCGAGCGCGCGGCGCTGCCGGGTCTGCTGCTGCCGGCTTTCCTGAGCGGCCTGGCGATGACGGGCCTGCAGCGACTGGTGGGCACCATGCGGGAGTTGCGCGAGGCTCGGGAGACCGTGGCGCACCTGGCGGCCGCCGAGGAGCGGCTGCGGATGGCCCGTGACCTGCACGACCTGCTCGGCCACTCGCTCTCGCTGATCACCCTCAAGAGCGAGCTGGCCGGGCGCTTCATGGACGCCGAGAAGTCCGAGGCGGCCCGGGCCCAGGTGGCCGACATCGAGCAGGTGGCCCGGCAGTCGCTGATCGACGTACGGGAGGCGGTCAGCGGGTTCCGCCGCCCCACCCTGCCGGTCGAACTGGCCGCCGCCCGCACCGCGTTGGACACCGTCGGGGTCACCCTGGAGGCCGCGCCGACGGCTGCCGAGCAGCTCCCCGGGCTCGGCGACGCGGAGGCCGGCGCGCTGGCCTGGGCGCTGCGCGAGGCGGTCACCAACATCGTCCGGCACGCCGAGGGCGCCACCATCTGCACGGTGGCGATGGACGAGACCTGGGACGGCGACGGCGCCCGGTTCGCCGTGCTGGACATCGCCGACAACGGCCGCGGACCCGGCAAGTCCGCGCCGGGCAACGGCCTTTCGGGCCTGGACGAACGCCTCGCCCTGGTCGGTGGCCGCTTGGAGAGCGGGCCGGGCCCGCTGGGCCGGGGCTTTCGCCTGCGCGCCCTTGTCCCGCTCGGCGCCACCGCCCAGGAGCCGCTGGCAGAGCGGGCACTATCGTCGGGGGCATGAGCGACGATCAGAGTCCGGCTGCCATCCGCGTACTGCTTGCCGAGGACCAGGGGATGGTTCGGGAGGCGCTGGCCGCGCTGCTCGGTCTCGAGGGTGACATCGAGGTGGTCGCGCAGGTGTCGCGCGGGGACGAGGTGGTCGCGGCGGCGGTCGCGGCCGACGTGCAGGTCGCGGTGCTGGACATCGAGATGCCGGGGATGACCGGGATCGAGGCGGCCGCCCTGCTGCGGCGGGAGCGGCCGCAGACGAAGATCGTCATCGCCACCACCTTCGGGCGGCCCGGGTACCTTCGGCGGGCGATGGAGTCGGGCGCGGACGCCTTCCTGGTGAAGGACGCACCGGCGTCCGAACTCGCCGAGGCGGTACGGCGGGTGCTGCGCGGCGAGCGGGTGATCGACCCGGTGCTCGCGGCCGCCGCGCTGGCGGAGGGGGCCAACCCGCTGACCGGGCGCGAGCGGGATGTGCTGGCGGCGGCCTCGGACGGCGCGGTCAACGCCGAGATCGCCCGCCGGCTGCACCTGTCGGAGGGCACGGTGCGCAACTACCTCTCGATGGCGATCCAGAAGACCGCCGCGCGCAACCGGAGCGAGGCGGTACGGGTCGCCCGGGAGAAGGGCTGGCTCTGAACCAACCCGGTTGGCGGCAGCCTCAGTTGAGCCGGTGCCGGGCGGCCTTGGCCTCCTGGCGGACCCGGGTGGCGGACTCCGGGTCGAAGGCGTCCAGGATCTCGGCGTAGGCGTCCATCTCGGCCGCACCGGCCAGGAAGTCGCCGGTGCGCACCAGGAGTTCGGCGCGCTCCAGGCGCAACTGGGCCGGGTGGCGGGGCAGTAGCAGCGCCAGTTCGGTGGCCCACAGCTGGGTCCTGGCGTGCTCGGGACGGTCCGCCGCCCAGCTGCGGATATTGCCCAGGACCCGCAGCACGATGTCCAACGGGGGTGCGGGGTTCAGCAGTTCGGGGGAGAACCGGTGGCCGGCGGCGGTCACCAGGGCGCCCGCATCCTGCGGGGAGAGCAGCCGCCCGCCGTGGAACGGATCGGCCAGCACATACTCGTCCGGCTGGCTCGGCCCGCCGACCGCGACGATGAAGTGGCCGGGCAGCGCGACGCCGTGCACGATCAGCCCGGCCCGGGCGGCGACCGCCGACCAGACCAGCGACAGCATGATCGGCAGGCCGCGCCGACGCCGCAGCACGTCCGGCAGCAGCGAGGACTCCAGCCGCCGGTAGTCGGAGGGCTGCCCGTGGAACCGCTCGCGCCCGCCCAGCACGGCTGCCAGCAGCGCGGCGGTCTCCTCGGGCGTGGCGGGGGAGCGCTCGGCCACCGCCAGCCGGACGGCGTTGGCGTGCCGGTCCAGGGCGGCCTGGCAGGCGGCCGACAGCGCGTCCAGGGTCGGGGCGGGCTCCAACCGGCCGTCCTCGGTGTAGCCGGAGTCGGCCAGGGTGTGCTCGGCGGCCGCGAGCAGGCAGAGCAGCACCGGATCGGGGTGCTCGGACCTGGCCTCGGTGCGGAAACGGGCTCTGCTCTGCTCGGTCACGGTGGCTGTGGCGGCTTTCGTGCGTGCGGGCTCTCGTGCGGGCTCTCGTGTGCATGTGTGGCGGTGCCAGCGAGGCATGGGACGGTGCGGCGTGGGACGGCGGTGTGGGGAACCTACGCGCGATGCTACGGCTGCGGAAGCCGGGCGTAGTGGTAAGTGTGACTGGTCGTGAAGCCGAGTCCGTCGTAGAGCGCGATCGCGCCGGCGTTCTCGGCTTCCACCTGGAGGTAGCCGCCGGTCGCGCCCTCCTCGGCGGCGCGGGCCGCGAGCACGGCCATCACCGTGCCGGCCAGGCCCTGGCGCCGGAGGTCCGGCCGCACCTCGATCGCGCCGAAGCAGGCCCAGGAGCCGTCGATGACGCATCGTCCGATCGCGGCGGGCAGGCCCGCCGGGTCGTCGCCGGGGACGGTGGCGAACCAGACCGAGGGGCCGCCGTGCAGCACCTGCAGCGCGGCCCGGTCGACCGCCGGGTCACCGGCGGACCGCCGGTAGGCCGCCAGCCAGCCCGGACCCGCCGTACGGGAGAGCCTGACCCGCTCGGGCGAGCGGCCCAGCCGGGTCAGCGGGGCGAGCGGCGCGGTGCGCACCAGGGTGGGGCTGAGGCCGGCGCCCAGCTTCGCCAGCTCGGCGGTCAGCTCGTCGGGCGAGCCGGGGGAGCAGACCTCGAAGACGGCCGGCAGCCCGCGCGCGGCGTACCACTGCCGGACCTGCGCCATCGCCTCGGACAGCGGCCGGCCGGGATCGCCGAGTGCCTGGACGGAGTTGGCCCGCCGGGTGAACCCGGCCGAGGCGCGCAGCGTCCACTCGCCGAGCGGCTCCTGCTCGACGGCGGGCCAGCCGCGGGCGGCGATCCGCTGGAGCTCCACGGGGGTGGCGTCCGGCAGCGGCGCCCGCCGGGCCGGGAAGGGCGGGACCACCTTGCCGGCGACCAGCGCGGCCGTCGCCAGCTCGGCGACCGTGTTGTCGCGGCGGACCACGGTCAGCACAAGATCGTCCCAGGATGCGAGCAGACCGATCACATCGCGGAACACGGGGCGCCCGGTGGTGTCGTCCCGGAGCGCCTCGATCACCCGGACGGACACGCGTCTTCCCACGTCAGAGCGGTCTATCCGGACCTCGGGGCGGCTCTCGGGAGCAGGTCCCAGGTTCCTCAAGTCAACCTCCTGTGCATTTGTTGTCCCAGACCCGCGATACTAGGGGCGGGCATCGACGACGCCGCGCTCACCCGCGCACGCAGGACCATAGTTTGGGCGGCCAGCCCTTCCGAGGAGGAACGACAGCGTGACCTACGTCATCGCGCAGCCTTGTGTCGACGTCAAGGACAAGGCGTGCATCGAAGAGTGCCCGGTTGACTGCATCTACGAGGGGCAGCGCTCCCTCTACATCCACCCGGATGAGTGCGTCGACTGCGGTGCTTGTGAGCCGGTCTGCCCGGTTGAGGCGATCTTCTACGAGGACGACACTCCGGAGGAGTGGAAGGACTACTACAAGGCGAACGTCGAGTTCT
This sequence comes from Kitasatospora sp. MAP12-44, assembly GCF_029892095.1. Lineage (NCBI taxonomy): Bacteria > Bacillati > Actinomycetota > Actinomycetes > Kitasatosporales > Streptomycetaceae > Kitasatospora > Kitasatospora sp. MAP12-44. The sequence continues at coordinate 5,281,065 of NZ_JARZAE010000004.1, forward strand.
TCGACGAGCTCGGTTCGCCCGGTGGTGCCTCGAAGCTCGGCCTGATCGAGCGGGACCACCCCTTCATCGAGGCGCTCTCGCCGCAGAACCAGGACCAGCACTGACGATCGGCGGCAGCTGAGCTGTGAGCACCAACGATGCTGTGCGCGCGCCGTTCCCGGGCCACCCGGGAGCGGCGCGCCGCGTCTCCGACCTCCTGCCCACCTTCCCGTGGGACAAGTTGGAGCCGTACAAGGCGACCGCGCTCGCACACCCGGACGGGCTGTGCGACTTCTCGGTCGGTACTCCGGTCGACCCGGTCCCCGAACTGATCCAGAAGGCGCTGGCCGGTTCGACCGACACGCCCGGCTACCCCACCGTCTGGGGCCCGCTGGAGCTGCGCGAGGCCGTTGCCGGCTGGCTGCGGCGCCGGGTGGGCGCCGAGATCGGCCCGCAGGCGGTGCTGCCGACGATCGGCTCCAAGGAGCTGGTGGCCTGGCTGCCCGGGCAGCTCGGCCTCGGCCCCGGCGACCAGGTCGCCTTCCCCCGGCTGGCCTATCCGACGTACGAGGTCGGGGCGCGGCTCTGCGGCGCCGAGCCGGTCGCCTACGGCGAGGTCGACGAGCTCGACCCGGCGCGGGTCCGGCTGCTCTGGCTGAACTCGCCCTCCAACCCGACCGGACGGGTGCTGACGGCCGGGCAGCTGCGCCGCGCCGTCGAGTGGGCCCGGGAGCACCGGGTGCTGCTGGTCAGCGACGAGTGCTACCTGGAGCTGGGCTGGGAGGCCGAGCCGGTCTCCGTGCTGCACCCGGACGTCTGCGGCGGCTCGCACGAGGGCCTGCTGGCCGTCCACTCGCTCTCCAAGCGCTCCAACCTGGCCGGCTACCGCGCCTCCTTCGTGGCGGGCGACCCGGTGGTGGTGCGGGAGCTGCTGGAGATCCGCAAGCACGGCGGGATGATCGTGCCGGCGCCGGTCCAGGCGGCGACCATCGCCGCGCTGGGCGACGACGCGCACGTGGCCGAGCAGCGCACCCGGTACGCGGCGCGGCGGGCCGCGCTGCGGGCGGCGCTGGAGGGCCGCGGGTTCCGGATCGAGCACTCGGAGGCCAGCCTGTACCTCTGGGCGACCCGGGACGAGCCCTGCTGGGACACCGTGGCCGAGCTGGCACGGCTGGGCATCCTGGTGGCGCCGGGCGACTTCTACGGGCCCGCGGGCGACCGGTTCGTCCGGGTGGCGTTCACGGCCACCGACGAGCGGGTGGCCTCGGCGGTGGCCCGGCTGCGGGGCTGAACCCGGGCACGACGAAGGGGGCGAGCGCACGGCGCTCGCCCCCTTCGCTGTGTCAGCCGACCTGTGTCAGCTGACGGCCGGCGGGTGCTGCAGCGAGCCGGTCAGGCCGCCCAGCAGGGCGCTCACCGGGTCGGTGCCGTTGCCGGCGCCGAGCGGGGGCAGGGCGCCGAGCCGCTGGGCGCTGTCACTCGGCTGGCCGTTGAGCTGGTCCAGGTGCAGCGACTGGGCGGCCGGCAGGCCGTGCGTGAGCTGGCCGGCGGCGGGCAGCTGGCCGAGCAGGTTGTCCGTCGACGGCAGCGAGGTGGCCGGCAGCGCGCTGCCGAGCCGGTCGGCGGTGGGCAGCGCGTCGGTCGGCAGGGACCTGGTCGGCAGCGAGTGGCTCAGGCTGCTGGTGGCCGGGATCGAGTCGGTCAGGTGCCCGGCGGTGCCCAGCGGGTTGCTGACGGTGTCGGCGTTGACGACCTTGTCCACCCCGCTCACGGTGGGCAGCGCCGGCGCCGAGTTCGGCAGGCCGACCGGCATCGCCCGCTGCGCCCCACCGGTGCCCGCCAGCAGGCCGGCCAGGGTCGGTGCGACCTTGGCGAGCCCGGTCGCGGGGGAGGCCAGCAGGGCGGCGGCGCCGGTGGCGTTGCTGGTGGCGTTGGACTGCGGGCCGAGGTCGCCCAGGGTCTTGTCGCTCTGCGGCAGCGCGGTGGTGGCCGCCGTGCCCGTCACGTCGGCCGCGGCCGGGACGGCGGTGCCGACCGCCAGCGCGCCGGTCTTGCCGAGCGCCTGGCCGACCTGGTGGGTCTCGGTCTTCACGTTCGAGTCCGAGGTGAGACCGTCCAGCTTGCTGACCCCCGAGGTGAGGTCGGTGTGCTGCGGAACCAGGTCGGCGGCGGAGGCCACCCCGCCGGCGAGCAGCGGCGTCGCACCGGCAGCGACGAGCAGCGCGGCCTGGGCGATCCGACGTGTGAGGGGGAGAGACATGGTGCTCCTAAGAGATGAGGGCAGGACAGTCCGGCGGGCGGACGTCGTGTTTACCGCTTGAGGAGCGAGAAGGTTTCGGCTGCCCGAGGCAAAGACTCTCTAAAGATCGCATGATCCTTTTTCTGGCATTCGCGACATTTCGCCGCTGTCCGGGCGCGTCGCAGAAACGTCACTTCCCTTGCCGGGAAAGGGCTCGACCGGGTGTCGGCGGCACCCCGCCGAGGGGTCGGCCGCTGCTCAAAAGGGAGCGTGATACGCCCGGTCGGCTTGACGGTGTTCACCCGGCTGGAGAGCCGCCGGGTGACCATTCGTCAACCTGAGGTGACGCCCGATCAGTGCTTGGGCGTCGGCATGCCGAGCGTCACCAGCACCCGGTCCGTACCGGTCGCGGAGGACTGGGCCTGCCAGCCCTTCGCCGAGGTGTCGACCCGCCACACCTGGCCGTTGTAGGCGACCGTGCCGATGCCGAGCTCCTGGGCGTGGGCCACTGCCCACTGCGCGACCGCCCAGCCGCTCTGCAGCTGCGCGTCGGGGCCCGCGTCGGTGTTGGCGGACGGGTCCGGGGTGAGGGCCTGGACGGTGCCGGCCGCCGCCTTGGGGTCGCCGGAGGCCGCCGCGTCCGTGGTCGGCGCCGCGGTGACCGCGCGGCCGAACTCACGGCGCACCCGGTCGCTCAGCTGCTGGGCCGCGGCGGCGTTCGTGCTGGTGCTGGTGCTGGTGCTGGTGCTCGTGCTCGTACTCGGGGAGGCGGTCGCGGCGGCGGCGTCGCCGACCGGCGCCTGGGCGGCGGCGGCCGGGGTCAGCTGGTGCACCGTGCAGGTGAAGGAGGCCGGCGCGCGGCCGGTCAGTGCCGAGGCGAGCATGTCGGCCTGGGCCTCGTGCTTGGCGTACGCGTCCGGGTAGCCGCTCTTCTGCACGTCCTGCGCGGCCTCGGTGAGCGGCAGCCGGGCGTACCCGGGCACCTTGACCAGGGCGTCCAGGAACTTGTTGGTGGCGTAGACCGGGTCCGCGATCTGCTCCGAGGTGCCCCAGCCCTGCGAGGGCCGCTGCTGGAAGAGCCCGAGCGAGTCGCGGTCGCCGCCCTCCAGGTTGCGCAGCTTGGACTCCTGCATCGAGGTGGCCAGCGCGATGGTCAGCGCCCGCTCGGGCAGCCCGCGGGAGATGGTCACGGCGGCCATCGTCGCGGCGTTGGAACCCTGCTCGATGTCCATGGTCACCGGCTTGCCACCGGCCGGTGTCACCGAGCAGCCCTCCGGCGGGATCGCGGGGTGCTGCCGGTTCCAGACCAGCACACCCGCCACGACCGCCGCGGCCAGCAGCATCCCGGTCAGCACCCAGCGCAGCGGTCGCCGCCGGCCACCGGTCGCTTCGTCGTCGATGGCCACCACGGCCCCTCTCACCTCGCGTTGTTATCGCACACCGTACTCAGTCACCATGGACTCGGACGACTGTGCGTCCCTCGGCGGTTGCGCTGGGAACAGTAGCCCCCCGTCACCGAAGCGGAGACCGGCGCTACGCTTGGCGACCATGACGAGCCCGAACAGCGCCCTGGCCGACCTCGACCTCACCCTGGACGGCGGCGCGCTCACGGCGCGGCTCGTCGACTTCCCGTCGGTCAGCGGGAACGAGCAGGAACTCGCCGACGCCGTGGAGGCCGCCCTGCGCGGCTACCCGCATCTCACCGTCGACCGCTTCGGCAACAACGTGGTCGCCCGCACCAACCTCGGCCGCGCCGAGCGGGTGCTGCTCGCGGGCCACCTGGACACCGTGCCGATCGCCGACAACCTGCCCTCCCGGGTGGACGGCGACCTCCTCTACGGCTGCGGCACCTCGGACATGAAGTCCGGCGTCGCCGTGCAGCTGCGGCTCGCCGCCACGCTGACCGCGCCCAACCACGACCTGACCTTCGTCTTCTACGACTGCGAGGAGATCGAGGCCAGCCGCAACGGGCTCGGCCACCTCGCCCGCGAGCGCCCCGACTGGCTGGCGGCCGACTTCGCGGTGCTGATGGAGCCCAGCGGCGCGATGGTCGAGGGCGGTTGCCAGGGCACCATGCGGGTCAGGATCACGCTCACCGGCGTCCGCTCCCACGCGGCCCGCAGCTGGCTCGGCGACAACGCCATCCACCATGCCGCCGAGGTGCTGGGCCGGCTCGCCGCCTACCAGCCGCGCCGGGTGGAGATCGACGGTCTGGAGTACCGCGAGGGCCTGAACGCGGTCGATATCCGCGGCGGGGTCGCGGGCAACGTGATCCCGGACGAGTGCGTGGTGACCGTCAACTTCCGCTACGCGCCGGACCGCAGCGAAGCCGAGGCCGAGGCGCACCTGCGCGAGGTCTTCGACGGCTTTCCGCTGGAGGTCACCGACTCGGCCCCCGGCGCGCTGCCCGGCCTCGGCCAGCCCGCCGCCCGGGCCTTCCTCGCCGCCACCGGCGGCACCGCCCGCGCCAAGTTCGGCTGGACGGACGTCGCGCGGTTCAGCGCGCTCGGCGTCCCGGCCGTCAACTACGGCCCCGGCGACCCGAACCTCGCGCACAAGCGCGAGGAGCACTGCTCGCTGGCCGCGATCGCCGAGTGCGAGCAGCGGCTGCGCGACTGGCTCACCGCGTAGTCGGCCGGGTCACCCGGTAGTTGGCCCGCCGGTCATCTGACCGTCTGCCCGCCGTTCCCCCCGATACGGGTGCGGCGGGCGTAGGGTTTCGTCATGACAGGGACATCGGCGCAGGACGGCGCAGACGGACGGCACTTCGGCCACGGGCCGGAGTTGGTGGAGAGCCCCGAGTTCGCAGCGGAGCCGGCGAAGAAAGCGGTACCGGAGAAGCAGAAGGGCCCGGTGCTGCTGCGGCGGGACCAGGTCGGCACCAGCACCACCGACCAGCGTCTGCTGGACACCACGGGTCCCACGGACTGGTTGCACACCGACCCCTGGCGGGTCTGGCGGATCACCTCGGAGTTCGTCGAGGGCTTCGGCGCGCTCGCCGAACTCCCGGTCGCCGTCAGCGTGTTCGGCTCGGCTCGGACGCCCGTCGACTCGGTCGAGTACGCCTCAGGGGTGGCCATCGGCCGGGCCCTGGTGGAGGCCGGCTTCGCGGTGATCACCGGCGGCGGCCCGGGCGCGATGGAGGCCGCCAACCGCGGCGCCTCGGAGGCCGGCGGCCTGAGCGTCGGGCTCGGCATCGAGTTGCCGTTCGAGCAGGGGCTCAACGAGTTCGTCGACCTCGGCCTCAACTTCCGCTACTTCTTCGTCCGCAAGACGATGTTCGTGAAGTACGCGCAGGGCTTCGTGGTGCTGCCGGGCGGCCTCGGCACGCTGGACGAGCTGTTCGAGGCGCTCACCCTCGTGCAGACCAAGAAGGTCACCCGGTTCCCGGTGATCCTCTTCGGCAGCGCCTACTGGAGCGGCCTGGTGGACTGGCTGCGGGACACCCTGGTCGCCCAGGGCAAGGCCTCGCCCGCCGACCTCGAACTCTTCCACGTCACCGACGACGTGGACGAGATGCTGAAGATCCTGGCCGACAGCCGCCGCCCCAACGGCGAGATCTGAGGCCCTGATAGGCCCGCAGGCGCTGTCAGGCCAGCCCGCGGCGGGCCACCGCCGGGGGCCGGGTGCCGCGGATCGACGCCACCATGTCCAGCACCTGCCGGGTTTCGGCCACCTGGTGCGCGCGGTAGATCCGGGCGCCCAGCCAGGCCGAGACGGCGGTGGTGGCGAGCGTGCCCAGCAGCCGCTCGTCGACCGGGCGGTCCAGCGTCTCGCCGACGAAGTCCTTGTTGGAGAGCGAGACCAGCACCGGGAACCCGGTGGCGGTCATCTCGGGCAGCCGGCGGGTGGCCTCCAGCGAGTGCCGGGTGTTCTTGCCGAAGTCGTGGCCCGGGTCGATGATCAGCGCGTCCCGGCGCACCCCGAGCGCGGCGGCCCGCTCGGCCAGCCCGACCGTGACGTCCAGGATGTCGGCCATCACGTCGGCGTAGCCGACCCGGTGCGGGCGGGTGCGCGGCTCGGCGCGGCCCGCGTGGGTGCAGACCAGGCCGACGTCATAGCGGGCGGCGACCTCGGCGAGCTCGGGGTCGGCCCCGCCCCAGGCGTCGTTCAGCAGGTCCGCGCCGGCCTCGCAGACCGCCTCGCCGACCTCGTGCCGCCAGGTGTCCACGCTGATCACGGCCTTGGGGTGGCGGCCCCGCAGCTCGGCGACGAACGGCACGGTCCGGCGCAGCTCCTCCTCGACCGTCACCTCCTCGCCCGGCCCGGCCTTGACCCCGCCGATGTCCAGGATCGCCGCGCCCTCGGCCATCGCGCGGTCCGCGGCGGCGAAGGCGGCATCGTCGGAGAAGGTCGCGCCGCGGTCGAAGAAGGAGTCCGGGGTGCGGTTGACGATGGCCATGATCACCAGCTCGTCGTCGCCGAACTCTCGCGGTCCCAGGCGAAGTGCCACCCGTCGCTCCTCACAGGTATCGATTGCCGGGTGCCCTGGTGCGATGATGGGGCCCCGGCCTCCCCAGGGACACCATGATCCCTCACGCGGCCGCATTCTCACGTGTCGGGAGGACAGCTCGTGTTCTGGGTGATCGTGGTGGCGATGGCCGTGGTGGTCGGCGGTGCCGCGCTGGTGGCGCTGGGCGGCGGCGGGTCGCTGCCGGAGGCCGTGCAGGACCGCTTGGCCGCCCGGCTGCCGCAGGAGCGGCCGCTGAGCCGGCACGACGTGGACGAGATCCGGCTGCCGATGGCCGTCCGCGGCTACCGGATGGAGGAGGTCGACGACGTGCTCGACCGGCTCGGTGCGGAGCTCGCCTACCGGGACCAGCGGATCTCCGAGCTGGAGGCCGCGATGGCCGTCCAGGGCGGCGTGCAGGCTGGCGGCGGCGCGGCGGTGCCGGGCAGCGAGCCGCTGCCGGGCCTGGAGGACTTCGCCAGGACGGTCGGCGCCCCCGCCGAGCCGGCCGACGCCGTCCAGGTCGACGCCGTCCAGGCCGACGCACAGGCCGTGGAGCAGTGACCGCGTCCGACCCCGGCCCCGACGGCCTGCTGCGCTGTCCGTGGGGCAACTCGACCGAGGAGTACCGGGTCTACCACGACACCGAGTGGGGCCGCCCGGTGCACGGCGAGAACCCGCTGTTCGAGCGGATCTGCCTGGAGGCCTTCCAGTCCGGGCTCTCCTGGATCACCATCCTGCGCCGCCGGGAGGGCTTCCGGGCGGCCTTCGCGGGGTTCGAGATCGCCGAGGTGGCGACCTTCGGCCCGGCGGACGTCGAGCGGCTGCTGCAGGACACTGGGATCATCCGCAACCGGCTCAAGATCGAGGCGGCGATCGCCAACGCCCGCGCCGCCCAGGTGCTGGACGGCGGCCTGGACGCGCTGATCTGGCGATTCGCCGGCGACCCCGGGCGTCCGGCGCCGAAGACCCTGGCGGACGTCCCGGCGATCACCCCGGAGTCGACGGCGCTGGCCAAGGAGCTCAAGCGGCAGGGCTTCCGCTTCGTCGGCCCGACCACCGCCTACGCGCTGATGCAGGCCTGCGGTCTGGTCAACGACCACCTGGCGGACTGTCACGCCCGCCAGGCGGTCGACGCGCCCTAGGGCGCGTCTGACAATTCGCGGCGGATCAGCGCGCGGCGTTGGGCGCCCGGCTGGGCGTGCCGGCGGAGCGCCCTCGTACTGGGTCGTACTTGGGTGCTTCGCCGGTGCGTCCAGGCGGGATGCCCAGCGTCGCGCGCCCGGCGGGAATTGTCAGACACGCCCTAGCGTCCGACGTACTTGGGCTGCTCCTTGGCGACGAAGGCGCGCACCGCGATCCGGTGGTCCTCGCTGGCGCCGGCCAGGGTCTGCAGCTCGTCCTCCTTGTCCAGCGTCTCGCTCAGCGAGTGCGAGGCCCCGAAGTCCAGCGCGGCCTTGATCGCGCCGTACGCGACGGTCGGACCGGCGGCCAGCTTCAGGGCGAACTCGCGTGCGACGGCTGCCAGTTCGGCGGCCGGGACGACCTGGGTGGCGAGCCCGAGGCCGAGCGCCTCGGCGGCCTTGACGGTCCGTGGGAGCATCAGCAGCTCGGTGGCCCGGGCGTGTCCCACCAGCCGGGGCAGCGTCCACGACGCGCCCGAGTCGGCGGTGAGTGCGACGCCCGCGAACGAGGTATTGAAACCGGCCGTGTCCGCGACGATCCGGAAGTCGCAGGCGAAGGCGAGCGAGGCGCCGGCGCCGGCCGCCACCCCGCCGACCGCGGCCACCGTCGGCTTGCGCATCCCGGTCAGTGCCCGCACCAGCGGGTTGTAGTGCTCGGACACCGTCTTCAGCGGCGCCTCGCCGGTCTCGTCCGCCCGCTTCAGCAGCCCCAGGTGCTCCTTGAGGTCCTGGCCGACGCAGAACGCCCGGTCGCCCGCGCCGGTGAGCAGCACCGCCCGGACGGCCTGGTCGCCGGCCGCCTCGATGACCGCGTCCCGCAGCGCGACCTTGGTGGGCACGTCCAGCGCGTTCATCGCGTCAGCCCGGTTGATGGTGATGACGGCCAGGCCGCCGTCGAGCTCGTAGAGCACGGAGTCGGACATCGTGGAGGGCTCCCGTTTCGGTCGTTGGGTGGTCCCGAGTCAGCATGCCGGAGCGCGCGGGCCTGCGGGAGTGTGAGGTAGCGCACCTTTTGCCGCGCCCGCGCGAGGCCGTCCACCGGGGCCGTGCGGGCGCACGGCACCGGGCGGCGGCAGGCTGGGCGCGGTATCTGATGCCGCTTCGTCCGCCTGAGTGAGGGTACGTCTGAGGGGTAATCAGCCGGTCTGTGGGGGTGTGGGCACCGGTGCGGAGAGAGTGACGTTGGTCATCAGGGCGCTGAATGCGGGATAATGGCTTCCGATCAATGCGTTCGATACCTGCGGTGGACGGACTGCTGGTACGTAGCTGCGCGGTTGCAGGAAGGGGAACGAGCATGGCGGCCATGAAGCCGCGGACGGGTGACGGCCCGCTCGAGGTCACCAAAGAGGGGCGGGGCATCATCATGCGAGTCCCGCTCGAGGGCGGCGGACGCCTGGTGGTGGAGCTCACTCCGGACGAGGCAATCGCCCTGGGTGAGGCCCTCAAGCAGGCCTGCGGCTGACTCCAGCGAGGCTTGGCATCTCCCGCGAACCTGCGGGCGCGATGCATGCGGGGCCCGGCTCCGGATCGACGAGACGTCGACCGGCACCGGGCCCCGTTCCCATGCCCTGGCGCTGCGTCCTGGCGCTGTGTTCTGGGGCGGCCTGCCCTAGCGCCGCACCGCGCAGAGCAGCCCGTCGCTGACCGGCAGCAGCGCGGGCAGCAGCAGCTCGCTCTCCCGGACCGCCTGCAGCAGCTCGCGCACCGCGCGGGTGGGCGGGTCGTCCAGCGCCGGATCGGTCAGCCGGCCCTCCTGGAAGACCCCCTCGAAGCAGACCATCCCGCCGGGCCGTAGCAGCCGCAACGATTCTGCTAGGTACGCCTGCGACTCGGCGGCATCCGCGTCGCAGAAGACCAGGTCGTACTGCCCGTCGGCGAGCCGCGGCAGCACCTCCAGGGCGCGCCCGGGAATGAACCGCGCGCGATTGGCCGCGAAACCCGCCGCGAGGTACGCCTCGCGCGCCAGGCCCTGCCGGACCGGCTCCGGGTCGACGGTGGTCAGGATGCCGTCCGGGCGCATCCCGCGCAGCAGGTAGAGCCCGGAGACCCCGGTGCCGGTGCCGATCTCGGCCACCGCTTTCGCTCCCAGTGCGGCGGCCAGCAGGCGCAGGCAGGCCCCGCCGCTCGGCCCGATGGCCCGCACGCCGGTCCGGGCGGACTGCGCCCTGGCGTAGGTCAGCACGGCGTCCTCGTCGACGTAGGTGTCGGCGAGGGTCGCGGCCGTGGGCCCGAAGTCGTTGATGTGGTCCCTCAGGGGAGTAGGGGGTTGAGCTGGGCGGTTGTACCCGGCAGGACCGGTGGCCCAGGCGGGGTGCCGGCGGATGTCGATATTTCCTGCCACAGATTACTGGCCGGGCGGGAACCGCGTCCGGTGGCGGGCCGTTCAATCCGATGAGAGCGGTCGTGGGATGTCGCTGGAGGTCGTGCGGGGTTCGGTCGACAAAAGAGCACACTTTTATCCAGAACTGACGGGTGAGGTGGATATGGTGGTGGCCCTGCTGGGCAGAAGAGCCAACCGAGGAGGTGTGGCCGAGGGCGACGTCCCGCTGCGGCGGCATCTCCGCGGCACCTCGTCGGCCCGTACGCCGAAGCCCGTGATGAACCAGTCTGCGCACACCCCCCTGGACCAGTCGTCCGACGGCACCGCCGCCGAGCCCTCGGCCCCCGCCGCGCTTGCGACCTTCGCCGAGGGGCCCGACGCGCAGAGCTGGACGCCCCCCAGCTGGGAGGAGATCGTCGAGGCGCACAGCGCCCGGGTCTACCGCCTGGCCTACCGCCTGACGGGCAATCAGCACGACGCCGAGGACCTGACCCAGGAGGTCTTCGTCCGGGTCTTCCGCTCGCTGTCGACCTACACCCCCGGCACCTTCGAGGGTTGGCTGCACCGGATCACCACCAACCTCTTCCTGGACATGGTCCGGCGCCGGCAGCGGATCCGCTTCGACTCGCTGGCCGACGACGCCGCCGAGCGGTTGCCCAGCCGTGAGCCCAACCCGGCCCAGCACTTCAGCGACACCCACTTCGACGCCGACGTCCAGCAGGCGCTGGACACGCTGGCCCCCGAGTTCCGGGCCGCCGTCGTGCTCTGCGACATCGAGGGCCTCTCCTACGAGGAGATCGCCGCCACCCTGGGCGTCAAGCTCGGCACCGTCCGCAGCCGGATCCACCGCGGCCGCTCGCATCTGCGTGCCGCGCTCAAGCACCGTGCCCCCAATGCCGCTCCCGGTCGGGTGCGGCGCGGTGGCTCGGAGCAGTTGGAGCCGCTGGCCGCGGTCGCGGCCGTCGGAGAGCCCGGCACCGGTTCGCCGGGTGGGAGCGGACGGAGGCGGTCGTGAGCGGCTCCGGCCGGTCGGCCTCCGGGCGCTCGCTGCCCGGTCGCCGTTCGATGTCCCAACCCGCGGGGGACGAGAGCACGTGTCAGGAGGTTCCCGTGCTTCGGCCGATCACCGTGCGCCAGGTCGAGCCGCCGGCTCCGGCCGAGGAACACCATCTCGGCGAGCGACTCACCGCGTATCTGGACGGCGAGCTGGGCCATGACGCGCGCGAGCGGGTCCAGTCGCACCTGGCGACCTGCGCGCAGTGCCTGTCCGAGGCGGACGAAGCCCGAGCGGTCAAGCAGCTGCTCAGCGCGACCGAGCCGGCCGGCCCGTCCGCGCTGCTGATGTCCCGCCTGCTGGCGGTGGCCGCCCCGCCGGACGGCGAGGTCGGCCCGCCGGGCGACGGCCCCCGCGGCGGTCTCACCCTGCCCACCGCCACCCTCGGCGGCAGCCGGCTGACCGGCGGCTCGTTCGGCCGCGGTGCGGGCTCCTCGTTCGGCGCCGGCGCCCTCGGGGCGGACGCGCCGGTGCCAGGTGCCGACCCGCGGGCCGGTCGTGGGCCGGACGTCCGGCTCTGGACGGGTCGGCGCGGCCCGGCCCGCTCGGTGCTCGCGCCCAGTCGGCCCCCGGCCGCGGTGCCGGTCTCGCGTCCCCCCGCGCCGCGCGGGCGGCGCTTCGTCTTCGCCGCCGCGGGAGCCTTCTCGGTGGCCGCCGTGGCGCTGGGCGGCTTCGGCAGCCTGGGCCTGGCCGCGGTCGCCGGTGACAGCCCGGTCGACGACCCGCACGGCAGCGCCGTGGTGCCCCGGGTGCCCGGTGGTGAGCCGGACGTCCCGTTCAACGCGCAGGTCCCGGCGGACTTCCCGGCCCGCTCCCAGATCGCCCCGCTGTTCGGCCTGGCGACCCCGTCACCGTCGAGCCCGCTGGTGAACCCGGTGGTCAACCCGGTGGTGAACAGTCACCGGCTGCTCCGCTGACCACCTGTACAGCGCAGTGTCGTACGGCCACCAGTAGGTCTTTACCACGGCTTCATTGCCTCGTGGGCCACAGACCTGCTGGTGGCCATTACGCTGTACGGAACCGGTTGTCGCGCGCCGCGCCGGGTACGTCCTTCAGGAGCTGGGAGCTTACGTGTTCTTCGACATAGGCCCACTCGAAATGGTCACCCTCGTGGTCATGGCGATCGTGATCTTCGGGCCGGACAAGCTCCCCAAGCTGATCCAGGACACCATGGGGTTCATCCGCAAGGTGCGCACCTTCGCGGACAGTGCCAAGGACGACATCCGCAGCGAGCTGGGCCCGAACTTCAAGGACTTCGAGTTCGAGGACCTCAACCCGAAGACCTTCGTGCGCAAGAACCTGATGGGCGGTGACGACGACCCGCTGGGCCTTAAGGAGCTGCGCGAGACGTCGATGGACCTGAAGTCGAGCATGGACCTCAAGTCCGCGCTGGACGGCAAGGCCCCGACTGCCGCCGTCAGCACCACCAAGACGCCGGCGACCGCCCCGGTCAACATGGCCAAGGCGGTCTCCGCCGGTGCGCCGCTGGAGGCCGGCGAGCGTCCGCCCTACGACCTCGACGCGACCTGAGACCCCTGGCCCGACCCATCGCCTGACCCATCCGACACACGACACCCCGCTCCGGCCACCTGCCGGGCGGGGTGCCGTCGTCTGCGCCGCTATTGTGCTGGGAGCCGCCCCCGGAGGGCGACAGGTGTGCCGAGGAGGCCCGTGATGGACGCGACGAGCAGTGGCGCGGTGGGAGCGAGCACCGCACAGGCGCAGGCATCGGCGGAGGTGCCGGGCCGGCGGACGGCTCCGCCGGGTGACCCGCTGGCGCCGTACCTGGCGGCCGACTTCCCCTGGTACGGCCTCGACGACGGCTGGACGGGCCGCCGCTGGCTGCTCCAGGCCGGCGCGGGCGGCAACCGCCCCGCCGCCCAGCCGCGCACCGTCGACTACGGCTCGGTGGGCCATGGCGAGGAGCCGCCGATGCAGCACCAGGCCAGGAACGGCGGCCGCTTCGCGATCGTGGTCACGGTGGCCCGCCGCCCCGGTCGGCGCAGCGCCGACAACACCGGGATGCTGGAGGCCACCTCGGCCTCCTCGGCGGCCTGGCTGGCCGGCTCGGGCCTGCTCGCCGTCGCCTGGCCCGGCGCGCTGGACCGCGCGCTGCGCCAGGACTGGCTCGACCAGCAGAGCGCGCTGGCCTGGGACCTCGCGGACGACCTGGCCGGCCCCGGCTGGTCGCCGCTCACCCTGCCGGTGAACGGCCTGCCGCAGCCGTTCCGCTACCGCGAGTCCCCGTACGGCTGGGTGCTGGCCGGCGAGGCGCCCGGCGTGCTGCTGGGCGCCTACGGACGCGGCGTCAGCGCGTACGGCATCGGCTTCAGCACCATCCCCGACCTGTCGGCCTACACCCGGCGCTGAAGCCCGCGAGCCGTCGGGTCAGAACTTGTTGCGCGGGGTGAGGCCCAACGAGAGCCCGGAGAGCCCGCGCTGACGGCCGCCCAGCTTGCCCGCCACCGCGCGCAGCGCGGCACCGGCGGGGGAGTCGGGCGCGGCCAGCACGACCGGCGTGCCGTCGTCGCCGCCCTCGCGCAGCCGGACGTCGATCGGGATGCTGCCGAGCACCGGCACGGTGGCGCCGGTCGCCCGGGTCAGCGCGTCGGCCACGGTCTGGCCACCGCCGGAGCCGAACACGTCGACCATCTCGTCGCAGTGCGGGCACGGCATGCCGGACATGTTCTCGATCACGCCGACGATCTTCTGGTGGGTCTGCAGCGCGATCGTGCCGGCCCGCTCGGCCACCTCGGCGGCGGCCATCTGCGGGGTGGTGACGATCAGGATCTCGGCGTTCGGGACCAGCTGGGCGACCGAGATCGCGATGTCGCCGGTGCCCGGCGGCAGGTCGAGCAGCAGCACGTCCAGGTCGCCCCAGTAGACGTCGGCGAGGAACTGCTGCAGCGCGCGGTGCAGCATCGGGCCGCGCCACACCACGGGGGCGTTGCCCGGGGTGAACATGCCGATCGAGATCACCTTCACGCCGTGCGAGGACGGCGGCATGATCATGTCCTGCACCTGGGTCGGCCGACCCTCGACACCCAGCATCCGCGGCACGCTGTGGCCGTAGATGTCGGCGTCCACCACCGCGACCTTGAGGCCGTCGGCGGCCATCGCCGCGGCCAGGTTGACGGTGACCGACGACTTGCCGACCCCGCCCTTGCCGGAGGCGACCGCGTACACCCGGGTCAGCGTGCCCGGCTTGGCGAATGGGATCTCCCGCTCGGGCGCACCGCCACGCAGCAGCGCGGAGAGCTCCTTGCGCTGCTCGTCGCTCATCACGTCGAGTTCGACCTCGACGGCGGTGACGCCCGGGATCCGGCCGACGGCGTCCTTCACCCGGTTGGTGATCGTCTCGCGCATCGGGCACCCGGAGACGGTCAGGTAGACCGCGACGTGCACCGCACCGCCGTCGGTGATCTGCACCGATTTCACCATGCCGAGATCGGTGATCGGGCGGTTGATCTCCGGGTCCTGCACGGTCGACAGCGCCTGCTGGACGGACTCCTCCGTCACACCGGTCGCGACCTCTGTCTCATTGGCCATGCCTTGATGGTACGGCGCGCCGCAGGGCCCGATGACTGGCCGGTAGCGTGCCGCGGGTCACAGCAGCTCGGGGGCGTCCCGGCGATCGTCAAGCTCCTTGAGCAGGCTGACCAGTTCGGACCTCATGCCGGCCAGCTCACCGGAGATGAAGGCACGGGTGGCCACCTCGCCGAGCCCGCTGCGCAGCGCAGCGACCTCGCGGGTCAGGTACTCGGTGTCGGCGATGTTGCGGTCGCTGCGGGCCCGGTCCTGCTCCATGTTGACCCGGTCGCGGTCGTCCTGCCGGTTCTGCGCGAGCAGGATCAGCGGGGCGGCGTAGGAGGCCTGCAGCGACAGCACCAGGGTGAGGAAGATGAACGGGTACTCGTCGAAGCGGACCTTGGGCGGGAGCAGGGTGTTCCAGCCGATCCAGACCACCACCACCACGGTCATCCAGACGATGAACCGACCGGTGCCCAGGAAGCGCGCGATCCGCTCGGAGAACCGGCCGAACGCCTCAGCGTCGTAGGTGGGCAGCGTGAAGAGGCCGGGCCGGTTGGTGCGCGGCTGGTCAAGCCGCGAGCGGACGGCGGTGCCGTGTGCGGTCTCGATCCGCACCGTCCGGCTGCTGCTGCCGCCCTCCCGGACCCGCAGCTCGCGCAGCTGCCGCAGCTGGCGCAACTCGCCCTGCAGCCGCTGGCCCTGACGCGGAGCCTCGTCGCGCCCGTCCCGTCTGCTCTTGCGCTCACTGTCCACGGGTCGCCTCGCTCTCGGGTACCTCGTCGTCGTCCATGCTGTGGTGGTGCGGTTCGCCGTCGTGCAGCGCGGCCTCGCGCCAGTCCTCCGGCAGCAGGTGGTCCAGGACGTCGTCGACGGTGACGGCGCCGAGCAGGTGGTCCGCCTCGTCCACCACGGGGGCGGCCACCATGTTGTAGGTGGCCAGGTAGCTGGTGATCAGCGGCAGCGGGGTGTCCGGCGGCAGCGGGTCGAGGTCGCCGTCCACGATCGAGCCGACCAGCGTGTACGGGGGCTCGCGCAGCAGCCGCTGGAAGTGGACGGTGCCCAGGTACGTCCCGGTCGGGGTCTCGTTCGGCGGGCGGCAGACGTAGACCTGGGCGGCCAGGGCGGGCTTGTGGTCCGAGACCCGGACCCGGGCCAGCGCCTCGGCGACCGTGGCGTTCGGCTCCAGGACGATCGGCTCGGTGGTCATCAGACCGCCCGCGGTGTCCTCCTGGTAGGAGAGCAGCCGCCGCACGGGGGCGGCCTCGTCGGGCTCCATCAGCTGCAGCAGCCGTTCGGCGTCCTCGCTGGGGAGCTCGGAGAGCAGGTCGGCGGCGTCGTCCGGGTCCATCGCCTCCAGGACGTCGGCCGCGCGCTCGTCCTTGAGCTTGCCGATGATCTCGACCTGGTCGTCCTCGGGCAGCTCCTCCAGGACGTCGGCCAGCCGCTCGTCGTCCAGCGCGGCGGCCACCTCGGACCGGCGCTTGGCGGACAGGTGGTGCATCACGTTGGCCAGGTCGGCGGGGCGCAGCTGCTCGAAGGTGGCCAGCAGGTTGGCGGCACCCTGGCCCTCCTCGGCGAGCGAGAAGCCGGCCACCGCGGACCAGTCGAGGGTGACCGCCTCGCCCTTGTTCTTGCGCAGCCGGGTCTGCTTGCCGCGCTGGACGAAGACCTTGCTGATCTCCCACTCGCGCAGCCGGGTCTGCACCATCGCGACGTCCAGGACGGTGACCTCCGACTCGGTCCCGGTCTCGGTCACCCGGCGGTCCAGCAGCTCGGCCAGCACCAGGGTCTCGGAGGCCCGCTGCTCGAAGCGGCGCATGTTGATCACGCCGGTGGTGAGGACCTGGCCGGACTCCAGACTGGTCACCCGGGTCATCGGCAGGAAGATCCGGCGCCGGCCGACCACCTCGACCACCAGGCCGAGCACGCGCGGCGGGCGGCCGCCGATCCGCAGCGAGACGACGACGTCACGGACGCGGCCCACCTGGTCGCCGTTCGGATCGAAGACGGCGATCCCCGCGAGATGGGAGATAAAGACCCGGCTACCTGCCCCTGCCATGGACTTCCCTTCGATCCGTCGTCGCGCTCAGGCTACCCAAGTGCGCAAGGCCGAGGTGCCGCACCGGACGGCACAGCGTTCCCCGCGCCCCGTACGCTGTGCGCCATGGACGGTATGACCGCAACCGCTGACGACTTCTTCGACCAGGCGCTGGTGGAGGAGTCTGCCAAGAAGTCCGGGCTGCTCTGGGTCCAGCCGCAGGGCGGCGGCCAGAGCCGGCCGCTCTGGCACGCCTGGCACGACGGCGCGGTGGTGGTCGTCGGCGACGGCGGCGAGCAGCCGCTGCACGGGCTGACGGCCGGCGCGGTGGCAGCGGTGACCGTCCGCAGCAAGGACAAGTGGGGCCGACTGGTGGGCTGGCAGGCCCGGGTGGTCGCGCTGGAGCCGCGCTCGGAGGGCTGGGTCGGCGCCGTCGAGGAGCTCAAGGGCAAGCGGCTGAACGCGCCGGACACCGACACCATCGCGGACCGCTGGGCCCGCGAGTGCCGGGTGCTGCGGCTGGAGCCGGTGGGCGCGCCGACCGAGCAGCCCGGGGCGATGCCGGATGCCTCGCACGCCGCGGAGCCGATGCCGAGCCCGGCCACCACCCGGCAGCCGATCCCGGCGGGTCTGCCGAAGCTGGTCGCGGGCCGGTTGCGCCGCAAGCGCTGAGGGCGCCGGGACCGGTCGCCGCCGTCCCGCGATACGGGCGACAGCGTCGTCAGGCTGCGACGGGCCTTACCGTGGTAGCTCCGATCCCGCCAGCCCCGAGGAACGCCGTGCCCGCCACCAGGCCCGACACCGTCGCGCCCACCACCACCCCCGGTGCCGTCGAGCCGGTGGCCGGACGGCTTCCCAGGGCCGACCTGCTGCTGCTCGCGGTCTCGATCGGGGGCATCTCGCTGTCGGCCCCGCTGATCACCGCCACCGCCGCGCCCGCGCTGGCCATCGCGTGCTGGCGCAACGTCATGTCGGTCGGGGTGCTGGGCCCGTACGCGCTGCTGCGCCACCGCGCCGAGCTGCGCGCGATCAGCCGGCGGGCGCTGCTGCTCGCGGTGGCGGCCGGGGTGCTGCTCGCGCTGCACTTCGCGCTCTGGATGCCCAGCCTGCGGATGACCTCGGTGGCCTCGGCGACCGCGCTGGTCACCACCACCCCGCTCTGGACCATCCTGCTGATGCGCCTGCTCGGCCGGCGGGCCCCGCGGGCGGTCTGGGTCGGCACCTGCGTGGCGTTCACCGGCGTGCTGGTGCTCACCGGCGTCGACCTGACGCTCGCGCCGCGGGCGCTGGCCGGTGACGCGCTGGCGCTGGGCGCCGGGCTGGCCGCCGCCGGGTACATGCTGCTGGGCGCCGAGGTCCGCAGGACCGTCAGCACCACCGCGTACACCGTGGTCTGCTACACCACCACGGCGCTGGTCCTGCTGGTCGTCTGCCTGGTCTCCGGCACCACCATGTCCGGCTGGTCGGCCGGGGTGTGGGGCCAGATCGCGCTGCTGATGGTGGCCGCCCAGCTGCTCGGCCACTCGCTGAGCAACCGCGTGGTGCGCACCCTGGGCCCGTCCGTCACCTCGACCGCGATCCTGCTGGAGACGCCCGGCGCCGCGCTGATCGCCGCCGTCTGGCTGGGCCAGTGGCCGTCGGTCTGGGCCTACCCGGCGCTGGCGCTGATCCTGCTCGGCCTGGTCCTGGTGGCCCGCGGCGGCCGCCGCTGACGGATGCTCCTACCGGCCGGTACGCTCGCCGCATGGAGTCCGACTTCCCGCTTTTCGCCGATGCATCCCACCCCCACGGCCCGCAGGGCCCCAGCCGCGCGGACGTGCTGAGCGCGGTCGAGGCCCGGCTGATCACCACCTTCGGCGAGCCCACCGGACGGGCCGCGGTCACCTTCCTGGGGGCCGAGCGGATCGAGGTGCTGCGGTTCGGTCCGGACGCCGAGGGCCTGGTGCGGTACGCCACGCTGGGGATGGCCGCCGCGCCGATGGCCGACCCGACGGCCCTCGTCGCCGATCCGGTGCGCGGCCCGCGCGCCGAGCTGCTGCTCAGCGTCCGGGGCGGGCGCGACGACGTGCTCCGCACGCTGGCCACCTTCGCCGCGACGCCGCAGGTGGAGGGCCTGGTGGTGGCGCCGGGCACCTCGCTGGACCTGGGCGCCCCGCTCTGGGAGGGCGCGCCGTTCACCTCGGTGCTGGCCGGTGAGCCGGGCGGGCTGGTCGCCGATCTCGAACTGGAGGAGCCCGCCGAGCCGGTGCGCTTCCTGCCGCTGCTGCCGATGACCCCGAACGAGGCGGCGCACAAGCGCGTCCAGGGAGCGGACGCGCTGGAGGAGCGCTGGCTGAAGCACGGCACGGACCTGCGCGACCCCCAGCGCCGCGGCGTCCCACTGGACTGAGCCCCAGCGGTCACACCCTGGTCGTACTCCGCACCGAGCTGATCGGCCGCGCGCCGGTGGCCTGCGCCAGCAGCTGCTCGTACACCGCGGGGTCGGTGGTGTACTCGCCGAGCGCCACCGTCTTGCGCGAGCCGTGGTAGTCGCTGGAGCCGGTGCCGAACAGGCCGAGCTCGGCGGCCAGGCCGCGCAGGTGGGCCCTGGTCTCCTCGTCGTGGTCCAGGTGGTCCACCTCGAGGCCGCCCAGGCCCGCCGCCGCCAGGTCGGCGATCACCTGGTCGGAGACGGTACGGCCGCGCTTGACCGCGCCCGGGTGGGCGAAGACCGGCACCCCGCCCGCGGCCCGGACCAGCCGGATCGCCTCGGCCGGGTCGGTCTCGTGCTTGGGCACGTCGGCCCGGCCGCCGTTGGCCAGCCAGTCGGCCGTGAAGGCGTCCGAGACGGTGGCCACCACGCCGGCCTCGACCAGCGCGCTGGCGATGTGCGGACGGCCCACCGAGCCCGCGCCGGCGATCCGCCGCACCTGCTCCCAGCCGATGTCCGCTCCCAGCTCGCGGCAGCGCTCGACCACCGCCTGCCCGCGGCGGAACCGGTCGGTGCGCACCAGCTCGCGCTCGCGGGCGAAGGCCGGCTCGGCGGGGTCGAAGAGGTAGGCCAGCAGATGCATGCTGATGCCCTCCACCCGGCAGGACAGCTCGGCACCGGGCACCAGGGTGAGCGAGCTGCCGTCCGGCAGCGCCTCGACGGCGGCCGCGGCCTCGGCGTGACCGGAGACGGTGTCGTGGTCGGTCAGCGCGACGACGTCCAGCCCAGCCGCGACGGCGGCCGCCACCAGCTCGGCCGGGCTGTCGGTTCCGTCGGAGGCATTGCTGTGGGTGTGCAGGTCGATGCGCACGTGGATGGACTCCTGGGCTCCGAGGGGCGGGCGTCGGTGCAGCCCAGGATAGTCAGCCCAGCAAGCGCGGGGAGAGGGCGCCGCAGGGCAGCAGATCCAGCTCGGCACCGGCGTCGCGCAGGTCGGTGAGCACCAGCTCGTCGTACATCAGCAGCGCGGACTGCTCGGGCCAGGCGATCGCCCAGAGCCACAGGCCCAGCGCCTCGCCGACGAAGACGGCGCGGTCGTCCGGGGCGCTGGAGACGTGCCACATCGCGGTCGGTCGGCCGGCGGCCAGCAGCTTGGTGTCGGCGGGCTTGTGCAGCGAGATCGCCTCACCCGGATCCGGCCCTGGCAGGCCCGCGTAGCGCGCGCCGAGGCCGACCCCGAGCTCCTCGGCGACCAGCACCAGCTCGCCGAAACCGCCCAGTGGGGCCGGGCCCGAGCATGCCACGGCGGTGGCGCGGGCACCGGACAGGTCGTCGCCGGCATGCGCGATTCCCGTGTAGAGCCAGCTGACCGGCAGCGGCCAGGGCAACCAGACGGGCACCTGCGAACGGGCCACCGCGACGTTCAGCGCTTCGACACTCGGTGGCAGCACCGGCTGCATCGGGTGGACTGCGCCGTGGCGGTCGCACTGCCAGGTGTCGGCGAAGAGACCGGGGGCACGCACCCGACCGGCGCACCTCGGACAACTTGGCTCGCCCCTCATAGCCGACAACGCTCCTCCCTCTGGAGCGCCGCGTCAAGGACGATCACCCGTTAGGGGTGTGTCAGGTGCCGGTGGCACAAGCCGGGCGGTGCGGGGGCCCCGGCTAGGGAATGTCCCGCCCGGGCCGGCGGCAAACGTCGACGGGGGCGCGCCGGGCGCACTGGCGCCCCGTCAGCGCACGGCGGGCGACGGGGCGTCAGAGAGTGAAAACGGCTGCGAGGAACGCGGCTTGGCGTGGCGTCAGACGGTCGGGCATGGGCGGATGTAGAGGCGCTCGCCGGTCTTGGCGGCCGTCTCGATGAGTTCGCGGACGGTTGCCGCGTCGGCGATCAGCAGGTCGGCGGCGGGGTCCTGGTTCTGGTCAAGGCGGTGGATCTCGAAACGCATGGGCTGCTCCCTTTCCGGCCTCAGACGCGGCTGAGGCTGCGGGGTGGTGCTCGTCTGTACCGGTCCCGGTACGGCGGTCTGTGTCACGGTTCCCCCCTGCGGCGGAGGTGCGGGGCCGGTAGGCCCTCGATCACCATCGTGGCGCCGGGTTGAGTCCCCGCGGTTGCCCACCCGTGAAGTCCTGGTTTCCGCGTGGCGCTCTCAGGTCCAACCGCGCATATGGGGTCGTCCATTCCCGGTCTGAATCAAATATTACCCGAGCTAACGATTTTTCGTCAGAACGCCGGGACGTCAGAGCGCGGAGTCGGTCAGACCGCGGGGACGTCAGAGCGTCGGGACCGAGGACCAGAACTCCACCAGCGCGGCCGCCGTCCGCGCCGGGCGCTCGGCGTTGGGGGAGTGGCCGGCGCCGTCCACCACGACGTACGGCGCGCCCAGCCGCTCGGCCGTGCGCGCCTGCTCATCGACCGGCCAGGCGTAGTCCCGCACGCCGGACATGGCCAGCTTGGGCAGCGAGGTCGCGGCCAGCTGCTCGGTGCGGTCGGGCTCGGAGAGCAGCCGCTCACCCATCGCCAGCAGCGCGGCGGGGATGTTGGCCAGCCAGCGGCGGTGCAGGAAGTCGACGACCTCGGGCGCGAGGGCTTCGGCCCGCTCGCCGTCCTCGGCCGCGTCCATCGACTGCATGACCTGCCAGATGGACTCCAGGTCCATCGAGCCCAGCGCGTCCATCAGCAGCTTGGTCCTGGCGGCCTCGGCGGGGTCGATCGGGCCGGGGCCGGTGGAGAGCATCGTGAGCGAGGCCCACGGCATCGCGGGCGCCGCGGCGAGCACCGCCTCGCGCACCACGAAACCCCCGAAGGAGTGCCCGAGCAGGTGCACCGGGCCGCCGTCGGCGGCCAGCACGGCGGTCAACTCCCGGATGTCGCGGCCGAGCTCGGCGAGCGCGTAGCTGCCCTGGTCGGCCGGGCCGCCGGTCTCGTACTGGCCGCGCTGGTCCACCGCCGCCACCCGGAACCCGGCGGCCGCCAGCGGCTCCAGCAGGGCGATGAAGTCCTCCTTGCTGCCGGTGAAGCCGGGGACCAGCAGCGCGGTGCCGCGCTTCGGCGCGGTGGGCTCGGCGAGCAGGGTGGCGAAGTCGCCGCGCGCCGTGGTCAGCCGGACGGCGCGGGCGCAGTCGGGGAGGTCGAGGAAGCGGGGCGTGCTCATCGGGGGGAACTCCTCCGGGCTGGAACGTGGGGCCACCCCGAGCTTATGGGGCGACGCCCGAGGGCCGGCGCACCGCTGTCGCGGCGGGCCGGCCCTCGGGTGGTGCTGTGCGGGCGTCAGCCGGCGGCCGGGGTCTCCTCGACCGTGGTGGCCGGGCGGCGCGCGCGGGTGCGGCGGCGCGGGGCCTCCTCGGCCTCGGCGGCCGGTGCCTCGGCGGCCACGGCCTCGACGGGCGCCTTGGCGGCGGCCTTCTTGGCGGTGGTCCTGCGGGCGGTCGCCTTCTTGACCGGCGCCTCGGCTGCGGGAGCGTCGGCTGCCACGGCCTCGACCGGCGCCTTGGCGGCGGTCTTCTTCGCGGCGGCCTTGCGCGTCCGGGTCACCTTGGCGGGCGCCTCTTCGGCGACGGCCTCGGCGACGACGTCCACGGGGGCCTCGACTGCGGCGGCGGCCTTCTTGGTGGTGCGCTTGGCGGCGGCCTTGCGGGGCTTGACGGGAGCCTCTTCGGCGACGACCTCGGCGACGACCTCCGCGATCACCTCCACGGGGGCCTCGACCGGTGCGGCGGCCTTCTTGGTGGTGCGCTTGGCCGCGGTCTTGCGGGGCTTGGTGGCGGCCGGCTCGGCTACCACCACGGCTTCTGCGACGACCTCGACCGGCGCGACGGCCTTGACCACAGGGGCCTTGACCACGGGGGTCTCGACCACCGCGGCGGGTGCCTGGGGCGTGTCGTAGTCCTCGGTGATCGCCCGGATCTTGCGCGGGGCACGCTGGACGGGCTTGCGCTGCGTGGTCACCGGGCCGGCGGCGGCCGGAGCCGTCGCCTGGGCCGGCAGCACGGCAGCCTGAGTCGGGGCCGGGGCCGGGGCCGGGGCCTGCGCCGGAGCGGGCTCGGCAGCCGCGACCGGCTCGGCGAACACGGCGGCGACCGGAGCGGTGCCCTCGCCACCCGCACCGCCGCTGCGCGGCCGGCGCCGACGACGGCGCGGTGCGCTCTCGCCCTCGCCGCCTGCCACCGGGGCCTCGGTCGGTCCGCCGGTCACCGAGGTGGCCGCGACCGCCGCGACGTCCGCGCCGGCGGAGCCGCCACGGGTGCGACGGCGCTCGCGCGGCGTCCGCGGCGCACGCTCCTCCGCGGCCGGCGTCTCGACCGCGTCGCCGCCCGCGCCACGCCGTCCGGTGGAGCGCTCGGCCCCGCCCCGGCCGCCGCGCGGACGGTCCCCGGCGCGCTCGCCGCCCCGGTCACTGCCCCGCTCACTGCCGCGGGCACCGCCGGAGCGCGAGCCGCGTCCGCCGGTCTCGCCGAGGTCCTCGACGGCCTCGGCGCCGAGGCCGGCCCGGGTCCGCTCGGAGCGCGGCAGCACGCCGGTCGTCCCGGGTGCGATCTTCAGCAACTCGTAGAGGTGCGCGGAGGTCGAGTAGGTCTCCTCCGGCTCGCCGAAGCCGAGCTCCAGCGCCTTGTTGATCAGCGCCCAGCGCGGGATGTCGTCCCAGTCGACCAGCGTCACGGCGGTGCCGGACGCGCCGGCCCGGCCGGTGCGGCCGATCCGGTGGAGGTAGGTCTTCTCGTCCTCGGGGCACTGGTAGTTCATGACGTGCGTGACGCCCTCGACGTCGATGCCGCGGGCCGCGACGTCGGTGCAGACCAGCACGTCGACCTTGCCGGCGCGGAACGCCCGCAGCGCCTGCTCGCGCGCGCCCTGGCCGAGGTCGCCGTGCACCGCGCCGGCCGCGAAGCCGCGCTGGGTGAGCTGGTCGGAGACGTCGGCGGCGGTGCGCTTGGTGCGGCAGAAGATCATCGCCAGGCCGCGGCCCTCGGACTGCAGGATCCGCGAGACCATCTCCACCTTGTCGAGCGAGTGCGCCCGGAAGATGTGCTGGGTGACCGAGGCCACCGTGTGGCCGGTGTCGTCCGGGGCGGCGGCCCGGATGTGGGTCGGCTGGCTCATGTAGCGGCGGGCGAGGCTGATCACCTGGCCCGGCATGGTGGCCGAGAAGAGCAGGGTCTGCCGCTTGGCGGGCAGCATGGTGAGGATCTTCTCGACGTCGGGCAGGAAGCCCAGGTCGAGCATCTCGTCGGCCTCGTCGAGCACCAGGGCCTTGACCCGGGAGAGGTCGAGCTTCTTCTGCCCGGCCAGGTCCAGCAGGCGGCCGGGGGTTCCGACGACGATGTCGACGCCCTTCTTCAGCGCCTCGACCTGCGGCTCGTAGGCCCGACCGCCGTAGATCGCCAGCACGCGTACGTCGCGGACCTTGCCGGCGGTCTGCAGGTCGTTGGTGACCTGGGTGCAGAGCTCGCGGGTCGGGACGACGATCAGTGCCTGCGGGCTCTCGCAGAGCTGCGCCTCGGTGGCGCGCCCGGCGTCGATGTCGGCGCGGACGACCACGCGCTCGATCAGCGGCAGGCCGAAGCCGAGGGTCTTGCCGGTGCCGGTCTTGGCCTGGCCGATGACGTCGTGGCCGGTCATCGCGACCGGGAGGGTCATCTCCTGGATCGGGAAGGGGTGGATGATGCCGACCGCTTCCAGCGCCTCGGCGGTCTCGGGCAGGATGCCGAGTTCGCGGAACGTGGTCTTCGTCGGTTCAGTCGTGGTGGACAGGGTGCTGCCTCTTCCATGTGGGCGGGCCGAGAGCGAGAGGACGGGCGGGCAGCCGCGCGGCCGCGCCCGGGCCGGGAAAGGGCCCTGGTCGCCAGCTGCGTGGTCGTGCACGACCGCGCCGGTCCCTGCGGCGTCCGGGAGGGCCGGCCCGAAAGGGCGGCGTCGTCCCGTGGCGTGGGGGAGATGTCCCGTGAGGGGTTCGGCGCGGGACCGGCGCCGAACGGCGCGGTCCGCGGCGGCCCTCGCTCGGCCACTGATGCGGTGCCTGGCTTGAGGTCCAAGCCAAGGTCGGAGCCGATCGGGTCTCCGACCGGGCATCCGCGTACTGAGCGCCCGGGTTGCGCGCCGGAATCGTCCGGACGAACCGAACCCGCGCGGTCTGCGAACCGTGCGGGCACTACGGGCCTCTGTACCACTGTACAGTCAGCCGACCAGTCGAACACGTGACGCGTCTGAGTCGGGCCGTCGACTCGCCGTGGCGCGGTCTAGAGTGACGCTTCATGGAGACTCATGGCGACGCCGGCAAGGTCGGTGCGATCGGCTCGATCGGCGACTGGACGACCTGCTCGGCCGACCCGGACTACCGGGCCGCGGTGCTGGACCTGCTCGGCGCACTCGCGTACGGCGAACTGAGCGCCTTCGAGCGGCTGGCCGACGACGCCAAGTTCGCCCCGGGGCTGGCCGACAAGGCCGCGCTGGCCCGGATGGCCTCCGCCGAGTTCGCGCACTACCAGCTGCTGCACGACCGACTCGCCGAGATCGGCGCCGACCCGACCGCGTCGATGACCCCGTTCGTCGAGCCGTTGGAGTCCTTCCACCGGATGACCGCGCCGTCCGACTGGCTCGAGGGCCTGGTCAAGGCGTACGTCGGGGACTCGATCGCCACCGACTTCTACCGCGAGGTTGCCGTCCGGCTGGACGACGACACCCGGGACCTGGTGCTGCGGGTGATGAGCGACACCGGCCACGCGCAGTTCGCGGTGGACAAGGTGCGCCAGGCGATCGTGGAGAACCCGCGGGTCGGCGGGCGCCTCGCGCTCTGGGGACGCCGGCTGATGGGTGAGGCGCTCAGCCAGGCCCAGCGGGTGGTGGCCGAGCGCGACGCGCTGTCGAACCTGCTGGTCGGCGGCGCCGAGATGGGCGGCTTCGATCTGGTCGAGGTCGGCAAGATGTTCAACCGGATCACCGAGGCGCACACCCGGCGGATGGGCGCGCTGGGCCTGGCCTCCTAAGCCTGGGCCTGGCCTCCCCTGGTCGTCCTCAGGTGTCAGGCGGCCCGGTGCCGGCGGCGGTGGCCGCGGTGGCTGCCGTGCCGGGCCGCCGCCAGGTCCGGCCGGGCCAGCACCGAGGTGAGCAGGCCGGTGAACAGGACGGTGAGCGCGATGCAGACCGCGGGCGTCACGCCGTTCAGCGTGTACCGGGTGACCGTGCCGCTGAGCAGGGCGGACACCAGCGCGGTGCCGATTGTCAGACCGCGCGCCATCGGGAAGTACTCGGGCAGCACGGCGAGCACGCCGAAGCCGGCGAGCAGCCCGATCAGGGCGAAGACGAGCGCTGCGACGGGCAAGGGCACGGCCGGCCTCCCGAACTTGAGTCCACGCGATCCGCTGTGGCCACTGCATACCCGCGCGGCGCCGGCTCTACGCCTGGACATGGCGATGCCCACCGCTCCCGGGGGAACGGTGGGCATCGCCAGGCCTGTCAGATGGTGCCGAAGCCGACCTTGCGCTGGCTCGGCTCGCCGATCTCCACGTACGCCAGGCGCTCGGCCGGGACGATGACGCGGCGGCCGTGCTCGTCGGTCAGCGAGAAGACCTTCGAGGTGCCCTCCAGTGCCTTGGCGACCGCACTCTCGACCTCATCGGCAGTCTGCGGGCTCTCGAGAACGATCTCTCGAGGCGCGTTCTGCACGCCGATCTTGACCTCCACGGCTTCCGTCCCTCCGGGTTGCAGCTATCCGTGCCCGGTACCCCTCACCTGGGAACAGGTGTTCGCGGCTACCGGGCCGTACGGCTTCACCATAGAGCAACGACCCGTCTCCGCGGCGGATCAGTCGGTAGCCGGTGCCTGCCCCTGGTTGCCCTCGTGGGCCTCCTCCTGGCCCTGGGGCTGGTCCCCGGGGTGCATCGGGAAGCCCTTGAGGCCGCGCCAGGCAAGGCTGGCGACCAGCCGGACCGCCTCGTCGCGGGGGATATCGCTGCCCTGCGAGAGCCAGTAGCGGGCGGTGATCTGGGCCAGTCCGCAGACGCCCGCGGCCAGCAGCTTGGCCTCCGCCTCGGGCAGGTCGGTGTCCTCCGCGATCACCTTGCTGACCAGGGTGGCGCTCATGTCGGCGGCCCGCTCGACCCGCTCGCGCACGGCCGGCTCGTTGGTCAGGTCGGACTCGAAGACCAGCCGGAACGCGCCGGACTCACCGGTGACGTAGCGGAAGTACGCCTCCATGGTGGCGGCCACCCGCTGCTTGTTGTCCACGGTCGCGTCCAGCGCGGTCCGGGTGGCCTCGACCAGGGCGTCGCAGTGCTTGTCGAGCAGCGCGAGGTAGAGCTCCAGCTTCCCGGGGAAGTGCTGGTAGAGCACCGGCTTGCTGACCCCGGCGCGCTCGGCGATGTCGTCCATCGCGGCGGCGTGGTAGCCCTGCGCGACGAACACCTCCTGCGCGGCTCCGAGCAGCTGCTCACGGCGGGCGCTGCGGGGCAGACGGGCGCCGCGTGGGCGGTCCTGCGCCTCCTGGATGGCCGTCACGGCGCTCCTCACTTCACGGTCGGCTGCACGGGGGCCCCGGCCGGTGTCCGGTCGGCGTCCCGAGGGCGGGACCGTGCATGGGCTGGCAAGGGGACTGAGTCTACTTTCGGGTAACCCGGTCTGTGCCCTGCCGGGCTGAGAAAAAGCGCAGCTCGGGTTGTCGGGTGCTCACAATACGGCGCGCGGCCCGTCGGGGCGCCAGAGTCTCATTACCATCATCTCCCATGAGCACTGAGCAGCAGCAGGAGGCCGGGGCGGCGCAGGAGGCCGGGGCGGGTGCGGGTGCCGAGGGGCGTCCGGCCGGACGCTGGGGGACCCGCGCGGTCGAGGTGCCGGGTGCGGTGCTCTCGGTCACCGGTCCCACCGCCGAGCCCTCCGCCGGGCTGCCCGAGGCGCTCTTCGTGCACGGGCTCGGCGGCTCGTCCGACAACTGGACGGACCTGATGTCCGCGCTCGGCGGGGAGGTCCGCGGCGAGGCCCTCGACCTGCCCGGGTTCGGCTGGTCGGCGCCGCCGCTGGACGGCAATGTCTCGGTGTCCGGCCATGTCAGGGCGGTGATCGGCTACCTGGAGGCGAGCGGCCGGGGACCGGTGCACCTGGTCGGCAACTCGCTCGGCGGCGCGGTCGCGGTGCGGCTCACCGCCCTTCGCCCGGATCTGGTGCGCAGCCTGACGCTGATCTCGCCGGCCCTGCCCGAGCTGCCTCCGCAGCGCACCGCGCTGCCCACCGGGCTGCTGGCGGTGCCCGGGGCGACCCGGCTGATCCAGCGGATCCCGTCCGGGGGCCGCAGCGTCGAACAGGCCACCGATGGGCTGCTCGATCTGGTCTACGGCAACGCGGGGGCCATCCCGGCCGAGCGCCGGGAGCAGGCGGTGACCGAGTACCGGCGGCGGATGGCGCTGCCGTACGCGCTGCAGATGCTGGTCGGGTCGGCGCGCGGGATCGTCTCGGCGTACACCGAGCGCGGGGAGCAGGCGCTCTGGCGGCAGGCCGAGCGGGTCGAGGTGCCGGTGCTGCTGATCTACGGGCTGCGCGACAAGCTGGTGTCCTACCGCTCGGCGGCGCGGGCCTGCGCGGCCTTCCGGGACGCCCGGCTGCTGGTGCTGCCGGAGTCCGGGCACGTGGCGATGATGGAGCACCCGGAGCTGGTCGCGCGCTCGGTGCGGGCGTTCCTGCGCGAGGTGGCGGCCCGCGAGGTGCGGGGCGCGGCGGAGGGCTCCGACTTCTGACGCAAACGCCGGACGATTCCCGAAGTTACGGGGGTTCACTCGTTCAGGTGGCAGGCAGGCATGTGACCGATGGCGGCCCGGACAGGGCCCTACCTTCGTGATGTCGGACCGAACAGATGTGGGGGCGCGACCGTGGGCGCCCGGGGGTGGGTATCAGGCGCGTCGGCCGGGGTGCGGGGGCGCCAGAGGGTTAGCGTGCGCGGTCCGCGGCTCGGCTGAGGCAGTCGCCCGCCGCGCACCACTGCTCAGGTTCGAGCTCCGTCATCGGGTCATCGTCCAGTCTTCTGCTTCTGGAGGTCGTCGTGCGCATAGCTCTGCTCACCGAGGGCACTCAACCGCACGCGCAGCGTGCCGACTGGTCCGGCCGGCTGGCCGCTGGGCTGCCGGAGCACGACTTCCAGCGCTACGTCCTGCTGCCGGGTGCGGCGGCCGAGCCGGCGCCCGGGGTGCGCACGCTGGTGCTGCGCGGGCCCCGGCCGACCGGGCGCGGGCCGGGCGCGGTGCGCCGGCGCGCTTACGCGTTGGCGTACCAGGAGCTGGTGAGGGCGCTGGTCATGCCCGGCGAGCGCGCGGGGTTCGCCGGCGGCCTCTACCGGCTGGCCGAGCTCGCCCGCCAGGACGGCGCGCTGCCCGGCTTCCTGGCCTCCGGGCATGCCCAGCGGGTGCTGGAGAAGGTCTGGCGCTCGCCCGGCGCGGACACCGCGGCCGGTCAACCGCTGGTCAGGGACGTGCTGGTGGCCGGCGACCTGCTGGAGCAGTGCCTGCGCCCGCTGTCGGCCGACTGGTACGGCGAGGGCCCCGACACGCTGGCCGGCGCCGACCTCTGCCATGTGGTGGGCGGCGGCCCGGCCGCGCTGCCCGCGCTGCTGGCCAAGCGCCTGTACGGGGTGCCGTTCGTGCTCACCGAGCACGGGCTGCACCTGCGCGAGCAGTACCTCGGCTACCGGCACGCGCCCTACCGCTGGCCGGTGCGCGCGCTGCTGCTCTCGTACTTCCGGCTGCTGACCGAGGAGACCTACCGGCAGGCCGCGGTGCTGACCCCGGGCAGTTCGTTCGACCGGGAGTGGCAGCGCCGCTGCGGCGCCGGCCCCGAGCGGATCCGGGTGGTCTACGAGGGCACCGAGGCGGTGGCCAGAGCGGCGGCCGGGCCCGAGCCGGCGGAGCCGACCCTGGTCTGGGCCGGGATGCTGGAGCCCGGCAGCGATCCGGAGCTGATGCTGCACGCGTTCGCCCGGGTCAGGGCCGAGCTGCCCACCGCGCGGCTGCGGATGTACGGCGTCGAGGGTCCGCCCGGCTACCTGGCGCACTGCCGGGCGATCGCCGGGCGACTGGGGCTCGGCGCGGCGCTCGGGGTGGGCACGGCGGAGGAGTCCGCGGTGGAGTTCGCGGGCCGGCCGGCCTCGCTGGCCGAGGCCTGGGCGAGCGGGACGGTGGTGGTCTTCTCGGCCCGGGCGCACCGCGGGCCCCGGCTGCCGGCCGACGCGATGCTCAGCGGCCGCGCGCTGGTGGCCACCGATGTCGGGGCGGTGCGCGAGGTGGTCGGGCCGACCGCCCTGGTGGTGCCGCCCGCCGACCCGCAGGCCCTGGCGGTCGCCTGCCTGGCGCTGCTCGGGGACGAGGAGCGGCGCGCGCGGCTCGGTCTGGCGGGCCGGCTGCGGGCGCAGGAACGATTCGCGGTGGAACCGGCGGTCGCGGCGTTCCGGGAGATCTACCTGGAGGTGGTCTCGCGCTTCCCGGCCTTCCCGGCCGGGGACCGCCGGGCGGTGCCGCAGCCGTTCGCCCGGCCCGCCGAGTTCTGGGTGGCGGGCAGCCGAGCGGTGGCCGCTCCTTCTCCTGTTCCAGCTCCCGAGGCCGGTGCCGAGCCCGCGGACGCCGGGGCGATGGCGGAGGCAGTCTGATGCCCGGGGACCCGGTGCGCGAGCTGATGGCGGCCCATCAGGAGCTCTGCGAGCGCGCCGTCGACCCGCTGGAGATCGCGGCGGCCCTGGAGGAGGCCGGGATCGGCGCCGCCACGGCCGCGCGCTACCGGCACGGCGACGTCTTCTCGCTCGCCGAGGAGCTGTTCGCCCGGGTCCCCCGCAAGCCGGGCGACGGCCCGGCGGCCGCTCGCGGGGTGCCGCCCGCCGCCGACCGGCCGGCCCGCGGGGCAGTACGGGCCCTGGGGCTGCTCGGCGCGCTCTGCCTGCCGCTGGCCGCGCCCGGCGGCGGTGCGACCGTCGCGCTGGTGCTGGCCGCCGGCGCCGCGACCGGGGCGGCGGGCTGCTCGGCGCGCTGGCTGCGGCACGTCGGGCGGGTGCAGCTGCGCACGTCCGCGACGATCGCCGAGTTCCGGGCCAGGATGCGTCCGGTCCTGCCGGTCGCGCTCGGGCTGTATCTCGCGGTGCTCGCGGTGGTCAGCTTCGCCGCGCTGGCCGTGCTCACCGTGCTGGCCCCCCGTCCGGGCCCGGCCGCCGGCCTACTGCAGAGCGCCTTCCAGCAGGCCGGGGCCGCGCAGTGGTCGGCGCAGGCCGCGCTGGGGCTGCTGGTGGGCTCGGCCGCGGTGCTGCACCGGTGCGGTCAGGCTCGGGTGGCGCTGGCCGGGCTGCTGGCCGCCGACACGCTGGCGGTCGTCGGCCTGCTGCTGCGCGCGGGCGGCCTGCTGCCCGGCTGGGCCGCGGCGCCGGGCGTACCGGCGGCGGTCGCGGCCGGCTCGGCCGCGACGGTGCTGCTGCCGTACGCGTGGATCGTCCTCGGCCGGCCCGGCTCGTACCGCTGAGGCCGGCCGGTCCGAGCCCCTCAGAACTCCCGTCTCACTGATCTCGTGGAAGGACACCCCCGATGAGGGTGCTGCTGCTGGGCGCCGACGGCTACATCGGCCGTCGGGTCGCCGACCGTCTGCTGCTGGACCGTGACCTGCAGGTCACGGTGCTCGGCCGACGCGACTCGGCCGACATCCGGTTCGACCTGTCGGCCGGGAGCCCGGGGGCGCTGGCCCGGTTCCTGGACGCGGTGGCGCCGCAGGTGGTGATCAACTGCGCCGGGGCGACCTATGGCACC
Source organism: Kitasatospora sp. MAP12-44 (assembly GCF_029892095.1). Taxonomy (NCBI): domain Bacteria; kingdom Bacillati; phylum Actinomycetota; class Actinomycetes; order Kitasatosporales; family Streptomycetaceae; genus Kitasatospora; species Kitasatospora sp. MAP12-44. Next base: position 5,313,029 of record NZ_JARZAE010000004.1, read on the forward strand.
TCCCGGGCGCTGATCCGCGCCAACGCCCTCGCGGTGGCGACGGTCTGCGAGGCGATCCGGCGCAGCCGGCAGCCGGCCAGGCTGGTGCACGTCGGGTCGGCGGCGGAGTACGGGGCGGTGGCGCCCGGCGCGCCGATCGCGGAGACCGCCGAGCCGCGCCCGGTCGGTCCGTACGGGGTGTCCAAGCTCACCGGGACGGAGCTGGTGACCTCCTCCGGGCTGGACGCGGCGGTGCTGCGGGTCTTCGACGTGGTGGGGCCCGGCGCGCCCGCCGCCTCGCTCTTCGGCCGGCTCGCCGACGGCCTGCGCCGGGCGCTGGAGCAGCAGGAGTCGCAGGTCAGGATGCCGGACCTGTCGGCGTTCCGGGATTTCGTCGACGTCCGGGACGTGGCGCTGGCGGTCCGGGCGGCGGCGGTCTCGGCCGCCACCGGGGTGATCAACATCGGCAGCGGGCATGCCGTGCGGTCCAGGGACGCGGCGTATCTGCTGGTCAGGGCATCGGGCTTCGAGGGGGCGCTGACCGAGGAGGCCAGGGCGGTGGTGCTGCCGGCCCAGCCGGTCGGCGAGCACGGCGGCGGGGAGCGGCCGCCGGCCGAGCCGCGCCCGTACGCCGAGCCGGTGCCCTGGCGGCAGGCTGACGTGCGCACGGCGCGGGAGCGGCTCGGCTGGCGGGCCTGCACGCCGCTGGAGGAGTCGCTGGGCGATGTGTGGCTTGAGACGGCCTGCCGGGTGTGAGCCCGCCTGGCTGCGGTCGGTCAGCCAGGTCCCACGATCCGGCGCGCCGCGTCTCGCCTGTCGGACTTGCTGTCTCGGAATACCGGGTGGACGTGACACTGTTGGCGTAGTCACTACCGAACACTGACGACCATCGGAGTCCCCGTGTCGCTGCCACCCCTGGTTGAGCCGGCTGCCGAGCTCACCGTCGACGAGGTCCGCCGGTACTCCCGCCACCTGATCATCCCGGATGTCGGGATGGCCGGGCAGAAGCGGCTGAAGAACGCCAAGGTGCTCTGTGTCGGCGCCGGTGGCCTCGGCTCTCCGGCGCTGATGTACCTGGCCGCGGCCGGTGTGGGCACGCTGGGCATCGTGGAGTTCGACACCGTCGACGAGTCCAACCTCCAGCGCCAGATCATCCACGGCCAGTCCGACATCGGCCGCTCCAAGGGCGAGTCCGCGCGCGACTCGGTCAAGGAGATCAACCCGTACGTCAACGTGATCCTGCATGACGAGCGCCTCGACAACGAGAACGTCATGGAGATCTTCTCCGGCTACGACCTGATCGTGGACGGCACCGACAACTTCGCCACCCGTTACCTGGTGAACGACGCCGCGGTGCTGCTCGGCAAGCCGTATGTCTGGGGCTCGATCTACCGCTTCGACGGCCAGGCCAGCGTCTTCTGGGCCGACCACGGTCCCTGCTACCGCTGCCTCTACCCGGAGGCCCCGCCGCCAGGCATGGTCCCCTCCTGCGCCGAGGGCGGCGTGCTCGGGGTGCTCTGCGCCTCGATCGGCTCGATCCAGGTCACCGAGGCGATCAAGCTGCTGGCCGGCATCGGCGAGCCGCTGGTCGGCCGACTGATGATCTACGACGCCCTGGAGATGAACTACCGCCAGGTCAAGGTCCGCAAGGACCCCGACTGCGCGCTCTGCGGCGAGAACCCCACGGTCACCGGGCTGATCGACTACGAGGCGTTCTGCGGCGCGATCTCGGAGGAGGCCCAGGAGGCCGCCATCGGGTCGACCATCACGCCCAAGCAGCTCAAGGAGTGGCAGGACAACGGCGAGAAGATCTTCCTCGTCGACGTCCGCGAGCCCGGCGAGTACGAGATCGTCAACATCCCCGGCGCCACGCTCATCCCGAAGAACGAGTTCCTGATGGGCAACGCCCTGGAGCTGATGCCGCAGGACAAGAAGATCGTCCTGCACTGCAAGACCGGCGTCCGCTCGGCCGAGGTGCTGGCCGTCCTGAAGTCGGCCGGCTTCTCCGACGCCGTCCACCTGGGCAGCGGCGTGGTCGGCTGGGTCAACCAGATCGAGCCCCACAAGCCGGTCTACTGACGCGCAGTCGTGTGAAAGGCCGCGGGCCGGGCTCCTGGATCAGGAGCCCGGCCCGCGGCCTTTCAGCATGGCGCTCACATCGCGCCCTTGCGTTGCAGATAGGTGTAGGCGATCCAGCCGGGCACCACCGGGAGCCAGAAGGTCAGCGCCCGGAAGAGGAAGACGGCGGAGGTCGCGGTGGCCGCCGGCAGGCCGCCGAAGCTGGCGAGTGCGCCGATCAGGGCCAGCTCGACCGGCCCGATCCCGCCCGGGGTCGGCACGGCCGAGCCGGCCGCGTTCGCGGTCAGGAAGATCACCGCGACGGTCGGGTAGCTCATCGAGCCGCCGAAGGCCCGCACCGAGGCGTCCAGGCAGGCGGTGAAGGCCAGCGTCAGCAGCACGATGCCGCCGAAGCCGGTGACCAGCTTGCTGGGCGTCTGCATCAGGTCGAGCATCCGGGGGACCACCCCGAAGAAGAGGCCGCGCACCCGGGTCACCACGAAGCGGCGCAGCGGTGCGACCGCCGCGATCACCAGCGCCAGCACGGCCGCTGCCAGCACCCCGATGATCACCGCCCGCTGGCTGCCGACGTCGCCGTTGCGCTGGCTGCCGGTGATCAGACCGAAGCCGAAGAGCAGCAGCAGGTGGCCGGCCAGCCCGGCGAGCTGCGAGGCGCCCACGCTGGCCACCGCCTGGCCCGGCCGCACGCCGGACTTCTGCAGGTAGCGGGTGTTGAGCGCGATGCCGCCGATCGCGGCGGGTGCCACCAGCTTGACGAAGGAGCCGGCCAGCTGGGCCGCCATGGTCCGCCCGAACGGCAGCTTCTCGGGGACGAAGCCGGTCAGGCTCATCGCCGCGGCGCCGTAGCTGGCCGCGGCGGCGGCCAGCGCGGCCGAGGCCCAGGCCCAGTTCATCTGCGAGAGCTTCAGCTGACCGGGCTGGATGGTGGTCACCGCGAGATAGGCCGCGAAGGCCAGCGCGATCACCATGATCAGGCTCTTCGGCTTGAGCCGCTCCAACTTGGCCGGTGCCAGCGGGGCCTCCGGCACGATCTCCAGGATCTGGGCGCGGATCTTGCTGAGCAGGTCCTCGCCGGCCGCGGTGATGTCCTCCTCGGCCTGCTCCTGGGTGCGCTCGCCGGCCGCCACCTGCTCCAGCGCCAGCGCCTGGGCGGCGGCCTTGCGGTCCTTGGACTGCCGGGCCAGGTCCGCCCTGGTCTGCCGGCTCATGCCGACCGGCTGCAGCAGCGGCAGCGAGGCGGCCACCCGATCGGGTCCCAGCACCCGGGTGGCGGTGGCGACCGCGCGCTCGGGGCCGACCCGCAGCGCGAAGGTGGTCAGCAGCTGGGCGGTGTCGATCCGCAGGGTGAGGTCGCCGGCCGCGATGTCGCCGCCGGAGAGGTTGACCAGCGCGCCGAGCTTCTCGTTTACCACCAGCAGCGACTCGCCGGTCAGCCGCCGGTGGGCGATCCGGCGCTGGTGCAGGACGCCGACCGACTCCCAGAAGGAGGCCATCACCTCGTCGGTGATCTCGGCGGCCGACAGCTCGTCGAGCGCGCGGCCCTCGACCTTCTCGTAGACCAGGATGGCCGCGTCCGGGCCGAGCTCCGAGGTGGCCACCAGCTGCGGGGCATGCGCACCGGCCGCGGCCGCCGCGTAGGCGATCAGGGCCTCCTGCTCCAGCGCCTGGCGCAGCGACTGCGGGCTGCGCCGGACGGCCACCGAGCGCAGCAGCAGCCGGCGCCAGACCCGGTAGAAGAAGCCGGAGGCCTGCTGCTCGCGGTCGATGATGTGGACGTCGAGGGTCGGGCCGTCGTTCTGGTTGACGTAGTAGCGCCGGGTGCCGCCGGGGGCGTCCGGTGCGCGGTGGGCGCCGGTGGGCGCGAAGCCGACCTTGCGCAGGCCGAGCATCAGGTGCTGGCCGGTCGGGCGGATGTTCGGCGAGCCGATCGCGTAGAGCGTCCCGTACGCCACCGACCAGCCGATCAGCACGGTCAGCAGGAGCGAGAGGACGGTGGTGTAGCCGCTGATCAGCTCGGTGGCGCCGCTGAGGATCACCACGATCCACAGCGCGACCCGCCAGCGTGGTCGGCTGACCATCCCGACGGCTGTCATATAGGCGATCACCGGCGCCAGGTAGCCGTGCACAGGGTCGGTGAGCGAGGTGCTGCCGGTGTCCGGCAGCTGGGTCAGCGCGTTGCGGATGGCCTCCGAGGCGCCCTCGGCCACCCACCAGTCGACGGCCAGCGAGACCCCGTAGGCGAGCACCGAGGCGAGCACGCCGTCGGCCACCCGCAGGCCGTCGCGTTTGATCAGCCGCTCGACGGCGAAGGCCAGCGGCACACCCAGCACGGCGATGCTGGAGACCAGGCTTCCGACGGTGCTCAGCCAGGACGGGATGTGCCGGATGTTGACGTTGATGTCGCTTTCGAGGCCGCTGGTGGTCGAGGTCGCGATCCCGGCCAGGACGAAGAGCGCGATGATGCCCAGCAGGCCGGCCAGCAGGCGGATCAGGTCGGAGGGTCGGTGTGCGCGGGCCGCGAGCAGCGGCTCGTCGACCGCGAGGTCGTCGCCCTCGGGCTCGGGCTCGGGCGCCGGCACGGCCACGGGCACCGGCGCGGGCTCGGGGATTGCGCGCACGGCGGGACGGGCCTGCTTCACCAGGGAGACTTTCGGCTCCTCGGGGGCGGGCAGTGCGGCGGTGGGCTCCTCGGAGCCCTCGTCCACGTCCACGTCAGCCGTCCCGGTCATCTGGTCTTGTCCTCGTATCACCACTCACCGCCTCGAAGATGGTGGCATGCCGAGTCGGCCGCCGCTGGACAGGGGCCGAACCGGGCGCGGCGAATACGCCCGCTGGGCGCTCGTCGCTCGTCCGGATGCGGAAGAATCCCGGGGGTGACGGAGAACAGCATGGACCAGCAGCAGGATGGTGACCTGCCCCCCTTCGCCGAGCTGGTGCTCGACCTGATCGACCGGATCCCGCCCGGTCGGGTGATGACCTACGGGGACGTGGCCGAGTACCTGGAACAGGGCGGTCCGCGCCAGGTGGGGCGGGTCCTGGCGCTCTACGGTGGCGCGGTGTCCTGGTGGCGAGTGGTGCGGGCGGACGGTGCGCTGCTGCCGGGTCACGAGCAGCGCGCGCTGGCCGCCTACCGGGTCGAGGGTACGCCGCTGCGGGTCGGTCGGGGCCCGGCTCGGGGCTCGCAGGCGGCCGAGAGCCTGCCCCGGGTGGATCTGCGGCAGGCCCGCTGGGACGGGCGGTAAGAGGAGCGTTAGCGCGGACACAGTCCGAATCCTGCGCCGCCCGGACCCCACTCATTCGTGTGACCGGGCGCACCCGTTCCGGCGCACGCCCGTCGATCTCGTAGGCTCGGTGGTCGGACTCTCCCCCCAGGACCACAGTGACCTCCCCCTACCGTCTGGTGCGCAGCCCGCTCACGCCGCCCGTCCCGCCCGTGCTGGACCCCTACCAGCAGGCGGTGGCCGAGCATGTGGGCGGGCCGCTGCTGGTGCTGGCCGGCCCGGGCACCGGCAAGACCACCACCCTGGTGGAGTCGGTCGCCCAGCGGATCGCGCGGGGCACCGACCCGGAGCGGATCCTGGTGCTGACCTTCAGCCGCAAGGCCGCGATGGAGCTGCGCGACCGGATGGCCTTCCGGATGGGCAGCGCTCCGCAGACCACCACCTTCCACTCCTTCTGCTATGCGCTGCTGCGCGCGCACCAGGAGCCGGAGCAGTACGCGCAGCCGCTGCGGCTGCTCTCCGGTCCGGAGCAGGACGTGATGGTGCGTGAGCTGCTGGCCGGCGGCGCCGAGGACGCGGCGGCGGGTGTCGGGAGGATCGGCTGGCCGCTGGACCTGCGGGCCTGCCTGACCACCCGCGGCTTCGCCGACGAGGTCCGCGCGGTGCTGGCCCGCAGCCGCGAACTGGGCCTGGGGGAGGCCGAGCTGGCCCGCTTCGCGGCCGGTGTGCAGCGGCCGGACTGGGCGGCGGCCGCGCACTTCCTGGCCGACTACCTGGATGTGCTGGACCTGCGCGGAGTGCTGGACTACGCGGAGCTGGTGCACCGGGCGGTGCTGCTCGCCGAGCGCCCCGAGGTGGATCTGCGCGCGCGCTACGACGTGGTCTTCGTCGACGAGTACCAGGACACCGACCCTGCTCAGGTGCGGCTGCTGCGCCAGCTGGCGGGCGACGGGCGCGACCTGGTGGCGGTCGGCGACCCGGACCAGTCGATCTACGCCTTCCGCGGCGCGGACATCAACGGGATCCTGGACTTCCCCGACCAGTTCCGCCAGGCCGACGGGCGCCCGGCCGAGGTCAAGGTGCTGCGGGTGTCGCGGCGCTCGGCGCCGGTGCTGCTGGCGGCCTCGCGTGAGCTGGCCCGCCGGATGCCGATGAGCCGGCTGCCCTCGGACAAGCTGGCCCAGCACCGTGCGCTGATCCCCGCGCAGCGCACTGGGGGCCGGGTCGAGGTCTACAGCTACCCGACGCCCGGCACCGAGCTGGAGAGCATCGCCGACCTGCTGCGCCGCGCGCACCTGGAGGACGGCGTCCCGTGGGGCGAGATGGCGGTGCTGGTGCGGGCCGGGGCGCGGGCGATCCCCGGCGTGCGGCGGGCGCTCAGCGCGGCCGGCGTGCCGCTGGAGATCGACGGCGACGACCTGCCCCTGCGCGAGGAGCCGGCGGTGGTTCCGCTGCTGCTGGCCCTGCGGGTCTGCGCGCAGGGTGCCGCGCACGAGAAGTCGGCCGAGCCGACGTCCGATGCCGAGGCCGCCTGGGGGGAGCCCCTGACCGCCGAGGTCGCGCTCACCCTGCTGACCGGACCGCTCGGCGGCCTGGACGGCTCGGACCTGCGGCGGCTGGGCCGGGCGCTGCGCGAGGAGGAGCGCGCGGCCGGGGTGGAGGTGGTCCGCTCGGCGGACGAGCTGATCCGCGAGGCGCTCGCCGAGCCGGGGCGACTGGTCGCGATGGACCCCGGCTACGCCCGCCGGGCCCGCGACCTGGGCTTCCTGCTCCGCAAGGTCCGCGACCACCTGGTCGGCGGCGGCACCGCCGAGGAGGCGCTCTGGCTGCTCTGGGAGGGCAGCCCGCGCTGGCGCGAGCGCCTGGAGCGCTCCGCCCTGCGCTCCGGCACCGCCGGCCGCAACGCCGACCGCGACCTGGACGCGCTGTGCGCCCTCTTCGAGACCGCCGCCCGCGCCGAGGAGCAGATCACCGGCCACCGCGGCGCCCTCGACCTGCTCGCCGAGCTGGAGGCCCAGGACATCGCGGCCGACACCCTCACGGTGCGCACCGCCCGCCCCGAGGCCGTCCGGCTGATGACCGCGCACCGCTCCAAGGGCCTGGAGTGGCGCCTGGTGGTGGTGGCCGGTGTGCAGGAGGGCCTCTGGCCCGACCTGCGCCGCCGCGGCTCGCTGCTCGAGGCCGACCGGATCGGCCGCGACGGCCTGGCCGAGCCGCTCAGCCCCGGCGCCCTGCTGGCGGAGGAGCGCCGGCTCTTCTACGTCGCCGTCACCCGCGCCAAGGAGCGCCTGATCGTCACGGCGGTGAAGGCCTCGGCCGAGGACGGCGACGAGCCGTCCCGGTTCCTGCGCGAGCTCTACCGCGAGGAGCTGGCCCCCGGCACCGGCAAGGTGCTCCGCCGCACGCCCGAGGTGACCGTCGAGGACGTCCTGCATCGCCCGCGCCGTCCGCTCTCGGTCCCCGCGCTGCTCGCCGAGCTGCGCGCGGTCACCGTCGACCCGGCCCGCTCGCCCGAGCTGCGCCGCACCGCCGCCGAGCGGCTGGCCCAGCTGGCCGCCGCGACCGACGAGGACGGCGTGGCGCTGGTCCCGTCCGCCCACCCGGCCCGCTGGTGGGGGATGGCCGACCCGACCGGCAACCCCGTCCCGCTGCGCGAGCCCGAGCAGCCCGTCCAGCTCTCCGGCAGCGGCCTGGAGCAGCTCGGCTCCTGCTCCCTGCAGTGGTTCCTGGCCAAGGAGGTCAAGGCCCAGACCGCGACCTCCGGCGCGCAGGGCTTCGGCAACGTGGTGCACGCGCTGGCCGACGAGGTCGGCTCCGGGCGCACCCCGGCCGACCTCGCGGTGCTGATGGAGCGGCTGGACACGGTCTGGGACGCGCTGGCCTTCGACGCGCCGTGGAAGGCGGACCAGGAGAAGACCCAGGCGCGGGCCGCGCTGGAGCGCTTCCTGCACTGGCACGTGCTGGAGCGCGGCCGCAACACGCTGGCCACCGAGCACCCGTTCGACCTGACGCTGCCGGTGGGCGAGGTGTCGGTGCGGATCCGCGGGGTGATGGACCGGGTCGAGCAGGACACCCTGGGCCGGGCGTATGTGGTCGACTTCAAGACCGGCAAGCAGCCGCCCACCGACAAGTCGCTGCCCGAGCACCGGCAGCTGGCGGTCTACCAACTGGCCGTCCGCGAGGGCGCGCTGGACGGGCTGACCAGTCCGCGCCCGGCGCTCGGCGGCGCCGAGCTGGTGCAGCTGCGGATCGAGGACAAGCGGGATCCGGACGCCCCCAAGGTGCAGCAGCAGGGCCCGCCGGACGGCGAGCCGTGGATCGAGAACCTGCTCGCCGACGCGGCCGGCCGGGTGCTCGCCGAGCGCTTCGTCCCGACCACCGGCACCGGCTGCGACCGCTGCTCGTTCCGCCGCAGCTGCTCCGCCCAGCGCGACGGCCGCCAGCTGGTCGAATAGGTGTGCTGACAGTCGGGCCGGTTACCGTTTCCTCATGCTCAGCCACCCCGACCAGCTCAAGGAGCTGCTCGGCATCCCCTTCAACCGGGAGCAGATGCAAGCCATCGGCGCCCCGCTGGAGCCTGCCGTGATCGTCGCCGGGGCGGGCTCGGGCAAGACCACGGTGATGGCCGCTCGGGTGGTCTGGCTGGTCGGCTCGGGAGCCGTCCGGCCCGAGGAGGTGCTCGGTCTGACCTTCACCAACAAGGCCGCCGCCGAGCTCTCCGAGCGGGTGCGCACCGCGCTGGCCCGGGCCGGAGTGCGCGAGGCCGAGGACGTCCAGGACGCCACCGGCGAGCCGGAGATCTCCACCTACCACGCCTTCGCCGGCCGGCTGCTCAAGGAGCACGGCCTGCGGATCGGCATCGAGCCGGACGTCCGACTGCTCGCCGACGCGACCCGCTTCCAGCTCGCCGCCCGGGTGCTGCGCACCGCGCGCGGGCCGTTCCCGCACCTCAAGGACGCCTTCAGCACGCTGGTGGCGGACATCACCGCGCTGGACGCCGAGCTGGCCGAGCACCTGGTCGAGCCCGGCGAGCTGCGCGACTTCGACGCCGAGCTGCTGGACAAGCTCGCTGCGGTCAAGCTGAGCAATGCCGATCTGCGCGCCGTCCCGGAGGCCGCCGCCGGCCGCCAGGAGCTGCTGCGCCTGGTCGAGGAGTACCGCCGCCGCAAGGCCGCCGCCGGGCTGATGGACTTCGGCGACCAGATCGCCGCCGCCGCCCGGCTGGCCCAGCAGCGTCCGGTCGTCGGCGAGCTGCTGCGCGGCCAGTTCAAGGTGGTGCTGCTGGACGAGTACCAGGACACCTCGGTGGCCCAGCGCCTGATGCTGGCCGGCCTGTTCGGCCACGGCGGCCACGCCGTCACCGCCGTCGGCGACCCCTGCCAGGCGATCTACGGCTGGCGCGGCGCCTCGGTGGCCAACCTGGACGACTTCCCCGAGCACTTCCCGCACGCCGACGGCACCCCCGCGCTGCGCTACGCGCTCAGTGAGAACCGCCGCAGCGGCGGCCGGCTGCTGGCCTTCGCCAACGGCCTGGCCGCGCCGCTGCGCGCGATGCACGAGGGCGTCGAGGCGCTGCGCCCGGCGCCCGGCGCCGAGCTGGACGGCTTCGTCCGCGCCGCGCTGCTGCCCACCCATGCCGAGGAGGTCGGCTGGCTGGCCGACTCGATCGCCCACCTGGTGCGCACCGGCACCCCGCCGGGCCGGATAGCCGTGCTGTGCCGGGGCAGTGCTGTGTTCCCGGACGTCCACGCGGCGCTGGTGGCCCGCGAGGTGCCGGTCGAGGTGGTGGGCCTGGGCGGCCTGCTGCAGCTGCCCGAGGTGGCCGACCTGGTCGCGGTCTGCGAGGTGCTGCAGGATCCGACGGCCAACGCGGCACTGGTCCGGCTGCTGATCGGCCCGCGCTGGCGGATCGGCCCGCGCGATCTGGCACTGCTCGGCCGCCGGGCCGCCGAGCTGGTCCGCACCGCCCGTACCGACGGCGGCGACCCCCTCACCGCAGCCGTCGCGCAGGCCGATCCGACCGAGGTGGTCTCGCTCTCGGACGCCCTGGAGACCTTCCTGGACGCCACCCCGCATGGGGGCACCTCCCAGCCGGAGGCTGGGGGAGAGCTGCCGTTCTCCGCCGAGGCCCGGATCCGCTTCGCCCACCTGGCCCGGGAGGTCCGCGAGCTGCGCCGGATGCTGTCCGAGCCGCTGATGGACGTGCTGCACCGGGTGCTCACGGTGACCGGCCTCGAGGTGGAGCTCTCCGCCTCGCCGCTGGCGCTGGCCGCCCGCCGCCGGGAGACCCTGCACGCGTTCCTGGACGTCGCGGCCGGCTTCGCCGACCTGGACGGCGATCCGGGGCTGGCCGCCTTCCTGGCCTTCCTGCGGGCCGCCCAGGACTACGACAGCGGCCTGGACAGCAGCCTGCCCGGCGGCGAGGACACCGTGAAGGTGCTCACCGTGCACAAGTCCAAGGGCCTGGAGTGGGACGTGGTCGCCGTCCCCGGCCTGGTCGCCGGCGCCTTCCCGAGCAACCGCTCGCGCGAGCGCTGGACCAGCCGCCGGCATGTCCTGCCGCACGCGCTGCGCGGCGACGGCGCCACCCTGCCCGCCGTGCCGGGCTGGACGGCCAAGGGCATGACGGCCTTCCGGGACGCCCTGAAGGACCAGACGGTGACCGAGGAACTGCGGCTCGGCTATGTCGCGTTCACCCGTCCCAAGGCGCTGCTGCTGGCCTCCGGCCACTGGTGGGGGCCCAGCCAGAAGACCCCGCGCGGTCCGTCCGACTTCCTGGAGGAGCTGCGCGCGCATGCCGGGCTGCCGGGCTGCGGCGAGGTCGAGCACTGGGCCGAGCCGCCGGTGGCGGGCGCCGAGAACCCGGCGCTCGATCAGTCGGTGGAGACCGCCTGGCCGCTGCCGCTGGATCCGGCCGCCCAGCTCGCCCGGCGCCGGGTGGCCGAGGTGGTGGGCCGCCGGCTGGCCGGGGAGCCGGCGCCCGAGCCCGAGCGGCTGGCGCCCGAGGAGCAGCGTCAGGTGGCCTCCTGGGACCGTGACCTGACCGCGCTGCTCGGTGAGTTGGAGCGCTCCCGGCGCACCGTGCGGGACGTGCCGCTGCCGGCCTCGCTCTCCGCCTCGCAGCTGATGCGCTTGGCCGCCGACCCGGACGGCTTCGCCCATGAGCTGGCCCGCCCGCTGCCCCGCCCGCCGCAGCCCGGCGCCCGCCGCGGTACCCGGTTCCATGCCTGGATCCAGGCGCAGTTCGCGCCGCTGCCGCTGATCGAGGCGGAGGCGTTGCCGGGGGTGGACGAGGACGGCATCGAGGACGAGCACGACCTGGAGCAGCTCAAGGAGGCCTTCCTGCGCGGCCCGTACGCGACCCGGACGCCCTACCGGGTCGAGGCGCCGGTGCAGTTGCTGCTGGCGGGGCGCGTGGTGCGCGGCCGGATCGACGCGGTGTACCGGGAGCGTGACGGCGACGCTGGGTCACCAGGACTGCCCCGCTACGAGGTGGTGGACTGGAAGACCGGTCACGAGGAGAGCGCCGATCCGCTGCAACTGGCCATCTACCGGGTGGCCTGGGCCGAGCAGCAGCGGCTGCCACTGGAGCAGGTCACCGCTGCCTTCTGTTACATCCGCAGCGGACGGGTCGAAAGACCGGTACGACTTCCTGACCGGAAAGAGTTGGAAACGCTTCTGATCGGGAACAGTGACTATTAGGTCACAGAGAGCATCCAACTCGTCACGGAGTCGCGCGAAACCAGTGCGGTGTGCGCGTTTCGCGCCTATTGTGGGGTCGGTAACCGGTCACTCAGGTCTTCCGGTCGTCGGGACAGACCCCCAAGCGTCACCCTCAGTCATCGTCGCAGGTGTCCCCACGACACTCGGCGCCTTCTGCTGGAGAAACCGAAGTTGAGCGCGACCGGATGGTTCAGAGAGCGGTTTGCCGGCCCCACCCCCGGTCCGGCCACCGTCCGTGCGACGGGGACCTGGCCCAGGACCGCGTTGGCCCTGCCGTTCATCGGCATGGCGCTGGTGGTCTGCCTTGACTACTTCAGCAACACCACGGTGACGGTCGAGCCCGCGCTCACCGCCGTCCCCGCGCTGGCCGCGATCGTCAGCCGGCGGGTCTGGTACCCGCTGCTGACCGGAGTGCTGGCCGAGGGCGCCGCCTTCGTCATGGCCACCTACAACAACGTGCTCGGTGAGTCCGTGCACAGTGCGACGGTCTTCGCGATCGCGCTGGTCACCGCGATCAGCTGGGTCAGTGTGATGCTGCGGGTGCGGCAGGAGCAGGCGCTGGCCGACGCCCAGTTGGTGGCCGAGATCGCCCGCCGGGTGCTGTTGCGCTCGGTCCCCGACCGGGTGGGCAGCGTACGGGCGGCCGTGCACTACGCGGCGGCGGCCGCGCACGCCCGGATCGGCGGGGACCTGTACGAGGTGGTCAACACCCGGCACGGCGTGCGGGCGGTGGTCGGCGACGTCCGCGGCAAGGGGCTCAGCGCGGTGGAGACCGCGGCCGCCGTGCTGGGCGCGTTCCGCGAGGCGGCGCACCAGGAGCCCGCGCTGGACCTGGTGGCCCACTGGCTGGCCGTCAGCCTGGACCGCGCGCTGCACGAGAACGAACACCCGGGCGTGGAAGAGGAGTTCGTCACCCTCGTGCTGATCGGGGTGTGCCCGGACGGCACCGCGGAGATCGTCAACTGCGGCCATCCCGCGCCGCTGCTGCTGCGCGGCGACGGGCCCGCGGTGGCCCTGGAGTTGGACGAGACGGTGCCGCCGCTGGGCGTCCTCGACCCGGCGGACGTCCGCCCGCCGATCCAGCGGGTGCCGTTCGAACCGGGCGACCGGGTCCTGCTGTTCACCGACGGGGTGATCGAGGCCCGGGACCGGGCCGGCCTCTTCTACCCGCTCGCCGAGCGGCTCCCCGGCTGCGCGAGCGGCGGCCCGACCGACGTGCTGCGCCGGCTGCACGCGGACGTCGTGCGGCACGTCGGCAAGCAGCTCGGCGACGACGCGGCGATGCTCCTGCTGCAGTACGAGCCCGCCCAGGGCGGTTCGCAACTCCCGCACCAGAGCGCGCAGCTGGTGGCCCGTCCGTAGGGGCTACAGCTCGACCTCGACCACCAGCGGCCGGTGGTCCGAGACGCCGACCCGCGGCGCGGCGACCGAGCCGACGGCGGTGCGCGGCACGCCGACCGCGAGCACGTGGTCGAACTGCACCGCCGGGCGGTGCGACGGGTACGTGGGTGTGCGGGCCAGGTCGTACCAGCCCTGCAGGCGCGGGCGCGGCTCGCGGACCCGGCGGCGGCGCGGCTCGCTCGCCGCCGCGCGCACGCGGCGGGCGGCGCGCAACTCGCGCAGCTGCTGGCGCGAACGGGTGCCGCGGTCCAGCGCGGTGGCTCCGCCGAGCACCGTGCGCGGGACCGCCCCGACCAGGTTGAAGTCGCCGAGTACCAGGTAGGGCCGCGGCAGGTCGGCGATCCACCGCCGGATCCCGGCCAGTTGGGCCATGTTCCAGCCCGGCACGAAGGACAGATGGGTGGCGACCACGGTGAACGGGCCGCTGGGCCCCTCCAGGACGGCGGCCAGCGCGGCCCGCGGCTCGTCCGGGACGGGGGTCAGGCCCCGGCGCCCGGCCACCCGCAGCGGCAGACCGAACGGCGCGGGGGCGAACCGCCGGGCCTGCCAGTGCCGCACCGGCAGCCGGGTGAGCAGCGCCGTGCCGTAGGAGGGCAGTTCGAGGGCGGTGCCCACTTCGTCCGGCCCGTACACCTGCAGGCCCGGCACGGCCGGGTCGCGCAGCCAGCCGGCCACCGGCGCCGGGCGGCCGTGCAGGGCGGCGGCGAAACGCCAGTCGGCGGCGCCCATCGCCTTGGCGGCCACGGCCGTCTGGTCGGTCAGCCCGGAGCGCTCCTGGTGGCGGTCCACCTCCTGGAGCGCCAGCACATCGGCGTCCAGCGCGGCGATCGCGTCGTGCAGGGGATCGCCCGCCTCGGTGGGGAAGGGCAGCGGGCTGCCGTCGGTGGCCAGCGGCTGGCCGTGCAGCAGGTTGAAGGTGGCGATGCGCAGCGTGCTCACACCGCACGACGGTACGCCCTGGCGGTGACGGTGGGTGTCGCGGCTTGAGGCTTGACCACCTACCGGGTATACATACTCAGTATGTCGATCCCTCATGGTCTACTCGCCCTCCTCGACCAGGGCCCGCGCTACGGCTACCAACTCCGCGTCGAGTTCGAGGCGCGCACCGGCGCCACCTGGCCGCTGAACGTCGGCCAGGTCTACACCACGCTCGGACGGCTCGAACGGGACGGCCTGGTCGTCCCGGACCGTGAGGACGAGGAGGGGCACCTCTTCTACGCCCTCACCGACAAGGGGCGCGCCGAGCTGCGCTCCTGGTTCGACACCCCGGTGCCGCGCACCAACCCGCCCCGCGACGAACTGGCGATCAAGCTCGCCATGGCGGTCACCGTCCCCGGGGTCGACGTGCACGCCGTCGTCCAGGCCCAGCGCCGGCACAGCATCAAGGCGCTGCAGGACTACACCCGGTTGAAGGCGCGGGCGCTGGCGGGGCAGACCACCGCCACCGAGGCCGAGGGGCGTTCCGAGCTGGCCTGGCTGCTCGTCCTGGACCAGCTGATCTTCCAGACCGAGGCCGAGGTCCGCTGGCTCGACCACTGCGAGACCCGGCTCGCCCAGCACAGCGAGCGGCTGCAGGCCGAGCAGGCCGAGCGGGCCGCCCAGCCCGCGCAGCCCGCCGGGAGTGCCGCTGCCGAGGCGCCCAAGGGGCGCCGTCGCAGCCGGGTCTGACGGCCCGCCAACCCATCGGAACCACGGAACAGCTGGGGAGACCATGACCGACGCCTTTCCTTCCACCGCCTTCACCCGGACCTCCACCGAGCCGGTGCTGCGCCTGGCGGGGGTGACCCGGGTGCACGGCCGGGGCGCGGCCCAGGTGCACGCGCTGCGCGGGGTCGACCTCCAGGTGCACGCGGGCGAGTTCGTCGCCGTGATGGGCCCCTCGGGATCCGGCAAGTCCACCCTGCTCACGCTGGCCGGCGGGCTGGACAGCCCGACCGACGGCCGGGTCATGGTGGAGGGGCAGTCGCTCGGCGCGCTCTCGCGCAAGCAGCTGGCCCAGGTCCGCCGCCGGTCGATCGGCTATGTCTTCCAGGACTACAACCTGATCCCCGCGCTGACCGCCGCCGAGAACATCGCGATGCCGCGCGAACTGGACGGGATATCCTCCAGGGCCGCCCGCCGCGAGGCGCTGGCCGCCCTGGAGGAGCTGGGCATCGGCGAGCTCGCCGACCGCTTCCCCGACGACATGTCCGGCGGCCAGCAGCAGCGGGTGGCGATCGGCCGGGCGCTGATCGGCGAGCGCCGGCTGGTGCTGGCCGACGAGCCGACCGGCGCGCTGGACTCCACCACCGGCGAGTCGGTGCTCGCCGTGCTGCGGGCCCGTTGCGACGCGGGCGCGGCCGCCATGATGGTCACCCATGAGGCCCGGCACGCCGCCTGGGCGGACCGGGTGGTCTTCCTGCGGGACGGCCGGATGGTCGACGAGACCGGCTGCCAGGACGTCGACTCGCTGCTGCTCGCCTGAGGCTCTGATGGGGCGGGCGTGACGGAGGTTACAGCTCCTGCGGGGCCCGCGACCGGGGCCACGGAGGCGCGTCGGCGGCGCGGAGAACTAAAGTCGTCCGTATGACGAAAACCCCGGACAGCGTCGTCCGTTCCTTTATCGACCAGCACCAGGCCGACTTCCTGCGGGACTTGGGCGAGTGGCTGAGCATCCCGTCGGTCTCGGCCGACCCGGGCCGTTCGGGGGAGGTCCGCCGCTCCGCCGAGTGGCTGGCCGCGAAGCTGGCCGAGATCGGGTTCCCGGTGGCGGAGGTCTGGGAGTCGGACGGTCTGCCGGCGGTGTTCGCCGAGTGGCCCTCGGGTGACGCGGGTGCGCCGACCGTCCTCGTCTACGGCCACCACGACGTCCAGCCGGCCGCCAAGGAGGACGGCTGGGACACCGAGCCGTTCACCCCGGTGACCATCGGCAACCGCCTGTACGCCCGCGGCGCGGCCGACGACAAGGGCCAGGTCTTCTTCCACACCCTGGGGCTGCGCGCGCACCTGGCGGCCACCGGCCGCACCGCGCCGGCCGTCAACCTCAAGCTGCTGATCGAGGGCGAGGAGGAGTCCGGTTCGCCGAACTTCGGCGCGCTGATCCGCCGGGAGTCCGAGCGGCTCGCCGCCGACCTGGTCTTCGTCTCCGACACCGGCATGTGGGCCGAGGGCACGCCGACCATCTGCACTGGCATGCGCGGCATCGTCGACTGCCAGGTCGACCTGTTCGGCCCGGACAGCGACGTCCACTCCGGCTCCTTCGGCGGGGCCGTGCCGAACCCGGCCACCTTCGCCGCCGAGCTGGCCGCGGCGCTGCACGACGACGACCGCAGGGTCACCGTCCCCGGCTTCTACGACGGCGTCGTCGAGCTGACGGACCGCGAGCGCGAGCTCTTCGCCAAGCTGCCCTTCGACGAGCAGCAGTGGCTGCGGGTGGCCAAGTCGCACGGCCTGCTCGGCGAGGCGGGCTACACCACCCTGGAGCGGGTCTGGGCCCGGCCGACCGGCGAGGTCAACGGCATGTGGGGCGGCTACACGGGCCCGGGCCGCAAGACCATCGTGCCGGCCGACGCGCACCTCAAGCTCTCCTTCCGGCTGGTGGCCGGGCAGGACGTGTACCGGATCGAGCAGCTGGTCAGGGACTGGGTGGCCGGCCGGATCCCGGAGGGCATCCGGCACGAGATCGTCTTCCGCGCGCACACCCGGCCGTGCCTGACGCCGCTGGACCACCCGGCGCTGCAGTCCACCGTCCGCTCGATGGGACGCGCCTTCGAGCAGGAGATCCTCTTCACCCGCGAGGGCGGCTCGGGGCCGGCCGCCGATATGCAGGAGGTGCTGGGTGCTCCGGTGCTCTTCCTCGGCATCTCGGTGCCCTCGGACGGCTGGCACTCGATCAACGAGAAGGTCGAGCTGGACCTGCTGCGCAAGGGCGTGGAGGCCACGGCCTACCTCTGGGAGGACCTGGCCGAGAACTTCCGGCCGGCCGAGGCCGCGGCGCCGGCCGCCGCGGCCGATGACAAGTGACGGCACCGGCCGTCGGCAGCTGTTGAAACTCGATCGGGGACGGACCTACGTGAGCACCATGCCTGACATCGAACGGCCACTGCAGCTCGCACTCGCCAGGGCGGGGGTGGACCGCGCGGCCCACCACCGGCAGGACGAACCGTGGCTCGCGGCCGCCTGGAGCCACCCCACCACCAAGGTGCTGCCGATCGCCGCCGGCGAGGCCTTCGTGGTGGACACCGAGGCGGGCGCCGAGCTGGTCCTGCTGCCCTCCTTCGAGGCCCCGCAGACCGGTGACCGGTACTTCCTGGGGACCGACGAGAGCGGCGTGTCGTACTTCGCGCTGGCCGGCGAGTCGCTGCCGGGCCGGCTGGACGGCGACGCCCGCCCGGCCGGTCTGCGCGAGGTGGGCGCGACCCTCTCCGACCGGGACGCCGGGCTGCTGGTGCACGCGGTGGCGCTGGAGCACTGGCACCGGCTGCACAGCTTCTGCTCGCGCTGCGGCCACCCGACCGAGAAGGCCGGCGCCGGGCACCTGCGGCGCTGCACCTCGTGCGCGGCCGAGCACTACCCGCGGACCGACCCGGCGGTGATCATGGTGGTCACCGACGAGCAGGACCGCTGCCTGCTGGGGCGCCAGGCGCTCTGGCCGGAGGGCCGCTGGTCCACGCTGGCCGGGTTCGTCGAGCCGGGCGAGTCGATCGAGCAGGCGGTGGCCCGCGAGGTCTTCGAGGAGGCCGGGGTCAAGGTCGCCGAGGTGAGCTACGTGGCCAGCCAGCCGTGGCCGTTCCCGGCCAGCCTGATGCTGGGCTTCGTGGCCAAGGCGGACCCGGACGGCACGGCGATCACGGTGGACGGCGAGGAGCTCTCCGAGGCGCGCTGGATCTCCCGGGAGGAGCTGCGGGCCGGGATGGAGTCGGGCGAGATCCTGCCGCCTTCGGGCATCTCGATCGCCCGGCACCTGGTCGAGCTCTGGTACGGCGAACCGCTGCCCCCCGCCGTTCGCTGGTAGCGCGTCAACTGGTAGCGCGTCAATGAGAACGGGGGTGTGCGGGAATCACCGCGCGCCCCCGTTTCCATACGATCATCATCGATCGCGCAGCGGGCATTCCGGAAAAATTCCGGCCAATTGCCGTCGGGCTGGGCGCGGGCTGGGCGGCGGGCTTTTCCCGGGTCGGCGGCCTCGGCCGCGGACTGCCCGGGGGTGGCGGCCGATGGCTGCCGCTGGTTGCCGGCAGCGGCCGCCCGGCGTTGGGGCAGCTGGGGATCGGCCGACTGAGGTGCCGCTGGTTGGAACGAATTCGACGGCTATTGATCCATCGGCGGACCCGTTCAATCGGGCAATCACCAATCCTGGCCAATAATGGCTGGTTTAGCTGAAATGACCCGGGATGAATCGCTACATTCCCCAGGTGAGCATCTCCCGAGGAAGCGTTCCGTCCCCCAAGTACCAGCGGCTGGCAGCCGACCTGCGCCGGCGGATCGCGGCCGGCGAATGGTGCGGCGATGTCGCGCTGCCGGTGGAGACCGAGCTGGAGCAGCAGTACGGCGTGGCCCGCAACACCGTGCGCCTCGCGGTGGACGTGCTGGTCAACGAGGGCCGGCTGGTCCGGCTGCAGGGCAAGGGCACCTATCTCAAGGAGCATCCGGTCCTCGACCACCGTGCCTTCGGGCCGCCGCTGGGCCGGCTGATCCCCGCCCAGCGGGACAGTCTCGCGGCGCCCAGCGAGGTCTACACGAACGAGGCGGACGAGGCGGGCCGGGTATTGACGGTCGACTTCGAGATGCTGATCGTCCGGGCCAGGGCGGACGTCGCGGAGCGGCTCGGCCTGCGGGAGGGGGAGGCGGTGGTGGTCCGCCGCCAGCTGCGGCTGATGGACCGCGAGCCCTACTCGATCGAGGAGAGCCACTACCGGGCCGGCCTGGCGGCCGGTACCGCGCTGATGGAGCCGGACCAGGTCCCGGGCGGGGACGAGCAGGTGCTGATCGAGCTGGGCCGCACCGAGATCGGGGCGGTGGACCAGCTGGTCTCCCGGATGCCCGGTCCTGAGGAGGCGCAGTGGTTCCAGGGCGGGCCCGGCGTGCCGCTGCTGGTGCAGACCCGGGTCACCTACGACCGGCGCGGGCCGGTGCGGGTGATCGAGACCCGCTACTCGGCCGACCGCTGCCGGCTGGTCTACAGCCTGGGCGAGCTCGCGGCCCGTCCGGTGCCGGCGCCCCTTGAGTGACCTTCCTGGACGACCGCGGACCCACGCCTGCGACGGCCCGTCGCAGGCGTGGGCCCGGCGCGGTGTCAGCTCGCCAGCGCGGCCTGCACCTGACGCAGGCTCGGGTTGGTCATGGCCACCGGCTCGCCGCCGCCGGCCGGGGTCACCAGCAGGGTCGGCACCGTCTGGTTGCCGTCGTTGACCGACTCCACGAAGGCCGCCGACGCCGGGTCCTGCTCGATGTTGATCTCGGTGTAGGCGATCCCCTCGCGGTCCAGCTGCTTCTTCAGCCGCTGGCAGTAGCCGCACCAGGTCGTGCTGTACATCGTGACGCTGCCGGACATCGGAAGGACTCCTTCGGACCAGGGGATGGTGCTGTCCCGGGGCACAACGCGCGGGACGCGGTCTTGATTCCTGCTGGGTGCCGGGGGCTCCGCGATCCGTGACCCGATCGTCGTACCGGGCCTGTGGACAACGCACGACGCGATGTCGTCGCACCCTGAGAGGATGGGCTGCATGCAGGAAGAGCTCATGACCGGTGACCAGTACGGCGCACAGCACCTCCCCGGCCTGTCGGGGGGCGGATCCGGGGGCGGCGGGGCCGTGTTCAGCGGCGGCTACGCCGGTCGGCCGGGCGACGCCGACGCGGTGCTGGCCGGGCTCGACCCGGAGCAGCGGGCCGTCGCCACCGCGCTGCACGGACCGGTCTGCGTCCTGGCGGGCGCCGGGACGGGCAAGACCAGGGCGATCACCCACCGGATCGCCTACGGCGTGCGCAGCGGCGTCTTCCAGCCCCAGCAGGTGATGGCCGTCACCTTCACCGCGCGGGCCGCGGGCGAGATGCGCGGCCGGCTGCGCGAGCTCGGCGCGGAGGGCGTGCAGGCCCGGACGTTCCACTCCGCCGCGCTGCGTCAACTCCAGTACTTCTGGCCGCGGGTGGTCGGCGGCGAGGTGCCGCGGCTGCTCGAGCGCAAGGTCCAGCTGGTCGCCGAGGCCGCCGGGCGGACCGGCCTGCGGGTCCAGCGCACCGAACTGCGCGACCTCACCAGCGAGATCGAGTGGGCCAAGGTCACCCAGATCGTCCCGGACGACTACCCGGTGGCCGTCCTCAAGTCCGGCCGGGACGCCCCGCGCGACCCGGCCGAGATCGCCCGGGTCTACGCCACCTACGAGCAGACCAAGCGCGACCGCAACGTCATCGACTTCGAGGACGTGCTGCTGCTGACCGCCGCGATCCTGGAGGACCGCCCGGAGATCGCCGATCGGGTGCGCGCCCAGTACCGGCACTTCACCGTCGACGAGTACCAGGACGTCTCGCCGCTGCAGCAGCGCCTGCTCGACCAGTGGACGGGCGCCGGCGCGAGCCTGTGCGTGGTCGGCGACGCCAGCCAGACGATCTACTCCTTCACCGGCGCCACCCCCGACTACCTGCTGAACTTCCGCCACAAGCACCCCGACGCCACGGTGGTGAAGCTGGTCCGCGACTACCGCTCCACCCCGCAGGTGGTCCACCTGGCCAACGGGCTCCTCGCGCAGGCGCGTGGCGAGGCCGCCCGGCACCGCCTGGAGCTCGTCTCGCAGCGCGCGGCCGGCCCCGAGCCGGTCTACACCGAGTACGTGGACGAGCCGAGCGAGGCCGAGAGCACCGCGCACCGGATCAAGGAGCTGCTGGCCAAGGCCCCCGGGCAGGGCGGCTACCGGGCGAGCGAGATCGCCGTGCTGTTCCGGACCAACGGGCAGTCCGAGGTCTATGAGCAGGCGCTGGCCGACCTCGGGATCTCCTACCAGCTCAAGGGCGCCGAGCGGTTCTTCGAGCGGCCGGAGGTGCGCGAGGCCGGGCTGCTGCTGCGCGGCGCGGCCCGCGCGGGGAACGACCCGCTGACCGCCGACGCGCCGGACCTCGCCGCCGAGGTGCGCGCGGTGCTCGGCACCCGGGGCTTCACCGCCACCCCGCCGGCCGGCTCCGGCGCGGTCCGCGAGCGCTGGGAGTCGCTGGCGGCACTGGTCCGCCTCGCCGAGGAGTTCGAGGCCGGGCGTCGCGCGGCGGGCGAGCCGGCCGACCTGGCGGCCTATGTCGGCGAGCTGGACGCCAGGGCCGCCGCCCAGCACGCGCCGGCCGTGGAGGGCGTCACGCTGGCCTCCCTGCACGCCGCCAAGGGCCTGGAGTGGGACGCCGTCTTCCTGGTCGGTCTCACCGAGGGCACGCTGCCGATCATCTACGCCAAGACCGACGAGCAGTTGGAGGAGGAGCGCCGACTGCTCTACGTCGGTGTCACCCGGGCGCGGGAGCACCTCTCGCTCTCCTGGGCGCTCTCCCGCTCGCCCGGGGGGCGCGCCAGCCGCAAGCCCACGCGCTTTCTGGACGGGCTGCGCCCGGGCTCCGGCCCGGCCGGGGCGCGCTCCGGCGCGGGCGGCCGCGGGGGCGTGGAGGGCGGTGGCGGGGAGCGCGCGGCGGGCCGCAAGGCGCGCGGACCGGTCAAGTGCCGGGTCTGCGACCGCACCCTCACCGACGCGGTCGAGCGCAAACTGCGCCGCTGCGAGGACTGCCCGTCCTCCATGGACGAGGCGCTGTACGAGCGGCTGCGCGCCTGGCGGGCCGGTCAGGCCAAGAAGCAGGGCGCCCCGGCCTATGTGGTCTTCACCGACGCGACCCTGATGGCGATCGCCGAGGATGTGCCCGCGGACACCAGGGCGCTGGCCCAGATCTCGGGTGTGGGCGCCATGAAGCTGGACAAGTACGGGGCCGCCGTGCTGTCGTTGTGTGCGGGGGAAGAGCCTGAGGAGGAACCGGTCGCGGACGCGGACGGCCCCTCGGACGAGCCCTCCGAAGAGGAGCTCCCGCAAGACTCCTGAAACTCGCCCGTAAAATAGTTTGCGCGCTGTGCATGGTGCGCAATAGCCTGCCGGAGCGGTCAAGGGGACGAGATCGCAAGCCGATCGGGGTCACTCCTGAAGCGGCTTTCCCCTGCGCATCACAGTTCTCTGCACGACAGCTGGACCGAGACAGACATCCGAACAGCCGGAGCCCGGGAGACCAGGCCCCGCGAGACGCCGAGAGGAGGCGACGATCGTGAAGACCACAAAGCTGATCACCAAAGTGACTGGCCAGACCGTTGTTGCCGCTTCGCTGCGTCGTTCCCCCGCGGGTCTTCTCGCGGGCGGAGTCTCGCTGTCCGGTGTCTGCGGCGGTCTGGATCTCGACGCCACCCGCGTCAGCGTCGCCGGTGCCCTGGGCATGACGGGCGCCGCCGGCAGCACCGCGGGATCGGGTGTCGAGGCCGGTCTGTCCCTCGGCTGGGTCAGCGTCGATGTCGACTCCGTGCGCCTGATGCGCAATGAGCGACCGACCAAGGCATCGAAGGCAGTGGCAGCGGCGGCCAAGCATGGCGCCTATCTGCAGGTCGTCGGTGCCGGAGCAGCCCAGAAGCAGAGCGAGCAGCTGATCAACCAGGCCAAGGCCGCCTTTATCGGGGCCGAAGCCATCCGGATCCGGGCCTTCCGCGGGCCTGAACCCTGGAGAGAGCAAACCTGAGGAAGCCTCAGGTCGGACCTTTCCAGGGCCGCGGAACCCGTACACCGGGATCCGCGGCCCTTCTGTTTTGTCCGGTACGACAGACCATCAGGCCCCTAGGGGCCTCCGTCCCAGCCCTCCAGTCGGCTGGGACGGAACCAGAACTCCAGATGAGGAAGACGCCCACAGTGTCCACGGTCATCACACCGCCCCTCCTGTCCGTACCGAGCTCAACGCCGACCAAGGCCGACCCCGCTCCACTCCCTCCCCCGGAAGGTTCACTCATGCAGATCACCGCTCTCGACGACGCCGAGGCTCTCGGATCCCCCATCCCGTGCCGGGCGTTCGACCCGGAGGTCTTCTTCGCCGAGACTCCCGCCGACGTCGAGTACGCGAAGTCGCTGTGCGGCACCTGCCCCGTCAAGGAGGCCTGCCTGGCCGGTGCGCTCGACCGGCGTGAGCCGTGGGGCGTCTGGGGCGGGGAGCTCTTCGTGCAGGGCGTCGTGGTGGCCCGGAAGCGGCCGCGTGGCCGTCCGCGCAAGACCGAGGTCGCAGCATGATCCCGGCGCCCCGAGCAGCACTGGTCCACCGGGATTGCCCCCCGGCGGCCGACGCACTGCGCCACTCAGTCCGCATCGCCGCTGCCCAGGCCGATGCCGCAGCACAGCTCCCCTACCCGCCTACGCACCACGAGCAGGACCACGACATGGCCATCACCACCGGGCCCAGCGCCCGCGCCGAGCAGAACACCGAACTCTCCGTCCAGAACAGGACCCTCGAGATGAATCTCATGCAAGAAAACCTGGCCCGTGCCCATATGCAAGAACGCCTCCAAGAGGCTGAGCACCAACGCCTGGTCCTGCGGGCCGTCCGCGCGGGCCGGCTGAAGCGGCGCGCCGAGCGCGCCTCGATGCGGGCTCGCAAGGCCCTTGTCACCGCCCTGATGTGACGCCTGGCTCGACCCCCGGCGTGACGCCGAGCTGAATCCACTGCGCCCCTGCCACCCCGCTCTGCGGGGGACAGGGGCGCCGGTGTGACAGGCCTTCGGTCGGCCTCGGGCGCGCTACCCGGCCTCCGCCGCGAAGGCGAAGCCCGGGAGCCAGTCGAGCATCTCGGCGCGGAACGGCGCCTTGGCACCGAGCTGGCAGAGCACCCCGATGGTGCTGAGCGTGACCCGGTGGATCAGCAGGTAGTCCGGCGGCAGGTTGAGCTGCTTGCCCAGGTTGTAGGCGGGCGAGCGCGGGTCGGCGATCCGGGCCGCCTGCGAGCGCATCCACGACCGGGTGAAGTGGAAGTTCTCCACCGCCGCCGGCTCGATGATCGGCAGCAGGTAGTCGAGCACCGCGTCCGGATCGAGCTGGATCGAGGGCTTCACGAAGCCCTCCTCGCGCAGCATCTCCAGCACGCCCACCGCGTCGCCGGCCAGCGCCATCCGCAGCGAGTCGCCGATCGGGGTGGGCAGGCCGCCGGGCAGCCGGTCGACCGTGCCGAAGTCCAGCACGCCCAGGCGCCAGCCGTCGGCCGGTCCGCCGTCCTTGAGCAGCCGGAAGTTGCCGGGGTGCGGATCGGCGTGCAGCAGGCCGGTACGGGCGGGGCCGGCGAACAGGAACCGGGCGAGCAGGTGCCCGGCCCGGTCGCGCTCGCGCTGGCTGCCCTTGGCGATCACCTCGGCCAGCGGCGTGCCGCCCATCCACTCGGTGATCAGCACCTGGTCGGCCTGCGCCACCACGCCCGGCACCACGATGTCCGGGTCGTCGGCGAACTCGTCGGCGTGGGTCTGCTGGGCCGCGGCCTCCAGGGCGTAGTCGAGCTCCTCGGCCACCCGGCTGCGCAGCTCGGCGATCAGCGGCTTGATGTCCAGGCCCGGGATGAGCGGGCCGAGCAGCCAGGCCACCCGGCTGAGCTGGCCGAGGTCGGAGAGCAGCGCCTCGCCGGCGCCCGGGTACTGGACCTTGACCGCGACCTCGCGGCCGTCCTGCCAGACCGCCCGGTGCACCTGGCCGATCGACGCCGCGGCGGCGGGTCGATCGTCGAAGCTGCGGAAGTCGGAGCGCCAGTCCTTGCCGAGGCGCTCGGCGAGTGCCGCGTGCACGCTGGCGGCCGGCATCGGCGGCGCGGCGTCCTGAAGCTTCGTCAGGGCGGCCCGGTAGGGACCGGCGACCTCCTCCGGCAGGGCCGCCTCGAAGACCGAGAGGACCTGCCCGAACTTCATCGCGCCCCCCTTGAGCTCACCGAGGACCTTGAACAGCTGGTCGGCGGTGGCCTGCTGGAGCTCGGCGGTGACCGACTCGGCCGACCGTCCGCCGATCCGCTTGCCGAGCCCGAGGGTGGCCCGCCCCGCTATCCCCAACGGCAGGGCGGCGAGCCTTGCGGTGCGGGTCACAGCTTTGCGCGGAAGATCGCTCACCCGGGGCCTCCCAATCAAACGTGTGCCGGCAGTCCCCGCGGCTGCGGTGGCTGGGATTCGGCGGTCACTAGGCCATTGTGCCCGGTCGCCCGCGGGCCCTGGCCGTGGCCCGGAGCTCGGGCTCCGCCGCGGTGCCACAGGCCGTCAGGCACCGTGGCGGGCCCGGCCAGGGCCCGGCCCTGGCGGCGCTAGGATCCGGGCCAGTAGCAGCCGCAGTCGGAGTGCGGCGGGAGCCGCAGCCGGCGGACCATCCCGTCCGCCGCGGAGACCTCGCACCAGCCGTCGACGCTCGGTGGCCGCTCCCCGGCGAGATGGATCAGCGTGTGCAGCCCGGCGAGGCCGGCCACCGCTGCCGCGAGGGCGGTGTCGCAGGCCGGCTCGCGCGGTCGGCCAGGGCCCTCGGCGGCGAGCTGGGCGAGCAGTCGGGGCCAGCAGGCGTCCCGGTCCGTCCGGGCCAGGGCCACGCACCCGCCGCAGGCCGAGGCGCCCGGCAGCACCAGCGGCCCCACCACCCCGACATGCTCGACCACCCCGACATAGAGGTGCGGCACCCCGGCGCGCATCAGCTGACGGGCCTGCACGGCGCCACCCGCGAAGGCACCGGTGCCGTCCCGTGGGGTGAGCACCACCAGCGCCGGTGCCCGCGCCTCCGCCGCGTCCGCAGCCGGGGTCGGGGCCGTGCCGGCTCCGCCGGCCGCGCGGCGGACGGCCTCCCGCGCTGCGGTGGCCCGAAGCCGCCCGACGTCCTGCACCGGGATGCCACCGGGCGCGCAGTCCCCGGGCAGCACCCGTCCCTGGTCCGCCACCTCCACCGACCCCACCCCGGCGGCGGCCAGGGTCGCGGCCAGGGTGGCCCCGATCCGGCCCGCGCCGCGGATCTCCACCCGCGCCTCGCCCCGGCGGCGCAGCGCCCGTGCCCCGGCCCCGGGCGCCGGATGCAGCAGCGACAGCGAGGCGAGATCGGGCCCGAGGAGCTCGCGCCGGGTGGGGGAGTGCCCGGCCAGCACCTGCTCGGTGGCCAGCGCGTCGTCCAGCAGCCCGGCCTGCTCCAGCGAGCGCAGCGCCTGCGCCACGTACTCGGCGGGCAGGCCGAGACCCTCGCTCGCGACCGTCAGGGCGGCCGCGTCCCGTTGGCCGTCCAGCAGGTCGAGAAAGGCGCAGAAGCTGTCGTCCGCTCGGTCGACCAGGCGGGCCAGCTCGGGGGCCGTCCCGAATTGCAGGGTCTGCTGGTCCCGCCAGGCCCGGGACAGGGCGGATTTGAGCGTCGGGTGCATGGCGAGTCCCCTTTCCTTCGTCACACTGAGGAATCGCCGATTGACAATCCGTGATGACAGGATGCCCGAAAGGGCAGAATTCGGGAAGTCGGTTATCCACACCCCTGTGGATATGGTCGGGCGATCATTTGAACCGGCTGTTCTTGCCGCGATCATTGTTGAAAACAATTCGGCGTTGGCAGCGGACTTCTGTCAGTGCCAGCGGGTAACGTCGTGTGCCATGGCAGCCGAACGGGACTCCCAGTCCTCGGCGTCGCCTCGGCGTGCCCGTGCAGCTGCCGGGTCAGGAGTCGCGACGCCCGGTACCCGTGCGCGACCAGGATCGGAGCGCTCGGAGCACTCCACCCGGGCCCCCGACGACGCGGCCGAGCACTCCACCGCCCCCGCCGGCCACGGCCCGGTCGAGGTCCGCCGCAGCGCCCGCCGCAGCCGTACGGTCTCCGCCTACCGCGAGGGTGATCGGACGATCGTGCTGATCCCGGCCCGGATGTCCCCGGCCGAGGAGCAGCGCTGGGTGGCCCAGATGCTCGACCGGCTGGCCGCCCAGGAGAGCCGCCGCACGCTCGGCGACGACGCGCTGGCCGAGCGCGCGCATCTGCTCTCCCGGGCCTACCTGGGCGGCCGGGCCAAGCCCGAACAGGTCCGCTGGGTCACCAATCAGAACTCCCGCTGGGCCTCCTGCACCCCCAGCGAGCGCACCATCAGGCTCTCCCACCGCCTCCAGGGCATGCCGGACTACGTCCTTGAGTACGTGCTGCTGCACGAGCTGGCGCATCTGCTGGTCCCCGACCACGGCCCGCGCTTCTGGGCGCTGCTCGAGGCCTACCCGCGCACCGAGCGGGCCCGCGGCTACCTGGAGGGGGTGGCCGCCGCGGCCCGGCTGCCGCACATCCCGGCGGCCCGCGGGGGCGGGTCCGGCGAGGAACCCACCCCCTGCGAGTAGCGGTGTCAGTCGGTCCTAGTCCGTCAGCTTGCGGGCCAGCGCGACCAGCACCCGGACCGAGTCGTCGGTCAGCTCGGGGAGGCTGTCGTAGTCGAACCAGCGCAGGTCGAGCGACTCCTCACTGATCAGCTCCTGCGCGCCGGGCGGTGCCACCGCGACGTACTGGACGTCCAGGTGGGTGTTCTCCGGCTTGTCCTTCCCGGTGCAGCGGACCTGGTGGCGGTCGAGCTTGACCGGGCAGGGCAGGCCGCCGGACTCCAGCAGCGACAGGCCGGCGATGCCGGACTCCTCGGTGGCCTCGCGCAGCGCGGCGGCGGCCAGCGTCGTGTCACCCGGCTCGCAGTGGCCGCCCATCTGCAGCCAGATCCCGACCTTGGGGTGCAGGGTCAGCAGCACCCGCCCGGCCGTCGGGTCGACGACCACCGCGCTGGCCGTGATGTGGGCCGGCAGGCAGGAGCGCCAGAGCCCGTCCTGGTGGTCGGCCAGGTGCGCCAGGTAGTCGCGGCGCAACTGCTCCTGTTCGGCGTCGGCTGCGGTCCAGTCGCGCAGGGCGCGGACGGCGTCGGCGTGGATCATGCGCTCGGGTCGTCCTTCGGGTCGTCCTTCGGCCGGTCGGTCGGCTCGTCCGTCGGTGCGTCCTTCGGAGCCTGCCGGCCCGCCGCGGCCTCGCCGAGCAGCTTGTCGATCGCGTCGAAGTCGAGCCCGCCCTCGATCGGCTCCTGGCCGCCGCGGTGCACAAAGCCGTCCGGGTCGTCCAGGTCGGTGGCGGTCGGCAGCATGTCCGGGTGCTCCCAGAGCGCGTCGCGGCCGCCGATGCCGCGGGCGTCGGCCAGCGAGGCCCACAGCCGGGAGGCGTCCCGCAGCCGGCGCGGGCGCAGCTCCAGGCCGACCAGCGTCGCGAAGGTCTGCTCGGCCGGCCCGCCGGTGGCGCGGCGGCGGCGCAGCGTCTCGCGCAGCGCGCCCGCCTGCGGCAGGTGCGGCTCGGCTGCGGCGTGCACCACCGCGTCGACCCAGCCCTCGACCAGCGCCAGCGCCGTCTCCAGCCGGGCCAGCGCGGCCTTCTGCGCGGGGGTGTCCTCGGGCTGCAGCAGCCCGTTGGAGAGCGCCTCCTGCAGGGCCTCCGGGTTCTCCGGGTCGAGCCGGCCCATCAACTCCTCCATCCGGGAGGTGTCGACCTTGATGCCGCGGGCGTAGGCCTCGACGGCGCCGAACAGGTGCGCGCGCAGCCACGGCACATGGGCGAAGAGCCGCTGGTGCGCGGCCTCGCGCAGCGCGAGGTAGAGCCGCACCTCCTCGACCGGCACGCTCAGGCCCTCGCCGAACTCGGCGACGTTCTGCGGCAGCAGCGCGGCCTTGCCGGCCGGCGCCAGCGGCAGGCCGACATCGGTCGAGCCGACCACCTCGGCGGCCAGCGCGCCCAGCGCCTGCCCGATCTGGGTGCCGAACATCGCGCCGCCCATCGAGCGCATGACGCCCATCAGCGGGCCGGCCATCGACTGCATCTCCTCGGGCAGCACGCCGCCCATGGCGTTGCCGACCCGCTCGGCGACCGGGTCGACGAGCTCCTTCCAGACCGGCAGGGTGGCCTCGATCCACTCCGCGCGGCTCCAGGCCACGGCGGTGCCGGCGCCGGAGGGAAACTCGGTGGCGGAGTCCAACCAGAGGTCGGCCAGCCGGACCGCCTCGGCGACGGCCGAGCGCTCGACGGAGCTCACCGAGCGGTCCTTGGCCTTGCCCTCGGCGGGCTCGGCCACCACGGTCTGGCGGGCGATGTCCTTGGCCAGCTCCCAGTTGACCGGGCCGCCGTCGAAGGACAGCATCTGGCCGAGCTGCTGGAACGCGGCGCCCAGGTCACCCGGGTTGAGGCCGCCCATCATGGCGGCGAACGGGTTGTCGCCGCCGGCTCCCCCCGCGCCGCCCATCCCGAAGAGCGCGCCGAACGGGTTCGCGCCGAAGCCGAACGGCTGCGGCTGGCCGGCTTCGCCGGGCTCACCCTGGCCGGGCTTGCCGGCCTGGTCGTCCTTGCCGTCCTCGGGCTCCTCGGGCGGAACACCGAATCCGAAGGGGAGGTCGCTCACGGGTTCCTCGATCTGGTCGGCCGTCACGCGCGGGTGGTGTGGCGGGAAATGCAAACAAGGGGACTGCAGGTGGGGGACGGTTCGAAGCGGGCTCGCCCGCGCCGGGTGCACCGCCGAGCCCTCTCCTCGGGCAGGATGGACGGTACGTGACACTCGTACGTACGCACTTAAGCTAACCGTGGAGGATGGCCGGTGAGTTCCCCGCCCTCGGACGTTCGCTCTGGGCTGACCGGAGGCGAGGAGGCCCAGTCGGCCTGCGGACCACCGTCTCCAGCCTACGGCGGCCGACCGCTCACCGTCGCCGTCACCGGCGCAGCCGGGGTGCTGGGTTCGCGCCTCGCCGCCCGCCTGGTCGAGTCGCCCGGCGTCCGCAAGGTCCTCGCGATCGACGACCGCCGCGGCGAGGTGCCGGGGGTGCAGTGGCGGGTGCTCGACGTCCGTGATCCGGCGGTCGCCGAGCGGCTGCGCGGCGTCGACGTGGTGGTCCACCTCGCGATGGACCTGGGGATGGAGACCGACCCGCGGGCCCGCAGCGCGTACAACGTGCGGGGCGCGCAGACGGTGGTGACCGCCGCCGCGGCCGCCGGTGTGCACCGGGTGGTGCTGTGCACCTCGGCGATGGTCTACGGCGCGCTGGCGGACAACGAGGTGCCGCTCGCCGAGGACTCCGAGCTGCGGGCCACCGAGGAGGCCAGCCTGGTCGGCGACCTGCTGGAGATCGAGCGCCTGGCCCGGCGGGCCCCGCGCGCCCACC
Source organism: Kitasatospora sp. MAP12-44 (assembly GCF_029892095.1). Classification (NCBI taxonomy): domain Bacteria; kingdom Bacillati; phylum Actinomycetota; class Actinomycetes; order Kitasatosporales; family Streptomycetaceae; genus Kitasatospora; species Kitasatospora sp. MAP12-44. Next base: position 5,343,587 of record NZ_JARZAE010000004.1, read on the forward strand.
CGGGTCTGCAGGTCACCGTGCTGCGCCCGGCCGTGGTGGTGGGCCCGGGCGTGGACACCGTGCTGACCAGGCATTTCGAGGCGCCCCGCCTGCTGGTGGTGGCCGGTTCGCGGCCCTGCTGGCAGTTCTGCCACCTGGACGACCTGGCCTCGGCGCTGGAGTACGCCGTGCTCGGCCTGGTCGAGGGCGAGGTGACGGTCGGCTGCGACGGCTGGTTGGAGCAGGAGGAGGTCGAGGAGCTCTCCGGGATCCGCCGGATGGAGCTGCCCGCCGCGCTGGCGCTGGGCACGGCGGCCCGGCTGCACCGGCTCGGGCTCACCCCGGCACCGGCCGGGGATCTGGCCTACACCATGTACCCCTGGGTGGTCTCCGGCAGCCGGCTGCACGAGGTGGGTTGGCGACCGGCCCACACCAACGAGCAGGTGCTGGCCGAGCTGCTGGCGCAGGTCTCGGGCAAGCACGCGGTGGCCGGCCGCCGGCTCGGCGGCAAGGAGGCCGCGACCAGCCTGGGCGCGGCGGGGGCGACGGTGGCCCTGGTGGGCACCGCGGCACTGGTCCGACGGGCCCGCAAGAGGCGCCGGATGTGAGGCTGACCGGGCTGGTGATCCGACGTTTGGATAATCCGTCAATCGCCGCCGGCTGAGCGGATCGGCCATCATGGGAACCATGTCCGAGAACCACGACCCCATCCGCCTGCTCGCCGTCCGCGAGACCCCGCTCTCCCTCGACGAGGTGTACGCGGCGGTCGGCGACGACACCGCCGGCGGTACCACCGTCTTCGTCGGGACCGTCCGGGACCACGACGGCGGGAAGTCGGTGTCCGCGCTGGAGTACAGCGCCCACCCGAGCGCCGTCCAGGAGATGCGGCGGATCGCGGAGAAGGTGGCCGCCGACTACCCGGTCCGCGCGCTGGCCGCCGTGCACCGGATCGGCCGGCTGGAGATCACCGATGTGGCCGTGATCGTCGCCGTCTCCTGCCCGCACCGCGGCGAGGCCTTCGCCGCCTGCCGCAAGCTGATCGACGACCTCAAGCACGAGGTGCCGATCTGGAAGCACCAGATCTTCGCCGACGGCGAGGAGGAGTGGGTCGGCGCGGGATCCTGCTGACCCGCTGGACCACGGTCATACGATGGCCGCCGAGGGTGGCGCGCGGAGTCCCGTAACTCGGATGGCGCTCCAGCCGTTCTCTCTCCAGGCGGTTAGTGTGCTGATAGGCACGATGAGCTGGGAGTACGAAGATGGCTGCGCTCGCCTGGTTGGGTATCCCTGTCGTCGCGGGGCTGTTCGCCGTTCTCTGGGCGGCCTGGGCCGCCCGTCCGCCGCGCGCCACCGGGGACGGTGCCTCGCTCGCCGAGCACCAGCGGTTCAACGCCGCGATGGAGCGCAGCACCGGCTCGCAGGCCCCCGCGGAGCGGTCCGGTCGGTAGACCTGGGGGGCGCCGCCCCGCCCTGGTCCCGTACTGTCGTGCCATGCCACGCCGCTCAGCGACGATGCTCGCCGCCACCCTGCTGCTGATAGCGCTGCTCTGCGCCTCCGTGCTGATGAACGTGCCGTACACGCAGCTGAGCCCCGGTCCGACGTACAACACGCTCGGGGCACAGGACAAAGCCGGCACCCCGGTGATCTCGATCACCGGCCACCAGACCTACCCGACCTCCGGTCACCTCAACATGACCACGGTCCAGGTCACCGGTGCGAGCTACCAGCCGAGCCTGGTCTCGGTGGTGGTCGGCTGGCTGCGCAACGACGTGCTGGTGGTGCCGCACGACACCATCTACCCGCAGAACCAGACCGATCAGCAGGCCGAGCAGCAGAACCAGCAGGAGTTCGTCTCCTCGCAGGACAGTGCCAAGACGGCCGCGCTGACCGAGCTCGGCTACCCGGTCGGCACCGAGGTGATCGTCTCCACGGTCGTCACCGGCAGCCCGTCCGACGGCAAGCTGCACGCGGGCGACCAGATCGTCGCGGTGGACGGCACCAAGATCACCGACGCGACCCAGGTCGCCGCCCTGGTGACCAAGCACAAGCCCGGCGAGAGCGTGGTCTTCACCGTCGTCCCGCACGGCAAGGACGGACCCACCCCGAACCCGGCCGACGAGAGCCAGGTCACGATCGTCACCACCAAGGCGCCCGACGACCCCAATCGGGCGATGGTGGGCATCCTGCCGGGCACCACGCACAGCTTCCCGTTCAAGGTCGACATCGGCCTGCAGGACGTCGGCGGCCCGAGCGCGGGGCTGATGTTCTCGCTGGGCATCGTGGACAAGCTGACGCCCACCGACCTGACCGCGGGCAAGTTCGTGGCCGGCACCGGCACCATCACGGACACCGGCCAGGTCGGCCCGATCGGCGGTATCTCGATGAAGGAGATCGCCGCCCGCGACGCCGGGGCGCAGTACTTCCTCACCCCGAGCGACAACTGCGCCGAGGCGGGCAAGAACACCCCGCACGGGCTGCGGCTGATCAAGGTGGACACCCTGGACGGCGCGCTGAAGGCGCTCGCGCAGATCCGGGCCGGACAGGACGCGGCACTGCCGTCCTGCCCGGCCTCGTAGGACGGGTCCTAGGAGAAGGTCGCCAGCAGGGCCTTGGTCAGGCCGGGGACCAGGTCGGGGCCGGTCAGCACCTCGCGGGCGATGTCCTTCTCGCGCAGCCGCAGGGCGGTCTCGCGCTTGCCGTCGCGCAGCACGGCGGCGGTGATCCGGACCTCCTGGCGGTCCTGGTGGTTGGCCACCCACTCGGCCAGCTGAGCCTCGGAGGCCTTGCTCGGGCGGCTCTTCTCGGCACCCGGCGGCAGCATCAGGCGCTCGACCACCAGGGCGCAGCCGGCCACCATGGCCGGCCACTGGATGGTGCCGAGGAACTCGTCCAGCGCCGTCCCGGCGGGCAGCTCGTCCTGCTCGACCGGGGTCAGCGCGCCGTCCTGCTCGGGGCCGAGCCCGAGCTGCTTGGCGAGCTTCGGGTCGGTCCGGCGCAGCTCGGCGCTGTCGACCAGGGCGAACAGGCGGGCGGGCAGGTCCCAGCCGAGCTTGGAGGCGTACTCGTCGATCTCCAGAGCAGCGCGGGTCAGCGGGGTCGCGGCCGGCGGAAGGCCGGTCTCGGCGGGGGTTTCAAAGGCATCGGACATGACTCAATCCTCACATGAGCCGGGACCGGGGGGCGCCCGGGAGCCGGTGGATCCGTATGGAACGCGTCCAACGCCTGGGAACTCGGCTCAAGGCTGATTAAGTTGCACTGGTGGGCTCCGGCAAACCCGGTATCACCCGCTCAGCTCAATCCCATCGGCCGATCCGACCACAACAGCAGAGGTGCCCCCTTGGTATTCCAGATGCCCGACCGCGGAGGGCCGGGGTTCCGTCCCAGAGTCGGACCGCCTTCCCGCCGCGTGCGGGTTCTCGTGCTCACCGCTGGTGCCCTGGTCCTGCTGTTCCTGGCCTTCGTCATGTTCGCGGGCTTCTGGACGGACTGGCTCTGGTTCAAGTCGGTGAGCTACTCCTCGGTCTTCACCACCCAGCTCTGGACGAAGGCCGGGCTGTTCGCGGTGTTCGGCCTGCTGATGGCGCTGGTGGTGGGTCTGAACCTGTGGCTGGCCTACCGGTTGCGCCCGCCGCTCTCGGCGATGTCGGCCGAGCAGCAGAGCCTGGACCGCTACCGGATGGGCCTGGCGCCGTACCGCAAGTGGGCGCTGATCGGCGTCGCCCTGCTGATCGGCGTGATCGCCGGCGCCGCGGCCTCCGGGCAGTGGCGGCTGTGGCTGCTGTGGACCAACGAGACGCCGTTCGGGGTGAAGGACAGCCAGTTCCACCTGGACGTGTCGTTCTACGCCTTCGAACTGCCCTGGTACGAGTTCGTGCTCGGCTTCGCCTTCAGCGCGGTGATCGTCTCGCTGCTGGCGGCGCTGTTGGTGCACTACCTCTACGGAGGGGTGCGGTTGCAGGGGCCGGGGCGCCGGGCCAGCGCCGGTGCGCAGGGCCACCTCGCGGTGCTGCTCGGCGTGTTCGTGCTGCTCAAGGCGGTCGCCTACTGGCTGGACCGGTACGCGCTCGCGGTCAAGACCGGCGCGTACAAGGGGGTCGAGGGCTGGACCGGCCTGCGGTACGTGGACGCCAACGCCTTCCTGCCGGCCAAGACCATCCTGTTCTGTGTCGCGCTGATCTGCGCGGTGCTCTTCTTCCTGACGCCGGTGCGCCGGACCTGGGCCCCGGCGCTGATCGGCTTCGGCCTGATGGCGCTCTCGGCGGTGCTGATCGGCGGGCTCTACCCGGCGATCGTGCAGCAGTTCCAGGTCAAGCCGAACGAGCAGGCCAAGGAGACGCCGTACATCAAGCAGAACATCGATGCGACGCGGCAGGCCTACGGGATCGCGGACAGCCAGACCTCGCAGTACACGCCGGCGGCCTCCACCGACCCCAAGACGGTCGCCCCGGACGCCCAGACCATCGCGGACATCCGGCTGCTCGACCCCAACATCGTCTCGCCCACCTTCCAGCAGATCGAGCAGCAGCGCTCGTACTACGGCTTCCCGTCGACGCTGGACGTGGACCGCTACGGCGCCCAGCCGAACGCCCAGGACACCGTGATCGGCCTGCGCGAGCTGGACCCGACCGGCGTGCAGCAGCACAACTGGATCAACGACCACTTCAAGTACACGCACGGCTACGGCGCCGTCTCGGCCAAGGGCAACCAGGTCAACGACAAGGGCCAGCCGGTGTTCACCGAGTCCGGCCTGCCCACCACGGGCGCGCTCGGCGACTACCAGCAGCGGATCTACTACGGCGAGAAGACCGACACCTACTCGATCGTCGGCGGCACCAACCAGGAGATCGACTACACCTCGGACTCCGGCGACAAGACCTACCAGTACCAGGGCGGCAGCGGCGTCTCGCTGAACAACCCGTTCACCCGGGCCGCGTACGCGGTGAAGTTCTCCGAGCCGCAGATCCTCTACTCGGGCGCGATCACCCAGGGCGCCAAGGTGCTCTACGACCGCACGCCCAAGGAGCGCGTCGAGAAGGTCGCGCCCTGGCTGGCGATCGACGGCGACCCGTACCCGGTGGTGGAGAACGGCCACCTCACCTGGGTGCTGGACGGCTACACCACCTCCGACGGCTACCCGTTCTCCTCCAAGACGACGCTGGGCGACGCCACCAAGGACTCGCTGACCGACGTGCGCGGCCAGGTGCTGACGCCCGCCAACGAGGTCAACTACATCCGCAACTCGGTCAAGGCCACCGTGGACGCGTACACCGGCCAGGTGACGCTCTACCAGTGGGACTCCAGCGACCCGGTGCTGAAGACCTGGATGAAGGCGTTCCCCGGCACGGTCCAGCCGGAGAGTGCCATCCCGGCCGCGCTGCTGCCGCACCTGCGCTACCCGCAGGACCTGTTCAAGGTGCAGCGCGACCTGCTCGGGATGTACCACATGACCGACCCGAACTCCTTCTTCAACGGGACGGACATCTGGCAGGTCCCGGTCGACCCGACCAACGACAGCGGGCAGTCCCAGCCGCCGTACTACCTGACGGTCCGGATGCCCGACCAGCCGGCCGGCGCGGGGAACTTCTCGCTGACCACCACCTTCGTCCCCAGCGGCCGCGACAACCTGGCGGCCTTTATGTCGGTGGACGCGGATCCAGGGCCGGACTACGGCAAGATCCGGATCCTGAAGGTGCCGAGCGACAGCAAGACGCTCGGGCCCAAACTCGTGCAGTCGCAGTTCAACTCCAATCCGGTGGTGGCCAACCAGCTGACCCTGCTGAAGAACGGCAGTGACTCGGACCTGGAGTACGGCAACCTGCTGACCCTGCCGGTCGGCGGCGGATTCCTCAACGTCGAGCCGGTGTACGTGAAGGGCCGGGGGGCCAACTACCCGGTGCTGCAGAAGGTGCTCGCGGTGTACGGCAACGACAACGTGGCCTTCGAGAACACCCTGTCGGACGCGCTGGCGAAGGTGCTCGGCGGCTCCGCCGGGGCCACCGGGACCGTGCCGACCTCGCCCTCGGGTGGCGGCGGTACGACGCTGCCGGGCGGTGCCGGCGACCCGGCCCTGCAGCAGGACCTGGCGGCGGCACAGAAGGCCTTCACGGACGGGCAGAACGCGCTCAAGATCGGTGACTGGACGGGCTATGGCACGGCGCAGCAGGCGCTGCAGGACGCGCTGACCGCTGCCGCGGCCGAGGAGCAGCGGCTGGGTGGCGCGCCGGCCTCGCTGCCGGCCACTCCCAAGGCCTCGGCCCCGCCGTCTGCTTCGGCGTCTGCTTCGGCGTCGGCTTCGGCTTCGGTGAGCCCTTCGCCGTCGCCGTAACCGCTCGACCCGGTGCACTGCGCCCGCCCACCCGGGTGGGCGCAGTGCACGGTTCACGCCCCCGACGTGCTATGTTTACAACACAACGACGCGGGGTGGAGCAGCTCGGTAGCTCGCTGGGCTCATAACCCAGAGGTCGCAGGTTCAAATCCTGTCCCCGCTACTCTCGTTGAAGGTCCGGAGGTTCTCCTCCGGGCCTTCTTCGTTTTCCGGCGGAGCTCCGTCCTTCGGAGTGGGTGTCGGAGGTGGCCGATGGCCTTGGAAGTGCATCTCGAAGGGCGGCTTCGGCCTCATGATTCGTCGCTTCGGCTCCCGACGTGCTATGTTTACAACACAACGACGCGGGGTGGAGCAGCTCGGTAGCTCGCTGGGCTCATAACCCAGAGGTCGCAGGTTCAAATCCTGTCCCCGCTACTCTCGTTGAAGGCTCGGAGGTTCTCCTCCGGGCCTTCTTCGTTTTTCCGGACTGCTTCTCCGCAGTTCTCACGGCAGGTGTGTTGACGCCGCCCGCCGGCTGGTCCACGTTGGGTCCGCCCTGCGCTCATCGCCCCGGGGCGGAGGGGAGCGGACCGATGGACCCGCAGGACGCGGACGACCCGCCGCTGCGGTACGAGGTGCTGGGTCCGCTGCGGATCCGGCGCGGCGGCACCGAGTGCGACGCCGGGCCGGCGATGCAGCAGGCCGTCCTCGCGGTGCTGCTGCTGAACGCCAATGAGCCGGTCTCCCGCGAGCGACTGGTGCAGGCCGTCTGGGGTCATCGGGCCACCGCCAACTCGCCCGCGCTGCTCGCCACCTACGTCGCGCGGCTGCGGCAGGTGCTGGAGCCCGGGCGGGCCCGGCGGGTGCTGGACGGGGTGCTCTCCTCGTGGAGCGGCGGCTATCGGCTCTCGGTCGGCTCCGACTGCCTCGACCTGCAGGTCTTCGAGCGCGCCCGCTCGCGCGCCCGCGAGCAGCGGGCGGCCGGCGACCTGGCCGGGTGCGCCGCGACGCTGGACCGGGCGCTGGGCCTGTGGTGCGGCGGCGGCCTGGACGGACTGCCCGGGCCGTACGCGGCGCTGCACCGCGGGCGGCTGGCCGAACTGCGGCTGGCCACCGAGGAGGAGCGGTTCGAGCTGGCCCTGCTGCTGGGCCGCCAGCACGAGGTGGTGGCCGAGTTGGCCGTGCTGGCGAGTGGGCATCCGCACCGCGAGCGGCTGCGGGCGCTGCTGATGCTGGCGCTCTACCGGGCCGGCCGGCGCAGCGAGGCACTGGCGGTCTACGTGGAGACCCGGCGGCTGTCGATCACCGGGCTGGGTCTTGAACCTGGCCGGGAGCTGGCCGAGTTGCACCAGCGGATGTTACGCAGCGACTCGACCCTCGAACTCGCCGCCGTGGACGGCCGCCGCGCCGGGGTGCTGAGGAGCGCCTGGCGGCCGGCCCAACTGCCCTCCGACCTCTCTGACTTCACCGGGCGCTCGGCCGCGCTGCGGGCACTGGGCCGGATCCTGCTGCCCGGCTCCGAGCCCGGCGCGCCGCGTCGGGCGGCGGCGGTCGCGGTGGCCGTGGTCAGCGGACCGCCCGGGATCGGCAAGACGGTGCTCGCCGTGCGCGCCGCGCACCGGCTCCAACACCACTATCCGGACGGCCAGTTGTACGCCGCTCTGCACGGCCCGGACGGGCGCCCGCGCGCCGCGATCGAGCTGCTGGGCCGGTTCCTCATCGATCTCGGGGTGGAACCGGCTGATCTGCCGGGGGAGTTGGAGCAGCGCGCGGCACTCTTCCGCTCGGTCAGCGCGGGGCGCAGACTGCTCCTGGTGCTCGACGACGCCGAGGGTGAGGCCCAGGTGTCGGCGCTGCTGCCGGGCTCGCCGAGCTGCGCCGTGCTGGTCACCGCGCGCGCCCGACTGGCCGAACTCCCCGGTGCCCGACCGGTGGTGCTCGACCGGCTGGCGCCGGCCGAGGCGCTTCGGCTGCTGCGCCGACTGGTCGACGCGGTGGGGGAGCGGCCAGTTGGCCAGCAGGCCGCCGAGCAGGGCGCCGCCGAGCAGGGCGCCGCGGAACGGGTGCTGGCGGCCTGCGACGGCCTGCCGCTGGCGCTGCGCGCCGTCGCCGTCCGGCTGGCCGCGCGCCCGGGCGGCGGGCTCGCCCCGCTGGCCGACCGGCTGGCCGACGAGGAGCGCCGCCTGCTCGAACTCAGCCCCGGTGGACGGGGGGTGAGCGCCGCCTTCGCGTCCTGCGGTGAGCGGCTGCGCCGGGCCCCGGACGGCCCGGCGGGTTGGGAGGCGTTCCGACGGCTGAGCCTGGCGGGCGCGACCGAGTGCACCGCGCAGGCGGCGGCCGATCTGCTCGGGCTCGGCGAGCAGCGGGCCGAGCACCTGCTCGACCTGCTCGCGCAGTACGGTCTGCTGCGCCGCACGGCCGTCGGTGGATACCGGGCGGACCCGCTGGCGGCGCTCTTCGGGCGGTCGCCCGGATGGACGCCGGATGGAATCCGGATGGCGCCCGACTCCCCCCGGTGGTCGGGGCGACCGGACTGACGTGCGGCGATGTCGCGGCCGGCGAGTGGCCGCAAAGGTCTGTACCACGTTGCCGGTGGGCCGGTTGTCCCCGGTCCGTCAGAGCGTCTTGACCGCCCATTTGGTCTAGTCCACTCTGTGGGCCAGGCCCCAGCAGCGCACCCCGAGATGCTGCCCGGGCCGCTCTCCCTGCTGCCTGTGTCACGCGTCCCGGGCGCGGCCCGGTGTGCCGCGCCGCCCTGCTGATCAGAGGAGCCGCACCGTGCATCGTGCCATCAGACCCACCGAGAGAAGACCTCGCCCCGGGCCCGCACATCCGGGCCCCAGGGCGGCGCTGGCCGGTGCGACGGCGCTCCTGCTGACGCTGGGCGGCGCGGTGCTGCTCACCACCGGCGGCAGTGCCAGTGCGAGCGTCGGCCTCGACGCGGGCAATCTGCTGCAGAACCCGGGATTCGAGACCGGCACCCTGGCCGGCTGGAGCTGTTCGGCGGGCTCCGGCGCGGTGGTCAGCAGCCCGGTGCACTCCGGCTCGTACGCGCTGAAGGCCACCCCGGCGGGCAGCGACGACGCGCAGTGCACGCAGCAGGTCGCCGTTCTTCCCAACTCGGCTTACACGTTGAGCGGTTGGGTGCAGGGCAGCTATGTCTACCTGGGCGACAGCGGGACCGGTGGGACGGACACCTCCACCTGGAGCACCAACGCCGCCTGGAACCAGCTGACCACCGGCTTCACCACCGGCGCGTCGACCACCAGTGTGACGGTCTACCTGCACGGCTGGTACGGGACGGGCGCGTACGGCGCCGACGACCTGGTGCTCTCCGGCCCCGGCGGCACGCAGCCGCCGCCGACCACCCAGCCCCCGACCTCGCCGCCGCCGACCTCGCCGCCCCCTACGACGCCCCCGCCGACCTCGCCGCCGCCCACCACGCCCCCGCCCGGCGGCAACAAGCACCTGCTCACCGGCTACTGGCAGGACTTCGACAACGGCGCCACCGACCAGCGGCTCAGCGACGTCAACCCCGCCTACGACATCATCGCGGTGGCCTTCGCCGACGCCGACCCGTCGAAGCCCGGCGGCATCACCTTCTCGCTGGACAGCACCCTGTCGAGCAAGCTCGGCGGCTACACCGACGCCCAGTTCAAGGCGGACATCAAGGCCAAGCAGGCGGCCGGCAAGAAGGTCGTCCTGTCGATCGGCGGCCAGAACGGCACCATCTCGGTCGGCGACGCCACCTCGGCCGCCAACTTCGCCTCCAGCGCGTACGCCCTGATGCAGAGCTACGGCTTCGACGGCGTGGACATCGACCTGGAGAACGGCGTCAGCCCCACCTATATGGGCAACGCGCTGCACTCGCTGGCGTCGATGGCCGGCAGCGGCTTCGTGCTCACCATGGCGCCGCAGACGATCGACATGCAGTCCACCGGCGGGGACTACTTCCAGCTGGCGCTGAACACCAAGTCCATCCTGACCATCGTCAATATACAGTACTACAACTCGGGTTCGATGAACGGCTGCGACGGCAACGTCTACTCCGAGGGCAGCGTCGACTTCCTGACCGCGCTGGCCTGCATCCAGCTGCAGGGCGGTCTCGCGCCCAGCCAGGTCGGTCTGGGCATGCCCGCCTCGACCAGCGCGGCCGGCAGCGGCTATGTCTCGCCGAGCGTCGTGGACAACGCACTGGACTGCCTCGCGAGCGGTACCAACTGCGGGTCCTTCAAGCCCCCGACCAGCTGGCCGGGTATCGGCGGAGCCATGACCTGGTCCACCAACTGGGATGCCAGCAACGGCAATTCCATCGCCGGCACGGTCGGCAGCCACCTCCACGGCATGAGCTGACCCCGGCCGGCAACTCCTTCCCCCACAGCACAGGAGAGCACGCAATGCGCAGAACCAGTCGATCGGCATGGGCGGTGACCTCGGCAGCCGGGCTGCTGCTGGGCGCGGCCATGTCGGTCCTGGGCATGGCCCATGCCCAGGCCTCGCAGGACCTCCCGACGGCCACCCCACTGGCCGCCCCGACCAACACGACCGGCGCGCCCGCGACTTCGGGCGGCATGAAGGTGGCGTACTACGACCAGTGGTCGGTTTACCAGAACGCCTTCTACCTCCAGAACGTCAACAACTCCGGCGAGGCGAGCAAGCTCAACTACCTGATCTACGACTTCGAGAACATCGACCCGGTCAACCTCACCTGCTTCGAGGCCGACTCGGCCGCCTCGCAGGACGAGAACAACCCCAACGCGGGTGACGGCGCGGGCGATTCCTTCGCCGACTACGGCAAGAGCTTCGGTTCGGACATCAGTGTGGACGGCACCGCGGACGCCTGGAACATGCCGATCGTCGGCAACTTCCACCAGCTGCAGGAGTTGAAGGCGAAGAACCCGAACCTCAAGATCCTGCTGAGCCTGGGTGGTTGGACGTACTCCAAGTACTTCTCGGACGCGGCGGCGACCGACGCCTCGCGCAAGAAGCTGGTCAGCTCCTGCATCGACATGTTCATCAAGGGCAACCTGCCCTCGCAGAACGGCTACGGCGGCGCGGGCACCGGCAAGGGCATCTTCGACGGCTTCGACATCGACTGGGAGTACCCGGGCGGCGGCGGCCACACCGGCAACCACTCCAGCGCCGCCGACAAGCAGGACTTCACCGCTCTGCTGGCCGAGTTCCGCGCCGAGTTGAACGCGCAGGGCACGGCTGACGGCAAGACCTACGCGCTCTCCGCCGCGCTGCCGGCCGGGCAGGACAAGATCGAGAACGTCCAGACCGACCAGATCGGGCAGTACCTGACGTTCGGCGATCCGATGACCTACGACATGCACGGCGGCTGGGAGCCCACCGGGCCGACCAACCACCAGGCGCCGCTCTACCAGAACCCGGCCGACCCCTCCACGCCGATCGCGCCGGGAACGTCCACGTACTCGGCGGACGAGGCGATCAAGGCCTACACGGTCGGCGATCCGCAGTACGGGATACCGGGCGGCTTCCCCGCGGCCAAGCTGAACATGGGCGTGCCGTTCTACTACCGCGGCTGGACCGGAGTGCCGGCGGGCGCCAACCACGGCCTCTTCCAGACCGCGACCGGTCCGGCGGCCGGCGCCGCCGACTCGGGCAGCGTGGCGGGCATCCGGATGTACAAGGAGCTCTCGGGGGTCGTCGACAATCCGGCGGACACCTTCTGGGATCCGAGCTCGCAGGCGGCGTACTTCTACGACGGCACCAACTTCTGGTCCGGTGAGGACGCCCAGTCGCTCCAGGCCACGGCCGACTACCTGCACTGCAACGGCCTCGGCGGGACGATGATGTTCTCGCTGTACGACCTGGACTCGGCCGCCACGCTGTTCAACGCGGCGGTCGCGGACACCAACGGCTCGGCCGCCAGCTGCCCGGCCCCGACGCCGACGCCGACTCCCACCCCGACGCCGACGCCGACTCCCACCCCGACGCCGACTCCCACCCCCACCCCGACCCCGACGCCCACCCCCACCGGCCCGTCCGGCGGCATCGTGGTCAACGGCGGCTTCGAGTCCGGCTCGCTCGCCCCGTGGACCTGCACCGGCAACCTCGGCTCGGTGGTGAGCAGTCCGGTGCACTCCGGCTCGCACGCCCTCGCGGGCGCCGCCAGTGCCAGTGATGACGCACAGTGCTCGCAGACCGTCACCGTCAAGCCCAGCACCACCTACACGCTCTCCGCCTGGGTGCAGGGCAACTACACCTACCTCGGGGTGACCGGCTCCGGCGCGGACACCTCCACCTGGACCAGCGGCTCCGGTTGGTCCCAGCTCTCCACCAAGTTCACCACCGGCGCCGCGGTCACCTCGGTGACCATCTGGGTGCACGGCTGGTACGGCCAGGGCACCTACTACGCGGATGACTTCACCGTGAGTTGAGCGCTCTGACGCAGAGTTCGTGAACGGCCGGAGGCAGTGTCACCGAAGCGGTGGCACTGCCTCCGGTACTATTGGCGGACGCTCGGTTCATCCCCATTGGCAGCGGGGGGTTTGTGAGGCGCAAGTGTCGGGAAATCGACAAAGCGCTGAGGCAAACTCGCCGGCCTCGGCCCAACCCGCCAAATGTTCGCGGGGCAGGTGTACGCGGGTATCGGGTGATGCGACGATGGACCACATGGGGGACGGTGTACGGCGGTTGACAAGCCGTACACCCCGACGCGCCCCCGGCGAACGGCGCGACACTCGGGGGGAGCGGGAGTCGGCATGAAGCTGATCGGCAGGAACTCGCCAGAACTCGGCCCCGCCCGCCTGCACGGCGACGAGGCCGTCACACCCGTACCCGTTTCCGCGCCGGTGCCCGCGCAGCGCAGCAGCGCGCTGACGCAGGAGCGCTCGTACGGGCCGGAGAGCCTGGTCCATGTCCCGGTGCCTCAACTACCGGGCCGCTACTCCTCCGCAGCCACTCCTACCCAGCCGGACGCCGTGAACAACGCGGCGTGCGCGGTCAATGCCGACTTCGAGAACCTGAGCTTCGAGACCGAGCTCGCCGCCCGCGAGTCCGCCGCGCTGGAGACCCGGCACCGCGCCGCCGCCGACGCGGGCGACCCGAACGCGGCCAGCCAGCTCGGCGCGCTGCTGCTGCGCCGCGGCGAACTCGACGACGCCGAGCCGTACCTGCGCAAGGCCGCCGCGGCCGGGCTGCGGGCCGCCGCCAACAACCTCGGTGTCCTGCTGCATCAGCGCGGCCACCGCGCCGAGGCGGGCCAGTGGTGGCGGCAGGCCGCCGTGGCCGGCAGTGCCCCCGCCGCGCACGCGCTCGGCCTGCATCTGCGCGACCACGGCGAGGAGGAGGCCGCCGAGTACTGGCTGCACTTCGCCGCCGAGCAGGGGCACGCCCTGGGGGCGTACGCGCTGGGCGACCTGATGGAGCATCGGCGCGACGTGCGCGCCGAGCGCTGGTTCAAGGCCGCCGCCGACGCCGGTCACCGCGAGGCCGCCTACCGGCTGGCCCGGATGCGCGAGGCGGCCGGCGACAAGGACAGCGCCGAGACCTGGTACCGCACTGCGGCCGTCCGCAGCCACGGCCGGGCCGCGCTGCGCCTGGGTGTGCTGGTGGAGGAGCGCGCGCAGGGCGACCAGGCGCTGTGGGACGAGGCCGCGCGCTGGTACCGGCAGTCCGCGCAGAACGGCGAGCCGCGGGCGGCCTGCGCGCTGGGCTTCATGCTGCGCGACGCCGGTGATCCGGCGGCCGCCGCCGAGTGGTGGCAGGAGGCCGCCGAGGCGGGCGACGGCAACGCCGCCAACGCGCTGGGCGCGCAGCACGCGAGCCGGGGCGAGGACGCCGCCGCCGAGCGCTGGTACCGCGTCGCGCTCGACGCGGGCGACCACAACGGCGCGTTCAACCTCGGCCTGCTCTGCGCGGGCGCGGGGCGCGAGGCGCAGGCCGAGCAGTGGTACCGCCGGGCCGCCTACGCCGGGCACCGGGAGGCCTGCAACGCGCTGGCCGTCGTGCTGCTGCAGCGCGGCGACGAGTCCGGCGCCGAGCCGTGGTTCTCCAAGGCCGCCGAGGCCGGCAGCGTGGACGGCGCCTTCAACCTGGGCGTGCTGCACGCCGGTCGGGGCGAGCAGCAGCAGGCCCAGGAGTGGTACGCCCGGGCGGCCGCCGAGGGCCACGGCGAGGCGGCGCTGCAGCTCGCGGTGGTCAAGGAGCAGCGCGGCGACCTGCCGGCCGCGCTGGTCCGCTACCGCCAGGCTGCCCTCGGCGGCTCCGCCGAGGGCGCCTTCCGGCTCGCCTCGCTGCTGGACCGGCGCGGGGACGTCGAGGCCGAGGCCGAGCACTGGTACGCGATCGCGGCCGACGCCGGCCACGCCCGCGCCCAGGTGCGGATGGGCGTGCGGGCCGCCGACCGCGGCGCGATGGAGATCGCGGAGAGCTGGTACCGGCGCTCCGCCGAGGGCGGCAGCCGCAGCGGCGCGTTCAACCTGGGCCTGCTGCTGGCCCGTCAGGAGCGTGAGCCGGAGGCGATGCTCTGGTACACCCGGGCGGCCGACGCAGGGCACGGGCGGGCCGCGCTGCGCCTCGCCCTGCTGGCACTGCGCCGCGGCGAGCCCGTCCAGGCCGAGAACTGGTGCCGCCGGGCGGCCGACTACGGCCCGGCCGAGGTGGCCGAGCGCGCGGCCCGGCTGCTGGACGCGCTGCACCCGGAGATGACGGCCTGACGGCCGAGCCGGGTCAGCGGCAGTCCTGTCGGCAGTCCGGCCTGTCGGCAGTCCGGCCTATCGGCAGTCCGGGCAGAGGCCGCGGTAGGTGATCTCGGCGCCCGAGAGGACGAAGCCGAAGCGCTCGTCGGTGGGGAGCGCGGCGAGCGGGTCGCCGGCCGGGTGGACATCGCGGATCGTGCCGCACCGGGAGCAGATCAGGTGCTGGTGCGAGTGGTGCGCGTTGGGGTCGTACCGCTTGGCGCGGCCGTCCGTGCTGACCTCCAACACCTCGCCGAGGACCACGAGTTCGCCGAGCGTGTTGTAGACCGTCGCGCGGCTGATCTCCGGTAGCCGGGAGACCGCGCGGGCGTGCACCTCCTCGGCGGTGAGGTGGACGTGGTCGCCGTCGAGCACCTCGGCCACGACGCGCCGCTGCGCGGTCAGTCGCCAGCCTCGTCCGCGGAGTCGTTCCAGCAGGTCACTCATGGGATACAGGGTAGCAAGTTCTTAACTTGGTTCCAGTATTGACTTAGACAATGTCCAAGCTAGGATCGGGTCCACAGGTACGAACGGATGACGCGGAAGGTGCTCCCATGACTGCCCAGGACGAGCAGCGCCCAACCTTGACCACCGAGGCCGGCGCTCCCGTGGCCGACAACCAGAACACCGCCACCGCCGGTGTCGGCGGCCCGGCCCTCATCCAGGACCAGCTGCTCTTCGAGAAGCTCGCGCACTTCAACCGGGAGCGCATCCCGGAGCGCGTGGTGCACGCCCGCGGCGCGGCCGCCTACGGCACCTTCACGCTGACCGCCGACGTGAGCGCCTACACCCGGGCCGCGTTCCTCTCCGAGGTGGGCAAGCAGACCGAGACCTTCCTGCGCTTCTCCACGGTGGCCGGCAACCTCGGCTCGGCCGACGCGGTCCGCGACCCGCGCGGCTTCGCGCTGAAGTTCTACACCGAGGAGGGCAACTACGACCTCGTCGGGAACAACACCCCGGTGTTCTTCATCAAGGACGCCATCAAGTTCCCGGACTTCATCCACACCCAGAAGCGCGACCCGTACACCGGCTCGCAGGAGGCCGACAACGTCTGGGACTTCTGGGGCCTGTCGCCCGAGTCGACCCACCAGGTGACCTGGCTCTTCGGTGACCGCGGCATCCCGGCCACCTACCGCCACCTCAACGGCTACGGCTCGCACACCTACCAGTGGCAGAACGAGGCCGGCGAGTACTTCTGGGTCAAGTACCACTTCAAGACCGACCAGGGCATCAAGAACCTGACCGCCGACGAGGCGGCCGTGCTCGCGGGCACCGACCCCGACTCGCACCAGCGCGACCTGCGCGAGTCCATAGAGCGCGGCGAGTTCCCGAGCTGGACCGTCCAGGTGCAGATCATGCCGGCGGCCGACGCGGCGAACTACCGCTTCAACCCGTTCGACCTGACCAAGGTCTGGCCGCACGAGGACTACCCGCCGCTGGAGATCGGCAAGTTGGAGCTCAATCGCAACCCCGACAACGTCTTCGCCGAGGTCGAGCAGTCGATCTTCTCCCCGGGCCACTTCGTGCCGGGCATCGGCCCGTCCCCCGACAAGATGCTGCAGGGCCGGCTCTTCGCCTACGCGGACGCCCACCGCTACCGCGTCGGCATCAACGCCGACCACCTGCCGGTGAACCGCCCGCACGCCGCCGAGGCGCGCACCAACAGCCGCGACGGCTACCTCTACGACGGCCGCCACGGCCGCCAGAAGAACTACGAGCCGAACAGCTTCGGCGGCCCGGTCGAGACCGGCCGCGCGCTCTGGTCGGCGACCCCCGTCTCCGGCGAGACCGGCACCCACGAGGCGCCCTCGCACCGCGAGGACAGCGACTTCGTGCAGGCGGGCAACCTCTACCGGCTGTTCAGCGAGGACGAGAAGAGCCGCCTGATCGAGAACCTGGCCGGCTTCATCGCCAAGGTCTCGGCCGACCGCGACGACATCGTCGAGCGCGCGATCGACAACTTCCGCCAGGCCGACGCCGATTACGGCCGCCGCCTGGAGGCCGCGGTGCGCGAGCTGCGCAAGCAGCAGTAGCCACCGCACCCCTCAAGACCGCGGGCCCCGGGACCAGTCCACCGCACTGGTCCCGGGGCCCGCACCCAATTCCCGGGCTCAGACGCTCAGTCGGCGCAGGGCCTCCGCGTGCAGCAGGCCGTTGGACGCGACGGCGTCGGCCCCGCCCGGCCCGTCCACGCCGTCCAGACCGGTGAACCGCCCGCCGGCCTCCTGCACCACGATGCACGGCGCCGCCATGTCCCACAGGCTCAGCTCCGGCTCGGCGGCGATGTCCACCGCGCCCTCGGCGAGCATCATGTACGACCAGAAGTCCCCGTACGCGCGGGTGCGCCAGCAGGCCCGGGTGAGGTCCAGGAACGGGTCGAGCCGACCGCGCTCCTCCCAGCCGGTCAGCGAGGAGTACGACAGCGAGGCGTCCTCCAGCCGCTCGACCCGCGAGACGTGGATCCGCGAGGCCTTCGCCAGACTGCGCCCGGCGTACGCGCCCAGCCCCTTGGCGGCCCACCAGCGCCGGTGCAGGGCCGGCGCGGAGACGATGCCGACGACCGGCTCCTCCTCGCCGTTCGGGCCGATCTCGAGCAGCGCGATCAGGGTGGCCCAGACCGGGACACCGCGGATGTAGTTCTTCGTCCCGTCGATCGGGTCGATCACCCAGCGCCGCGGTCCCGTCCCGACCAGGCCGTACTCCTCACCCATCACCGCGTCCCGCGGCCGGGCCCGCTGGAGCACGCTGCGCACCAGTTCCTCGGCGGCCTTGTCGGCATCGCTGACGGGGGTGAGGTCGGGCTTGGTCTCGACCTTGAGGTCCAGCGCCCGGAAGCGTTCCAGGGTGATCGAGTCGGCCGAGTCGGCGAGGACATGGGCGAGGCGGAGATCGTCGTGGTAGTCGGCCATGCCTCGAACAGTAGCGATCCGCCCGCGATCGTGACAGTTCGGCTCGCACGTCGGACACGCCTTGGCAGGTCAGTGGCCGGAGCCGCTCAGTTGGAGGCCGACCACGCCGGCGATCACCAGGCTGATCGAGACGAGCTTCAGGGCCGAGCTGGACTCGTGCATCCAGATCATTCCGTAGATCGCGGTGCCGGCCGCGCCGATGCCGGTCCAGACCGCGTAGGCGCTGCCCACCGGGAGGGTCTTCAGGGAGAGGGTGAGCAGGCCGAAGCTGCTGAGGGCGAAGAGCGCGAAGGAGATGGTGGGGACGAGCCGGGTGAAGCCGTGGCTCAGCTTGAGGTTGATCGCGAAGCCGGTCTCCAGCAGCCCGGCGAGGACGACCAGCAACCATGCCATCGGCTCGTCTCCCTGATCCGACCGGGCGTCGGGTGTGATCAGCCGACGTGTCTATGATCACCGGTCAGCAGCGATCCGACACCTCGTGGACCGCTCACTCGACCTCGCGCCCCTCCTGCTCGGGGGCCTCCAGCTCGCGGGCCTCGCGGGAGGCGAACAGCCGGCGCAGCGAGTACAACCGGGCCTGGTCGGCGTGGCCGTCGGCGACCCAGGCGTCCAGCGCGCAGTCCTTCTCGTCGTGGCTGCAGGCGCGCGGGCAGTCCACGGTGCCCGGCTCCAGGTCGGGGAAGGCGTGGATCACCCGGGACGGGTCGATGTGCGAGAGGCCGAACGAGCGGAAGCCCGGGGTGTCGATCACCCAGCCCGGGTCCAGCGCCTTCTTGGAGCCCGGCTTGGCCCCCGGCGGCGGGGGCAGCCGCAGGGCCAGCGCCGAGACGGTGGTGTGCCGCCCGCGCCCGGTCACCGCGTTGACCACGCCGGTGCTCCGCTGGTGCAGCGGCACCAGGGCGTTGACCAGGGTGGTCTTGCCGACGCCGGAGTGCCCGATGAAGACCGTCGAGCGCCCGCGCAGGTACTCGCGGACCGCTTCGGCGCCGGCGGTCGCCAACTCGTCCTGCCGGGTGACCACATAGGAGATGCCGAGCGGCGCGTACGACTCCAGCAGCGGCGCCGCCGAAGCGAGGTCGGCCTTGGTGAGCACCAGCAGCGGCTCCATGCCGGCGTCGTAGGCCGCCACCAGGCAGCGGTCGATCAGCCGGGGCCGCGGCTCCGGGTCGGCCAGCGCGGTGACGATGGCCAGCTGCTGGGCGTTGGCGACCACGATCCGCTCGTACGGGTCGTCGTCGTCCGCCGTGCGCCGCAGCACCGAACTGCGCTCCTGGACCCGGACGATCCGGGCCAGCGTGTCCGGCTCGCCGGAGAGGTCGCCGACCATGCTGACGACATCGCCGACCACCACGCCCTTGCGGCCCAGCTCGCGCGCCTTCATCGCGACGACCTCGCGCTCGCGCTTGGTGCCCGCCTCGACCAGGCAGGTCAGCCGGCCGCGGTCGACGGTGAGCACCATCGCCTCGTCGGCGTCCTCGTGCTTGGGCCTGATCCGGGTCCGCGGCTTGGAGCCCTTGCGGCCCGGGCGGTTGCGGATGTCGTCCTCGTCGGCGTCCTTGCCGTAACGGCGCATGTCCTCGTACTCCCGCTCAGACGCCCGCCGCCGCCGATGGATCGAGCAGGTCGGTCCACATCTGCGGGAAGTCGGGCAGGGTTTTGGCGGTGGTGGCCACGTTCTCCACCTGGACGCCGGGGACGGCCAGGCCGATCACCGCGGCGGCGGTGGCGATCCGGTGGTCCTCGTAGGTGTGGAAGACGCCACCGCGCAGCGGGCGGGGGCGGATCCGCAGGCCGTCCTCGGTCTCCGAGACGTCGCCGCCGAGGTCGTTGATCTCCTTGGCCAGCGCGGCCAGCCGGTCGGTCTCGTGCATCCGCAGGTGGGCGATGCCGTAGAGGTGCGACTCGGAGTCGGCCAGCGCGGCGACGGCGGCGATCACCGGGGTGAGCTCGCCGACGTCGTGCAGGTCGACCTCGATGCCGTGGATGCGGCCGCTGCCGGTGAACTCCAGGCCCTCGTCGGTGCTGTGCTGATTCACAAACTGGTGGCTGCCGCCCATCCGGGAGAAGATCTCGCGCAGCTGGTCACCGGGCTGGGTGGTGTGCTGGGGCCAGTCGCGGACCGTCACCCGACCGCCGGTCACCAGGGCCGCGGCGAAGAACGGCGCGGCGTTGGAGAGGTCCGGTTCGACCACGATGTCCCGGCCGATCAGCGCGCCGGGGGTGACCCGCCAGACGTCCTTCTCGCCGCCGTCCTCGGGGGCGTCCACCTGGACGCCGGCCAGGCGCAGCATGTCGACCGTCATCCGGATGTGCGGCAGCGAGGGCACCGGGCCGCCGATGTTGCGGACCTCCACACCCTGGTTGTAGCGGGCGCCGGAGAGCAGCAGGGCGCTGACGAACTGGGAGGAGGACGAGGCGTCCAGCTCGACCGTCCCGCCGTCCAGCGCGCCGGTGCCGTGCACGGTGAGCGGGAAGCCGCCGCGGCCGCCGTCATCGATCCGGGCACCCAGTGCGCGCAGCGAGTCGATCACGCCGTGCTGCGGCCGCTCGTAGCTGCGCGGGTCGCCGTCGAAGTGCACCGGGCCGTCGGCGAGTACCGCCAGCGGGGGCAGGAAGCGCATGACCGTGCCGGCGTTGCCCACGTCCACCTGGGCCGGGCCGCGCAGCTGGCCGGCCGGGATGACCCGCCAGGCCTCGCCGCCGCCGCTGCCGCCGCTGGTGTTGTTGACCTGCTCCTCGATGCCGACGCCGAGCGCTCGCAGGCCGTCGGCCATCAGCTGGGAGTCGCGGCTGCGCAGCGGCCGGCGCACCCAGCCGGGCTCGGAGGCCAGCGCGGCCAGCACCAGGGCCCGGTTGGTGACGGACTTGGAGCCGGGGATGGTGACGGTCGCGTCGACGGCGGCCGTCGCGACGGGGGCGGGCCACAGGGTCTCGGTCATGCGGCCAGTTTAGGGGGGTGGGCCCGGGGTGCTTGGCGTGCGGTCGAGGTGTGGGATGCCTCAGTGCAGGAGCTGGCTGCCGCCGGCCAGCAGGCAGGACAGCGCTACCACCAGGAAGAGCGTCACCCAGAGCAGCGCGCTGACGCCGGTGAGCCGGGCCAGCTGGTCGGCGTCCGAGTCGCGGGCACCGCCGCGCCGGCGCTTGCTCTGCAGCTCGACGACCGGGCGCACCCCCGCGAGCAGCAGGAACCAGACGCCGAGGTAGGCGAAGCCGGCCTGGAGCTGGGCGCTGCCGTACCAGGAGACGGCGAAGAAGGCGGCGCCGGTGAGGACGACCGAGAGCAGTCCGAAGGCGTTCCTGATCATGATCAGGATGGCGGCCAGCAGCGCGATCGAGATCCACAGCAGCGCGGTGATCCGCCCGTCGGCGAGCAGCGCCGCCCCGCCCAGGCCCAGCAGCGAGGGCGCGACATAGCCGGCCGCGGCGGTCAGGATCATGCCCGGGCCGTGCGGCCGGCCGGAGGAGACGGTCAGTCCCGAGGTGTCCGAGTGCAGCCGGATGCTGTCCAGCCGGCGGCCGGTCAGCAGGGCGATCAGGCCGTGGCCGCCCTCGTGCGCGATGGTCACCACGTTGCGGCTCACCCGCCAGACCGGGTGCGGCAGTATCGCCAGCAGGGCGACCCCGGCGCAGGCCAGGACCAGCCAGCGGGGCGGGTCCGGCTGGGTGCCGAGGACGCGCTGCCAGACGGCGCTGGCGGTGTGGTCGTTCATGATCTGTCCTGAGGGGCCGGTGGCGGGGAGGAGGGCAGCCTCCCACGGAGCTCTTAGGGAGGGACAGCCGGACGGCGGTGCTCGGTTCCCGGACAGCGCCCGGCCCGCGGATCGGCCCATGGGAAACTGACCGGCATGTGTGGTCGATTCGCGGCGAGCACCCAGCCGCAGGACATCGTCGAGCTCTTCGGCGTGCACCAGTGGGACCCGGTGGAGACCATCGCGCCGAGTTGGAACGTGCCGCCGACCGCTCCCGTGCACGCCGTGCTGGAGCGGATACCCAGCGGCGGGTCCGCGCCGGTGCGCCAGCTTCGGGTGCTGCGCTGGGGGCTGGTGCCCGCCTGGGCGAAGTCGCCGGAGTCGGCGGCGAAGATGATCAACGCGCGGGCCGACACCGTGCACGAGAAGCCCTCCTACCGGCAGGCCTTCGCCTCGCGCCGCTGCCTGCTGCCGGTGGACGGCTACTACGAGTGGCAGACCGCCCCCAGCGAGACCCGGCCGCGCAGGCAGCCGTACTTCGTCAGCCGGGTGGACGGTGCCCCGCTGGCGCTGGCCGGGATCTACGAGTTCTGGCGCGACCGCAGCCGGCCCGCCGACCACCCGGAGGCCTGGCTGGTGACCTGCGCGGTGCTGACCACCGAGGCGGAGGAGCTGCTCGCGCCGATCCACGAGCGGATGCCGCTGTACCTGGAGCCGAGTGCCTTCGACAGCTGGCTCGACCCCGCGCTCTCGGACGCCGACGAGGCGCGCTCGCTGCTGGTGGCGCCCGATCCGGGCCTGCTGAAGGTCGTGCCGGTCTCGGCCGCGGTGGGCAGCATCCGCAACAATCGTCCCGGGCTGACCGAGCCGGTCACGCCCGAGGAGGAAGGACTGCTCTTCTGATGGCCGACGCGATGCTCGACGCCCGGATGGTCTCCACCCCGGTCGGGGAGGCCCGGATCAGCTGGCACCGGCCGGTCGGCCCGGCGAAGGCGGTACTGGGCCTGGGGCACGGTGCGGGTGGCGGGATCGAGGCGCCCGACCTGGTGGCGCTGGCCGCCGCGCTGCCCGCGCACGGGGTCGCGGTCGGGCTGGTCGAGCAGCCCTGGCGGGTCGCCGGTAAGAAGATCGGACCGGCCCCCAAGACGCTGGACCTCGCCTGGCTGCCGATCGCCGAGCAGCTGGCGGCCGAGGGCCTGCCGCTGGTGGTAGGCGGCCGCAGCGCGGGGGCCCGGGTGGCCTGCCGTACGGGCGCGGCGAGCGGGGCGGTGGCCGTGCTGGCGCTGGCGTTTCCGCTGCACCCGCCCGGCCGCCCGGAGCGCTCCCGGGCCGAGGAGCTGCTGGGCACTGGGCTGCCGACGCTGGTGGTGCAGGGCGGGGCGGACCCGTTCGGCGCACCGGCCGAGTTCCCGGCGCTGCCGCCGGGCCACCGGCTGGTCGAGGTGCCGCGCGGCGGGCACGGCTTCGCGGTGCCGAAGTCGGCCCCGCTCGGGCGGGCCGAGGTGCTGGAACTGATCACCACCGCGGTGGCCGGCTGGCTGGCGGAAACCGTCCTGTCGTGAACGGCCGGGAATGCGGTTGCGCTAACGCGGGTTTACCCCTTCGTCAGCACTGATCCGACACGGAAAGGCAGCACACATGGGTTCGATCGTGTGCCCGGAGCGGCCCGAGGAGCGATGCGCGCAGAGCGCCTTCGTCCCGTGGTCGGATTGGATTGCCGCGGGTGAGAAGTCCGCAGGCCCGATATCCTCGGTGGCGGGCGGGTTCATGGTGAACCCGGCCCGTGGCGCAGAGGAGGTGGGTCCGGTCGTCGCGACCGAGGACGAGCCGAACGCAGGGCTGGCCGGGCACGAAGAGGCTCCGTCGGCTGCCAGGGCGGATGCCGATCCGCTGACCGGCGATGAGCTGGCGGAGGCGATCGGCGAGGACACCTTCCGGGTGTCCTCCGACGAGACCGAGGAGGCCCGGCGGGGACGCTTCGAGCGTGACGCCCTGGGCTACCTGGACCCGATGTACTCGGCCGCGCTGCGGATGACCCGCAACCCGGCCGACGCTGAGGATCTGCTGCAGGAGGCGTTCGCCAAGGCCTACGCCTCCTTCCACCAGTTCCGCGAGGGCACCAACCTCAAGGCCTGGCTGTACCGGATTCTGACCAACACCTTCATCAACTCGTACCGCAAGAAGCAGCGGGAGCCCCAGCGCACCGCTGCCGAGGAGATCGAGGACTGGCAGCTGGCCCGGGCCGAGTCGCATATGTCGACCGGTCTGCGCTCGGCCGAGACCCAGGCCCTGGACCACCTGCCGGACAGTGACGTGAAGGACGCCCTGCAGGCGATCCCCGAGGAGTTCCGCATCGCGGTCTACCTCGCGGACGTCGAGGGCTTCGCCTACAAGGAGATCGCCGACATCATGGGAACCCCCATCGGTACGGTGATGTCCCGGCTGCACCGAGGCCGCCGCCAGCTGCGGGGCATGCTGGAGGACTACGCCCGCGAGCGCGGACTGGTCCCGGCGGGCAGCGGGGCCGGGAGCGAGTCGAAAGGCACGGGCTCATGAGCTGCGGAGGTCCGCACGACACGGACTGCGGCGAGGTGCTTGATCACCTGTACGAGTTTCTGGACAACGAGATGGCCGAAGGGGACTGCGCCAAGCTGCGGCAGCACTTCGACCAGTGCTCGCCCTGCCTGGAGAAGTACGGTCTTGAGCAGGCCATCAAGGCACTGATCAAGCGCTCGTGCGGCTGCGACGACACGCCGTCCGATCTGCGCAGCAAGGTGCTGGCCCGGATCGACAGCATCCGGGCCGGCCAGCGGACCGGCGGTGGGCCGCTGGTGTCGGTGGAGGGCTCCGGCGCGGGCCATGGGGACGCTGGGCTGCTGGCCGCCGGGCCGATGGCGGCGGCGCCCGCCGAGTAGGTTCAGCCGATCGTGCGGAGGGTCCTGGAGCACCGGTGCTCCGGGGCCCTTCCGTATGTCCGGCTGCATGTCCGGTCATTCCAGCGACCTCACCCGATCGGGTGAGCGTGCCCAGTGCCGGCCCGGGTATTGCGCGATGACGGGTTGCGAGCGGTGAGCTGACCCCTATTCTCCTGACGGGTATTCACCCGACGGGCTCGCGCAGTCCGCGGGTCATCGACCCGGCCGCCGGACGGGCCCTGTGGTGGGGAGGCTGAGATCGCTGTCGCACGCGGGGGCCGGGCGCTCCCTGACCGGACATCCGCGCGGCTCCCCGGAGCGGCGCTGGCCTATGTCGTCCTGATCCTGGTCGCGGCGGGCTGCTCGCTGCTCCCGCTGCTGCCCGGGACCGGGCTGCCCGGCTGGCTCGGCGCGCCGGTGGACTGGCCCAAGATCGTGCTGCTGGCCTTTCTGCACGCGTGCTGGGAGTCGGTGGCGCAGGGGCTGCCCACGCCCTGCCTGCGGATGGCGCGGCGGATCTGGGGCCTCGGGCGGCGGCTGGGCGCCCGGGGCACCGCCGCCCAGCGGGAGGCCGAGCCTCGGGCGCCGATGCGGCCGACCGCCAACGCCTTTCTGCCGGTGCTCTTCGCCGGGGTGCTGATGCTCCCGCCGGCGGCGGCCGCGCTGGTCGCCCTGCCGGCCGCGCTGACCGGCGAGGCCGCCGCGCCGCAGCTGCTGCGCCGGCTCTGGAACGCCGCCCAGTTCGCGCTGGCCGCCTGGTGCGCGGCCTGCCTCTTCCAGCTGATGGGCGGCCCCCGGCTGCTGCTCGGTGCCCGCTACCCGGCCGCGCTGCTCCCGCCGCTGATCGCCGTCCTGACGTTCTGCCTGGTCAACGGCGTGCTGGTGGCCGGCATCCGGCTGCTGGCCGACCAGCTGCCACTGCTCGACCTGTGCCGCGGCGCGCTCTCCGTGCTGGGCCTGCCGGCATTCGGCCACGCGCTCGGCGGGCTGATGGTGGCGGTGCTCTGGCAGGGGCCGTACGGCGCGTTCGCGGCAGTGCTCGCGCTGCTGCCGCTCTCCATCTCGGCCTGGGTCTTCGCCCAGGGCCACCGGGAGCGGGTCGCGCACCAGGCCACCGTGGAGGCGCTGGTCCAGGCGGTGGAGATCAAGGACGCGTACACCCGCGGACACAGCGAACGGGTGGGCCGGGCGGCCGTGCTGATCGCCACTCAGCTCGGGATGGCGGGGGAGCGGCTGCGCACGCTGCGCTTCGCCGGCATCCTGCACGACGTCGGCAAGCTCGGCGTGGCCACCGAGTTGCTGCGCAGAAACGGTCCCCTCAGCGAGGCGGAGCGGCGGGCGGTGGAGGTGCACCCGGAGTACGGGCACGAGCTGGTGCGCGGTATCGAGTTCCTCGGTGAGGCGCACGCCGGGATCCTGCACCACCACGAGCGGATGGACGGGCGCGGCTACCCGCACGGGCTGGCCGGCGAGCGGATCCCGGAGTTCGCCCGGATCATCGCGGTGGCCGACGCCTTCGACTCGATGACCTCCACCCGCTCCTACCGGCGCGGCCGACCGGTCGGCGAGGCCTTCGCGGAACTGCGGCGCTGCGTCGGGAGCCAGTTCGACCCGGCGATGGTGGACGCGCTGGTGACGGCGGTCGGGCGGCACGGCTGGCAGCCGGTCCTCCCGGCGGTCGACGAGGGCGCGGCGGCGGTACCGGACATCCCGCTCGGGGTGCCGGAGCCGTCCCGCCGGCTGCGGGCCGGTGGCTCGTGAGCGCGCCGGCGCGATGGCCGCGCGTGACGGGGGCCCGGGCCGTCTCGGGAGCCGGTGGCGCGGCGGCGGTGCAGGCGGCGGCGCTGGTGCTGCTGGCCGTGGCGGTCACCTCGGTGCTGGTCGACGGGCCCGCCGATCCGCGGGTGGCGGTGGTCTTCACGGTGCTGATCGCGGTGGGCGAGGCCGCGCGGATCGGCCATCCGGGTGGCCGCGAGCGGGCTCCGCTCGGGGCGGCCGTGGCGCTCGCGTACGCGCTGCTCGGGCCGCTGCGCGGGCTGCCGACGGCGCACGGGGCGCTCCAGGTGGTGGCCGTCTGCGGCGCCGGGCTGGCCGGCGGGGTGCTGCTGCGGTTCGTCGTGCCCCAGCTGCGCGGCCGGTCGGACGGTGAGGGCAGCGTGCCGCGGCCCAGAGCGGGTGCCCGCCGTGCGATGCCGCCCACGGCGCCGCGCCGCCGCCGCAGCCCGGGCCTGCTGCGGCACCGGCTGCCCGCGGCGCCCGGCCGGGACGCGGCCGCCCGCCGGCTGCTCTCGGTGGCCTTCGCCGCGCTGCTCTTCCAACCGCTCTACAACAGCGGCGCGCTGGACCGCCTCCCGCTGGCCGGCCCCGCCTACGGCGTCTTCCTGACGGCGGTGGCGGCGCTCGCCGCGCTGTGCGACGCGGTGCTCGCCGCCTTCCAGCAGCGTGCCCGCAGCTGCCTGGCGCTGCCGTGCGGCGCGGGCGTCGGCCGCCGTTTCGGCGCGGTCCTGGAGGACGAGCTGCGCGCGCTGCCCGGCATCGGCTCCGCGATCGCCGCCACCGGGATGCTGGTCAGCCTGACGGCCGGAGAGGTGGGCCTGTGGGCGCTGCCGGTGTTCTGCGCGCCGCTGCTGCTGGCCCAGGCCTCGTTCCGGCGGGCCGCCGCGATCCGGGCCACGTACGGGCAGACCATCGCCACGCTGGCCCGTGCCACCGAGGTGGCCGGTTACACGGCGCCCGGCCACGCGCGCAGGGTCGCGGACACCGCGTGCGCGCTCGGCCGCGAGCTGGGCCTGAGCTCCCGGGAGCTCGCCCTGCTGGAGCATGCCGCCCTGATGCACGACATCGGCCAGCTCTCGCTGGTCGAGCCGATCCCGGACGGCGCCACCGCCACCCTCCCGGACGCCGAGCAGCAGCGGATCGCCCGGCTGGGCAGCGAGGTGATCCGGCACAGCGGCGTCCCGGCGCAGGTCGCCGAGCAGGTCGCCAGGCTGGCCGACCCGCTGCGCGGCCCGGACGGCCGTACCGACCGGACGCTGCCGCTGGCCGCGCGGATCATCCGGGTGGCCAACGCCCACGACGACCTGCTCGACCGCTCCGCACCGGGCGACCGGGCCCGGGTGCTGGCCGAGCTGAAGGCGCAGAGCAGCCAGGCCTACGACCCCGCGGTGGTGGCGGCGCTGGCCCGGTTGGGACCGGATCGGACCCGGTACTCCCGGGTGGTACCGCCCGGGCGGAGCCGGCCCGGCGGCGGCGCGGGGCGGGGGCGCACGTGAACCACCGTGCGGGAAGCGGACCCTGCCGCTGCCGTGGTTGGATGCGGTCGTAGCGTGGAACACCCGATCCGGGGCCTCCGTGTCCCCGGCCCCGGCCGACTCGGCCGGACAGGCCGGTTGCCGGCACCGGGGCCGGGAGCGGGAACCGTGCGGGACGCGGGTCGGCCGGCCCTGGCAGCACGCGCCAGGAGCGGCCCGACTCCCAGCAGGATTTCAGCAGGACCTAGCGGACAGGCGGCAGGGCAACGTGAAGATCTTCCACCGGGCACGGCACCGGCCGTCCGCCACCTGGCGGCAGACGACCGACCGCGCCTTCACGCTGATCGGAAACGGGCGCTACGAGGACGCCGGCGCTCTCCTGGTGATGGCCGCCGACCTGGAGCCGTGGCTCTCCGACTCCTGGTTCAACCTGGCCCTGCTGCACAAGTTCCGACGGGACTGGGAGCAGGCCAGAGCGGCCGGGCTGCGCGCCGTCGCGCTGCTGGACCGCGACCACGGCGCCCCCGACTGGTGGAACCTGGGCATCACCGCCACCGCCCTGCAGGACTGGCCGCTGGCGCGCCGGGCCTGGCAGGCGTACGGCCTGCGGCTGCCCAGCGGCCCGGGCGCGGCGCCGGACGAGCCGGTCCGCCTCGACCTGGGCACCACCCCCGTCCGGCTCTCCCCGGAGGGCGAGTCCGAGGTGGTCTGGGGCCGCCGTCTCGACCCGTCCCGGGTCGAGGTGCTCTCTATCCCGCTGCCCTCCTCCGGCCGGCGCTGGGGCGAGGTGGTGCTGCACGACGGGGCGCCGCACGGCGAGCGGGTGGCCAACGGGGCGGCGTTCCCGGTCTTCGACGAGATCGAGCTGTGGGCGCCCTCGCCGGTGCCGACGTACGTGGTGCTGCTGCAGGCCGCCACCGAGGCCGACCGGGACGCGCTGGAGCGGCTGGTCGCCGAGGCGGGCTATGCGGCGGAGGACTGGACGTCCTCGGTCCGGCTGCTCTGCCGGGCCTGCTCGGAGAGCCGGATGGTCACCGACGACGGCCGTACCGTGCACCACGACCCGCACGACGACGGCGACGAGGCCCACCCCGGTCACCTCAGCCACCTCAGCCAGGGCAGCGGCGGGATGGCCTGGCTGGCCGAGCGGGAGTGCGGCATCGCGGCGCCCGCCGGTCTTGTCCGGTTGCTGCTGGACCGCTGGGCGGCGGCCTCGCCCTCCACCCGGGCCTATCGCGACCTCGAAGAGGTCTGCTGATCACGCTCCGCTCGGTAAGGACCGGTGGCGCTGTCGGGGCCGTACGCTAGGGGCTGTCACCCGGAGAAGTCCTAGAAAGCGACAGCAGCGATGGCCGATCAGCACGACCACGAGCACGATCACGCGCATGACCACGAGCACGACGGCGGTGGCGAGGCGCCCGCCAAGGTGATCGGCGAGGAGCCCGACCTCTCCCGGGGCACCGCACGCCCCATCACCGTGGTCGGCAACCCGGTCCTGCACCGCGAGTGCCGGACCGTCACCGCGTTCGACGCGGAGCTGGCGTCCCTGATCGACGACATGTTCGTCTCGATGTACGCGGCCGAGGGTGTCGGCCTGGCGGCCAACCAGATCGGCGTGGACGCCAAGGTCTTCGTCTACGACTGCCCGGACGACGACGGCGTGCGCCACATCGGCCATGTCATCAACCCGGTGCTCGAGGAGCTCGCGGTCGACCGCCGGACGCTGGACGACAGCACCGAGGGCTGCCTCTCCGTCCCCACCGCCTACGCCGAGTTGGCGCGCCCGGACTTCGCCGCGGTGACCGGCCAGGACAAGGACGGCAACCCGATCCGGGTCGAGGGCACCGGCTTCTTCGCCCGCTGCCTGCAGCACGAGACCGACCACCTGTTCGGCTTCCTCTACATCGACAAGCTCTCCAAGCGGGACCGCAAGGACGCACTGCGGCAGATGGCGGAGGGCACCGCCAAGTACGCCACCGTGCCCAACAGCTGACGCGAAATCATCGTTTCGCGGCGGAAAACCGCCCTCCCCTAGATCCACTTCGATGGCATTCTGATGATCGCAAAATTATGCGGATCAGAGAACCGCGAGGGCTCGCAGCAACTGCGGGCCCTCGCGGCGTTTGAAGGGGGAACTGACATGCTCAGTAAGGGAATCGGACGTTGGAGACAGCGGGCCGTCGGTGTTCTGCTCACGGCCGCCGGCCTGGCCGGCACCGTGGCCGTCGGAGCACCCGCGGCGGTGGCGGCGGCCACCCCGCCCAGCAGCGCACCGAGCACCAACGCGACCGCGCGAGGCTTCGAGACCTGCGCGGCGCCGGACCTCACCACCATGAGCACCTGGGCGGCGAGCTCGCCGTACAAGGCGGTCGGCATCCACATCGGGGGCCCCTCGCAGGCCTGCGCGCAGCCCAATCTGACACCGGCCTGGGTCACCAGTGTGGCGGCGGGGGGCTGGGCCCTCATGCCGATCTACAGCGGCCACCAGGGCAGCAGCGGCACGGCGCTGCTGCCGACCGACGTGGGCGCCGCGCAGCAGCAGGGCACCACCGACGCCGACGACGCGATCGCGAAGGCGTCCGCCCTGGGCCTCGGCACGGGCAGCGTGATCTACCTGGACGTGCAGGCCTACACCCCCGCCACCCAGCCCCAGGTGATCAAGTACCTGGTGGGCTGGACCCGGGAGCTCCAGACCGGCGGATACCGCTCCGGCGTGCACGGTGACGCGACCGGTGTGGTCACGGACCTGGAGGCGGCCGACACCGGCTCGTTCCCGGAGCCGGACGTCATCTGGTCGCGCAACCTGAACGGCACCCAGACCACCGGCGACGCGGCCACCGGGCTGCTCGGCCCGACCTACTGGCCGGTCGGCGGGCGGGTCCACGAGTACGCCGACAGCCAGAGCGAGACCTACGGCGGCGCCACCCTCACCGTCAACGACAGCTACCTGGACGTCACTTCCAAGGCCTTCAGCTCGCCGATCGCGACCGGTTCGCGGCTCGACGGCGGGATGAGCGTGAGCAGCACGAGCATGACGCTGACCATGGGCACCGACGGCAACCTGGTGCTCTACGCGATCGTGGGCCCCACCGGCCAGATCGCCGCGGTGTGGGACTCGAACACGGTCGGCAACCCCGGCGCGTACCTGGTCATGCAGACCGACGGCAACCTGGTGGTCTACAAGCCGGGCGGCAACTCGAGTACCGGTAACGCGATCTGGTCCAGCTCCACCTGGAGCACTCCCGGCACCTACGCCGCCGTGCAGGACGATGGCAACTTCGTGGTCTACAAGGCGGGCGGCGGCGACGGCCTGGGCGGCTCGCTGTGGAGCACCAGGACCGAGGCGGTGCCGAACACCATCAACCCGGGCGGCACCCTGGCCGACGGCCAGTGGACCCAGGGCGCCCTGACCAAGCTGATCATGCAGGCCGACGGCAATCTGGTGATCTACCGCAAGTCGGACGGCGTGCCGATCTGGTCCACCCAGACGAACAACAACCGCGGCGACTACGCGATCATGCAGACCGACGGCAACCTCGTGGTCTACAAGGCGGGCGGCAGCAGCAGCACCGGCGGTGCGCTCTGGGACAGCAAGACCTACTACAACCCCGGTGCCTACCTGGTGATGCAGGACGACGGCAACCTGGTGATCTACAAGCAGGGCGGAACCTCGGCCAACGGCGGCTTCCTCTGGGCGAGCGGGACCTACAACGCGGCATAGCCGAACGGGGTCGGTCCCGGCGGCGGTTGCCGCCGGGACCGACCCCGTCTGACGTGCCTAGAAGTCGTCGTCGAAGGCGACCGAGCCCTCGACGGCCACCTGGTAGGCGGAGACCCGGCGCTCGAAGAAGTTGGTCAGCTCCTGGACGTTCTGCAGCTCCATGAAGCCGAACGGGTTGGTCGAGCCGTACCGGATCGGCATGCCGAGGCGGGCCAGCCGCTGGTCGGCGACGGCCTGCAGGTACTCGCGCATGGACGCGGTGTTCATCCCGGGCAGGCCCTCGCCGCAGAGGTCCTGGGCGAACTGGAGCTCGGCCTCGACGGCCTCCTCCAGCATCTCGGTGACCTGCTTGGCCATCGCGTCGTCGAAGAGGTCGGGCTCCTCCTCACGGACGGTGTCGACCACCGACATCGCGAAGTCCATGTGCATGGACTCGTCGCGGAAGACCCAGTTGGTGCCGGTCGCCAGGCCGTGCAGCAGACCGCGGCTGCGGAACCAGTACACGTACGCGAAGGCGCCGTAGAAGAACAGCCCCTCGACGCAGGCCGCGAAGCAGATCAGGTTCAGCAGGAACGCGCGGCGGTCGTCCTTGGACTGCAGCGAGTCGATGTGGTCGACCGCGTTCATGTACTTGAAGCAGAACTGCGCCTTCTGGTGGATGGAGGGGATGTTCTCCACCGCGGCGAAGGCCGCGTTGCGGTCCTCCGGGTCGGGCAGGTAGGTGTCGAGCAGCGTCAGATAGAACTGGACGTGCACGGCCTCCTCGAACAGCTGCCGGGACAGGTAGAGCCGCGCCTCGGGCGAGTTGATGTGCTTGTAGAGGCTCAGCACCACGTTGTTCGAGACGATCGAGTCACCGGTCGCGAAGAAGGCGACCAGCCGGCCGATCATGTGCCGCTCGCCGTCGCTGAGCTTGGCGAGGTCGGCGACGTCGGAGTGCAGGTCCACCTCCTCGACGGTCCAGGTGTTCTTGATCGCGTCGCGGTAGCGGTCGTAGAAGGACGGGTAGCGCATCGGACGCAGCGTCAGCTCGAAGCCCGGGTCGAGCAGCATCTTCTCGCGGCCGGGGGTCTCGGGGGTGTTGCTCACTGGCAGGCCTCGCAGGACTCGGGGTTCTCCAGGGAGCAGGCGAGCGCTGCCTCCTCCTCCGGGGTGAGGGCGGTCGGGGTGGCCACGGACACCGGCGCGGGGGCGGCGGCGCGGGCGCTGCTCGACGCGGCCTGGGCGATCCGGGTGGCCGGGCGCGAGCGCAGGTAGTAGGTGGTCTTCAGACCGACCTTCCAGGCGTACGCGTACATCGAGCTGAGCTTGCCGATGGTCGGCGCGGCCATGAAGAGGTTCAGCGACTGGCTCTGGTCGATGTACGGCTGCCGGGCGGCGGCCAGGTCGATCAGCGCGCGCTGCGGCAGCTCCCACGCGGTGCGGTAGAGCGAGCGCACCTCGGCGGGCAGCCAACCCAGCTCCTGGACCGAGCCGTTGGCCTCGCGCAGCGCGTCCCGGGTCTGCGCGTCCCAGACGCCCAGCTCCTTCAACTCGCGGACCAGGTACGGGTTGACCTGGAGGAACTCGCCGGAGAGGGTCTCCCGCTTGAAGAGGTTGGAGACCTGCGGCTCGATGCACTCGTAGACGCCGGCGATCGAGGCGATGGTCGCGGTCGGCGCGATGGCGAGCAGCAGCGAGTTGCGCAGGCCGGTGCGGGCGATCGTGGCGCGCAGCGCGTCCCAACGGTCCGCCCACTGCGGGGCGGTGGCGAAGTGGTCGATGTGCAGCTGGCCGCGGGCGGCGCGGGTCTCGCCGTACGCCTCGTGCCGGCCCAGCTGCTCGGCGAGCTCGCTGGAACGCTCGTAGGCGACCAGCATGATGCGCTCGGCGATCAGCGTGGAGAGCTGCTTGGCCTCGGCGGAGTCGAAGTCCAGCCGGAGCTGGAAGAAGACGTCCTGGAGGCCCATCACGCCCAGGCCCACCGGGCGCCAGCGCGAGTTGGAGGTGCCGGCCTCGGTGGTCGGGTAGAAGTTGATGTCCACCACGCGGTCCAGGAAGGTCACCGCGGTGCGCACGGTGGCGTCCAGGCGCTCCCAGTCCATCGCGTCGATCAGGTTCTCGGCGGTGGCGGTGGCGGAGACGTGCGCGCCCAGGTTGACCGACCCGAGGTTGCAGACGGCGGTCTCGGAGTCGTCCGTGACCTCCAGGATCTCCGTGCAGAGGTTGGACGAGTGGACCGTGCGGCCCGGCAGCGCGGTCTGGTTGGCGGCGCGGTTGGAGGCGTCCTTGAAGGTCATCCAGCCGTTGCCGGTCTGCGCCAGGGTGCGCATCATCCGGGCGTAGAGGGTCTGCGCGGGGATGCTGCGGACGGCCTTGCCGGCTGCCTCGGCCTTCAGGTAGGCGGCGTCGAACTCCTCGCCCCACAGGTCGACCAGCTCGGGGACGTCGGCCGGGGAGAACAGCGACCAGTCGGTGCCGGCGTTCACCCGGCGCATGAACTCGTCCGGGATCCAGTGCGCGAGGTTGAGGTTGTGGGTACGCCGCGCCTCCTCACCGGTGTTGTCACGCAGCTCGAGGAACTCCTCGATGTCCGCGTGCCAGGTCTCCAGGTAGACGCAGGCCGCGCCCTTGCGGCGGCCGCCCTGGTTGACGGCGGCGACCGAGGAGTCCAGCGTCCGCAGGAACGGCACGATGCCGTTGGACTTGCCGTTGGTGCCGCGGATCAGCGAACCGCGCGAGCGGATCCGGGAGTAGGAGAGGCCGATGCCGCCGGCGTGCTTGGAGAGCCGGGCGATCTGCGCGTAGCGCGAGTAGATCGAGTCCAGGTTGTCCAGCGGCGAGTCCAGCAGGTAGCAGCTGGACATCTGCGGGTGCTTGGTGCCCGAGTTGAAGAGCGTCGGGGAGGACGGCAGGTAGGAGAGCGCGCTCATCAGCGCGTACAGCTCGGCGATCTCGCGCACCGACTGCTCGTTGTCGCCGACCGCCAGACCACAGGCGACCCGGAGCATGAAGTGCTGCGGGGTCTCGATCACCTTGCGGGTGATCGGGTGGCGCAGCAGGTAGCGGGACTGCACGGTGCGCAGGCCGAAGTACTCGAAGCGGTCGTCGCCCTGCTGGTCGATCAGGGCGTCCAGCGCGTCGGCGTGCTTGGCGACGAAGTCGGCGGTCGAGGTGCCGATCAGGCCCTCGGCGTGGCCGACCGCGATCGAGGCGGCGAAGCAGACCGCGCCCTGGCCGATCGCCTCGTCGGAGATCTCCTGGGCGAGCAGGCGGGCGGCCAGCTTCGAGTACTGCGGGTCCTCGGCGATCATCGACGCGGCGGCCTCCACGGCCAGCCCGCGCAGCTCCGCGAAGTCGGAGCCGGCGTTGCGGCCGCGCAGTGCGGCGGCGGCGACGTGGCCGGGGTCCACCTGGGGGAGGTCGCTGCTGCGGTCCGTCAGCAGCCGCAGGAGTGCTGCTCCGGGGTCCGACTTGGTGGCGGGGTCGGAGCTGGATCCCTGGGCGGGCAGGGTGACTGAGGCAGCGGTGGTCAAGGCGCTCTCTCCTGGCGACGACGAACGGGCCCCTCCCACTGGAAAGCGGGTTGTCCGACAGGCAGACGGGAGGGCTGACACCGGGCCGGCGCGGGGCAGGGCAGGGGAGCGCGGCGCGCCCACTCGAACGGTGGCGCGCAACGGCGGCATCCCCGGCCCACCCGCGAGGCCCGGACACACAAAGCTCGTGCGGCAAGGCTTCTGCGGGGAAGCCGTGTGGCACACCGTCGGCAGGTAATCGGACTTGCGGCGGATGGTGCACCGACCGCTCACCGCTGCGGGGCAGCCCCGGATTCACACCGGGTTCCCCTGCTTCGACAGCGAGAGTGAGCATACATGTAGTGCCACCCATCGAGTGCAGCACCACATGTAGTGTTGCGTGCTGTATCGGGGCCAATACCAGATCGGGACGCCGCCGGGTGTTGGAGGGGCTGTAGCGGGGCTGTGGAGGGGCTGCGGATGCCTGGATTTCCGGTGCCTCGGGGCCGTTCGCGGGCCTCTCCCGGGCCTCTGTCGGGCCGTGTCAGAAGGTCAGGCTGTACACCCACAGCTCAATGTCCGGCCGGGGGCGCCAGTCGCGCTCGGGGGTGCGGAGGAAGCCGACCCGCTCGTAGATCCGGTGGGCGGCGGACATCGCCGGGCGTGTCGAGAAGGCCATCCCGGTGAGGCCGAGCTCGCGGCTGCGGGCGACGCAGGCGCGCACCAGGGACTCGCCGACGCCGCGGCCCCGGGCGTCCGCAGCGGCGGCCAGCATCCGGATCTCGCCCTCCTGCGGGGTGGCGATGTCGGCCCACTCGGTGCCGCCCACGGCGAAGGTCACACAGCCGAGGACTCGTCCGGCGGGACCGCGCGAGGTGTCGGCCGGGTCGACCGCGACGAGCAGCTCGGCCTCGGCGGCCCGGCGGCGGGCGTCGCGCAGGAGGGTGACGTACTCCGCGCCCGGCGGGGTGTGGCCGTCGCCGACGAAGGCCTCCACGGTCACCTCGCCCGCGGCGTCGAGGTCTTCGTCGAGTGCGGTGCGGATGAGGATGTCCATCGAACCAGTGTGCCAAGGCGCAGGTCGCGGGCGGCGGGGAGGGTGCGGTGGCGGGGGCGGCCGGTCCGGGTGGGCGGGGTCCGGGAGTGCGGGGTCCGGGTGGTCGGGGTCCGGGTGTGCGGGGTGGTGCCTAGGCTGTGGTGATCCGGAAGACGGGGTAGCCGGGCGCGATCCGCAGGAGTTCCGCGTCGGACGCGTTGGCGTCCACGCCCTGGAAGAAGGCGCCGACCTCGAACTTCCACCGCTTGAGGTAGGCGCGCAGCACGTCCGGCTTCTCCGCGTCGGTGAGCTCGGTGGCGTGGAAGGTCTCGCTGCGTCGGCCCAGGCGCAGCTCGCCGGTGCCGGTGACGCGCAGGTTGCGGACCCACTGGGTGTGACCGCGCGGGGCGACAAGGTAGCGGTTCCCGTCATGGCTGAGGACGTTGACCGGCGTGGTGCGCCACTCCCCGCTCTTGCGGCCCCGGACGGCCAGCACCCGCGAGCCCCAGAAGCTGAGACCGACCCGGGTGAGGGCCACCATCACCTGGTTGCTGAAACGCAGCGCGCGGCCGCCGGAGTAGATGTAGCGCGGTGCGTCGGGCTGTGACGCTGCGCCGTGGGACGTCGGGGTCGAGGACATCGCATGCTCCTTGGTGAGCAGTGAACGCATTCGAGAGCAGTGCTCTCGTTTCGATGCACTGAACTCTTCCACTGGCGGCGCCTCGAGTCAAGAGCACTGCTCTCGTTTGTGTGCACCGATATAATTCGTGTCTGCTGCTCTGATTTGTGGCAGGCTGTTCTCCATGGCAGCGATTCGAACCGCCCGGGAGCGGGCGCGCGAGGAACTCACCCGCGCGATCAAGGACGAGGCCCGACGCCAGCTCGGGATCGAGGGCCCGCAGCAGCTCTCCCTGCGCGCCGTCGCGCGCGACCTCGGCATGGCCTCCTCGGCGCTCTACCGGTACTTCCCGAGCCGCGACGATCTGCTGACCGCGCTCATCGTGGACGCCTACAGCGACCTGGCCGCAGCCGTCGACCGCGCGGTGGCGGCAGCATCGGAGATCGCGGCGGCGGCCCCGGGGCCCGCAGCGGCGGGGTCCACACAAGCGGGAGCGGCCGCTCGCGCCCGCTGGCGGGCGCTCAGCTCGGCCGTCCGCGACTGGGCCCGAGAGCACCCGCACGAGTACGCGTTGATCTACGGCACGCCGGTCCCCGGCTACCACGCGCCGCAGGAGACCATCGAGCTGGCGGTGCGCGTCCCGCTGGCCTTGCTCGACACGATCCGGCCGGCCGCCGGCCACCTGGAGGCGGCGCCCGGCCGCCCCGTGTCGGCCGGGCTCGCCGCCCAGTTGGCGCCGATCGCCGCCCAGTACGCTCCGGAGCTGCCGCAGACCGTGATCGCCCGGTCGATGGTCGCCTGGACGCAGCTCTTCGGCATGATCAGCTTCGAGCTCTTCGGGCACCTGGCAGGCTCGGCCGACCCGGCCGACGAGTTCTTCGCCCACGCGGTGGAGCAGATGGCGGACTTCATCGGCCTGCCCGACGTGAGGTAGCGCCCCTTCCCCCGCGCGCGCTCCGCATGGCACGGCACGATGGCACGGCACGCGACGCAAAGGTGCCGGCCGCGCGACAGTGGGGCATCGCGCGACCGGCGTCTGCGGTGAGGGGACGGTCAGGGCCGAGGGGAAGGTCAGACCGGCAGCGACCAGGCCTGGTTGGCCTGGTGGTCGCCGCAGGTCCAGGTGTCGAGCTTGGTCCCGCTGGTGCTGCCGCCGCCGTAGACGTCCAGGCAGAGGCCGGAGCCGGCGTTCACCATGGTCCCGTCGGGCTTGGCGGTCCACTGCTGGGCCGTGCTCCCCGTGCAGGACGACAGCACGGCCGAGGACCCCGCCGAACTCCCGGACGCGGTCAGGCACTTCCCGAGCGTGCGGACGGTGCTGTCGGTGTTCAGGGTCCAGCGCTGGTTGGCGTTCCCGGTGCAGGCGTACAGGACGACCGGGTTGCCGTCGGTGGTCGCGCTGCCGGAGTCGTCCGCGCACTTGGCGCCGTTACCGGTCAGCTGGCCGGT
The DNA here is from genome assembly GCF_029892095.1 of Kitasatospora sp. MAP12-44. Classification (NCBI taxonomy): domain Bacteria; kingdom Bacillati; phylum Actinomycetota; class Actinomycetes; order Kitasatosporales; family Streptomycetaceae; genus Kitasatospora; species Kitasatospora sp. MAP12-44. The sequence goes on from NZ_JARZAE010000004.1 coordinate 5,381,659, forward strand.
CGGGACGGCGGCCGAGCAGCCCTGCGGGGTGAGCCGCCAGACGGCCGTGCCGTGCGCCGGCACGGTCGCGGTCAGAGCCGAGCTGGTGGTTGAACTCGTGCCGGTCCAGAGGTTCTTGGCGCTGACCGTGCAGCCGGGCAGGCCCACCGCGGCGAGCGTGGTGCTGACCGACTGCGCGGAGGACGAGCGGTTGAGGACGGCGACCGCCCGGTCGCCGTTGGCCAGCGGACGGGCGAGCACGTCGGTCGTCCCGTTGGTGGAGACCACGCCGGCCTGTCGGCCCGCGCTGTCCTGGTCCACCGCGACCAGGTCGCTGTTGCCGATCGCGGCGACGGAGGCCGGCGAGAGCGAGGCGACGTCGGAGGAGAGGATCAGCGGCGCGGCCATCATCGACCACAGGGCGACCTGGCTGCGCGACTCGTCGGCGGTCAGGCCGCCGTCGCCGGCGATCAGGAAGTCCGGGTCGTTCCAGTTGCCGGGGGCCGCGTAGCGGCCGATCCAGCGGTTGTAGCCGTAGTTGGAGAGCACCGAGCTCCAGCGCGAGGCGTTCGGCTTGCTCGCGTCGTAGGTCGCGATGTCCGAGCCCTCCCGCCAGAGTTGGCCGTCCTGGCCGACCCAGCCGAGCACCGAGAACCAGCTCGGGTTGCCCCACTCGCCGGTCTGGAAGTAGGCGGGGGCGGACTCGGAGAAGACGATGTCGCGTCCGCTGCCGGCCAGCGCGGCGGCCTCGGCGTCGTAGGCCTGGCGGTAGGACTGCTCCTGGGTCTGGCCGGGGGCGGCCCAGACGTTGCAGCCGTCCAGCTTGAGGTAGTCCACGCCCCACGAGGCGAAGCTGGCCGCGTCCTGGGCGAAGTGGTCGGCGCCACCGCCCTGGGGCTGGCCGCTTCCGGCGTAGCCTCCGCAGGTGGCGGAGCCGGCGTCCTCGTAGATGCCGAACTTCAGGCCCCGCGCGTGCAGGTAGGAGCCCAGCCAGGCCATCCCGTGCGGGAACTTCACCGGGTCGGCGACCAGGTTGCCGGCGCTGTCGCGGGTGCTCGTCATCCAGCAGTCGTCGACGGTGACGGTGGTGTAGCCCTTGGCGGCGAGGCCGGAGCTGACCAGGGCGTCGGCGTTGGCCGTGATGGTCTGCTCGTTCATCCCGCACTGGTAGTGCGCCCAGTCGTTCCAGCCCATCGGCGGCGTCGGGGCGAGCCGGGGGGAGGTGGCGGCAGAGGCGGCGGTGTGAGCGGCGGCCGGGGCCGGCGCGGCAGCCGGTACGGGGGCTGCGGCAGCTGCTGCGGAGCTGGTCAGGGGAAGGGCGGAGAGCGATAGCGCGGCCAGTGCGGCGGTGGAGAGCAGGCTGCGCAGTGTGCGGCGAACCGGTGGCACGGAGGCTCCTTCCAGGCGGCCCAGAGGGCGCCAGGGAAGTCGTTGGGGGGATGTTCCGAGCGGTCTGCTGTCTGCTGTGCGCAACCAGTGCAGCGTCACTGCACATTTGTGTCAAGAGTCGCGGCAAAGCGAGCATAAACAAACATGTCATGTCGCTGCCATGCGCCAGGACAGTCCAGGGCTCGGGGCAACAGGGGCGCGAGCCAGCAAGGTGCAAACAGCAAGCGGCCGGACCGGGGGCTCGCTCACCCCGGTCCGGCCGCCAAGCACGTGAGGCGCTACCCCTCCAGGTGCCCCGTCTCGTTCCACTGGTCGGGCAGCATCCCGTCGAACCCCGACCGCCACAGCCCGACCGAGCAGTTGGCCACCGGAGCGAGCGCCAGCAGCTGCTCCTCGCTGAGCCGCTCCAGGACGTACCGCAGCATCAGCACCACGTTGTCGTGCGCCACCAGCAGCACGGGCCGGCCGGCCTCCTGCGCACACAGGTCGCGCAGGCAGCCGCGCACCCGCAGGGCGACGTCCAGCCAGCTCTCGCCCCCGGGCGGGCGGTAGTACAGCTCGCCCATCTTGCGGCGCCGGGCGGCCTCCTCGGGCTGGTACTTCTCGATCGCCGCCTCGGTGAGCATCTCCAGCACGCCCAGCTCACGGTCGCGCAGCCGCTCGTCGTAGCGGACGGTGAGCCCCACCGGCACCGCGCCCAGCCCGGCGGCCTGGGCGAGCGCGATCCGCGCGGTCTCCGCCGTCCGGACGTACGGCGAGCACCAGACGGCGCGCGGCCGGTCGCTCGGGGCCAGCCCGGCCCACCAGCGGCCGAACGCCTGGGCCTGGGCCTGGCCGTGCATGGAGAGCGGGATGTCGGCGTCGCGGCAGGTGATCGGCACGGTCAGCGCCCCGCTGGCCTTGGCGAGCTGGAACTCCACGTTGGCGACGCTCTCACCGTGCCGGGTGGCGATCAGGACGGACGGCAGCGGGGTGGTCCCGGCACGCTGCTGGTGCCCGTTGAGGATGCTGCTCAGCTCTGCCATCGCGGTGCTCCCCGTGATTGGACGGTGTGGGGGCCGGCCGGACCGGAGGCGTGGCTGCCCCACAGCTGCTCGCGGATGATCGTGCCGCCACCTCCCAGTGTTGAGGGAGGTGGCGGCGCGATCACAGGGCGCGTGGCGAGGCGTTTAATGCGCCGCCACCGGCAGGGGCGCATCGACGTGCTCGGGGTCGCCCGACTCCGCGCTGTAGTCGGCGGGCGAGGTCTCGTCCACGCCGTCCGCGACCTTCGCCGCCCGCAGTACCAGGGTGAGCCCGACCGCGACCAGCAGGTTGAGCACGAAGGCGGTCAGGCCGACGTAGCCGATCTGGCCGATCACCGGGATCGGGGCCGAGTTGCCGCCGAAGTGCTTGGTGGCGGGGGAGGCCAGGCCGTACGCCTTCCAGGTCCCGTAGGCCATGCCGACCGCCCAGCCGGCGAGCAGCGCCCAGCGGTGGAACCAGCGGGTGAACAGGCCGCCGACCACCGAGACGAAGGTCTGCAGGATCCACAGGCCGCCGAGCAGCTGCAGGTTGATCGCGACCTGCTTGTCCATGCCGAGGACGAAGGCCAGCGCGCCGACCTTGACCAGCAGCGAGGCGATCTTGGCGACCCTGGTCTCCTGGGCGGGGGTGGCGTCGGGCTTGACGAACTCCTTGTACACATTGCGGGTGAAGAGGTTGGCGGCCGCGATCGACATGATCGCGGCCGGTACCAGCGCGCCGATCCCGATCGCCGCGAACGCCACGCCGGTGAACCAGGACGGGAAGAGCTGGCTGAACAGCTGCGGCACCGCGAGCTGGCTGTTGAAGCCCTTGACACCGTGACTGACGTTCGCCGTGACGGCCATGAAACCGAGCAGCGCCAGCAGTCCCAGCATCAGCGAGTAGGCGGGCAGGATGGCCATGTTGCGGCGCACGGTGTTGCGGGACTTGGAGGCCAGCACACCGGTCACCGAGTGCGGGTAGAGGAAGAGCGCCATCGCCGAGCCGAGCCCGAGCGTGGCGTACGTCCACTGCGCCGAGGGCGCGATGATCAGCGAGCCGATCGGCTTGCCGTTGGCCCCCTTGGTCTCGAACTTGGTCGCCGCCGTGTCGAAGATGTGCCCGAACCCGCCCAGCCGGTGCGGGATGTAGAGCACCGCGGCGATGATCACGACGTAGACCAGGGTGTCCTTGACGAAGGCGATCAGCGCGGGCGCCCGCAGGCCCGAGGAGTACGTGTAGGCGGCCAGCACCGCGAAGGCCAGGAAGAGCGGCAGGTCCTTGACGAACCAGTTGGAGTTCGCCCCGCCGCCGACCCCCAGGGTGTCCAGCACCGCCTGGATGCCGACCAGTTGGAGTGCGATGTACGGCATGGTGGCGAGGATCCCGGTCAGTGCCACCGCCAGCGAGAGTGCCTTGGAGCCGTAGCGGCCGCGGATGAAGTCGGCCGGCGTGACGTACCCGTGCACCCGGGCGACCGACCAGAGCCGGGGCAGGAAGGCGAAGACCAGCGGGAAGGCGATGATGGTGTACGGCACCGCGAAGAAGCCCGCCGCGCCGGTCGCGTAGACCGCCGCGGGGACCGCGATGAAGGTGTACGCCGTGTAGAGGTCACCGCCGAGCAGGAACCAGGTCACCCAGGTCCCGAAGCTGCGGCCGCCGAGCCCCCATTCGTCCAGGTGCAGGGCGTTCTCGGCGCGCCGCCAGCGCGAGGCGAGGAAGCCCAGCACGGTGACGCCGGTGAAGAAGAGCAGAAAGACCACCAGTGCGGTCGTGTTGACGCCGTGGCTCATCGCAGCGCACCTTCCCGGAGACGCAGCGCCTTGCGCTGCTTCTCCTCACGGGTGATCAGCAGGTAGGCGCCGACGGTGAAGACGGCCGACAGCGGCACCCAGAGCAGCTGGTACCAGTAGAAGAACGGGATCCCGTCCAGTCGCGGGGTGAGCCGCGCGTACGAGGAGACCCACAGCTCGGCGACGATCGGTACGAGCAGGCAGACCGCGGCGGCCACTCTGGAAGGGGTGATCACCGGCGGGGCACCTGGTGGCGCCTGCGGTGCGTCTGGAACGGTGGACATCGGGCGGCTCCGGCGGTTGCTGGGGATCACCGGCAGCGCCGCAGCGCACCGGTCACGGGACCGGTCCGCCCGCCGAGCAGCGCGTCGTGGTGATCGGCATGGATGCCACGGAATGTAGGGCACCAGGCAGCCGGCTGTCACCAGCGTTACCCAAGCGGATGCGAACAGTGGCGCACCCGATAGCGTGCCGCCATGCCCCTAGAACCGAACGCCACCCATATCTGGTGGGCCCGGCCGACCGACCTCCCGCAGTCGCTGCTCGCCCAACTCTCCGACGCGGAGCGGCACAAGGCCGCCGCTCTGCGCAGCGAGCCCGAGCGCCGCCGCTCGGTGACGGCGGCCCTGCTGCTGCGCGCCGCCGTCGCCGCATACACCGGCGCGCCCGCGGACCGGCTCGGCGAACTCCCCGTCGTCCGGCGGTGCGAGGAGTGCGGCGGGCCGCACGGCAGACCGCGTCTGGACGACAGCGCGCTCGAACTGACGGTGACCCACTCCGGCGAGCGGGTCGGGGTCGGTATCGCCGACGGGATCCGGATCGGCCTGGACGTCGAGCCGTTGGCGAACGCGCCGATCACCGAGGGGATGGCCGACATCGCCTGCACCCCGGCCGAGGCGCGCTGGATGGAAGCGCAGCCGCCCGCCGAGTTCCCCGGGGCGTTCCTGCGGCTCTGGACGGCCAAGGAGGCGGTGCTCAAGGCCTTCGGCACCGGACTGCTGAAGCCGCTGACCGAGGTGGAGCTCAAGCCGCCGACCGACGGCGGCCCGTTCACCGGCCCGGTGCTCTCCGGCGTGGAGGCCTGGCTCTACCCGGTCACGCCGGGCGAGGGCTACCTCGGCTCACTCGCGGCGCTGGCGCCGCTCGGCGCGATCCGCGAGCACGACGGCGACGCCCTGCTCGCGACCCTCCTCGCGACCCTCTGACCGTTCCTACGCCTGGCTGGGCCGCTGCAGCCGGGTGATGAACTTGTACCGGTCCCCGCGGTAGATCGAGCGCACCCACTCCACCGGCGCCCCCTCGGCGTCGAAGGAGTGCCGTGCGAGCTGCAGCATCGGCAGCCCGAGGTCGGAGCCGAGCAGCCCGGCCTCGCGCGGGTTGGCCAGCGTGGTCTCGATGGTCTCCTCGGCCTCGGCCACCACCACGCCGTACACCTCGCGCAGCGCGGTGTAGAGCGAGTTGTGCTTGACCAGGTTGCGGCGCAGCGCCGGGAACCGCTTGGCGGACAGGTGGGCCACCTCGATGGCCATCGGGTCGCCGTTGGCCAGCCGCAGCCGCTCGATCCGCAGCACCCGCCCGCCGGGCTTCATGTCCAGCAGCGGGGCCAGCCGGTCGTCCGCGGTGACATAGCCGACCTCGATCAGCCGCGAGGTGGGCTCCAGGCCCTGCGCCCGCATGTCCTCGGTGTAGGAGGTGAGTTGGAGGGCCTGCGCGACCTTGGGCTTGGCGACGAAGGTGCCCTTGCCCTGGATCCGCTCCAGTCGGCCCTCGACGACCAGCTCCTGCAGCGCCTGCCGGACGGTCGTCCGCGAGGTGTCGAACTGCGCGGCGAGCGCGCGCTCGGGCGGTACGGGAGTGCCGGCCGGCTGGGTCTCGGTGAGCTGGAGCAGGTGTCGCTTCAGCCCGTAGTACTTGGGCACCCGCGCCGCCACCGGGTCCGTACCCGCACCGGTCGGTGCGGGCTGGTCGATCGGCTGGGGGTGGTTCGCCCGAAGCTGGGCCGTGGTGCCCCCGTCGCTGCTCATGGCCGCTTCTCCGCTCCTCGCGAGACCGTTGATGATCCCGCCGCCTCGTTAACGGCACACATCGTTGCACGTATGTCCGGGCGACGGGCACCTCATCACACGATGAACGATGAGCGGTGTCGGCTTGATAACGGGTGGTCCGGATTGGTCTTCGGCCCGTTGACACACCCATTGGTCTAGGCCAAGCTCCTGGCATCTGGTCTACACCACTGCAGACCAACCATGAATCCAAGCCCATCTCCAGGGTTCTCGACGCCCCTTCCCCACCGATTTGCAGGGGTTTGTCGCAGGCTTCCGACGGAGGGCAACCCGGGCATCCCTCAGGAGGATGGCGTGAAGCGTCAGCTCATCGCGGCGGTCGGCGTCGCAGCAATGGTCGTCGGTGTCGCGGCGTGTGGTTCGTCCGCCAAGAACAACGCGGGCAGCGCGGGGCAGTACAACGGCAAGACCGTTACCGCGTGGCTCATGTCCGGCTCCGCCCCGCAGTCCTGGCAGGACGGCGTCAAGGCCGACTTCGAGGCGCAGTACCCGGGTGCCAAGCTCAACATCCAGATCCAGAAGTGGGACGGGATCGGCGCCAAGGTCACCACCGGCCTCTCCGACAACTCCGTCGACGTCCTGGAGGTCGGCAACACCCAGACCGCGGGCTACGCGGCCACCGGCGGCCTGCTCGACCTGACCGCCGCCAAGGCCGACCTCGGCGGCAGCGACTGGGCCGCCAACCTGAACGCCTCCTCGGTGCTGGACGGCAAGCAGTACGCCGCGCCCTGGTACTTCACCAACCGCGTGGTCATCTACAACAAGGCGCTCTGGACCAAGGCCGGCATCACCGCGACGCCGAAGACCCTGGACGAGTTCTACGGCGACCTCGACAAGCTGAAGACCACCGCCGGCGTCTCGCAGCCGATCTACCTGCCCGGCGAGGAGTGGTACACCTACTTCGGCCTGCTCTCGGGCGCCGGCGGCCAGATTGCCAAGCAGAACGGCAGCACCTGGGTCGGCAACCTGGAGTCCCCGGAGGCCAAGGCCGCCTTCCAGACCTTCCAGAAGCTGCAGAGCTACTCCAGCGCCCCGAAGGACAAGGACGAGGCCACCCCGGAGCAGACCACGGTCTTCTCCAAGGGCGACGTGGGCGCGATGATCGGCCTGGGCTGGGAGGCTCCGGACCCCAAGGACATCCCGGCCGCCGACGTCGGCTACTTCGCGCTCCCCGGCGCGACCGCCGACAAGCCGTCCGGCGTCTTCCTCGGCGGCTCGAACCTCGCCGTCGCCCAGGACACCAAGAACCCCGACCTGGCCAAGGGTCTGCTCAAGATCATGCTGTCGGACAAGTACGAGGGCCAGATGGCCTCGACCGGCCTGATCCCGAACAAGCCGTCGCTGGACTCGCTGGCCACCACCCCGTTCGCCCAGGCGGCCATCCCGGCCAGCACCAACGGCGCCACCACGCCGAACACGCCGAACTGGTCGAACGTCGAGAACACCCCGAACCCGATCAAGGACTTCCTGGCCGCCGTCCTGCAGGGTGCGGACTACGACTCCACCGCCAAGAAGTACGACGCAACCATGACGCAGCTTCTCGGCCAGAAGCAGTAGTCCTGAGCGGCGCCGCCCACCCGGCCCTCCCCACGGAGGCGGTGGGCGGCGCCGCTGCCCTGTTGTGGCCACTTGTCGGGCCAGGTGTGAGGAAGTGAGAACCATGGCTGTGCATTCGGAGCGGGTGCGGACACGGTCCCCGGAGCCGGGGGACGCCATCGCCGGGAGGCACCCCGGCGGCGGCGCGGGCCCGAGCAGACCGGTCCCCGGTCCGAGCCTGCTGAGCCGCGGCGCGCCCTACCTGCTGCTGCTGCCGGCCATCGTGGCCACCCTGGCCCTGCTGGGCTGGCCGCTGGTCAAGACGTTCGAGCTCTCCTTCCAGAACCTGAACAAGCGCCAGCTGATCCTGCACCTGACCGAGTGGAACGGCTTCGCCAACTACACGGACCAGCTCACCAGTTCGGAGTTCTGGCACACCACCGGCCGCACGATCGCCTTCACAGCCGTCAACGTCGTGCTGATCATGGGTGGCGGCACGCTGGTCGGGCTGCTGCTCAACCGGCTCGGCAAGAAGATGCGGATCCTGCTCCAGGTCAGCCTGATGCTCGCCTGGGCGATGCCGATCGTGGCCGCCGCCACCGTCTTCAGCTGGCTCTTCGACTCCCGCTTCGGTGTCGTCAACTGGTTCCTGGACCAGCTGGGTTGGCACTCCATGGCGGACCACAACTGGTACAGCTCGCAGACCGGCACGTTCTTCGTGATCGTCCTGCTGATCGTCTGGCAGTCGATCCCGTTCGTCGCCTTCACCATGTACGCGGGCCTGACCACCATCCCGGCCGAGCTCTACGAGGCGGCCCGGATGGACGGCGCCGGAGCGTGGCGGATCTTCCGCTGGGTGGTCTTCCCCAGCCTGAAGCCGTTCTTCCTGAGCACCACGTTCCTGGAGATCATCTGGGTCTTCAAGTCCTTCACCCAGATCCTCGCCGTCAACGCCGGCGGCCCCCAGGGACTCACCCAGACGCTGCCGTTCTACGCCTACATCCAGGGCACCGGCAACCAGCACTACGGCATCGGCGCGACGATCGCCGTGCTCACCATCCTGATGCTGCTCGTGCTGATGGCGTACTACTTCCGGATCATTCTGAAGCAGGAGGACGAGCTGTGAGGCGCTCGATCATCGGACGCGGCTGGCCCAACGTCATCGCGGTCGTCCTCTTTGTCTTCTTCCTGTTCCCGGTCTACTGGATGTTCAGCACGGCCTTCAAGCAGAACACCGACATCGTCAGCAAGACCCCGGTCTTCTTCCCGCTGCGCGGCACGCTGGAGCACTTCAGCACCGCCACCGGCGCCGCGCAGTTCTGGGAGATGGTCGGCAACAGCTTCCTGGTGACCGTGCTCGCGGTGCTGGGCTCGCTGGTCATCGCGACGCTGGCCTCCTTCGCGATCGCCCGGATGAGGTTCCGCGGCCGCAAGTCCTTCGTCCTGGTGATCATGCTGGCGCAGATGGCGCCCTGGGAGGTCATGACGATCGCCGTCTACATGATCGTCCGGGACGGCGGGATGCTGAACAGCCTGGTCCCGCTGACGCTGTTCTACATGATGATGGTGCTGCCCTTCACGATCTGGACGCTGCGCGGCTTCATCGCCGCGGTGCCCAAGGAGTTGGAGGAGTCCGCAATGGTGGACGGCTGCACCCGGGCCCAGGCCTTCGTCAGGGTGGTGTTCCCGCTGCTCGCCCCGGGGCTGATGACGACCTCGCTGTTCGGCTTCATCACCGCCTGGAACGAGCTGCCGCTCGTGCTGATCCTCAACAAGGCCACCGGCCCGGGCACCGCGCAGACGCTGCCGCTGTGGCTGACGTCCTTCCAGTCGCTCTTCGGCGACGACTGGGGCGCCACGATGGCCGCCTCCACCCTGTTCGCCATCCCCGTGCTGATCATCTTCCTGTTCCTGCAGCGCAACGCCGTGGGCGGGATGACCGCCGGCGCAGTGAAGGGCTGAGTGGCCACCATGAGCATCCTCATCCCCAGCGTGCAGGACAGCGAGCAGCTGCACCGCGACGCCCTGACGGTCCTGCAGCCCGGCTTCGAGGGCACCGCCCCGCCCGAGTGGGTGCTTCGCAAGCTCGCCGCCGGCCTCGGCTCGGTCGCCCTCTTCGGACGCAACGTCACCGACCCGGCCCAACTGGCCGCGCTCACCGCCGCGCTGCGCCGGGAGAACCCGGACGTGCTGGTCGCGATCGATGAGGAGGGCGGCGACGTCACCCGCCTGGAGGCCGGTTCCGGCTCCTCCTGGCCGGGCAACCTCGCCCTCGGCGCGATCGACGACCCCGCCCTGACCCGCGACGTGGCCCGCGAACTGGGCCGCGCGCTGGCCGAGTGCGGCATCAACTACAACTGGGCGCCCTCCGCGGACGTCAACTCCAACCCGGGCAACCCGGTGATCGGGGTGCGCTCCTTCGGCGCCGACCCGGAGCTGTGCGCCCGGCACACCGCCGCCTGGGTGGAGGGCCTGCAGTCGGTCGGCGTGGCCGCGTGCGCCAAGCACTTCCCGGGCCACGGCGACACCGCGGTCGACTCGCACCACGGCCTGCCGGTGGTGGACGTCGACGTGGACCTGCTGCGCTCGCGCGACCTGGTCCCGTTCCGGGCCGCCATCGCGGCCGGCGCCAAGGCCGTGATGAGCGCGCACATCATGATCCCGGCGCTGGACCCGGTGCACCCGGCCACGCTCAGCCGGGCGGTGCTCAGCGGCCTGCTGCGGGCCCGCGCGGCGGACGGTGGCCTCGGCTACGACGGCCTGATCGTCACCGACGGCATCGAGATGGGCGCCATCGCCGACACCTACGGCATCGCGGAGGGGACGGTGCTGGCGCTGGCCGCGGGTGCCGACGCGATCTGCGTGGGTGGCGGCCTGGCGGACGAGGAGACCGTGCTGCGGCTGCGCGACTCCATCGTGGAGGCGGTCCGCTCGGGCCGGATCCCGCAGGAGCGGCTGGCGGAGGCCGCCGCCCGGGTGCGCTCACTGGGCAGCTGGGCACGGATCTCGGCTCAAGGCGGCAACGGCGAGCCGGACCTGTCGATCGGCCTGCGCGCCGCCCGGCGCGCGCTGCGGGTCACCGCGGCGCCCGGCCAGGCGTTCACCCCGGTGACGGACCGCCCGTACGTGGCCTCGTTCTCCCCGCAGGCGAACATCGCGGTCGGCGACGAGACCCCGTGGGGCGTGGCGGGCATGCTGGCCGCCCGGCTGCCCGGGACCAGGACCGAGAGCATCGGCCCGCAGGCCGCCGAGCCGGGGCGGTTGGACGCGCTGGTGGCCCGGGTGCTGGCGGCCGCCGAGGGCCGGCGGCTGGTGCTGGTCGTGCGCGACACGCACCGGCACGACTGGATGGCGGCGGCGCTGCGCGCCCTGCTCGCGGCCCGTCCGGACGCCCTGGTGGTCGAGATGGGCGTCCCGCAGGCCGAGCCGGTCGGCGCGCTGCACATCGCCACCCACGGCGCCGCGCGGGTCTGCGGCCTGGCCGCCGTCGAGGTGCTCACCGGGCAGCCGTCCGCGCAGTGCTGACGATAGGATCGGCCCTGGCACGAGTGTGCGGACTCGCCGCCGTAAGAGGTCCTCTCCGGGCAGCCGCCCGGCGGGGTTGAACCATCTCTTCATCGGAGGCTCCACAGATGTCCGACACGCAGACCAGCTCCGTGACCCCTGGACGGATCATGGCGGCGGAGATGGCCGAGCAGCCGGCCGTCCTGCAGCGCATCCTCGACGAGGGCGCGCCGAAGATCCGCGAGATCGCCGCCGAGATCGCCGCCCGCAACCCGCGCTTTGTGCTGCTCACCGCGCGCGGCACCTCGGACAACGCGGCGCTGTACGCCAAGTACCTGATCGAGGTCCTGCTCGGCAAGCCGGCCGGCCTCACCTCGATGTCCACCACTACCGCGTACGGCGCCAAGCCCGACCTGCGCGACGTGCTGGTCATCACGGTCAGCCAGTCCGGCGGCTCGCCCGACCTGGTGGCCTCCACCAAGGCGGCCCGCGAGGCCGGCGCGATCACCCTCGCGGTGACCAACAACCCCGGCTCGCCGCTGGCCGACGTCTCCGAGTTCCACATCGACGTCCTGGCCGGGCCGGAGAAGGCGCTGCCGGCCACCAAGACCTACACCGCCGAGCTGCTGGCGCTCTACCTCTTCGTCGAGGGCCTGCGGGGCGGCGACGGCGCGGCCGCCAAGGTGCTGCCGGAGCTGGCCGCGGGCATCCTGTCCCGGCACGCCGAGGTCAAGGCGCTGGCCGAGCGTTACCGCTTCGCCCAGCGCCTGGTGATCACCTCGCGCGGCTACGGCTACCCGACCGCCCGCGAGGCGGCGCTGAAGCTGATGGAGACCACCTACATCCCGGCCTCCCCGTTCTCCGGTGCCGACCTGCTGCACGGCCCGCTGGCCATGGTGGACAACGTCTCGCCGGTCATCGCCATCGTCCCGGACGGCAAGGGCGGAGAGGCCCTGCAGCCGGTCCTGGACCGCCTGCGGGGACGTGGCGCGGACCTCGTGGTGATCGGGCAGCAGGAGCAGGTGGACGCCGCCTCGGCGGGGTTCGCGCTGCCGGCCGGCGTGCCCGAGGAGGTCCAGACGATCCTGGAGATCCTGCCGTTGCAGCAGCTGGCCTACGAGGTCACCATCGCCCGCGGCCAGGACCCGGACGCCCCCCGCGCGCTGGCCAAGGTCACCGAGACGCACTGACCGCACGCGAAGGCCCCCGGATCGCTCGGCGATCCGGGGGCCTTCGCGCATCACTGCGGCGGGGAAGCACTACGGGCCACGGCGTCGACATGGGACCCTCAACCCGCCCTCCTTGCCCGGCATCGGGCAGGAGGGGCCCCTGACACCGCAGCCCGGAGCTGTCGTCCCTTCGACCGGGAAGCACTACGGGCCACGGCGTCGACATGGGACCCTCAACCCATGCGACACCGCAGCCCGGAGCTGTCGTCGGGCGCCACGTCCGCGAGGGACGCTCGGCAGCGGGACTGTGCGGGGTCCGGCTGCGGCGGCGACCGACCGAGGAGCGACCGCGCGCGGTCAGGGCAGTTGCGCGGGGGGTCTCTCCTTGGTGCTTCTTCATTGTGGACTAGACCAATCGGGGTTGTCCAGGAGTCCGCCGGGATTGGTCTGGACAACTGCGGCCAAGGCCCCCGGAACCCATCCCGGCTACGCTCGCCCTGTGCCCTCGTTGAACGAACTCGTCCGCCGCCACACCACCCTCACCGGTGCCGACGTGGAGTGGCTCCACCTGCTGGTCTCGGAGTGGCAGCTGCTCTCCGACCTCTCCTTCGCCGATCTGGTGCTCTGGATCCCGACCTGGGACGGCATCCGGTACGTCTCGGTGGCCCAGATGCGCCCGAACACCGGTCCGACCTCCTATCAGGACGACATGGTCGGCCATCTGGTCCCGCGCGGCCGCCGTCCGCTGCTGGACGCCGCCTTCGACGAGGGCCGGATCGTCCGCGAGGGTGACCCGGAGTGGCGCGAGGAGGTGCCGGTGCGGGTGGAGTCGATCCCGGTCCGGCGCGAGGGGCGGGTCCTGGGCGTGATCGCCCGCAACACCAACCTGCTCACGGTGCGGACCCCCAGCCGCCTGGAGCTCACCTACCTGCAGAGCGCCTCGGACCTGGCCCAGATGATCGCTGCAGGAACGTTTCCCTACGCCGGCGAGCAGGTCGACATGGACGCCGCGCCGCGGGTCGGCGACGGGCTGATCCGGCTGGACGCCGAGGGCATCGTCACCTATGCCAGCCCCAACGCGCTCTCCGCCTACCACCGGCTCGGCCTCACCACGGATCTGGTGGGTGGTCACCTCGGGCGCACCACCTCGGAGTTGTCGCTCCCGTCGCGCGGCGCGGTGCATGAGGCGCTGGTCAAACTGGCGAGCGGTTGGGCCCCCCGGCAGACCGAAGTGGAGGCCCAGGGCGGCGTGGTGACCCTGCGCGCCATCCCACTCAAGCCCAAGGGCGTGCACACCGGTTCGCTGGTGCTGGCCCGCGACGTCACCGAACTCCGGCGCCGCGAACGCGAACTGATGACCAAGGACGCGACCATCCGGGAGATCCACCACCGGGTGAAGAACAACCTCCAGACGGTGGCCGCGCTGCTGCGCCTGCAGTCTCGCCGGATGGACTCGGAGGCCGCTCGAGCCGCGCTGGACGAGGCGGTCCGCCGGGTCGGCTCGATCGCCATCGTGCACGAGACGCTGTCGCAGAACCTGGACGAGCGGGTCGCCTTCGACGAGATCGCCGACCGGGTGCTCGCCATGGTGATGGAGCTGTCGCACGAGGGCCAGGTGACGACCAGGCGCAGCGGCAGCTTCGGCATCCTCTCCGCCGACGTGGCCACCCCGCTGGCGATGGTGCTCACCGAGCTGCTGCAGAACGCCCTGGAGCACGCGTTCGGTCCCAAGGCGCCCGGCCGCGTCGAGGTCAGCGCACTGCGCGGCCGCGCGCCGGCCAGCGGCATGGGCTGGTCCGAGAGTTGGAACGGCGGCGCCAAGCCGGAGGAGTACCTGCTGATCACCGTGCAGGACGACGGACGGGGGATGCCCGAGGGCTTCGACCCGCAGAAGGCCGGCAATCTCGGCCTGCAGATCGTCCGCACGCTGGCGACAGGGGAGTTGGGCGGGACCTTCGACATGGTCGCGGCACCGGACGGCGGCACGAAGGTCGTGCTGGAGATCCCGGTCCGCTGACGGCGGGTCGCGCAGGCAGGGCCGGATAAGAGAAACGAGGCCCTGCCGACCGGGGGGGGTGGGTCGGCAGGGCCTCTCAACCCGTTCCGGCCGTCGGGGGGAGTCGGTCGGAACGGGGGCTCTTTGGTGGGGTGGCACTGTCGGCTGACAGCGGGCACCGGCAGGTCGCTCGCACCGTGGTGTTGCGTACGGTAAGCGTCCCAGGTCCACAATATTGCTCTGCGTGAACAGTATCAAGTGTCCGGGCCGAGCTGTGCCACAGCGGCCGCGCCGAGGCGCGGCCAGATCCTGCGGAAGGCTTCGACAGAGTGGCAGCGAAGCCCTTGATCGTATGGTGATCAGCTGGTCAGACGGGCTGACCGGTGGTGCTAACGTGCGGTATTACAGGAAGTCGCTCAGGCGGTGCGGGCGCGGTTGCGGGCGGCACGGCGCTTCATCGCACGACGCTCGTCCTCGCTCATACCGCCCCAGACGCCGGCGTCCTGGCCGGTCTCAAGAGCCCACTGCAGACACTGCTCCATGACGGGACAGCGGCGGCACACGGCCTTGGCCTCCTCGATCTGCAGCAGAGCAGGACCGGTGTTCCCGATCGGGAAGAACAGCTCCGGGTCCTCTTCGCGGCAGACTGCGCGGTGACGCCAATCCATGGTCGTCCAACTCCTCCTGCCGACAGGCGGTAGCCCGGTTCGGCGCTTCGATGGCTTGTGAATGTGAACGCTTTCACGAATCCCGCAACGGCAAAAGCGGCCGAAGGCCTCTACGGCCTGGCGGTCTGAGCTGAGGGGGGGTTCGGGCGAGTCCTGAGAGGTTCCCAGTCGGGATGCTCAGTGGGGATGCGTCGCGGTGTCCCGCTGCGACGTGTCCCGATCGCCATGTAGAGGTTCGCAAACCTCGGGCTCGGATACAACCCCCTTCGAGTAGGAATTTTTGATTCTTCGGTGTCGCCTAGCTCACAGCCCGTACTTCTATGGGGTGAAGGGGGCTAGCGCGTTCGAGAAGAAGGGCGGGACCCCCTTCTGGTCACACAATCACACGCAGTGCCCGGCGAACGCCTGTGAAACTGACGCGACTCCTGTCTCCAAGGTGGTCCCCATCGACCTGAAATGGGGCCGGTTCCTGTGAAACCAAGGTGAAGTGTCTGACGTCGTGATAGGAGACGACGTGTTTGCCGGTGGGTCCCTGGTCCCTTCCGGATTGGTCCGAAGGAGTGTGCGGCCGCAACATCTGACGGAGCGTACGAATGGTCCCGAGCGCCGTCATTCGAGTGACGCCGAAGACATCCAGATCAGTTTCGAAGGATGACTCGGGCGAGGGCACCACTGGGTGATTCCCCAAAAAGGTCCACGGGGAGGTGTTGGACACTATGGTCATCACCAGTCCGGACTGCGGTGCGCGCCCCGGAATCTCCACCGTTACCGGCCCATGGCGGCGGTGTTCACGCTCGGTGATGAAGTGCCTGACCGCCTCGCGGACGTAGAGCGCGTGCGTCGACCTGCGGCCCGACCTGCGCTGGGCCTCGACCCGGCCGACCACCCCGGCATCGAAGCCCAGGCCCGCCGTGAAGGTGAACCAGCGGTCCGGCAGCCCTTCCGACATCGCCTTGCCGAGCGAGATCGCCCGCTCCCGGCGGTTCTCCAGCGCGTCCAGCAGGACGCCGGTGGCCTCCACCGGGTGATTGGGCAGGCCGAGTGCCCGGGCGAAGACATTGGTGCTGCCGCCGGGGACCAGGGCCAGCCGAGGCACTCGTTCGGATGGTCCGTGGGCGAGCAGCCCGTTGACGACCTCATTGACGGTGCCGTCTCCGCCGAGCGCCACCACCAGGTCCACCGTGCCGTCAGAGGCGGCCTCGCGGGCCAGGTCCCGGGCGTGTCCGCGGTACTGGGTGACCGCGACCTCCAGCTTGAGATCACTGCGCAGGGCGTGTGTCAGGACATCCCTGGTACGGCCACTGGTGGTGGTGGCCTTCGGGTTCACGACCAGAAGCGCGCGCATGAGGCTCAGCCTACGGCCCGGCCCGTATCGGACGGCGGCTACCCTGCTGGGGTGACCGCAGAAACCGCCACCCCCGCCGCCCGGCCCCCGCTGCTGCTCGTCGGAGCCGCCCTCTCCGCTGTGGAAGGCGCGGCGCTGGCCGCCTGGGGCCTCTACATGACCGTGGCCGGCCTGGTCGAGGACACCCGCAACCAGGGCCTGAACGAGTTCGGCGGGGTCGTCATCCTGCTGATGGGCGTCCTGCCGCTGGCGGCCGCCTGGGGCCTGCTGCGGCTGCGCCGCTGGGGCCGCAGCCCCTCGGTGCTGATCCACACGCTCTGCCTGCCGGTGGCGTACTTCATGGCCCAGATCGGCGGCCTGACGGCGGCGCTGGGCATCCTGATCGGGCTCTTCGGCCTGCTGGGCATGGTCGCCCTGCTCACCCCGCGGGTCACCGAGGCGCTGTACCAGTCCACGAACTGACGTTCGGATAGGCTCCGGGAGCGCTGAGGGGGTACCTCGCGCTGCAGCGGCAGCACACTGCCGCCTGTTTCCTGGGGGCAATAGGTGAGACGTCGTCTCGTCGTGCTGGCCGCCTCGGCCATCACGTCATCCGTTCTGCTGACCGTGCCGGCGCATGCCGACGACGCACAGCCGAAGATCGACTTCACCGGACTCACGACGGTGGAGGTCGGCGGGGGCTGGAGCGAGGGCCTGGTGACCGTCACCAACCCCACGGACAAGGACGTGACCGGCGACCATCTGTATTTCGACTCCGGATCCGTGTTCAGCGCGGAGTACGCGGACGGTGCGGACGGCGCCTGGAAGCCGCTCGCCGTCAACCTCCCGGGCGCCCGTCCTGGAAGGCCGGTGAGCTGAGCGACGGGGTGCTGGACCTCAAGCCGAAGTCGAGTCACAGCTACCGGATACGGCTCAAGATTCAACAGCCGGCCGACACGTACGCTACGACCTTGGCCTACGCGACCTTGAGCCCCAAGTCCGATGTCTTCTCCGACATCTACGCCGGCCGCTCTATCGCGATCACGGGCCTGAGCGTCTCCTTCGTGGGCCTTCCGGACGTGGTTCCGCAGGATGGCAAGCCGCACGAGTTCCAGGTCTCCGTGAAGTCCGCCAACCACATCGACTGGAAGCTGCCCGCGGCGAGCTTCAAGGTGTGGACCGGGACGAGTCCCGGTTCCGGCTATTTGAACCCCGGGACGTTCGGGGCCTGCGACGCCGAGATCGATGTCCGTGACCCCGCGACGAAGAGCTGGCACCGGATCAATGCCGGGGGGATTCCGGGGGATCAAAACACCAAGGACGTCGATCTGGCGCGGGACGCGACCGGCCCTGTGGACGATCGGGTGATCGACGCCCGGATCACCCTGGGCAGGAACTTCAAGAACAAGCCCGACAACGTGCTGCTGAGCTTCGGCGACGATGTCCACCCCGGCGTGTCGATCTTCGACACAGCCCGGGACTTCCACTCGGCCGTGGTCGCGGGTGCGCCGGACTGTGTCAACCCCAACGCGGTCGACACTGTCGCGACCAGCACCACCGCCACGCCCACCAAGCCCAGCCCGTCCAAGGCGGCCGGGCAGGGCCCGGAGCTGGCCTTCACCGGCTCCAGCGGCACCGGCACGATCGCCGGGCTGGGCGCCGCGCTGCTGGTGGGCGGTGGCGGGATCGCCTTCGGGCTCCGCCGCCGCGGTCGCCGCGCCTGAGGCACCCGGACGTGCGAGAGGGGGGAGGAGCCGCGGCTCCTCCCCCCTCTCGGCGTCCTCAGGCCGTCACTCCTCGACGAGGAGCTTGTCGCGCAGCTGGGCCAGGGTGCGGGCCAGCAGCCGGGAGACGTGCATCTGCGAGATGCCCACCTCGGCGGCGATCTGCGACTGGGTCATGTTGCGGAAGAACCGCAGCACCAGGATCTTCTGCTCGCGCTGCGGCAGTTGGGCCAGCAGCGGCTTGAGCGACTCGCGGTACTCGACGCCCTCCAGCGCCTCGTCCGTGGCGCCCAGGGTGTCCGCCACGGCCGGCGACTCGTCGTCGCTGTCCGGGACGTCCAGCGACAGCGTGCTGTACGCGTTGGCGGACTCCAGGCCCTCCAGCACGTCCTCCTCGGAGATCCCGAGGTGCTCGGCCAGCTCGTGCACGGTGGGGGAGCGGCCGTGCCGCTGGGAGAGCTCGCTGGTCGCGGTGGTGAGCGAGAGCCGCAGCTCCTGGAGCCGGCGCGGCACCCGCACCGCCCAGCCCTTGTCGCGGAAGTGCCGCTTGATCTCGCCGACGATGGTCGGCGTGGCGTAGGTGGAGAACTCCACTCCGCGCTCGTGGTCGAAGCGGTCCACCGACTTGATCAGGCCGATGGTGGCGACCTGGGTGAGGTCGTCCAACGGCTCGCCGCGGTTGCGGAACCGCCGGGCCAGGTGCTCGACCAGCGGGATGTGCATCCGGACCAGCTGGTTGCGCAGCTCCACGCGCTCGGGCGAGCCGTCGGGCAGCGTGGAGAGCTTGACGAACAGCGCTCGGGCGGCCTCCCGGTCCGGGGCCCCGGAGCGGTGGTGCGGGATCAGCTGGGCGGGGACCGAGGCGCGAACGGGCTCGGTGATTTCGGTGATTTCGGTGGACTCTGCGCTCTCTGCCACGGCGTCGCCCGCGGCCTCCGGCAGGCCTGCCGGTGCCTGGTCCGGCAGCGCGGCTGCCGTGGGCTCCGGCGTCGGGTCGGTCGGCTGGCTCATCCGGTGGGCGTCCTTCGGGTGCGCGTCGTCGTGGGAGGCGGGCCCCGAATCGGACCCGCCCGGCTGGGCCGGTACGGTACGGCGGCCGGCCGCCGTACCGTGCGCGGCGCGGCCTTCAGCGGGCGGTTCGCCCATCGGCAGATCGGTCATGGGCAGCTCGGTGGGCCTGGGCCCGACAGCAGCAGTGCGATCCAGATCACTCACGGCGATCCCCCGTTCCGTTCCGGGAGCACCCGGCCGCCTGCGCGGACCGGGCCATCACATTGGTTGTACTCCGGTTCGCCCCCGGAACGGGAGCGAACCGCTCCGGGGGTTCGACTCCGTCGATCGCGGCCGACCCGCAGGGCCGGTGGGGAGGTCACGGCTGGCTGATCGACCCGCCGCGCTTCTTGTGCAGGCTGATACTGACCGTCCGGTCCTCGGCGACCGTCGACTCCACCTCGCCGGCCAGTGCGGAGAGCACCGTCCAGGCGAAGGTGTCGCGTTCGGGCGCCCGACCGTCCGTGGTGGGGGCCGAGACGGTGACTCGCAGTGAGTCTCCGACCAGCCGGAACACACAGCAGAGCACGGAGCCCGGCACCGCCTGCTGGAGCAGGATGGCGCAGGCCTCGTCCACCGCGATGCGCAGGTCCTCGATCTCGTCGAGAGTGAAGTCCAACCGGGCCGCGAGTCCGGCCGTGGCCGTCCGCAGTACCGAGAGGTAGGCACCCTGCGCGGGCAGCCGGACCTCGACGAAATCCTTGGCGGCCTTCGTCTCTGCATCGCCGTCGATCTGGGACACCCTCACCTCCTGGGTGACGCGCTGTGCTTGTGACCCCAAGGCCGCGGCACGTTCTGTTGCTTGGCTCAACTGCTTCGCCCCAACTGTCTTGAGGGGTGGTGCGGTACGTACCGGGTCCTACCCAGCCGGGCGGCACCGGACGCAGGCCGTCCGCCCGAGACGTTACCGCTATCGGCGGACGGATGTCGCGGCCCCGGACGGCCCGAGGGTGACTCATGGTAGGCCCCGGCGCCCATCTGGGGCAGTCATCCGACGTGATTCCTACCTGCGTCTCAGGAGGCTCCCAGGGCCCGCAGCGCGTCCCCGGTCAGCCGGTGGACGGTCCACTCCTCCATCGGCTCGGCGCCGAGCGACTTGTAGAAGCCGATCGAGGGCTCGTTCCAGTCCAGCACCGACCACTCGAACCGGTCGTAGCCGCGCTGCACGGCGATCCTGGCCAGCTCGGTGAGCAGCGCCTTCCCGTGGCCGCCGCCGCGCGCCGCGGGGCGCACGTAGAGGTCCTCCAGGTAGATGCCGGGGGTTCCGCGCCAGGTGGAGAAGTTGCGGAACCAGAGCGCGAAGCCGACGGTCTCCCCGGTGTCGTCGTCCTGCGCGATGTGGGCGAAGACGACCGGCTGCTCGCCGAAGAGCGCCTCGCGCAGTTGATCCTCGGTGGCGTTCGCCTCGTGCAGGGCCTTCTCGTAGTCCGCGAGCTCGCGGACCAGTTCGATGATGGTCGGGACGTCGTCCACGGTGGCTTGCCTGATCATGTCTTCGAGCCTACTGGGGTGGCAGGCCGATCAGGCCGTCAATTCGATGCCATTCGGTCCACCCGAACGGCGGATGCCCCTCACTCGTAGGAGTGAAGGGCATCCGCACGGTGCGACCGAGGCCTCAGGCCTTCTTGGTCTCCCAGAAGATCGTGTCGATCTGGGCGATGTAGTCGAGCAGCGCCTGACCGGTCTTCGGGTCCGTCGAGGCCTTGGTGGCCGAGGCGGCCTTCAGGGCGTCGTTGAAGAGCTGGTGCAGCTCGGGGTACTTCTCGAAGTGCGGGGCCTTGAAGTAGTCGCTCCACAGGACCGACAGGTGGTGCTTGACGGCCTCGGCGCGCTGCTCCTTGATGATGATGGCGCGAGCGCGGAAGTGCGCGTCCTCGTTGGCCTGGTACTTCTCCTGAGTACCCTTCACCGACTCGGCCTCGATCCGGGCCTGAGCCGGGTCGTAGACACCGCAGGGCAGGTCACAGTGCGCGAACGCGGTCACCCGCGGAGCAAACAGACGAGAGAACATGGGAGTCCTTCCTTAGATCGTCTTCCCGCGGCCGAGACTACCCGTTTGCCCCCTGGATCTCTCGGCCGGGACGGCGGCCTAGGGCAAAAGAACGAGCCGGAACCGGCAGATATCGGACGTACGCGCGAGATGCGCGATGCTGGACCGTGGACGCATGGCCGCGGGCGGCCTGCCGGGACCAGGAGGCGGACACGAATGGCGGCGAAGCGACGGGATTCTGACGTCGGCCCAGCGGATGCCGGGGCAGCGGATGTCGGCCCGGAGCCGGAGGAGCGGGTCGGCGGCGGTCTGCTGCCGTTCGGTCTGATGACGGTGGCCGGACCCTCGATGGTCCCGACCCTGCTGCACGGCGACCAGCTGGTGGTCCGCTACGGCGCCCGGCTGCGGCCCGGCGCGGTGGTGCTGGCCCGCCACCCGCTGCGGCAGGACCTGCTGGTGGTCAAGCGGGCCACCGAACGCCGTTCGGGCGGTTGGTGGTTGCTCTCCGACAATCAGTTCATCGAGAGCGACAGCCGTGAATACGGCGCCGTCCCCCCGGAGCTGGTGCTCGGCCGCGTGCTGCTGCGCCTGCGCCCCCGTCCCGTCTGGCTGGCCCCCGCCGGCTGGCTGGAGCGCCTGCTGTGCCGCCCGCCGCTCTCCCGCGTCCCAGGCCTGGCCACCCGCCTCGGCGTCTTCCACCGGCTCAGCCCTGAGCTGTGAGCCCGGCGGCCGCCGCCTCCTGGCGCTTGCGGGCGCGGTAGGCGGCGACGTTGGCGCGGGTGGCGCAGCGGTCGGAGCAGTAGCGGCGGGAGCGGTTGGTGGAGGTGTCCAGGTAGGCGTTGCGGCAGGGGGCGGCCTGGCAGATGCCCAGCCGGTCGGCACCCAGCTCGGTGAGGTGGATGGCCAGGCCCATGCAGGCGACGGCGCTGAAGTTGGCCGCCGCGGTCGGCGCGTTGTCGGCCAGGTGCAGATGCCAGCGCGGGCGGCCGCCGGCGTCCAGGTGGTCATGGCCGGCCACCAGCGGGCTGACCGGGTACTCCACCAGCAGGCTGTTGAGCAGGTCGACCCCGCGCACCTCGTCGCCCTGCGCGGCGGCGGTGAAGACGGCACGCAGCCTGGTGCGCACGGCGCGCAGCCGGGGCAGGTCGGACTCGTCGGCCAGCCGGGCGCCGCGCGAGTCGCTGCTGGCGAAGAGCGAGCGCACCGCCTCGACGGAGACCAGGGCGTCGGTGCCGCGTTCCGGCTCCTCGCTGTTCACCAGCCGAACGGCGTAGTCGGCGTACGCGGCGAGCTCCACGGCGGTCCCTCCGAGAGTGGTAACGGGCAAGCAGCCTTCAGCCTATTACCTGGCGGGGGAATAGCGAAGGCGCCGGCCACGGGGACCGGCGCCTTCGGGGTCAGCGCGTTCAGAGGACCTTGGAGAGGAAGGCCTTGGTGCGCTCGTGCTGGGGGTTGGCGAGCACGTCGCGCGGGTGGCCGGCCTCGACCACCACGCCGCCGTCCATGAAGACCAGCGCGTCACCGACCTCGCGGGCGAAGCCCATCTCGTGGGTGACCACGATCATCGTCATGCCGTCCTGGGCCAGCCCGCGCATGACGTCCAGCACCTCGCCGACCAGCTCCGGGTCGAGCGCCGAGGTGGGCTCGTCGAAGAGCATCAGCTTCGGCTCCATGGCCAGCGCGCGGGCGATCGCCACCCGCTGCTGCTGGCCGCCGGAGAGCTGGGAGGGGTAGCTGGCCGCCTTGTCGGCCAGGCCGACCCGCTCCAGCAGGGCCGTGCCGCGCGCCTTGGCACTGGCCTTGCTCTCGCCCCGGACCTGGACCGGCGCCTCGATCACGTTCTCCAGCGCGGTCATGTGCGGGAAGAGGTTGAAGTGCTGGAACACCATGCCGATGTCGCGCCGCTTCAGCGCGACCTCGCTGTCCCGCAGCTCGTGCAGCCGGTCGCCCTTCTGCCGGTAGCCGACCAGCTCGCCGTCGACGTAGAGCCGGCCGGCGTTGATCTTCTCCAGGTGGTTGATGCAGCGCAGGAAGGTGGACTTGCCGGAGCCGGACGGGCCGACCAGGACGAACACCTCGCCCTGGCGGACCTCCAGGTCGATGCCCTTGAGGACCTCGATCAGGCCGTACGACTTGTGTACCCGCTCGGCCTTGACCATCGCGGTGGCCTGCGGGCCCGGCGTCCGGTCGGTCGAGGACTTGGTCGGGTCGCTCACAGGTGACCGCCTCCTTCGAGACCCGGGACGACGTCCGGCGTGGTGGTCCGTGGTGACCGGCCCTTGAACAGGCCGCGCAGGCGCTGCAGCGGGGTCGGCGGCAGGATCCGGTTGGCGCCCCGGGCGTAGTGCCGTTCGATGTAGTACTGGACGACCGTCAGGATCGAGGTCATGAACAGGTACCAGATGCTCGCCACGATCAGCAGCGGGATGGTCTGGAAGGTCCGCGAGTAGATGTCGTGCGCCGCTCCCAGCAACTCGACCAGTGAGATCGAGTATGCCAGCGAGGTGGTCTTCAGCATCGAGATGGTCTCGTTGCCGGTCGGCGGGATGATCACCCGCATCGCCTGCGGCAGGATGATCCGCCGCATGGTCCTGGTCTGGCTCATGCCCAGCGCGTGCGCGGCCTCGGTCTGGCCCACCGCGACGGACTGGATGCCGCCGCGGACGATCTCCGCCATGTAGGCGGCCTCGTTGAGGCCGAGGCCGAGCAGCGCCGCGGTGAAGACCGGGATCAGCGTGTTGGTGGACCCGGACCAGAACTCGGTGCCGAACGGGATACCGATCGACAGCTTCGGCCAGAGCGAGCCCATGAACTCCCAGAACAGCAGCTGGACCAGCACCGGAGTGCCGCGGAACACCCAGATGTAGAACCAGGCGGTCCCGGACAGCAGCGGGTTGGGCGACAGCCGCATGATCGCCAGGATGACCCCGCCGACCACGCCCATCAGCATGGCGAGCGCGGTCAGCTCAAGTGTGGTGACCAGGCCGTTCATGATGGTGGAGTCGAACAGGTACTTGCCGACGACGTGCCACTCGATGGCTTTGTTGAAGAGCAGGGCGTGGATCAGCATCGCCGCCAGGATCGCGACGACGACGGATCCGGCCCAGCGGCCGGGGTGGCGGACCGGGACGGCCTTGATGGTCTCGGGCCGTCCCGGCTGCACCGGCCCCTGATCGTTTGGGTTCACAGTGAGGCCTCGGAGGAGAAGAGTTCAGGAACGCGCGGTCAGCTGGTGGCGCCGTTGATCACCGAGGTGTTGATGGCACCGGCCTCGACGCCCCACTTGGTGAGGATCGCCTTGTAGGTGCCGTCCGCCATCAGCGACTCGACAGCGCCCTGGACGGCCTTGGTGAGCGGCGAGTTCTTGGCGACCACGATGCCGTAGGGGGCGGTGTCCGTGGTGCCGCCGAGCTTCTGCAGCTGGCCGTTGGTCTGCTGGATCGCGTAGTCCACGACCGGCGAGTCGGCGAGCATGACCTGGTCGCGCCCGGCGACCAGCGCCTGGGTGACGTCCGTCTGCAGGTCGAACTTGTCGCCGTCGTTCGGGATGGTCGGCTTGCCGGCCTTGACGCAGGCGGGGTTCAGGACGTTCTTGATCTCGTCGGCCTGGGTGGTGCCGGTCTGCACCGCGACCTTCTTGCCGCACAGGTTGTTCGGGTCGATGTTGTCGGGGTTGCCCGACTTCACGGCGGCGCTGGTGCCGGCCGAGAAGTAGGTCACCATGTCGACCGTGGCCTCGCGGTCCTTGGTGTCCGTGAACGAGCTCATGCCCAGCTGGTACTTGTTCGCCGTGATGCCGGGGATGATCGAGGTGAAGTCGGCGTTCTGGACGTTGGCGGTCAGCCCGAGGGTCTTCGCGATCGCGTTCGCCAGGTCGACGTCCATGCCGACCAGGTTGCCCTGGGCGTCCTTGAACTCGTTGGGGGCGTACGAGGCGTCCGAGGCGACCACCAGCTTGCCGCTCGACTTGATGTCGGCCGGGACCAGCGCGGCCAGCGACGCCACGGCGGTGGGGGTGGGCAGCGCCGAGCTGGAGGAGCCGGTGCTGCTGCTTCCGCTGCTCTTGCTGCTACTGCTGCAGCCGGTGAGGGCCAGCGAGCCGATGGCGAGAACCGTCGCCACCTGGAGCAGCCGGGTGCGGGGGATACGGGCGCTCATGGAACGAGCCTCCTGTGGGAGAGGGTGGGGCGGATCGTGCCGCGTGGGGACCGGACGTGCTGGTGGGTGGGGCCACCCTCCGCCGAGGTGGTGGGGGAATCCTGCCATCACCGAACTGTTGAACGGACCATCAGTCAGATCAAAAATGCGTAACGAGGAGTTAGATCGTCCGATTACCGGAGGAGATCACCCCTCGCACGCACTCTTTTGACAGGTTCTCACTGGAGTCGGGCCCCCGCCCGGTGATGCGTCCGGGCGGGGGCCCTGCTGCTAGAAACCGCCGTTGACCTGGGCGTCCGCGACGGCTCCCCCAGGGATGTTCCACTTGGTCAGGATCTTGTCGTAGTCGCCGTCGCGGATCAGCTCGGTGAGCGCCTTGGACAGCACGTCGCGCAGCTCCGGGTCGGACTTGTTGACGGTGATGCCGTAGGGGCTGGGCTGCAGGATCGAGCCGGTCACCTGGAACTGGCCGCCGCCCCGGCTGGGGTCGGTGTTGTAGGCGGCCACCGGGTAGTCGTTCAGGTCGGCGACCGCGGTGCCGGAGGAGACCTCGGCGAGGGCCTGGTCGTCGGTGGCGAACAGGTCGACCTGCAGCGGTTTGCCGGCGCGGCCGCAGGCGGTCTGCTGACGGGCCGCTATCTCGGCCTGGATGGTGCCGCCCTGCAGGGCGATGGTGTGCCCGCAGAGGTTGTCCAGGGTGGTGATGCCCAGCGGGTTGCCGGTCTTCGCCAGGATCGTGGTGCCGGTCTCGAAGTAGTCCACGAAGTCGACGCCCGGGTTGACCTGCTTGCCGTTGTCGTCGGCGCCGGTCTGGCGCTCCTGGGTGTCGATCACGGCGGACATCGCCAGGTCGACCTGGCCGGACTGGACGGCCGGAATCAGCTTGTCGAACGACATGTCCACGAACTGGACCTTGAGTCCCAGGTAACTGCCGAGCGCATTGGCCAGGTCGGGGTCGAGACCGGCCGGGGCCGCGTTGGTGTCCTTGAAGTCGACGGGGGCGTAGTTGAGGTTGGAGCCGATCTTGAGGACGCCGGCTGAGCGGACCGCCTTGGGCAGCTGGGTGCGCAGGGCGGCCCCCGGGTCGGCGGCGGCACCGGTGGTGCTGCCGCACCCGGCCAGCAGCAGGCTGCCCAGGCCTACCGCGAGGACGGGGGTTGCGGGCATGAGGGTGTTGTAGGGCATGGCTGAACTCGTTCCTGAGGGGGGAAGGAGAGGGAGAGTCCGCCGCGGGTGGGCTGCTGGGGTGTGCAGCGCGGACCTCGGACGTTTGCCCTGGAGGGCCGCGGGGAGAGGGTGTGCGGCCGGTCGTGCGAGGTCCGCCGCAGGGGGCGGGAAAGGGATCCTCCCATCCCGGCCTGCCGGACCGGGGGCCGGGTGTGTCAGAATCTGCTATCGGGTGATCCCCGATACCGAACACAGACCGCCGGATCGCGACAGATCCGGGGTGCGCAGGACCGGAAGCCGATGACGTCGACTCCGTAGCCGAGGCACCAGCTCCCCTCCGCGTCTGCTGTTCACCCCCCGCGGGTGTGCGTATTGAATCGCCGTGTGAAGATGCCGGTTCTTCGAGTTCTTCCGAAGCTCGAGTTCCAGGTGGTGTCATTCACGGGGTGAACAGTGCGTGACGAGGAACTAAGGCACAGGTGCGGTGTCTTTTCTCGGGCCTAGGCTCAGCCCGGATGCACAGTGCAGAACACCTAAAACCCTCATCCGAGGGCGCTCGTCCGACGGCAGCGCCCCGACACTCCCGAGTCCGGGTCCCGCTGCGGCGGACCCGGGATTTCAGCATCCCCCGGGGAGGTCGAGCGCCTGTCGGTCCGCGCGTCCTCGCTGATCATGACGAAGAGGTCATCATCGTGGCAGCGGAGATCATTCACCCTCGTACTCAGGACACCGACGACCCCGTCGACGCCGTGTTCGCGCTTCACCGCGGCGGCAAGATGGAGGTGCGCGCCACGGTGCCCGTGCGCGACGCGGACGATCTGTCCCTGGCCTACACCCCTGGTGTCGCCCGGGTCTGCACGGCGATCGCCGAGCAGCCCGAGCTGGTCAACGACTACACCTGGAAGGCCAACACGGTCGCGGTGGTCACCGACGGCACCGCGGTGCTGGGCCTGGGCGACATCGGCCCGGAGGCGTCACTGCCCGTGATGGAGGGCAAGGCGATCCTGTTCAAGCAGTTCGGCGGCGTCGACGCGGTGCCGATCGCGCTGGCCTGCACGGGCGTGGACGAGATCGTGGAGACCGTCGTGCGGCTCGCGCCGTCCTTCGGCGGCGTCAACCTGGAGGACATCTCCGCCCCGCGCTGCTTCGAGATCGAGCGCCGGCTCCAGGAGGCCCTGGACATCCCGGTCTTCCACGACGACCAGCACGGCACCGCGATCGTCTCCACCGCGGCGCTCTGGAACGCCGCCAAGCTGACCGGCCGCGGGATCGGCGAGCTGCGGGCCGTCATCTCCGGTGCGGGCGCGGCTGGGATCGCGATCGCCAAGATGCTGGTCGCGGCCGGTATCGGCGATGTCGCGGTCTGCGACCGGCGCGGCGTGGTCTACCAGGGCCGTGGCGACCTGACGGACGTCAAGGCCGAGATCGCCGAGCTCACCAACAAGACCGGCCTCAAGGGCTCGCTGGCCGAGGCGCTGGAGGGCGCGGACGTCTTCATCGGCGTCTCCGGCGGCACCGTGCCGGAGGAGGCGGTGGCGAAGATGGCCAAGGACTGCTTCATCTTCGCGATGGCCAACCCCACCCCGGAGATCCACCCCGAGGTCGCGCACAAGTACGCCGCCGTGGTGGCGACCGGGCGCTCCGACTTCCCGAACCAGATCAACAACGTGCTGGCCTTCCCCGGCATCTTCGCCGGCGCGCTCCAGGTGCGGGCCTCGCGGATCACCGAGGGCATGAAGCTGGCCGCCGCCGAGGCGCTGGCCGACCTGGTGGCCGACGAGCTGACGGCCCAGCGGGTGATCCCCTCGCCGTTCGACCCGCGGGTGGCCCCCGCCGTCACCAAGGCGGTCGCCGAGGCGGCCCGCCGTGAGGGCGTCGCCCGCCGCTGACGCGGCGGCAGCGGGAACTGCTCCGGGCCCGGGACACGCGGTGGAGGTCACACCCGCGCGTGGTTCCGGGCCCTGGCCGTCCGGCGCTAGTGTCCGGGACATGTTCGCCGCCTATGCCGCACGTATCGACGCCGAGAACCCTTTGAGCGCCCTGGAACTGGGCGAGCTCCCGGAGCCGCAGGCCCGGCCCGGCTGGAGCGTGGTGACCGTCAAGGCCGCCACCCTCAACCACCACGACCTCTGGTCGCTGCGCGGGGTCGGGCTGCCCGCCGAGCGGCTGCCGATGATCCTGGGCTGCGACGCGGCCGGGGTCGACGAGCACGGCAACGAGGTGGTCATCCACTCGGTGATCGGCCAGAGCGGTCACGGGGTCGGCCCGGACGAGCCGCGCTCGATCCTCACCGAGCGCTACCAGGGCACCTTCGCCGAGCGGGTGGCGGTGCCGACCTGGAACCTGCTGCCCAAGCCCGCCGAACTCTCCTTCGAGCAGGCCGCCTGCCTGCCGACGGCCTGGCTGACCGCCTACCGGATGCTCTTCAGCAACTCCGGGACCAAGCCCGGTGACACCGTCCTGGTGCAGGGCGCCGGCGGCGGGGTGGCCACCGCGCTGATCGTCCTGGGCAAGGCGGCCGGCCTGCGGGTCTGGGTCACCGGACGGGACGAGGCCAAGCGCGCGCGGGCCGTGCAGCTGGGCGCCGACGCGGCGTTCGAGAGCGGGGCGCGGCTGCCCGAGCGGGTGGACGCGGTCATGGAGACGGTCGGGGCGGCGACCTGGTCGCACTCGGTGAAGTCGCTGCGGCCGGGTGGCACGATCGTGATCTCCGGCGCGACCTCGGGCCCGAGCCCGAAGGCCGCGGAGCTGAACCGGATCTTCTTCCTGGAGCTGAAGGTCGTCGGCTCCACCATGGGCAGCAAGGAGGAGCTGGCCGGGCTGCTGGCGCTCTGCGCGCACGGCGGTGTCCGGCCGGTGATCGACTCGGTGCTGCCGCTGGCCGAGGCGCGGGACGGCTTCGCCCGGTTGGCCAAGGGCGACGTCTTCGGCAAGGTCGTCCTGACGCCGTGAACGCGCTGAGCGGGTGCCCGACGGGCACCCGCTCAGTCTTACCGGTGGTACGTCAGCCCAGCAGGGTGCGCAGCCGCTCGCCGGCCGAGACCAGCACTGCCTGGGCCTTGGCGAGCTGATCGTCGTCGACGCTGCCCGCATCCCGGGCGGTGTCGCGGATCTGGTCGCGGAAGCGGTCCAGCAGGCGCTCCAGCTCCCGACCCGGGTCGCCGCTCGGGTCGGTGCCGGCCCAGCCGGGGAGGTCGGTGGGTGCGTCCTTCTCCAGGTCGACCCGGGTGACCGTGACCTTCGGGGCGTCGGTCGCCGCACCCGAGGTGCCCCAGCGCGCGGAGTCGGCCAGCCCGGCCAGGCCCCTGGTCAGCTCGGAGAACCCCTCGGCCAGCCCGGCGGGCCAGTCGCCCTTGGCGGCGTGCTCGCGCACCTGCTGCTCGACCCGGCGCTTGATCCGCAGCGCCTCCTGCTGCGCGGCCTGCCGAACGGCCTGCGACTGCTCGCGGGCCTTGCGGGCCTCCTCCTTGGCGCGCTTGGTCTGCTCCTTGGCGGCCCGCTCCTGCTCCTTGGCCCGCTTGGCCTGGGCCTTGAACTCGGCGAACTCCTCGCGGGTGCGCTGCCAGGACTTGTCACCCCACGGGGCGCCGGGCGGTGCGTCGGCGCTCGGGGCGCTCTGCTCGGTCGCCCGGGCGGCGTTCTTGGCGGCGTTGCGCAGCTCGTCCCGCAGGTCCTTGGCGGAGTCCCGGACGTCCTCGCGGATGGCGCCGGCCAGTTGGGCCACCGAGTCGCGGATCTCCACCTCCAGCTCCGCCAAGTCGTCCTGGCGGGCCGTCAGTTCGGTGCGGCCGGCCTCGGTGATCCGGTAGACCTTGCGGCCGCCCTCGGTGGAGTGCTCGACCAGGCCCTCCTGCTCCAGCTTGGCGAGCCGCGGGTAGACGGTGCCGGCGGAGGGCGCGTAGAGGCCGTGGAAGCGCTCCTCAAGGAGGCGGATCACCTCGTAGCCGTGCCGGGGCGACTCGTCGAGCAGCTTCAACAGGTAGAGCCGCAGCCGGCCGTGGGCGAAGACGGCGCTCATGCCTGGTCTCCCTCGGGGGTGACGGCGTCGGCCGGGGTGGCGGGCAGCTCCTTGACCAGGCGCGGCCCCTCGTCCTGCGGCTCGGGGCGGCTCAGCAGCGAGATCGCGCCGGAGACCGTGGTGACCTGGAGCCGGCCGGTGCCCTCCCCGAGCTTGCCGCTGAGCTTCTTGGAGCCCCACGTCCCACCCAGCGTCAACTCGTCGAAGGCGCTGGAGAATCGGCCGTTGGTGCTGCCGGCCTCGACGGTGGTGTCGGCGGGCTGGGGGAGCCGGACCACGACGTCGCCGTTGACCGTGGTGATCTTGACGTCGGCCGGGGTCGTGCCGTTCAGGTCGAGCGTGACGCCGCCGCTGATGCTCTTGGCGCGCAGCGTGGCGGCGGTGCCGGAGACCACGGTCAGCTCGCCGTTGACGGTGTTGACCCGCAGCTCGCCGGCGACCGCCTGGGCGTCGATGTTGCCGGAGACGGTCTTGGCCTCGGTGCGGCCGTCCAGCTCGACCAGCGTGGTGTCGCCCTCGACTCCGTAGACGGAGGTGCCGCCGTGGATGCCGGAGACGGTGGCCTCGGCGGTGACGGTGCCGACCTTGACGGTGGTCGAGGCCGGCACGGTCAGCGACACCACGGCGCGGCGCTTGCGGCGCAGCCCGGACAGGAAGTGCTTGACCGACTCGACCGACTTGAGCTTGTCGCCGAAGTCGTTCCAGTCGAGGTTGGCATAGCTGACGGTCAGGACGCCCTCGGCCAGCGTGACCTGCAGGGGCTCGCCCTCCAGCTCGGTGACCTCCAGGCGGGCCGGGCCCTCGGCCGCGACCACGTTGACCGCGCCGCCGACGATCCGCACATGCAGATCGGTGACCGGCTCCTCGATGACGATCTTGTCAGCTGTGCTGATCGTCCACTGCGTCATGGTGTTCGTCCTCCCGTTGAGTCGCCGTGGTCGTACGCTGGAAGAGCGACGATCCGGCGGATCGCGATGTATCGCGTGTTCCCAGTAACACGATATATCGCGTGGCGCTGAAGTCAAGCGTTCACTGCGCAATGACATGCGAAGGGTCCGGGAGGCGGCTGCCTCCCGGACCCTTCGCATGTGCCGGCGTGCGCGTGGCCCGCCCTACTCCTCGTCCTCGTCGTCCAGCCGGGCCAGCCAGGTGGCCAGCCGCTCGACGGGGATCTCGAAGTCCGGGTTGAGGTCGACGAACTCGCGCAGGCGCTCGGCCAGCCACTCGAAGGTGACCTCCTCCTCGCCACGCCGGCTCTCGAGCTCCTCGATGCCGCGGTCGGTGAAGTACACGGTGTGCTCCGCAGGGGAAATGGGGGGTGGGAAAGGCCGTCGGGCCCGGCCTCCGAGGAGACCGGACCCGACGGTACGTGCTGAACCGCTCGGCAGAGCTGGTCAGAGGCTGAAGATCTCCTCGATCAGCGCCTGCTGCTCGGCGGCGTGCCGCTTGGCCGAGCCGACCGCGGGGGCCGAGGAGGCCGTGCGGGCGACGCGGCGCAGCCGGCCGGCCGCTGCCTTGCGGCCGACCACGACGTCCAGGTGGTCGACCAGGTTCATCGCGATGAACGGCCAGGCACCCTGGTTGGCCGGCTCCTCCTGCGCCCAGATGAACTGGACGTCCTCGCCGTACCGGCCCAGCTCCTCCTGGAGCTCGGCGGCCGGCAGCGGGTAGAGCCGCTCGACCCGGACGATCGCCGTGTCGGTGACGCCGCGCTCGGTGCGGGCCGCCTCGACGTCGTAGTAGAACTTGCCGGCCGTGATGACGACCTTGCGCACGTCGGCCGGGTTCACGGTGCTGTCACCGATCACCGGACGGAACGAGCCCGAGGTGAACTCCGTCGCGTTGCTCGCCGCCGCCTTGAGACGCAGCATCGACTTCGGGGTGAAGACGACCAGCGGCTTGTGGTGCGGGTTGTGCGCCTGCCAGCGCAGCAGGTGGAAGTAGTTCGACGGCAGGGTCGGCATGGCGACCGTCATGTTGTTCTGCGCGCACAGCGCCAGGAAGCGCTCGGGACGGGCGGACGAGTGGTCCGGTCCCTGGCCCTCGTAGCCGTGCGGCAGCAGCAGGGTGACGCCGGAGTGCTGGCCCCACTTCTGCTCGGCGGAGGCGATGTACTCGTCGACGATGGTCTGCGCGCCGTTGACGAAGTCACCGAACTGCGCCTCCCACATCACCAGCGCGTTGGGCCGGGTCAGCGAGTAGCCGTACTCGAAGCCCATCGCCGCGTACTCCGACAGCAGGCTGTCGTAGACGGTGTAGCGGGCCTGGTCCTCGGTCAGGTACAGCAGCGGGGTGTAGTCCTCGCCGGTGACCCGGTCGATCAGCACCGCGTGGCGCTGGCCGAAGGTGCCGCGGCGGCTGTCCTGGCCGGCGAGCCGGACCGGGTGGCCCTCCATCAGCAGCGAGCCGATGGCGAGGGTCTCGCCGGTGGCCCAGTCGATGGTGCCGTCCTCGATCGAGGCGGCGCGGCGCTGCAGCTGCGGGCAGCAGGCGCGGGTGCACGGTCAGCCAGTCCGGCAGGTTGACCTGCGAGGCGGCGATCCGCTTGACCATCTCGTCGGAGATGCCCGTCTGGATCGAGACCGGGAAGTCGGCGACCGGCTTGCCGGCCGGGACGCCCTGCTGGTTGCCGGCCGCGTCGCGAACCTCCGCGAAGACCTTCTCCAGCTGGCCCTGGAAGTCCTGGAGCGCGGACTCCGCCTCTTCCATGGTGATGTCGCCACGGCCGATCAGACCCTCGGTGTAGAGCTTGCGCACCGAGCGCTTCTTCTCGATCAGGTCGTACATCAGCGGCTGCGTGAACGAGGGGTTGTCGGCCTCGTTGTGACCGCGGCGGCGGTAGCAGATGAGGTCGATCACGACGTCCTTGTGGAACGCCTGACGGAACTCGAAGGCGAGCCGCGCGACGCGGACCACGGCCTCCGGGTCGTCGCCGTTCACGTGGAAGATCGGCGCCTCGATCATGCGGGCCACGTCGGTGCAGTACATCGACGAGCGCGAGGAGGCCGGCGCGGCGGTGAAGCCGACCTGGTTGTTGACCACCAGGTGGATCGTGCCGCCGGTGCGGTAGCCGCGCAGCTGGGACATGTTCAGCGTCTCCGCCACCACGCCCTGCCCCGCGAAGGCCGCGTCGCCGTGGATCTGGATCGGCAGCACCGGGAAGGTCGTGCCGCCCTGGTCCAGGATGTCCTGCTTGGCGCGGACGATGCCCTCGACGACCGGGTCGACCGTCTCCAGGTGGGACGGGTTGGCGGCCAGCGACACCTTGATGGTCTCGCCGTCCAGGCCGGTGAAGGTGCCGTCGGAGCCCAGGTGGTACTTGACGTCGCCGGAGCCGTGCATCGACTTCGGGTCGAGGTTGCCCTCGAACTCGCCGAAGATCTTGGCGTACGGCTTGCCGACGATGTTGGCCAGCACGTTGAGGCGGCCGCGGTGGGCCATCCCGATCACGGCCTCGTCCAGGCGGTGCTCGGCGGCGGCGTCGATGGTCGCGTCCAGCAGCGGGATCAGCGACTCACCGCCCTCCAGCGAGAAGCGCTTCTGGCCGACGTACTTGGTCTGCAGGAAGGTCTCGAAGGCCTCCGCCGAGTTCAGCCGGCGCAGGATGCGCAGCTGCTCCTCGCGCTCGGGCTTGGTGTACGGCTTCTCCAGGCGCTCCTGCAGCCACTTGCGCTGCTTGGGGTCCTGGATGTGCATGTACTCGATGCCGACCGTGCGGCAGTAGGTGTTGCGCAGCAGCCCGAGGATGTCGCGCAGCTTCATCATCTTGTGGCCGCCGAAGCCGCCGACCGCGAACTCGCGCTCCAGGTCCCAGAGCGTCAGGCCGTGCTCCACGACGTCCAGGTCGGGGTGCTTGCGCTGGCTGTACTCCAGCGGGTCGGTGTCGGCCATCAGGTGGCCGCGCACGCGGTAGCTGTGGATCAGCTCCATCACCCGGGCGGTCTTGTTGACCTCGTCCTCGTGGGTGGTGGCGACGTCGGTGGCCCAGCGGACCGGCTCGTACGGGATCCGCAGCGACTCGAAGACCTCGTCGTAGAAGCCGTGCTCGCCCAGCAGCAGCTGGTGGATCGAGCGCAGGAACTCGCCGGAGGCCGCACCCTGGATGACCCGGTGGTCATAGGTCGAGGTCAGCGTCATGATCTTGGAGACGCCCAGCCGGGCCAGCGTCTCCGGGTTGGAGCCCTGGAACTCGGCCGGGTACTCCATCGCGCCGACACCGAGGATGGTGCCCTGGCCCTGCATCAGGCGCGGCACGGAGTGCACGGTGCCGATGCCGCCGGGGTTGGTCAGCGAGACCGTGACCCCGGTGAAGTCGTCCATCGTCAGCTTGTTCGAGCGGGCCTTGCGGACGATGTCCTCGTAGGCCTGCCAGAAGCCGTGGAAGTCGAGCGTCTCGGCCTTCTTGATGGCCGCGACGACCAGCTGGCGGTCACCGTTCGGCTTCACCAGGTCGATGGCCAGACCGAGGTTGATGTGGTCCGGCTTCACCAGGAAGGACTTGCCGTCCTTGACGGTGTAGCTGTGGTTCATCCCCGGCGTCGCCTTCAGGGCCTGCACCAGCGCGTAGCCGATCAGGTGGGTGAAGGAGACCTTGCCGCCGCGGGCGCGCTGCAGGTGGTTGTTGATGACAATCCGGTTGTCGATCAGCAACTTGGCCGGCACGGCACGGACGCTGGTGGCGGTGGGCACCTCGAGCGACGCGTCCATGTTGGTCGCGACGGCCTTGGCGGGCCCGCGCAGCGGGACCAACTCGGGGCCGGTCGTCTCGGCTGCGGGAGCGGCTGCTGCTGCCTGCACGACGGCCTTGGGGGCCGGCGGCGCGGCGGGGGCGGCTGCCAGCGGCGCGGCGGCGACAGGCGCGGCCACGGGGGCTGCGGCTGCCGGGGCGGCGACGGGTGCAGGCGCCGCCGGAACGGCAGCAGGGGCAGGGGCGGCAACGGTGGTCGGCGTGGGGCCGACCTGGGTCGCGGCCTGGGTCACTGGGGTCACCTCGGTACCGGGCTTGTAGTCGGCGAAAAAGTCCCACCAGGCTCGGTCGACCGAGTTGGGATCCTGGAGGTACTGCTGGTAGATCTCGTCGACGAGCCACTCATTGGGGCCGAAGCCAGTGGGCTCCGTCGTAGTGCGTGGGGCCGAGCTGGGGGTTTCAGGGTGTGGCGACACGGCGGCAACCGCCCTCTTCCGCTTCCTTTTGGGATGTTTGGACAGCGGGGATTAAGGCTACGCCCCTGACCAGTGATCGCGCAGTCCCCGAGGGGTAGGCGTCGTCCAGATCACAGTGCCGTCGGCCACATTGGCTGGAACTGAGCGTTAGAAAGTCGCTCAGATGGGGAAATGGCCGGTTCCGGCCGGTCGGCCAAAATGGGACAGAGTTGGGCATATCGGGGCCGTTTTGGCTCGATGTGAGCACTATGTGACTGTCGACTACCGCTTTGTCCCAGTTTTGTGACAGAACAGTCCGAGTTGGACAGAATCTGTCCGAAGCCCGCCGTGGAGCCCGGTCCTGGCCCGCATCGGGGGCATCCGAACTCACAGCGAACTCGCACCGGATTCACAGCCGCGGGCGACGCACCACCGGGGTCGTTCCGGGCAGTGAGACATGGATCAGGCAGCCCTGCGAACCGTCCGCCACCTCGATCTGGCCGCCGTGCAGATCGACCGCCCAGCGCGCGATGGCCAGGCCCAGGCCGGTACCGCCGTCGCTGCCCGGGCCCTGGGCGGTCGGCGAGCCGGCCCGGCTGAACCGGTCGAAGACCCGGGTGCGGTACTGGGCGGGGATGCCCGGGCCCTGGTCCTCGACCTCCAGCACCAGGCCGTGCGGCCCCTGGCCGGCGCGCGCCCGTACGGTCACCACGCCGCCCGGGGGGGAGTGCTTGCAGGCGTTGTCCACCAGGTTGGCCACCACCTGGTGCAGGCGCTCGGGGTCGGCCACGCCGGTGAGCCCGCCGGGCTGGACGTCCAGCCGCAGGGTGACGTCGCCGCGTCTGCTCCAGGCCCCGCCGGCCGTCGCGCCGTCCACCGTCAGCCCGCGCAGTACGCCGGCCAGGAACGGCTCGACCTGGAACTCGCGGGTGTCCAGTGGCACCACGCCGCCGTCCAGCTTGGAGAGGTCCAGCAGGTGGGTGACCAGCCGGCCGAGCCGTTCGGTCTGCTCCAGGGCCGCGCCCAGGGTGGCCGGATCGGGGCGCACCACGCCGTCCACCACGTTCTCCAGCACCGCCTGCAGGGCGGCGATCGGGGTGCGCAGCTCGTGCGAGACGTTCGCCACCAGCTCGCGGCGGTGCCGGTCGGCGGCCTCCAGGTCGGCCGCCATCCGGTTGAAGGTGGTGGCCAGCTCGCCGACCTCGTCCCGCGAGGCGACCCTGACCCGGCGGCTGTAGTCGCCGCCGGCCATCGCCCGGGCGGCCACCGTCATCTCGCGCAGCGGGGCGGTCAGGCTGTGCGCCAGCAGTTGCATCAGGAGCAGAGAGGCGATCATCGAGAACGCCATGATCACCCGGATCTGGGTCTCCGAGCGCACGGCGATCACCACCATGCCGCTGGCCAGCACCACGCAGACCACGACCAGCACGGTCAGCTTGCCCTTGATCGAGCGCACCGGATCGAGCGGGCGGACGACCTGCCAGATCCGCAGGGCGGCGCGCATCGGCAGCGGTCGGCACGGTGGTGCGTCGGGCTCGGTGTGAGCCGGTGGTGCGGCGTTCATCAGCGCTGTGGTCCCAACGATCTCTGCCCCCGTGACCTCCCCCGTGAGGTACCGCGACGCGTGCTAGGACGCGGGCGCCTCCAGCGCGTAACCGACGCCGTGCACCGTCCGGATCCAGGTCGCGCCGATCTTGCGGCGCAGCGCCTTGACGTGGCTGTCGACCGTGCGG
Organism: Kitasatospora sp. MAP12-44; assembly: GCF_029892095.1. NCBI lineage: Bacteria > Bacillati > Actinomycetota > Actinomycetes > Kitasatosporales > Streptomycetaceae > Kitasatospora > Kitasatospora sp. MAP12-44. The sequence continues at coordinate 5,419,067 of NZ_JARZAE010000004.1, forward strand.
GTGCCCGAGGCGTCCGTCCAGTCCCAGACCTCGGAGAGCAGCTGCTCGCGGGTCAGCACCGCGCGCGGCTGGGCGGCCAGGCAGGCCAGCAGGTCGAACTCGGTCGGCGTCAGGTGGACGTCGCCCGAGGCCAGCCGGACCCGGCGCTGCACGTGGTCGATCTCCAGTTCGCCGAAGCGCAGCGAGCCGAGTGCCGGGATCCGGGCCGCCTGCTGGGCCCGCTCGACTCTGCGCAGCAGCACGTTCACCCGGGCCGCCAGCTCGCGCATCGAGAACGGCTTGGTCATATAGTCGTCCGCGCCGACGCCGAGCCCGACCAGTAGGTCCGTCTCGTCGTCGCGGGCGGTCAGCATCAGCACCGGGACGGGCCGCTGGGCCTGGATCCGGCGGCACACCTCCAGGCCGTCGAAGCCGGGCAGCATGATGTCGAGCACCACGAGGTCGGGCTGCCAGGTGTGGAAACCGTCCACCGCGCCGGGCCCGTCGTGCGCCACGGCGACCTTGAAGCCCTCTGCGCCCAATCGCGCTGCGATGGACTCCGCGATGGTGGGTTCGTCCTCCACCACGAGCACGCGTCGCTGGGCAATCACACCGTTGCTGCCGGTGTCCTGCTGAATCTCTGTCACGGTCACGCCACCGCCCCCAGGGCTGCGGGCCGGCCATCCGTGGAATGGCGGGCGCCGCTCGTAGTCTTGTTCCGTCGCTTGCTGTACCGGGCTGTCGCCCCGGGCACGGCCCGCCTCGGCCGGTCCGGCGGCTTCCCAACCACCGGCCCCGCGCGCACACTTCGCAGCGTACGGACCGAGCTGGGCCCCGAACGGAGCACTGCGGATTTCCGGACGGTCGACCGGTATCCATGCTTCCGGGACGGGCCCGGGCCGATACCTTACCGGTCGGAATCGCACATTAGTAACGGTGTGTATGCACAAACGGGATGACAGACTCGAAGCTGAGTGTCGCCGCCCGGCTTCCTACCCACTGGTACGGACCAAGGCGTGAACTGCCGTAATGCACAGGTGATCCCGTTCCTCACGGGACTCTCACATGGACGTCGTACCGTTGTCGCAAACCCGGCTCTGACAGCCCGGTGTGCACCCGGAGCGATGGCCCGGCGGCCACCCGAGCCGGATCGGCCGACGAAGGAACGGAGGCGGTCATGGCGCACCCACGGCAGCTCACCGCGCGGCTCGACGCGACGGCGCCGCACGCCGGCCTTCGCGCCGCCGCTCCGTACGCGGGTCTGCGCTTCGGCCTGCGGGCCGGCCCGCTGTACTGGGTCCTTGACCGGATGCCCACCCCGCGCCGCAACCCCTTCGCGCTCGGCTACCTGGTCGTGTTGGCCGCAACGACGGTCTTCGCCCAGTTCGGCGACCCGCAGCTGGTGCACCAGCTGCAGGCGATGTCGAGCACCGACGGCCACAACCTGATCCACACGCCGCTGCGCTCGCTGCTGATGAGCGGGCTCTGGGTGGCCGGGCCGATCTGGATGCCCTACCTCTGGGCCTTCGCCTTCACCGTCGCCCCGCTGGAGCGCCGGGTCGGCTCGCTGCGCGCCTTCGGGGTCTTCGCGGCCGGGCACGTGGTCGGGACGCTGCTCTCCCAGTCGGTGGTGGCCATCGCGGTGGCCACCGGGCGGATGGGCGCCGGCGAGCTGGACGTGCTGGACATCGGCGTCAGCTACGGCGTGCTGGCCAGCCTCGGCGCGCTCGCCGGGCTGCTGCCGGCCCGTGCCCGCTACCTCGCGCTGGCCGGGTCGGTCGCGCTGATCGTGCACCAGATCACCTCCGACGGGGATCTGATCACCGCGATAGGGCACCCGACCGCGCTGCTGACCGGCATGGCGCTCTGGGGCCCGCTGCGGCGCCCGCCGGGCAGTTGGCGCGGGGGTGCTCGGCGGCTCGCCGCGCGGGCGCTGCCCAGGCGCCGGCCGCAGTCGCCGTCGCAGCCGCAGCCGCAGGCCCAGCCGGTGCTCGACCGGGCGTAGCGCGCGCTGCTTGGCACCCCTCTCACCTGCTGTTCTTCCGTGATCGCTCAGGGCGAACAGGACGCTGGGAACATTCCTATGCGCTGAAGCCTTAGTCCATGCGACTCAACTTCGCTGACTGGGGAGAGATCATGGCATCGACGTCCACTCCGCTCACCCTGCCCGTGCTGCCGCTCGACGACGAGGTGGTACTGCCCGGCATGGTGGTGCCGCTGGACCTGTCCGACACCGAGGTGCGCGCCGCGGTCGAGGCGGCCAGAGCCGCCGTCCGGGGGCCGGGGGAGGCGGGCAAGCCGCAGCTCCTGCTGGTGCCCCGGCTGGACGGCTCGTACGCGTCGGTCGGCACGCTGGCCACCGTCGAGCAGGTCGGCCGGCTGGCCGACGGGGATCCGGCCGCGCTGGTCCGGGCCGTCCGCCGGGTGCGGATCGGCGCCGGGACGACCGGGCCGGGCGCCGCCCTCTGGGTGGAGACCAGCGTCTTCCGCGAGTCCGACGCCGGGCTGCCGGTGGCCGGGCGGGCCGCCGAGCTGGTCAAGGAGTACAAGGCGCTGTCCACCCAGTGGCTGCGCAAGCGCGGCGCCTGGCAGATCGTCGACCGGGTCGCGCAGATCGAGGGCGTCGGCGAGCTCGCCGACAACATCGGCTACGCGCCCTTCGCGACGGCCGAACAGAAGCTCAAGGTCCTGCTGGAGGCGGACCAGGTGGCCCGCCTGGAGTACGCGCTCGGGCTGATGCGTGACCACCTCGCGGAGGAGGAGGTCAACGACACCATCCGCAAGGACGTCGAGGAGGGCGTCGCCAAGCAGCAGAAGGAGTTCCTGCTGCGCCGCCAGCTGGAGGCCGTCCGCAAGGAGCTGGCCGAGCTGAACGGCGACCCGGCCGACGAGGAGGGTGACTACCGCGCCCGGGTGGAGGCCGCCGAGCTGCCCGAGAAGGTGCGCGAGGCCGCCCTGAAGGAGGTCGACAAGCTGGAGCGCTCCTCCGACCAGTCGCCCGAGGGCAGCTGGATCCGCACCTGGCTGGACACCGTGCTCGAACTGCCGTGGAACAAGCGCAGCGAGGACACCTACGACATCGCCGGCGCGCGCGCCGTGCTGGACGCCGACCACTCCGGGCTGTCCGACGTGAAGGACCGGATCGTGGAGTACCTGGCCGTCCGCAAGCGGCGGGCCGACCAGGGGCTCGGCTCGGTGGGCGGAAAGGAAGGGGCGGCGCGCAGCGCCTCCGGTAAGGGTGGTGGTGGGCGACGGGCGGGCGGAGGCGCGGTGCTGGCGCTGGTCGGGCCGCCCGGGGTCGGCAAGACCTCGCTCGGCGAGTCCGTCGCGCGGGCGATGGGCCGCGACTTCGTCCGGGTCGCGCTCGGCGGCGTGCGGGACGAGGCGGAGATCCGCGGTCACCGGCGCACCTACGTCGGCGCGCTGCCCGGCCGGATCGTGCGGGCCATCAAGGAGGCCGGGTCGATGAACCCGGTGGTGCTGCTCGACGAGATCGACAAGGTCGGCTCGGACTACCGCGGCGACCCGGCCGCCGCCCTGCTCGAGGTGCTGGACCCGGCGCAGAACCACACCTTCCGCGACCACTACCTGGAGGTCGAGCTCGACCTCTCCGACGTGGTCTTCCTGGCCACCGCCAACGTGCTGGAGGCCATCCCCGAGCCGCTGCTCGACCGGATGGAGCTGGTCCGCCTGGACGGCTACACCGAGGACGAGAAGGTCGTGATCGCCCGCGACCACCTGCTGCCGCGCCAGCTGGAGCGGGCCGGGCTGACCACGGACGACGTCACGGTGGCGGAGGACGCGCTGCGCAGCCTGGCAGGGGAGTACACCCGGGAGGCGGGCGTGCGGAACCTGGAGCGAGCGGTGGCGCGGATCCTGCGCAAGGTCGCCGCCCGGGCCGAGCTGGGTGAGCACGAGCTGCCGGTGGCGGTCGGCGCGGGCGACCTGCGCGAGCTGATCGGCCGCCCGCACCACACCCCGGAGTCCGCCCAGGCCCCGGCCGAGCGGCGCACCGCGACCCCGGGTGTGGCGACCGGCCTGGCCGTCACGGGCGCTGGCGGCGACGTCCTCTATATCGAGGCCTCGCTGGCCGACCCCGAGACGGGCGGCACCGGACTGACCCTGACCGGGCAGCTGGGCGACGTGATGAAGGAGTCCGCGCACATCGCGCTCTCCTTCCTGCGCTCGCGCGGCGCCGAACTGGAGCTCCCGGTCACCGACCTGCGCGATCGCGGCGTCCACCTGCACGTCCCCGCCGGCGCCGTCCCCAAGGACGGCCCGAGCGCCGGCGTCACCATGACCACCGCGCTCGCCTCACTGCTCTCCGGCCGCAGGGTGCGCACCGACGTGGCGATGACCGGGGAGGTCTCGCTGACCGGCCGGGTGCTGCCGATCGGCGGGGTGAAGCAGAAGCTCCTGGCCGCCGACCGCGCCGGGGTCACCACGGTGATCATCCCCAAGCGCAACGAGCCCGACCTCGACGACGTCCCCGCCGAGGTCCTCGCCCGCCTCACCGTCCACCCGGTCGCCGACGTCCGCGAGGTCCTGCGCCTCGCCCTGGAGCCGGCGGACGTCCTGGTCAAGGCCGCGTAGGGGAGTCAGCCGTTGGGAGCGTGAGGCGGAGTCACGCTCCCAAACGGCCACTGATATCGATTACCATCGAAGTTGATATCAAAGGCGCGGAGTTCGGGAGGCAGACATGGCCCGCACGGTGATAGACGTCAATGACGAGATGCTCGCCGAAGCCGCCGAGATCTTCGGTACGGCGACCAAGGTGGCCACGGTCAACGCGGCGCTCGAAGATGCGGTCAAGCGGCGCAAGCGGGCACTGTTTCTCGATTGGCTGGCCGACGGCGGGTTGCCCGAGTTGACCGGCCCGGTGCGTGAAGCGCCCGACGGGCCCGCATGAGCGGCCGCTTCCTGATCGACAAGTCCGCGCTGGCGCGCTACCCGAAACCGGTGGTGCGGGCGGTGATCGAACCTCTGCACAATGCCGGCCTGTTGGCTGTGTGCGGGGCGGTGGAGCTGGAGGTCCTGCACAGCGCGAGATCTTCGGCGGATGCCGCCCGGATCCGGGACGGGATGCGCGGGTTCGACTGGCTGCCCACCCCCGACGAGGCTTGGGATCGCGCCCTCGAGGTGCAGGCGGCACTGGTCGGCACCGGCAACTGGCGCGCGCTGTCGGTCGCCGACCTGGTCATCGCGGCGGTGGCCGAGCGCCACGGCGCCACGGTGCTGCACTACGACGGTGACTACGACATGATCGCCAAGGTCACCGGCCAGCCCACCCGGTGGGTCGTCCCGCCGGGGACCGCGGACTGAAAGCGGCGCAGCGAGGTCGGTGCCGGAGAAATGATCCGCGCCTTCCGACGCAAGCTCGACACCACCCCCACCCAATACCGCCGCCGCTTCCAGCCCTGACGCGCGGGTGGCAGGGGCGGGGAGTCGTAAGGCGCGGGTCTGCCGGATCGTGCGAGACTGCGCCAATGCCGTCGCTTACTCAGATCGCGCTGGCCAAGGTGCCCTCGTGGCTGCGCCCGTTCGTGGTGCGGCACCGCAGCCTGGTGAAGTTCATGCTGGTGGGCGGCACTTGCTTCGTGCTGACCGTGCTGATCAACTACGCGCTCAAATTCACCGTGTGCAAGTCCAAGCCGGTGGTCGCGCTGACGGTCGCCACGGTGATCGCCACGGTGCTGTCCTATCTGCTCAACCGGCAGTGGTCGTTCCGCTCGGCGGGGAGCCATAAGGAGGCGATCCCGTTCGTGGTGGTCAGCGCGGTGGCGATCGTGGTCAACGACCTGCCGCTGCTGGCCAGTCGGTACCTCTTCGACCTGCGCGAGCCGGACGTCGGCCACCTCACGCAGGAGGTGGCCGACTTCGTCAGCGGGATGATCATCGGCACGCTGTTCGCGATGGCGTTCCGCTACTGGGGGATGAAGAGATTCGTCTTCACCCGGCAGCGGGCCGACCCGGACGCGGAGGAGCCCGCCGCCGAGCCGGCCACGCCAGTGGGCTGACTACTCCTGCAGGGCGTCGACCGGTGGCCGGCCGCCGCGGGGGCGGGCGATGACCGCCGCCATCGTCACCGCAAAACCGAGCACGGCCCAGGCCGACAGGACCAGCAGTGGCACGGTGATGTTGGTGCCGTCGAAGTAGGCGATCGAGCGCACCGCGTCCGTGCCCGCGCCGTTCGGCAGCCAGGCGCCGAAGGATCGCCAGAACGGCGGCAGCAGCGGCGGCGGGTAGACGCCGCCGGCGCTGGGGTTGCCGAGCACCACGAAGAGCAGCACGGCCAGGCCGATGCCGACCACGTCGAACAGGCACTCCAGCGCCATGGTGACGGTGCCGACGGCGAAGACCACCAGGCTGCCCACGCCCCACAGCGCCGCGATGCTGCCCGGAAGCGCGTTCAGCACCGGGCCGACGATCAGCGCCCCGCCCAGGCCCGCCGCGAGCGAGTAGACCGCGAGCACCCCGGTGCGGATCAGCGCGCGGTCGCGGTTGGCGGGCCGGGAGCCGGCGCTGATGCCCAGGATCGAGGCGACCAGGTAGCCGCCGACGCACCAGCCGACCACCAGGTAGAAGGAGGTGAGGCCCTTGCCGTCGCCCGCGGCCAGCGGCACCACGTCCTGCACCTGCACCGTGCGGCCCTGGCTCTGTTCGAACGAGGTGATGATCGCCTGGGCCGCCACGGAGGCCGCCGGGCCCCGGGCGTCGGCGACCAGCAGGGTGTCCTGGGTGCCGGACGGGTTGACCAGCAGGGCGGCGTAGAGCTTCTGGTCCTTGATCCGCGCGACGGCCGCCGCCTGGTCGGGGACCGCACTGGCTCGTACGGCCTCGTTCGGCACCCCGTTGAGGCCGGCCACCAACTGGCCGCTCGCCTGCGGCGGTGCGACCACGCCGATCGACAGCCGGTGCGGCTGCGGGTGGTGCAGGGCGCCGACGTAGGAGGTGATGAAGCCGAGTTGCAGCAGCAGGACGGCGATCACCAGGAGGGCCGCGCGCCCCGTGATGGCGTCCTTGAGCTCGGCGGCGAATCCCTGGGCCGGCATCGGCGTTCTCCTTCGAAGGGGAGGTAATGCGGGGATATTGGACATCACTCGCAAAGCGGATAATTCGTATCATGAACAACTTTCCGCTTCGGGGTCTGTTGGATACTGATGGCGCGTCGGCGGGCAGCGCCGGGCTGGCGAGTGGCGGTTTTCAACGTGAATGAGCAGCTGACCGGCGATCCGGCGGCCGAGGCGGCCTGCCGGGCGGTGGAGCGCGAAGTGGCGCTGATGTTCCGGCGGGGCCGGGCGCGCGCGGCCGAGATGTCCCGGATGGTGCACCCGCGGCTGGAGGGGGTGGCCTACAGCATGCTCGGCCACATCCACGAGGCGGGCCAGGTCCGGATGACGGATGTCGGTGCGCACTTCGGGGTCGGCAAGGCGACCGTCAGCCGGCAGATCAAGACGCTGGAGGAGCTCGGCCTGGTGGCGCGCGAGTCCGACCCGCTGGACGGCCGGGCCTCGCTGGTCTCGCTCACCGAGGAGGGCGCCAAGCGCTACCGGCGGGCGCACGACGCCAGGTTGCTGGCCTTCCGGGAGATGCTCGGCGGCTGGGACCCGTCCGATGTGACGCAGTTCGCCGTCCTGCTGGCCCGGTTCAACGCGCAGGTCGCCGAGCTCGCCGAGGCGGCGGAGAAGGCGGCGTCGCAGGACTGAGGCCGACCGGCATGGGCTTCCTGGAGGTCCGAGAAAGTTGCCTAGGTCAACTATCTGAAGATATGGTTGCCCAAGGCAACCAACTTCGAAGGACCTCTGATGCCCACCACGTCAACGGCCCGCACCGCACCCGGTGCCGCCACCGCCGACCGACCGATGACGCACCGGGAGATCCTCGAGGCCCTCTCCGGGCTGCTGCTCGGGCTCTTCGTCGCGGTGCTCTCCTCGACGATCGTCTCCAATGCCCTGCCGACGATCCTCACCGATCTGCACGGCGGCGAGTCCGCCTACACCTGGGTGATCACCGCCGCGCTGCTCTCGCTGACCGCCTCCACCCCGATCTGGGGCAAGCTCTCCGACCTGGTCAGCAAGAAGCTGCTGGTGCAGATCGCCCTGGTGATCTACATCGTCTCCTCGACGCTGGCGGGCCTGTCGCAGAACACCGGTGAGCTGATCGGCTGCCGGGTGCTGCAGGGCATCGGCGCCGGCGGCGTCGTCTCGCTGGGTCAGATCTGCCTGGCCGCGATGGTCTCGCCGCGCGAACGCGGCCGCTACAGCGGCTACTTCGGCGCGGTGTTCGCGCTCGCCACGATCGGCGGGCCGCTGATCGGCGGCGTCATCGTGGACACCGGGTGGCTGGGCTGGCGCTGGTGCTTCTACGTGGGCATCCCGTTCTCGCTGATCGCCATCGTGGTCCTGCAGCGCACGCTGCACCTGCCCGTGGTGAAGCGTCAGGCGAAGATCGACTACCTCGGTGCCACCCTGATCGCCGGGGCCGTCAGCCTGCTGATGGTCTGGGTCACGCTGGCCGGCACCGACTACCCGTGGCTCTCCTGGCAGACCGCCGCGATGGTCGGCGGCGGGCTGGCGCTCGGCGCGCTGGCGGTGCTCACCGAGAGCCGGGCCGCCGAGCCGATCATCCCGCTGCACCTCTTCCGGCACCGGACGGTCTCGCTGGCGGCCGTCGCCAGCATCCTGGTCGGCGTCGGGATGTACGGGGCGACCACCTTCCTGAGCCAGTACTTCCAGCTGGCGCGGGAGAAGACGCCCACCATGGCGGGCGTCATGACGCTGCCGATGATCCTCGGGCTGGCGCTGGCCTCCACGGTCGCCGGTCGGCTGATCACCAAGTACGGCAAGTGGAAGCGCTTCCTGGTGGCCGGCACCTTCCTGCTGGCGGTCGGCTTCGGCCTGCTGGGCACCGCGCGGGTGGACACCCCGTACTGGCAGCTCTCGATCTATATGGCCGCCGCCGGTCTCGGCCTCGGGCTGACCATGCAGAACCTGGTGCTGGCGGTGCAGAACACCGTGCCGGTCAAGGAGTTGGGCACCGCGAGCTCGCTGGTCACGTTCTTCCGCACGATGGGCGGCGCGATGGGCGTCTCCGCGCTCGGCGCGCTGCTCGGAACCAAGGTGACGCACTATCTGACGCAGAACCTGGCGGCCGCCCACATCCCGGCGGCGGGTGCCCAGGCGGTGGGCGGCGGCGCGATTCCCGACCTGCACAAGCTCCCGGCGCCGCTGGTGCCGCTGGTCACCGACGCCTTCGGGCACGGGGTGGCCACGGTGTTCCTGGTCGCCGCTCCGCTGGCGCTGCTGGCCTTCCTGGTGGTCCTGTTCATCCGCGAGACCCCGCTGCGCGGCGCTTCGGTGGCCCGCGACTGACACCGTCCGTCCGGGCGCGAAACGGCCCCTGCGCACCGCTGAGGTGCGCAGGGGCCGTCGTGCCGACCGGGCAGCTCTCAGCCGGCGATCAGCGTCAGTCCGTAGACCACGGCCGCCGCACAGGCGGCGAAGCAGACGCCGGCGCCGGCCAGTGCCAGGTTGGCGGCGCCGCCCGGTCGCCCGGTGCCGGCGGCCTCGACGGCCGCGTCACGCCGGGAGAGGGCCAGGATGCCGAGGGCGAAGGCCGTGACCACCGCGACGGTGATGCCGAAGCTGACACCCGCGGTGTCGGCCAGAGCGCTCCAGTTGATGTTCATCCGTGCTGTCTCCTCAGGCCGCGATGGTCGTCGTGGCGGGGATCGTGGCGGGGGTCGGGGCACCGGCGGCGGTGACGTCGAGCTCGACCGGGGTGACGTCGTTGACGTTGTCCGCGGTCACCGGCTGGCGGCGCGACAGCAGCCACATGCCCGCCGCGCCGGCCACCAGCACCGCGCCGACCAGCAGGACGCCCCAGGTGCCCTGGTCCGCGACGAACGCGGCCGCGCCGGCCACCACGGCGGCGGCGGGCAGCGTCAGGCCCCAGGTGTAGACCATCCGGCGCGCCATGCTCCAGTGCACCTGGGCCTTCGGGCCGCCCAGGCCCGCGCCCATCACGCCACCGGAGACGACCTGGGTGGTGGAGAGGCCGTAGCCCATGTGGGTGGAGGTCAGGATCACCGCGGTGGTCGCCGTCTCGGCGGCGAAGCCCTGCGGCGACTGGATGTCCGTCAGGCCCTTGCCCATGCTGCGGATGATCCGCCAGCCGCCCATGTAGGTGCCGAGCGCGATCGCCGCACCGGCGCTCGCGATGACCCAGGTGGGGGGCAGCGCGTGCTTGGGCAGGGCGCCGACCGAGACCAGGGTGAGGGTGATGACGCCCATGGTCTTCTGCGCGTCGTTGGTGCCGTGAGCGAGCGAGATCAGCGAGGAGGAGAAGATCTGGCCCCGCTTGAAGCCCTTGGTGGTGGTCTTCTCGTTGCCGCGCCGGGTGATCAGGTACGCGACCTTGGTCGCACCCCAGGCGGCCAGTCCGGCGACGATCGGCGAGGCGACGGCCGGGATGATGATCTTGGTGACGACGCTGGTGAAGTTCACGCCGTGCAGGCCGACCCCGACGATGGTGGCGCCGATCAGGCCGCCGTACAGCGCGTGCGAGGAGCTGGACGGCAGGCCGCGCAGCCAGGTCAGCAGGTTCCAGAGGATGGCACCGGCCAGTGCGGCGAAGATCACCGCCGGGTGGATGCCCGCCTTCTCGTTGACGATGCCGCCCGAGATGGTGCTCGCGACTTTCACCGAGAGGAAGGCTCCCGCGAAGTTGAGCACGGCCGCGATGGTGACCGCGACCTTGGGGCGCAGCGCACCGGTGGCGATGGAGGTGGCCATCGCGTTCGCGGTGTCGTGGAAGCCGTTGGTGAAGTCGAAGGCGAGGGCCGTGATGATCACAACCGCCACCAGGAACGTGATGTGTTCCATGAACCAAGCAATCGTCGTAGTTGTCGGACTGTCCAGTGTCTTCAGGCGTGACGGTAGGGACGGTTGGTGAACGGAAGGTTAACTGAATCGGTCACCATGGTTCTGATGATGTCCTCATGGTTGCGCCTGGGGATCTACGGGGTGTCCTGACGGGCTGTGACCTGCGGATTCGGTCCAATAGTCCGCTTTACGGACGGAATGATGAGATCTGAGTCACTCGTCCCCGATCGAGCGGCCCCTCATGGCTTCCTCATCTGAGAATTCATCAGCTCACGGGGGTGCGGCCTGCCGTACCGGCCCCCCCGCATGGCAGGATCGGCGAGGGCCCGTGACCGGCGGGCCGGGGGCGGCGTCCGATGTTCGGACCGTCGGGCGTACCAAGGGGAGGCGGGGCCGATGCGAGCCGTGCGGCGCGAACAGTTGGTCGGAACTCAGCCGTGGCTGCGGGCCGCGCTGAGGTGCGGAGCGATCCTGGCGATGGCGGCGCTGGCGCTGCCGCTGGTCGGACAGGCGGCGTATGCCGCCACCGCGCCTAACCCGCCGGCGACCGCCCCGGCGGCGCCCGGCAGCGACCCGCTGGCCGCCACCGAGGCCACCCTGTCGCCGCTGCTCGACAAGATCCACCTGCTCTACCAGAACGCCGAGGCGGCCACCGAGCAGTACGACGCCACCGCCGGGCTGATCGCCACGCAGCAGAGCGCCGTGGACACCGTCAGCGCCAAGATCACCCAGCAGCAGCAGGTGGTCGACGACGGCATCGACATGGCCTCCCAGCTCGCCGCCGCGCAGTACCGCAACGGCAGTCTCGACGCCTACGCCCAGCTGCTGCTCACCAGCGACCCGTACCAGGCGGTCAACGACGGCGAGATGCTCGCCGCGGCCGGCCGCTCGCAGGCGGCCTTCCTGTCCCAGCTCAAGGCCGAGCAGGCCACCCTGGTGCAGCTCCAGACCAAGGCGCAGACGGCGCTGGCCGGCTCCAAGACCCTGCTCGCCCAGCAGGACCAGAACAAGGCCGACATCGCCCGCCAGCTGGCCACCGTCGAGCAGCTGGTCACCGGCCTCACCGGCGCCCAGCAGACCGAGCTCGAACAGCTGGAGAAGAACCAGGCCGACCAGGCCCAGCTGGCCTTCCTCGCCTCCGGCGCGCTCGGTCAGGGCGAGCGGACCCCGTCCGCGGCCGGAAGGGTCGCGGTGGCCTGGGCGCTGGCGCAGCTCGGCAAGCCGTACGTCTGGGGCGCGATCGGGCCGGACTCCTTCGACTGCTCGGGCCTGACCTCGCAGGCCTGGCTGCACGCCGGCGTGCAGATCCCGCGGGTCAGCGAGGACCAGTGGGCGGACCTGCAGCACGTCCCGCTCAACCAGCTGCGCCCCGGCGACCTGGTGCTCTACTTCGCCGGCGCCTCGCACGTCGCCCTCTACATCGGCGGCGGCCTGGTCGTGGTGGCGCCGCACACCGGCGCCGTGGTCCGGGTCTCGCCGATCGGCGGGGACCCGATCCTGGGCGCGGTGCGGCCCGACCCGAACTCGCCCTCCGACGACAAGGGCGGCGCCTGGAAGGTGCCGGACGTCCTGCAGAACGCCTCGACGCTGACGCCGATCGCGCCCGGGACCGCGCCCGGCCTGCCGACGGTCCCGCCGCTCTCGGGCCTGCTGCCCGTGCTGCCGGTGCTCCCGCCGTCTCCGACCCCGCGGCCGTCCAGCCCGGCCTCGCCCACGGGCACCGGGCCCGGGTCCCCGACGCCGAGCTCCACGGGGTCGCCGTCCGGTACGGCCTCGCCGACCGCCACCGGCTCGCCGACCGGCAGCCCCTCGGCCACCGGCTCGCCGTCCGGGTCGGGGACGCCCTCGGGCACCGGTGCGCCGAGCGCCGCCACCTCCGGGACCACGCCCAGCGCGGCGGCGCCCGCGCACTAGAGCGGAGCGGGTCTTAGGCGACCGGCTGGCTGTCCGGCTCGAAGCGGATCACCACGGCCTTGGAGGTGGGCGTGTTGCTGATGTCCGCCGTCGAGTCCAGCGGCACCAGCACATTGGTCTCCGGGTAGTAGGCCGCAGCGCCGCCGCGGGCGACCGGGTAGTGCACCACCCTGAAGTGCGGTGCCCGGCGCTCCACGCCGTCGCGCCACTCGCTCACCAGGTCGACGTACGCGCCCTCGGTGAGCGAGAGTTCGGCCGCGTCCGCCGGGTTGACCAGCACCACCCGGCGGCCGCCGGTGATGCCGCGGTAGCGGTCGTCCAGGCCGTAGACGGTGGTGTTGTACTGGTCGTGCGAGCGCAGCGTCTGCAGCAGCAGCCGGCCCGCCGGGACCTCGGGGGCGGTCAGCGCGTTGACCGTGAAGTTGGCCTTGCCGGTCGCGGTCGGGAAGGTCCGGCTGTCGCGCGGGCCGTGCGGCAGCGCGAAACCGCCGGGCCCCCGGACCTTGGCGTTGAAGTCCGCGAAGCCCGGCACCACACGGGCGATCCGGTCGCGGATCAGGTCGTAGGACTCGGCGAACGCCTCCCACGGCAGCGGGTCGGCGCTGCCCAGCGCCGCGCGGGCCAGCCGGCAGACGATGGCCACCTCGGAGAGCATCCCCGGGGCGGGCGGGCGCAGCCGGCCCTGCGAGGAGTGCACGATGCCCATCGAGTCCTCGACGGTGACGAACTGGTCGCCCGCGGCGGTGGCGTCCCGGTCGGTGCGGCCCAGCGTGGGCAGGATCAGCGCCCGCGCGCCCGTCACCACATGCGAGCGGTTGAGCTTGGTGGAGACGTGCACGGTCAGTCTGGTGCTGCGCATCGCGGCCTCGGTCACCAGGGTGTCCGGGGTGGCCGCGACGAAGTTGCCGCCCATCGCGAAGAAGACCTTGACCCGGCCGTCGCGCATCGCCCGGATGCTGTCCACCGCGTCCAGGCCGTGGTGGCGCGGCGGCTTGAAGTCGAACTCCTGCTCCAGCGCGTCCAGGAAGGCCGCGCTGGGCCGCTCGAAGATGCCCATGGTGCGGTCGCCCTGGACGTTGCTGTGTCCGCGGACTGGGCAGACCCCGGCGCCGGGGCGGCCGACGTTGCCGCGCAGCAGCAGGAAGTTGACCACCTCGCGGATGGTCGGCACGGCGTGCTTGTGCTGGGTCAGGCCCATCGCCCAGCAGACGATGACCTTCTTGGAGGCCAGCACCAGGCGGGCCAGCTCCTCGATCTGCTCGAACGGCAGGCCGGTGGCGGCCAGCACCTGCTCGCGGTCGGTCAGCTCGGCCTCGGCCGCCCACTCCTCGAAGCCGAGGCAGTGCTCGGCGATGAACGCGTGGTCCAGCACGCCGCCCTGCTGCTCCTCGGCCCGCAGCAGCAGCTGGTTGAGGGCGCGGAAGAGCGCGAGGTCGCCGCCGAGCCGGATCTGCAGGAAGAGATCGGTCAGCTTGGTGCCCTGGCCGACCAGGCCGCGGGCGTTCTGCGGGTTCTTGAAGCGCTCCAGCCCGGCCTCGGGCAGCGGGTTGACGCTGACGATGGTCGCGCCCGCGCGCTTGGCCCGCTCCAGCGCGGAGAGCATCCGGGGGTGGTTGGTGCCCGGGTTCTGGCCCGCCACGATGATCAGGTCGGCCTGGTAGAGGTCCTTCAGGCTGACGCTGCCCTTGCCCACGCCCAGCGTCTCCACCAGCGCCGAGCCCGAGGACTCGTGGCACATGTTGGAGCAGTCCGGCAGGTTGTTGGTGCCCAGCCGGCGGGCGAACAGCTGGTAGGCGAAGGCGGCCTCGTTGCTGGTCCGGCCGGAGGTGTAGAAGGCCGCCTGGTCGGGGGAGTCCAGCGCGGCCAGCTCCTCGGCGACGATCGCGAAGGCGCGCTCCCAGGAGACCGGCACATAGCGCTCGGCGCCCTCGTCCAGCAGCATCGGCTCGGTCAGCCGGCCCTGCTGGCCCAGCCAGTAGCCCGAGCGCTCGGCCAGCTCGGCCACCGGGTGCGCGGCGAAGAAGTCCGCGGTGATCCGGCGCTCGGTGGCCTCCTCGGCGACCGCCTTGGCGCCGTTCTCGCAGAACTCGGCGGTGTGCGGCTTGTCCGGCTCGGGCCAGGCGCAGCCCGGGCAGTCGAAGCCGCCGTGCTGGTTGACCTTGAGCAGGGTGGCGACGGCCCGGCGCGCGCCCATCTGCTCGCCCGCCATCCGCAGGCTGTGCCCGACGGCGGGCAGCCCGGCCGCCGCGCGGTGCGGGGCACCGACCGCGGGCGCGTCCTGCGCGGGGTCGCTCTGCGGGGCCTGCTTGGCCATGTCTGCCCACCTCCGGGTCGGTCAGGAACGACGCCGTCGTCGGTCCTGCGCTCTATCCTGTCACCCGCGTCCAACTGCTCGAAGAGGGCGCTGAGCAGGGCCCGGGCGGTGGGGTCGGTCCGCACTCGCGCCTCGCTCTCCGAGGTCTTCCGGTAGGCCGATAGTGTTGTCGGCATGTCAGACGTCGTGGGCGGGTTGCTGGACGGCCGCTACCAACTGGTCCGCGAGCTGGGCCGCGGCCCGGCCGGCGCCGTCTTCGAGGCGCACGACCGGCAGCTCGGCCACCAGGTCGCGATCCGCACCGCCGCGCCCGGGCCGTTCACCACGCCGGCCGGCATCGAGCGCTTCCTGTACGAGGCGATCACCGTCGGCCGCCTCGCGCACCCGCACCTGGTGGCGGTCCAGGACCGCGGCGGGCACTACCTGGTGATGGAGCTGCTGGCCGGGCGGACGGCCGACACCCTGATCGCCGCCGGGCCGGTCGACCTCGGCCGGGCGCTGCTCTGGGCCCAGCACGCGTGTGCGGCCCTGCAGGCCGCGCACGCCGCGCGGGTCCTGCACTGGGGGCTCACGCCCGGCCGGCTGCTGGTCACCGAGCAGGGCGGGCTCAAGCTGCTGGGCTTCGGCACCGCGCACCTGGCCCCCGCCGCCGAGACCGGCGGGGCCGCGTACCTGGCGCCCGAGCAGTGGCTTCAGGTGCAGGCGGACGGGCGGGCCGACCTCTATGCGCTGGGCTGCGTGCTGTACGAGCTGTGCACCGGGCGCCGGCCCTTCCAGGGCGCCTCGGCACAGGAGTTGATGTACCGCCACCTCAACGAGCCGGCGCCGGTCCCGGGGCAGCTGCGCGGCGGTCTGCCGGCCGGCCTCGACGAGTTGGTCCTCGCGCTGCTGGCCAAGGACCCGGCCGGCCGACCCTCGGACGCCGCCGAGGTGCGCGGCCGCCTGGCCGCGCTGGCGGCGGGGCTCGCGCCGGCGGCCGCGCCTGCCGTGCTGCCTGTCGCGCCTGCCGTGCTGCCCGTCGCCCCGCCCGTCGCGCCTGCCGTACCTGCCGCGCCCGTCGCGCCGCCCGTCGAGCCGCCTGCCGCGCCCGCTGCCGCCCCCGTTGCCTCGCCCGCCGAGCAGGCGATCAGGAACCGGGTGGACCAGGCCTGGGCCTACGGCGAGGGCGGCAACCCGGCCGAGGCCGTCCGGCAGTTGACCCTGCTCGTCCCCGAGGCCGTCAGGGTCTGCGGCCCGACCGCCCAGCAGACCCTGCAGGTCTGCTTCGACCTTGCGATCTGGCGGGGGATGATCCACGATGTCGCTGGCGCGGTAGGCCTGTTGACCGATCTCGTGCCGATGATGATCGCTGCCCTGGGACCGGGGAACGAGGATGTGGCGCAGGCGATCCGCGATCTGGAGTCCTTCCGCCGCGACCTGGCTCGCAAGCGTCAGCGGCCGGGCCACGGGCCGCGCGCCGGAGAACTGGCGATGCTCCTCGGGTACCCGGGACACCACCCGATGTCCTGACCACTGGGGGGAACCATGAAAGCCGGGATGCTGCTGGCGGAGCGCTACCTCCTGGTCGGAGAGCTGGGGCGCGGAGGCTTCGGCATCGTCTGGGAGGCGTACGACCAGCGGCTCGGCCGCCAGGTGGCCGTCAAGACGCTGCGCCACCGCGGCCTGTCCAACGCCAACGACATCCGCCGGATGGTCCGCGAGGTGGAGATCCTGGCCCGGCTCAGCCACCCCAACATCGTCATGGTCTTCGATCAGGGCGAGGCCGACGACGGCCCGGAGCGCTTCAGCTACCTGGTGATGGAACTGCTGGACGGGCCGACCCTGGCCGGGATGGTCGCCACCGAGCCGCCCGACCTGACCCGCGCGCTGGCCTGGGGGCAGCAGCTCTGCGCGGCGCTGGCGGCGGCCCACGCGGCCCGGGTGATCCACCGCGACGTCAAGCCCGAGAACATCATGATCATCGGTCCGGCCCGGGACATGCTCAAGGTGCTCGACTTCGGCATCGCCCAGATCGGCGACAACGTGGACAGCCTCACCACCGAGGGCTCGGTGATCGGCAGCGCCCGCTACCTGGCCCCCGAGCGCTGGCGCGGCGAGCCCGGCACGGTCCGCTCCGACCTCTACGCGCTGGGCTGCGTGCTCTACGAACTCTTCACCGGCAAGCGGCCGTTCACCTCCACCAGCCAGGTCGGCCTGATGAACCAGCACCTGGACCAGCCCCGGGTGCGCCCGGCCGGACTGCCCGTCGAGCTCGGCGAGCTGCTGGTCGAGCTGCTGGCCACCGACCCGGCCGACCGGCCCGTCGACGCGGACGAAGTCCGCCGCCGGCTGCAGCGGGCTGCGGACGGCATCCGCGAGCTGCGCCGGCGCGCCGACGCCGCCTGGGACCTCGCCGAGGGCGAGCGGGTCCCCGACGCGGTCGGCAAGCTGCGCGAGCTGGTGCCCGAGTTCGCCCGCGCCTTCGGCCCCGCCGACGGCCGCACCCTGCGCACCTGCCACGACCTAGCGGTCAGCCTGGCCCGCGCCGGCCGCTCGGCGGAGGCCTACTGCCTGCTGGCCGAGCTGCTGCCCGCAGCGGTGACCGCGCTGGGCGCGGAGCACCGGGACGTGGCCGACATCGAGCGCCGGCTCAGCCGCTTCTCCCGCCCGGAGCAGCCCTGCCGCGAGGGCGTGCTGGCCGCCCTGCTGGCCGGCTGAACCCGGGCCGCCGGCCCTGTCAACCGTATGGCCGCCTGATTCCGGGGGGTGCCGGCTTGGAGGAATTGATAGGAACTCGCTCACGGGAACCCCCTGGTTGGCACCCGCGCAGGGTTGATATACCTCGGATGCATAGGCAGGAGAGGTGTGCGGCCTCCCCTGCGCCATGCGACGAACACAGGTGGTGATGGGCAGATGAAGCTCCTCCGAGTTGGCCCCCCGGGCGCAGAGCGCCCGGTCGTGCTCGGCCCGGACGGCACCGCGTACGAGCTCTCCGAGCGGACCTCGGACATCGACGGCGCGTTCCTGTCCCGGCTCGACGTGGCCGAGCTCGCCGCCGCGATCGAGCGCGGTGAGCTGCCGGTGGCGGACATCGCGGGTCTGCGGACCGGCGCTCCGGTGACCCGGCCCGGCAAGGTCGTCGGCATCGGCCTCAACTACCGCGACCACGCGGCCGAGGCCGGCGCGCAGATCCCGGCCGAGCCGGTGATCTTCCTCAAGGCGAGCAACACCGTGGTCGGACCGGACGACGAGGTGCTCGTACCGCGGGGCAGCACCAAGACCGACTACGAGATCGAGCTGGCCTTCGTGATCGGGCAGACCGCCCGCTACCTGGCGAACGACGAGGAGGCGGCCGCCTGTATCGCGGGCTACGCCATCGCCAACGACGTCACGGAGCGCTCGTTCCAGTGGGACCGCGGCGGGCAGTGGGACAAGGGCAAGTGCTGCGAGACGTTCAACCCGCTGGGCCCCTGGCTGGTCACCCCGGACGAGGTCGGCGACCCGCAGGCGCTGACGCTCAAGCTGTGGGTCAACGGCGAGCTGCGGCAGCACGGCAGCACGGCCGAGCAGATCTTCCCGGTGCTCGAAGTCGTGCGCTACGTCAGCCAGTTCATGGTTCTCGAGCCCGGTGACGTGGTGGTCACCGGCACCCCGGCCGGGGTCACCGCCGGCCACCCGGGCACGCCGTTCCTGCAGCCCGGTGACGTCGTGGAGCTGGAGATCGAGGGGCTCGGCCGGCAGCGCCAGGTGCTCGGCAAGGCATAGGCCGGATCGCCCGCCCGGCAGTCGTCGTACGGGCACCCGACCCCGGGCACGGGGGTCGGGCGCTCAACCGCACTCCCTCTCGCCCTCGCCCGCGTCAGCGGCCGATCTTGAGCCCGCCCAGGTGGGCCAGCAACCGGGCGGCCGGACCGTCCGGTCCCTCCAGCGCCAGCAGCCCGGTCAGCACCTCGGCGGTCTGCGGATCGCGCGGCGCGGTGGCCGCCGTCATCGCCACGAACTCGTCCACCAGCCAGTCGCGCAGCTCGCTCTGCGGGATCTGCTGCCCCTCGTCCAGCCAGGTCAGCGAGGACGCCTCGACCACCGATATCCACGTCCTGACCAGCAGGGTCAGCCGCGGCCCGGCCTCCCGCACCCCCATGTAGCGCAGGGTGCGCCGCAGCGCGGCCCGCCGTACCTCGTCGACGATGGCCGAGGTCCGCGCCGTCTCGACCACCGAACCGCCGCGCAGCAGCGCCCCGTAGCCGGCGTCGTGCTCGGCGACGAACGAGAAGTAGTTGTCCAGCACCGAGGCCAGCTGCTCGGTGGGGGTGCCGTGCGGCGGCACCATGAACCGGCTGGTCAGCTCCTCGGCGGCGCTGCGCAGCGCCGCCTCGTACAACTGCTGCTTGCCGCCCGCGAAGTAGCGGTAGACCAGCGGACGGGAGGCACCGGAGGCCTCGGCGACGTCGTCCAGGCTGACCTCCTCCGGAGCCCGGGTGCTGAACAGGGTCAGCGCGACCGAGATCAGCTGTTCGCGCCGCTGCTGGACCGGCAGTCGCCGGTACCCGGCGCGCCGCGGGCGCTCCGGTGCGGTGGCCGACTGCGGGGCCTGCTGCGGAACTGCCTGCTCAGTGGCTTCCATGGCGGTCAGCGTAGTGCGCCCGTGCCGCGCGGTAACCCCCGCTGATCGGCCTGTTCGTTCGCGCTGCGCGTCGGTCGGGGGTAAGTGCCGTGGAAACCGCATCCTATGAGGACATGTCGGCTGGGAAAGGGGGAGCGGAATGCGGCGCCTGTGGCGGTGGATCAGGTCCGCGCCCGGTACGTACATCTGGTTGCTCGTGCTGGCCTTCACCAGTTTCGTGGTGGCGCGGATCGATCCGGCGAACCTGGACTGGTTCCTGGCCGCCCGCAGCACCAACCTGGACCAGCTGCGCTCGCATCCCGTGCACGCCCTCCTGGCGAGCCTGATCTGGACCGAACAGCCGTCCTTCCTCTTCTACTTCGTGGTCTTCAACATCTTCCACGTCCCCGCCGAGCGCTGGCTCGGCACCCGGCGCTGGCTCACCGTCGCGCTCACCGCGCACGTCCTGGCGACGCTGATCAGCGAGGGCGTGGTCGGCCTCGGCATCCTGCACGGCCGGTTGCCCGCCAGCCTGTCCGACACGGTGGACGTCGGCGTCTCGTACGCGCTGGCCGGCGTCGAGGGCGTGCTCACCTACCGCTTCCCGTACGGCCGCTGGCGCTGGCTGTACGGGTCGGGGCTGCTGCTTTTCTACCTGATTCCGCTGATCACCTCGCACACTTTCACCGACCTTGGACATTTCTGCTCGGTCCTGATCGGTTTTGCCTTCTACCCGATCACTCGCGGCCGTCCGACCTGGGATCCGCTGCAGAGCTGGCGCTCCTGGCGCTCGTCGCGGGCCCGCGACTGACGGCCATGGCATCCGGTGGGTCCGACTCCGGTTGGTTCTCACAAAGGGGCTTCCAAAGCAGCCGAGCTGCGAAAAGATGTCCTAATGGCTGACGAACTGAACCCTCACGGTGCCGCGGGCACCACCCCGCGCCAGATCGCGGACGGCTACGTCCACGCGCTCGCCGAGCTCGACCCGCTCGCCGCCGTCTACCTCGGTCTCAACCCCGAGGACGACCGGCTCCCCGACCTCTCCCCGGCCGGCCAGCAGGCCATCGCCGATCTCGCCCGCCGGACCCTGGCCGCGCTGGACGCCGCCGAGGCGGCCGGCCACGGCGACGCAGCCGCCGACCCGCAGGCCGAGCGGCGCTGCGCCGCCCTGCTGCGCGAGCGGCTCAGCGCCGAACTCGCCGTCCACGACGCGGGCGAGGGCCTGCGCGCGGTCGGCAACATGGCCTCGCCGCTGCACAGCGTGCGCGAGGTCTTCACCCTGCTGCCCACCGACACCGAGCAGGACTGGGCGCAGCTGGGCCGCCGACTGGCCCGGCTGCCGCTCGCCCTCGACCAGTACCGCGCCACGCTGGCCGAGGGCGTCGAGCGCGGCCTGCTCTCCGGCCCGCGCCAGGTCAGCACGGTGATCGAGCAGCTCGGGCAGTGGCTGCTCGCCGACCCGTCCGCCGACGAGGCCGCGCAGCCGGGCGGCTGGTTCGGCACCCTGGTCAGCCCGGCCCCCGAGTCGCTGCGCGCCGAGCTGGCCGCCACCGCCACCGCCGTCGCCCGCAAGCTGGCCGAGCTGCGCGACTGGCTGGCCGAGGTCTACGCGCCGGCCGCCGCCGACACCCCGGACACCATCGGCCGCGAGCGCTACGCCCGGCTCGCCCGCCAGTGGACCGGCGCCGACCTGGACCTCGACGAGGCCTACCGCTGGGCCTGGACGGAGTTCCACCAGCTGGACGCCGGCATGCGCGCCGAGGCCGAGAAGGTGCTGCCCGGCAGCACCCCGATGGAGGCGATGCGCTGGCTGGAGACCGACGGCCCGTCGATCAAGGGCGAGGAGCCGGTCCGCGCCTATCTGCAGGGCCTGATGGACCAGGCGATCAGCGACCTCCAGGGCGTGCACTTCGACCTGGCCGAGCCGATCACCCGGGTCGAGTCGCGGATCGCCCCGGCCGGCGGCGCCGCCGCCCCGTACTACACGGCGCCCTCGCTGGACTTCAGCCGGCCCGGCCGCACCTGGTACCCGACCCAGGGCCTGGACACCTTCCCGACCTGGGACCTGGTGAGCACCTGGTACCACGAGGGCGTCCCCGGCCACCACCTGCAGCTCGCGCAGTGGAACTACGTCGCCGACTCGCTCTCCACCTACCAGGTCAGCGTCGGCGGCGTCAGCGCCAACATGGAGGGCTGGGCGCTGTACGCCGAGCGCCTGATGGACGAGCTGGGCTACCTCACCGACCCCGCCCACCGCCTCGGCTACCTGAACGCCCAGATGCTGCGGGCGCTGCGGGTGATCGTGGACATCGGCATGCACGTCGGCCTGGACTTCCCCGCGGACTCGCCGTACCTGCCCGGCGAGCTGATGACGCCGGCCGCGGCCCGCGAGTTCTTCGGCCAGTACTGCGGCCTGGCGCCCGCGTACCTGGACAGCGAGCTGACCCGCTACCTGGGTCTGCCCGGCCAGGCGATCGGCTACAAGCTCGGCGAGCGCGCCTGGCTGGACGGACGGGCGGCGGCGAAGGCCGCACATGAGGCGCGTGGTGAGGAGTTCAACCTCAAGGCCTGGCACATGGCGGCGCTCTCGCAGGGCTCGCTCGGCCTGGACGACCTGGTCGAGGCGCTCTCCGAGCTCTGAAACGGTTCTTCTAGTGCAGGTAAAAAGTTTGGGATGAATGTCTGATTAGTCAGTCTCTGCCCCAAATTTGCTTGCCCCTCGCCGATCGGCGAGCTTCGCTGGAGGGAAGTGCCGTCCGCGCACGCGGACGGCCCACCCGTCCGGAAGGCTCAGCCGTGTCTTCACACCACGCAGCCGCAGCTGTCGATCAGGGGCCGGACCCCCGCCGCTGGAAGGCGTTGGCCGTCATCGCGGTCGCTCAGCTGATGATCGTGCTTGACATCACCATCGTGAACATCGCACTCCCCTCCGCGCAGAAGGACCTCGGCATCTCCAACGGCGACCGGCAGTGGGTGATCACCGCCTACACGCTGGCCTTCGGCGGACTGCTGCTGCTCGGCGGCCGGCTCGGCGACCTTTACGGCCGTAAACGCACCTTCGTGATCGGCCTGCTGGGCTTCGCCGGCGCCTCCGCGCTCGGCGGCGCCTCGGTGGGCCCGTTGATGCTCTTCGCCTCCCGCGCGTTGCAGGGCAGCTTCGGCGCACTGCTCGCCCCGTCGGCGCTGGGGCTGCTCTCCACCACCTTCAGCAACCCCAAGGAACGCGCCACCGCGTTCGGCATCTTCGGCGCGATCGCCGGCGGTGGCAGCGCGATCGGCTTCATCGCGGGCGGTCTGCTCACCGAGTTCCTGAACTGGCGCTGGTGCCTGTTCGTCAACGTCCCGATCGCCATCTGCACGGCCCTGTTCGCCGTTCGCCTGCTCAAGCGCGATTTCATCGCCAAGGACACCCGGGTCAAGCTCGACCTGCCAGGCGCGGTGCTGGGCTGCGGCGGCCTGCTGGCGATCGTGTACGGGACGTCTGAGGCGGAGTCCCGCACCTGGACCGACCCGCTGGTGCTGGCCTGCCTGTTGGGCGGCGTCGCGCTGCTCTTCGTCTTCGCCTTTGTCGAGTCGCGTACCGAACACGCACTGCTGCCGATGCACATCGTCCGCAACCGCAACCGCGGCGGCGCCGCGCTCTCGGTCGGCCTGGCCGTGGTCGGCCTGTTCGGCCTGTTCCTCTTCCTGACGTACTACCTCCAGGTGATCAAGGGCTTCTCGCCGCTGCTGACCGGCGTGGCCTTCCTGCCGATGACCGCCGCGATCGTCGGCAGTTCCACCGGCCTGGCGGCCCGGCTGATGAACCGGGTGCCATCTCGAAACCTGATCGTGCCCGGGTTGCTGCTGGCCGCCCTGGGGATGGCCTGGCTGACCCAGCTCAAGGTGGACAGCGCGTTTGCGGCCACCGTGCTGCCCGCCGAGATCCTGCTCGGCGTCGGCATGGGCATGGTGTTCATGCCCTCGATGAGCCTGGCCACCCTGGGCGTCGCGCCGAACGAGACCGGCGCGGCCGCGGCGACCATCAACTCCGCCCAGCAGGTGGGCGGCTCGATCGGTACGGCGCTGCTGAACACCATCGCCGCGAGTGCCACCACGGCGTACCTGGTCGGCCGGAACGCCGGCAGCCACGCCGTCCAGAACACCGCGGCCGTGCACGGCTACACGGTGGCGACCACGGTCGCGCTGGGCATCCTGCTGTTCGCCGCCGTGCTGGCCTTCTTCATGGTGAACCACCGGCCCAGTCCCGGTGACGCCGCCGGGGAGGACGCCGAATCCACGGTGCACGCGCTGGCCTGACCCGACCGGACCCGCTCCGACCGGCTCCGAACTCCTCCGGCCCGCCACGGCGGGCCCGGAGGAGTTTCTCGTCCTGCTCTGGGCTCTTCTCATCAGCAGTGGCATCGGCGATGATGATCCAGTTCGAAGCATGGGGTGTGAACGAAGGAGCGCTCGGGCGCTGGATTCTCACCAGGATCTCAGCAGCGAATCATCCGCAGTGGAGTCGCGCGGGGAATAGTCCAGATGTCGGCAGGCGCGCTGTTGCGGCGCCGACCAGTCAGCCCTCGGGCCCCGATCGTGCGGCAGGAGTCAGTGACCTGATGACCAGTCAAGGACGTCAGCAGCGCCGAAACCTCTGGACCCGCTTCGGTCTCCGGCCGGCGCTCGTCGCAGCCGCCCTCGCCACTCTCCTCGTCGTCGCCATAGCGGGCATCGGTGCGCTCAGCTCGCAGGCCAATGCCTCCAGCCGGGCCGCCGCCGCCGAGCGGGCCAGCGCCCTGGCCGCCGAGATCACCTCGACGTCGCCCTCGCCGACAGCGACACCGACCCCGAAGCCGGTGCCCAAGCCGACGCCGACCCCCACGCCGACCCCCACCCCTACTCCGACGCCGACCCCCACGCCGACGCCGACCCCGACCCCGACTCCCACGCCGCCCCCCGCGCCCACCCCGACGCCGACCCCCGTCGCCGCCGCGCCGCGGCTGGTCCTGGACAGCACCCAGGCCGCGCCCGCGACGCCCGAGGCCGACCGGGTCGGGGCGCTCTTCACGGGCAGCGTCGCGCCGGGCAACCACTTCTGCACGGCCAGCGTGATCCAGAGCGCCACCCGCAACCTGCTGGTCACCGCGGCCCACTGCATCGGCAGCGCCAGCGGCGTGACCTTCGTCCCCGGCTACAGCAA
The DNA here is from genome assembly GCF_029892095.1 of Kitasatospora sp. MAP12-44. Classification (NCBI taxonomy): domain Bacteria; kingdom Bacillati; phylum Actinomycetota; class Actinomycetes; order Kitasatosporales; family Streptomycetaceae; genus Kitasatospora; species Kitasatospora sp. MAP12-44. The sequence continues at coordinate 5,443,921 of NZ_JARZAE010000004.1, forward strand.
CGGCCAGGCCCCGTTCGGCAGCTGGCAGGTCACCAAGATCTTCACCGCGCAGGGCTGGCAGCAGAACAACGACCCCGACGAGGACTTCGCGATCCTGCAGGTCGCCCCCGACAACGGCAAGCAGATCCAGGACGTCGTGGGCGGCAACCCGCTGGGCATCAGCGCGGGCTTCAGCGACACCGTCCGCCTCTACGGCTACCCCTCCAGCGGCGACACCGCGCTGCTCTGCAGCAACACGACCACCCAGTTCAGCGCCTACCAGCGCATCATCAACTGCCCGTCCTACTCGGGCGGCACCAGCGGCGGCCCCTGGATCAGCACCACGACGGGCGAGGTCACCGGCATCATCGGCGGCTACCAGCAGGGCGGCGACACCGACGACACGTCCTACACGGCCTACTTCGACTCGACCATCGCCACCCTCTACCAGCAGGCCGAGTCCTCCTCCTGACCCCCTCCCTGGCCGGCCCCTGACCACACAGGGCACGCCGGCCCCGAAGGCCCGGACCACCCGGCGGGGCACTCCGCCACCGGCCCGGGCCTTCGGCCTGCCCACCGCGCCACGTCAGCCGCCCGCAGCCTCGGTCCCCCGCTCCCGCGCCGCCGCCCACCACAAGCCCGCGCCGCCGCCAAGGACCGACTCCGGCCCCGGCTCGTCGGAGATCGCCTCGGAGTACCGCCGCCGCGCCTCGGTCAGACTGAGCGACCCATTGGGACCGCCAAGCACCCGATCCGCATTGTGATCATCCTGCCCGTCGTCCTCCCAACCGCACTCCACGCAGATCTCGTAGCAGCAGCGCGTGTCCAGCATCGGCATACGACAGCAGGGGCACGTGTACGGGCCGCCGTCTTCGCGGCGTTCGTAAGGAAGCACGGCGAAATTGTGCCAGCGCGGACTCCGGGCGGCCACGTGAAAAGTCCAGCACCCCGACTTCCACGCCGGTCAGGACTCGAAGCCGTCCCAGTACTCGCCGTGGCTCTCGTTGAAGCCGCCCGGCCGCTCGCGTCTCAGCTCGTCGTAGCGAGCTCGCAGTCGATCCACTGCCTCGCGCAGGCCGTCGCCGAACTCAGCACGGATCAGCTGGATCGCGTGGATCTTCCGGTTGTCGAGGATCAGCTGGTCGATCTCGCCCCAGGGCACGTTGCCCGCCTTGAGCTGCTGGACCGCAGCCAGGATGCGCATCCGTCGGGAGGGTGCTCACCATCACCCCGTCGGCGCCGCGCACGTTGGCAGTGAGTTGAAGCCGGTTGCAGATACCCGTCGAGCTCGCCCCTCACCTGCCGCAGTTCCTGCAGCACCGCCGCCAACTCACCATCATCCACGCGGACACCGTCCCATACCGCCCCACCACACAGCGAGCGCATTTCACCGCCCGATCCCCGGACATGACGAAGGCCCAGGTCGGTTGACCTGGGCCTAAGTTGGCGCTTCTTGCGAAGTGCCCCGGCAGGATTCCCACCCACGCACCCACCTCCGGAGGGTGGCAGGTGCTCACCCTCCGTGACCCGGGTAGTCGCTTGATCGGCGCAACGTGACTGACCGGACCATTCGTGGCTGTTGGCGACCGGGTTGCACCGCCGTACCTGGCACGCTTCTGGCACGGCGTCGGGTCAGCGCGAAGCGTCGGCGACGCTGTGCCAGCCCCTGTTCCGCTGGCTCGGGGCCTCGACAGTGACCGATTGCGGTCGCCCCATCGGATGTGTAGCTTGCTCGCTTCAATGGTAGTGCGTCCGACACCCCTGTTTTGCAGTTGTCGGAATGGGTTGCCCGATCTGACCTGTACCTTCTCCTTCGATACAGCTGCGCCTGGTTCTGGCATCTTTCTCATTGCCTCGACTCTCTGTCATGTACTGCCTGATCTGGCGTGGCTGTAGCTTCTCCCTTGTCTCCGAGCCACTGAGGCCTCAGGAACTGCCGATCAGCCACGAGTTGCTGGCCGACGTCGCCCGAGAGCCTCACGGTTGCTACGTGCGGCGAGAGGACGGCGAAACGAGGTAGCGGCATTGTGAGTAATCCGGACACGGCATGCCACTGCGTGCCAAGCTACACCTACGCGTTCCTTCCAGCCCCTTGGAGTAGGCAGTGGCTAGTGACATGCACGTCTCCATCACGCCGCGTGGTATGAGCGTCCAGGAGGCGTACCGCCTGTTTAGGGACGATGCCTTGTTGGTCAACAGGAGGTACCAGCGAAAGCTTGTCTGGTCTGTGAGTGAGAAGCAGTTGCTGATTGACAGCATCTTGGATGGCTACCCCATCCCGCTGATTCTGCTAGCCGAACGCCCAGAGATTCACGGCAGTGGAAAGTACGAAATCATCGACGGCATGCAGCGGCTCGATGCAATTTTCTCCTTCATTGAACAGAAATACGATTACAGCGGCATGCACTTCGATTTGGCTCAGAGTGCACGCGCTCGGCAGGCTGCAGATTCTGATGCTTTCGAGCCTGTCGAAATTTTTGCACCACTCCCTGCCGAAAAATGTGCCAATCTGCTCGACTATCAGCTTGCAGTCACTATTTATCCCGCCCAGACCGAGCAGCAAATCACCAATGTGTTTAGTCGAATTAATTCGAATGGGCGCCAGCTGAGCGTTCAGGAGAAGCGGCAGGCTGGCATGATCAATCCATTCTCTGAACTCGTTAGGACGGTAGCAAGTTCATTGCGAGGTGATGTCTCCGCAGACGTTTTGCTCCTGCACGACATGCCAAGCATCTCCATCGATTCGGCTCGCGAGAAGCAGCAGTATGGAGTTAAAGCCGAGGATACCGTCTGGATTCGTCACGGAATTCTCAATGTGAAGCAACTTCGCGAAGGTGATGATGAGCAGATGGTTGCTGATATTGCAGCATCTATCCTGCTCGGAAGTCCTTTTCCAGCAAGCAAGGAGGAGTTTGACGACATCTACGACGCGCAGAGTGAAAAGCATAAGCGCATCGAGCGCAATCTTGCCGCTTATGGTACGCGTCGACTGGAGGATGAGATCCAGTCGGTATTTTCGGTCCTTGCGGAAGTGATAGACGATCAACTCCCGTCTCCGAATGGCCTCAGGAACCTTGTGCGCCCAGGTAGTAGTGGAAATCCAATCAGGACGCCTTTTTATGCAATATTCATGTCATTCTTCGACTTGATCGTTCGACAGCAGAAGTCCCCAGACGACTATGTTGCAATCGTCTCTGCGCTGCGAGGAGTCGGCCCCCGACTGAAGAGCGCACGACACTACACGTCGGCTGAGGACAGGGTTTCAAATATCGACACGGTCACTGGGTTGATACAGCGTTACTTTGTAGCCAAGGTTCCCCCTGTGTTTGGCCATGGACCCGGGCTTGCTCTTGACTTTGAGAATTCGCTTCGTAGGTCCAGGATCGAAACAAGTCGATACGAATTCAAGCAGGGCCTTCTTCGGCTCGACAATCTGCGAGCGTGGGACGATTCAATTTTTGGGCGTCTGGCCGAGACGATCTGCGCAATTTCCAATGTGAAACCGGGGGTTGATGGCTATCTATTCATTGGTGTCGCAGATAAGGAGTCTGATGCTAATCGGATTGAATCGCTAGACGGGATTGCTCCGGTCAAGGTTGGGCCTCACCATGTCGTTGGAATTGACAGAGAGGCGAAGGTGAAGGGAATTTCCCTGGATAGCTATGTGCAGAAATTCGTGGCGAAAATCTCGCAGCAGCCTATTAGTGAGCCTTTGGCGACCCAAATTCTGACCGGCATTGACACTATTGAGTACAAGGGAATTTCGGTGCTCAGGATGCTGATTCCAGGGCAATCAGACGTTTCCTACTGTGACGATCGCCTTTTTGTTCGGCGAGGATCCTCGACCGAGGAGATCAAAGATCTCAAGCAGGTGGCAGCGTTGGTCAAGGGATTCATTTAGCGGGGTCGGAGTGAGCGGGTGGCGGAGCGGTTTTGGCCGGCGTCCTGTCTGGTCTGGGGCCTGGCAGGGTCTCGGGGCCGTAAGCTGCTGAGACTCGGTCAGGGCTTTTGGGCCTGACCGCAATTTGGCCGAGTGGCCCCCGGTCTTGCTCGGCGCGAGGCCCGGTCCTGGCAGGTGGGTAAAACCGTGGAGCCGCCGGCCCTAGCCACGCGCTGCCCCGTCCTGGCGGTCGCGCCGGGACCGGGCGCCAGCCCGCACGCCCCGCGTCGGCCGCCGCGGGCGGGGCAGCGGCCCACGCGGGGCGCGGGCCCTTGACCCAGTACAGCTCAATTCGGCAGTGACCCGGGGTGAGCTGTGAGCCGCCAGGGCTACAGGGTGACGGTCGCTACGGCGGTGTCGTCGTGGGCCTTCCCCATCCGTGCTGTCAGGGTTAGTCATGCGTGCCTGGCAGGGGAGTTCGCGGGGCCGAGGTGGGGTCACGCGTCGAAGTCGTATTCGAGGACGTAGGAGGCCGCGTCCAGGGTCATCTCGTTGATCTCGACCGCTCGGCCGTCCTCGGCGAAGGCGGTGCGGGAGATGAGGATGACGGGTGTTCCCGGAGCCAGTGCCAGGCGGGTCGTCTCGTCCTTGGTGGGCATGCGGGAGCGGAGTTCCTCGCGGAAGTGGATGGGCTTGGCGCCGAGTTCGGCGAGCCGGGCGTAGGTGCCGCCAGGGCCGGTGTCGTGCTGGGTGATGGGGGAGCCGGCGACGAGGGTTGCGGGCAGATAGGACGTGGAGAGCAGGACCGGCTTGCCGTCGAGGACGAAGCGGCGGCTTCGGACGCAGGTCGGGCCGCCGGGCTCCAGGTTCAGGACTCGGGCGATGTGTTCCGGGGCGGCGAGTTCGGCAACCGAGAGCTGGTCGACGACGAGCGTCCGGTCCTCGATGTCCGCGGACCAGATCGAGCGGCCCGAACCCCACTGCTCCTGCGCCAGCCGCTGGATCCCCCGTCGGCGCAGCGGCCGGAAGTCGCGGACGAACACGCCGGCACCCTTGCGGGCCTCAGCGATGCCTTCACTCTGCAGGACGCCGAGTGCCTGACGGGCGGTCATCCGGGCGACGCCGTAGGTCTCCATCAGGTCGTTCTCGCCGGGCAGCCTGTCGCCTGCGCGGTACTGGCCCGACTCGACGGCCGCCTTGAGGGCGTCGGCAATCCGCTGGTACTTGGGCTGCTTGTCGCCGCTGTCGGCCATGGCTCTCCTCCGTGATCTCTAGACATCCTAGGGCTGACCCCTGACGGCAGCGACCTCGCCCGATGGCACTTGACATCTCTAGAGATGTAACGACAGTCGGGAGGCAGTGATGACCCAGATGCCGGGGCGACCGGACGTCGTCCCCTACATCGCTGCGTGGAGTGCCGAGCGCTTCGCGCGTCCAGCGGTTGTCGCAGCCCCGGGGGTGGGCATTGCCTACCGGGGCGAGATCCCTCATGACCGCGACGTGGACGGTGTCCTCTGGGCTCGTATGACGCTCCAACGCGGCTCTGGCCGACCCGAGTTCGGCCGTGTCCATCCGGCCCGCCAGCGGCGGGCGATGCGCAGGCTGCTGTGTCAGGTCTGCGGCGGGCCGGCCGATCGGACGGGGGAGGGGGTGCTGTGGCTGCTCAAGGATGACCGCGACGACTGGCCGGGCTGGCCCGAGGGCATGGCGGTGACTCACCCACCGGTATGCCTCGGCTGCGCGCGGGCCGCTGCTCAGCTGTGTCCGCACCTCGCGACGGGGTTCGTGGCTGTGCGGGTGGCGGACAGCGGGAGCTGTGGGGTGTACGGCACGCTGTACCAACCCGGGGCTCTGGGCCCACAGTCGGTGGGCGAGATCATCACAGCGTCCGATGATCCGAGAGCCCGCTGGGTCCTCGCCGCGCAGATGGTCCGGGTGCTTCGGGGGTGCACGTTTGTCGAACTCGGGACGAAGGCCGAAGTAGGCGCTGGACCCAGCGTCGGACTGGACGACTTCCTGTGCGCCGTTACCGGGTAGGGGAGGCTGCCGTGTCCCGGGAGGGTTGGGCGGCGGAGACTGGGAAGATCAGGTTGCTGGTGCTGCGCGGCGTGTCCACGGCGATGTAGCCCAGTGACGTTCCGGTTGTGGTCGTGACACGCCAGGACGTCATGTCGCGTCCGGAGGCACCGCACGCTGCGTGGACCTGATCCTGCTGCCCCGGTTGCAAGGTCACTGGTGTGGAGGGCGCGTCGCAGTACAGCCCGGAGCACCCGTCCACCACGACCGGGACGGCTGTGTCGTTGCTGATGGCGACAGCGCTGTAGTCCATGGGGTCGGTCGGATCATTCGACCCGCAGCCGCTGGCCAGCATCGCCACCTCGGCCCAGGCGAGCCAGCCCACTGCCGTCAGCACGAGTCCGCAGCCCAGGACCAGCAGGATCAGCCTCCGGCCTCGCGGCGTACGCTCCCGCTTCGGAGGCGGCTGGTAGCGCACCCACTGCACTGGCGGGTTTCCCATGTGGTGACGCTCACTCAGTAGCGGCGGTTGGGGCATGACGAAGGCCCAGGTCGGTTGACCTGGGCCTAAGTTGGCGCTTCTTGCGAAGTGCCCCCGGTAGGATTCGAACCTACGCACCCGCCTCCGGAGGGCGGTGCTCTATCCCCTGAGCTACGGGGGCCTGCTGGTGGTGCGGCGTCGCGATTTCTGCGACGTGGAGAACATTACCAGCTCGTGGGCGCGGTCCGTGCAGGGGTTTCAACAGCAGGTCGCGGACACGGAAGTGGGCAAAGGCCGGACGGGCGGGGGTGGGCGGCCGTAGTGTCGGTGGGGTGTCGGGTGTGTCCGGTCGGGTCCTCGTGGTGGATGACAACGAGGCGATCCGCAGGCTGATCAAGGTCAACCTGGAGCTGGAGGGCTTCGAGGTGGTGACCGCGGCCGATGGTGCCGAGTGCCTGGAGGTGGTCCGCCGGGTGAAGCCGGACGTGGTGACCCTGGATGTGATGATGCCGCGCCTGGACGGCCTGCGGACGGCGGCCCAACTGCGGGCCCGGGAGCAGACGGCCCGGTTGCCGATCGCGATCGTCAGCGCGTGCACGCCGGCGGATCTGGACCGGGGCGAGTCGGTCGGGGTGGACGGCTATCTGGGCAAGCCGTTCGATCCGGAGGACCTGGTGGCGCTGGTGCGTCGGCTGATGGTGAAGCGGCGGGTCGACGGGGAGGGGTTCGCGTACGGGTTCGGCGATGGAGCCGGCGAATTTCGCTCCTAGCGAACACCGGCGGCCGGGGAAGCGTCTCAACGGGTGGCCGGGTGACGGGCGCACACCCCCCGCTCGCCTACGCTTGGCGTCGTGACACCCGCAGAGCTTTCCCAGGCAGTCCAGGTCGCAGTGCGCGCCGCCGTCGAGGCGGGCGAGCTGCCCGTCGCCGTGCCCGAGCAGGTCACGGTCGAGCGACCCAAGAACAGGGACCACGGCGACTACGCCACCAATGTGGCCCTCGTCCTCGCGAAGCCGGCCGGCATGCCGCCGCGCGCGGTGGCCGAGCTGATCGCGGCCCGCCTGCGCGAACTGCCCGGGGTCGCCAAGGTCGACATCGCCGGCCCGGGCTTCATGAACATCACGTTCGACGCCGCCACCCAGGGCGAGCTGGCCCGCACCATCGTCCAGGCCGGCCCGGCCTACGGGCGCAACGAGGCGCTCAAGGGCCTGCGGATCAACCTGGAGTTCGTGTCGGCCAACCCGACCGGCCCGATCCACATCGGCGGCGTCCGCTGGGCGGCCGTCGGCGACTCGCTCGCGCGCGTCCTCAAGGCGACCGGCGCCGAGGTCACCACCGAGTACTACCTGAACGACGCGGGCGTGCAGATCGGCAAGTTCGCCGCCTCCCTCCAAGCCGCCGCCAACGGCCGGCCCGCCCCGGCCGACGGCTACGTCGGCGAGTACATCGTCGACATCGCCAAGGCGATCACCGCCGGCGTCCCCGGCATCCTCGACCTCTCCGAGGCCGAGCAGCTGGAGGTCTTCCGCACCGAGGGCCTGAAGCTCATGGTGGCCGAGATCAAGCGCTCGATGGACGAGTTCGGCACCCACTTCGACACCTGGTTCTCCGAGAAGTCGCTGCACGACTCGGGCGCCGTCGAGAAGGCCATGGAGCGGCTGCGCGAGCAGGGCCACGTCTTCGACCAGGACGGCGCGATCTGGCTGCGCACCACCGACTTCGGTGATGACAAGGACCGCGTCCTGATCAAGGCGGACGGCGAGACGACGTACTTCGCCGCCGACGCCGCCTACTACCTCTCGAAGCGTGACCGCGGTTCCGAGGTGAGCGTCTACATGCTGGGCGCCGACCACCACGGCTACGTCAACCGCCTGAAGGCCATCGCGGCCTGCGCGGGCGACGACATGAACCGCAACATCGAGGTCAAGATCGGCCAGTTCGTCAAGATGCTGCGCGATGGTGAGGAGGTCCGGATGTCCAAGCGGGCCGGCAACATCATCACCATCGACGACGTGGTCGACTGGATCGGCGTGGACGCGGCCCGGTACACCCTGACCAGGTCGCCCACCGACTCCACGATCACGCTCGACATCAACCTGCTGACCAGCCAGCGCAACGAGAACCCGGTCTTCTACGTCCAGTACGCGCACACCCGGATGTGCGGCGTCACCCGCAAGGCCGAGGCGATGGGCATCACCAAGGGCGCGGCCGAGGACTTCAAGCCGGAGCTGCTGGCCACCGAGTGGGAGTCCGCGCTGCTGGGCCGGCTCGGCGAGTTCCCGAAGGTGATCGCCACCGCCGGTGAGCTGCGCGAGCCGCACCGGGTCGCCCGCTACCTGGAGCAGCTGGCCGGCGACTACCACCGGTTCTACGACCACTGCCAGATCCTGCCGAAGGGCGACGACGAGGCCACCGACCTCACCCGCGCCCGCCTCTGGCTCGCCGATGCCACCCGCACGGTGATCGCCAACGGCCTCGGCCTGCTCGGCGTCACAGCCCCCGAGCGGATGTAGCCAACCACTCTGCGCGCACGGGGCGGCGGCGGTCCATCGGGATCGGCGCCGCCCCGTCCCACACACCAGGAGAGATACGTCCGATGAGCCGCTCCGCGCACCCCGCAGGCCCCCGCCACGGCGACGTGCTGCCCGAGGGCCACTACAACGCCCCGCCGAGTGACCTGAACCTGCTCGACCCCAAGGTCTGGTCCCGCACGGTCACCCGCGACGAGCACGGCGTGGCGACGGTCGGCGGCCTCACCGTGACCGAGCTGGCCGCCGAGTTCGGCACCCCGGCCTACCTGATGGACGAGGACGACTTCCGCAGCCGGGCCCGCGCCTGGCGCGACGCCTTCGGCGCGGGCGCCGACGTCTACTACGCGGGCAAGGCGTTCCTCTCCAAGGCGGTGGTCCGCTGGCTGCACGAGGAGGGTCTGAACCTGGACGTCTGCAGCCCGGGCGAGCTGGCCGTCGCGCTGGCCGCCGGGATGCCGCCCGAGCGGATCGCGCTGCACGGCAACAACAAGTCGGCGCAGGAGCTGGAGCAGGCGGTCAAGGCGGGGGTCGGCCACATCGTGGTCGACTCCTACCAGGAGATCGAGCGGCTGGCCGCGATCGCCGCCGGCCAGGGCGTCCGCCAGCCGGTGCTGGTCCGGGTCACGGTGGGTGTCGAGGCGCACACCCACGAGTTCATCGCCACCGCCCACGAGGACCAGAAGTTCGGCCTCTCGCTCTCCGGCGGCGCGGCCGCCGAGGCGGTCCGCCGGGTGCTGGCGCAGCCGAGCCTCGAACTGCGCGGCATCCACTCGCACATCGGCTCGCAGATCTTCGACACCGCGGGCTTCGAGGTCGCCGCCCGCCGGGTGGTCGGCCTGCTCGCCGAGATCCGCGACGAGCACGGCGTCGAGCTGCCCGAGATCGACCTCGGCGGCGGTCTGGGCATCGCCTACACCAGCGAGGACGACCCGCGCGAGCCGGCCGAGATCGCGGCCGCGCTGGCCGAGATCGTCCGCCGCGAGTGCGCCGCCGCCGACCTCACCGCGCCCCGGCTGAGCGTCGAGCCGGGCCGGGCGATCGTCGGCCCGACCGCCTTCACCCTCTACGAGGTGGGCACCGTCAAGCCGTTGGAGGGTCTGCGCACGTACGTCAGCGTGGACGGCGGGATGTCGGACAACATCCGCACCGCGCTGTACGACGCCGAGTACTCGGTGGCCCTCGTCTCGCGCACCAGCACGGCCGAGCCGATGCTGGTACGGGTGGTCGGCAAGCACTGCGAGTCGGGCGACATCGTGGTCAAGGACGCTTTCCTGCCCGCCGATCTGACGCCGGGTGACCTGATCGCGGTGCCCGCCACCGGTGCGTACTGCCGCTCGATGGCGAGCAACTACAACCACGCGCTGCGCCCGCCCGTGGTCGCCGTCCAGGGCGGTGCGGCCCGGGTGATCGTGCGGCGCGAGACGGAGGAGGATCTCCTGCGTCTTGATCTCGGATGACGATTATTTCGTCTCAGATCATGGAATGCCCGAGGATCTGCGCGGAATCTCCCCGAGACTGGGGTTGAAACCGAAAAGCGGTGGAGAACGACGGATGAGCGGAGTCGGATGATGCGTACGCGCCCGCTGAAGGTGGCGTTGCTGGGCTGTGGTGTGGTGGGCTCCGAGGTGGCGCGCATCATGACGACAGACGCCGCCGACCTGGCCGCGCGGATCGGCGCGCCGGTCGAGCTCGTCGGCATCGCGGTCCGCCGGGTCGGTCGGGACCGCCCGGGAGTCCCGCAGCACCTGATCACCACGGACGCCGAGGCGCTGGTCAAGCGCGACGACGTCGACGTGGTGATCGAGGTGGTCGGCGGGATCGAGCCGTCCAGGAAGCTGATCCTCACCGCTTTCCAGCACGGTGCCTCGGTGGTCAGCGCCAACAAGGCGCTGCTCGCCCAGGACGGCGCCGAGCTGCACGCCGCGGCCGCCGCGGCCGGGGTGGACCTGTACTACGAGGCGGCCGTCGCGGGCGCGATCCCGCTGATCCGGCCGCTGCGCGAGTCGCTGGCGGGCGACAAGGTCAACCGGGTGCTCGGCATCGTGAACGGCACCACCAACTTCATCCTCGACAAGATGGACTCCACCGGCGCCGGCTACTCCGAGGCGCTGGAGGAGGCCACCGCGCTGGGTTACGCGGAGGCCGACCCGACGGCCGACGTGGAGGGCTTCGACGCCGCCGCCAAGGCCGCGATCCTGGCCGGTATCGCCTTCCACACCAAGGTCACCGCCGCCGACGTCTACCGCGAGGGCCTCACCGAGGTCACCGCGGCCGACATCGCCAGCGCCAAGGCCATGGGCTGCGTGGTCAAGCTGCTGGCGATCTGCGAGCGCTCGGCGGACGGCACCTCGGTCACCGCCCGGGTGCACCCGGCGATGATCCCGCTCAGCCACCCGCTGGCCTCGGTCCGCGAGGCGTACAACGCGGTCTTCGTCGAGGCCGAGGCGGCCGGCCGGCTGATGTTCTACGGTCCGGGCGCCGGTGGCGCGCCGACCGCCAGCGCCGTCCTCGGCGACCTGGTCGCGGTCTGCCGCAACAAGCTCAACGGCGCGACCGGGCCCGGCGACTCGGTCTACGCCCAGCTGCCCGCCAAGGCGATGGACGACGTCGTCACCCGCTACCACGTCAGCCTGGACGTGGACGACCGCGCGGGGGTGCTCGCCCAGGTGGCGTCCACCTTCGCCGAGCACGGGGTGTCCATCGACACCGTGCGCCAGCAGGGCCGCGACGGCGACGCCTCGCTCGTCGTGGTGACCCACCGGGCCACCGACGCCGCGCTGTCGGCGACGGTGGACAAGCTCCGCGCGCTGGACAGCGTGCGCGATGTGGCCAGCATCATGCGGGTTGAAGGGGAATAGGAATTTCCATGAACGCCGTGATCGACAGAGCAGCCCACACCCACCAGTGGCGGGGCCTCATCGAGGAGTACCGGGACCGGCTCCCGGTCAGCGCCACGACCCCGGTGGTCACCCTGCTGGAGGGCGGCACGCCGCTCGTCCCGGCCCAGTTGCTCTCCGAGCTGACCGGCTGCGACGTCTACCTCAAGGTCGAGGGCGCCAACCCGACCGGGTCCTTCAAGGACCGCGGCATGACGATGGCGATCTCCAAGGCCAAGGAGGCAGGCGCGCAGGCCGTCATCTGTGCCTCTACGGGCAACACTTCGGCCTCCGCCGCCGCCTACGCGGTGCGTGCCGGCATGGTCTGCGCGGTGCTGGTGCCGCAGGGCAAGATCGCGCTGGGCAAGATGGGCCAGGCACTGGTGCACGGCTCGAAGATCCTCCAGGTGGACGGGAACTTCGACGACTGCCTCAGGCTGGCGCGCGAACTGTCCGAGAAGTACCCGGTCGCCCTGGTCAACTCGGTCAACCCGGTGCGGATCGAGGGCCAGAAGACCGCCGCCTTCGAGATCGTCGACATGCTCGGCGACGCCCCCGACATCCACGTCCTCCCGGTGGGCAACGCGGGCAACATCACGGCCTACTGGAAGGGCTACCGCGAGTACGCGGCGGACGGCCTGGCCTCCCGCACCCCGCGGATGTGGGGTTTCCAGGCCTCGGGTTCGGCCCCGATCGTGGACGGCGCCCCGGTGCTGAACCCACAGACCATCGCCACCGCGATCCGGATCGGCAACCCGGCCTCCTGGGACTACGCGGTCGCCGCGCGGGACGAGTCCGGTGGCCTGATCGACAAGGTGACAGATCGCCAGATCCTGTCCGCCTACCGGCTGTTGGCCGCGCGCGAGGGCGTCTTCGTGGAGCCCGCCTCGGCCGCCAGTGTGGCCGGTCTGCTGCACGCCGCCGAGCAGGGCCTGGTCGACCCGGGCCAGCGGATCGTCTGCACGGTCACCGGCAACGGACTCAAGGACCCCGACTGGGCGGTGGCCGGTGCGCCGCAGCCGCACGTCGTGCCGATCGACGCCGAGGCCGCCGCTCAGCGGCTCGGACTGCTGGACTGACGCTCCGTCCCCTCGCACGGCCGATGGGCCGGTCCTGACCAGGGCCGGCCCATCGTCGCTTCCGAGTAACGTCTTTGGTGTCAATTTCGTTGTCCTTATGGATGCCGTTTCGGCACCGGTTCAGGCCAGAAGCTGCAACACGGCAGATCGAGAGGGAGCGGGGTGTACCGCTGTGGAACCTCTCTTCGATACCCTGAACCCTGGCGGCCACCCGAGCCGGACGCGCGCTTCGCGCGACACCCCCCCCCGCCCGCCGCTCACCCCACCTCCGTTCGACGCGCTCAGCGCGACGATCCAGATCTCCAGGAGAGTCCACCGCATGGCCGGTCCCGCGTTCCGTGCCGCCGCCGTCCGGGTCCGGGTCCCCGCGACCAGCGCCAACCTCGGCCCCGGCTTCGACGCCTTCGGACTCGCCCTGGGTCTGTACGACGACATCGTGGTCCGGGTCGCCGACTCCGGGCTCTCCGTGGACATCGCGGGTGAGGGCGCCGAGACGCTGGCCCGCGACGAGCGCCACCTGGTGGTCCGCGCGATGCGTGCGGCCTTCGACCGGCTCGGCGGCCAGCCCCGCGGCCTCGAAGTGGTCTGCGCCAACCGGATACCGCACGGCCGCGGCCTCGGTTCCTCCTCCGCCGCGATCTGCGCGGGGGTGGCGGCCGCCCGGGCGGTCACCATCGGCGGTCCGACCGCCCTCGACGACGCCGCCATGCTGGCCCTCGCCTCCGAGCTGGAGGGCCACCCGGACAACGTCGCCGCCTGCCTGGCCGGCGGGTTCACCGTTGCCTGGACCGACGAGGACGCCGCCCACGCGATCCGGCTCGACCCGGCCGCGCAGGTCGTCCCGGTGGTCTTCATCCCGTCCACCGAGGTGCTCACCGAGACCGCGCGCGGTCTGCTGCCCAGGAGCGTCCCGCTGACCGACGCGGCCGCCAACGCCGGCCGCGCCGCCCTCCTCGTCGAGGCCCTGACCAGGCGGCCCGAGCTGCTGCTGCCGGCCACCGAGGACCGGCTGCACCAGGACTACCGCTCCGCCGCGATGCCCGAGAGCTCGGCACTGGTGGCGGCGCTGCGCTCGGAGGGCGTGCCGGCGGTGATCTCCGGCGCCGGACCGACCGTGCTCGCGCTGACCGACGAGGCCGACGCCGACAAGGTGCTGGCCTTCGCCGGGCCGTCGTTCGCCGCCCACCGGCTGCAGCTCGACCGGGACGGCGCCCGCGTCCTGCCGTTGGACGGGTGACCGGCCGATCCGGACACGATTGGCAAGCACGAGGCTGGGGAATGTGTGAGGGGGTCGGTAGTGTTAACCTCATGTCTGCATCAGGCGCCCTGCGGGGCCCGGTGCGCCGCGTCCCGATCTCCGCGTCCCGCTCTTGCGGGATCCAGTCGAGGTCGGGGACCACGATTCTCCGGGAGCCCACCACAGCGCGTACGCAGCCTGCCTGCGCGATTGCGGCCGCATCCCGAAGCCGTGTCGGAGCCTGACCCCCACCCGCCGCAACCGGCCTCGCTGCCGAGGCTCTGACGGGCGGGAGCGCGGGAGACCGTCACACGACGGGGGCCCGGGTTTCGCAGGCAGCGGTCGGCATGAGACCGGCCCGCCGTGCCACTTCGCTCAACAGTGCCTTGTGCACAGCACTTCGCACCTCTCCCCCCGCCCAGCACCGCAGCGGCGGGGGACCACCGCCTCGGGCCTCCGCGACAAAGCGCAGGTCGGACAGCACAACCGGTCGCCGAGCCAGACAGGCCGACGTCCGCTCCAGGGAAGGACCCTTAGTGAGCGACACCACTGATCTGATGGGCGCGCGCCCGGACGCCGACGCGACGGATGCGCCTGCCGCGCCCGCGGCGCCGGCCAAGCGCCGCCGTACCGCCGCCGCAGGCCTTGACGGTCTGGTCCTGGCCGAGCTGCAGAAGCTCGCCTCGACGCTCGGCATCAGCGGCACCGGCCGGATGCGCAAGAGCCAGCTCATCGAGGCCATCAAGGACAAGAGCGGCGGCGACCCGCTGCTCGCCTCCGCGGCTCCCGCCCCGGCCCGCGCCGCGAAGGCGGAGGCCCCCGCGGCCGCCGCCGAGAAGCCGGCCCGTCGCACCCGGGCCACCCAGGCGGTCGCCGAGGCGCCCGCCCAGATCGAGATCCCGGGCCAGGCCGCTCCGGAGACCGCCGCCGCCCCGGCGCGCGCCGAGCGGACCCGTCGCCGGGCCACCTCGGCCGGTGGCGCCCCGACCGCCGTCGAGGCCCCCGCCGCCACCGTGGTGGAGTCGGCCGCCGAGCCGGTCGCCGAGGCCAAGCAGGCCGAGGCCCGCACCGCCGAGTCCCGGGTCTCCGACAGCCGGACCTTCGAAGGCCGCGACGACCAGCGCGAGGGCCGCCGCGACCGCCGCGACCGCCGCGAGCGCTCGGAGCGCGGCCCCGCCGACCGCGCCACCGCCGACCGTCCCGAGCGGACCACCGCGGACCGCGCGGAGCAGCGCACCGATGCGGCCGACGCCGACGGTGACTCGCGCGAGTCGCGTCGCGACCGCCGCAACCGCCGGGACCGGACCGACCGAACCGACCGGACCGACCGTCAGGGCGGCCAGGGCGGCCAGCAGCAGAGCGCGCAGCCGGTTCAGCAGACCCAGCAGCAGAGCGCCCAGCCGGCCCAGCAGGGCGGCTACGACGACGACGAGTTCGGCGACGGCCGGCGCGGCCGCCGCGGCCGCTACCGCGACCGCAACCGCCGCGGCCGCCGCGACGGCTTCGAGGTCGGCCCGGCCGAGCCGACCGTCAGCGACAGCGATGTGCTGATCCCGGTGGCGGGCATCCTGGACATCCTCGACAACTACGCGTTCGTCCGGACCTCGGGCTACCTGCCCGGCTCCAACGACGTGTACGTCTCGCTGGCCCAGGTCCGCAAGAACGGCCTGCGCAAGGGCGACGCCATCACCGGCGCCGTGCGCCAGCCGCAGGAGGGCGAGCGCCGCGAGAAGTTCAACGCCATGGTGCGGCTGGACTCCGTCAACGGCATGGACCCGGAGAGCGGCCGCGGCCGTCCCGAGTTCGGCAAGCTCACCCCGCTCTACCCGCAGGACCGGCTCCGCCTGGAGACCGACCCGGGCGTGCTGACCACCCGGATCATCGACCTGGTGTCGCCGATCGGCAAGGGCCAGCGCGGTCTGATCGTCGCCCCGCCGAAGACCGGCAAGACGATGATCATGCAGGCGATCGCCAACGCGATCACCACCAACAACCCCGAGTGCCACCTGATGGTCGTCCTGGTGGACGAGCGTCCGGAAGAGGTCACCGACATGCAGCGGTCGGTGAAGGGCGAGGTCATCTCCTCGACCTTCGACCGCCCGGCCGAGGACCACACCGTGGTCGCCGAGCTGGCCATCGAGCGCGCCAAGCGCCTGGTGGAGCTGGGCCACGACGTGGTGATCCTGCTGGACTCGATCACCCGCCTGGGCCGTGCCTACAACCTGGCGGCGCCGGCCTCCGGCCGCATCCTGTCCGGTGGTGTCGACTCGACCGCGCTCTACCCGCCGAAGAAGTTCTTCGGTGCCGCGCGCAACATCGAGAACGGCGGCTCGCTGACCATCCTCGCCACCGCGCTGGTGGAGACCGGCTCGCGGGCCGACGAGGTGGTCTTCGAGGAGTTCAAGGGCACCGGCAACATGGAGCTGCGGCTGGACCGCAAGCTCGCCGACAAGAGGATCTTCCCCGCGGTGGACGTCGATGCGTCCAGCACCCGCAAGGAGGAGATCCTGCTGGCGCCCGACGAGCTGGCGATCACCTGGAAGCTGCGCCGGGTGCTGCACGCGCTCGACTCGCAGCAGGCGATCGAGCTGCTGCTGGACAAGATGAAGCAGACCAAGAGCAACGCCGAGTTCCTGATGCAGATCGCCAAGACCACTCCGGGGTCCAACGACTGACGCGTCATCGGACCGAAAGCCCCGTCCCCGCTGTTCAGGGACGGGGCTTTCGGGCTTTCGGGGCGGGCGTTCCGGGCCGGGACCGGGCTGTTGCACAGATCGGACATAACGTCCTATGAACTCGCTTATGCTCGAAGAACGGTCGATCGCGACCATTCAGCGGAACTCGGGACGAACACCGCACGAGGATCAGACGATATGGCCGATGAGCAGCACGAGCAGCGCGCCACCCGGCGGGAGCGGCGGGCGGCGCATCGCAGGGACCGCAGCCGCCGCGCCAAGCTGCTGAGGGCCGGGGCCTTCACGCTGGCGGGTCTGCTGCTGGCCGGGGCCGGTACGGCCGGTTACGCGTACTGGCGGCTGAACGGCAACATCAAGAGCGTCGACATCGACGCCCAACTCGGCAGCGCCAGGCCGTCGGCGCCCAAGGACGGGTCCTTCAACATCCTGGTGCTCGGCTCCGACTCGCGGGCCGGTGCCAACAGCGGCCTGGCCGGCGGCAACACCGGCGGCACTGCCCGCTCGGACACCGCGATGGTGGTGCACGTCAACCAGAACCACACCCTGGGCACGGTCGTCTCGATCCCGCGCGACACCCTGGTGGCCCGGCCCGCCTGCACGGCGCCGGACGGCAGCGCGGTGCCCGCCGACGCCGGCGCGATGTACAACAGCGCCTTCGAAGTCGGCGGCGCGGCCTGCGCGGTGAAGACCACCGAGCAGCTGACCGGGCTGCGGATGAACCACTTCGTGGAGATCGACTTTGCGGGCTTCGCCGGCTTCATCAACGCCATCGGCGGTGCGACGGTCACCACCACCATGGACATCCACGACCCGGACAGCGGCCTGAACCTCCCGGCGGGCACCACCAAGCTCAACGGCGACCAGGCGCTGGCCTTCGTCCGCACCCGGCACGGCGTCGGTGACGGCAGCGACCTCGGGCGGATCGAGCTGCAGAAGGAGATGGTGAAGTCGATCACGAAGCAGGTCGGTTCGATCGGCCTGTTCGCCGACCCCGCCAAGCTCTGGTCGGTCGGCGACACCCTCACCAAGAGCATCACCACCGACTCCGCGCTGGCCTCGGTGAGCGCGCTGACCGGCCTCGGCGAGGAGCTCAAGGGCATCGGGGCGAACCAGCTGACGATGGTCACGCTGCCCGTCGTGACCGCCCCCACCGACCCCAACCGGGTGGTGGAACAGCTCCCGGCCGCCACCCAGGTCTGGAACGCACTGCGGCTCGACCAGCCGGTGCCGCAGTCGATCACCGGCACCCAGCCGGCCAACCCGGCCGATTCCAGCCCCCCGCCGAGCCGTTCCTGAGCTGCCGGAATATCCCCAGGCCCGGTCCGGTTTGGGAAGATGCGGCCGGTCCTGGCAGACTGGTCCGTCGGTCCCGGTTCACGTGCGGCTTCCTGCCGCCGACCCGGTGCCCTCCCGAAACCTAGGAGATCCCCTTGAAGCCCGACGTTCACCCCACGTATGTGGTCACCAACGTGACCTGCACCTGTGGCGCCGAGTTCACCACTCGCTCCACCGAGACCTCCGGCGTGATTCGCGCCGAGGTGTGCTCGCAGTGCCACCCGTTCTACACCGGCAAGCAGAAGATCCTCGACACCGGTGGCCGCGTCGCGCGCTTCGAGGCCCGCTTCGGCAAGCAGCACGGCGTCAAGGCCGAGTCGGCCAGCTAGCGCTCGTACGGCGCCGGTTTCGGGCGCTCCCGCAGTCTGCGGGGGCGTCCGGGCCGGCGCCGTTCGCGTCTGATCCTCAGCAACCCCGCCGAAGTTTTCACGGAAGTAGGCCAACCCCATGTTCGAGGCAGTCGAAGAGCTCCTCGTCGAGCACTCAGCCCTCGAAGAGCGGCTGGCCGACCCGGCGGTCCACGCGGACCAGGCCACCGCCCGCAAGCTCTCCAAGCGCTACGCCGAGCTGACCCCGATCACCACCGTCTACCGGGCCTGGCGCCAGGCGGGCGAGGACATCGAGGCGGCCCGTGAGTTCGCGGCCGAGGATCCGGACTTCATCGCCGAGGTGAAGTCCTCCCAGGCCCGCCAGGACGAGCTGACCGAAGAGCTGCGGATGCTGCTGGTCCCGCGCGACCCCAACGACGACAAGGACGTCATCCTGGAGGTCAAGGCGGGTGAGGGCGGCGAGGAGTCGGCCCTGTTCGCCAGCGACCTGCTGCGGATGTACCTGCGGTACGCGGAGCGGCTGGGCTGGAAGACCGAGATCATCGACGCCAACGAGTCCGACCTCGGCGGCTACAAGGACGTCTCGGTGGCCGTCAAGACCCGTGGCACCATCGAGCCCGGCCAGGGCGTCTGGGCGCGGCTCAAGTACGAGGGCGGTGTGCACCGCGTGCAGCGCGTCCCTGCCACCGAGTCGCAGGGCCGCATCCACACCTCGGCGGCCGGTGTGCTGGTCACCCCGGAGGCGGAGGAGGTCGAGGTCGAGGTCCACGCGAACGACCTGCGGATCGACGTGTACCGCTCCTCGGGCCCCGGCGGCCAGTCCGTCAACACCACCGACTCGGCGGTCCGGATCACCCACCTGCCGACCGGTATCGTGGCCTCCTGCCAGAACGAGAAGAGCCAGCTGCAGAACAAGGAGTCGGCGATGCGCATCCTGCGCTCGCGACTGCTCGCCGCCGCTCAGGAGGCCGCCGACCAGGAGGCCTCCGACGCCCGGCGCAGCCAGGTCCGTACGGTCGACCGCTCGGAGCGGATCCGGACGTACAACTACCCCGAGAACCGCATCTCGGACCACCGCACGGGTTTCAAGGCGTACAACCTGGACCAGGTGCTGGACGGCGACCTCAACGCGCTGATCCAGTCGGCCCTGGACGCCGACGCGGCGGCGAAGCTCGCCGCGGCGCAAAAGCAGTAACTCTGCAGAGGGGTACGTACGGATGAACCTGCTGCTCGCCGAGGTGGCCCAGGCCACCCAGCGGTTGGCCGCGGCCGGCGTGCCGTCGCCGCGCTTCGACGCGGAGGAACTCGCCGCACACATCCACCACGTCAAGCGCAGCCAGCTGCACACGGTCAAGGACGCCGACTTCGACGCCCGGTACTGGGAGGCGGTCTCGCGCCGTGAGGCGCGCGAGCCGCTGCAGCACATCACCGGGCGGGCCTTCTTCCGCTACCTGGAGCTGGAGGTCGGCCCCGGTGTCTTCGTGCCGCGCCCGGAGACCGAGTCGGTCGTGGAGTGGGCGATAGACGCGGTGCGTGACATGGACGTCGCCGAGCCGCTGGTGGTCGACCTGTGCAGCGGGTCCGGCGCGATCGCGCTGGCGCTGGCCCAGGAGCTGCCGCGCAGCACCGTGCACGCCTTCGAGCTGGACGAGGGCGCGCTCACGTACACCCGGCGCAACATCGAGGCCAGCTCCGACCGCGCCCGGGTCACCCTGCATGCCGGCGACGCCACCCGGGCCTTCGCGGACGACCGCTCCTGGGACGGCCGCTTCGACCTGGTGATCAGCAACCCGCCGTACATCCCGCTCACCGAGTGGGAGTACGTCGCGCCCGAGGCCCGCGACCACGACCCGCAGATGTCGCTGTTCTCCGGCGAGGACGGTCTGGACGTCATCCGCGGCATCGAGCGGGTGGCGGCGCGGCTGCTGCGCCCGGGTGGCGCCGTGGTGATCGAGCACGCGGACACCCAGGGCGGCCAGGTGCCCTGGATCTTCAACGAAGAGGGCGGCTGGACGGACACCGCCGACCACCGCGACCTGAACAACCGGCCGCGCTTCACTACTGCGCGCAAGGCCCAGCTGTGACCGACATGAGCCGTTTCGGAAGGGGACCGCACCGATGAGCCGCCGCTATGACTGTGCCGACGCAGGCGACCGTGCGACCGGGCTGCGCGAGGCCGCCTCGGCGATCCGCCGGGGCGAGCTGGTGGTGCTGCCGACCGACACCGTCTACGGGATCGGCGCGGACGCCTTCAACCCGGAGGCGGTGGCCGCCCTGCTGGCCGCCAAGGGCCGCGGCCGCAATATGCCCTCCCCGGTGCTGGTCGGCTCCCCGACCACGCTGCACGGCCTGGTCACCGACTTCTCCGAGCGCGCCTGGGAGCTGGTCGACGCCTTCTGGCCCGGCGGCCTGACCCTGGTGGCCCGTCACCAGCCCTCGCTGCGCTGGGACCTGGGCGAGACCCGGGGCACCGTCGCGGTCCGGATGCCGCTGCACCCGGTCGCCATCGAGCTGCTGAACGCCACCGGTCCGCTCGCCGTCTCCAGCGCCAACAAGTCCGGCCAGAGCGCCCCGGCCGACTGCGAGGATGCCGAGTACCAGCTGGGCGACTCCGTGGCGATCTACCTGGACGGCGGCAAGGCCGAGCACGGGCAGGCCTCCACCATCGTCGACGTCACCGGGAAGGTGCCCGTCCTGCTGCGCGCCGGCGCGGTCAGCATCGAGCAGCTGAGGGAGGTCGTACCCGACCTGGAGGCCGGCAGTTGACGGCCGGACTCTACGCGGGCCTGCACCCCGGCCACGCCCCCGGTCAGGCTCCCGGCGCCGCCTCCTACGTCGCGGTGACGCCCCGCCCGGCCGACAGCTTCCGGATCCTCTTCGTCTGCACCGGCAACGTCTGCCGCTCGCCGATAGCCGAGCGGCTGACCCGGCATGAGCTGGACGCCCGGCTGAGCGAGCGGCTGGCCGGGCGGGTCGTGGTGGAGAGCGCGGGCACCTGGGGCCACGAGGGCGCGCCGATGGAGGCGCACGCCGCCACCGTGCTCGGCGAGTACGGCGTGGACAGCGGCGGCTTCGCCGGCCGCGAGCTGCTGGACGAGCACGTGGTCGACGCCGACCTGGTGCTCACCTTCACGCTCGACCACCGCGCCCAGGTGATCTCGATGGGCCACGCGGCGGGCCTGCGCACCTTCACGCTGCTGGAGTTCACCCGACTGGTGCGCTCGATAGACCCGGCCACCCTGCCGGACCCGCGCGACGGCGCCGACGTCACCGAGCGGGCCCGCGCGCTGGTCCGCGCGGCCGCCGCGCTGCGCGGCTGGCTGCTGGCCGCCAGCCCCGAGGCGGACGAGGTGGTCGACCCGTACGGCGCGCCGATCGGGATGTTCCGCAACTGCGGCGAGGAGATATTCGACGCTCTCGACCCGGTGGTCACCGCCCTGACGGGCGTACCGGCTCCGCGTCGGCAGGACGGCTCGACGGTGCCGTCCTAGGCTGGATGCCACCGCCGTAGCCCGGGAGCATCGCCATGACCGTCACCGATGCCGTACACGGATCCTCGATCGAGGCGGGGCGTCACTGGGAGCCCTCCCGGACGCTTCGCGAGGCCGACCCCGAGATCGCCGACCTGCTGCTCGCGGAGGCGCAGCGGCGCGCGGGCAGCCTGCAGCTGCTGGCCGGCGAGAACCTGGCCACCGCGGCGGTGCTGGACGCCCTGGCGGGTCCGCTGGTGGACAAGTACGCCGAGGGATACCCGGGCCACCGCCACCACACCGGCTGCGCGCTGGCGGACGCCACCGAGCTGCTGGCGATCGAGCGGGCGCAGCGGCTGTTCGGCGCCGAGCACGCCAACGTCCAGCCCCGCTCCGGCACTTCGGCGATGCTGGCGGCCTACGCGGCGCTGCTGAAGCCGGGCGATGTGGTGCTGGCGATGTCGCTGGAGCACGGCGGCCACCTCTCCTGCGGTTCGACCGCCAACTTCTCCGGGCGCTGGTTCCAGTTCGTCGGCTACGGGGTGCGCGAGAGCGACGGCCTGGTCGACCTCGACCAGGTCCGCGACCTGGCCAGGCTGCACCGGCCGAAGGCGATCATCGCCGGTTCGATCTCCTATCCGCGGCACCTGGACTGGCCGGCCTTCCGGGCGATCGCGGACGAGGTGGACGCCTATCTGATCGCCACCTCCGCACAGACCATCGGACTGGTGGCCGGGGGAGTGGCGCCCTCGCCGGTCGGTTACGCGGACATCACCGTCGCGGCCACCCACAAGCTGCTGCGCGGACCGCGCGGCGGGCTGCTGCTGTGCACGGCCGAGCTGGCCGGCCGGGTGGACCGCGCGGTCTTCCCGTTCACCCAGGGCGGCGCGGCGATGAACGAGGTGGCCGCCAAGGCGGTCGCGTTCGCGCAGGCGGGCACGCCGGAGTTCGGTGCGTACACCCGGCGCGCGGTGGACGGCGCGCGCGCCCTTGCAGCGGCCCTCCAGCGGGCCGGCGCGCGCCCGTTGACCGGCGGCACCGATACCCACCTGGTCACCGCCGACGTGAGCCCGCTGGGCGTCAGCGGGGCCGAGGCGGAGCGCCGCTGCGCGGCCGCCGGTCTGATGCTCGGAAAATGCGCTCTTCCGTACGATCCGGCGCCGGCCGCGGAGACCTCCGGAATCCGCCTGGGCACCGGGGCGACGGCCGCGATGGGGATGGGCGAAGGCGAGCTCGCCGAGGTCGGAGAGCTGATCGGCCGCCTGCTCGGCGGCCCCGCCGACCCCCGGATCGCCGCCCGCGTGCGCCGCCTGGCGGAGGACTTCGGGGCGGTCCGGCACCGCTAGCGCGAACCGCGATGCACGCGGCACTCGTCCGACTCAATAAGGTGTGGTCCGTGGCAACACACCTCGAACCCCGGACAAGTGCGGGAGTACCTTTCGTACTCACCCGTCGGCGCGCGCGGAAGGAGGTCGGCGATGCGTGAGTACCTGCTCGTGCTCTTCTGCACGGCCGCCGTGACCTACCTGCTGACCGGGCCGGTACGGAAGTTCGCGATCCTCGCCGGCGCGATGCCGCCGGTCCGCGCCCGTGACGTGCACCGCGAGCCGACCCCGCGCCTGGGCGGCATCGCGATGTTCGGCGGGCTCTGCGCCGGGCTCCTGGTGGCCTCCCAACTCACCAATCTGAGCAAGGTGTTCACGGACGACCCGTCCGACATCCGGGCCCTGCTGTCCGGCGTCGGGATCATGTGGGTGCTGGGCGTGCTGGACGACAAGTGGGGCGTCGACGCGCTGGTGAAGCTGGGCGGTCAGATGATCGCCGCCGGGGTGATGGTCTACCAGGGCATCACGGTGATCTCGATCCCGGTGCCGGGCGTCGGCCCGGTCGCGCTGACCCCGACCCAGGGCATGGTCATCTCGGTCACCCTGGTCGTGGTGATGGTCAACGCGGTCAACTTCATCGACGGTCTGGACGGCCTGGCCGGCGGCATGGTCTGCATCGCCGCGATGGCGTTCTTCCTGTACTCCTACCGCCTCTGGTACGGCTACGGGATCAGCGAGGCGGCGCCCGCGGTGCTGTTCAGCGCGGTGCTGATCGGGATGTGCCTGGGGTTCCTGCCGCACAACCTGCACCCCGCCCGGATCTTCATGGGCGACTCCGGCTCGATGATGCTGGGCCTGATGCTGGCGGTCTCGGCGATCTCGGTCACCGGCCGCGTCGACCCGGACCTGATCACCGCGCAGACCGGCGGCTCGCAGACCGCCACCACACACATCCTGGTGCCGATCTACATCCCGCTGCTGCTGCCGCTGACCGTGATCGCGCTGCCGCTGGCGGACCTGCTGCTGGCCGTGGTGCGGCGCACCTGGGCGGGCCGCTCGCCGTTCGCCGCCGACAAGCAGCACCTGCACCACCGCCTGCTGGAGGTCGGCCACTCGCACAGCCGAGCCGTGCTGATCATGTACTTCTGGGCCGCGCTGTTCGCCTTCGGCACGGTGGCCTTCTCGGTCACCCACACCGGCCGCACGTTCGTGCTGGCGTGTGCCGGGCTCTGCCTGATCGGCATCGTGGTGCTGCTGATGCCGCGGTTCCGGCCGAAGACCCCGACGGCCGCGGAACCGTTCGTGCCGCCGCGCTACCGCCGGCTCACCGGCCGCAGCGCCGGCCAGGCCGTCCCGGCGGTGCGCGCCGAGGAGGCGCCGGTCGAGCTCTCGATGGCCGACCAGGAGCTGCTGGGCCGGCTGGGCAGCGGCGCGACCGCCGCCGGCGAACCGCGCAACCACTGACCGCACTCTTCTGACGGAACGGCAACTCCCGTACGCTGAATGGCTCCACTCGTCCGGCGGCACCCTTGGGCCGACGGTGTGACAGGTACCACACGTTCATGGTAAAGCTCTCATCAAATAGTTTGTGATACCGTTCACGAGTACCGAGAACAAGCCGAAAGACCCAGTGGTGGAGGACTTACGTCCCCAGTGGGTCATCTTCGAAGAGCAGTGCCATCCCAGCCCCGCTCGTGGCAGATCAACTCGGTCCGGTGTTCCCCCACCGTTGCGCCACCCTGTTCTCGCTTGGATTCCCCCGTCCTCGACATGCCGCCGGAGTTGCCGACATGCCGTCCCACGACGCCCGGATCATCCGCGGCGCCGCGATCCCCACTGCGGTCGCTGGAGCCGTCGCCATTGCGATCTCGACCGCGGTCGTGGGGAGCAAGGGGCTGATCGGCGCACTCTTCGCGGTGCTGCTGGTGATGGGCTTCTTCAGCTTCGGCCAGGTCGCTCTCGACCGGCTGACCAGGAACAACCCGCAGATGATGATGGCTGCCGGTCTGCTGGTCTACACGACGCAGATCCTGCTGGTGGCGATCGTTCTGGCGATCTTCAAGAACACCTCGCTCTTCGACACCAGGGTGTTCGGCTTCACGCTGCTCGGCTGCGCGCTGATCTGGACAGCGGGCCAGGTTCGGGCGGCTCTCAAGGCCAAGACCCTCTACGTGCAGACCGAGTCCGGTGACAAGCCGTCGGACTCGGAGCGTCAACAGTGACCCCCGCCTGTCGTCCCCCTCACGAGGGGGGCGGTGTTTATGCGGTCCTGACAGGCTGCTATCGTCCGTCGCAACAATGGAGTACGGGAAGCGGCCAGGTCCCTTCGAGCGGTGCAGCTCAACCGCACGGACGGATCGCCCCCCGGACTCGCGCAGTCTTGATAGATCCCGCGCCGGTGCTCGGCACCGACGCGCAGGGTCCACGAGAATCCCAACAAGATCCAGTGCCGCACCGTGGCCGCAGGCCGCGCCGACACACCGAGGTTGCCGTAACCATGCGTCACGACGAAGGAGTCCGTGGTGAGTGCTGACCAGCTCACGCAGCATCTTGCCTCCGGCAGCTGCCACCTGTTCGACGCAGGCTGCGGTTTCCCGGCCCCCGGCCTGAACGAGTTCCAGTTCAACCCGATCTTCACGGTCGCCGGCGTCGGCTTCAACAAGCCGATGCTGCTGTCGATGGTGGCCGCGCTGCTGGTGATCGTCTTCTTCTGGGTCGCCTTCGCGAAGCCGAAGGTGCTCCCGGGCAAGCTCCAGCTGGTCGGTGAGATCGGGTACGACTTCGTCAAGCGAAGCATCGTGCTCGACACCATCGGCAAGAAGGGCGAGAAGTACGTCCCGATGATGGTCTCGATGTTCTTCTTCATCTGGATGATGAACATCATGTCGGTCATCCCGTTCGCCCAGTTCCCGGTGACCGCGGTGATCGCGTACCCGGCGGGCCTGGCGGCCGTCGTGTGGGTCACGTACATGACCCTGACGTTCAAGAAGCACGGCTTCGTCGGCGGTCTGAAGAACCTCTGCTGGCCGTCGGGCATCCCCGGCTGGGTCATGTTCATCCTGGTGCCGATCGAGTTCTTCTCGAACATCTTCGTGCGCCCCTTCACGCTCGCGGTCCGAGCCTTCGCGAACATGTTCGCCGGCCACCTGCTGATCGTGATGTTCTCCATCGCCTCCTGGTACCTGCTGAGCCCGAGCATCGGCGCGCTGTACGCCGGTACGTCCTTCGCGGTGACCCTCGGTCTGACCGCGTTCGAGCTCCTGGTCCAGTTCCTGCAGGCCTACATCCTGGTGATGCTGGCCAGCAGCTACATCGCCGGTGCCCTCGAAGAGTCGCACTGAGCCCGGGCCGGTAACGGCCCCCACGAACCATCCCCGAAGCACCCCGCTTGACCGGTGGCCAATCACCGCCGGTTCACCACCCTGCAAAGGACACCTGCAATGAGCATCCTCGCTACGGGCAATGTCTACGGTTCCGTCGCCTCCATCGGCTACGGTCTCGCCGCGATCGGCCCCGGCATCGGTGTTGGTCTGATCTTCGGCAACGGCGTCCAGGCGATGGCCCGTCAGCCCGAGGCTGCCGGCCTGATCCGCTCGAACATGTTCATCGGCTTCGCGCTGACCGAGGCGCTCGCGCTCATCGGCATCGTTATGCCGTTCGTCTTCGGCAACAAGTAATCCTGCCGTAGCCCCACCGGACGGAAGGTCCAGATATGTTGCTCACGCACATTGCGGCGGCGTCAGCGGACTTCAATCCGCTCGTGCCCAAGACGCCCGAGCTCATCATCGGCCTGATCTGCTTCTTCGTGGTCTTCGGCCTGCTCGGCAAGAAGCTCCTCCCCAGCATCGAGACGGTGCTGGCGGAGCGTCGGGACATGATCGAGGGCGGTATGGAGCGCGCCCAGGCCGCTCAGGCCGAGGCGCAGGCCCTGCTTGAGCAGTACCGCGCCGAGCTCGCCGAGGCTCGTCACGAGGCTGCTCGGATCACCGAGCACTCCCGCGAGCAGGGCGCTGCCCTGATCGTCGAGATGCGCGAGGAGGGCCAGCGTCAGCGCGAGGCCATCGTCGCGGCCGGCCACGCGCAGATCGAGGCCGACAAGAAGCAGGCGACTGCCGCCCTGCGCCAGGACGTGGGTTCGCTTGCTTCGCAGCTCGCGTCCCGCATCGTGGGTGAGTCCCTGGAGGACTCCGCCCGGCAGAGCGGCGTGATCGACCGCTTCCTGGACGACCTGGAGGCCAAGGCCGCCGTTGCCCAGGGGACGTCGAAGTGATCGGCGCGAGCCGTGAGGCGCTGGCCGCCGGCCGGGAGAACCTCGAGAGCCTGACCGACAACACTTCGGTGGACGCGGCCAAGCTCGCCGAGGAACTCGCCTCCGTCACGGACCTGCTGGACCGCGAGGTCTCGCTGCGCCGCGTGCTGACCGACCCCTCGCGGTCCGGTCAGGACAAGGCCGGGCTGGTGGGCTCGCTGCTGGCCGGTCAGGTCTCCGGCGAGACGATCGACCTGGTCTCCGGCCTGGTCCGGTCCCGCTGGTCGGGCGCGCGCGACCTGGTCGACTCGGTCGAGCAGCTGTCCGCGTACGCCGAGGTCATCGCCGCCGACAAGGCCGGCAAGCTGGACGACCTCGAGGACGAGCTGTTCCGCTTCGGCCGGGTCGTCAGCGGCTCGCACGAGCTGCGTTCCGGGCTGACCGAGCCGAAGGCCGGCACCGCCGCCAAGGCGGCGCTGGTCAAGAAGCTGCTCGGCGGCCGGGCTCTGCCGGCCACCGTCCGGCTGGTCACCTCGCTGGTCAGCAAGCCCCGTGGTCGTAGCCTGGACCAGGGCCTGGAGTCCTACTCCAAGCTCGCCGCGGACCGCCGCGACCGCGTGGTGGCCCTGGTCACCACCGCGGTTCCGCTCAGCGACACCCAGCGGGCACGCCTCGAAGGCGCGCTCGGTCGGCTGTACGGGCGCGCGGTGCTCCTGAACATCGACGTCGACCCCACGGTCGTCGGCGGTGTCCGGGTGCAGATCGGTGACGAGATCATCGACGGCACCGTGTCGAGCCGCCTTGAGGGTGCTCGCCAGGCCCTCGAAAGCTGAGCTTCGCGCCCAGCAACCCCTCGGCCCTCCGAGTCGGAGAGCTGGATACATCCGACCCTCGGTCGGGCGCCGGTCCCACCCACGGGACAGCCGGCACATACGTACGGCCGGTCCAACAGCACCGGCCGAGGATCGAATACTTGCGGCCCTCCACGGGCGGGCCGAGGATCGCAACCTAGGAGAGCAGGGAAGCCTGATGGCGGAGCTTACGATCCGGCCGGAGGAGATCCGGGACGCGCTGGCCGATTTCGTCCAGTCGTACCAGCCGGACGCCGCCTCGCGTGAAGAGGTCGGCACGGTCACTGAGGCCATGGACGGCATTGCCAAGGTCGAGGGTCTGCCCTCGGTCATGGCGAACGAGCTGCTGAAGTTCGAGGACGGCACGCTCGGCCTCGCGCTGAACCTCGACACCCGCGAGATCGGTGTCGTCATCCTCGGCGAGTTCAGCGGCATCGAGGAGGGTCAGACGGTGCACCGCACCGGCGAGGTCCTCTCCGTGCCGGTCGGCGAGGGCTACCTCGGCCGCGTCGTGGACCCGCTGGGCAACCCGATCGACGGCCTGGGCGACATCGCCTCCAGCGGCCGTCGCGCCCTTGAGCTGCAGGCGCCCGGCGTCATGGTCCGCAAGTCGGTCCACGAGCCGATGCAGACCGGCATCAAGGCCATCGACGCGATGACCCCGATCGGCCGCGGTCAGCGTCAGCTGATCATCGGCGACCGCCAGACCGGCAAGACCGCGGTGGCTGTCGACACGATCATCAACCAGCGTGACAACTGGCGCTCCGGCGACCCGAAGAAGCAGGTTCGCTGCATCTACGTCGCCATCGGCCAGAAGGGCTCCACCATCGCCTCGGTGCGTGGCGCCCTGGAGGAGGCCGGCGCGCTGGAGTACACCACCATCGTGGCTGCTCCCGCCTCCGACCCCGCGGGCTTCAAGTACCTCGCCCCGTACACCGGTTCGGCCATCGGCCAGGAGTGGATGTACGACGGCAAGCACGTCCTCATCATCTTCGACGACCTGTCGAAGCAGGCCGAGGCGTACCGCTCCGTGTCGCTGCTGCTGCGCCGTCCGCCGGGCCGCGAGGCCTACCCGGGTGACGTCTTCTACCTGCACTCCCGCCTGCTGGAGCGCTGCGCGAAGCTCTCCGACGAGCTGGGCGCGGGCTCGATGACCGGTCTGCCGATCATCGAGACCAAGGCGAACGACGTCTCGGCGTACATCCCGACCAACGTCATCTCGATCACCGACGGCCAGTGCTTCCTGGAGTCCGACCTGTTCAACGCCGGCATCCGCCCGGCCGTGAACGTCGGTATCTCGGTCTCCCGCGTCGGTGGCTCGGCCCAGATCAAGGCGATGAAGTCGGTCGCCGGTCGTCTGCGCCTGGACCTGGCCCAGTACCGCGAGCTGGAGGCGTTCGCCGCCTTCGGTTCCGACCTGGACGCCGCGTCGAAGGCCCAGCTGGAGCGCGGTGCGCGCATGGTCGAGCTGCTCAAGCAGGGCCAGTACCAGCCGTTCCCGGTCGAGGAGCAGGTCGTCTCCATCTGGGCCGGTACCACCGGCAAGCTGGACGACGTCCCGGTCGCCGACATCCGTCGCTTCGAGCGCGAGTTCCTCGACTTCCTGCGGATCGAGCACAAGCCGGTCCTCAGCGGCATCGTGGAGACCTCGAAGCTGGAGGACGGCACGGTCGACGCCCTGACCGAGGCGATCACGGCCTTCAAGCTGGGCTTCACGACGGCTGACGGCAAGCTGCTCTCCGAGCAGGCCTGAGTCCGGTAGCGAGGGAAAGGACGTAACGACCCATGGGAGCACAGCTTCGGGTCTACAAGCGCCGGATCCGCTCTGTCACCGCGACGAAGAAGATCACCAAGGCGATGGAGATGATCTCCGCGTCGCGCATCGTCAAGGCGCAGCGCGCGGTGGCCGCCTCCACTCCGTACGCCGATGAGCTGACGCGGGCGGTGACGGCGGTGGCCACCCGGTCCAACGCCAAGCACCCGCTCACCACCGAGAACCCGACGGCCACCCGCGCCGCGGTCCTGCTGATCACGGCGGACCGCGGCCTGGCCGGCGGCTACTCGTCCAACGCCATCAAGGCCGCGGTCGTTCTGAGCGAGCGACTGCGGGCCGAGGGCAAGGACGTGGTGACGTACATCGTCGGACGCAAGGGCGTCTCGTACTACAACTTCCGCAACCTGCCGGTGGCGAAGTCGTGGACGGGCTTCTCGGACCAGCCGACGTACGGCGATGCCAAGATGGTCGCGGCCGACCTCATCGAGGCGTTCACGACCGCCACCGCCGAGGGCGGGGTGGACGAACTCCACCTCGTCTCCACCAAGTTCGAGTCCATGCTGACTCAGACCCCGGTGGACGCCAGGCTGCTGCCGCTGAAGCTGGACGAGGTCCAGCTCAGCGACGACCGCCCGGCGAAGGCGGAGATCTTCCCGCTGTACGACTTCGAGCCGTCGGCGGAGGGCGTCCTCGACGCGCTCCTGCCGCGCTACGTCGAGAGCCGGATCTACAACGCGCTGCTGCAGTCGGCCGCCTCGGAGCACGCCGCACGCCGGCGCGCGATGAAGAGCGCGACCGACAACGCGGAAGAGCTCATCAAGTCGCTCAAGCGGCTTGCCAACTCGGCCCGACAGGCCGAGATCACCCAGGAAATCAGCGAGATCATCGGTGGGGCCAACGCCCTCGCCGACGCTAACGCGGGGAGTGAATAAGACATGACCACCACTGTTGAGACGGCGACGGGCCGCGTCGCGCGGGTCATCGGCCCGGTCGTCGACGTGGAGTTCCCCGTCGACGCGATCCCGCACATGTACAACGCGCTGAAGCTCGAGGTCGCTGCGACCGACGGCGGCGCCGCGAAGACGCTCACCCTTGAGGTCGCCCAGCACCTCGGCGACGGCCTGGTCCGCGGCATCTCGATGCAGCAGACCGACGGCGTCGTGCGTGGCACCCCGGTGCGCGACACCGGCAAGGCCATCGAGGTCCCGGTCGGCCAGATCACCAAGGGCAAGGTCTTCAACGCCCTCGGCGAGGTGCTGAACACCGACCAGGCCGAGTTCGACAAGCAGGTCGAGGTCCGCTGGCCGATCCACCGCAAGGCTCCTGAGTTCAAGGACCTTGAGTCGAAGACCGAGATGTTCGAGACCGGCATCAAGGTCATCGACCTGCTCACCCCGTACGTCCAGGGTGGCAAGATCGGCCTGTTCGGTGGCGCCGGTGTCGGCAAGACCGTCCTCATCCAGGAGATGATCTACCGCGTCGCCGAGAACTTCGGTGGTGTGTCGGTCTTCGCCGGTGTCGGCGAGCGCACCCGTGAGGGCAACGACCTCATCCACGAGATGGTCGACTCGGGCGTTCTGGACAAGACCGCGCTGGTCTTCGGCCAGATGGACGAGCCGCCGGGCACCCGCCTGCGCGTCGCCCTGTCCGCTCTGACGATGGCGGAGTACTTCCGTGACGTCGAGCAGCAGGACGTTCTGCTCTTCATCGACAACATCTTCCGGTTCACCCAGGCCGGTTCCGAGGTGTCGACCCTGCTCGGCCGGATGCCCTCCGCGGTGGGTTACCAGCCGAACCTGGCCGACGAGATGGGCCTCCTGCAGGAGCGCATCACCTCGACCCGCGGTCACTCGATCACCTCGATGCAGGCGATCTACGTCCCCGCGGACGACCTGACCGACCCGGCCCCGGCCACCACCTTCGCCCACCTCGACGCGACGACGGTTCTCTCCCGTCCGATCTCCGAGAAGGGCATCTACCCGGCCGTGGACCCGCTGGACTCGACGTCCCGCATCCTGGACCCGCGCTACATCGCGCAGGACCACTACGACACGGCCATCCGTATCAAGGGGATCCTGCAGAAGTACAAGGACCTCCAGGACATCATCGCGATCCTCGGCATCGACGAGCTGGGCGAGGAGGACAAGCTCACCGTCCACCGTGCCCGTCGGATCGAGCGCTTCCTCTCGCAGAACACCTACGTGGCGAAGCAGTTCACCGGTGTCGAGGGCTCGACCGTGCCGCTGGCCGAGACGATCGAGGCCTTCAACCGCATCGCGGACGGCAAGTACGACTCCGTCCCGGAGCAGGCCTTCTTCATGTGCGGTGGCATCGAGGACCTCGAGAAGAACGCCGCGGAGCTCGCGAAGAAGTAGTCCGGCCGGCTGACAGGCCGACCGACCGCGAGGGGTGGTCCCCAACCCTGGGGGCCACCCTTCGTGGCACGGTGGCTGTGATTCCGGTCATCTCCGCGCTCTTGGTTTCATCTCCGGGGCGCGGGCCCGTTATTCTTACCGAAACTGCCGAGTTGCTCGGGGGTTTCAAGAGCTTAGGAGCCCACGTTGGCTGAGCTGCACGTCGAGCTGGTCGCAGCCGACCGCAAGGTGTGGTCCGGTGCGGCCACCATCGTTGTCGCCCGTACGGCCTCCGGTGACGTCGGCATCATGCCGGGCCACACCCCGGTGCTGAGCGTGCTGGAGTCCGGCCCGGTCACCATCCGCACGACCGATGGCGGCACCGTCATCGCCGCCGTGCACGGTGGCTTCATCTCGTTCGCCGACAACAAGGTGTCCCTCCTCGCGGAGATCGCCGAGCTGGCGGACGAGATCGATGTGACCCGCGCGGAGCGCGCGCTGGAGCTCGCGAAGAGCGAGAGCGACGCGCACGCCGAGCGCCGCGCCGAGGTCCGCCTCGTCGCGGCCGGCCGCAAGGTCGCCTGAACGAAGCATCACGATCCGGCTGCCGGGTCGGACGGTCCCGGGGACGCGCGAGCGTGACCCCGGGACCGTCGTATCAGTTGGTAGGGACAGACCGGTCGTTCGATACGACTGACCGGCAACGGGGAACGCGCGTCAGCGAGGAGGTCGGTGAGCATGGTCCTCGCCCTAGTGGTGTGCGCGGCGGTCGTTGCTCTGGGGGTGATCGGCCTGGTCGCGTTCGCCGTACGGCGCCGGATCATCCAGCGGGTCGGCGGCACATTCGACTGCAGCTACCGGCTCAAAATGCCGGCCGACGCCTCGACGACACCCGATCTCGACGAGAACGGACAACCCACCTCAGCCCCGGTCCCCGCGACCGACGGCAAGGGGTGGGTTTTTGGTATCGGCCGCTACAGCGGTGACCACATCGAGTGGTTCCGGGTCTTCTCCTACGCCCCCCGCCCCCGCAAGATCCTCCCGCGCCGCGAGATCGAGGTCCTCGGCCGCCGCTACCCCGAGGGCCAGGAAGAGCTGGCCCTGCTCTCCGGCTCCGTCGTCCTGCGCTGCCTCCACAACGGCGCCCCCCTCGAACTGGCGATGAGCGACGACGCCCTCACCGGCTTCCTCGCCTGGCTGGAAGCAGCCCCCCCGGGACAGCGGGTCAACGTCGCGTAGCGACGGTCGCTCGTTCGAGTGGAGGGTGCCGATTTCCCTCCGTGTGCGCAGCGTGTCTCCGTAGCGTGTGCGGCATTGGTTGTGCCCAACCGTGCTGCCGCCCACACTGGACGGAGGAGGTGTGTTCTTGATGACCGCTGTCGCGTCTGAACCCGAGCTCGACCTTGATCTCGACGAGGGGCCCAGCCTGGACGAAGTCCTGTGGCAGGCCTGGCTCGCACTCGAACTCCCCGAGGGCTATCACGCCGAGATCGTCGAGGAGCTCATCGAAGTGTCACCCACTGGACGTCTCAGCCACGGTCAGGCCTCCGGCAGGCTTCGTCGCGCCCTGGACGCCTACCTGTCAGGCGGCGAGTGGTGTGCGCATAACGACATCAACGTGCTGCACGGCCAGAAGGTCTTCATCCCCGATGTCTTCGTCGCTCCCGAGGATCTGGACGAGATTGCTTCTCCCGAGGGCATGGGCGTGGACGCGACCCGGGTCGACCTGGTCGCCGAGGTGGTATCCCCGGGCCGCGCTGCGCGTGAGCGGGACCTGGAGCGCAAGCGCCGGGCCTACGCGCGGGCCGGGATCCCGGTCTACGTGATCATCGACGAGCGGGACGGCGTCGGCCACGTCACCGTGCTCACCAAGCCTGTCCCGAAGAAGGCCGTCTACGAGGCCTCCGTCCGGGTCCCCTACGGCATCGACGTCACCATCGCGGAGGGCCCCGCGAAGGGATTTGTGATCGGGGTCTCCATCACCGGTAAGCCGCGCGAGGTCTGAGTAGGCTTCACCGCATGGTCAACCTCACCCGTATCTACACCCGTACCGGCGACGACGGCACCACCGCGCTCGGTGACATGAGCCGTACGACGAAGACCGATCCCCGGCTGATCGCCTATGCCGACAGTAACGAGGCCAATGCGGCGATCGGGGTCGCGATCGCGGCCGGTGCGCTGCCGGCGGATGTGTCGGCGGTGCTGACGCGGATTCAGAACGACCTCTTCGACGTCGGCGCGGACCTCGCCACCCCCGTGGTGGAGGACCCCAAGTACCCGCCGCTGCGGGTGCTGCAGAGCTACGTCGACCGGCTGGAAGCCGACTGCGACCACTACCTGGAGCAGCTGGAGAAGCTGCGCAGCTTCATCCTCCCGGGGGGCACCGCAGGGGCCGCGTACCTGCACCTGGCCTGCACCGTGGTGCGGCGGGCCGAGCGGTCCACCTGGGCGGCGATCGAGGTGCACGGGGACAGCGTCAACCCGCTGACCGCGAAGTACCTCAACCGGCTCTCGGACCTGCTGTTCATCCTGGCCCGCGCGGCCAACAAGGAGCAGGGCGACGTGCTCTGGGTGCCGGGCGAGAACCGCTGACGGACCCGCAGGCGGCTCAGTCGGGCTGCAGCGTCCACGGCAGCACGAACCACAGAACGGCGAAGACCGCCGAGGTGACCGCCGTGACCGCGACGGCGGGCCAGTGGCCGAGGACGACGTCGGTGACCAGCAGCACCGCGCCGTTCAGCGCGACGGCGAGGATCACCAGGCCGATCACCGCGAGGCGGGAGGAGACGCGGACGATCCGGCGCTTGTACCCGCGGTGGAAGAGCGCGCGGTGCACCGCAACCGGCGTCGCCAGCACGGCGGATGCCAGCACGGTGAGCAGCAGCGTGGTGATGTAGGTGTCGCGCTGGAAGTCGTCCAACTCCGGGAAGCGGCTGGTGAACGCCACGCCCAGCAGGAACGCGAAGACGATCTGCACCCCGGTCTGGATCACCCGCAGCTCCTGGAGCAGTTCCACCAGGTTGCGGTCGGCCCGCTCGTCGGGTGTCTCGTGTCGCACCAGCCGCGCCTCGGGATCCGGCTCGGGAGCCGGCTCGGGATCGGGCGCTGGATCGGGCTCGTTCACCATGGCGCCCATTCTTCCCGGCCGACGCAGATCACACCCGCCGGTAGCCCCACGCGGCGGCCCGGGGCACTACAGTCCGAGCCGTGAGCGGCGCGGCTCCGGCGGGTGACCCCTGTCCTGAGTCGGCCTCAGGACAGGATGCCGGGAGAGCAGCCATGAGCAACGTACCCACTCAGACTCAAGCGATCGCCGTGATCGGCGCCGGCCTCATGGGCGCGGGCATCGCGCAGGTGTCCGCGCAGGCCGGCCACCCGGTGGTGCTGCGGGACGTCACCGAGCAGGCGCTGCAGCGGGGTCTTGACGGCATCAAGGCGAGCTACGAGAAGTTCGTCTCCAAGGGCAAGTTGACGGCCGACGAGGCCACCGCGGCGCTGGGCCGGATCACCACCACCACGGACCTGGGCGCGATCGCCGGGGCCGACATCGTGATCGAGGCGGTCTTCGAGCAGCTGGAGGTCAAGGAGGGCGTCTTCCGCGAGCTGGACAAGCTCGCCAAGGACGGCGCGGTGCTGGCCAGCAACACCTCGGCCATCCCGATCACCCGGATCGCCGCCGCCACCGAGCGGCCGGAGAGCGTGGTGGGCGTGCACTTCTTCTCCCCGGTGCCGCTGATGAAGCTGGTCGAGCTGGTGCGCGGTTACAAGACCAGTGACCAGGCGCTGGCCACCGCCCGGGCGTTCGCCGAGGGTGTCGGCAAGGAGGTCGTGGTGGTCAACCGCGACGTGGCGGGCTTCATCACCACCCGTCTGATCACCGCGCTGGTGGTGGAGGCGGCCAAGCTGTACGAGTCGGGCGTGGCCAGCGCCGAGGACATCGACACCGCCTGCCGGCTGGGCTTCGGCCACCCCATGGGCCCGCTGCAGACCGCGGACCTGACCGGCGTCGACATCCTGCTGCACGCCGCGCACAACATCTACGCGGAGACCAAGGACGAGAAGTTCGCGGCTCCCGAGGTGATGGCCCGGATGGTGACCGCCGGAGACCTCGGTCGCAAGAGCGGCCGCGGCTTCTACCCGTACGCGTAGGACGTGTCCCAGCCGTGCCCCGCAGGCGGGTGAGCTTGCTCACGACACCGGCTCAGATGGGTGATTTGCGCGGTAATCGAGCGTGAGCGCCAGGGGCTACTGCGTATATTCCCTCGGACGAGTGAAGTTGCTTCGGATCCGACCGGGAGCAGCAACCTGGACCGCTGGTTCGGCGTCAGATGGTGGGGGTGCCATCCGCCTGGACCGGCGGTCCCGCACGGGGTACCCGCTTGAAGTGCCCTGATGGGCGATGAGGTGTCCCGACGGCCCGTGGAGGAGGACAGCGTGAGCATCTTTGAGATCCGGCCCTGCACGGGCGGACACCCGGCCGGACACCCCGGCGGCCACGCTGTCCTCGCGGTCGAGGGCCGGCTGGACGTGCGGACCGCCGCCGACGCGCGGGCCCGGCTGCACCAGGCCGTCGACGGCGGCGCCGGTGACCTGGTGCTGGACCTCGGCGGCCTGGAGTTCTGGGACGCCACCGGGCTCGGCGTGATCATGGGGACGCACCGGCGGGCCGGGCGGCTGGGACGGCGGCTGGTGCTGCGCTCCGTCCCGCCGCAGCTGCAGCGGCTGCTGGTGGCGACCCGGCTGCACCGGATCCTGGCGGTGGAGGGAGTGGTCGCCGATCCGCTCGGCTCGACCCTGGCCGCTCTCGCCCCCGCAGCGGTGCAGTCCGTGGCGGCTCCGTTGCACTGAGTCCGCTCGCCCGGGCCGTCCCGTGTGACGGAAGGGACCGTAGCTGCACAGTGGGGCACGAGTGTGCGAGAGTCTGCCTCCAGCGGCTGTGGAGCGCACACCTGTGCCCGCGGCCCGACCGGTCAAGCAGCCCGGCGGCCTCGGGGTCGCGCGGTGGAGCACAGGCGGAGCGAATCGTGGGACAGCCATCCGGGGATTTCAGTCAGGAGAACCTGCGCGTACGGGCGGGCACGCTGGTCTCCGGGCGGTACCTGGTGACCGTCGGCGGCCCGGACGGGTCGGACGTCCAGCCGTGCCCGTCCGAACGGTGGCCCGCGTCCCAGCTGCTGGCGGCCGACGCGCAGCGCCCGGGCGGGCGCACCGCGCTGGGTCCGGGTCCGAGCCCGGCGGTCGGCCCGCTGGCGTTGGGTGCCGGACCGGGGGACCTGCCGCTGCTCGACCGTGAGACCGAGGTCGCCGAGTTGCTCGGCAAGCTCGCCGAGGGGCGCTCGATCCGGCTGGTCGCAGAGCAGGGCTCCGGTTGCAGTGCACTGCTCTCGGCAGTCGTCGAAGGGGCGGGCGAGATCGCGCCGCACGGCGTCATCCAGCTCAGCGGCCACCGCAAGACCGCCGCGGACCTGCTCCAGGATCTCTTCGCGGCCACCCACAAGGCCCCCGACTACCGACCCGACCGCAGCCAACTGCCCGGGCTGCTGGCCCGGGTGGGCGCCGTCGTGGTGATCGACGAGGTGGCGTCGGACGGGGCCGAGCTGGAGGAGCTGCTCGCCACCGCGCCGGAGTGCGCCTTCCTGATCTGCGCGGCGCCCGGCTCCGGCGGGGTGCTGCCGGTCGGCTCCCGCCTGGAGGACCACCAGGTCGGCGGCCTCTCCCGGACCGCCTGCCTGGCGCTCACCGCCCGGCTGGCCGGTCGGCCGCTGGACGCCGCCGAGCTCGCCTGGGCGATCGACCTCTGGTTCGAGTCGGAGGGCCTGCCGCTGCGCTTCGTCCAGGCGGCGGCGCTGCTGCGCCAGCGCGACATCGAGGTGGACGCGCTGATCGCCGCGGACGAGGACCGGCGCAGCGTCTTCGGCGACCACGCCGAGGCCGCCGACGAGGACGACCCGAACGTCGACCCGGCCGTCCGGGAGGCCGAGCTGCGAGCGGCCCTGCCGCTGCCCTCGCTGGCCGAGAGCGCCGCCCCGGCCCGCCGGTTGGCCGAGGGGCTCAGCGAGCCCGCACAGGCCGTCCTGAGGCTCTCACTGGCCCTCGGTGGCGAGTGTCCGACCGCCCCGCACCTGCCGGCCCTGATCCAGGTCGACCACGGCGAGAGCGCACTGCGCGAGCTGGCCGACCGCGGGCTCGCCGAGACCGTCGGCGGCCACCACCGGCTCACCGTCGGCGTGTTGGAGTCGCTGGCGGCGGACTGGCCGCCGCTGGACAGCGTGCACGGCGCGGCCCGGCACTTCTCCTGGTGGGTCGGCCACGGCTCGGTGACGCCTGAGCAGATCGCCGCCGAGGCCGAGGTGGTGATCGGTGCTCTGGAGGCCGACCGCGCCGCCGGCCGGACCGACGCGGTGCTCAGGCTGGCCCGGGCGGCGGCTCCCGCGCTCGCGCTGACGCTGCGCTGGGGCGCCTGGCGCCAGGTGCTCGAACTGGGCGCGAGCGTCGCGCGGCAGACCGGTCAGCGGCGCGACGAGGCGTGGTTCCAGCACGAGTTGGGGGTGTACTGGCTCTGCGTCGCGGAGCTGGAGCAGGCCTACACGGCCCTGCAGGCCGCCCGGGTCCTGCGCAACGCCCCGGGGGAGGCCCGGGGCCTCGCCGCCACCCACCGGCTGCTGGCACTCCTGCAGGACGAGGCGCGGCCGCCGGCCGCCCTGGAGGCCGAGACCCAGTTGGTGCGACGCCCCGTCATCCGGGTGCTGGCCGAGCGTTCGCTGCGCTCCGCGCGGGTGCCGGTGAGCGTGCTGCGCGGCTGGTCGCGGCGGAGCGTGCTGATCGCCTCGGGCGCTCTGCTGGCGCTCGGCGTGCTGGGCACCGCGGTGGGTCTGAGCGTCGCGGGCCCCGACGGCCCGAGCGGCGTCCAGCCGGGCGGGAACTCGGACGGCACCGGGCTGACCGGTGGCGCCGGGCTCAGCGGCGGCACCTCGGGCGGGCTCGCCTCGCCGACCGCCGGGCTCAGCTCGGCCCCCGTGGCCCCCTCGACGAGCGCCAGCACCGCCGCGAGCGCCAGCCCGAGCGCGAGCACCGCCCGGACGACCGCCCGGCGCACCACGGCGCCCAGCGACAGCGCCTCCCCGACGGGCGCGCCGACCACTGACTCGCCCGCCCCCACGACCAGCTCGGCACCGGCGCCGACCCACACCACGCCGCCGCCGGTGCCCACCACCACGAAGGCGAGCCCCCCGCCGCCGCCGAGCACCACGCCCCCGAGCACCACGCCCCCGCCGCCGACCACGCCGCCCCCGACCAGCGCCAGTTCGACGTCCTAGAACAGCTTGAGCTTGTCCCCGTCGATGCCGCGCAGCTCGTCGTAGTCCAGCACCAGGCAGCCGATGCCCCGGTCGGTGGCCAGCACGCGGGCCTGCGGCTTGATCTCCTGCGCGGCGAAGACACCCTTCACCGGGGCGAGCAGCGGGTCGCGGTTGAGCAGTTCGAGGTAGCGGGTGAGCTGCTCCACGCCGTCGATCTCGCCGCGGCGCTTGATCTCCACCGCGACCGTGGCGCCGTCGGCGTCCCGGCACAGGATGTCCACCGGGCCGATTGGGGTGGGGTACTCGCGGCGGACCAGCGACCAGCCGGTGCCCAGCACCTCCATCCGGTCGGCGAGCAGCTCCTGGAGGTGCGCCTCGACGCCGTCCTTGATCAGCCCGGGGTCGATCCCGAGCTCGTGCGAGGAGTCGTGCAGCACCTCCTCCAGCGTGATGATCAGCTTCTCGCCGGCCTTGTTGACGACGGTCCACGTCCCGTCGGCCTGCTTGAGCGTGCAGGGCGGGGACATCCAGTTGAGCGGCTTGTAGGCACGGTCGTCGGCATGAATGCTGACGCTGCCGTCGGCCTTGACCAGGATCAGCCTGGTGGCGGACGGCAGATGGGCGGAGAGCCGACCGGCGTAGTCGACTGAACAACGGGCGATGACGAGACGCATGGGGGCAAGCCTAGGCGCTCGCGGGAGTCGTCAGGGCCCGGTCACGCAAGGTGAGTGGACGCGGACAGCCGGTGGGTTGGCATGCGCAGCGCACCCGGGGTCCGGCGTGAGATTCCCGGCATCCAGGGCCCACCGAGGGAGACGCACGGCCAGGGCTCCGGGTCCGCCGGGTCCATTTGCTGCGAGTCGCCACCAGGGGTGCGCCCGGGCGCTGATTGCGGCGAACTATGGGAACCCGGGAGCCCGTAGCTCCCGCAGTCTGGCGCCTGCGCGCACGGACCGCTACGTTGGGTGACGTTTTCCAGCTTCCGCGTAGCCGACGGGGACGGAGATTCGCGATGAACAGAGTTTCGACTGGTTCTGGCCAATCTGCTGGCCGTGGTGGCGATTTCAACGGAAATAGCAGCATTCGCCAACTCCGCTGAGGCGGGGCTGCCACCCTGGACGAGCGAAACCCGCCCCAGCTCCCAGCCCGCCCGGACCCGACTGAGCACGGCACGGCACGACACAGCACGGCACGGCACCATCCGCACCAACGCACGACCATCCGGGCGGACCCGCTCGGGTGGACCGCGAGAGGAGAACCCATGTCGCTCGACGTCTCACCGGCCCTATTGGAGAAGGCCGAGCGAGGCGACGTCGACGAGCGGGAGTTCGTCGACTGCGTCCGTACGTCCCTGCCCTATGCCTGGGACCTGATCAGTTCGCTGGTGGCCCAGATGGGGGTCGACGGCACCGGCTTCGCCGACAACCACGTCCCGCCGCCCAGCGAGCAGGCCCGCGGCCAGCTGCTGCGGGCGATGGCGAGTGACGCGATCCGGGGTGCGCTGCAGCGGCACTTCGGCGTCCGGCTGGCCTTCCAGAACTGCCACCGGGTGGCCGTCTTCACCGCCGCGGACGAATCCGAGGAGCGCTTCCGGCGCTTCACCTCCGTTCGCGCCCAACTGCTGAACCAGTCCGCGGAGCTGCGCGACTGTTGATCCGTCATGCGGTCGGCCCCGCACGACGGGGGCCGACCGCCGGGACGGGACCGCGGTCCCGCGCGGCGTCACGACAGCTGCGGCAGCACCTCGGCGCCGAGCCTGGCGATGTTGTGCAGGGTTGCCTCGCGGTCGCCGGAGCCCTCGGCGAGCAGCGCGAAGCGCCGGATGCCGGTGCGCTCGGCGGTGGCCAGCAGCCGGTCCGCGCACTGCCGCGGGGTGCCCACCGCGTGCAGGTCGCAGAGCAGTTCGGTGTACGCGTACGGGTCGCGCATCTTGCGCTCCCGGCCGTCCACCGTGCGATGCGCGCCGAGCCCGTACTCGAACCAGTCGGGCATCGCCCGCAGCAGGGTGGCCCGCGCGGCCGGCCCGCGATCGGCGACCTGGCCGACCCCGGCCGCCACATGCT
This sequence comes from Kitasatospora sp. MAP12-44, assembly GCF_029892095.1. Lineage (NCBI taxonomy): Bacteria > Bacillati > Actinomycetota > Actinomycetes > Kitasatosporales > Streptomycetaceae > Kitasatospora > Kitasatospora sp. MAP12-44. The sequence continues at coordinate 5,485,744 of NZ_JARZAE010000004.1, forward strand.
CGCGCTCGACCTGCGCCAGCCGCTCCTCGCCGCGCCCGCAGGCGCGCCAGGCGGCCCGGTAGGCGGTGAGCATCTGCAGCTTGTCCTCGTCCCCCGAGTGCATCCCGAGCAGCATCGGCAGGCCGCGCTCGGCGGCGAGCCGGACGCTGGCCGGCGAGGTGCAGGCGACCACCACGGGCGGTCCGGCCGGTCCGGCCGACGCGGCACCGGGCAGCAGCTCGGTGCGCTGGCGCGGGAACCGGGGCTTGGCCGGCCGTTCGCGCTCCAGGCCGAGCCAGTCGCGCAGTTCGGCGTGCTCGGGGGCCCGGGCCGGCTCGGCCGCCCGGGGCACCACGGCGACCTCGGGGAAGCTGAACTGCGGCCCGTCCGCCCGCACCCGGGGGTCGCGCAGCCAGCGCAGCAGCAGGTCGAGGCGCTCGGCGAAGCCCTCCTCGAAGGCGGCGATCCCGCTGCCGAAGACCGTCAGGTCGATCCACGGCCCGCCGCGCCCGACGCCCAGCGTGAACCGCCCGCCGGAGGTCAGGTGCAGCAGCGCGGCCTGCTCGCCGAGCGCCACCGGGTGGGTGGTGGAGAGCACGCTGACCGCCGTGCCGAGCCGGATCCGCCGGGTGCGGCCGAGCAGCAGCGCGGCCAGCGTGGCGGCGTTCGGGCAGACGCCGTACGGGACGAAGTGGTGCTCGGCCAGCCAGACCGCCTCCAGGCCGGCCCGCTCGGCGGCCAGCGTGGCGTCCACCGTCCGCTCCAGCACGTCCGCGTGGCTCTGGCCGGGGAACTGCGCCGAGAGCAGGAAGGCGCCGATCCTGATCGCGTCGACGGCCGCCGGGTGGCTGCCGCCGCGCTCGGCGACCGGCCGGGCCGCCGGCGGGGCGCCCACCGGGAGCATCGCGGAGGGCCCCGTGGCCGATGACGCGGGGCCGGTCGCGCGCAGGGGCGGCCGGGCGTCGGCGCCGGGCCGGGTGCTGGTGCTGGTGTTGGTCACGGAAAGCCCTCCTCGGGTGCGCGCAGGCTGTGCGAGCCCCGCCTTGTCACCACCGTGACTAACCCATGTCATGTGCCAACGGCACGCGGATTCCCCAATTTCGCGGAGGAAGGGGTGGTAATGCCACGAAACTCCGAGCCGCCCGGCCCGGCCGTGGTAGAGGAGTTGTAGCGGGCTGTGAGCGACCGGCTCGTCCCCGTACCCTGGATGCCGAATGTGCCCCCGCCGAGAGGTGAACGCCGTGTCTCCCCGTCGCAACCGGATCAGCAGCGCCGACCGGGGCGCCGATCGCGGCGCCGAGCCGCCGGCCCCGCTGGGCGGTTCGCTGCGGCGTACCGAGAACTACCGGGGCGAGGAGTGGGTGGTGCAGACGGTCGCCGGCACGGCCGGCCGTTTCTACCGCTGCCCCGGCTGCGACCAGGAGATCCCGCCGGGGGTCGGCCATGTGGTGGCCTGGCCGTCGTACGGCGCGGGCGTGGACGACCGGCGGCACTGGCACCGCGCCTGCTGGGGCGCCCGCGAGCGGCGCGGTTCGGCGATCCAGCGCGGCCGCGGGGCCCCGAGGTACTAGACACGCCCGGGGGCCCCGCGGCCACAGCGCCGATCAGGCGTCGCGCCGCTTGAGCACCGCGGCTCCGCCGAGCAGCGCCGCCAGTGTCCAGGCGCCGCAGATGAAGAACCCGGCCAGCCAGCCGTACGGATCGCTGGGGGTGGGGAAGACCGTCAGCATCTGCCGTCCGGCGAAGTCCGGGAAGTAGTGCGCGACGTTCTTCACCTTCGGCACCGCCGAGAGGATCGGCGAGAGCAGGAAGAAGAACGGCACCAGCACGCCCAGCGCGAGCGTCTGGTTGTGCAGCATCGCGGTCACCCCGGCGGAGAACAGGCAGAGCATGGTCAGGTAGACCGCCGCCCCGAACACCGCGCGCAGCACGTTCGGCGCGCCCAGCGTGGTGTGGTGGTCGCCCAGCAGCGCCTGGCCGAGGAAGAACGTGACGAACGCCGTCACCAGCGAGACCACCAGCGCCAGCGCCCCGATCACCGCGGACTTGGCGGTGAGCAGCGTGCCGCGCTGCGGTACGGCGGCCAGCGAGACCCGGATCATCCCGCTGCTGTACTCGTTGCCGACCGCCAGCACGCCGAAGACGATCATCGCGATCTCGCCGAGGCCGATGCCGGCCAGGCTGGTCGTGGTGGCGTCGAAGGGGGTGGTCTGGTTCTTGGTGAAGTCCGCGAAGTTGTTCTTGGTGAGCAGCGAGATCAGCGCGCCCAGGCCGACCGTCACCACGAAGGCGAGCAGCAGGGTCCAGACGGTGGAGCGGACGCTGCGGATCTTGGTCCATTCGGACTGCAGGATCGCGGGAAAGGAGCCCATCTCAGTTCGCACCCTTCTGCTGCTTCTGCCGCTTGCCGGCCGGCTGCTGCCAGCCGGCCCCCCACTCGCCCGGGGCGCCGGTCGCGTCGGTGCCCGTCGGCGCGCCCGCGTGGTACTCCACCGCGTCGGCCGTCATCTGCATGAACGCCTCCTCCAGCGAGGCGCGCTGCGGGCTCAGTTCGTGCAGCGTGATGCCGCTCGCGGCGGCCAGTTCGCCGATCTTGACCAGGTCGCCGTCCACCACCTCGTACGAACCCTCGGGCCCGGGCTGGGCGTTGATCGACTGCTGGGCGAGGGCGTCCAGCAGCTGCTCGGGGTGCGGGGTGCGGATCCGCACCGTGGAGCGGGAGTTCTGCGCGATGAACTCCGCCATCGGGAGGTCGGCGAGCAGCCGGCCCCGGCCGATCACCACCAGGTGCTGGGCGGTCAGCGCCATCTCGCTCATCAGGTGCGAGGAGACGAAGACGGTCCGGCCCTCGGCGGCGAGGCGCTTCATCAGGTTGCGGACCCAGAGGATGCCCTCCGGGTCGAGACCGTTGACCGGCTCGTCGAACATCACGATCTCCGGGTCGCCGAGCAGGGCCGAGGCGATGCCGAGACGCTGTCCCATGCCGAGCGAGAAGCCGCGCGAGCGCTTGTTGGCGACCTCGGTCAGCCCGACCAGGGCGAGCACCTCGTCCACCCGGCTGAGCGGGATCCGGTTGCTCTGGGCCAGCCAGAGCAGGTGGTTGTAGGCGGTGCGGCCGGGGTGCACGGCCTGCGCCTCCAAGAGGGCGCCGATGTACTTGAGCGGCTCGCTGAGCGACCCGTAGTTCTTGCCGTCGATGGTGACCCGGCCGCTGGTGGGGCGGTCGAGGTCGAGGATCAGGCGCATCGTGGTGGACTTGCCGGCGCCGTTCGGGCCGAGAAAGCCGGTGACGACCCCCCGCGGCACCTGGAAGCTCAGGCTGTCCACGGCGGTCTTGTCCCCGTACCGTTTGGTCAGCTCGTGCAGTTCGATCATCACTGCTCCCCTGTTGGTTACTCCTCGTCAGATTAGGACACATCAGGCAGTCGGGCGCGCTCTGTGCATCTCCCCAGGCCGCCGCCTACGGTGAGCCGCATGACTGAGCTATCGGTACGGGAGCGTGGCACGGGCACTGCGCTGGTCCTGCTCCATGCATTCCCACTTTCGGCCCGGATGTGGCAGGCCCAGCTGGACACCCTGCCCGGTCCTGACGGGCGCGCGGCGCGGGTGCTCGCCCCCGACCTGCCCGGCTTCGGAGCCACCTCGGCGTCCGGCGCCGCCCCCTCGCTCGACCTGCTGGCCGACGCCGTCGCCGGGATGCTCGACACCGCCGGGGTCGAGCGCGCGGTGGTGGGCGGGCTGTCGATGGGCGGCTATGTCGCGCTGGCCTTCGCCCGCCGCCACCCCGAGCGGCTCGCCGGGCTGCTGCTCGCGGACACCAAGGCGAGCGCCGACACCGAGCCGGCCCGGGCCAACCGCGAGCGGATCGCGGCGGCGGTGCTGGCCCGCGACAGCGTGCGGCTGCTCGCCGAGGAGAAGCTGGAGAGCACCCTGCTCGGGCCCGCCGCCGCACCGGAACTGGTCGCCCGGGTAAGGGAGTTGATCGCCGAGGCGACGCCGGCCGGGGTGGCCTGGGCGCAGCGGGCGATGGCGGCGCGCGGGGAGTCCTTCGACGTCCTGGCCGGGCTGCGGGTCCCGGCGGCGGTGCTGGTGGGCGCCGAGGACGCGCTGACCCCGCCGGCCGACGCGCAGGCGATGGCCCAGGCGCTGGCGGACGCGCGGCTGACGGTGCTCCCGGGCGTCGGCCACCTCAGCGCGCTGGAGGACCCGGCGGCCTTCGACGCGGCCGTCCGCGCGCTGCTGCGCCGGGTGGGCTGAGGGGAGAACAGAACGGGCCCCCACCGAGTCGGTGGGGGCCCGCTGAGAGTGCTACGCGTCAGCGCGACTGCTGGGCGGGGACGCCCAGGGCGTCGTCCGTCGGCAGCGTGGCGGCGGCCACGGCCGCGCCGGTCAGCGTGGCGAGCATCTCGCGCACGTTGGTCAGCTGGGCGTTGATGCTGTCGCGGCGGTTGGTGAGCGCCGCCAGCTCGCGCTCGGACTCGCTGCGGATCCGGTCGGCCTTGGCGTTGGCGTCGGCCACGATGTCCTCGGACTGGCGCTGGGCCGTCTCCACCGTCTGGCGGGCGCGGCGCTCGGCGTCGGTGCGGAGCTTCTCGGCCTCCAGGCGCAGCTGCTCGGCCCGGTGCTCGATCTCGGCCAGACGCTTCTCGGCCTTGGCCTGACGGGCCGCCAGGTCGCGCTCGGACTGCTCGCGGCGCTTGGCCAGGTTGGTCTCGAACTCCAGCGCGGCCTGGGCGGCCTTGGTGCGGGTCTCCTCGAAGAGGGCGTCCGCCTCCTCGCGCTTGTTCTGGGCGTCCTTGTTGGCCTCGGTGCGCAGCTGGGCGCTGTCGCTCTTGGCCTTGTCGACGATCCGCAGACCCTCGTCCTCGGCCTTCGCCTTGCGGTCCTTGGCGTAGTTCTCCGCCTCGGAACGGACCTGCTGGGCGGCCGCCTCGGCCAGCTCGCGGTGCTGCTCGGCGGCGCGGTGGGCCTCCTCACGCAGGTCCTTCGCCTCCTCCTCGGCCAGCCGCAGGATCTTCTCGACCCGGGCACCCAGACCGGCGTACGAGGGCTCGGCGTCGCTGACGGCGGCCTGCGCGCTCTGGGTCTCCAGGTGGAGCTCCTCGATGCGCTTCTCCAGCGCACCGATGCGGGTCAACGCGCTGTCACGGTCGGCCACCAGCTTGGTGATCCGCTCGTCTACCTGGGCGCGCTCGTACCCACGGCGCACCAGGTCGAAGCCGTGAGGGGAATGACTGTCGCTCATGGGGTTCTGGGCTTCCTGTCGTCAAACCGCTGAGGTGGTTGAGGGAATCCTGACACGTTACCGGAGTGTCTTCGGCAAAAAGCCTATGGCGAACGGACAATGTCCGCTCAATCGGGTGGTGTCCCTCCCGACCTGCCACCACTCGAACGAGGGGCGCCCACTCCAGCGCCCGCCTTCGAGCCCCCGTTGCTGTTCTTTCCACCGCCGGACCCGCTGCCGGAGCCGCCGGTCTCCCGGGCCGTCGCCTGCTGCACCGGTGAGGGTGCCTCAAAGGCCTCCAGCGCGGAGAGCACATCCTGGACCCGAGAGATCTCGGTGTTGATGTCCTTGCGCCGGCGCACCAACTCGTCCAGCTCGCGGCGGCCGTCGTCGGTCACCCGCTGCGCCTCGGCACGGGCTTCGGCGCGCACCCGCTCGGCCTCCTCGGTGGCCAGGCGCAGCTGCTCGTCGGCGTTCTCCTCGGCCGAGCGCAGCCGCTTGGCCGCCTGGGTCGACGCCGCCTCGATCTGCTCCTCGGCCTCCTCCTGAGCCGCCTTCAGCCGGTTCTCGGCCTTGGCGATCAGCTGCTCGGCCTTGGCGATGGCGTCGGAGAGCTTCTGCTCCGCCTTCGCCGTGGAGTCGGCCAACTTCTGGTCGGCCTCCTTGAGCAGGCCCTCGGCCTTGCGGACGGCGGCGATCCGTACCTTACTGGCCTCGGCCGAAGCCTCCGACGTCAGCTCGGAAGCCCGCTCCTCGGCGGCCGCCACCAGCGAGGCCGCCAGCTCCTCGGCCTCGACCACGGCGGTGACCGCCTGCTCCTCGGCCTCGGTCAGCTGCTCCTGAGCCGCCGTCACCAGGGCGTCCACCCGCTCGCCGGCCGACTTCATGGCCTGCGCGTTCTCCTTGCGGGCTCGCTCGTGCAGCGCCTCGATCTCGGCGTCGGTCCGCTCGCGCAGCTCCTCGGCGCGCTCGCGGATCGCGGTGGAGTCGCGGCGGGCCTCGGAGAGCATGGCGTCGGCGTCGGCCCTGGCCCGCTCCACCTCGGCCTGCCCGGCCGCCTCGCCGGCCGCGACCAGCCGGTCGGCCTCCTTGCGGGCGGCGGCCACCATGGCGTCGGCCTGCTCCTCGGCGGCGGCGGTGGTGGCCAGCGCGGTGCTCTGGGACTCCTCGCCGAGCGCCTCGGCGTCGGCGAAGGCCTTCTCCAGGACGGACTGGGCCTGCGCGCGGGTGGCCGAGTCGTACTGCTCGGCCTGCTCGCGGGTGCCCACGTCGTAGGCGTCGGCGCGAGCCCGGGTGGAGACCTCGTACTCCTCTGCCAGGGTGCGGGTGGCGGAGGCGAACTCCTCGGCCTCGGTGCGCAGTCGGGCGGCGTAGCGCTCGGCCTCGGCGACCGCGGCGGCGCTGCGCTCCTCGGCCTCGGCCAGCGTGCGGGCCGCCTCGGCCTCGGCCTCGGCGCGGTGGCGGCGGGCGTCCTCGTCGGCCTGCCGGCGCTCGGCGTTGGCCTCGGTGCGCAGCTGGGCGTCGTACTCCTGGGCCTCGGCGGCGATCCGGCCGGCCTCGGCCTCGGCCTCGGCGCGGGTACGGGTGGCGTACTCCTCGCTCTCGGCCTGCAGGTGGGCGGCGTACTCGTCGGCCTCGGTGCGGACCTGGGCGCTGTACGCCTCGGCGTCGGCCGCCGTACGGGCCGCGGTGGCCGCGGCCGCCTCGCGCTCGGCCTCGGCCTCGGCGGCGGCGCGCTCGCGCAGCTCGGTGCTCTCGCGCTCGGCGGTGGCGCGCAGTTCGGCGGTGTCGCGGTCGGCGCTCTCGCGCAGCTCGGCGTCGTAGCTCTGCGCCTCGGCCTGCACCCGGGCCGCCTCGGCCTCGGCGTCCTCGCGCAGCCGGGCGCTCTCGCGTGCGGCGTTCTCGCGCAGCTCGGCCAGCTCCAGCTCGGCCAGCTCGCGGGTGTCGGCGGTCTCCCGCTCGGCGCGCGCGATGAGCTCGGCGACCTGCTGGGAGGCGCCCTCGTGCATCCCGGCCACGGACTGCCGGACGGCTGCCGCCTCGTCCTCGGCGGTGCTGACCAGCTCGCTCGCGCGGGCGGTCGCGGCGGCGCTGACGCCGGCCGCCTCCAGGCGGGCCTGCTCCAGCTGCTCGGCGGCCTCGGCGGTGAGGCGGGCGGCCTCCTCGGCGGCGGTGGTGCGCTCCTGGGCCGCGGCGGCGCGCAGCTCGTCGGCGGTGGCCTGCGCCTCGGCGGTGAGCTGCTCGGCGGCGGCCTGCGCGCCGGCGGTCAACTCGTCGGCGGTGGCCTGGGCGTGGCCGGTGACCGCTTCGGCGGCCGCCCGGGTCTCGGCGGTGAGGGCGTCCGCGGCACTCTGCGCGGCACCGGTCAGCGCCTCGGCGGCGGCCTGCGCCTGGGCGGTCAGTGCGTCGGCGGCGGCCTGGCTGCGGGCGGCGAGAGCCTCGGCGGCGGCGGTGGACTCGGCGTGCAGCTGCTCGGCCGCGGCACGCGCCTCGCCGCGCAGCGCCTGCGCCTCGGCGGCGGCCTCGCTGCGGGCGGCCTCGGCGGCCGCGTCGGCCAGTTCCAGCTGCTCGGCGGCCTGGGTGCGGACGGCCAGCGCCTGCGCCTCGGCCTCGGTGCGGACCCGGTCGGCCTCGGCCTCGGCGCTCTCGCGCAGTGCCTGGGTCTCGGCGGCCGTCCGCTCGGTCAGTTCGGTGGCCGCGATCCGGGCGGCCTCGCGGGCGGCCTGGGCCGCCGTCAGCTGCTCGGCGACCTGCTCGCGCTCGCGCAGCAGCGCGGCGGCGGTCTCCTCGCTCGCCCGCCGGCTCTCCTCGCGCAGCGCGCCCGCGACCGCCTCGGCCTCGGCCCGCAGCTGCTCGGCGGCGGCCTGTGCCTCGGCCTGCAGCCGCTCGCTGAGCGCCCGCGACTCGGCCTCCCTGGCCTCGGCGGCGGCCTGCGCCTCGCTCTGCAGCGCGCTCGCCTCGGCCTGCGCCTCGGCCCGTACGCGCTGGTCGAACTCGGTTGCCTCGCGGCGCAGTTCGGCGCTGTCCCGGTCGGCGGCGGCACGCGTCTCGGCGGCCGCGGCCTTGGCGGCGTCAAGCGCCTCACTGCGCTGCTGCTCGGTGGCGGTGGCCAGCTTCTCGGCCTCGGTGCGAGCCCGGTTGAGCATCTGCTCGGCCCTGGCCTGCATCTGCGCGACCTGCTCCTTGGCCTCGGTGCGCAGTCGATCGACCTCGACGCCGGCGCCCTCGCGCAGCTCGTCCGAGTCGGCCTTGGCCTTGGTCAGCAGCTCCTCGGCGTTCTTCGCCGACTCCTCTATCTGGACCACGGCCTGCCGGCGGGCCTCGCCGCGCACCTTCTCGGCGTCGCGGGCGGCCTGCGCGCGCAGCTCCTCGGCCTCGGCGCGCAGCCGGGCGGCCTCGTCCTGCATCTGCTCCATGCGGGCGCGGATCCCCGCGGCGTCGTCCAGCGCGGCGTTCTGCGCCTGCTCGACGGACTCCTGCGCCTGGTCGCGCAGCTGCTTCGCCTCGGCGGCGGCCTCGCTGCGGATCCGCTCGGCCTCGGCGGCCGCCTCGGCGCGGGTCGCCTCGGCGTCCTGGCCGGCCCGGGAGAGCGCCTCCTCGGCGCTCTTGGCCGCCTTGGCGAGATGCATGGTGGCGTCCTTGGCGCCCTCGGCCCGACCCTGCTCACGGGCGTCGGCACGCAGCGCCTCGGCGGCGGCCTCGGCCTGCGCGCGCATCTCGGCGGCCTCGGCCTGGGCGGCGGCGCGCAGCTCGGCGATCGAGGCCTCGGCCTCCTGCCGCAGCTGGGTCGCCACGCTCTGGGCCGCGCCGCGCAGCCGCTCGCTCTCCTCGGCGGCGGCGGCCTTGGCGGCCTCCGCCTCGGCCTGGGCGTTGTGGGCGCGGGCCTCGGCCTCGGCAGCCGTGGCCTTGATCCGCTCGGCCTCCTTGGTGGCGGTGGCCACCATCCGGGCCACCTCGGCCTTGGCGGTCTGCGAGCGCTGCTCGCCGGCCGCCTGGCCGTCGGCCTCCAGCCGCTCGGCGGCGGCGGCCGCCTCGGCCTGCAGCTGCTCGGCGGCCAGGGCGGCCTGCCGGCGCAGCTCGGCCGCCTCCAGGCGGGCGCGCTCGGCCTCGGCCCTGGCCTCCTCGCGCATCCGCTCGATCTCGCCCTGGGCCTGGGCGAGGGCCGCCTCGGCCTGCGCCTGCGCCTCGGCGGACTGCTGCTTGAGCCGCTCGATCTCGGTCTGTGCGGCGGCCAGCTGCTGCTCGGCGGCGGCCTGCGCCCCGGCGAGCTGCTGCTGGGCCTGGTTGGCGGCGCTGCCGCGCAGCTCCTGCGCCTCGGCGCTGGCCTGCTGCGCCTGCTGGGAGGCGGCGTGGAGCAGCCGTTCGGCGTCCTTCTGTGCGCGCAGCAGGGCGGCCTCGGCCTGCGCCTGGGCCTCGCCGCGGGCGGCGTCCACGTCGGCGGCGGTCTGCGCGCGGGCCTGGTCGGCGAGGGCGGCGGCGGAGGCGCGGGCGGCGGCGACCAGCCGCTCGGCCTCGGCCTGGGCCTCCTGCAGCAGGCGCTGGGCCTCCTGCTCGGTGCCGGCCCGGGTCTGCTCGGCCCAGTTGACGTTCTCGTTGACGTGGCGCTCCGCGCTGCGGCGCAGCTCGGAGAGCTCCTCGTCCATCTGCCGGCGGCGGGCCTGGAGCTCGGCCTCGATCCGGGCGGTGCGCTCGGCGGCCTCGGCCATCAGCCGCTGGGTGGCCGCCTGGGACTCGCGCAGCTGGCGCTCGGCGGTCTCGCGCAGTTGCTGGGCCTGGAGTTCGGCGGTGCGCAGGAGCTGCTCGGCCTGGCCGGAGACGGCGTCGAAGGCGCGCGGCTGCGCAAGCTGCCGACGCGATTCGTGCAGCTTGGCCCGGAGCACCTCCACCTGATAGGCGAGGTCCTCGGCATGCTCGGCGGTCTTGTCCCGCTCCTTGCGAAGCCGGTCCATCTCGGCTTCGAACTGGGAGAGGTGATCATCAACCTCGTAGCGGTCGTTGCCCCGCACTCCGCGGTCCCATCCATCTCCTGGTCGGCGTCCTCGACCCGCGCGGCCCGAACACCGGCCTCGGGGGAGGCCGGCCGCGCTGGTCCTTGCATCCGCGGGCAGTCCCGGACGGGACCGGGACTCGGACGCCCCCTGCGGGGACGTCCGCCACGGTCGGAGTCCGGGCAGGTGGCGCGCGACTGTGACCGCGCTCCGCCGACCGGGTGGACTCCTGGGCGAACTCTTGCCTTCTGGAGAATGGTGACAGATCCGAACAGCGGCCGTTCAGCCGTGCCCCGGATACGGACTCCCCTACGACCGGGACCGGCTGTCAGTGACCAGCCTTCCCCGCCCTTGGCCGTGCGTGGTGCCCCGCTGCTCGCGGGGCCGTCACGCACCTGGGCATTGTAGTGGGCCAAAGCGTGAGTTTGACCGCCGAGGCCGGTACTCGCGCAGGTTACCGGCCGGTCAGTGCTCGGCCGCCGGCTCCGCGGAGGTGACCAGCTCGGTCAGCACGCCGCCGCAGTCCTTGGGGTGCAGGAAGGTGATCCGCGAGCCCATCGAGCCGATCCGCGGCTCCTCGTAGAGCACCCGGACGCCCTTGGACTTGATGTCCGCGGCGTCGCCGTCGACGTCGGCGGTGCCGAACGCGATGTGGTGCACGCCCTCGCCGTTCTTGGCCAGCCACTTGGCGACCGTGGAGTCCTCGCGGGTCGGCTCGAGCAGCTGGAGGTAGGAGGCGCCGCCATCGCCGGTGTCGTTGATCTTGAGCATGGCCTCGCGGACGCCCTGCTCCTCGTTGACCTCGCTGTGGTACACCTCGAAGCCGTACGTGGCACGGTAGAACTCGACGGTCTTGTCGAGGTCGAAGCAGGCGATGCCGATGTGGTCGATCCGGGTCAACACGGGGGCCTCCGAGGGGTGGGTTGCTGTCAGTGCAGCGCACAACCGGTCCGCCGCGCCACTGGGCCGCGTGCGAGCCTGATCACACCGTCGCTCCGGTGACGCCCGGGTTACGGGTCAGTACATTGAGCTGCATCCCTCTCCCCGGGCCCTGCTGCCGTTCGACGCCCGCAGGACTCCCTGGCCAAGACGTGCGAAGGGGCTCGTTCCATGCCTACCGCTTCCACCGCTACTACCTCCGTCATCGTCGCGGGCGCCCGCACCCCGATGGGCCGCCTGCTCGGTTCGCTCAAGGGCTTCACCGGCGCCGAGCTGGGTGCCTTCGCCATCAAGTCCGCGCTGGAGCGGGCCGGGGTGACGGGCGACCAGGTGCAGTACGTGATCATGGGTCAGGTGCTGCAGGCCGGCGCCGGCCAGATCCCGGCCCGCCAGGCCGCCGTCAAGGCCGGCATCCCGATGAACGTCCCGGCGCTGACCATCAACAAGGTCTGCCTCTCCGGCCTGGACGCCATCGCGCTGGCCGACCAGCTGATCCGCGCGGGCGAGTTCGACATCGTGGTGGCGGGCGGCCAGGAGTCGATGACCAACGCCCCGCACCTGCTGCCCAAGTCCCGCGAGGGATACAAGTACGGCTCGATCGAGCTGCTCGACGCGATGGCCTACGACGGCCTGACCGACGCGTACGAGAACATCCCGATGGGCGAGTCCACCGAGAAGCACAACACCCGCCTCGGCATCACCCGCGAGGTGCAGGACCACCTGGCGGCCCTGTCGCACCAGCGGGCCGCCGCCGCCCAGAAGAACGGCGTCTTCGAGGCCGAGATCACCCCGGTGGAGATCCCGCAGCGCAAGGGCGACCCGGTGGTCTTCTCGCAGGACGAGGGCATCCGCGCCGAGACGACCACCGAGACGCTGGCCAAGCTGCGCCCGGCCTTCGACAAGGCGGGCACCATCACGGCCGGCACCTCCTCGCAGATCTCCGACGGCGCCGCCGCGGTGGTCGTGATGAGCAAGGCCAAGGCCGAGGAGCTGGGCCTGAGCTGGATCGCCGAGATCGGCGCGCACGGCAACGTCGCGGGCCCGGACAACTCGCTGCAGTCGCAGCCGTCCAACGCGATCAAGCACGCGCTCGGCAAGGAGGGCCTCGGTGTCGAGGACCTCGACCTGATCGAGATCAACGAGGCGTTCGCGGCGGTCGCCTACCAGTCGATGAAGGACCTCGGCGTCACCGAGGACAAGGTCAACGTCAACGGCGGCGCGATCGCGCTCGGCCACCCGATCGGGATGTCCGGCGCCCGCGTGGTGCTGCACCTGGCGCTGGAGCTGCAGCGCCGCGGCGGCGGCGTCGGCGCGGCGGCGCTGTGCGGCGGCGGCGGCCAGGGCGACGCCCTGATCGTCCGGGTGCCCAAGGCCTGACCCACGTAGTGCCGTAGTGCTCCGGCCGGTGCCTCGCACTCGAGGCACCGGCCCCTGACCGAGGAGACCCAAGCGCCATGATCGATGTGCCGACCCTGGTCGAGCAGGCCCGGGCGGGGCGCCCGCGCGCGGTGGCCCGGCTGATCTCGCTGGTCGAGAACGCCGCGCCGGAGCTGCGCGAGGTGATGGCCGCGCTCGCGCCGTACACCGGGCGGGCGTACACCGTGGGGCTCACCGGCTCACCGGGCGTCGGCAAGTCGACGTCCACCTCCGCGCTGGTCTCGGCCTACCGGCGGCTGGGCAAGCGGGTGGCGGTGCTGGCGGTCGACCCGTCCTCGCCGTTCTCCGGCGGCGCGCTGCTCGGCGACCGGGTGCGGATGCAGGACCACGCCACCGACCCGGACGTCTTCATCCGCTCGATGGCCACCCGCGGCCACCTGGGCGGGCTCTCCTGGGCCGCCCCGCAGGCGCTGCGGGTGCTGGACGCGGCGGGCTGCGACGTGATCCTGGTGGAGACCGTCGGGGTCGGCCAGTCCGAGGTCGAGGTCGCGGCGCAGGCGGACACCACGGTCGTGCTGCTGGCCCCCGGGATGGGCGACGGGATCCAGGCCGCGAAGGCCGGGATCCTGGAGATCGGCGACGTGTTCGTGGTCAACAAGGCCGACCGGGACGGTGCGGACGCCACCGCCCGCGAGCTGGGCCACATGCTCGGCCTCGGCGAGGCCCGCGAGCCGGGCGACTGGCGCCCGCCGATCCTCAAGACCGTCGCCGCCCGCGGCGAGGGCGTCGACGAGGTCGTCGAGGCCCTGGAGAAGCACCGTGCCTGGCTGGAGGCCGGCGGCCAGCTCACCGTCCGCCGCCGCCGCCGCGCCGCCGACGAGATCGAGGCCATCGCCCTGGCCGCCCTCCGCTCCCGGATCGGCAACCTGCACGGCGACCGCCACCTCGACGCCCTGGCCGAACGCGTCGCCGCCGGCCGCCTCGACCCCTACGGCGCAGCCGACGAACTCATCGCCAGCCTGACGGACTCCTAGCCCGTACTCCTGGCGCGTATGCCCTAGCCGCGGCCGCGCAGGGTGCGCAGGTGGTCGGCGATGGGGGCCAGGGCCTCGTACATGGCGTCCAGTTGGTCGCTGTCGAAGAGGTCGATGAAGTGCGCGCGGACGCTGCGGACGTGGTCCGGGGCGACCTTCTGCATGGTCTCCCAGCCCTGGTCGGTCAGGTGGGCGTAGAGGCCTCTGCGGTCGCCCGGACACTCCTGGCGGAGCACCAGGCCGGCGTTCTCCATCCGGGTGATCTGGTGCGAGAGACGGCTCTTGGACTGCAGGGTGGCGGTGGCCAGGTCGGTCATCCGCATCCGCCGCTTGGGGGCCTCGGAGAGGACGACCAGGATCTCGTAGTCGTTGTTGGCCAGGCCGTGCGGCTGGAGCTCGCGGCCGAGTTGGTACATCAGCAGCTGACTGACCTCCAGATGCGCACGCCACAGGCGCTGCTCCCGGGCGTTCAGCCAGGGGGTGTCGTCCGGAGCGGAGGTGGCCGGGGCGGCCTGGGCTTCGGTCGGCTCTGTGGCGTGCGTGTCCATACTGACCATGATACGCAATATTGTTCAATTTTCTACTACTTGCGCCCGCCGCAGGCCCGAACTGGCGCCCGGAACCACTCGAACGGGTGGCGGCTCAGCCGGGTGGTGGCTCAGCCGGTCTGCGCGGCCGTCGAGACCTCCAGGAACGAGGCGGAGTGCCGCTCGGCCTCGAAGGCGACGATGCCGCCGCGCAGGCCGAAGAGCCGCTTGGAGATCAGGATCCAGAGCACCGCGAGCACATTGAGGACCAGCGTGGCGATCTTGAACGCGCTGATCTTCTCGGTCAGCTCGTAGACCTCCAGCGGCAGGAACGCGGCGGTGGCGATCACCGTCAGGTACTCGGCCCAGCGCCGGCCCATCCACAGCCCGACGCCCTCGACCAGCTCGATCAGCGCGTAGGTCAGCAGCGCCGCCGCGACGATCACCAGGGTGCTGTGCTTGTAGTCGAAGGTCTTGCGGATGGTGTCCACCACGGGGGAGTGGTCGAGGTCGTAGTGGAAGTGGTCGGCGACCGGCTTGAAGGCCGTCAGGTCCTGGTCGAAGAGGTCGCGCACCGCGTTCTGGCTGTTGGAGAACTTCCACACCGCCCAGGCGGCCAGCACGATCAGCACACCGCGCAGCACCCGCTCGACGGCCAGGAAGCGCAGGATGAAGAGATCGCGCAGCGCCTTGCCGCGCGGCACCAGCGGGGCGTCGGCGGCCGGTCCGGAGCCGTGCGGCTCGCCGAGCGCGAAGTCGCCGCAGCGCAGGCAGCGCCAGGCGTCGCCGAGCGCGGTGCCGGCGTGCAGCCGGGTGCGCAGCTCCAGCTCGGTCGGCGCGTATGTGGTGTGCCCGCGCTTGGCGCAGGTCCGCCGGTCCCAGTCCCGCTTGAACATGGTGGTGCTCCCCCGTGGTCCGTTCTGGTCCGTTCCTCGCGCCATCCGTGATCGGGCGCGCGCAGAGCAGGATAGCGAGACGCCCGGGACGGCCGGTGTGACCGGTGCGGATGTGATCTCGGGCACGACGGGGGCCCCGGCGCACCGTTCGCGCGGGGGCCTGCCCATAATGGGCAGCGGTTTGTGCGCCCGTTCACAAGCTAACCCCGCGTCCTAACCCCGCGTCCGCCCGCCGCAGTGAGGTACCCCCGCCATGAAGAACAACGCCGCCCACCGTCTGCGTCTCGTCTCCGGCCCGGAGGGACTGTCCTTCCTCCTGCTGCTGGTCGGCATGGTGTTCAAGTACAACACCAGCTTCAACCCGGTCCCGGTGCTCGGCATGATCCACGGCATGCTCTTCCTCGCCTACGCCGCGTTCTGGGGCCTGGCCTGGCAGAAGCAGGGCTGGGACCTCAAGCGGGCGGCGCTGCTGCTGATCCTCTCGGTGCTCCCGACCGGCGGCTTCTTCGCCGAGCGGATGCTCGCCAAGGAGGAGCGCGCGGGCCTGCCCACCGCCGCGCCGGCCACCGCCGCCGCCTGAGCGGATCCCACCATGCGGGCCGTCCGGGAGCCACCGGCGGGCCCGCCGGTACGGTGAGGGCGTGGCCAAACCCCTCGCACTCGACTTCGACCCGATCGCCCGCGCCGACGAACTGTGGGCCCGCCGCTGGGGCGAGGTCCCGTCGATGGCGGCGATCACCTCGGTGATGCGCGCGCACCAGATCCTGCTCGGCCGGGTCGACGCGGTGGTCAAGCCGTACGGGCTGACCTTCGCGCGCTACGAGGCGCTGGTGCTGCTGACCTTCAGCCGGACCGGCGAGCTCTCGCTGTCGAAGATCGGCGAGCGGCTGATGGTGCACCCGACCAGCGTCACCAACACCGTGGACCGGCTGGTCAAGGCCGGCCTGGTCTCCCGGCGGCCCAACCCGGCGGACGGGCGGGGTGTGCTGGCGAAGATCACCGAGCAGGGTCGCACCGCGGTCGAGCAGGCCACCCGGGAGCTGATGGCCGTCGAATTCGGCCTGGAATCGTACGACGCGGACCAGTGCCGACAGGTGTTCGAGCTGCTCAGGCCGCTGCGGGTGACGGCCGGCGACTTCACCGAACCCCCGGCGGAGTGATCGTCGATACGGCGGTTACCCTCGGATGAGCTGCAATCCCCTGTCGAGTGCGAAGGCTGCCCACCCATGAAGTCCACCCCCCTGCTGGCCTGGTACCGGGCGCTGGCGATCGCGACCGGCTGCGCGCTGCTGATCTTCTGCGGCGTCATGATCGCGGTGTACGGCTTCGGCGCGCTCAAGCAGGAGTTGCCCGTTGTGGCGATGCTGCACGGCTACCTCTACCTCGCCTACTTCGTGGTGGCCTTCCTGCTCGGCCAGAAGCTCAAGTGGCCGATGGGCCGGCTGCTCTTCACGCTGGCCGCCGGCTGCATCCCGTTCGCGTCGTTCCTCGCCGAGCGCCGGGTGGTCCGCGACGCCACCGAGGCCGCCGCGCAGGCCACCGCGCAGCCGGTCAGCGCCTGACCTGCGGACACCTGCATGGAAGACCCCCTCCCACCGGAGGGGGTCTTTTTGGTTCCTGCCATCATCGACAAGTAGTAGGACGTCCGAGTAAATTTCAAGGACGTCCTTCCAACGAGCGGGAGTGGGTCGCACATGGACGCCGAAGAGATCGAGCGGGGCCGGCAGCGCTGGCAGCAGCGGTACGACAAGGCCCGCAAGCGTGACGCGGACTTCACCACGCTCTCCGGCGACGACGTGGAGCCCGTCTACGGCCCGCCGGCCGGGCAGCCGTACGAGGGCTTCGAGCGGATCGGCTGGCCGGGGGAGTACCCGTACACCCGCGGCCTGCACGCCACCGGCTACCGCGGCCGGACCTGGACGATCCGCCAGTTCGCCGGCTTCGGCAACGCCCAGCAGACCAACGAGCGCTACAAGATGATCCTGGAGGCCGGCGGCGGCGGGCTCTCGGTCGCCTTCGACATGCCGACCCTGATGGGCTACGACTCCGACGACGCCAAGTCGCTCGGCGAGGTCGGCCACTGCGGGGTGGCGATCGACTCGGCCGCCGACATGGAGGTGCTGTTCGACAGCATCCCGCTGGGCGACGTCACCACCTCGATGACGATCAGCGGCCCGGCCGTCCCGGTCTTCTGCATGTACCTGGTGGCGGCCGAGCGGCAGGGCGTCGACCCGTCCGTGCTCAACGGGACGCTGCAGACGGACATCTTCAAGGAGTACATCGCCCAGAAGGAGTGGCTCTTCGCCCCGGAGCCGCACCTGCGGCTGATCGGCGACCTGATGGAGTACTGCTCCGAGGGCATCCCGGCCTACAAGCCGCTCTCGGTCTCCGGCTACCACATCCGCGAGGCCGGCACCACGGCCGCCCAGGAGCTCGCCTACACGCTGGCGGACGGCTTCGGCTACGTCGAGCTCGGCCTCTCCCGCGGCCTGGACGTGGACGTCTTCGCGCCCGGCCTGTCGTTCTTCTTCGACGCCCACCTCGACTTCTTCGAGGAGATCGCCAAGTTCCGCGCCGCCCGCCGGATCTGGGCCCGCTGGATGCGCGACACCTACGGCGCCAAGACCGACAAGGCGCAGTGGCTGCGCTTCCACACCCAGACGGCCGGCGTCTCGCTGACCGCCCAGCAGCCGTACAACAACGTGGTGCGCACCGCCGTCGAGGCCCTCTCGGCCATCCTCGGCGGCACCAACTCGCTGCACACCAACGCCCTGGACGAGACCCTGGCGCTGCCCTCCGAGCTGGCCGCCGAGATCGCCCTGCGCACCCAGCAGGTGCTGATGGAGGAGACCGGGGTGGCCAACGTGGCCGACCCACTGGGCGGTTCCTGGTACGTCGAGGCGCTGACCGACCGGATCGAGGCGCAGGCGGAGGAGATCTTCGCGCGGATCCTGGCCAAGGGCGCCAAGGCCGGCAACGACTCGGCGGGCCACGCGATCGGCCCGATGACGGCAGGCATCCTGCGCGGCATCGAGGAGGGCTGGTTCATGAGCGAGACCGCCGAGGCGGCCTTCGCGTACCAGCAGGCGCTGGAGAAGGGCGAGAAGCGGGTGGTCGGCGTCAACTGCCACCCCAAGTCGGTCACCCCGCCGCTGGAGATCCTGCGGGTCAGCCACGAGGTCGAGCGCGAGCAGGTCCGGGTGCTGGCCGAGCGCAAGGCCGCCCGCGACGACGCGGCCGTCCGGGTCGGCCTGGACGCCATGCTGGCCGCCGCCCGCGAGGGCCGCAACATGATCCCCCCGATGCTCCAGGCCGTCCGGGCCGAGGCCACCCTGGGCGAGATCTGCAACACCCTGCGCGCCGAGTGGGGCATCTACCGCGAACCCGCGGGCTTCTGATCCCCCGGTAGCCCCGGTAGGCCCCGGAAAGTCGGCAGAACCGACTTTCCGGGGCCTACTGCTGTTCGGCGCTCAGGCCCGGGAGGGGGCTGAGGAGGAGGGTGGTGAAGCGGCGGATCCACACGGGGGTGACGGGTTCTCCGCTGACCAGCATGCGGTGTTCGACGGTGCCGGCGATGGTGTCGAAGATGATGTCGATCTCCTCGGCCGCCGCGGCCTCGTCGAGGTCCGGGTCGAGTTCGCCGCGGGCCTGGGCGTTGGCGCGGCCCCGGCGGACCAGGCGCTTCTGCGGGTCGACGATGGTCTCCCGGATCCGCTTGCGCAGCTGGGGGTCGCGGGTGGCCTCGGCGAAGAGCGCTAGCAGGGCGGCCTGGGTCTCGGGGCGGGAGAGCAGCGCGGCGAACTGGGCGACGACGTCCTCGATGTCCGCCCGCAGGCTGCCCAGGTCGGTCACCTCCAGCTCCTCCAGCTGGGTGGCCACGGCGTCCATCACCAGCTCGTTCTTGGACGGCCAGCGGCGGTAGAGGGTGGTCTTGGCGACGCCGGCCCGCAGCGCGACCTGGCCCATGCTGAGCCCGCCCCAGCCGACTTCGGCCAGGGCTTCGCGGGTGGCGTCGAGGATCGCGCGGTCGGCGGCGGCGCTGCGCGGGCGGCCCTTCGCGCGGTGCGGTGCGGGTGGAGGGGTGGCCACCAGGGCTCCTTGCGATCTGTACTGATGAGTAGCTTGGGTGGGGGAGGTAACCGTATCGGCAGTTCGGCGGTGGGGAAAGGAACGGGCGGAAAGTGGGGGACGTCACGTCCCGATGGGGCAATGCGGGCTTGCGGCGAGGGGGCGGTCGCCAGATACGCTACGACTCGTAGCGAATAGAGCGGCAACCACGTGCCGGCCCTGTGGGAGGGGCGACGGCGCGGGGCGCGGGTGGGGATCCGCGTCGCAGCACAGCGGCTACCAGGGGAGACGGGCTCCCGTCGGGGTGGTGTCAGGTCCAGGCGATCCAGCCTGGGACGGACTTTCCCGGCGGATGGCGCCCGGCATTCGCGCGGACGGGGGAGGATAGTGCCATGCAGCCACGGAACACGCATCTGAACAGCGCCGCCCTGCGCGGTGCGGTCGACCTCGCCGCGGTGAAGGCGGCCGGGGAGGCCGCGCAGAAGGCCGAGCAGGCCCGCGCCGAGCGCGCCCGGCAGGCGGCCGCCGCCGAGGCGTCCGGGATCGAGACCCCCGGCCCGGCCTACCCGCTCGTCATCGACGTCACCGAGGCGACCTTCGAGGACGAGGTGCTCCAGCGGTCCACCGAGGTCCCGGTGGTCGTCGACTTCTGGGCCGAGTGGTGCGGCCCCTGCAAGCAGCTCAGCCCGATCCTGGAGCGCCTGGCCGAGGAGTACGCCGGCCGGATCGTGCTCGCCAAGATCGACGTGGACTCCAACCAGCTGATCGCCGAGCAGTTCGGCATCCAGGGCATCCCGGCCGTGATGGCCGTGGTGGCCGGCCAGCTGGTGCCGCTCTTCCAGGGCGCCGAGAACGAGGCCAACGTCCGCAAGATCATCGACCAGCTGATCGCGGTGGCCGAGCAGCGCTTCGGCATCGTCGGCGGCAGCGGGGTCGCGGCCGAGGGCGCGCCCGCCGCGTCCCGCCCGGAGGACCCGGCGCTGTCCGCCGCGCACGACGCGCTGGACCGCGGCGACCTGGCCGGCGCCGTGCAGGCCTACCAGAACGTGCTGTCCGACCAGCCCGGCAATGTCGAGGCCCAGCTCGGGCTGGCCCAGGCGCAGTTGCTGCGCCGGGTCGAGGCGCTGGACCCGCAGGCCGTCCGGGCAGCGGCGGCGGCCGACCCGAAGGACGTCCCGGCCCAGCTGGACGCGGCCGATCTGGACCTGGTGGGTGGTCATGTCGAGGACGCCTTCGGGCGCCTGGTGCAGACCGTGGGCCGGGTCTTCGGCGCCGACCGGGACACCGCGCGGCTGCGCCTGCTGGAGCTGTTCGAGGTGATCGGCCCGGACGACCCGAGGGTGACGGCGGCCCGTACCGCGCTGGCCCGGGTGCTCTTCTGAGGCGTTTTCATGGCACGGCAGGTGACCTGCGGTGTCGTCGGTGATTTGACGACATTCCGGTACGCAGGGCAGAGGTTTATCAAATCTTGACAACGCCGTAGGGCGGTCACCTCAGGTGACCGCCCGCGGGTGTTTCCGCCGTGTTTCCCCGGGATTTCGCCGATGCCAACTCCGCAGCTCATCACTCTGCGTCGATGTCATGGTCATCTCATGATCCATCACCCCGACTGTTGGATTACCCGTCAGTAATGGACCTCTTGTGCTTCCGGCGGGATTCCAGCACGATCGGCCACGCCTGGTCCCTCACTTCACTCCCCGGCAGCCTGTCGGACATGTGCGGTACGGGATCCCCACCGGGTAATCGCCGGCATCGTCCGGTGGTTGGGAGAACAGGGGGGTATCCGCGGCCCACAGCGGATCCTGTGCTCTCTCCGGTCGCGCACCCCGCGCGGCCGTTGGTTGTCGCTCGGGGGTGATCGCCGGTCGTTCGGCTCTGCCCGCGATGGCGCTCTCCGTTACCGAGGACGTAGTCCGTCTCCCATCCCAGGACGGGACCCGCGCTCAGCGCGCCGGGCCCGGCCGGAGATGTACGTCCGAGAAGGAGGACACATGTCCCAGGTTTTTGGCAAGACCCGCTGGAAGCGCTTCGCCCTGGTGATGGTTCCCAGCATCGCCGCGACCGCCGCGATCGGCATCAGCCTCGCGGACAGCGCGCTCGCCGCGTCGTTCAGTGTCTCCGGGCAGAGCTTCAAGGTCACCACCTCTGACCTCAAGGGCAGCAACTTCGCCCAGTTCGGCTCGGTCGACGTCGAGACCAACGGCACCCCGCACGTGGTCGCCGTCTCCGCCTTCGACCAGGCCACCATCCAGAACCTCTGCCAGTCCGTGGTCACCGACCTCGGCCCGCTCGGCAAGTGGACCCTGGTGCTGAACGCCGGCAACGACGCCGCCAAGCCGGTCCAGGCGAGCAACCTGCTCATCGACCTGAACCAGCTGAACGCCGACGCGACGTTCACCAACATCAACATCGGCCAGGACGCCTCCACCCTCGGTGGCACCGCCACCGCGGGCTGGAAGGACAAGATGGGCCACGGCCTGCCCACCGGCGCGCAGGGCTTCGCCCAGTCCGCCGAGAAGGCCGAGCTCAGCAACGTCCAGCAGACCGCCTACGCCACCTCGGCGGGCACCTTCGTGCTCAACGGCCTGAAGCTGAACATCAAGCAGGGCTCCGGCGCGGGCGTCGAGTGCTACTGATCCGTCGCTGACGGTCCACCAGGCCGGTGTCCGGCCCGGTGGCACCGTGGGGACGGCCCGCGCCGGTGAGAGCCGGCGCGGCGGTCGGGGGGCGGCGCGTACGAGCCGCCCCCTGCCGCACACCCAAGACTTCATCCCTCGGACACACCATCGAGGAGTTCCATCGTGACCAGCGCAACTGCCCAAGCTTGGCCCGATGCCGAGGGCGGCTTCACCCGACTGCGGCTGAGGTTCCGGGCCTGGCGCCGCACCCGGCCGTTCTGGGGCGGCCTCCTGGCCATGATCGCCGGGCTCCCGATCCTGTACTTCCCTTACGCGCACCTGACCCTCGGCGGCCTGACGGTCGCGATGTCGACGACCGCGGGCGCGGGCTCGCTGATCATCGGCCTGCTGATGATGGTGCTCGGTGTCAGCGCGTGGTTCCAGCCGCTGGTCCGGGTGTTCTGCGGCGTGGGTGTCACCATCCTGTCGCTGATCTCCATCCCGGTCTCCAACCTGGGCGGCTTCCTGATGGGGCTGATCCTGGGGCTGGTCGCGGGTGGACTGCTGTGCTCCTGGGCGCCGCTGAAGGAGCAGCCGGTCGGCCCGGCGGCCGAGGCGGCCGCGCTGCAACCGGCTGGTGCCGGTGGGCAGTTCGCGGCCTTCGAGGGTGAGCAGGGCGGGCCGGGCGGGCCGGGCGAGCAGCCGCAGGCCCTCGGCTACCAGGTGGTGCCGTACCAGCCGGACGCCCCCGAGGCTGAGTCCGTGACAGCCCAGACCGCTGCTTCCGAGAGCGGGACCGAGGTCGACCCGACCACGCAGCAGGGGGAGCTCCGGTGACCGGCGGGGACGAGCAGCCGACCGCGGGTCTGCCCGCCCAGCGGCGTGCGAGCGGCCCCCGGCACGCGGCCCCGCGGACGAGCGGACGCGGCCGGGCCCGTCTGCTCGCGCTCGCCGCCGTCCCGACCGCGCTGCTGATGGGCAGCACCGTCGTCCCGAACCTCGCCGCGGCCGCCACCACGTCCGGCGCCGGCAGCTGCGCGAGCGCTCCGGACACCGCGACCACGATCACCCCGGTGCCCAAGAGCAAGCTGACGCCCGTCCCCGACCCGACCAAGGCCTCCCCCACCGGGACCGGCGGCTCGGTGGTCAGCGCCGCCTTCGTCACCCCCAAGCTCGCCCCCGAGCCCACCCCCGCGCTCGCTCCGGGCGCCACCGCCGCGCAGAAGACCGCGGCGGCCACCCAGGTCGTCCAGGCCGGCGCCGTGCAGAGCACCAGCGGCCAGGACATCCTCGGCGGCATCATCAACGGCATCCTCGGGATCTTCGACCCGGGCCACCAGAACGGCCAGAACCCCCCGCCGGCCCCGACGCCCCCGAGCCCTCCGCAGACCTCGCAGGCCCCGCGGACCACCAACGCGCCGACCGCGACCGCGGACCCGAAGCCGGCGACCGCCCCGACGAGCGCCCCCACGCCGGCGGCCCCCGCCGCTCCGGCGGCCGGCAGCCCGAGCGCGGGCCCGACCACGGCGCCGACCAGCTCGGCCCCGGCCACCCCGCCTGCCGCGAACTCCGCGAGCAGCGCCCCGGCCGCGCCGCCGAGCGGCAGCTCGCTGCCGACCGGTACCGCCGCTCCGGCGGCCGCCGCCAAGGAGCTGGCCGCCGGTAACGCCGCCCCGCTCTGCGCGGTGGACACCCGGCAGGTGGCCGCGGCCGCCGTGCAGTCCGGCCAGGTCGTCCCGGACCAGAACTGGACCCTGAACACCAGCCGGCTCTCGCTCTACGGCGCCGTCTTCGGCGGGGTCTACGAGGTGCACAGCCCGACCGGCACCAAGCGGGTACTGAAGTTCACGGTCAGCTCGGTCGACATCGACAATCTCGACATGTCGACGATCGAGAACACCGCGATCAACGGCCACGCCGAGACCTTCCACGTCAAGGGCGCCCCGGGCAGCACCTCGACGATGCGTCAGGGTCCGATCGACATGTACGTGGAGAGCCTGAGCGGCGACCTCGCCTCGCTCTACGGGATCCCGCTGCCGGACCTCGGGGCGATCACCATCACCCCCGACACGCTGCCCCAGTGGCTGTTCAACCTGATCGGCGCCGTTCCGATCCCGATCGACATGGCGCTGACCAAGGTGACGGCGATCCAGGCCGGCCAGTTCGGCGGCACGCTGCACATCCCCGGCATGCACATGTACAACGACAACACCCCGTACCCCAACTGATCGTCCGCCGGACGCGCGAGAGGGCCCCCACGCATCGTGGGGGCCCTCTCGCATGATGAGGGTCAGAGACCCGCGCGCTGTCCCAGGTGGTGCACCTGGACCATGTTGGTGTTGCCGGGGATGCCGGGAGGCGAGCCGGCGGTGACGATGACGGTGTCGCCCTCGTTCAGCTGCTTGAGGGCCAGCAGCTCCTGGTCGACCTGGAGCACCATCGCGTCGGTCGAGCCGACCTGCTCGGTCACGTACGCCTCGACGCCCCAGCTCAGCGCGAGCTGGTTGCGGGTCGCGGTGTCCGGGGTGAACGCGATCACCGGGATCGGCGAGCGGTAGCGCGAGAGCCGGCGGGCGGTGTCACCGGACTTGGTGAAGGCCACCAGCGCCTCGGCGTTCAGGAAGTCGCCCAGCTCGCACGCGGCGCGCGCGATCGAACCGCCCTGGGTGCGCGGCTTGCGGCCCGGGTTGAGCGGCTGCAGGCCCTGGCTGATGAGCTCCTCCTCGGCCGTCTCGCAGATCCGGCTCATGGTCTTGACGGTCTCCACCGGGTACTTGCCGACGCTGGACTCGGCGGAGAGCATCACCGCGTCGGCGCCGTCCAGGATGGCGTTGGCGACGTCCGAGGCCTCGGCGCGGGTGGGCCGCGAGGCGTGGATCATCGACTCCATCATCTGGGTGGCGACGATGACCGGCTTGGCGTTGCGCCGAGCCAGCGTGATGAGCTTCTTCTGCACCAGCGGCACCCGCTCCAGCGGGTACTCGACGGCGAGGTCGCCGCGGGCCACCATGATGGCGTCGAAGGCGAGGACGATCTCCTCCATCGCCTCCACGGCCTGCGGCTTCTCGATCTTGGCGATGACCGGGACGCGGATGCCGACCTCGTCCATCACCTTGTGCACGTCGTCGATGTCCTCGGCGTTGCGCACGAAGGAGAGCGCGACCATGTCGACGCCCAGACGCAGCGCGAAGCGCAGGTCGTCCTTGTCCTTCTCGGAGAGCGCGGGCACGTTGACCGCGGCGCCCGGCAGGTTGATGCCCTTGTTGTTGGAGAGCACGCCGCCCTCCACGACCACGGTCTTCACCCGCGGGCCGTCGACGCTGACGACCTCCAGGGCGATGACGCCGTCGTTGATCAGGACCGGGTCGCCGGGCTTCACGTCGCCGGGCAGGCCCTTGTAGGTGGTGCCGCAGATGTGCTGGTCACCAGGGACGTCGTCGGTGGTGATGGTGAACGTGTCGCCGTTGTCAACGGTCACCGGGCCGTTGGCGAAGGTCGCCAGACGGATCTTGGGGCCCTGCAGGTCGGCCAGCACACCGATGGTGCGGCCGGTGTCCTCGGAGACCTGGCGGACCTTGCGGTACCGCTCCTCGTGCTCCGCGTGGGAGCCGTGGCTCATGTTGAGTCGGGCGACGTTCATGCCCGCTTCGACGATGGCCTTCAGCTGTTCGTAGGAGTCCGTCGCAGGACCCAGGGTGCAGACAATTTTCGCTCGGCGCATATCGATGATCCTATCCGTACGAGTTATTCCCGGGGATTGGGACGAACCTCCGATAACCGGGCACTACCGGGCGTGTACCAGGGCGAAGGCCTGTTGGGCGATCTCCAGTTCCTCGTCGGTGGGGACCACCGCGACCGCTACTCGCGAGTAGGCGGGCGAGATCACCCGGGCCTCGTCGGAATGGACGGAGTTCAGCTCGGGATCCACCGCGATGCCGAGGTCGGCCAGGCCGTCGGTGGCGGCCTGCCGGACCTGCGCGGCGTTCTCGCCGACGCCGGCGGTGAAGGCGATCGCGTCCACCCGCCCGAGCACCGCGTAGTACCCGCCGATGTACTTGCGCAGCCGGTGGATGTAAGCGCGGAACGCGAGCTCGGCGTCGGCGTCCCCCTCGTCGGCGCGGCGCAGCACCTCGCGCATGTCGTTGTCGCCGCACAGGCCCTGCAGGCCGCTCTGACGGTTCAGCAGATCGTCGATCTCGTCCACCGAGAGGCCGCCGACCCGGTGCAGGTGGAAGATCACGCCCGGGTCGACGTCGCCCGAGCGGGTGCCCATCACCAGGCCCTCCAGCGGGGTGAGGCCCATCGAGGTCTCCACGCAGACGCCGCCGGACACCGCCGAGGCCGAGGCGCCGTTGCCCAGGTGCAGCACGATCACATTGACCTCGGCCGGCGCCTTGCCGAGCAGCCGCGCGGTGGCCCGCGAGACGTACTGGTGCGAGGTGCCGTGGAAGCCGTAGCGGCGCACCCGGTGCTCGTCGGCGGTCTTCCTGTCGATCGCGTAGCGGGCCGCGTACTCGGGGATCGTGGTGTGGAAGGCGGTGTCGAAGACCGCGACCTGCGGCAGGTCGGGGCGCAGCGCCCGGGCCACCTCGATGCCGACGATGTTGGCCGGGTTGTGCAGCGGCGCCACCGGGACCAGTCGGCGGATCTCGGCGAGCACCTCCTCGGTGACCACGGTCGGCGCGGTGAAGCGGCGGCCGCCGTGCACCACCCGGTGGCCGATCGCGGCCAGCTCCGGGGAGTCCAGGTCCAGGCCGTCCGCGGCCAGCTCCTCGGCCATCGCCTTGAGCGCGCTGGAGTGGTCCGGGAAGGCCTGCTGCGACACGCGCCGCGGGCCGCCGTGCGGGGTGTGCACCAGGCGGGCCCCGCTCGCGCCGATCCGCTCCGCCAGGCCGGTCGCCAGCCGCCGGCCGTCCAGCATGTCGATCAGCTGGTACTTCACCGACGAGGAGCCGGAGTTGAGGACCAGGATCCGGGTCGCCTCGCTCAACGGACGTCCTCCTTGGACGGCTGCGACTGGATGGCGGTGATCGCCACGGTGTTCACGATGTCCTGCACCAGCGCGCCGCGCGACAGGTCGTTGACCGGTTTGCGCAGCCCCTGCAGGACCGGGCCGACCGCCACCGCGCCGGCCGAGCGCTGGACGGCCTTGTAGGTGTTGTTGCCGGTGTTCAGGTCGGGGAAGATCAGCACGGTCGCCCGCCCGGCCACCGCCGAGCCCGGCAGCTTGGTGGCGGCCACCCGGGCGTCCACCGCCGCGTCGTACTGGATCGGGCCGTCCACCAGCAGGTCGGGGCGCAGCGCGCGGACCAGCTCGGTGGCCTTGCGGACCTTGTCGACGTCAGCGCCCGAGCCGGAGGTGCCGGTGGAGTAGGAGAGCATCGCGATCCGCGGCTCGACGCCGAACTGCGCGGCCGTCTCGGCGGACTGGATCGCGATGTCGGCCAGCTGCTGGGCGTCCGGGTCGGGGTTGACCGCGCAGTCGCCGTAGACCAGCACCTTGTCCGCCAGGCACATGAAGAAGACCGAGGAGACGATCGCGGCGCCCGGGGAGGTCTTGATCACCTCGAAGGCCGGGCGGATGGTGGCCGCGGTGGAGTGCACGGCGCCCGACACCATGCCGTCGGCGATGCCCTCCTGGACCATCAGGGTGCCGAAGTAGCTGACGTCGGTGACCACGTCCAGGGCCAGTTCGACGGTCATCCCCTTGTGCGCGCGCAGCTCGGAGTAGAGCTCGGCGAACCGCTGGCGCAGCGGGCTGGTGGCCGGGTCGACGATGCGTACCCTGGCCCGGTCGAGGGCGTCCTCCTGGGGCAGCGTGATGCCCAGGCTCGCGGCCTTGCGGCGCACGGTGTCCTCCTCGCCGAGCAGCGTGAGGTCGCAGATGTTGCGGCGCAGCAGCACCTCGGCCGCCCGCAGCACCCGCTCCTCGCCGCCCTCCGGCAGCACCACATGCTGCCTCCGCGCGCGGGCCCGCTCCAGGAGCTCGTGCTCGAACATCATCGGGGTCACCCGCTCGGACCGGCTCAGCTCGATCCGGCTGGTCAACTCGGCGGTGTCGACGTGCAGTTCGAACAGGCCGAGGGCGATCTCGGCCTTCCGCGGGGTGGTCGCGCCGAGCTTGCCCTCCAGGTGGGTCAGCGTGGCGGCGGTCGGCCAGCTGCCCTCCGGGACGACGGCCACCGGGGTGCCGGGCGCCAGTCGGGCGGCCAGCGCCATGACCTCCGGGCCCGGGTGCTGACCGAGCGTCAGCAGGACGCCGGAGATCGGCGGCGCGCCCGCCGAGTGGGCGGCCAGCGAGCCGATCAGCAGGTCCGCCCGGTCCCCGGGGGTGACCACCAGCGCGCCCTCGGTCAGCGCGGTCAGGAAGGTCGGCAGCATCGCGCCGCCGAAGACGAAGCTGCGGACGTCCCGGGCCAGCCCGGCCGCGTCGCCCAGCAGCACCTCGGCGCCGGTCGCCTCGACCAGCTGCGCGACGGTCGGCGCGGCGAGCGCGGGCTCCTCGGGCAGCACATAGGCGGGGATCGGCAGCTTGTCGGTGAGCGCGCGCAGCACCTGCTGCTTGGCGCCGGGCGCGACCCGGTTGGCCACCATCGCCAGCGCCGAGCAGCCGAGGTCGCTGTAGGCGCGGTGGGCGTTGCGCACCTCGGCGACCACGGCGAGCGGGTCCTGGTCGTGGCCGCCGACCACCGGCAGCACCCAGGCGCCGAACTCGTTGGCGAGGCGGGCGTTGAAGGCGAGTTCGTCGGGGATGTTGGTGTCCGCGAAGTCGGTGCCGAGCACCAGCACCGCCTGGCAGGAGCGTTCCACCGCGCGGAACCGGTCGACCAGCGTGCCGACCAGCTCGTCCTGCCCCTGCGCGGCCTGCAGCGCCGCGGCCTCCTCGTAGGTGAGGCCGTAGAGCTGGTCGGCCGCCAGGTCGAGCCGGTAGCGGGTGCGCAGCAGCTCGACCACGTGGTCGGTGCCCGGCTCGCCCGGCGCCGCGGCGTGCACCAGCGGCCGGAACACCCCGACCCGGTCCACCTGGCGGGTGAGCAGTTCCATGACCCCGAGCTCCACCGCCTGCCGGCCGTCGCCGCGATCGATCCCGGTCACGTACACGCTGCGCGCCACGCCAGTCTCTCCGTTCGGTCGGTCTTGATCCGACCATACCTTCGCACCTCGAACACCCGGACGCATGCGGGTGCGGCCCTGTGGCGTCAGGCCGGTCGCAGCCAGATGGTGGCCAGCGGAGGCAGGATCAGTTCGGCGCTGCGCGGCTGCCCGTTCCACTCGACGAGCTCGGCCTTGACGGGGTGGGAGTTGCCGACGCCGCTGCCGCCGTAGGCCTCGGCGTCGGTGTTCAGCACCTCGGTCCAGAGCTGGTCGGCGCCGCCCAGCGGGGGCAGGCCGACCCGGTAGCCGTGCCGCACCACCGGGGAGAAGTTGCAGACGGCCACCAGCGGCGAGCCGTCGGCGGCGTAGCGGACGAAGGAGAGCAGGTTGTCGTCGGCCGCTCCGCCGTCCAGCCAGCGGAAGCCGTCGGGGGTGGTGTCCTGCTCCCAGAGCGCGGGGCTTGCCAGGTAGACCCGGTTGAGCTCGCCGACCAGCTGCTGCGCGCCGCGGTGGTCGGCGGCGGCCGGCCAGCCCTCGTCGAGCACCCACCACTGCGGGCCGCTCTCGTGGTCCCACTCCGCGCCCTGGGCGAACTCCTGTCCCATGAACAGCAGTTGCTTGCCCGGGTGGGCCCACATAAAGCCCAGGTAGGCGCGCTGGTTGGCGCGCTGCTGCCACCAGTCGCCGGGCATCTTGGAGACCAGTGACTGCTTGCCGTGCACCACCTCGTCGTGCGAGATCGGCAGCACGTAGTTCTCCGAGAAGGCGTAGACCATCGAGAAGGTGATCTCGTTGTGGTGGAACTTGCGGTGCACCGGTTCCTTGGAGATGTAGACCAGCGAGTCGTGCATCCAGCCCATGTTCCACTTCAGGCCGAAGCCCAGGCCGCCGCTGCTGGTGGGGCGGGTGACGCCGTCCCAGGCGGTGGACTCCTCGGCGATGGTGACCACGCCGGGGCAGCGGCGGTAGACGGTGGCGTTCATCTCCTGCAGGAACGAGGCGGCGTCCAGGTTCTCCCGGCCGCCGAACTGGTTCGGCGTCCAGGCGCCGCCCTCGCGGGAGTAGTCGAGGTAGAGCATCGAGGCGACCGCGTCCACCCGCAGGCCGTCGATGTGGAACTCCTCGCACCAGTAGACCGCGTTGGCGACCAGGAAGTTGCGGACCTCGGTGCGGCCGTAGTCGAACTCCAGGGTGCCCCAGTCGGGGTGCTCGGCGCGCAGCGGGTCGGCCGGCTCGTAGAGCGGCTCGCCGTCGAAGCGGGCGAGCGCGAAGTCGTCCTTGGGGAAGTGCGCGGGCACCCAGTCGACGATCACCCCGATACCGGCCCGGTGCAGGGCGTCCACCAGGTACTTGAAGTCGTCGGGAGAGCCGAGCCGGGCGGTGGGGGCGTAGAAGCCGGAGACCTGGTAGCCCCAGGAGCCGCCGAAGGGGTGTTCCATCACCGGCATGAACTCCACGTGGGTGAAGTTCAACGACCGCAGGTAGCCGGGCAGTTGCTCGGCCAGCTCGCGGTAGCCGAGACCCGGGCGCCAGGAGGCGAGGTGCAGCTCGTAGACCGACACCGGCGAGCGGTGGTGGTGCACCCGCGAGCGCTTGTCCAGCCAGTCGGCGTCCCCCCACTGGTAGCTGGAGGTGTGGACGACCGAGGCGGTCTCCGGCGGGCACTGGGCGGCGCGCGCCATCGGGTCGGCCTTCTGCAGCAACCGGCCGTCCCGGGTGCGCAGTTCGTACTTGTACACGGCCCCCTCGAGCACCCCGGGGGCGAACAGCTCCCAGACGCCCGAGGACCCCAGCGAGCGCATCGGGTAGCCGGTGCCGTCCCAGTGGTTGAAGTCGCCGACCAGGCGCACCCCGACCGCGTTCGGAGCCCAGACCGAGAACGCGGTGCCGGTGACCCCCTCGACGGTGCGCACATGCGAACCGAGCACCTGCCAGAGCTGCTCGTGCCGGCCCTCGCGGATCAGGTGCAGGTCCAACTCGCCCAGCGTGGGCGGCATCCGGTAGCCGTCCTCCTGCAGCAGCGGCTCGCAGCCGGGGTAGCTGACCCGCAGCTGGTAGGCCGGGATCGCCGAGCCGGGCAGCAGCCCGGTGAAGAGGCCGGCCTGCTGGTGGCTCAACTCGGCCGGTCCGTACGCCGTTTCGATGGTGACCCGGTCGGCCAGCGGGCGCAGCACCCGGATCGCGGTGCCGCCGGTGACGGGGTGCGCGCCGAGCAGGGCGTGCGGGTCGTGGTGCGCGCCGCCGACCAGCCGGTCGATCTCGGCGGGCGGCAGCGGGGCCTCGGCCAGCCGCAGCGCGCGCGGGGCGGCCTCCGGCGCCGGAGCGACCGGGGCCGGGACGGCTGCGGCTGCTGGAGAGGTGGTCGGTCGGGGCCCCTGCGCGCGCGGCCGCAGACCGCCCTGCGGGAGGAAGGTGGCGGGCACGGTCGGGTTGGTGCGGTCGAGCGGGGCCACGGCAGGGTCCTCCAGGCAGGGTGCAGGCGTTCGAGCGGTGCGGGGTCCAGCGGTTGGGTCGGGGACGGGGCTCAGGGGGCGGTGGCCAGCCGGTGGATCGCGGTGAGCGGGATCGGCAGCCAACCCGGCCGGTGCCGCGCCTCGTAGACCACCTCGTAGACCGCCTTGTCGATCTCCAGTGCGCGCAGCAGCTCGGGCGAGCCAGCCGGGTCGGTGCCCCCGGCCGCGGTGTAGCCGGCGCAGTACGCCGTCCGGTTGCGGGCCGCCCAACTCGCTGCCAGGTGCGCGAGTTCGGGGTCCGGTTCGGCGCCGGCCAGCAGGTGCGCCGCCGCGTAGTCGAAGGACCGCAGCATCGCCGCGACATCGCGCAGCGCGGGCTGCGGCAGCCGCCGTTCGGCCACCGACTTGGCCGGCTCGCCCTCGAAGTCCAGCAGCACCCAGCCGTGCGGGGTGCGCATCGCCTGGCCCAGGTGCAGGTCGCCGTGGATCCGCTGGACGGTCAGCCCGGTCAGGTGGTCGGCCGTCAGCTGCCGGAACGCGGTGTGCAGCGCGGGCCGGTAGCGGCGCAGCGCCGGGACGGCCGCCGCCGCCACGTCCAGCCGCTCGGCCATCGCGGTGGCCAGCCGGCCGGTCTCCTCGCGGTCCAGCCTGGCCACCGGCAGCGCGCGGGCCAGCACCCGGTGCACCTCGGCGGTGGCCCGCCCCAGCCGGTGCGCCTCGACCGCGAAGTTGCCCGGGCTCGGGTCGCCCTTGAGCCGGGCCACCTGGTCCAGCGCCAGCTCCCAGCCGTCCTCCGCGTCCGGCAGGAACCGCTGCAGCAGGCCCAGCGTGGCCGGCTCGGTGGCCTCCATCCGGCTCTCGAACCAGGCCGCCACCCGGGGGATCCGGGTGCTGCCGGCCCGCGAGAGGGCGAGCGAGAGCTCCAGGTCAGGGTTGGTGCCGGGGCTGATCCGGCGGAACAGCTTGAGGATGAAGGAGGTGCCGAAGATGACCGAGGTGTTGCTCTGCTCGGCCGTCCCGGCGCGGCCCGGCAGGTCGCTGGGCAGGCCGGGGCCGGGGGTACGGCGGAACGCCAGCGGGCCGAAGCGGTCGGCGGTGGCCAGATGGCCGAGCAGCCGTCCGGTCAGCTCCGGGTCGTGCACGGCGTCGTAGAGCGCGGCGCCGTCGTACGGTCCGTGCGTGAGGCCGCCGAGCAGCGCCTCCGGGCCAAGCCCGGCCGGTGCCTCGGCGCGCAGGCCGAGCAGTAGCTGGTAGATGTCCGAGCCGCTGCCGTGCTCGACGCGCAGCAGCAGGTGCACCATCGCCGGGTCGCCGGTCAGCAGGGGCGTGGCGGAGAGCGGGCGCAGCCCGGTGATCGCCTGCCCCTTCCCCGCGTACCAGCGCTGGCTCGGCAGCCAGTCGGCGATCAACGGCAGGGCGGCTTGGACCAGTTCTCCGACCGCGAGCGAACTGCTGCTGCGCGGTCTGCCGCCGTAGGTGCCAGGGGCATAGGCCCCCGCACCGCGGGCCGCGGCACCGTGCGGCCCGCCCGGACCGCGTGGCGCGGAACCCGCGTCGCGGTGGACGTGGGCTTGAGAACGGGAGATCTCCGACATGGCTCCCTTTCCCCGGAAGCGGGCTGGCGACCCGACGGGTCTGGCCGGGCCCGCCAGTCTTCCGGATTTCGGCGGCGCTGCTGCGGCGGCACGCGAGACGGACTCGGGTGTCACGCCTGAGGGTGGGTACTCGTTGGGCTGTTCTCCGTACCTGGTGGCGCGCGGCCCGTTGGGGGCGTGCGACGGGACTCGCGCGCCCCCAAGCAGACAAAACGGAGCTGATGGATCGTTACTGCGCTCCGGGCTTCCGCAGCTGGAACCAGTAGAAGCCGTGACCGGCGAGAGTGAGCAGATACGGCCACTCGCCGATCGACGGGAAGCGCACCCCACCGATCAGCTCGACCGGGTAGCGGCCCTCGAACCGCCGCAGGTCGAGCTCGGTCGGCTGGGCGAACCGGGAGAAGTTGTTCACGCACATCACGAGGTCACCCTGGTACTCGCGGACAAAGGCCAGCACTGCCGGATTGCTCGACGGGAGTTCCGTGTAACTGCCCAGGCCGAAGGCCGGGTTGAGTTTGCGGATTTCGATCATGCGACGCGTCCAGTGCAGCAGCGAGGACGAACTGCTCTGCTGCGCCTCGACGTTGGTCACCTGGTAGCCGTACACCGGATCCATGATGGGCGGCAGACTGAGCCTGCCCGGGTCGGCGGAGGAGAAACCCGCGTTGCGGTCGGGCGTCCACTGCATGGGGGTGCGCACACCGTCCCGGTCGCCCAGCCAGATGTTGTCGCCCATCCCGATCTCGTCCCCGTAGTAGAGGACCGGCGATCCTGGCAGCGAGAGCAGCAGGGCGGTGAAGAGTTCGATCTGGTTGCGGTCGTTCTCCAGCAGCGGCGCGAGCCGGCGGCGGATGCCCACGTTGGCCCGCATCCGCGGGTCCTTCGCGTACTCCGCGTACATGTAGTCGCGCTCCTCGTCGGTGACCATCTCCAGGGTCAGCTCGTCGTGGTTGCGCAGGAAGATGCCCCACTGGCAGCCGGAGGGGATGGTCGGCGTCTTGGCGAGGATTTCCGAGACCGGGTAGCGGCTCTCCCGGCGCACCGCCATGAAGATCCGCGGCATCACCGGGAAGTGGAACGCCATGTGGCACTCGTCGCCGCCGGAGCCGAAGTCGCCGAAGTAGTCGACCACGTCCTCGGGCCACTGGTTGGCCTCGGCGAGCAGCACGGTGTCCGGGTAGTCGGCGTCGATCTCCTTGCGGACCCGGGCCAGGAACTCGTGGGTCTCCGGCAGGTTCTCGCAGTTGGTGCCCTCCCGCGCGAACAGGTACGGCACCGCGTCCAGCCGGAACCCGTCGATGCCCAGGTCCAGCCAGAACCGCAGCCCGCCGATCATCTCCTCCTGGACCCGCGGGTTGTCGTAGTTCAGGTCCGGCTGGTGGGAGAAGAAGCGGTGCCAGAAGTACTGCTTGCGGACCGGGTCATAGGTCCAGTTGGAGGTCTCGGTGTCGACGAAGATGATCCGCGCGTCCGGGTACTGCTTGTCGTCGTCGGCCCACATGTAGAAGTCGCCGTACGGGCCGTCGGGGTCGTTGCGCGAGGCCTGGAACCACGGGTGCTGGTCGCTGGTGTGGTTCATCACGAAGTCGATGATCACGCGCATGCCGCGCTTGTGGGCGGCGTCCACGAACTCCACGAAGTCGGCCAGGTCGCCGAATTCGGGCAGCACCGATTTGTAGTCGGCCACGTCGTAGCCGCCGTCGCGCAGCGGCGAGGCGAAGAAGGGCGGGATCCAGAGGCAGTCGACGCCCAGCCACTGGAGGTAGTCGAGCTTGGACGTGAGCCCCTTGAGGTCACCGACACCGTCCCCGTTGCTGTCCTGGAAGGACCGCACCAGGACCTCGTAGAAGACCGCGCGCTTGAACCACTCCGGGTCCAGGTCCTTCTTCTCGGTGTCCGCGAAGGTGTCGTGGACGGGCTCATTCACAATCACTGAGGGTTCCTCCGAACCGTGAGGAGGTGCGCCGGCGCGGTCGAGGGGTCGAGCCGGACGTAGTTGTGGCGGTGCCAGGTGTAGGTGGCGCCTGTCAGTTCGTCGTGCACGGAGATCGGGTCGTCGCCGTCGAGAGTGACGGTGGCTTCCTGCGGATCACTCGGATCGAGGTTGACGACGGTGATGACGTGGTCATCGCCGGTCCGCTTGGAGTAGGCGATGACCTGGTCGTTGTCGGTGGCATGGAAGCGCAGGTTGCGCAGTTCCTGCAGGGCCGGGTGGCGGCGGCGCAGGCGGTTGAGGGTGGTCAGCAGCGGCGCGAGCGAGTCGGCGGTGTTCCAGTCGCGCGGGCGCAGTTCGTACTTCTCCGAGCGCGCGTACTCCTCGGAACCCTCGCCGGCGGGCGCGTTCTCGCACAGCTCGTAGCCGGCGTAGACGCCGTAGCTGGGCGAGAGGGTGGCGGCCAGCACGGCGCGCAGCGCGAAGGCCGCGGGCCCGGCGTGCTGCAGGTGGCGCGGCAGGATGTCGGGGGTGTTGGCGAAGAAGTTGGGCCGCATATAGGCCGCGCACTCGCCGGAGAGCTCGCTCAGGTAGTCCGTCAGCTCCTGCTTGCCGGTACGCCAGGTGAAGTACGTGTAGGACTGCTGGAAGCCGATCTTGGCCAGCGTGCGCATCATCGCGGGGCGGGTGAAGGCCTCGGCCAGGAAGATCACGTCGGGGTCGGTGCGGTTGATGTCGGCGATCACCTTCTCCCAGAAGACCACCGGCTTGGTGTGCGGATTGTCGACCCGGAAGATCCGCACCCCGTGGTCCATCCAGTACCGCAGCAGCCGCAGGGTCTCCTTGACGATGCCGTCGAAGTCCTGGTCGAAGTTGATCGGGTAGATGTCCTGGTACTTCTTCGGCGGGTTCTCCGCGTACGCGATGCTGCCGTCGGCGCGATGGCTGAACCATTCGGGGTGCTTGTTCACCCACGGGTGGTCGGGGGAGGCCTGCAGCGCGAAGTCCAGGGCGATCTCCAGGCGCAGCTCGGCGGCCCGGGCGACGAAGGCGTCGAAGTCCTCGATGGTGCCCAGGTCCGGGTGGATCGCGTCGTGGCCGCCCTCAGGCGAGCCGATCGCCCACGGGGAGCCGACGTCCTGGGGACCCGCCGTCAGGGTGTTCTCCGGGCCCTTGCGGTAGGCGAGGCCGATCGGGTGAATCGGCGGCAGGTAGACCACGTCGAAGCCCATCGCGGCGACCGCCGGCAGGCGCTCGGCCGCGGTGCGGAAGGTGCCCGAGCGCGGAGGGTTCAGCCGGGCGCCCTCCGAGCGCGGAAAGAACTCGTACCAGGAGCCGAAGAGCGCCCGCTGGCGCTCCACCTGGAGGGTCAGCGGGCGGGAGGAGCTGACCAGTTCGCGCAGCGGGTGGCGGGCGAGCAGCTCGGTCACTTCCGGGGCCAGGGCGGCGGCCAGCCGGGAGAGCGGGGGCAGCGACGCGTCGCGCAGCGCGTCCACCGCGGCCAGCACATGGGCCCGGCCGTCCTTCTTGGGCACGCCGGCCGCCGCGCGCTCCAGCAGCAGCGCGCCCTCCTCCAGGACGAGCGAGGTGTCGATGCCGGCCGGCAGTTTGACGGCGGCGGTGTGCCGCCAGGTGGCCACCGGATCGCTCCAGGCCTCGACGGCGTACGTCCAGCGGCCCGGCGCGGTCGGGGTGACGTCCGCGCCCCAGCGGTCGGTGCCCGGGGCCAGCTCGCGCATCGGGGTCCACAGGCCGCCGCGGCCCTTGGGGTCGCGCAGCACCACGTTGGCGTTGACCGCGTCGTGGCCCTCGCGGAAGACGGTCGCGCTGACCTGGAAGGTCTCGCCGACCACCGCGCGGGCGGGTCGGCGCCCGGCGTCCACCACCGGGGCGACGTCCAGGACGGGGATGCGGCCGATCATCGGGTCGCTCTCTTTCGGCGTGGTCTTCTTGGCGGCGGTCCGCTTGGCGGGTGCGGTCTTCTTGGCGGGTGCGGCCTTCTTCGCGGGCGCGCCTGTGCGCGCGTCGTCGGCGGCCCGGCGCGGATTCGTCGATTTCTTGGGCCCGGATTCGGCCGTCCGGGGGGCGCGCAGCGCGGTGACCCCCGTTATGGCCGGATCCGGCGTCGGGGTGCTGGACGGCTCCCACCCCTCGGTCACCAGTGCGGACTGATCCCGTGTCTCGCCGTGCATGCCAAACTCCTGCCCGAGATCGGCGGCAGCTCCCACGACGGTTCCAGGGCCGGGGAGTACCGGGAGGACTGCTGGGTGGGGGACTGACAAGCGATCGGAGCCTGCCCGTACCACCGTGTCCGGGGGGACCGGCCGATTCCGGGCGCCCACGATGGTCCGGAGCATGCGAGACGGCGCACGTCCCGGCGCGCGGCCTCGCGGCGCGCCCAATGGGCGATCCGACCCACCCCGGAAACGATCCGGGCAGGTTTGAGGACACGCAGTGACCCACGCGGGAGGACGCCGCGTCGGCCAAGTGGGCTAATGGGGGGTCAGGGGGAAGGGTACTGATGAGCTGGGCACCGGCCGCGCCGCACGAGTTTCGCCACCCATGCCGCACCCGCTTCGACAGCGGCCTGTGCACATCCTCGCACTGTTCGTAGCTCTTACCACTCGGTTGGGACTCAGTTCCGGACGGAGCGGGGGAGCAGATCGGCCATCTTCGGCCGTGAATCACCGGGGGGGCTGTGCGCTGGTTGTGCGCTTGAGGGGGCGCGTGCGCGGTGTGCGCCCCCTGTGCATCCCCGTGCGCTGGATGCGACCTCGTCTGTCGCTCGAATGGCGCTCAGTTTCGGGAGTTGACACTTCATCACGACCGTTTCCCGGTCTACGCTTCGGGCCGTGAAGGCCATCCGCAGATTCACCGTCCGCACCGTCCTGCCCGAACAACTCCAGCCGCTGCACGAACTCGCGCTCAACCTGCGCTGGTCCTGGCATCCCGAGACCCGGGAGCTGTTCCGATCGGTCGATCCCGGTGTCTGGGAAGCCGTCGGCGAGGACCCGGTCCGGTTGCTGGGCGAAGTCCCCGCGGCCCGACTCGCGGCACTCGCCGCCGACCGGCGGTTCCTGCGCAGGCTCGGCGACCTCGCCGACGACCTGCACGACTACCTGAGCGCGCCGCGCTGGTACCAAAGCGCGCAGCCCCCCGGCGGGGGCACCGGCCCGCTGCCCAGCGCCATCGCCTACTTCTCGCCCGAGTACGGCATCACCGCGGCCCTGCCGCAGTACTCCGGCGGTCTGGGCATCCTGGCCGGCGACCACCTGAAGGCCGCCAGCGACCTCGGCGTCCCGATCATCGGCGTCGGGCTCTTCTACCGGCACGGCTACTTCCGCCAGTCGCTCAACCGGGACGGCTGGCAGCAGGAGCGCTACCCGCTGCTGGACCCCGACGAGCTCGCCGTCAGCCTGCTGCGTGAGGCGGACGGCACGCCGTGCCGGGTCGACCTCGCCCTGCCGGGCGGGCGCACGCTGGCCGCCCAGATCTGGAAGGCCCAGGTCGGGCGGGTCCCGCTGCTGATGCTCGACTCCGACATCGACGCCAACGCCGCCGCCGAACGCGACGTCACCGACCGCCTCTACGGCGGCGGCAGCGAGCACCGGCTGCTGCAGGAGATGCTGCTGGGCATCGGCGGGGTGCGGGCCGTCCGCACCTTCTGCCGACTCACCGGCCACGCCGCCCCCGAGGTGTTCCACAGCAACGAGGGCCACGCCGGCTTCCTCGGCATCGAGCGGATCCGCGAGCTGGTCGCCGACCGGGCGGTCGCCCCGGACTTCGCCGTCGCCCTCGAAGCCGTCCGCGCGGGCACCCTGTTCACCACCCACACGCCGGTCCCGGCCGGCATCGACCGCTTCGACCGCGAGCTGGTGGCCCGTCACTTCACCGGTGACGCGGCGCTGCCCGGCGTCCCGG
Source organism: Kitasatospora sp. MAP12-44 (assembly GCF_029892095.1). Taxonomy (NCBI): domain Bacteria; kingdom Bacillati; phylum Actinomycetota; class Actinomycetes; order Kitasatosporales; family Streptomycetaceae; genus Kitasatospora; species Kitasatospora sp. MAP12-44. The sequence goes on from NZ_JARZAE010000004.1 coordinate 5,524,391, forward strand.
TCGACCAGGTGCTCGCGCTCGGCGTGGAGACCTGGTCGGGCGGTGACCCCAAGCTCTTCAACATGGCGGCCATGGGCCTGCGCCTGGCCCAGCGCGCCAACGGCGTGAGCACGCTGCACGGCGAGGTCAGCCGCTCGATGTTCAGCGCGCTCTGGCCGGGCTTCGACGCCACCGAGGTGCCGATCACCTCGATCACCAACGGCGTGCACGCGCCGACCTGGATCGACCCGGCCGTGGTCCGGCTGGGCGCCGCCACGATCGGCGCCGAGCGCGCCGACGACGCCATGGTCAACGGCGGCGACCGCCGCTGGACCGGCCTGGAGACGATCGGCGACGGCGAGATCTGGGAGGTCCGCCGGGCACTGCGCGCCCAGCTGGTGGACGAGGCCCGCCGCCGGGTCCGTGCCTCCTGGCTGCAGCGCGGGGCCGGCGCCGCCGAGCTCGGCTGGACCGAGTCGGTGCTCGACCCGGACGTGCTCACCATCGGCTTCGCCCGCCGGGTGCCCTCCTACAAGCGGCTCACCCTGATGCTGCGCGACCAGGAGCGGCTGCGTTCGCTGCTGCTGCACCCGACCAGGCCGGTGCAGATCGTGGTGGCCGGCAAGGCCCACCCGGCCGACGACGGCGGCAAGCGGCTGATCCAGCAGCTGGTGGCCTTCGCGGACGACCCGGCGGTGCGCCACCGGATCGTCTTCCTGCCGGACTACGACATGGCGATGGCCAAGCACCTCTACCCGGGCTGCGACGTCTGGCTGAACAACCCGCTGCGCCCGCTGGAGGCGTGCGGCACCTCGGGGATGAAGGCCGCGCTGAACGGCTGCCTCAACCTCTCGGTGCTGGACGGCTGGTGGGACGAGTGGTACGACGGCCGCAACGGCTGGGCGATCCCCACCGCGGACGGCGCCGGCTTTGACGAGGACCACCGGGACGACGTCGAGGCCGCCGCTCTCTACGACCTGATCGAGCATCAGGTGGCGGCCAAGTACTACGACCGGGGCTCGGACGACCTGCCGCATGGCTGGATCTCGATGGTCCGGCACACGCTGGTCACCCTCGGCCCCAAGGTGCTGGCGGGCCGGATGGTCCGCGAGTACGTCGAGCGGCTCTACGCGCCGGCCGCGCTGGCCCAGCGCGAACTGGCCGACGACGGCGCCCAGGTGCTGGCCCGCTGGAAGGCCAAGGTCCGCGAGGCCTGGCCGGCCGTCCGGGTCGAGCATGTGGACGCGGCCGGCCCGGCCGAGACGCAGGAGCTCGGCAGCACCTTGGCCCTGCGCGTGCAGGTGGCGCTGGGCAGCCTGGAGGCGGTCGACGTCGACGTCCAGGTGGTCTCGGGCGTGGTGGACGAGACGGACCGGATCGGTGACGCCGAGGTGCAGACCCTGAAGCCGGTGGGCGGTCCGGATCTGGACGGCCGCCAGCGCTACGAGGGCACCCTGGAGCTGAGCCGCACCGGCCCGTTCGGCTACACCGTGCGGATCCTGCCGACCCACCCCCTGCTGGCCGCCGCGGCCGAACTGGGCCTGGTCGCCCTCCCGCAGGAGACGGTGGGCATGGACGCCGCTCTGCTGCGCTGAACACGTAGTCTGCTTCTGCCCGGGAAGTCGGTCTGACCGACTTCCCGGGCAGAGTGCTGTCATCCCGTGGGAGGCCGACACCGCGGCGGCTGCCGCGCTGGCGGCGGACACCGGCAGCAGCACCAGCGGCTTCAACGCCACCCCGCTGGGCGGCATACCCGAGGAGGAGGCGAAGCAGGCCGTCGACCTGCTGAGCCTGGGCAGCAACGCGAGTGACGCCCAAGTGGCGCAGTTGGACGCGCTGTTGAAGGAGCACGCGGGCGACCCCCGGTTCACCACCGCCTTCTACGGCTCGCAGGACCCGAGCACCTTCCTGAGCAACTACGCGGCGATGGCCCAGAGCGCCGACTACGCCGGCAGCGCCGCCCGTTCGGCCTCGGTGAAGGACCTGGAAGCCAACCTCGGCCTCGCCCTGGCGAACGCCACCGACACCGGCAACCAGCCACACGTGACGGACACCTGGGAAGCCGCGCTGCGCAAGTCCGGCGCCGCACATGTGTCGATGTACCCCGGCCAGCCGGTGGAGGGCCAGCCGTACGGCTACCAGATCCTCTCCAACATCCTGCGCACCGGGACGTACGATCCGCACTTCCTGGATCCGGTCGCCGAGCACATCACCCAACTCACCATGGCTGACCCGGCCATGTGGGACTCGGCAGTGGTCCACCACGCCTACCCGTTCCAGGACCTCCAGTTCCTGGGCCAGAACGGCACCGGCTTCAACCCGATGAGCGGCATCCTGGAGGGCCTCGGCCACAGCCCGGCCGCCGCGACCGCCTACTTCGCCAACCCGGCCACCCGCTACAGCCCGGACGGCGTGGCCCTGGGCCCGGCGGACCCGCCCATCAAGTACCTCGACGTCCTGACCAACAACGGCCCGGGTGTCCGGGACAGCGGCTCCGCCTCGATCCTGATGGACCGCGACTCCGGCATCGCGCAACACCCCAGCACCGGACTGCCGTTCCCTGGCGAAGTCACCTCCCTGGGCCACGCGTTGGAGGCAGCGACGGTAGGAGTCCCGTACGACGCGGTGAACGCCGCACTGCCACCACACATTGCGGCGATGGGCGCGGTGATGAGCGACGCCGTGACGAAGTTCGGGCATGGGGACGGCCCGAAGATGCTGAGCGGTGACGGCGCGCTGTTCGGGAACCTCAATGGCAGTCTTGGACACATGACGGCGGCCTACATTGGGGATGTGCAGACGGCGGTGAGTGGTGGGATGCCGCCCATGCCGAGCTTCGGCGCACCGGCGCAACTGAACGAGGGTGACACCGTCAAGCTGCTCGGCACTCTCGGCCGCGACCCGGACGCGTACGGCAGCATCGTCCAGGCCCAGCAGGCGTACACGACTGCACAGATCCAGGATGTCTTCCAGCATCAAGCCGACCACGGCAACTTGGCAATCGCGGTCGACAACGCCGCCCGCCCGGGTGGGACTGTCGAGGGGATCATCAACGGGGCCAGGGCGAACCAGACGATGCTGCACCAGCAGGCGAGCGATGCCGCCTACAACGCCAAGATCGACCAGAACGCCCAATGGGCAACGAAGGTCTGGGGTTTCACAGGGGGCAAGTTGACCGACAAGATCCCGGCTGCGGGGGGCTACATCAACGACAAGGTCGGTGACGTCATCCAGAACGTCGCCAACGGCTACAAGGTCGACACCTCAGGGCAGGCAACCGACGGCGCGGTCTCGGCGATGCTCGGCACGTCCACAGCGTCCTCGGCTTCGGCAGCTGTCCGCGCCGCAGCGGCTGGGTCGAACCTGAGCCCGACGATGGTGACGGATCTGGCCGGCTCCGTAGTCGGTAGTTCGCAGGACGGGTACGACCAGGGCTGGCGGCTCTTCAGCGGTGGAGTCAACGCCGGGGCCGACACCGGAAACAAGGGCTGAGGGATGACCGTCTTCGCAGTGCGCAGGTGGCCGATCTGGGCACTGGTTGCCGTATTGGTGGTCGGTGCAGTGGTCACAGGGGCGTGGTGGAAGCCCTGGCAGTCCGTCAAGTTGCCGCAGAGCGCTTGCTGGGGGGCGCTCACCAAGGGCGACTACAAGATGCTGGCCGGGGACGACGGTACGGCCCTGCTGTCCACTCTCGGCTCGATTGACGGTCCTTACCCCGGCTCGTATCCCACACAGCAGTGCGACCTCTCCTGGAACACATCGCATCACCCGATTCTGACGGTTTCCATCACGCCGACCACTCAGAACAAGGCCCCGAAGCAGATCCAGCTACTGGACGGAGGAGCGGCTGAGCCAGTCGACTTCGGCGCTGACGCCGCCGGCTGGATCGGGACCGGCAGCGCATCTGTGGTTGATCTCTACCTGACCTGCGACTATCGGCAGGCTGCCAGTCTGGACATCTTCGTCGAGCCCTACGTGGAGATCACCGTCGCTGCCGGTGCAGGCGGCATCACGTCTGCGTCGCCAGTCGAGGTTCGTCAGGCCATCGCCGCTATCTCGCTGAAGTTGGCGAAGGCTGTGGTGCAGCGGATCCCTTGCTCAAACGCTGTGCGGTTGGCGGATCACGTACCCAGTGTGCCGCTGGGGTGATCGCAGCGGCGGTACGAGGAAGTCGGCTTGGTCGACTTCCCCGTGCAGGGCGTGCCGGAGAAGGGTCAGACGAGCGGCTGTTCGGCGGCGGCTGAGCGGCGGCCGCCGTACGAGGCGACCAGCGCGTTGGCGACGGCTGTGGCGTCCGCGTCGGCCACGTCCGCCGGGTACTCCGGCAGGAGGTCGTCCCAGACGGGCAGCCACGACCCGTACAGCTGGGCCTGCCCCTCGGGCCGGGCGAAGAACCAGAGGTGCAGGTGTGCGGCTCCGTCCCCGATGCGGTAGACGTGGGCTCGGGAGATATGCGCGAGCGCCTGCACGTGGCGGACGATGTGCGTGGTGAGCACTCCGAGTTCGGCGGCCAATTCGTCGGGCAGATCCGCCATGTCGTAGTGGTCGCGCGGGTACAGCATCAGCACCAGCGGCACGCCGACGCCCGCGATCCGGCTCAGTCGCCAGTGGTCGTCGAACCAGAGGCCCTCGTCCCGGGCACGGCACATGCCGCAGTCCGCCGGGTCCTCGCCGTGCCGGTCCGGCTCGGGAAGGACGGGCGGGCGCAGCGGCGAGACGCGCAGCCCGTCCGGCTCGAACGGGCTGATGTCCCAGCCGGTCATCCGCGCCAACGGAAGCCGAAGCTCACCATCCGCGGCCGAACGTGCGTGGTCGTAGAACTCATCAGGTCTCAAGGCCATGATCGGAAGATTAACGGGATGACGGAGGGATGAGGTGCGGGGAAGTCGGCGGGGCCGACTTCCCCGCACGGCTAGCGGTGGCTGAGGACGAGCAGGATGGCGGTCACGGTCAGTACGCCGGTGGCGGAGACCGCGTAGGCCAGGGCTCGGGTGGGTGGAGACGGGGGTGGCTCGGTAGGGGTGGGGGTCACTGTCGGTCCGCCGATGTCCGTAGGGCGGTGGCGAGTTGGGTGATCTCGGCTGGGTGGAGGGGGCGGAGCTGGATGAGGAGGGTGCCGGTCTCGGTCAGGTGCCAGCCGGCGCCGAGGTCGGTGGCGTCGAGGTCCGCGTGGGTGAAGGCTTCTGCCAACTCTGCGAGGGAGGCGGCGGCTTGGCGGCGCGGGTTGGTCATGACGTGCTGCCTGCTGCGGGCGGCTGCTCCAGTCAGCGCTGGTCGACGTCCCATTCGAAGCCGCCACCCGGCGGGCGGAGGTAGACGAGGGAGCCGACGCGGCCCATGAAGGCGCCGGTCCGGCGGTTGAGGGTGTCGTGGACCAACTCGCCGCGCCTGGTGGGTAGGCCGCCGTCAGGCGCCGGTGGTCCTGGGGACGAGGCCGGCGGGGCTGTTCGTAGTGGAGTCGCCTTTCCCAGGCGGAATAGGCAAGATCACCTCGCCCTTGTGATGGCTGGTCCGGGAAGTCGGCGTGGCCGACCTCCCGGACCAAGGTCGGGCTCAGGCGCTCAGGGTGTCGGTGTAGTCGACGAAGGTCATGCTGTTCGCGCCGAAATCGGCCACCAGGCGGAGGTGGCCCCCGATCGCCGCAATGAAGGCTGCGATCGAATCCACCTGCATCCGGTCGATGTCCCCGTTCTCCATCTTGGAGACTCGGACCTGGCTCACTCCCATGGCGGTTGCCACCTCGGTCTGGGTGAGGCCGCGTTCTTTGCGCAGTTCAGCCAGGTGGTAGCCGAGAGTGGCCGCCTCGCGGGTTGCGCTGGCGTCAGCCCTGCGCGTTGCATCGTCGATGCCGGGGTCGAGGGCGCGGCGCTGCTCCAGCGATTCGTCCCAGCGGTGATGGGTTGTCATTCGATCTCCTGCCGCGGGATGGCGAGGTAGCGGTCATATCGCTCCTCGGCGAGCTTGATGGCGTCCGAGTACCAGCTTTGCCAGTGGCCGGCTTTGTCGCCCGCCACTAGCAGGATCGCACGGCGGGTCGGATCGAACACGAACAGAATTCGGATCTCGCTCCGCCCTGACGACCCGGGTCTGAGTTCTTTCAGATTGTGCAGGGTCGAGCCGTGGATCCGGTCCACTGCAGGTCGGCCCAGTAGGGGACCTTAATCCGCGAGCAGCTCGATCGAATCTCGAACGAGCGACGCGTCCGTGGTGGGCAGGCTCAGGAACCAGTTGTGCACCTCGGGGGTAAGGATGATGTCCCAGCTCATGGCTCGGACTGTCGATCGGGGGGCGCGAGCGCAAGCGGGTGCGCCCCCCGACCGGGGTGGGGTCAGACCAGGCTTTCGCGCCAGGCGGTGTGGAGGGTGGCGAAGCGGCCGGTGCCGGTGGTGAGGGCGGTGGGGGTGCCGTCTTCGACGATGCGGCCGGATTCCATGACGAGGACGCGGTCGGCGATCTCCACGGTGGAGAGGCGGTGGGCGATGATCACGGCGGTGCGGCCGGACAGGACGGTCTGCATGGCGTGCTGGACGGCCTGTTCGCCGGGGACGTCGAGGGAGGAGGTGGCTTCGTCGAGGATCAGGACGGCGGGGTCGGCCAGCAACGCGCGGGCGAAGGCGACCAGTTGGCGCTGGCCGGCCGAGATGCGGCCGCCGCGCTTGCGGACGTCGGTGTCGAAGCCGTCCGGCAGGGCCGCGATGAACTCGTAGGCGCCGATCGCGCGGGCGGCCTCCTCGACCTCGGCGCGGGTGGCGTCGGGGCGGCCGATGGCGATGTTCTCGGCGACCGTGCCGGAGAAGAGGAAGGACTCCTGGGTGACCATCACCACCCCGCGCCGCAGCTCGGCGCCGGTGAGGTCGCGCAGGTCGACGCCGTCCAGGGTGATCCGGCCCGAGGTCGGGTCGTAGAAGCGGGCGAGCAGCTTGGCCAGCGTCGACTTGCCCGCGCCGGTGGCGCCGACCACGGCCGTGGTCTGCCCGGAGGCGAGCACCAGGTCGAAGGCCGGCAGCACCTCCTTTCCCGTCCGGTAGGCGAAGCGGACGTCGTCGAAGACGACCTCGCGGCCCTTGCTGGTGGTGGCCGGCAGGCTCACCGGCGCGGGCGGCTCGGCGACCGTGGGCTCGTGCGCGAGCAGGCCGGCGATCTTCTCCAGCGCCGCGTGGGCGGACTGGTAGCTGTTCAGGAACATCGCCAGCTGGTCGATCGGGTCGTACAGCCGGCGCAGGTAGAGCACGAAGCCGGTGAGGACGCCCAGTTCGAGGCTGCCGTCGGTGGAGAACCAGGCCCCGACCAGGACGATGCCCGTAATCCACACGTTGGCGGTGGCCCGGGAGAAGGCGACGTAGCGGGCCATCTCCAGCAGGCCGTCCGCGTTGGAGACGGCGTACTGCCGGTTGACCTCGTCGAAGGCCGCGGAGTTGGCGGCCTCGCGGCGGAACGCCTGCACCGGGCGGATGCCGTTCATGGTCTCGGTGAAGCGGACGATCACCGAGGCCACCGCCGTGCGCGAGCGCCGGTAGACCCGGCCGCTGCGCCGCCGGAACATCCGCACCAGCAGGTACATCGGCAGGAAGGAGGCGAGCGACAGCAGGCCGAGCCGCCAGTCCATCACCATCAAAATGATTGCTATGTAGAAGACCGACAGGAAGACCGAGAGCAGCTCCTGCAAGCCTTCGTTGAGCAGTTCGCGCAGTGCGTCCACGTCGCTGGTGGCCCGGGAGATGATCCGGCCCGAGGTGTAGCGCTCGTGGAAGTCGAGGCCGAGCAGCTGGGCGTGCCGGAAGATCCGGGTGCGCAGCTCCAGCAGGATGTCCTGGTTGAGCAGGCCGGTGACCCGGATGAACGAGCGCTGCAGCAGCGTGCTGATGCCCGCGCAGCCGAGGTAGGCGGCGATGACGGCGATCAGCGGGCCGCTGTCGTGGCGGCGCAGCGCGGGGATGCCCTGGTCGATGGCGATGGCCACCAGCAGCGGGCCGGCCTGCAGCGCGGCCTGCTGGACCAGGATCATCAGCGTCGCGACGACCACCCGGCGGCGCTGCGGTCCGAGCAGCGCGCGCAGCAGGGCGCGGGCCGCGCCGGGTGGGATCGGGATGTCCTCCTCGTCGACCGTGATGGGTTCCTCAAGGACCACGGCGGTGCTCATCGGGCCACGCTCTCTTCCAGGGCGCCGTGCGCGTCCAGAGCGCTCCGACCCGACATCAGTTCGCGGTACTGCGGACAGGACTCGAGCAGCTCCTGGTGGGTGCCGACGGCCAGGATCCGGCCGTCGTCCAGCACGGCCACCCGGTCGGCGAGCATGACGGTGCTCGGGCGGTGCGCCACCACCAGGGCGGTGGTGGTGCCCAGCACCTGGCGCAGCGCCTGCTCGACCAGCGCCTCGGTGTGCACGTCCAGCGCGGAGAGCGGGTCGTCCAGCACCAGGAACTCCGGGTCGCCGACGACCGCGCGGGCCAGCGCCAGGCGCTGGCGTTGGCCGCCGGACAGGCTCAGCCCCTGCTCGCCGACCTCGGTGTCCACGCCGTGCGGCAGCTGCTGGACGAAGCCGGCCTGCGCGGTGCTCAGCGCGCGCTCCAGCGCGGCGGCCGGCGCGTCGGGCGCGCCCATCAGCACGTTCTCGCGCACCGAGGCGGAGAACAGGGTGGGCTCCTCGAAGGCCACCGCGACCACCTCGCGCAGCCGCGCCCGGGTGAGCGTGCGGATGTCCTGACCGTCGACGGTGATGGTGCCGCCGGTGGTGTCGTAGAGCCGGGGGAGCAGGGCGGTCAGCGTGGTCTTGCCGCTGCCGGTGGCGCCGACCAGCGCCATCGTCTCGCCGCGCCGGATGTGCAGGTCGACGCCCTGCAGCAGGTCGGGGCTGTCGGCCGGCGCGTCGGGGTAGCGGAACCGGACGCCGGAGAAGCGGATGCCGTCGCCGTTGGGGGCGGTGGTCTCCGAGGCGGAGTCGGGCTCGTCCGGGGTGTCCATCACCTCGAAGAAGCGGTCGGCCGCGGTGCCCGCCTCGTTGCTGTAGGCGAGCAGCCAGCCCATCGACTCGACCGGCCAGCGCAGCGCCAGCGCGGTGGACAGGAAGGCGACCAGGGTGCCCGCGCTCAGCTCGTCGTGGGCGACCAGGACGGCGCCGACCGCCAGCGAGCAGCCGAGTGCCACCTCGGGCAGCCCGACGATCACCGCCCACAGGTTGGCGAGCATCCTGACCTTGTGCAGCTCGGTGCCGCGCAGCTGCTCGGCCTGCGCGCCGAAGCGCTTGGCCATCGTGCGGTGGCGGCCGAAGGACTTGAGGATCCGGATGCCGAGCACCGACTCCTCCAGGACCGTCGCCAGGTCGCCGTTCTGGTCCTGCGCGGTGCGCGCGGCCTGGGAGTAGCGCGACTCGAAGTAGTGGCAGAGCACGATCAGCGGCACGGCCGGCCCCATCGCGATCAGCCCGAGCCGCCAGTCCAGCGCGAACATCAGCGCGGTGCCGGCCACGAACGTCAGCGAGTTGACGATCAGGAAGACCAGCGGGAAGGCCAGGAAGAGCCGCATGGTGAACATGTCCGAGGTGGCTCGGGAGAGCAACTGCCCGGACGGCCAGCGGTCGTGGAAGGCGACCGGCAGGCGCTGCAGCTTGGCGTAGAGGTCGCCGCGCATGGTGGCCTCGACCCGGGAGAGCGGACGGGCGACCAGGACCCGGCGCAGCCCGAAGAGCCCGGCCTCGGCCAGGCCCAGCAGCAGCAGGAGCCCGGCCAGCGGCCAGAGCGCGCCGAGGTCGTGGTGGGCGATCGGGCCGTCCACGATCCGGCCCAGCACCAGCGGGACCACCAGCACGGTGGAGGAGGCCACCATCGCGCTGGCGATCGAGCCGGTCAGGTACCAGCGGATCGGCCGGGCGTACGTCCGGAGTCTGAGCAGCGAGCGCACCGTGGACCTTGTGGGCACGACGGCGGGCGCGGGCGAGCTGAGGTTCTGGTTCTCGTCCATCGCCGAGAGGGTAGGCCGGGGGACCGACAATTCTCATCAGGTTTTACGGCCCTGACGAGCTGCGGCGAAGAGAACCGGCCACTCCCCGGCGTCACTCGCCCCCGGCGATGCGCAGCAGCCTCAGCGATCGCGCGGCCAGCGCGCCGGTCTCCTGGCCCTCGGTGTCCAGCAGCGTCTCGTACGGGCCGCCCTGCGGCAGCACGAACTCGACGGGCTGGGCGGAGGCGTTCAGCAGCAGCAGGAAGCTGTCGTCGCGCAGCGGGCAGCCGTGCTGGTCGCGTTCGGACATCGCGCTGCCGGCCAGCATCATGCCGAGCACCGCCGTCGGCGTGAACCAGTCGCCCTCGGTCATCTCCTCGCCCTGCGGCGTGAACCAGGTCAGGTCGCGCCGGCCGCCGGGCACCGCGGCGCGCCCGGAGAAAAAGGCGCGCTGGCGCAGCACGGGATGCGCGCGGCGCAGCCGGATCAGCCGGGCCGTCAGGTCGCGCAGCTCGCGCCACTCGGGTTGGTCCAGCAGCGACCAGTCCACCCAACTGGTCTCGTTGTCCTGGCAGTACGGGTTGTTGTTGCCGCCCTGGGTGCGGCCGAACTCGTCGCCCGCGGTGATCATCGGCACGCCGGAGGCGAGCAGCAGGGTGGCCATCAGGTTGCGCAGCTGACGGTGCCGCAGCTTCAGGACGGCCGGATCGCTGCTCTCACCCTCGGCGCCGCAGTTCCACGAGCGGTTGTCGCCGGTGCCGTCCCGGCCGTCCTCGCCGTTGGCCTCGTTGTGCTTGTCGTTGTACGAGACCAGGTCGCGCAGCGTGAAGCCGTCGTGCGCGGTGACGAAGTTGACCGAGGCGTACGGGCGGCGCCCGGCGCGCTGGTAGAGGTCGGAGGAGCCGGAGAGCCGGTAGCCGAGCTCCCGGACGTCGGGTCGCGCGCCGCGCCAGAAGTCGCGCACGGTGTCGCGGAACTTGTCGTTCCACTCGGCCCACAGCGGCGGGAAGCCGCCGACCTGGTAGCCGCCGTAGCCGACGTCCCAGGGCTCGGCGATCAGCTTGACCCGGCTGAGCAGCGGGTCCTGGGAGACTGCGGACAGGAACGGGTGGTTCATCTCGACGCCGTCGCTGCCGCGGGCCAGCGCGGCGGCCAGGTCGAAGCGGAACCCGTCCACGCCCATCTCGGTGACCCAGTAGCGCAGCGAGTCGGTGATCAGCCGGACCACCTGCGGCTGGCGGGTGTCCAGGGTGTTGCCGCAGCCGGTGAAGTCGGAGTAGCCGCGGTTGCCGCGGCCCAGCCGGTAGTAGCCGGCGTTGTCGATGCCGCGCAGCGACAGGCTCGGGCCGTTCTCGTTGCCCTCGGCGGTGTGGTTGTAGACCACGTCGAGGATCACCTCGATGCCGGCCCGGTGCAGCGCGCGCACCATCCGCTTGAACTCGCCGACCTGCTGGCCGCGGGTGCCGCTGGAGGAGTAGCCGCCGTGCGGGGCGAAGTAGCCGATCGAGTTGTAGCCCCAGTAGTTGCTCAGGCCGGCGCGCTGCAGGTGCTCCTCGCTGGCGAACTGGTGGACCGGCAGCAGCTCGACGGCGGTGACGCCGAGCCCGACCAGGTACTCGACGGCGGCCGGGTGGGCCAACCCGGCGTAGGTGCCGCGCAGTTCGGCGGGGATGCCGGGGTGGCGCATGGTGAAGCCGCGCACATGCAGTTCGTAGATCACCGTCTCGGCCCAGGGCGTCTTGGGGCGGCGGTCGTCGGACCAGTCGTCGTCGTCGTGCACCACGACGCTCTTGGCGACGTACGGCGCGGAGTCGCGGTTGTCCCGGACGGTGTCGGCGACCTCGCGCTCGGGCCAGTCGCGCACCGAGCCGTAGCTGGCGTCGTGGCCGGTGAACTCGCCGTCGACGGCGCGGGCGTACGGGTCGAGCAGCAGCTTGGCCGGGTTCCAGCGGGCGCCGGTCCACGGGTCCCAGCGGCCGTGCACCCGGTAGCCGTAGCGCTGGCCGGGGCCCACACCGGGCAGGTAGCCGTGCCAGGTCTGGAAGGTCTGCTCGGTGAGTCGGTGTCTGGTCTCCTGGCCGTCCTCGTCGAAGAGACAGAGTTCGACCGCCTCGGCGCCGGCCGCCCAGAGCGCGAAGTTGGTGCCGTCGGTGCCGGAGGGGTCGTGCCGGTAGCGGGCGCCGAGCGGTTGCCAGCTGCCCGGCCAGGACTCCTCGGGGTGCGGCTGGACGGCGGTGCCGGCGGGGTCCGGGGCGCCGCCCGGATCGATCCTCAGTTCCTGCCCTGCCGTCATGGCCGTACCCTCCGGTGGCTTCTGGGGCTGCCCGGCTCGGCAGCCGCTACGTACTGGTGTCCGCTGGGTGAAATCGTTCCCTCGTCTCCCATGCGGAATCCGATCGTTGAACGCGAGACTGGATCACGGGTAGGGCGCGGGCTGTGCGCTGTCGTGATCGCGGACGGGGTGAAGGGCGGGGTGAAGGGCGGGGCCCTCCCCCTTCACTGATCCGTCACGCCCCTCCCGCCGATGATTCACTCACATGGCCCCGTTATCCTGACGCTCGCGCGGGCTGGTAGCAGGCTCCGGTCCCATCGCACACACAAGCACCGCACCCTTGCAACCAAGCCGGGCGGCAGCGCGTGTATGCAGCGTGGATACCGGGAGGGGAGCAAGCCGAGTGAAGGCGGTTCAGGCGGCCGACGCCGCGAGACGCACCGACGTGAGACGTACCGACGCGAGGTGTACCGAGGGGACGGGCCGGGGGGCTCGTCCGGCGGGCACCGTGCTGGGCACTGTGCTGGGCGTCGCGCCCGGAAGGTCGCTCGGATGAAGTCGGGCCAGATTTTCGCCGGATCCCAGGTCGGCCAGGGCCACCTCGGCACGCAGGTCGCCAGGGGCGGTGACGAGGACTCGGTGGCGGGCAGGCTCTACCCGAGTCCGGCTCCGGCATGGACGCTCAGGCGGAGCCACTGGTAGCCGGCGCGGCAGCGCGGTGGCTCGGTCCTTTGACGGCTAAGGACCGAGCCCCCTGCCGTTCGAGGTGCGCGGGATCGGCCGTCATATGGCGTTGATGAGCTTGGAAAGAGAAGGCGGAGGCGACTCAATGAAGTCGAAGGCGAAGGCGATACGGGTGGTTCTGGCGGTCGGCGGCCTGCTGCTGGCGACCGCGTGCAGCAGTGGCGGTGGCTCCGGCACCACCTCCGGGGCCGGTGGGACGGGCGGCGGCACCGGCGGCGCGGCGGGCCAGCCCGGGACGTCGTCCTCGGCGGCGAGCAAGTCCACCGCGGTGGTCGACATCGAGCCCAAGGACGGCGCCACGAACGTCGCGCCGGCCGGCGCGCTGAAGGTCTCGGTGGCCAGCGGCAAGCTGACCCAGGTCACGGTGACCGGCTCGGACGGCAGCACCGTGGCCGGCACGCTCTCCCCGGACGGGACGAGCTGGGTGCCGGCCGCCGGCCTGGCGGTGTCCGCCACGTACAAGGTGGCCGCCCAGTCCACCGACGCCAAGGGCGTGGTGGCCACCACCACCAGCAGCTTCACCACGCTCACCCCGACCAAGACCGCGGGCAGCAGTGACAACATCGTCACCGGCTCCACCTACGGCGTCGGCATGATCATCCAGGTCGACTTCGGCCAGGCGGTCAAGAACAAGGCCGCGGTGGCGCAGGCGATCACCGTCACCGCCTCGGACGGCTCGGTCGTCAAGGGCCACTGGTTCAACGAGGACCACTGGTTCGAGCTGCGCCCGCAGGCCTTCTGGAAGCCGGGCACCAAGGTCTCGATCCACTTCGGGCTGAAGAGCACCGAGATCTCGCCCGGCATCTACGGCAGCGCCGACCGCGACGAGTCGTTCACCATCGGCCGCTCGCAGGTCTCCACCGTCGACTCGGCCGCGCACGAGATGACCGTGGTCACCGACGGCCGGGCGCCCCGGGTGATTCCGGTCACCACGGGTGCCTCCAACCCGGCGAACTGGGCCACCTACAACGGCACCATGGTGATCGAGCGCAAGGAGGGGACGGTCGAGATGAAGTCGGCGTCCGTTCCGGGCCTCGGTGGCACGCCGTACGACGAGAAGGTGCCGGACTCGATGCGCCTGACCGACACCGGCACGTACGTGCACGGCAACTACTGGGCGGCCGGGGCGTACGGGCACGAGAACGTCAGCCACGGCTGCATCGGTCTGCAGGACGTCGAGGGCGGCAGCCCCGACTCGGTGGCGGGCAAGATGTACGCGGACTCGATCGTCGGCGACGTGGTGATCGTCATGCACTCGACCGGTCAGCAGGTGGACCCGGGCAACGGCCTGAGCGGCTGGAACATCGCCTGGGCCAACTGGTAACCATTCGTGACCTTGAGTACGACCTTTTAAGTACGACCTTTTAGGTGTGACAATCGGCTCTGCCCTGCGAGATCGGGGCGGGGCCGATTGTCGTTTCTTTTGCTGTGCCGTTTCCGCTTTTGCTCGATTTGGATCAACTTGGATCAACTTGGAGCGACTGCAACCGAACGGCAGTGCTGCGGCGTATTGGCTGATGGGACGAGCGAGTGGTGAGGACAGGGGCATGAGGATGCGGTCGATACGCGTGGCGGCAGCACTGGCACTGGGCGGCACGCTGATGCTGACCACCGCGTGCGGGGGCGGCGCGAGCGGCGCCAAGGCCGGCGACGCGGCCGGCGCGGCAGGCGGGGCGGCCGGGGCGGGCTCCTCGGCGGGCGCCGGCGCACCGGCCGGAGCCACCTCGGCCGCGCCGAAGACCTCGGCCGCCATCGTCGACATCGAGCCCAAGGACGGCGCCACGAACGTCGCGCCGGACGGCACGCTCAAGGTCTCGGTCACCAGCGGCAAGCTCACCCAGGTCACCGTCACCGATAAGGACGGCAAGGCCGTCGACGGGACGCTGGCCGCCGACGGGTCCGGCTGGGTCCCGGCAGGCCCTGGGCTCGCGGTGGCCTCGACGTACAAGGTCAGCGCCCAGGCGACCGACGCCAAGGGCATCGCGACGACCGCCACCAGCACGTTCAGCACGCTGACCCCGACCAGGACCTCGCGCAGCCAGGACAACATCACCACCGGTGCCACCTACGGCGTCGGCATGATCGTCTCGATCGACTTCGGCCAGTCGGTCAAGAACCAGGCCGCGGTGGAGCAGGCGATCACCGTCGAGGCCTCGGACGGCACGGTCGTCAAGGGCCACTGGTTCGGCAACCAGCGCCTGGACCTGCGGCCGCAGACCTTCTGGAAGCCCGGCACCAAGGTGGCCCTGCACTTCCGGCTGAAGAACGTCGAGACCTCGCCCGGCGTCTACGGCAACTCCGACCGCGACGAGTCCTTCACCATCGGCCGCTCGCAGATCAGCACGGTGGACGACGCGGGCCACGAGATGACCGTCCAGACCGACGGCCAGCCGACCCAGACCATCCCGATCAGCTCCGGCTCCGCCGCGCACCCGACCTACAACGGCACGATGGTGATCGAGGCCAAGGAGGGCACCACGCGGATGACCTCCGCCTCCGTCCCCGGCCTCAAGCCCGGCGAGTACGACCTGCTGGTGCCGCACGCGATGCGGCTCACCAACTCTGGTACGTACGTGCACGGCAACAACTGGTCCTCGCACAGTACCTTCGGCTCGGCGAACGTCAGCCACGGCTGCGTCGGCCTGGAGGACACCGCCGGTGACGGCAGCCCCAACTCCTCGGCGGGCAAGTTCTACGCGGCCTCGCTGGTGGGAGATGTCGTGAAGGTCGTCAACTCCAAGGGGGCACAGGTGGCCCCCGACAACGGCCTGAGCGGCTGGAACATGCCTTGGAGCACCTGGTAGACCGACCCGCATTGCTCGCGTCATATGCCAATTGAATAGTGATCGTTTCGTCATTGTCCGTACGCGGCCGCATGCGAGCCGCAATGATGGGCGCATGGCGGGATGGGGCGAAGTGGATCAGTCATCACATCTCGGGCCTGGAGCGTTTGCTGCCTTCCCGTCGGGAGGCGGGCGGCTGGCGCTCACGGCCCTGGAGCGACTCTCCTCGCGGGAGCTGGAACGGGTGGTGCTTCCCCGGCTCAGCGACCCGGCATCCGAGGAGGAGGTGCGGCTCCCGTCCCGCCGTGAGTCGGCGCCGGTGGCGCGCCGGCTGGTGCTCTCGGTGCTGCAGTCCTGGAGCCTGCACCCGCTGCTGGAGGTCGGCGAGTTACTCACCGGCGAGCTGGTGGCCAACGCGGTGCGGCACACCGGCGGCCGGACCATCGGGCTGCGGCTGCTGCGCCGCCCCGGCTGGCTGAAGGTCGAGGTGCGGGACTCCTCGCGGGCGCTGCCCTGCCGGATCGTCGCCGAGCCGGGCGCCGACTGCGGAAACGGTCTGCTGCTGGTGGACACCCTCGCCGACCGCTGGGGCGCCGACCTGCTGCCGCGCGGCAAGGGCGTCTGGTTCGAGCTGAAGGTCCGCGAGCGGGTGTAGGCCGTACCGCTCTCACCGTTGTTTGCGGCGCATGCCGGAGGCGGCGCGGATCGCGTCGATGCGGGTCTCGAGCATGCGGGCCTCCATCTCGGCGAACTCCTCGTGGCTGAGGCCGTGGCCGGGTTGCGGAGTCGCGGGGAGGAACTCGGCTCGGCAGCGCTTGCAGACGCCGGTGGGGAGTTGCTTGCTGGTGCCGGGGACGCCGCAGCCCGCGCACTCCAGGAGGGTCAGCCGGGGTTGCGGGGCACCGGCGGGCAGGAAGGTGGCCGGTGTGAAGCCGTCCGGCGGGGCGATGGGGGCGGGCGGCATCTTGCTGACAAGTCGTTTGCGGGCCAAGGCTCCTGCGCTCTGAACGGTAGTGGGAAGTCCTGCGGTGAGGGCGTTCATGAACTGCGGTGTGGTCACGCCGTGGGCCAGCCACTGGGCGGCAAGCCCCTCCAACTCGGCGCACTCGGAGGCGGAGAGCATCATCCGGGCGTCGGCGCGGCCGAGGGAGGCCAGCGCCTCGTACGCGTCGGAGCGCGCGGGGCGGGTGGGACGGGCTGTCGGGCGGGTGGGGCGCTGGGGTTCGGTGCGGACGGGGTCGGGGTCAGGTGAGGGGTCGGGGTCGGGTGCTGCTGCGGGTGCGGGTGCGGGCGAGGTGCGGCTCTTCGCGCGGTATCCGTCCCACCAGGCGCGCGAGCGGGCCGTGCGGGAGAAGTACGTCCGGTAGACCCAGCGGGAGGGGCCCGCGCCGCCGATGTTCTCCCGGAAGCGGCACAGGTGGCCGGCGTCGGTGAGGGCGACGAGTGCGGACCGGACGGCCTGCTGCCCGTAGAGCGGCTGCTCGACCGAGAGCGTCTTGACGTCCATCGCCGCGCCCTCCGGCAGCCGGTCGATGAAGGCCGCGATCAGCGCCTCACGGATTGGCAGGTGGGCGAAGGTGTCGCCGTCGAGGTCGTGCTGGTCCGGGACGGATCGTTTTCCGAAGCCCGACGCGGCCATAGGAGCGGCGTAAGAGGGCTGCGCGACGGTAGAGTTGGCAGTAGCCACAGGATCGATCCTTAGCGTTGTCGATCGTGAAGGTCAGGCCTCCCTGGTGTTGGTAGCACCAGCGGGGGCCGTTTCTGTTGCTGCGCACGCTACACAGAGTTTGCGGCTGGTGGCTACATGTGACTAAAAGTCATATAGGCAGCCGGGGGAGCGACTTGGCGCTCTTGGGTGGGTGGGTGGGAAATGGCTTACCCAACCGTTCCTATCAAAGGGCGCTCGGGGCACGTCCGTTGCGACCTGTGCTTCGAGCGCCGAGGCTGATCAGTGGTTTTCCAGCCCCGAAAGCAGCGCGCCGAACGCCTGCTCAACGGCGGCGTTGACGGAGCGGCGGACATCCTGGATCGGACGTCCCGCGAGCACCTGGCGGCGGATCTCGGCGGTGGTGGCCCGGTAGGCCCCGGCGAGGGCTCCGGCCAGCAGACGGGGCAGCGGGTCGTCCGGGTCAGCCCCGGTCGCTGCGGCCTCCTCGGCCAGGACCGCCGCGAGCGCGGCTTCGGAGCGCTCGGCGATCTCCCGCCCCCGAGCCTGGAGGGCCGGGCTGTTGGCGACCACGTGCCAGAAGACCTTCGCCTCGGTGCTCAGCCCGAGCGTCGGTTCGTCGCGTTCGAGCGCCGCCAGCAGGCCGGCGCGGACGGCTCCGGCGGCGGAGATCCCGGTCGGCCGGGTGCGGACCATTTCGGCGAGCTGCGCCTCCACCTCGGCCTGCCGGTCGAAGAACAGGTCCTCCTTGGTGGGGAAGTAGTTGAAGACCGTGTTGATCGAGACTCCCGAAGCACGGGCAACCTCGGCCACCGTGACCTGGTCGAAGCCGTGCTCGACGAAGAGGGCCATCGCCGTGTCGGCGAGGGTGGCCCGGGTCTGCTGCTTCTTGAGTTCACGGAGTCCCATGGGGTCATCGTCGCTCAAAAGTAGAGCCGACGCAAAGTTGCACTGACACCAAAAATATCGGCTAGGGTCTGCCCCCATGACCTTCACCTTCGGCATCTACCCCGGCGCCCTCCTCGGCAGCGACACCGGCATCGTGTACCCGGTCTCGCCCGACCAGCCCGAGCGCATCACCGCCGCACTGCGCCAACTCCAGGGCGACGCACCCACCTTGCTGGTCCGCGCCTACCGCCCGTTCACCGCAGGCGTTCCCGTGGACGGACCCGCCACGCCGGCCGACCCCGTCCGTTACCTGGGCGAGGGCCGCAGGCTCGACCTCGTGCTCCAGTACCGCGAGCCGAGCGGCGAGCTCGGCGGCTGGCTGGACTTCGTCCGCGCCACCGTCCGCGCCGAGGGACCGCACCTCGCGACACTCCAGCTCTGCGAGGAGCCCAATCTCGACATGCCCGCTCTCGACGGCAGCATGCCGAACGTGCGCCGCGCCCTCGTCCAGGGCGTCATCGCGGCCAAGGAGGAGGCGCTGGCCTGCGGTTACGAGCTGCTGGCGGTGGGCTTCAACGCGGTGCCGAGCTTCAATTCCGCCGACACCTTCTGGCAGGAGCTGGGCGCGCTGGCCGACGAGCGCTTCCACCAGTCGCTGGACTACGTCGGCCTGGACTTCTTCCCCGACGTCTTCCGGCCGCTGCCCGCCGACCAGTTGGCGGCGGCGGTGAGCGGGGTGCTCGGCTCGTTCCGGCACACCAGCCTCGCGCAGGCCGGCATCGGCCCGTCCGTGCCCGTGCGGATCTGCGAGAACGGCTGGCCGACGGGGCCGGATCGCAGCGAGCAGCGGCAGGCCGAGGTCATCGAGGAGCTGATCCGGACGGTTGCCGGCCTGCGGGCGGAGCTCAACCTCACCGGGTACTCGTGCTTCGACCTGCGCGACGCCGACAGCGCGGGTACCGGCCTCTTTGACCGCTTCGGCCTGCTGCGCGACGACTACACGCCCAAGCCAGCCTTCGACACCTACCGACGACTGGTCCAGGAGCTGACCGACTACTCTCCTCAACCGTGACCGAACCCAGTTATCTGCACTCCACCCGGACCGCCTACGACACCGTCGCCGTCGACTACGCCGAGCTGCTGCGCGCCGAGTTGGCGGCCAAGCCGCTGGACCGCGCGCTGCTCGCGGCGTTCGCGGAGCTGGTGGGAGAGGGGGGAGCTGTCGCGGACATCGGCTGCGGGCCGGGGCGGGTGACGGCGTACCTGGCGGGGTTGGGGGTGGGGATCGACGTGTTCGGGATCGACCTGTCGCCGGAGATGGTCGCCGTCGCTCGACGCTCGCACCCCGGGCTGCGGTTCGAGGTCGGATCGATGACCGCGCTGGACCTGGCGGACGGCAGCCTCGCCGGTGTCGTCGCCTGGTACTCGATCATCCACACGCCGCCGGAGCTGCTGCCGGTCGTCTTCGCAGAGTTCCACCGGGTGCTGGCTCCGGGCGGCGTGCTGCTGCTCGCGTTCCAAGTCGGCGACGAGCCCAAGCACTTGGAACACGCGTATGGGCATGACATCTCGCTGGTGGCCTACCGGTTGCCGCCGGACGCGATCATCGAGCTGCTGGGCGAGTCCGGTTTCACCGTGCAGTCGCGGACCGTGCGGGAGCCTGCCGGCTTCGAGAAGATGCCGCAGGCGTACGTGTTGGCCGGGAAGCCTACGGGTGCTGCTCGCCCTGTGTGACGTAGGCGACGAAGTCGGCCCAGGCGGTGGGGGCGAAGCTGAGCTGGGGGCCGGCCTTGTCCTTGGAGTCGCGGACGTGCACGGTGGCGGGGGAGGAAGCGACCTCGATGCAAGCGCCGCCCTCCCCGCCGCTGTGGCTCGACTTGAACCAGGTCAGTTCCACGTTCATAGTTCCTCCGCCAATCCGCTGATGAACAGCGCCGATTCCTCACTGCTGAGGGCCTGCATGCGGATCATGCCATGGCGCTGAGTGAGGGAGCCAACCGTCTTGGTGTCACTGTGCAGTGCGCTGGTGTCCTGCCCTTCGCTGTACGCAAGTTGCTCATGTTCGGAGGTTTCCAGCAAGATAATCGGCCCTTCGAGACAGCTGAGGGCGCCGTGTCCTGCGCGGAGCACCTGGACGGAGACATTGCGCAACTCACCTACCTGGAGCAGATGCTGGAGCTGTCGCTTCATGGCTGCCGGGCCACCGGCCCCCGTGCGCAGCGCGGCTTCGTAGATCACGAAGCCGAACAGGGCGGGCGGCTTGCGGTGGAGCTTCTCCTGCCGTTGGAGTCGGGCTGCCACCCGCTCGTCGACGGTCTCGTCGTCCAGGGGCGGGCAGTAGCCGCTGATCAACGTCCGTGCATACTCCTCGGTTTGCAGGAGTCCAGGGATGAGCAAGCCCTCGAACCACTGCATCGCGATCGCGTCGTCCTCCGCTGCCATGAACTCCTGCGTGCGGGCCGGGAACTTCTCCGGCCGCAGGAAGTCGCCCGCTGCCATCAGGAGCCCGCGAGCGTCGCAGAGCCCGTCCGCGACCTCCAGCACGCGGAGGGACGGCTTCCGTCGGCCCTGCTCCATCGACTTGATGGTCTCGTACTCGTAGTTGGCGGCTTTGCTCAACTCCTCGCGGGTCACACCCGCCAACGTGCGCCACCGCTTGAGTTGGTCACCGCAGTACCGCCAGTTCAGCGGTGATGAGGAAGCCTCGTTCGGCACAGCATCCGCCCTTCCGACGACGTCCGAGGTACATCCCTCAAGGTACGCAAGACGTCACTCCCGAGGCTAAGCCCGGACCGGCACGGTAGGAGAGTCGAATGGTGGAATCTCGCCCTCCGGGGTGACATCTGACGGCGCGTCCAGTACTTCCTTGCACCCCCAAGGACATCGATGACAGTCCGCCCCGCCCCCGCTCCCACCCCCAGAGCGCCACTCGACGTCGAGTGGCGACTCCCGCGCCACAGCCGCAGCGTCGGCCGCTCCCGTAACCGACTACGCAAGCTCAGCCAGTCGTGGGAGCTGCCCGAGGACGCTGTCGAGACGGCCGTCCTGCTGCTCAGCGAGCTGATGACGAACGCCAGTTGCCACGCCCGCGTCCCGTCCGACCGGCTGATCGGCACCCGCTGCGTCCTGCGCGCCGATGCCCTGCGCGTCGAGGTCTCGGACGCGTGCAGCGTCCTGCCGACCCCGCGTCAGGCCGCGCTCGACGACGAGTCGGGGCGCGGGCTCGCGCTGGTCGAGGCCCTCGCGGACACGTGGGGTGCGCACCACCGGGAGTGCGGGATTGGCAAAACCGTGTGGTTCGAGGTCCGACTCCCGGAGGGTGCGGCGCATGCTGCCGATCGTTGAAGGCCCCGAGGAGCGCCGGATCCGCGAGTTCCATGCGCAGGCCGTGCGGGCCATCCGAGCTCTCGTCCGGTCGCTGGACCTGGCCGGCCTGCCCCAACTTCCAGGGCTGGAGGCCGAGATGGCCAGAGGCATGGCGCACGGCGGACACGTCCAGCTGGGCGGCTGCAACGCCGTGGTGGCGCAGGCGCTGGCCGACTTCGTCGCCGACCACGCGCACTGCACCGGACGCATCATCCCGGGCGAGGTCCTGCCCACTGGGCTGGCCGAACTGCCCATTGTGCGGGGCGAATTAAGCTAGGTCACACGGCCGCCTTCGAGATCGCGTTCGAAGGTCGCATGCCCACCGACGCACGCGAAGCAGGCCACACGAACGCTGTGGTGGCTCGTTTCGCCTTGCGTGCGCTGACATTGAGAGCTGTGCCGGGTTCGCGGCGCCTACGTCGCCGGGTGGGCGGAGGGGTCGCGGGTGATGGTGTAGCCGAACTCGAAGGCGTCGCCGGACATGCGGGTGTCGTTGACCTCCAGCACGGTCCCGGCCGGGCTGGTGGTGGTGCGTACGACGCGCAGCAGCGGTACGCCCTTGGGCAGGGCCAGGCGCTCGGCCTCCCTGGGGGAGGGCATCCGTGCGCCGAGGCCCTCGTGCCAGGCCAGGGGACCGTGGCCCATCTGCTCCAGCAGGTCGTAGATGCCGCCGGGGCCGGTGTCCGACTCGGCGAGACGGGTGCCGCGCGACAAGTCGGCGGGCAGGTAGCTGGTGGCCAGCTGCTTGGCCTCGCGGGTGTCGGGGTCACCCATGAGCCGGTCGCGGATCAGGACGTCCTCGCCGGGCCGCACGCCCAGGATGGGGGCGATGTCGCGCGGGGCCGGCCCCCAGCCGACGGTGGGCTGCTCCAGTGCGACCCAGGGCTGGGCGGCGGGGTCGAAGTAGTAGCCGCGCTCGTCGCGGTAGACCGTCCTCGTGCGCTGCAGGCGCAGGCGGGCGGGCACCGGTCGGACGACGGTCCCGCGGCGGCGCACCGGCTCGACCAGGCCCTCGTTCTCCAGCTCGGAGATGGCCTCGCGGGCGGTCTGCTTGGCGATGCCGTACTGCTGGGCGATCTCCTCCAGCTTCGGCAGCGCGGAGCCTTCGGGGTAGTCGCCTCGTTCGATGGCCGCGCGCAGGTCCGTGGCGACCTGCCGGTAGGCAGGGGCGTTCATGGTTCCTCCTCAACTCGTAGGCAGCACAACGAAATTACATAGTCCTAGCTCTATTGACGGTTCGCCAGGTCAGGCCGTGCATAGTCCTAGTCCTATCGCGAATGGCGCGAGGACACACCTTCCTTGTTCCCTGCCTGGCAACCCCTGGCCTCCCCGCGCTGCCCGCGCACGCCCGGGCGGACAGCGGCGCCGAGACCTCCGGGCACGCCCGGCCGTCGGACGGAGACACTGATGGAACGTCACAGCAAGGCGAGGATGATCGAGACCGGGATGAGTGAGCTCGTCTCGGTGGGGCTCCTGGAGATCGGCCAGGGCTGTCGCATCAGCCCCTCCGCCACCTTTGAGCCCCAGGACGAGCAGGGCACGATCCGGCCCATCCGCCTCGGCGACCACGTGGTGATCGGTGCCGGAGCGGTCATCTGCGGCGGCGTCGAGATCGCCGCCGGCTCCCGCATTGAGGAGCACACCATCCTCGGCAAGCCCGAGCTCGGCTACGCGGTCGGCCGCACCTACCCCGGTGCCGGATCGCCCACCTGCCTGGGCGAAGGCGTCACCCTGCGGGCAGGCGCCACCGTCTACGCCGGCGTCGTCATCGGCGCGAACACCGTCATCGGCCACCACAGCCTCGTGCGCTCCTTCACCCGGCTCGGCACGGACAGCGTCCTCGGCCACTTCCTCGTGATCGAGCGCGAGTGCCACTTCGGCGACCGGGTGCGCTGCTCGCCGCTGTCCCACATCACCAGCGCCACCCACCTGGGCGACGACGTGTTCCTCGGCGCCGGCGTCCGCACCGTCAACGACAAGCACCTGATCTGGCGCGACCCCGATCGCGACCCCGACCTCATTCCGCCCCGCTTCGAGACCGGCGCCAAGGTCGGATCCGGCTCCACCATCCTGTCCGGTGTGGTGATCGGTGAGCGGGCCCTGGTCGGTGCCGGCTCCGTCGTCACCCGCGACATCCCGGCCGGCGCCACCGCCTACGGCAGCCCCGCCCGCGTCCGCGCCGGCCACGGCCGCATGATCCTGCGCCACGGCACCGACCTGGTCCGCCGCCGCTGGGCCTCGCGCCTGGCCGCCGGCGACCTGGTGGGCATCGCCGCTACCGAACGCCATGGCGGCAGCCGTCTGCAGGAGATCACCACCAGCGCCACCCCCAAGCCCGGCGGCGGCTGGTGGCTCAACGGAGAGAAGTGCTGGGTCTCCCGCCTGACCGAGGCCAGCGCCTTCGTCTTCTTCTTCAAGGACCCCCACGGGCGGATCACCGCCGCCGCGATCGACGCCGACGCCCCCGGCCTCCAGCACCGATCCGTCGCCCCGGCCGGCCTCGCCGGCTGGACGTGGGGGAGCCTGTCCCTGACCGGGGTGGAGATCGGCGAGGCCGACCTGCTCGGTCCCCTAGGCGGCGGACTCCAGGTGTTCCGCGAGCACTTCGCCGCCTTCCGGCCGCTGGTCGCCGCCACCGCGCTCGGCACCGCCGCCGGCATCCACGCCCAGGTGACCAGCGCGCTCACCGCCCGCGTGGCCTCCGGCATCGTGCCCCGCCTGCGCGACACCGCCCTCGTCACCCTCGGCCGCACCCAGGCCGAGCTGAACGCCGCGCTCCTGGCCGCCCTCGCCGGCGCCCGACTGGCCGCCACCGGCCACCCGCAGGCCGACACCTGGTCCCGCTCGGTCAAGGCCACCGCCGTCGACACCGCCAACTGCGCGGTCGCCGAACTGTCCCTGCTCGTCGGCGCCGCTGGCTTCCAAGCCCACTCCACCCTGGCCAAAGCCCGCGCCGACCTCGGTGGCCTGCTCTACGCCGACGGCATCCACGACTCCCTGCTGCGCTCGGTCGGCCGCACCCTCACCACCACGGTCAGCATTCCGATCCCGCGCACCGCCGAGCACGAACCCGCACGGGCACACGTGGCCTGACCCGACGAACCACGAGGCCCGGTCTCCCGTCGGAGACCGGGCCGCCAGTCGCGCGTGGGGAGCGGCTCAGTCCAGCGTGGGTACGCCGTTCTCCAGGTAGACCGTCGTGCCCAGCTCCCGCGCCCGTGCGCACGCTTCCACCCGCCGCGCCAGCAGCGGAATCAGCCGCTCACCGACCTGGTCCACCGGCACGAACTCCAGCGCCCGCAATTCCTCGGCCTGGAGCCGGATCTGAGTCACGTCCTCAGGGGTGAGCACACCGCCGTCGAAGATGGCGATGATGCCCTCGCTGCGGCCCGGCCGCGGACCCACCCAGTCCATCCCCAGCAGTCGGCCCACTGGGCGCGACAGTCCGAGTTCCTCCTTGACCTCCCGCACCGCGCCGGCCTTCGGCGACTCGTCCCACTCCACCCCGCCGCCCGGGATCTCCCAGGGCTCCTTGTAGATCGGATCAACCAGCAGCACCCGGCCCTCGGCATCGAAGAACAGCACTCCGGCAGCCGACCGCTTGCGCGGCAACCCCCGGTCGTACTCCGACAGCTGCGCCAGCGGGCCGGCATCGCTCGCAGTAGTAGCACTCATACCGCCCGAGCGTAGGGCGCCCCCGGCGGCCTACGAGGCGAATCGCGCCGCTGTAGCCAGCCCGGGACAAAGCTCTGATAAGAGGTCAGAATCACTGCCGCCCGGGTAGATCTGGTCTGTCCGGAGAGTCAGGCGGACGGCGGGACCGGGGGGCCCACGCCGACCCACTGTTCGGCGCCCCAGGCGTGGTACCGCTCTGCCTCGGTGAACCCCAGCTTTGCTGCGAGGCGCATCGAGCTGAGGTTGGCGGTCTGGGTGGCGAGCACCACCGGCTCGCCGGGGAGCGCGCCAGTCGCCGACAATCCCGACGAGGCCCTCGTCCTGAACGTCGTCCTGCCCGACTTCTCGAACCTGTTCGCCAGCCAGGTCGAGATCCCGGACGCCCAGCCGGGCGCTGAGCCTGTACCGATCACGGTCGAGCCGCCCGCTCCGCTGGAGGTGTCCTCGCCCGAGGCGGCGGCCAGGAGCACCGAGCGGATTAAGGCCGCTCTGCAGGGCATCGACGAGTGGGAGTCTGGGTCGGCTGGGGTGACGAGGACGGCACGGACACGGTGGACGAGGCCGTCGAGGGGGCCGGGCAGGACGACAGGCCCACCCTGGATGGCGGCGGCGTGTCGGGGCCGGTGAACGTCATGACCGCGATCGACGCCACTGCTGGTGGCCGGAGGCGTCGCATTCGGGTTCGACCAGCCGTCCGCGCCGATTGATGTGTGGAGCGTTCGCCTCCGGCCCCGCCTCAGATAATCTGATTCCGTGAGACTCATGACTGCAACAGAGGCTTCGCGAAGCTTCGCCGCAGTGCTGGACTCCGCCGAGCACGGGGAAACCATTGTGGTGACGCGCGGCGGCCGGCGGATCGCTGTGATCGGTCCGGCGCCCTCGGGTAACGGAGCCGCCATCAACGATGTCCTTGAACGCTTCGGGCCGGATGAGGACTTCGCCGACGATGTGCGGTCGGCGCGCCGGTTGCTCGAGGACAAGGTGCCGCAGTGGCCCGTCGACTGATCCTCGACATCGGTGTCCTGATCTCGGCCGAGCGCAGCGGCAAGCCGTTGCCGCTGGCCCTCGACGACGATGTCACCATGGCTGCGATTACTGCTGCCGAGCTCCATCTGGGAGTTGAGCTCGCCGATGGTGCCCGACGGTTGCGGAGGCAGGCATTCGTCGACGCCATCCTGGCCGTTGTACCCACCGAGGACTACACCGCCGACACCGCTCGCATCCACGCTCGGCTGCTCGCCCATGTCCGTCGCGAGGGGAAGCCCAGAGGCGCGCACGACCTGATCATCGCTGCCACCGCCCTCGCGACGGCGCGGACGGTGGTGACGACGGACAGCTCAGCGGGGTTCGCGGACCTGCCAGGCGTGCAGGCGATCACGCTGCCGGCGGGATCGGGGAGCGCACGCCGAGCCACTGTTCGGCGCCCCAGGCCTGGTATCGCTCTGCCTCGGCGAAGCCCAGCTTTGCCGCGAGGCGCATCGAGCTGAGGTTGGCGGTCTGGGTGGCGAGCACCACCGGCTCGCCGGGGAGCGCGCCGGCGAGCCAGTCGAGTGCCGCCGCGCACGCCTCGGCGGCGTACCCGAATCCCCACGCCTGCGGCAGGAACAGGTAGCCGAGATCGGCCTTCCCCGCAGCAGCCGGGCGATGTTGCTCCGATGCTCTCCTGAGCAGGATCTGGCCGATCATCACCCCGTCGAGATCAACCACGAAACTCCCCGGCCACCGCTCGGGCACCTCGGGCAGCTCGCGCTCGAGCTCGTCACGCTGCTGCGGGCCGCCGAGGTAGGTGTGCACCTCTGACGAGGCGAGCAGCTCGATGAACGCCGCACGGTCGCGGGCCTCCGGCTCGCGGAGCACGAGCCGCTCGGTCCGTATCGGGGCAGGTGGCCAGGCGACAGGTCCAAGATCAGTCATGTCGGGCAACCTATCGCACGCCCGCCGGGCAGCCGGGTTCAGCGCAGGCCGGCGCGCAGGGTGGTGATGCGGGTCACAGCTGCGGTGAACTCGGCTGGTTGCAGGCGGTGTTCGGTCAGGGCGGTGGTGAGGGCGGTGGCGGCGTCGTCGCCCTGCTGGGTGTCGCCGGAGGAGCAGAGCAGCAGGTCCATGCCCGCCTCGGCGGCGGCGACCGCGCGGTCTCCGGTGTCGCCGAACGCCCCGAGGGCGCCGGCCTCCAGCGCGTCGGTGACGGTCACTCCGCGGTAGCCGAGCCGGTTGCGCAGTTCGCCCTGCACGACGGCGGGGGAGAGGCCGGCCGGACGGTCCGGGTCCAGCGCCGGGTAGACGGCCCAGGAGAGCATCACCAGCTTGACCCGCTCGGCGATGGCCGCGTAGTACGGCGCCTCGCCGACCGCGCGCAGCTGGGCGAGCGGCACGTTCAGGGTGACCGGACGGTCGTCGGTGTTCTCCTCCCGCGCTGCCGTGCCCAGGCCGGGGAAGTGCTTGGCGGTGGCCGCGATGCCGTGCCGCTGCAGGGCGGCGGTGAACATCCCGCCCAGCGCGGCGACTTCACTCGGGTCGCGGCCGAAGGAGCGCTCGCTGTGGTCGATGAAGTTGTCGGGCCGGTCGTAGACGTCCAGGACGGGTGCGAGGTTGGTGTTCAGGCCGACGCCGGCGAGGTTCGCGGCGGCGCCGGTCCCGGCCTCGGTCGCGGCGACGGTCGGGTCGGCGGCCGTGCCGACCTCGCGTGCGGAGAGCTCGGGCGCCCCGGGGAGGCGGCGGACCCGGCCGCCCTCCTGATCGGTCATCAGCAGGAGCGGCAGCTGGACGGGACTCTCCCGCTGGGCCTGGCGCAGCTGCTCGACGACCGCGCTGAGCTGCTCCGGGCCGGCGATGTTGCCCGTGAAGAAGATGACCCCGGCCGCCCGGCCCTCGCGGATGGCCTGCAGCAGGCTCGGCGGCGGGGTGAGCCCGCGGTAGGAGTAGACCACCCGCTGCCCGGCGAGCTGCTCGGGGGTGAGCGGAGGCGCTGTCACCGCTGCGGCGGGGGTGGGTGCGGGTACGGGGGCGAGTGCGGGCGCGGGTGGAGGTGCGGGAACCCGGGTCGGTGCGGCAGGTGCGGTGAGGCAGGTGAGCAGCAGCAGGACCAGACCGGTGACCGCCACCGACCGGTCAAGCCTGCGCGGGCGGTGTGCCATGCCGGGGCGCTCCTTCGGCTCGGGGGGAACCTTTGATCGGTTCCCGCACTCCCTGCCTAACAGCGGCCCCCGCCCCCGCCCGCCCCGCCGGGCCGAGGGCAGCCGCGCCGGGACCCGTTCGGAGCAGGGGTCCTCAGCCGTCGGTCGCGGGCTGCGCCGTTGGTCGCGCGTTGGCTGCGGCCAGGGACTCGGCGAGGGCTCGCCAGGCCTCGGCCGCGACCTCGATGTTGCCGGACTCGCGGGCCTCCTTGGCGATCCGCTCCATGGCGGCCTGGGCGGCGGCGCGGTCCCCGTCGACGATGTCCATCTGGTTGCGCAGGATCTCCAAGGCGACCTGGTCCCGTCGGCTCATGTCCTCGGGATGGGCGCCGAGCTGCTCGCTGAGCTCGCGCGCCTCGGCGAAGTTTCCCTCGTAGAAGGCGAGTTGACATCGAAGGAGGAGCACCTCCAGCTGGTGCAGGCGCATGCCGACCAGGGCCGCCGCGGAGCCGGCCTCGTCCAGGCGGCGCCGCGCCTCGACGGTGTCGCGCGGGTCCATGAGCAGGTACATCGACGCGGCCGCCAGTCGCAGCCGCATCCACAGGACCGGGTCCTCGTTGCTGGGCATGCGCTCAAGTGCGGCCATCAGCAGAGCGGAGGTGCCCTCGCGGTCGCCCTGCCGGACGGCCACTCCGGCCGCGGTCCACAGCACCTCCACCTGGAGGCGGAGCGAGATCGCCTCGGGAGAGGAGGGGGAGGAGGGGGGCGAAGAGGACGAGAGGGGGGCGGTCAGCTGGTCGGCGCGTCTGCGGGCCTCGGCCAGCTGACCGGTCTCCGCGTCGATGGAGATGATGGTGAGCGCCGCCTCCACCACATCGCGGAACGGCAGCTCGCACTCCGTCGCCAGGGTGAGGGCGTCGCCGGCGGCGACGCGTGCCTCGGCCAGCTCGCCCGAGGCGCGGAGCCTGCGGGCGAGCCGGACCAGCGATCTGGCCTGGATGTCGGGCAGGTCGATCTCGTCGCCCAGGGCGACCAGATCGCGCAGTGCCTTCAGTTCGTCGACCGCCCGCCCCTGCATCTGGTAGCAGCGGGCGAGCAGCCACTTCACCTGCCACCGCAGCACGACGTCACCCTCCCCGTCACGCTGGAGGGCGTCCTCGAGTACCGCGGCCGTCTGCGGCGACTCGCCGACGGTGGCGACCGTGGCAAGCGCCTGGGCCAGCGGACTGCTCACGGGAGCCAGGAACTCCGACGGTGAGATGTCGAGCCGCGCGCAGAGCAAGGACAGCACCCGTTCCGTCGGAGGGCGGGTCCCGGACTCCAGCCGTGAAAGGTAGGCAGCCGAGATCTCGGTGCCTGCGAGCTCGGCCTGGGAGAGGCCGTGACCAACCCGCAGTTCACGAAGCCGACGGCCGAACATCGGCTGTTCAGGAAATTGACGCACGCGACCTTGCATGCGAACCAGGCTGCCCTTCATCCAACAGACTTGTCAATTCAGGGCCGGAACTTGCCAACGCCTTGGAGGTGCGTGACAGGTCACGGCCAGCTGATCTCGCCCTCCGGGTCCGCGCTGACCCGTGCGGACGCTGGGGCGACGTGCTCCGCTCCGGCTGGGAGCAGTCGCTCGCCACCAAGTCCAAGAAGGGCGGTAACGAACATTCCAACTAGCACGGGCCTCAACTTGACCTGCAGTTTCATAGTTTTCTCCCCTGGAGCTTTTATGAGCCGCTGCCGTGCGAACGAGCCGCCACCGCGCATCCCGACCGGGCCTCGCCCGGTGGCATGTCTGTACTCAATCACTCTGGAACTTCGCCTGACAAGCGCTTGGCAATTTCTTGACACCGCTAGGCAGGCGACCCTAGATTCGGCACCGGACTGGAACCAACCGGAGGGCTGAGACATGCAGATCAACTTCGCCGGCGCGACGCAGATCCGTCATGTGATCCAGGGCGCGCGCTCCGAGGTGCTCCTGGCCATGGCGGGCAACTGTTCCGTTGACGGTCAGGTTGATGTCACGGCAGCGCACAGCGTCTCCGGCGATCCCGGAGTCAGCGTCAAGATGTACATCCCGTCGACCGCGAGGTACGGCCACGAGCTGCCGGAGCACCGGCTCGCCTCGCTCGCGAAGGAGGGGATCCAGATCCGCTCGACGCCGGACAACCCTCCGCGCATGGTGATCATCGACCGCTCGGTCGTCGTCCTGGCGCGCAACCGGGAGGACTACAGCAACGGCGCCCTCATCGGCCGCGAACTGCCCTTCACTCCCATGCTCGTCCGTTCTCTGACGGCAAGCGTGCCGGCTCAGCGGGACGACGCGCCCGACGCGGAAACGGGCGGATCCGAGGAGCCGCTGCACCCGCGCTCGCGTGAGGTGCTGCGCCAGCTGACGCTCGGCACCAAGGACGAGACGGCCGCCCGGGAGATGGGCATGGCGCTGCGCACCTACCGGCGGGTGGTGTCCCGGCTGATGGAGTCGCTGGACGCGAGCAGCCGTTTCCAGGCCGGCTATCTGGCGGCGCAGCGCGACCTGCTCCGCTAGGGCCGGGAGAAGGGAACGGCCCTGGCGGAGCAGGGAACAGGTCAGCGCCCCTCGATGCGGATGAGCCCAGTCACGCCGTTGACGCAGCGCGCGCCGCGCAGGGCGGCCACCGCCGCGGACAGCGCGCCGTCCGTGGCCCGGTGGGTGGACATCACCAGCGAGCAACCGCCGTCCCGGCGCTGCTGGTTGAACGTCTCGACGGACACGCCGTGCGCGCCGAGGACGGTGGCCACCTCGGCAAGCACGCCCGGCTCGTCGGCCACGTCGAGGCTGAGGTGGTAGCGGGTGGTCACCGCCGCCATCGGACGCACGGTGAGCCGGCTCTCCGTCACGGCGCCCGGCCCCCTGACGCCGGCCAGCCGGTTGCGGCACACCGCGACCAGGTCGCCGAGCACCGAACTGGCGGTCGGCGCGCCGCCCGCGCCCGGCCCGTAGAACATCAACTGGCCTGCGGCGTCGGCCTCCACGAACACGGCGTTGAACGCGCCGCGCACGGCGGCCAAGGGGTGGTCGGCCGGGATCATCGCCGGGTGGACGCGTACGGTCACGGACGTGCCGTCGGGGTCCCGGTCGCAGACCGCGAGGAGCTTGACCACGCACCCCATCGCCTTGGCAGCGGCGATGTCGGCGGAGCTGATCGCGGTGATGCCCTCGCGGTGCACGTCGGCCGGCCGGACCCGGGTGTCGAAGGCGATCCCGGCGAGGATGGCGGCCTTGGCCGCGGCGTCGTAGCCCTCGACGTCTGCTGTGGGGTCCGCCTCCGCGTAGCCGAGGGACATCGCCTCCTTGAGCGCCTGCGGGTAGTCCGCGCCGGTGGAGGTCATCTTGTCGAGGACGAAGTTGGTGGTGCCGTTGACGATGCCCAGCACGCGGTTGACCCGGTCGCCGGCCAGCGACTCGCGCAGCGGCCGCAGCAGCGGGATGGCGCCGGCGACGGCGGCCTCGTAATACAGGTCGACGCCGCGCGCCTCGGCGGCGGCGTGCAGGGCGGCGCCGTCGGCGGCGATCAGCGCCTTGTTGGCGGTGATGACGGATGCGCCGCGCTCGAACGCGGTGGTGATCAGGTTGCGGGCGCGGTCGATCCCGCCGATGACCTCGATGACGACGTCGATGTCCGAGCGCCGCACCAGCGCGTCCGCATCGGTGGTGATCAGGTGCTCGGGCACGCCGGGGCGGGGCAGGTCGACCCGGCGTACGGCGATCCCGGCGAGCTCGACCGGTGCGCCGATGCGTGCGGTCAGGCCGTCGGCGTGTGCGGCCAGGTAGCGGGCGACCTCGCTGCCGACCACCCCGCACCCCAGTAGTGCGACTTTCAGTGTGCGCATAGTCCGGCTACTCCGTTCCGACGTGGGGTTCGACGTGGGGTTCTAGGCGGTGATCAGCTAGGCGGTGATCAGCTCGGCGATGCCCCGCACGGTCGAGTCCTCGAAGATCTTCTTGATCCGTACCCGGACGCCGCTGCGCTGGTGGAGCTCGTTGATCAGCCGGCCGGCCAGCAGGGAGTTGCCCCCGAGCGCGATGAAGTCCTGCTCGACCCCGATCGAGGTGGCGCCGAGCAGCTCGGTGAACAGCTCCGCCACGAGGACCTCCTCGGGCGTGGCAGGCGTCCGGCCCGCCCGCACCACCGTCGTCTCCGGCTTGGGCAGCGCCTTGCGGTCCAGCTTCTCGTTCGGGGTCAGCGGGAGCGCGTCCAGCACGACGAACGCGGTGGGCACCATGTAGTCGGGCAGCGCCGCGACCGCCTGCGCGCGGAGCTTGTCGACATCCGGCGCGGCCCCGGTCGCCGAGACCAGGTACGCCACCAGTCGCTGGTCACCGGGCTCGTCCTCGCGGACCAGGCAGACCGCCTGGCTGAGCTGGCCGTCCCGCAGCAGCACCGACTCGATCTCCTCCAGCTCGACCCGGAAGCCCCGGATCTTCACCTGGTGGTCGAGCCGGCCGAAGAACTCGATGACGCCGTCGTGGCGCCAGCGCGCGGCGTCCCCCGAGCGGTACATCCGGGCGCCGGGCTCGCCGTACGGATCGTCGACGAAGCGCTCGGCGGTCAGCTCGGGCCGGCCGAGGTAGCCCTCGGCCAGCTGCACACCGGCGAGGTAGAGCTCGCCGATGGCCCCGGGCGGCAGCTGGCGGCGCTGCTCGTCCAGGACGTAGAGCCGGGTGTTCCAGACCGGGCGCCCGATCAGCACAGGACCGGGCTCCGGGTTCCTCGGGCACAGCATCGAGGTGACGTCCACGGCCGCCTCGGTGGGGCCGTAGACATTGAAAAGGTCCGCTGAGAGTACGGAGGCGAACCAGGCCTGCAGCTCCGCCGGCAGCGCCTCGCCGCCGCACACCACCCGGCGCAGGCTGACGCAGCTTGCCGCCTCGGGCTCCTGGAGGAAGACCTTGAGGCCGGAGGGCACGAAGTGGGCGATGGTGATGTTCTCGGCGACGATCGTCTCGGCCAGGTAGGCCGGGTCGCGGTGCCCGTCCGGGTCGGCGACGACGATCGACGCCCCGGCCAGCAGCGGCCAGAAGACCTCGCGCACGGTCACGTCGAACCCGGCGGGGGTCTTCTGCAGCAGCCGGTCGTCCGGACCCAGCGGCAGCTGGTGCTGCATGTGGTGCAGCCGGTTGGTGATCGCGCGGTGGGCGACCACCACTCCCTTGGGCCGCCCGGTGGAGCCCGAGGTGTAGAGCACATAGGCCGCGGTGTCCGGGGTGAGCGGCGCCCGCCGGTCGGCGTCGGTCGGGGC
Organism: Kitasatospora sp. MAP12-44; assembly: GCF_029892095.1. Lineage (NCBI taxonomy): Bacteria > Bacillati > Actinomycetota > Actinomycetes > Kitasatosporales > Streptomycetaceae > Kitasatospora > Kitasatospora sp. MAP12-44. The sequence continues at coordinate 5,558,087 of NZ_JARZAE010000004.1, forward strand.
GGACGGGTAGATGCCGGCCAGCCGGTCCCGGGTGGCCGGGTCGTCCAGTACGAGCTGCTCCGCGGCCACCAGGACCGAGTCCGTCAGCTCCTCGATCGTCACCACGTGCGAGGCACGGGAGTCGTCGAGCACCTGGGTGATCCGCTCCACCGGGTAGCCGGTGTCGACGGGCAGGTAGGCCGCGCCCGTTTTGACGATGGCCAGCGCGGCGACGACGTAGTCGACGGAGCGGGGCAGCACCATCGCCACGATGTCGCCGGCCCCCGCTCCGCGGCCGATCAGCAGCCGGGCGATCCGGTTCGCCCGCGCGTCCAACTCGCCGTAGGTCAGCCGCTGTTCGCGGTGGCTGAGGGCGAGCCGGTCGGGGTGGGCGGCGGCGTTCGCCTCCACCAGCTCCGGGAGGGTCAGGTCCGGCACCTCGTGCGCGGTGCTGTTCCACTCCTCCATGATGCGGCGGTACTCGGCCGGGGTGAGCAGCTCGACCTGGCCGACCTCGGCGGCCGGGCCGGCCGCGAGCAGCCGGTGGGTGAAGTGGCCCAGGCGGCTGGTGTGTTCGGCGTCGCTGCCGGCCTCGACCCGCAGGCTCGCGCCCGCCTGGTCGAAGGCGAAGGCGAACACGGGGGCGTCGTCGTCGGCGGCTGCCGGGGTGTCCGCGAGGACCAAGTGCGCGCCGACCTGCGCCGGCTCGTCCGCGTCGGCCCGCGACCGGCCCGCGCGTACGTCGGCCAGCAGGCCGGCCACGGTCGTGGTCGGCGCGACCCGCAGCCGCAGCCGGCGGGGGCCCACGGCCAGCACGACCTCGTCGGCCGCCGTCATCCGGTACTGGTAGGCCGCGGCGGCCGCGATCGCCACGTCGGTCCAGTCGGCCGAGGTGGCGTCGAGGAGCTCCCCGACGGGCGTCGGGAGGGGGAGGTCCCCGTCCGGTACGGCGGTGTTGTCCTGTTCCATCTGGATCTCCTGCTCGGTCACGCGCCCCGCTCCTCAAGGAGGCGGTGCACGGCGTCGGCCACGTCCTGGCTGTTCAGCAGTTCCTCGGTGCCGAGGGGGAAGCTCTGCGCCCGCAGCGCAAGGGGAGCGCCCGGGCTGGACTGGGCCGAGGTCAGCGCGACGGCCGACGCCCAGCCCTGCTCGGGACTCAACTCCCGTGCGGCGTACAGGTAGGAGACATAGGAGCGGAACATCCCCATCAGGTCGTCGGCGGTCTCCTCGTCCAGCCCCAGCTGGTCGAAGACCAGGCCCGCCGCGCTCTCGTAGAGCTTGACGATCTGCGGCGCGGCGCCGCCGAAGTCCTCGCCCGCCAGCTGGCAGACGGTCAGCGCCTGGGCGACGTACCCCGCGCGCTCCTCCTCGGAGAGCAGCGACATCGCGTCGGCCGCCTTCCTGAAGTCGCGGTAGAGGCTCAGCGAGTCGACCGGCTCGGGGTCGAAGAGCAGCAGTGCCGGTCGGGTGCCCTGCTGCTCGGCGATCCGGTCGGCCAGCGCCGAGGCGAACACGCCGCCCACGCAGTAGCCCATGACCGTGTCCACCGTGCCGAGGGCGCCCTCGGGCAGCTGCTGCCACCACTGGAGGTAGCTCTCGGCGTGCAGCAACTCCTTCTCGGCGGCGTCCGGTTGGGTGGTGAGCCAGATCTCCCGGCCCGGCGGCAGCAGCGGCGCGAGCCGGCTGAAACCCGCCTCCGGGCGCGCGGTCGAGTCGAAGTCGACGGCGAGGACCATCCGGCGTTGGTCGCCCTCGCTGATCCGCCGCCAGGCAGGCGTGCTCATACGAGCTCCTCCTCTGCGGTCTCCAGCAGCGCCGCCTCGTCGGCCGGGAGCAGCCCGGCCTTGCGCTCGCGGTGCAGCCCCAACTCGCGCTCGTACGCCAGGACGTCCTGGACGACCTCCGCGAACGGCCGGTGCCGCAGGCCCGCGGCGGCCGCGCCGGAGTGGTCGTGCGCCATGAAGCCGTAGTCCTCCGGCGGCACCCAGAGCGGCAGCGACCTGTCCCCGCGCCACACCTGGACCTCGGCCTGCTCCAGCCGCTCGCTGGAGACCGGCACCAGCTCGGTGCCCGCGGGGCCGACCGCCGCCACGACGGCGGCCAGCAGCTCGCCGAACGGCACGGTCGGCCCGACGCCGTTGTACGTCCCGGTGATCCCCTGCTCGCCCGCGTCGACGATCCAGGCGGCCAGGTCGCGCACGTCGACGTACTGGGTCGGCTGGGCCAGGCTGTCCGGTACGACGACCCGGCCGCCCTGCGAGATCCGCGCGGCCCAGTAGCCGAAGCGGTCGGAGACGTCGCCGGGGCCCACGATCAGCCCGGAGCGCACGATCAGCGCACGGTCGCCGACGGCCTCGCGCACGGCGTTCTCACTGGCGACCTTGATGCCGCCGTAGAGATGGGGGTGCTGGATCCGCTCCTCGGCGTCGGCCCCGCTGGTGGCGGGCTCGTGCAGCGCGGCCTGCTCGTTCTGGCCGGTGGCCACCGAGTCCGCGTACACGTTGATCGAGGAGACGAAGGTCCAGTGGCCCGCCTGCGCGCCGACGGCGGCCAGCGCGTCGCGCACCCACGGGTACGACATGGTGGCCACGTCCACCACCGCGTCGAACTTCTGGCCGGCCAGCGGGTCGAGACCGTCCGGGGCGTTGCGGTCGATGGTGACGAGGGTGGCGCCTTCGGGGACACTCCCCGAGGTGCCGCGGGCCGCGCAGACCACCTCGTGGCCGCGCCGCACCGCTTCTGCCGCGACGGTGTGCGACAGGAAGGCGGTCCCGCCCAGTACCAGCATCCTCATGTGATCACACGCTCCCGTGTGCCACGGGGCAGCCCGAGGCGGCGGGGGCCGCGGGGGCGGCGGTGTCCCTGGGCAGCCGGCGGTCGTACTTCACGGGCAGCGAACGCAGGCCCCGGCTCACCGAGTTGTCGTAGATCCACGGGGTCTCCTCCTCCGGTATCGCCAGGGCGAGACCCTCGAGCCGGCGCAGCAGGGTCGGGAAGACCACGTGACCCTCAAGGCGGGAGAGCGGGGCGCCCGGGCAGAAGTGCGCGCCGTGCCCGAAGGTGAGGTGGCGGTTGGACTGGCGGGTGATGTCGAGCCGGTCCGGGTCCTCGAAGACCTTGGGGTCGCGGTTGGCGGCGGCGATCAGCAGGTGCACAAAGGCCTCCTTGCCGATCTGGACGCCGTCGATCTCCATGTCCTGGGCCGCGACGCGCAGGGTGCCGCGGTAACTCGGCGACTCGAAGCGCAGGAACTCCTCGACGGCCGAGACCACCAGCTCCGGCTGGGCCTTCAGCAGCTCCAACTGGTCGCGATGGGTGAGCAGCGCGTGGCTGCCGTTGCCGATCAGGTTGGTGGTGGTCCGCTGCCCGGCGATGATCACCAGCGACATCGTCGAGGCGATCTCGTCGATGGTGAAGGTGTCCTCCTCGTCGGCAGCCTGCAGCAGCTGGCTCACGAGGTCCTCGCCCATGTCGAGGCGGCGGGCCGCCAGCAGGTCGAGGATGTACTTCTCGAAGCCCGAACTGACCGCCTTGAGGCGGTTGTTGCCCTCCTCGTCGGCGTACGGTGCGCCGCCCAGGATGTGCGACCACTCGTAGAGCATCTCGCGGTCCTTGGTGTCCACCCGGAGGTACTCGAAGATCACCTTGACCGGGAAGACCCGGGCGAACTCCATCAGGTCGATCTCACCCGAGTCGGGGAGCGCGTCGATGAGGTCGTCGGCGATCTCCTGGATCCGCGGCCGCATGTTCTCCATCCGGCGCGGCACGAAGGACTTGCTGACGAGCTTGCGCAGCCGCGAGTGCTCGGGGGCGTCCGCGATGAGCATGTTGCGGGACTGCACGGGGCTGTTCTCGTACAGCTGGTCGCGGAACCACTTCGGCGAGTTCTCCAGCGACTTGGAGATCCGCGGGTCGCCGAACAAGCTGAGCGCCGTCTCGTAGTCGGAGACGATGTACGCCTCGGCGCCCGGCGGGTGGTTGATGGCGCGGACCGGGCAGGTCTGGCGCAGGTTGGCGTACTGCGCGTTGCGGTCCTCCAGCGGGTGGGTGAAGAACTCCGGCGGGAGCGGCTCGGTCATGGGAATTCCTTTGCTTTCGTCACTGGGGGATCGTGTCGAGCGAGGTCAGCGTCCGGATGCTCCGGCTGAGGGTGGGCAGGGCCGCCAGCGTCGCGATGGCGCCCACGGCGGCGAACACCCAGACCGGGCCCCACGCGTCGAAGATCGCCCCGATCGCGAGCACGCCGATCGGCGAGATGATCGTGGAGGTGAAGACGATGGCTCCGAGCACCCGGCCCTGGAGCTCGTCGGGAACCGTCTTGGCGGCGTAGGTGAGGAACAGCGCGTTGATCAGCGGGCCGCGGACGTACACACAGGCGACCACGATGCCCAGCGGGATGACCCCGGGGACCGTCATCAGCAGCAGCGCCGCGACCGGGCCGATCCAGTAGCCGCCCATGAAGACCGTCGACGGGCGGAGCCGCTTGGTGATCGGGCCGGCCAGCAGCGCGCCGACGAGCGCCCCGGCGCCGGCCACCGACAGCGTCAGCCCGATGAAGGAGTCCGACGCGCCGCGCTCCTTGCCGGTGGCGATGACGGCCAGCGACATGCCGACCGTGTTGAAGGCGAGGTTGGACAGCGTGATGCTGACCATCAGCGGGCGCAGCACCGGGTCCCGGGTGAGGTAGCGGAACCCCTCGAACAGGCCCTTCTTCCCCTGCGGATCGGTCGGCAGCGGCGTGCTCCGGACGAACAGCGTCAGGAACGCCGAGACCGCGAAGGAGACGCACCCGCCGAGGAAGGGCAGCGCGCGGGACACCCCGTAGAGCACACCGCCGATGGACGGCCCGGCCGTGATCGCGCCGAACCACCTGACCTGGTTCTGCGCGGTGGCCTGGGCGACCTGGTCGGGGCGCACCAGCTGCTTGACCATCGCCATGCCGGTCGGGATCGACAGGCCGTAGCAGCCCCCCGAGACGATGGCGACGCCGAACGTGATGAACACGTTCACCGGCCCCGCGAAGATCAGCAGGGAGAACAGCCCGAGCAGCGCCGCCCTGACCACATTGCAGACGATCAGCAGCTTCCTGCGGTCCACCCGGTCCGCCAGGACGCCGCCCCAGAACGACATCAGCCCGTTCGAGAGCAGCTGGGCGGAGCCGACCGCCCCGGCGTAGGCGGCCGAGCCGGTGCTCGCGAGCACCAGCAGCGGATAGGCGATCCCGGCCGAGTTCTCGCCGATCCCGGAGAGCGCCTCACTGCTCCACAGCGCCTGGAAGGACCGGTTGCGCAGCAGCGAGGGCTGCTCGGGCGGCGCCGGCTCCTCCGCCGCGAGGGTCGCGGTGCCCCCGCCGGCTTCATCGGCTGTCATGGCCTGTTCCTTCCGCTGAGTGGGCGTCCTGCGGGAGCGCTTCGAGCAACTGCGCCGCGAGGCCGCCGACATGCGGGTCCTGGAGCATCGACCAGTGGTCGCCGCTCACCGGACGGACCGTCAGGCCGCCGGTGTACAGCCCCCGCAGGCTCCGGCCCAGCAGCCTGGCCTCCCGCCCGTCCACCTCGACCTTGAGCACCACGGTCGGGCAGCCGACCGGCCGCGGCCGGTAGCGCGAGAGCACCTGGAACTTGTCCAGCAGCAGCCGGCGCAGCGCGGGGTTGCGCCGGGCCTGCGCACCGGGCTGGCCCAGGCCCAGCGCCGCGCTCGCCATCAGGCGCAGATGGCCGAGGACGAACCCGGGGTCGGAGCCGATCGGCCGGTGCGCCCGGCCCGGGACGTAGGCGTCGAGGCAGACGAGCAGGTCCACGCGCTCGCCCCGGGCGTCCAGTTGGACGGCCATCTCGTGCGCCACCACGGCGCCGAAGGACCAACCACCGATCGTGTAAGGGCCGCCCGGCTGGGCGCGCAGCAGCGCCTCGACGTGGTCGGCGGCGATGTCCTCGATGGACCTGCGCGACGCGTTCGCGCCCTGCGGCTCCAGGCCGAGGACCGGGCGGGCGGTGTCCAGGCTCGCGGCGAGGGCGCGGTAGCCGAGCGAGGACGCGGCGGAGTCGGCCACCAGGAACAGCGGCCTGCCGGTGCCCTCGCGCAGGACGACGGCGCCCTCGGGCGGCAGCGGCGTGCCGGAGCCCTGCTGCCGCTCGGCCAGCTCCAGCAGGTGGCCGAAGGTGGCCTCGCGCAGGAACTCGGCGGCCGAGACGGCGACTCCCGACCGCTCCCGCAGCTGGGCCATCAGGTTCAGCACCGTCAGCGACTCACCGCCGAGGGCGAAGAAGTTGTCCGCGACGGACGCCGAGGGCACGCCGAGCGCCCGGCACCACAGCTGCTCCAGCAGGATGCGCAGCGGCGAGCGCCGGCCGGCCTCGGCTGCGCGGGGCGGCTCGGCGGCGATCGGCTGCTCGGACTGCGGGTCCTGGACGGCGAAGGGGTGGCCCGGCAGCGAGCAGATCAGCGGCCGCTGCCCGGAGCCCGCCGGCGCCTGCGGCGGCAGGATGTCGAGGCCGTGTTCCCACAGCGTGCCCAGCGCCCGCAGCAGTCCGCTCTCGCCGTCCTCGGCCCGGCCGAGCATCGGCACGGTCGCGTGGGACGGGTCCCAGTCCGGGTGGAAGCGCAGGGCGCCGAGCATCGTGCTGCCCGGGCCCAGCTCGATGAACGTGTCGCAGTCCGAGGCGAGCAGGGTCTTCATGCCCTCGTCCAGCTGCACCGTCCGGCAGATCTGGGTCGCCCAGTAGTCGGGGCCGCAGACGGCGGCCGGGTCGGCCCAGTCGCCGGTGACGTTCGAGATCAGGCGCTGGGTGGGGAGTTGGGTGTGCAGGGTGGGGATCAGCTCGGCGAGCCGGTCCGCGACCGGGGACAGCAGCTCGCAGTGGGCGGCCCGTTCGACGTTCAGCAGCCGCTGGTCCAGGCCCTTCAGCGCGTCGCCCTCCAGCAGCTGCGTCATCTCGCGCAGCGGGCCGGAGAGCACCACCCCGCCGCGGCTGATCATCGCCACCGCGATCGGGCCGCCGAGCGGGACCCGGCGGGCCACCTCCTCCAGCGGCGCGTTGACGGCCACCACCCGGCCGGGCTCGGTGGTGCGCAGCTTCTCGGCCCGCTCGTAGACCAGGCTCGCCGCGTCGGTCGGGGACCAGACCCCGGCGAGGGCGGCGGCCGCGTACTCGCCGAGACTGTTGCCGAACAGGGCGGCGGGCTTGAGCCCCCACTCGGTCAGCTGGCGGCCGAGCGCGTAGCCGAGCGCGAACACCCCCACCTGGTGGTGCGCCCAGTCGTCGAACCACTCGCGCGGGACGTCGGCGCCGGTCACGATCGGCGACAGGTCCACCGCGTAGCCGGCGCGGACGAACTCGTTGATCTCGTCGAAGGCGGTGCGGAACTCCGGCAGCAGCCGGTAGGCCGGTGCGCCGGCCGCGTGCCGCAGCACGCCGTGGCCGGGCAGTAGGAACGCGACCTGCGACAGCGGCGCGCGGGGGGCGGGCTGCGGCGCGGCGCGCAGCAGCTCGGCCGCCTGGGCGCGGTCCTGCGCGACGAAGGTCTGCCGGTGGGGATAGGTCCGCCGGCCCGCCAAGGTGCGGGCGACCTCGGCCAGTTCGAGCGTTTCGTCGGCCTCCAGACGCTCGGCCAGCTCCTGGCTGAGCCGGCCGAGCGCCTGCGGCGACGCCGCGGACAACGTCAGCACGCGCGGCCCGGGCTCGGCCGCCGGCCGCTCCCGCTCGGGGGCGGCCTGGAGGATGACGTGGGCGTTGGTGCCGCCCACGCCGAAGGCGCTCACCGCCGCCGTGGGCGTGCCGCGCTCGGGCCAGGGGCCGGTCTCGGTGCACACCCGGAACGGTGAAGTGTCCAGGTCCAGCAGCGGGTTGGGGCTGGTGAAGTGCAGGGTCGGTACCAGCTCGCGGTGTTCGAGCATCAGCACTGTCTTGATGAAGCCCGCGACGCCCGCCGCCGCGCTGGTGTGGCCGATGTTGCTCTTGACCGCACCCAGCCAGGTGGTGGCCTCCTCGGGCACCGCCTCGAAGGCGTCGGTCAGCGCGGCCACCTCCACGGGGTCGCCCATCGGGGTCGCCGTGCCGTGGCACTCGATGTAGTCGATCTCCGACGGCATGACCCCGGCGACCTTGTGCGCGTGCCGGATCACCTCGCTCTGACCGGTGATGGACGGAGCGGTGAAGCCGAGCTTGTCGGAGCCGTCGTTGTTGAGCGCCGAGCCGCGGACCACCGCGGCGATCCGGTCGCCGTCCCGCAGGGCGTCCGCCAGGCGCTTGAGGACGACGACGCCCACGCCCTCGCTGGGGATGGTGCCGGCCGCCTTCGCGTCGAAGGGGCGGCAGTGGCCGTCGGGGGAGAGCACGCTGGCCTGCTGGTGGAGGTAGCCCCACTCGCCCGGGGGCGAGACGGCGACGCCGCCGGCCAGCGCCACATCGCACTCGCCGCCGAGCAGCGCCTGGGTGGCGATGTGGATGGCCGTGAGCGAGGTGGAGCATGCGGTCTGCACGGTGAGTGCGGGCCCGCGCAGGCCGAGCTTGTACGCCACCCGGGTCGCCACGAAGTCCTTCTCGTGGCTGATCACCCGGACCAGCGGGCTCAGGTCGTCCGCCGAGTCCAGCAGGGTCCGGTCGGAGCCCGCGTACACGCCGATCCGCCCGGGGAACCGGCCGGGGTCGATGCCCGCGTCGTCGATGGCGGTGGAGGCGCATTCGAGGAAGACCCGCTGCTGCGGGTCGATGTTCGCCGCGTCCGCCCGGTTGTAGCGGAAGAACGGCCAGTCGAAGTTCCGCGAGCCCGCCAGGACGCCCTTGGCCGGCACGAAGTCCGCACGCCGGACGAGTTCGGGGTCGGCGCCCTTGGCGAGGAGGTCCTCGATCTCGAAGCGGGTGATGCCTTCGACGCCGCCGCGCAGCAGCTCCCAGAACTCGCGTACGTCGGCCGCGCCGGGGTAGCGGCAGGCCATCCCCACGACGGCGATCGACCGTTCGTCGGCCGGCTTGGTGGCGCTCACTTGTGCCCCGCCTTCCGGACGAGCTGCAGCACGCCGGTCGGAGTGGGCGTCAGCAGGAGGTCGCGCAGCTTCAGGGTCACGCCGTGCTGCTCCTTGACCAGGCGGATCAGCTGGACCGCGCCGAGCGAGGTGCCGCCGCTGACGAAGAAGTCGGTGTCGGCGCCGATCTGCTGCGCCTCGCCGCCCGAGCGGGTGCCGGTGCGCTCGATCGCCTCGGTGAAGAGGGCCGAGATCCGCGCCAGCGCGTCCTCGGCGGCCGACTGCGCGGCCGCCGAAGCGGCCGGGGCGCTCTGCCCGGCGGGCCCGGCCGCCGCGGCGAGGGCCTTGCGGTCCACCTTGCCGTTGGGCGTCAGCGGGATGCTCTCCACCAGCGCCCAGAGCGGCGGCACCATATAGGAGGGCAGCGTGCCGGAGAGCAGGTCGCGCAGCTCGCCGGTGCCGATCCCGGCGTCCGGGGCCAGGACGACGGCCGCGACCAGCCGCTTCTCGGCGCTGTTGTCGCCGGTGACCACGACCACCGAGTCCTTCACCTGCGGGTGGGACTTCAACGCGTCGCTGATCGCGCTGAGTTCGATGCGGTAGCCGCGGAGCTTGACCTGGTCGTCGGAGCGGCCCAGGTAGCCGAGGCGGCCCCGGGTGTCGAGCCGTACGACGTCACCCGTGCGGTACAGCCGCTCCTGGACGTCGGCGGAGAAGTGCCCGAAGCGCCGGGCGGTCTCCGCCTCGTCCCCGACGTAGCCGTCGGCCAGCCCCTCGCCGCCGGTGTACAGCTCGCCGACCGCGCCGGGCGGGACCTGCCGCCCGCGCTCGTCGAGGACGTACACCCGGGTGCCGGGCACGGGCGTGCCGATCGGCAGCGGTCCGCTGACGTCCTCAGGGCGGCGCACGGTGTGGGTGGTGGTGAAGGTGGTGTTCTCGGTCGGCCCGTAGCCGTTGGTGATGACCAGCCCGGGGTGCCGGGCCAGCGCGCGGGCGGCGTGGTCGTGCGGCACGACGTCACCGCCCGTCAGCAGCTGCTTCAGGCCGCCGAGCGAGGCCGGGGCGAACTCCTCGACCAGCCGGAAGAGGCCCGCGGTCAGCCAGGCGACCGTCACCTCGCGCTCCAGCAGGAAGGCGCCCAGCTCGGTTGGCGAGGGCAGCGCGTCCGCCGGGTACACCTCCAGGGTGGCGCCGGTCAGCAGCGCGCCCCAGACCTCCAGGGTCGAGGCGTCGAAGGCCAGTGGTGACAGCCGCAGCATGGTCTCGCCCGGACCGGTCCGGACGAAACCGGCCTCGTGGACCAGGCGGATGACCGCGCGGTGCGGAACGCTGACGCCCTTGGGCTCACCGGTGGAGCCGGAGGTGAAGGCCACGTACGCCTGCCGCGCCTGGTCCGCCTTGGGCAGCTGCGCCGACTCGTCCCGCTCGGGTGTCCACGACGCGTCCCAGATCCCGACCGTCGCGACACCCTGGAGCGCCTGGTGGCCGGCCGCCTCGGGGACGACGAGTGCCGCGGTCGGGGCGGCCTTGGCCACGATCAGCCGGGTGTGCGCGACGGGGAGGTTCAGGTCCACGCCGACGTAGGCGGCGCCGGCCGTCAGGATGCCCAGGATCGCCACCGCCTCGGCGATCGACCGCTCGACCCCGATCAGCACCGTGTCGCCCGGCCGGACGCCCGCCTCGGCCAGCAGCCGTGCCTGCTCGGCGGCGGCCGACGCCAGCTGCGCGTAGGTCAGTTCAACCGACCCGTCGCGGACCGCCACCGCGTCCGGGAAGCTCTGCGCGGCGTCCCGGAACAGCTTGTCCAGGGAGGTGGCGGGGAACTCCTCGCGCACCGCGTTGATCGCGGCTAGCTGCGCCCGGCGCTCCTCGGAGAGGCAGCGCACCTCCTCCAGCGCGAGGTCCGCGGAGCCTGCCAGCTGCTCGGCCGCCGCCCGGAAGTCGGCGATGAACCCGGCGGCCTCGGCCTCGTTCCACACCGCGGTCGCGTACTCCAGGTGCCCGGCCAGCGAGGGCTCCGACTGCCCCACGAGCAGGGTGAGATCGAACTGGGCGCCGCCGCCGTGGCCCTCCTCGATCCGGACGTCCAGCGTCCGGGTCGTCAGGCGCTGCGGGACGAGCTGGTCGTGCATGCCGAAGCAGACCTGGACGAGCGGGTGGCAGCCGATGCTGCGCTCCAGGCCCAGCCGGGCGACCAGCTCCTCGAACGGCAGCTGCCCGGCGTCGATGCTGAGCGTCAGGGAGCGCTGCACCGAGCGCAGGTACTCCGCCGCCGTTTTGTCGTCGTCGACGTCGATCCGGACCGGCACCAGGTTGCCCGCGACCCCGACCAGGTCCGCCAGCTCGGCGGTGCCCCGCCCGAGCAGCGGCACGCCGACGAGCAGGCTGCGGGCGCCGGTGGTCCGGCTCAGGGTGAGGCCGAAGGCCCCGAGCAGCAGGGCGTAGGGCGTGATGCCCAGCTCCCGGGCGCGCTCGCCGACCGCCGCGCTGGCGGCGCCGCCCAGGTCGAGCGGGGCACGGGCGCCCGCCGCGTCCTGGACGGGGGGCCGCTGGCGGTCGGCGGGCAGTTCGAGCACGGTGGGGACGGCAGCCAGCTGCCCGGCCCAGAACTCGGCCTGCTGGTCCCACAGTCCGGCGGCCCGCTGCTCCTCCTGGCTGCGGATCAGCGCACTCAGGGCGACCCCGGGTCCGAAGGCGGTGGGCGCGCCGCCCGCCAACTCCTCGTAGTGGGCGAAGACCTCCTTGAGGGCAAGGCCCACCGACCAGCCGTCCAGCACCATGTGATGAGCCGTCAGCACAACGGCCTGGCGCCCCGACGGATGCGCGAAGTGCAGGAACCGTACGGCGGGCGCGGCCTTCAGGTCGAAGGGCCGGCGCGACTGCTCGTCCGTGGTCCGCCGTACGTGCTCCTCGAAGTCGGCCGGGTCGCCGTCATGCGTGAAGCAGTCGAACTCCGCGCTGTGGGCGGCGAGTACCTCGCGCCGGACGCTGCCGTCCCCTTCGGTTTCGGTTTCGGTGAAGACGGTTCGCAGTCCCTCGTTGCGTGCGACGGTCCGGTCGACCGCCGTGCGGAAGGTGGCGAGGTCCAGCTCCCCCCGCTCGACGAAGGCGGTGAAGACCAGGTTGTACGGAGAGCCGCCGGTGATGCTCTCGATCAGCCACATGCCCCGCTGGGTGTGCGAGAGCCCGTTCAGCTCCTGCGCCTGTTCCTGTTCCTGTTCCGTTGCGGGCTTTTCGACGGCCCGCGCCAGGCTCAGCGCGGTCGCCAGCGACTCGCCGCCCAGCAGGGCCCTCAGTGGAATCGTCAGGCCCAGCTGCTCCTTGGCCATCGCGTCCAGTCGCATGGCCCGCAGGGAATCGCCGCCGAGCTCGATGAAGCTCCGCGTTCCGAAACTCGTAGTGTCCGCATCCGTGCCCAGAATGGCGGAAGCGAGATCATCAAGCGTCATTGGGTCATTCTCCAAGGGGGAAAGGGGAGTTGGCCGCAGTCCGCAGTCGGGTCAGCCCTGGCTTGTGGCCCGCGCCGCGCCGAGCAGGCGGTCGCGGGCGCTGGTGGTGGAACGGGACGTGGCGGCGCCGGCCTGGGTGGCGAGCAGTTCGGCGTGCCCGCGGACCGTTCCCGCACGGAACATGTCCATCGTCTTGATGGCCCGCCCCGAGGCCTGGGTCATCCGCTCGACGAGCACGATGAGGAGCAGCGAGTCGCCGCCGACGTCGAAGAAGCTGACGTCATCGGCGACTTCATCCGCCTTGAGGACCTCCAGCCACAGTGAGCGGACGAGTTCGAGGCGCGCCTCGGGGGTGGAGAGGTCTACGTCGGTGGTGGACGAGTCGATCACGGTTTCCTCCGGGAATTGGGAGAGTGCGATAGCGCTTCGCCGCAGATCCGCAAGGAATCCGCTGACGGCGTCCTGGTCGTACAGAGCCTTTGTGTAGTCGACGGAGAGCTCCAGCCGGCTGCGGCCGGCCTCCTCGGCCAGGCAGACGAACAGGCCGAGGTCGTATTTCATGTGCAGCGAGGGCAGCGGCTGGAGCCGGCCGGTCACGCCCGGGGCCAGTTCCATGTCCTGCGGGACCTCGGCCATGTTGACGAGCACCGCCGACAGCGGCGGCCAGATGACGTCGCGCTCCGGCTTGAGGGCGGCCGTCACGGCGTCCAGCGGGACGTCACCGTCGATGAAGGCTTCCATCGCCCCGAAGCGGGCGGTTCGCAGCAGCTCGCGCCAGGTGGTGGTGTCGTCGAGCGCCACCCGGATCATCACGGTGTTCATGAACATCCCGATCGCCTCGGCGACGGCTGGATCGTCCCGGCCCGGCCAGCCGAAGGCGAAGAGGAAGTCCCGCTGACCGCCGGTGCGCGCGAGCGTCCCGGCGAGCAGGGCGACCCCGGTCATGAACGGCGTGCAGCCCTCCGCTCCGGCCGCCGCCAGCAGCGCCTCGGTCAACTCCTCGTCGAACCGCGCCACTTGGCTGGCTCCGGCCAGTGAGGTGTCGCCGGTCTCCCGCCGGAAGGGCACCTCGACCTCGATCGGCGCGCCGCGCAGCCGCTCCACGGCGTCCGGCAGGCGCTCGTCGAGCTCGTCCGCCGCCAGCATGGTGACCACCTCGCTGGGGTGCGGCGGCGAGCTGAGCACGGGCTCCGACCCGGCCGCCAACGCCCGGTACACCGTGGCGACTTCAGCCATCAGCAGGCTGCGCGACCAGCCGTCGCAGACGATGTGGTGCACGGTCAGGACGAGCAGCGTGCTGCCCTCGCCGATCCGGATCACCTCGGCCCGGGCCGGCGGCTCGTCCCCGAGCTGGAACGGCGTGTAGCACAACACGTCGACCAGCCGCGTCAGTTCCTCCGCCGACCAGCCCTCCGCCGCCGCGTCGATGAACCCGGCCTCGGCCGGCGACTCGTCGGTCCGGTACTCGATCCTCCTGTGCCGCACGTCCAGCCGGAACCGTGAGCGCAGCGCCGGATGCCGGTCGAGGACGCGCTGAACCGCCGAGACGAGCAGGCCGTGGTCGACCGGACCCGTGAATTCCATGACGGTCGGAACAAGGCTGGTGGGGCGCAGGTGCTCGATCTGGTCGAGAACCCACAGCCCTTTCTGCGCCGGATTTGCTTCGTACCACACCGTGGCGGACGTGCTCGTGGCGGACGTGCTCTGTGAAGTGCTCGATGAAGTGCTCTGGGCAGACAATGCGGAACCTTTCGGGCGAGCAGACAGCCCTACCGACGGCGTCGCGCCGTGATGGGCACATGCTTGTAACCGGAAGCGAAATTCGAGATCAGCCGTTCCGGCTTGCCGGCCAGTCGGAAATCCTCATAGCGGCCCAGCAGCTCCTCGAAAAGGATGCCGATGGTGACCCGGGCGACGCTGTGCCCGACGCAGTAATGCGGACCGATTCCGAAGGCGAGGTGCTTGTTCGGCTTCCGGCGGATATCGAAGGTGTGGCTGTCCTCGAATACTTCCTCGTCACGGTTGGCGGCGCCGAGCCAGGCGACCACCGCGTCTCCGGCGGATATCCGCGTGCCGCGCACCTCGGTGTCCCGGGTGGCATAGCGCAGCACGTGGTTGACCGGGGAGGCCCAGCGCAGCGCCTCCTCATAGGCGGTGGTGTTGACCTCCGGATGCGCCGCCCAGTCGGCCAGCACCTCGGTTTCGGCGAATTCGGCCATCACAAAGGTCGGGGCGTGCGGCGTGGTGACATTCGCGCCGAGCAGCAGGCTGTAGCAGTTCGCGACGATCTCGCTGGCGGACATCAGCCGGCCCTCGAAGCGGGTGGAGATCAGCACGCTGAGCAGATCGTCGCCGAGGTTGTCCCGGCGGTGGCGCATGAGGTCCTGGAAGTACCCGAAGAGCTCCCGGTGGGCCGACTTGAGCGTCGCCTCCTTGTCGCCCTCGTCCTGGAACTCCGGATCGTCGGCGGCGATGCACACGGTCGTGAGGCGGCTGAGCCAGGCCCAGTCCTCCTGCGGCAGTCCCATCATCGTGCCGGTGACCGACATCGGCAGCGCCAGCATGGCGGAGCCGAAGTCGAAGACCCCGCCGTCACCGAGCGGTTCGAGCAGGTCGAGGACCTTGGGCCGGATCGTCTCGCGCTGGCGGTCCACGGCCTTGACGGCCAAGGCCTTCTTCAACCGCGCCTGCCGCTCGGTGTGCCGCGGCGGGTCCGTGACGGCCAACTGCTGGCCGCCGGCCGGGTCGTCGGTGCCGAGGAGGTCGAGCAGGGTGCCCCGCTCGGAGGTGAACGTGTCGGTGTCACGCAGGACCAGATCGGTGTCCGCGTACTTGACCACGGACCAGAATCCACGCGCCTCGTCCACCTGGTCCCAGCTGAGGCCGTCCATCTCGCGCAGTTGGCGCCAGATTTCGTAGGTATTGCCGTCGCTGTAGAGGGTCGGGTCAATGAGGTCGGCCGATCCCATGTCAATCGGACATCCGGACATACGAGTATCGTTGGTGGAGATGACCGATTCCCTTCACTAAGGCGTCGCATCGCGAAATGGACAACACGGGACGATCCGTCAGTGCCCCGTGCTCGCAGCATGGTTGGACTCTACGGTCGGCCGGACCGGTCGGCGCCGTGGCTGGCAGGTAGATGCCAACCGGTGCTCCCGCAGATCGCAGCCAATAGCATGGGAACCGGCAGCCCGTGACCAACGGTTCGCGCTTCGAACTTCGAACTTCGAACGGCCCCGGGGAACGCTGAATCCGACGTGAGCGGAGACTTCCTGTGAACCACGACGACCTTGCCGGGGAACAGAAGGAGACATTCCGGGGGCAGCCGCCCCGGATGGAGACGTACGAGCGCCCTGCCGCGCGTACCGCCTTCCATTTCCACCACACGTCCGGTCACAGCCCCGACGGCGAGGGATGCGGTGTCAACGACCCGATCTCCCGTGGGCTCTGAGCGGATCATCGATCCCACGCGAATCCCACTCGAATCACCCTCAGTCAGATCACCCTCAGGAGCAAAGTGCGATGGCTGTCCAGGACGAACTCTTGGAGACCGCCGAAGCGGCCGTTGTCGACCCCTTCTCGCTCTACCGGATCGCGGTGGGCCACACGCCGAAGGGAGTGGCCCTGCGCGAGTCGGCACGGTCGGGCAGGACCCGTCTGGTCACGCCGGCCCTGACGTTCACGGTGGCCTGCGCCATGCGCAACTGCTGGGACGAGGAGTGCGAGCAGGACCACCAGTTCGGCACGGGCGCCCCGATCGGGAAGCTCCACGAACTCGGGGGAGTGGAGGTCGTCGACCTGACCGCGGCGCAGATGGTCTCCGTCGGGCAGCTGTACGCGGGCTGCTCGGACCGCCGGGTGGTGGGCGCCGAGGTGCTGGCGGCCTGCCAGTCCGTCCTGCTCGCCAAGTCGCTGAGCCTGCCGCTCATTTCGGCGGCACGGGCCTCGTACTGCTACACGGCGCTCGCCGCCGCCGGCGCGAGCTGCCGGATCGATCTGATCTGACGCCACTGACGTCTCGCCAACCTGATACTCCTGATACTCCTGGTACTCCGGACAAGGAACAGCTCCTGTGACCTATGTAATCGCTCAGCCCTGCGCGGACATCAAGGACAAGGCCTGCATCGAGGAGTGCCCGGTCGACTGCATCTACGAGGGCGAGCGGTCCCTGTACATCCACCCGGACGAATGCGTCGACTGCGGTGCCTGCGAGCCGGTCTGCCCGGTCGAGGCCATCTTCTACGAGGACGACACCCCGGAGGAGTGGAAGGACTACCGCGAGGCGAACGCCGACTTCTTCGAGGAACTCGGCTCTCCCGGTGGCGCCTCGAAGCTGGGCCTGATCGAGCGGGACCACCCGCTCATCGCGGCGCTGCCCGTGCAGACGAACGCCTGACGGGACGGGACGGCCGACGATGCCTAGGCCCTCACAGTGGCTCAAGTACCTGAGCCCATCCGACTCTCAAGCTGGTCCCATGCTCCAGGTCGTGTGCTTCCCGCACTCGGGAGGAGCGGCGGGCGTCTACCGCCCGCTGGCGGCCGAACTGGCCGGTGACGCGCGGGTCGTCGCCGTGCAGTACCCGGGGCGCCAGGACCGGCACGAGGAGCCGGTCATCACCAGCCTCCACGAGCTGGCCGACCGCATCACCGAGGAGCTCCGGGCGGCGCCGGCTGATCTGCCGCGCGTCCTCCTCGGGCACAGCATGGGCGCGATGCTCGCCTACGAGGTGGCCCAACGACTGGGCAGCGATGGGCTGTTGGCGCTGATCGCGTCGGGCCGCCCGGCCCCCTCGCGGGTCCGGCTCACCACGTCCTACCTGCTGGACGATGAGGCCCTGGCGCAGCAGGTGGTCTGGCTCGGCGGTACGGCCGCCGAGCTGCTCGACCACCCCGACATGCGCGCGCTGCTGCTGCCGCTGATCCGCGGCGACTACCAGGCCAGCGAGACCTACCGCCCGCGCGGTGACCGGCCGTTGAGCTGCCCCCTGGTCGCACTCGGCGGTGACGCGGACCCGGTCGCACTGATCGGCGACCTGGCCGCCTGGTCCGAGCACACCACCGGACCCTTCCGCCTGGAGCTGCTCGCGGGCGGCCACTTCTACCTGCAGGACCACTGGCCGGCCGTCGCGGACCTCGTCCGCTCCACAATGCTCGTGCCAGAGAGCTGAGTTGCTCCTATTTTTGGATCACTTATGATGCGCCCTATGATTCCTGAAGGGAACGTCGAGCCGTTCCGGGTCCATTTCCCCCAAGCCGATCTGGACGACCTCCACGAACGTCTGGACCGGACCCGCTGGCCGGAGGAGATCCCCGGTGCGGGCTGGATGTACGGCGTCCCGGGTGAATACCTGCGAGAACTGGCGCGGTACTGGCGCCACGAGTACGACTGGCGCAGCGCCGAGTCCGCGCTCAACGAATGGCCGCAGTTCACCACGGAGATCGACGGCGCGAACATCCACTTCGCGCACATCCGGTCTCCGGAGCCCGACGCGACCCCGCTGCTGATGACCCATGGGTGGCCGGGCTCGGTCGTCGAGTTCGCCAGGGTCGCCGGCCCGCTCACCAACCCGGCCGCCCACGGCGGCGACCCGTCGGACGCCTTCCACCTGGTACTGCCGAGCATCCCCGGCTTCGGACTGTCCGGGCCGACGCGGGAGACGGGGTGGGAGTTCCGCCGGGTCGCGGCCGCGTTCGCCGAGCTGATGAACCGACTGGGCTACGAGCGCTACGGGGTCCAGGGGGGCGACTGGGGCGCGGCCATCTCGCGCGAGCTCGGCCGCACCCGGTCCGAGGTCCTCGGCGTCCACCTCAACCTGATCCCGAACGCCTGCATGACGCACGAGCCGACACCGGCCGAGCTGTCTGCTCTCTCCCCGGTGGAGGGCAAGCGCTGCCAGGAGTCCTGGGAGAGCTTCCGGGAGTGGACCCGCGACAAGCAGGGCTACGCGGACATCCAGGCCACCCGCCCGCAGACCCTGGCCTACGGCCTGACCGACTCACCCGTCGGCCAACTCGCCTGGATCGCCGAGAAGTTCGACGAGTGGACGGACTCGCCCGTCGATCGCGACCTGCTGCTCACCAACGTGATGCTGTACTGGCTGACCCGCACGGCCGGCTCATCCGCCCGCCTCTACTACGAGCGGGCCCACGCCGACTACTGGGGCACCCCACCCGAGCCATCCACCGCCCCCACCGCCCTGGCCCACTTCCCCCACGAGAACTTCGTCCTCCTGCGCCACCTCGCCGAGCAGACGAACAACATCGTGCAGTGGACCGAATACGACCAAGGCGGCCACTTCGCAGCCATGGAGCAGCCCGCCCTCCTGGTATCCGACATCCGCACGTTCTTCCACTCCCTTAGCGATGCCTGCTGAACAACCAGCGCCGCAATTTCCATTGGGGGCTGACCAGGCCGGTCTTGAGCAGCCAGGTGCGGCCGCTTGAGAGAAGCCCCGACGGTCAGTCCCTCTCGCTAGAGTGGACGTGGTCGGCAGGAGCTCGCGGCGAAGCTGCTGGCTGCAGCGCAGTAGGAGGAGCCATGACCGCACAGCCCACCGAGCCCTACGGTGTGCGTCCTCGAACGCAGGACGAGATCGGGGCGGCCTTGCCGCCCTCGCAGCGGATGGCCTTCTACCGCGATATGGGGTCCGCGAGCGAGGAAGAGATCGCCGGTGTGCTGCGTCGCTGGCGGCTGCGGGTTGAGATCTACAACGATCCCGCTACTGCGCGTGTCCACGCTGCGGTTCAGGAAGGAACGGCCGCGGGCCGGGCCCTGTCCGCAGTCCTGAGGGAGCTCGGGCCGCGGTGAGCGACTGGGACGACCCGTACGACGGCGACGAAGAGCACGACCCGATCACCTTGTCACCGCAGGTTCAGGACGTATTCGACTACGAGGTGACGCCGCCGGACGTGGTCTCGGCGATCGCCGCGTTCCTGGTCGGCCTGCGCGAGACATTGGAGAGTGGAGGGCACCCGGAGTACGCCGAGGAGATCCCGAATCTGCCGAGTGCCTACCTGGCCCCGTTGGCGCGCGATCTCGGGCTGATTCAGTACCACGCGACCGAGACCCCGTACGGACCGGGGTTCTACGTTGCCAGGATTGTGCGTACCGACGACTACCCCGAGGGTTTCTGAAACCTGTCAGGTGAGGCTCGTGGCTTGTTCCCTCGTGGTCTGGGGGGCCTTCTCGCGGCGGGGGAGCAGGAGGGGGGTGGTGAGCAGGACGACTCCGGCGGCGGCGATTGCGGTGCGGGGGCTGGTGGCGGCGGCCAGGAGGCCCCAGCCGGCGGTCAGGGCCGCGATGGCGGCGCTGCTGCTGATCGACCATGCGGACAGGGTGCGGGCGATCTTGTCCGGGTCGGTGTGCTCGAGCCGGTAGGTGGCCAGTACGGGGTTGAACAGGGCGCAGCAGGTCACCAGGCCGAACTGGACGGTGATCATGAGGGCCATCCCGGGGACGCCGGGCCCGACGAACGCCAGACCGATGGGCCAGCAGGCGCGCAGTGCCCCGGTCGTGATCAGGACCGTGTGCTGCCCGAACCGCGCCGCGAGCGGCCGCGCGAGGCGTGAGCCGAAGAGGCCGCCGATGCACGGGGCCGCGAACACGAGACCGTACTGCCAGGGGGCGAACCCGAGGCGGCCCAGCAGCAAGACGGCGAGCAGCGGCTCGGAGGCCATGATCAGGCTGTTGACCACGATCGAGTTGAAGAACAGCGGGCGCAGCACGGGGTGGCCGAGGAGGTGGCGCCATCCTTCGAGCAGATCGCCCGCGCGCAGCCGCGGTGCACCGGTCGGCGCGGGGTGCGGTTCGGTTCCGCCGATGGCGCGGATGCCCAGCGCCGAGAGCAGGTAGCTGACCGCGTCGGCCACCACGGTCGTCACCGGGCCGAACAGGCCGACGGCAGCCCCGCCGAGCGGTGGTCCGACCGTGATCGCGCTCCACGAGGTGGACTCGAACCGGGCGTTGGCGATCAGCAGGTCCTCCGGTGCCACGAGCGACTTGAGGTGCGCGCCGCTGGCCGCCTTGAAGGCGATGTCGGCCGCGGCGGTGGCGACGGAGACGACGAGGAGTTGGGCGAAGGTGAGCCAGCCGAGCGCGAACGCGGCGGGGACGCTCAGCAGCGCCGCGAACCGGGTCAGGTCCATCGCGATCATGACCGGCCGCTTACGGCGGAACTCCATCCACGGACCGAGCGGCACCGCCAGCAGGGCGCCCACCGCCCGCCCGGTGGCGGCCAGCGCCGCCACCTGCGCCGGGCCGGAGTGCAGCACGAGGACCGCGATCAGGGGAAACGCGCCGAACCCGAGCCCCGAGCCGTACGAGCTGACCGCGTACGCCCCCCACAACCACCCGAACTGCCGCCCCAGCGCCCGCCTACCCGCCATCCCCAACGCACCTCTCGCCGACCGCCGACCCGCACCTGAACAACCGCACACTGACCGTCGGCAGCAAAGCACGCAGCACTGACAACGGGACCCCTGGTCGCAGGCACATGCAGGCATACCGACCAGGGGTCCCGCGGGAATTCTCAGCGACTCAAGAAGCCGGCCTTCTCACCGGTCTGCACTGCCGGGTGGGACGACCCATTCGGTGGGTTGGCCGGTGAGGGAGGCGATCATGTCGAAGTCGCCGTCGTAGTGCAGGACCGTCAGGCGGTTCAGTTCTGCCGTGGCGGCGATGAGAAGGTCGGGGAGTGACAGGGCGCGGTGGAAGCCTGCGTTGAGCGCGTGGCGCTGGACCTCCAGCGCGCGGGTGAAGGTGTCGTCGTTGCTGCGCAGGTAGTCGAAGGCGTGGAGCCAGGTGCTGATGCGCGTCGCCTCAGCGCTGTCCCGGGCCGAGTGGATCATCTCGTACTCGGTAGGTTGGCAGACCGCGAGCAGGTAGCGCTCGTGGAGCGGTTTCAGTACCTCTCTGACGCTGGGTTTCGTCCAGCGCGCGAGAGCGGACTTGTCGATCAGGTAGCGGTCCTGCATCAGGCGGCCCGGCCGCCGTCGCGCTTGAGGGTTCCGTCAGCGTTGCGGGGGCCGGTGGTCTCGACGATTTCGCTGAAGTCGAGCTCGCCGGCGTCCATGGCGTCGAAGCCTTCCTGCCGCAGGTGCCGCTTGACGGCGTCCTCCATGGCGAGCCGCACAGCCTGGGCCTTCGTCTTGGTTCCGAAGATGCGCATGGCCTCGGCCACCATGGACTCGTCGAGGTCGATCACTGTCCTGGCCATGCGGGCCTCCTGGGGGTCTCAGACGCATCAAATGATATCAGTCATTCATTGAAGACGATATCGTTTGGCGTGTCTCGCAGGAAGCTCGGAGTGGTCGGTGGCGGAGTGCGCCGAGGGCCCTGGCCGCAACGGATGTGGTTCATCAGCACTCGATGACGTTGACCGCGAGGCCGCCGCGCGAGGTCTCCTTGTACTTGACCTTCATGTCCGCGCCCGTCTCCTTCATCGTCTTGATCGCCTTGTCCAGCGAGACGTGGTGGCGGCCGTCGCCGCGCAGGGCCATTCGGGCGGCGGTGATGGCCTTGACGGAGGCCATGCCGTTGCGCTCGATGCAGGGGATCTGGACCAGGCCGCCGACCGGGTCGCAGGTGAGTCCCAGGTTGTGCTCGATGCCGATCTCGGCGGCGTTCTCGACCTGCTCGGGGGAGCCGCCGAGGACCTCGGCGAGGCCGCCGGCGGCCATCGAGCAGGCGGAGCCCACCTCGCCCTGGCAGCCGACCTCGGCGCCGGAGATGGAGGCGTTCTCCTTGAAGAGCATCCCGATCGCGCCGGCCGCGAGGAGGAAGCGGACGATGCCCTCGTCGTCGGCGCCGGGGATGAAGTTCTGGAAGTAGTGCAGCACGGCCGGGATGATGCCGGCGGCGCCGTTGGTGGGGGCGGTGACGACGCGCTGGCCGGAGGCGTTCTCCTCGTTGACGGCCATCGCGTAGAGGGTCACCCACTCCATCGCGTTGGCCGGGCCGATGCCCTCGGCGCGCATCGCGCGGGCGCCGGCGGCGGCGCGGCGGCGGACCTTGAGGCCGCCGGGGAGGATGCCCTCGCGGGACATGCCGGCGTTGACGCACTCCTTCATCACGGCCCAGATCTCCAGCAGGCCGCTGTGGATCTCGGCCTCGGTGCGCCAGGCCTTCTCGTTCTCCAGCATCAGGCCGGAGATGGAGAGCCCGGTCTCCCGGGTGAGCCGCAGCAGCTCCTCGCCGGTGCGGAACGGGTAGCGCAGCGCGGTGTCGTCGGGCACCACGCGGTCGGCGCCGATCGCGTCCTCGTCGACCACGAAGCCGCCGCCGACCGAGTAGTAGGTCTTCTCCAGCAGCACCGCGCCGGCCTCGCCGTGCGCGACCAGGGTCATGCCGTTGGCGTGGTACGGCAGCGAGCGGCGGCGGTGCAGCACCAGCTGGGTGTCGGTGTCGAAGGCGATCTGGTGGGTGCCGAGCAGCGAGAGCCGCTTGGTCTCCTTGATCCGCTCGACGTCCAGGTCGGCCTTGCCGACGTCCACCGTCCGCGGCGAGTTGCCCTCCAGGCCGAGCAGGACGGCCTTCGGGGTGCCGTGGCCGTGGCCGGTGGCGCCGAGCGAGCCGAACAGCTCGGCCTTGACGGCGACGACCTGCTCCAGCAGCCCCTCGGAGCGCAGGCGGCGGGCGAACATCCGGGCCGCGCGCATCGGGCCGACCGTGTGCGAGCTGGAGGGGCCGATACCGATGGAGAAGAGGTCGAAGACGCTGAGGGCCACGGGAGTGACGTCCTTGTCTGGCTCGTGGAAGAAGCGCGCCCCCAGGTGTGGCGGGGCGCGTCTGTGCATGGCGCGGGGCACCGGCTCACGTTCCAGTGTGCGCGGTGCCCCGTCGGATCGGACCAGGTCGGCAGGGGTGATGCCGACCACGTTCCGGGGACTACAGCTCCGGGTAGAGCGGGTACTTCTCGGCGAGCGCGGTGACCCGGGCCTTCAGCGCGACGGCCTTGGCCTCGTCGAAGGAGGGCAGCAGCGCCTCGGCGATGACGTCGGCGACCTCGCGGAAGTCCTCGGCCTGGAAGCCGCGGGTGGCCAGCGCGGGGGTGCCGATGCGCAGGCCGGAGGTGACCATCGGGGGGCGCGGGTCGTTCGGGACGGCGTTGCGGTTGACCGTGATGCCGACCTCGTGCAGCCGGTCCTCGGCCTGCTGGCCGTCGAGCTGGCTGTTGCGCAGGTCGACCAGGACCAGGTGCACGTCGGTGCCACCGGAGAGCACCGAGACGCCGGCCGCGGTGGCGTCGTCCTGGAGCAGGCGGGCGGCCAGGATCTTGGCGCCCTCCAGGGTGCGCTCCTGGCGCTCCTTGAACTCCGGGGAGGCCGCGACCTTGAACGAGACGGCCTTGGCCGCGATCACGTGCTCCAGCGGACCACCCTGCTGGCCGGGGAAGACCGCCGAGTTGATCTTCTTGGCCAGCGCGGCCTTGGAGAGGATCACACCGCCGCGCGGGCCGCCCAGGGTCTTGTGGGTGGTGGTGGTGACGACGTCCGCGTACGGCACGGGGTTCGGGTGCAGGCCCGCGGCCACCAGGCCGGCGAAGTGCGCCATGTCGACCATCAGCAGCGCGCCGACCTCGTCCGCGACGCGGCGGAAGGCGGCGAAGTCCAGCTGGCGCGGGTAGGCGGACCAGCCGGCGATGATCAGCTTGGGCTGGTGCTCCTTGGCGAGGCGCTCGACCTCCTCCATGTCGACCAGGTTGGTCTTCTCGTCGACGTGGTAGGCCACCACGTTGTAGAGCTTGCCCGAGAAGTTGATCTTCATGCCGTGGGTCAGGTGACCGCCGTGCGCCAGGTTCAGGCCCAGGATGGTGTCGCCCGGCTGGATCAGCGCGAACATCGCGGCGGCGTTGGCCTGCGCGCCGGAGTGCGGCTGCACGTTGGCGGCCTCGGCGCCGAACAGCGCCTTGATCCGGTCGATGGCGATCTGCTCGACCACGTCGACGTGCTCGCAGCCACCGTAGTAGCGACGGCCGGGGTAGCCCTCGGCGTACTTGTTGGTCAGGACCGAGCCCTGCGCCTCCATGACGGCCACCGGAGCGAAGTTCTCGGAGGCGATCATTTCGAGGGTGGACTGCTGGCGGTGCAGCTCGGCGTCGACCGCGGCGGCGATCTCCGGGTCGAGCGCGTGGAGGGACTGGTTGAGAACCGTCATGGTGGCGTCTTCCCTTGGGGCGGTTCGAGCGTTGGGGAGGCCGGGGCGGCCGCTGCGCTGCGGCCGCCCCTCAGGGTCGATCAGGAGGCGAACGCGGTGTACTCGTCGGCGCTCAGCAGGTCGTCGGCGGCCTCGGTGACCTTGACCTTGAAGAGCCAGCCGCCTTCGAATGGCGCGGAGTTGACGAGCGCCGGGTCGCTGACGACGTCCTCGTTCGCCTCGACGACCTCGCCGGTGACCGGCGAGTACAGGTCGCTGACCGACTTGGTGGACTCGAGCTCGCCGCAGGTCTCCCCGGCGGTGACGGTGTCACCGACGGCGGGCAGCTGGACGTAGACGATGTCACCGAGGGCGTCGGCCGCGTGGGCGGTGATGCCGATGGTGGACACACCCTCCTCGGCGGCGCTCAGCCACTCGTGGTCCTTGCTGTACTGCAGCTGCTGCGGGTTGCTCATGGTGCTCATTCTCCAGGATGGGAAGCGGGGATGGCCAAAGCGGTCCGCCGGGCGGACAGCCGAATGGGAGGAGGGCCTAAGCCCGACCGGTCTTAGCGGGCGCGCTTGTAGAACGGCAGTGCGACGACCTCGACCGGCTCCTGCTTGCCGCGGACGTCCACCGCGACGGTGGTGCCGGGGGCGGCGTACGCGGCGTCCACGTACGCGATGGCGATCGGCTTGCCCAGCGTCGGGGAGGGGGCGCCGGAGGTGATCCGGCCGATCGGGGTGCCGTCGGCGGCGACCACCGCGTACTCGGCGCGCGGCACGCGCTTGCCCTCGGAGACCAGGCCGACCAGCTTGCGCGGCGGGTTGGTCTCGGCGTTGGCGGCGGCCGCCTCCAGCGCCTTGCGGCCGATGAACGCGCCGTCGTTGGTGGTCTTGTCGAAGCGCACCACCCGACCCAGGCCCGCGTCGAAGGGGGTCAGGTCGGTGCTCAGCTCGTGCCCGTAGAGCGGCATGCCGGCCTCCAGGCGCAGCGTGTCGCGGCAGGACAGGCCGCACGGCACCAGACCGCTCTCCCGGCCGGCCTCGGTCAGCGCCTGCCACAGGTGCTCGGCGTCGGCGGGGGCGGAGAAGATCTCGAAGCCGTCCTCGCCGGTGTAGCCGGTGCGGGCGAGCAGCACGTCCTTGCCGGCCACCTGGGCGGGCAGGATCGCGTAGTACTTCAGGCCGGGCAGGTCGGCGTCGGTGAGCGAGGCCAGGATGCCGTTGGCCTCGGGGCCCTGGACGGCGATCAGCGCGTAGGCGTCCCGGTCGTCGCGGACGACGGCGTCGAAGCCGTCCGCGCGGGCGGTCAGCTCGTCCAGCACCAGCTGGGCGTTGGAGGCGTTGGCGACGACCATGAACTCGTGCTCGGCGAGCCGGTAGACGATCAGGTCGTCCAGGATGCCGCCGTCCTCGCGGCAGATCATGGTGTAGCGGGCGCGCAGCACGCCGAGCGCCGAGACGAAGCCGACCAGCGCGTGGTCCAGCATCTCGCCGGCCTGCGGGCCGCTGACGGTGATCTCGCCCATGTGGGAGAGGTCGAAGAGACCGGCCTTGGTGCGGACGGCGAGGTGCTCCTCGCGCTCGCTGCCGTAGCGCAGCGGCATGTCCCAGCCGGCGAAGTCGGTCATGGTCGCGCCGAGGGCGCGGTGCAGGGCGTCGAGCGCGGTCAGGCGGGGGGACGTCACGGCGGTTGACTCCTAGGGCTGGCACTCAGGGACGACGCACGGGCATGGGGCCTGTACGCGGACATGCGGGGGCGCGATCTCCCCATCTGTCGTCAAACCTGAGAGCTTCACCACACACCTGTCCGAGGTCCAGGATGACGTGGCTTGCACCGTGGGTGGGCGCACGGCGCGGCCGTGTCCACTTTCCAGATGTGCCTCGCCCACGCGGTAGGGGTGCCTGAGAGATTCCGGGGAGGACTTGCTCCTTCGGCGCCGGTCGTGCCGTGACGGCATTCCGGGCTCTCCCGCGCGGGTTCGAGCGGCCAGTATGAAGTTCGGATGTCCGAGCGGACGCGCTCATCATGGCATGCCCGACAGCAGGACGGGAGAGGGGGGCGATCCGGGCTCGGTAGGCTGTGCCTCGCGCGCGAACGGGACACGCCTCGCGCGGCGCGAGACGGGTGGGCAGCACGGATGGGAATCCCCGCAGAGGGCCTTGCACCGACGGCACAGGGGTGGGCCGAGCCGGGTACGGCGCCGGTCGGCGGTGGCTGGCCGGGCAATGAGCTGGAGCAGGTGCTGACGGCCGCGATCGGCGACCCAGGGGCGACCCCGCGGGTGGTCGAGGTGCTGGCGCGCAGCCAGGTCTGGATCCCGCTGCCGGCCGGCGGCGACCCGCGCGGGCAGATGCTCGACCTGCCGACGATCGAACTGGCCGGCGCGCCGTACGTCCCGGTGTTCTCCTCCCAGGAGCAGTTCCTGCAGCACGGCGGCGGGCTGGCCTGCGCCGTCGCGCCGGCCTGGGAGTTCGCCCGCGGGCTGCCGCTGGGCGTCGGCATCGCGGTCAACCCCGGTGGGCCGGTGGGCATCCCGGTGCCGCCCGAGGGTGTCGGCGAGGTGCGCCGCGGCCCGCTGCAGGACCGCTGGGCGGGCGCGCCGGGGAGCCCGGACGGGGGCGCGGGGCCCGGGCTCGGCGCCCGGGTCGCACTCCGTTTGCTGGAGCCGCACGAGGAGCCGGTGGCGTTCCTGACCGCGGTCCACGCCGAACTCGGCGCGCTGCCGGGCGTGCTGACCGCCCGGCGCGCGCTGGCCTCGGTGGAGGGCGAGCCGCCGGTGCTGTTCGTGGGCGTCCAGCTGGATCCCGAGCGTCCGGCCGAGCCGGCCGACGCCAATGCGGCGATCGGCCGCGCGCTGGGCGTCGCGCCGCTGCCGTGGGGCGTGCACATGGTGCTGCTGGACCTGGTGGCGGACCCGGTGGTGGACTGGCTGCTGCACCGGGTCCAGCCGTTCTACGCACGGATCTGAGACGGAATCGCGCACCCGGGGGATGTCGGCATGACGGTTGTCGGCGAAGCCCCGTAGGGTGCTGCCGACATCTTGGCCGCGAGCCAGGCAAACCCGGAGCGACCGGCGGACCGACCGGCAGCAGGACGACGACGGAGGGCTCGACGTGAACGCAGGCGGCGCCCCGGGGCCGTGGGGCCCGGCACCCGGCCCGCGCCCCGGCGCGGACCCGGGGGTGCTGGAGCGCGCCCTGCGCGAGGTCGCGCCCGAGCGCTACGACGCGTACGAGACGCTGCTCGGCGCGCTCGCCGCCGGCCAGGTCTGGATGCTGCTCTGGCACGGCCAGCCCGGCAGCCCGGACGCGCAGTACGGCAACATGGACATCGGCGGGCTCGGCTACGCCCCCGCCGTCACCTCGCCCGAGCAGCTGGCCGCCAGCGGCTGGTCCCGCGCCCACGAGCTGATCACCGGCCGGGAGATCGCCGCCGCGCTCTACCGCACCCGCTGGGGCCTGTGGCTGAACCCGCACGCTCCCGGCGGCGGCGTCGGCATCCCGTGGGCCGACCTGCGCCGGGTCGCCTCCGGCCTGGACCGGCTGCCGGCCGGGCCGCTGCGGCTGAGTGAACCACAGGTCGCCGCGGCGCAGTTCTACTCCGTACTCGAACAGCAGGCCCCGTCGGTGCGGCCGGTCCGCTCGCTGCGCCGCGCCTGGGTGCAACCGGTCGTCGACGAACCGTACTTGGCGATCGGCCTGGAGCTCTACGACACCTCGCCGCCGGCCGTCGAGGCGGTCCGCGCGCTGATGCAGCGGGCGATCGCGCAGGCACCCGAGGGGCTGGCCGTGTCGACCGTCGCGATGAGTGACGAATACGACCCGGTGGGGCTCTGGATGCGTGCCCACGCCCGGCCGTTCTACCACCGCGAGGCCACCCCCGCGCCGTACCCGGCCGCCGCGCCCTACCCGGGTGGCTACCCGCCCCAACAGCCCTCCTACGGCTACCCGATGCCCGCGCAGGGCACCCCGCCGGCGACCGGTCAGGGCTGGCCACAGCAGCCGTGGCAGGGCTACCCCGGGCGTTGAAAGCCGTCAATATCTGACGCTTGGTCACCCTCCTCGGCACTGCCTGAACAGTGACATGCAGGTTTACCGATCATGAACAACGGCAGATCACAGTTGGGCATCCTTCGACCTGCAGGTCTGGCGCAACGCTGCACGCAACGTGAAGAGTTCTGCGCACCGCACCAGCCGAGCAACCCGAACGGCGCGCAGCTCAGGACCTGACCAGGATCTGACCAGGATCTGTACCAGCGTGCGCGCCCCGGGACGCCATGGGCCGACGACCGTCGGCGAGGGGACCGTACTGCCCATGACCACACCCACCGACACCACCGCAGCCGTGCCGGACGAGCCCGCCGCCCCGGCGCCGGCCGCTCCCGCCGCCCGGATCGAGGGCCGCTCGCTCGGCCGCATCGCCTGGACCCGCTTCAAGCGCGACAAGGCCGCCGTGGCCGGCGGCATCGTGGTGATCCTGCTCATCCTGATCGCCGTGCTGGCCAAGCCGCTCGAGTCCTGGTTCGGCCTCAACCCCGATGTGCTGCACCAGGATCTGCTGGACGCCGACCTCGGCGGCCTGCCGACCGGATCGTTCGGCGGCATGAGCCTGAGCCACCCGCTGGGCGTCGACCCGGTGCTCGGCCGCGACCTGCTCTCCCGGATCCTCGAAGGCTCCTGGGTCTCGCTGCTGGTGGCCTTCAGCGCGACCGTGCTGTCCAACACCATCGGCACCGTGCTCGGTGTCGTCGCCGGCTACTACGGCGGCTGGGTGGACGCGGTGATCAGCCGGATCATGGACACCTTCCTGGCCTTCCCGCTGCTGCTCTTCGCGATCTCGATCTCGGCCTCGCTGCAGGCCGGCGCGTTCGGCCTGCACGGCCTGCCGCTGCACCTGGGCGTGCTGATCTTCGTGATCGGATTCTTCAACTGGCCCTACATGGGCCGGATCGTGCGTGGCCAGACACTCTCGCTGCGCGAGCGGGAGTTCGTCGACGCGGCCCGCAGCCTGGGCGCCCGCGGCCCGTTCATCCTGTTCAAGGAACTGCTGCCGAACCTGGTCGGTCCGATCGTCGTCTACTCGACGCTGCTGATCCCGACCAACATCCTCTTCGAGGCCGGCCTCAGCTTCCTTGGTGTCGGCATCCAGCCGCCGCAGGCCTCCTGGGGCGGGATGATCAACGACGCGATCAAGTACTACCAGGTGGACCCCGAGTACATGGTGGTCCCCGGTCTGGCGATCTTCGTCACCGTGCTGGCCTTCAACCTGCTTGGCGACGGACTGCGCGACGCGCTCGACCCGCGCAGCAACTGACCAGCTCCCAGGAGCGGTTCGGTCACGACCAGCTCAGCCCTCCACCGTCTTGCCCACCACACCCTCAAGGGGTTGATCCAAGCAATGCGCAGATCTCGTACCCTCGCCCTGGCCGCGGTGGCCACCACCGCCGTCCTGGTGGTGAGCGGCTGCTCCAGCTCCAAGACCGCGGGGCCCACCGGCTCCGGCGCCTCGGGCGCCAACGCGGCCACCACGGGCATCGTGAACGCCTCGGACCACAAGGGGGGCACGGTCACCTATGAGATGAAGGGGACGCCGGACTCCTTCGACCCGGGCAACACGTACTACGCCTACATCTACAACTTCTCGCGGCTGTACGGGCGTCCGCTGATGACCTTCGCGCCCGGCTCCGGCCAGGCGGGCAACAAGCTGGTCCCGGACCTCGCCTCGGCGCCCGGCCAGGTCAGCGCCGACGGCCTGACCTGGACGTACCACCTGCGCGCCGGGCTGAAGTACGAGGACGGCACGCCGGTCACCTCCAAGGACGTCAAGTACGCGGTCGAGCGCAGCAACTACGCGCCGGACGTGAACTCCAACGGCCCGACGTACTTCAACGAGCTGCTGGTCGACAACGCCTCGCCGTACCAGGGTCCCTACAAGGACAAGACCGGTGGCCTGAACTCCATCCAGACCCCGGACGACCTGACGATCAGCTTCCACCTGAAGCAGCCGTTCGCGGACTTCGACTACCTGGTCAGCGCCCCGCAGACGGTCCCGGTGCCGCAGGCCAAGGACACCGGCGCCACGTACGTCAACCACGTGATGTCGACCGGTTCCTACATGTTCCAGTCGTACCAGGACGGCAAGCAGCTGACCCTGGTGCCGAACCCGAACTGGAACCCGGCCACCGACCCGATCCGCAAGCAGCTCGCGGACAAGATCGTGGTCAAGATGAACATCGACCAGGCCACCGTGGACAACGACCTGCTGGCCGGCAACGCCCAGGTCGACCTGGTGGGCGGCGGCGTCGACCCGCAGACCCAGGCCAAGCTGCTGCTGGACCCGTCGTTGAAGGCGCAGACCGACAACTCCTACGGCGGTCGCCTGGTCTACATGGCGCTGAACACCAAGGTCGCGCCGCTGGACAACATCGACTGCCGCAAGGCCGTCGAGTACGCGGTCGACAAGACCTCGGTGCAGACCGCCGAGGGCGGCCCGATCCGCGGTGAGATCGCCAACACCGTGATGCCGCCGGACATCACGGGCCAGCAGGCGTTCAACCTCTACCCGTCGACCAACAACAACGGTGACGTGGCCCAGGCCAAGGCCGAGCTGGCCAAGTGCGGTCAGCCGAACGGCTTCAAGACCACCATCATCGCCCGTAGCGAGCGCGACACCGAGGTGGCCGCGGCGACCTCGATCCAGGCGGCGCTGGCCAAGGTCGGCATCACCCTGACCATCCAGCAGTACCCGCAGGGCAAGTACTTCTCGGACTACGCCGGTGTGCCGAAGTTCGACGACAGCAACAACGTCGGAATGATCATGATGCAGTGGGGCGCCGACTGGCCGACCGGCTACGGCTTCCTGCAGCAGATCGTCGACGGCCGGTCCATCAAGGACTCCGGCAACAGCAACCTGGCGCAGCTGAACGACCCGGCGATCAACAAGCTGATCGACGACGCGGGCAGCAACACCAGCATCGCGGCCCGCAACACGGACTACGCGGCGATCGACAAGCAGACCATGGCGGACGCGGCCTACGTGCCGCTCACCGACTTCAAGGTCTTCCTGTACCGCCCGAAGAACGCCACCAACCTGCAGTCCACGGCGGCGTTCTCCGGTGAGTACGACTACCTCAACATCGGGACCACCAGCTAAGAGAGCCTGGCTCCACTCCACTGAAGGCAGGTGAAGGCAGCGGGGTCCGCCCCGCCCGGGGGTGTCCACAAGACACCCCCGGGCGGGGCGGGAAACCGGAAGCCGAACAACTGTGTTGGCCTACATCATCCGCAGGACGTTCGCCGCCCTGGTGCTGCTACTGGTCGTCAGTGCGGTCACCTTCGGCATCTTCTTCCTGCTGCCACGCCTGGCCGGCGAGACCACCGACCAGCTCGCGGCGCAGTACATCGGGAAGAACCCGACCCCCGACGCGATCATCGCGGTCAAGCGCAACCTGGGCTTCGACCAGCCGCTGTTCATCCAGTACGGGCGGTTCCTGAAGACCCTGGTCGCCGGCGCGAACTACAAGTTCGGCCCTGACCCCGTGACCTGCCATGTGCCGTGCTTCGGCTACTCGTTCAAGAACCACCTGGAGGTCTGGCCCGAGATCCGCTCGCGGATCCCGGTGACCTTCTCGCTGGCGATCGGCGCTGCGGTGCTCTGGCTGCTGTCCGGCGTCGCCACCGGTGTGGTCTCCGCGCTGCGGCCCAAGTCGTTCTTCGACCGGACCGCGATGGGCGTCGCGCTGGCCGGCGTCTCGCTGCCGATCTTCTTCACCGGCGCGCTGCTGCTGAGCCTCTTCAGCTACCAGTGGCCGATTCTCGACAACGTGCACTACGTCAACTTCACCGACAATCCGCTGATGTGGGCGCGCAATCTGATCCTGCCGTGGATCTCGCTGGCCTTCCTCTACTCCGCGCTCTACGCCCGGCTCACCCGCGCCGGGATGATGGAGACGATGAACGAGGACTACATCCGCACCGCCCGGGCCAAGGGCCTGCGCGAGCGCGACGTGGTGGTCCGGCACGGCCTGCGCTCCGCGCTCACCCCGATCCTGACCATCTTCGGCATGGACCTCGGGCTGCTGCTCGGCGGGGCGGTCATCACCGAGCAGGTCTTCTCCTTCCAGGGCATCGGCTTCTTCGCGGTCTCCGCGATCTCCGACAACGACCTGCCGAAGATCCTCGGCGTGACCCTGGTGGCTGCCTTCTTCATCGTCATCTGCAACCTCCTGGTTGACCTTCTGTACGCCGCTGTCGACCCCCGCGTGAGGCTGTCGTGACCGACCAGAACCTGATCCCCGAGCAAGCCGGGAAGCCTCGGGTGACCGACGGCGCCTTCCTGTCGGTGCGGGACCTGCGGATCCACTTCGACACCGACGACGGCCTGGTCCGCTCGGTGGACGGGGTCAGCTTCGACCTGGCGCCCGGTCGCACCCTGGGCATCGTGGGGGAGTCCGGCTCGGGCAAGTCGGTCACCTCGCTGGGCATCATGGGCCTGCACCGCTCCAAGCGGGCCAGGATCAGCGGCGAGATCTGGCTGGAGGGCGAGGAGTTGGTCTCCGCCGAGCCCGACCGGGTGCGCCAGCTGCGCGGCCGCAAGATGGCGATGATCTTCCAGGACCCGCTGACCGCGATGCACCCGTACTACAGCGTCGGCCAGCAGATCGTCGAGGCCTACCGGGTGCACCACCCCGAGGCGTCCAAGCGGGACGCCCGCAAGCGCGCGGTCGAGATGCTCGACCGGGTCGGCATCCCGCAGCCGGACCGCCGGGTGGACGACTACCCGCACCAGTTCAGCGGCGGCATGCGCCAGCGCGCGATGATCGCGATGGCCCTGGTCAACGACCCCTCGCTGCTGATCGCCGACGAGCCGACCACCGCGCTGGACGTCACCGTGCAGGCGCAGATCCTGGACCTGATCCGCGACCTCCAGCAGGAGTTCGGCTCGGCCGTCATCATCATCACCCACGACCTGGGCGTGGTGGCCGAGTTGGCCGACGACATCCTGGTCATGTACGGCGGCAAGTGCATCGAGCGCGGGCCCGCCACCACGCTCTTCGACGCCCCCGAGCACCCCTACACCTGGGGCCTGCTGGGCTCGATGCCGCGCCTGGACCGGGACCTCCAGGAGCGCCTGATCCCGGTGCGCGGCACCCCGCCCAGCCTGATCAACGTGCCCGGCGGCTGCGCCTTCCACCCGCGCTGCCCGTACGCCGAGCTGACCGGTGGACGCTCCCAGACCGACGTGCCGAAGCTGGCCGAGACCACGTCCGGGCACTTCGCCGCCTGCCACCTGCCGGCCGCCGACCGCCACCGGATCTTCGCCGACGAGATCGCGCCCCGCCTGTGAACACCACGGAGACTCGCGTGCCCCACACGGACACCCAACCCCTGCTCCGGGTCACCGACCTGCAGCGGCACTTCCCGATCACCAAGGGCGTGCTGCGCCGCAAGAGCGGCGCCGTGCGCGCGGTCGACGGGATCTCCTTCTCGGTGCTGCCCGGCGAGACGCTCGGCGTGGTCGGCGAGTCCGGCTGCGGCAAGTCCACGATGGGCCGCCTCGTCACCCGGCTGGACGAACCCACCGGCGGCAAGGTCGAGTTCGAGGGCACCGACATCACGCACCTGAGCACCGGCCGGATGCGGCCGCTGCGCAAGGACATCCAGATCATCTTCCAGGACCCGTACTCCTCGCTGAACCCCCGGCACACCGTGGGCACCATCGTCGGAGCGCCGTTCCGGCTGCAGAAGGTCGCCACCGAGGGCGGCGTCAAGAAGGCCGTCCAGGAGCTGCTGGAGCTGTGCGGGCTCAGCCCCGAGCACTACAACCGCTACCCGCACGAGTTCTCCGGCGGCCAGCGCCAGCGCATCGGCATCGCCCGGGCGCTGGCCCTGCGGCCGAAGATGATCGTGGCGGACGAGCCGGTCTCCGCGCTGGACGTCTCGATCCAGGCCCAGGTGGTCAACCTGCTCGACGACCTGCAGAAGGAGCTCGGCCTCACCTATCTGATCATCGCGCACGACCTCTCGGTGGTCCGGCACGTCTCGGACCGGGTGGCGGTGATGTACCTGGGCAAGATCGTCGAGATCGCCTCCCGGGACTCCCTCTACGCGGCGCCCACCCACCCGTACACGGTCGCGCTGATGTCCGCCGTCCCGGTGCCCGACCCGCGCCGCAAGGAGCAGCGGCAGAGGATCCTGCTCACCGGCGACGTCCCCTCGCCGATCAACCCGCCGAGCGGCTGCCGCTTCCGCACCCGCTGCTGGAAGGCCCAGGACATCTGCGCCAGCGAGGAACCGCAGCTGGTCGAGCTGCGCCCGGGCCACCAGAGCGCCTGCCACTTCCCGGAGAACACCGAGCCGGCCGGGAACACCGAGTCCGCCGCACCCGCAGCGGTCTGACCTGCGGCGCGCCCCGACCGGTTCGAACGCCGGATTCGGTCGGGGCGGGCCGGGCATGGACACTGGCCCGGTGACCTCGCAGATTTTCTCGCCCGATGTGCAGCAGCCCCTCGACCTGATCGGCATCTTCGTCTTCGCCCTCTCCGGGGGCCTGCTCGCGGTGCGCAAGAACATGGACATCTTCGGCATCTGCGTGCTCGCCGAGGTCACCGCGCTGGGCGGCGGGGTGATGCGCGACCTGCTGATCGGCGCCACTCCGCCGGTCGCCTTCGCCAATCTCGGGTACTTCCTGACGCCGCTCGTCGCCGGCCTGGTGGTCTTCTTCCTGCACCCCGAGGTCGAGCGGATCAACCGCGCCGTGCAGACCCTGGACGCGCTGGGCCTGGGCCTGTTCTGCGTCACCGGCACCGCCAAGGCGCACGACTACGGCCTCGGCTCGGTGGCCTCGGTCGCGCTCGGGATGCTGACGGCGGTCGGCGGCGGCGTGATCCGCGACGTGCTGGCGGACGAGACGCCGTCGCTGCTGCGCTGGGACCGGGAGATCTACGCCGTCCCGGCGCTGGTCGGCTCCATCGTGGTGGCCTTCCTGATCGCCGCGAACCACCTCACCACGCTGACCGCGGCCTCGGCGGCGATGACCGCGTTCGTCCTGCGGATGCTGGCGCTCAGGTATGGCTGGCGCGCACCGCGTGCTTGGCACCGCAACGGTTCTCGCACCAGCGAGGAGTAGGCGAGCCGCCGTATGCCAGGGAGACCGCCTCGACCGTGCAGAGCAGCTCGGGCAGCAGCCGGCTCAGCTCGCCGACCGGCGCGATCCGGGCCGGAGCGGAGATCGCGCAGGCCGCGATGGCGGTGCCGTCGATGCCCTTGATCGGGGCGGCCACGCAGTTCACCGCCTCCTCGTACTCGCCCTGGTCCAGCGCCCAGCCCTGGCGGCGCACGGCGGCGAGCTCGGCGAGCAGCTCGGCGGGCAGCTCCTGGCCGTCCAGAGCGGCCGTCAGCTGATCCTGCGACAGGTCGGCCAGCAGCACCTTGCCGACCGCCGTGGCGACCGCCGGGGCCCGCTTGCCGATCCGCGCCGCCGAGCCGGGCCGGCAGTCGCCGCCGGACGGGTAGCGGGCCTCCACCTTGTCCAGGTAGAGCACCTCGGCGCCCTCCAGGATCGCCAGGTGCACGGTGTGGCCGTAGCGCTCGTTGAGCGAGGCCAGGTAGGGCGCGGAGACCTGGCGGACGTCGATGCCCTCCAGCGCCTGCTGGGCGAGCGAGAAGAGCCGGCCGCCCAGCCGGTAGCGGTGGTCGGACTGGCGGTGCACGAAACCGTGCTCCTCCAGCGTGCGCAGCAGGCGCAGCGCCGTCGACTTGTGCACGCCGATCCGGCCCGCGGCCTGCTCCAGCGAGGCCGGGCCCTCGCCCAGCGAGGCCAGGATCGTCAGCGCCCGGTCGACGGTCTGCGACATGTCGCCCCCACCCCCTTCGGGAACCAGGTCCCGACCCGTCAGTGATGCAGGAGGCTAACCGGGCCGTTGCACCCACTGCAATGGCCAAATCGTGACCCGCTTGGCACTTACACTGGTTGAGCCATGCCATACCTCGACCATGCGGCCACCACCCCGATGCTCCCCGAGGCGATCGCCGCGATGACGGCGCACCTCGGCGTCACGGGCAACGCCTCCTCCCTGCACGCGGCCGGCCGCCGAGCCCGCCGGGTGATCGAGGAGTCCCGCGAGTCGCTGGCCGAGGCGCTGGGCGCCCGGCCGAGCGAGATCGTCTTCACCGGCGGCGGTACGGAATCGGACAACCTCGCGGTCAAGGGCCTGTACTGGGCCCGCCGCGACGCCGACCCGGCCCGCACCAGGGTGCTGTGCAGCCCGGTCGAGCACCACGCGGTGCTGGACGCCGTGCACTGGCTGGCCGAGCACGAGGGCGCCCGGGTCGAGTACCTGCCGGTCGACTCCTATGGGCGGGTGCACCCCGAGGCGCTGCGCGCGGCGATCGAGAGCGACCCGGGCTCGGTCGCGCTGATCACCGTGATGTGGGCCAACAACGAGCTGGGCACCCTCCAGCCGATCATCGAACTCACGGCCGTGGCCAAGGAGTTCGGCATCCCGATGCACGCCGACGCGGTGCAGGCGCTGGGTCAGGTGCCGGTCTCCTTCGCCGCCTCCGGGCTGGACGCGCTGACCGTCACCGGGCACAAGATCGGCGGCCCGTACGGGGTCGGCGCGCTGCTGCTGTCCCGGGCGGCCTCGCCGATCCCGCTGCTGCACGGCGGCGGCCAGGAGCGCGACGTCCGCTCCGGGACGCTGGACGTGCCCGCCGCGGCCGGCTTCGCGACGGCCGCCGTGCTCGCCGTCGAGCGCCAGCCCGAGCACGCCGTCGCGGTCGCCGCGCTGCGCGACGACCTGATCGCCCGGGTCCGCGCGAGCGTCCCCGAAGTGCTGCTCAACGGCGACCCGTCCGGCGAGGGGCGGCTTCCCGCCAACGCGCACTTCTCCTTCCCCGGCTGCGAGGGCGACGCGCTGCTGATGCTGCTGGACGCCGCCGGGATCGAGTGCTCGACCGGCTCGGCCTGCTCGGCCGGGGTGCCGCAGCCCAGCCATGTGCTGCTGGCGATCGGCGCGGATGCGCGGGTGGCCCGCTCCTCGCTGCGCTTCTCGCTGGGCCACACCTCCAGCAAGGCGGACGTGGACGCGCTGGCCGAGGCGATCGGCCCGGTCGTCGCCCGGGCCCGTAACGCCGGGCAGCGCTGAGACCGGTCTCCGGGCACCCCGTACTCTGGAGGGCACTATGACTGACTTTCCTGGTGCCCCGACCGGCCCGTCCACCGGCCTGCGACAGCCCGAAGGGCGGATGCGCGTTCTCGCCGCGATGTCCGGCGGCGTCGACTCCGCCGTGGCCGCCGCCCGCGCCGCCGAGGCCGGGCACGAGGTGACCGGTGTGCACCTGGCGCTGTCGTCCAACCCGCAGTCCTTCCGCACCGGCGCGCGCGGCTGCTGCACCCTGGAGGACGCCAGGGACGCCCGCCGGGCGGCGGACGTGATCGGCATCCCGTTCTACGTCTGGGACCTCGCCGAGCGCTTCCGCGAGGACGTGATCGACGACTTCGTCGCCGAGTACGCGGCCGGCCGCACCCCCAACCCCTGCCTGCGCTGCAACGAGAAGATCAAGTTCGCCGCGCTCCTCGACAAGGCG
The DNA here is from genome assembly GCF_029892095.1 of Kitasatospora sp. MAP12-44. NCBI lineage: Bacteria > Bacillati > Actinomycetota > Actinomycetes > Kitasatosporales > Streptomycetaceae > Kitasatospora > Kitasatospora sp. MAP12-44. The sequence goes on from NZ_JARZAE010000004.1 coordinate 5,596,211, forward strand.
ATCGCGCTGGGCTTCGACGCCGTCTGCACCGGCCACTACGCCCGGATCGTCGATCTGCCCGGCGGCGCCCGCGAGTTGCACCGCGCCGTGGACCAGGCCAAGGACCAGTCGTACGTGCTGGGCGTGCTGGACGCCGAGCAGCTGGCCCACTCGCTCTTCCCGCTCGGCGACACCGCCAAGGACGACATCCGGGTCGAGGCCGAGCGCCGGGGCCTGGCCGTGGCCAAGAAGCCGGACAGCCACGACATCTGCTTCATCGCGGACGGCGACACCCAGGGCTTCCTGGCCAAGCACCTGGGCACCGCGACCGGCGACATCGTGGACGCCGACGGCACCAAGGTCGGCGAGCACGACGGCGCGTACGGCTTCACCATCGGCCAGCGCAAGGGCCTGCGGATCGGCCACCCGGCCGCCGACGGCAAGCCGCGCTACGTGCTGGACATCTCGCCGGTGAACAACACCGTCACGGTCGGCCCGGTCGAGGGCCTGGACGTGCTGGCGCTCACCGCGATCCGCCCGCGCTGGTGCGGCGCCGAGACCGTCACGGCGGGGGAGTACACCGCCCAGCTGCGCGCGCACGGCGAGGAGGTGCCGGTCAGCGCCGAACTGGTCGGCGAGGAGCTGCGCGTCCGGCTCGCCAAGCCGGTGCGCGGCATCGCGCCCGGGCAGGCCGTCGTGCTCTACGACGGGACCCGGGTGGTCGGCTCGGCCACCATCGCGAGCACCGAGCGCCGCCCGGTGGCGGAGCCGGTGGCCGCGGAACTCAGCTGATCGCTGCCCTTCCCTCGTGATAGACCTTTCATCATCATGAACATCTGCGTCTTCTGCTCCGCGTACTCGCTCGACGACCGCTACACCGCCCCCGCCACCGAGTTCGCCCGGCTGCTGGGCGAGGGCGGCCACACCCTGGTCTGGGGCGGCTCCGACGCCGGCCTGATGGGCGTGCTCGCCGACGGCGTCAAGGCGGCCGGCGGCAAGCTGGTCGGGGTGCTGGTCGAACTGCTCGCCCACAAGGGCTACCAGGGCGCCGACGAACTGGTGATGACCCGCGACCTGGCCGAGCGCAAGGCGCAGCTGCTGATGCGCGCCGACGCCGTGGTCGTCCTGGTCGGCGGCCTCGGCACGCTGGACGAGGTCACCGAGGTGCTGGAGCTCAAGAAGCACGCCCTGCACGACAAGCCGGTGGTGGTGCTGGACAGTTCCGGCTTCTACGACGGCCTGCGCACCCAGCTGGAGCGGATGGACGCCGAGGGCTTCCTGCCCCGCCCGCTGGCCGAGTTGATCACCTTCGCCGACACCCCGGCCGAGGTTCTCACCCTCCTCACCCCCGCTTCTTCCTGACTGGAGCCTCCATGGCCACCCACCTGATCACCGGCGCCGGCTCGGGCATCGGCGCCGTCGTCGCCCAGCGGCTCATCGAACGCGGCGACGAGGTCTGGCTGCTGGCCCGCAACGCCAAGCGCGCCGCCGAGTTGCGGCACTCCCTCCCCGCCGCGCAGACCCTGATCGGCGACCTGGCCGAGCCGGCCCGGCTCTCCTGGGCGCTGGGCCAGCAGACCCAGCCGGTGGAGCTGGACTCGCTGCTGCACGTGGCCGGCACGGTCGAGCTGGGCCCGGTCGGCGACACCCCGGTCAAGGTCTGGAACGAGACGCTGGCGATCAACCTGATCGGCCCTGCCGAGCTGACCCGGCTCTTCCTGCCCCAACTGCGGCTCTCCCGCGGCCACGTGGTCTTCGTCAACTCCGGCGCGGGCCTCGCCGCGCATGCCGAGTGGGGCTCGTACGCCGCCAGCAAGTTCGGCCTGCGCGCCCTCGCCGACTCCCTGCGTGCCGAGGAGCACCCGGGCGGCGTCCGCGTCACCACCGTCTACCCCGGCCGCACCGCCACCCCGATGCAGCTCAAGGTCCACCAGCAGGAGGGCGCCGAGTACGACCCCGCCCGCTGGATCGCCCCGGAGTCCGTGGCCACCGCGATCCTCACCGCCCTCGACCTCCCGCGCGACGCCGAGATCACCGACCTCACCGTCCGCCCGGGTCACTGAACGCGCCGGGGATCAGGACGATCTTGCCGCTGACGGTGCCGGACTCCGCCAGGCGCAGCGCCTCGGCGGCCTGCGCGAGCGGGAGCCGGGCGGCGATGCGGGCGGTGATCTCGCCACGCTGGAGGGCGGCGAACACCTGCGTCAGGTCGGTCCGGATGCGGGACCGGAACCGGTCCCTGCCGAACGCGCGGCCGGCCCAGATGTTGTAGAAGTAGGCCCGGCGCCCGTTGGGCAGGGCGTTCCAGAGCCAGGTGCGGGCCAAGATCTTCAGTACGGGCCACTGCTTGGACCCGGTGTCGTCGCGGGTGGAGGCGCTGCCGTACGCGACGAGCGTCCCGCCGGGGGCGAGCAGGTGCCAGGAGTCGATCACACTGCGCCCGCCGACGTGGTCGAAGACCGCGTCCACCCCGCCGGGCGCCAGCTCCCGCACCCGGCTCGCCACATCGCCGGCGCGGTAGTCGACCGGGGTGACGTCGAGTTCGCGCAGCGCGTCGTGGTGCCGGACGGACGCCGTGCCGATCACCTTCACCCCGGCCGCCCGGGCCAGTTGGACCAGGACCGAGCCCACCCCGCCGCTCGCCCCGTGCACCAGGACGGTCTGCCCGGCGCGCACCCGCGCCCGGCGGTGCAGCAGCTGCCAGGCCGTGATGCCGTTGACCACCACGGTCTCCGCCTCCGCCGCACCCAGGCCCTCCGGGACCGGAACGACGTCGTCGGCGTCGACGACCACATGGCTGGCCCACCCGCCGACCTTCACCAGCGCGGCCACCCGCTGCCCGACCAGGCCCGGGCCGACGCCCTCGCCCGTGATCAGCACCCGGCCCACCAGGTCGTAGCCGGGGACGAACGGGAAGGGCGGCTGGTCGTAGTACCGCCCGCGGCGCATCTGCTGCTCGGCGAACGAGACGCCGCTGGCCTCCATGGCGATCACGAGCTGACCGCGGCCGGCCTGCGGCACGGCGCTGTGGCGGATCTCCAGGCCCTCCGGGGCGACGATGCCCGGCAGGATGACCTCGATGTTCATGGTTCTCCCCATCCGTAGATGCCGTTTGCTTCGTTACAAGGTATAACTCCATCTCTCAGTGAGAGTCAAGAAGAAGAGTGATAGCCTCTAACTAGACGGTGATAGGAGACAGACGGGCATGGCCGAGTCGTCGGACGCGAAGACCCCCCGGGAGCGCTACCGCGCCCAGGTGCAGGAGGAGATCAAGAAGCACGCCTGGGAGCAGATCGCCGTCGCCGGGGCCTCCGCCCTGTCCCTCAACGCCATCGCCAAGCAGATCGGCATGAGCGGCCCCGCCCTCTACCGCTACTTCGCCAACCGCGACGAGCTGATCACCGAGCTCATCCGCGACGCCTACCGCAGCCTCGCCGACACCTTCCACGCCCGCGCCGCAGCCGGCGCCGACCTCACCGGACTCGCGCAGGCCCTTCGCCAGTGGGCCCTGGAGGATCCCCAGCGGTACTTCCTCCTCTACGGCACCCCTGTGCCCGGCTACCAGGCCCCCGAGGACACCACCCGGATCGCCTCCGAGATCCTGACCGTCCTCCTCGCCACCTGCACCGCCGCCCAGTCCTCGGCCCTACGCCAGGCCCTCGCCTTCTGGACCCGCCTCCACGGCGTCCTGTCCCTCGAACTCGCGGGCCACTTCACCGGCATGGATGTCGACCCCGCCGCCCTCTACACCGCCGAGGCCCACTCCCTCACCACCCAGTCCTACCCGAGGTAGGGCGTCGCCCGCCGCTCCAGGAAGTGCCCGATCCGCAACCGCTGGGTGGGGTGGATCGCCAGCCCGGGCAACTCCTCGGGCGCCACGAACCGCAGATCGGTGGACTCGTCGGAGATCCGCAGCTCCCCGCCGACCACGCGAGCGGTGAAGCAGACGTTGAACTGCTGCCGCACCTCGCCGTCCGCATACGCGATGATGTGCCGCGGATCGGTGTACGTCCCGACGATGCCGGTGACTTCGATCCTGAGCCCGCTCTCCTCGTACGTCTCCCGCACAGCCGCGTCCGGCAACGACTCACCCAGCTCCATGACCCCGCCAGGCAACGCGTACAACCCACTGTCAGCCCGCCGTTGGAGGAGAATCCGCCCGTGGGAGTCGGTCAGGACGGCGGACGCGGCGACAACCAGCCGATTGGGCCTGGGGGCTGCGGGGTCGTCGTAGAACTCAGTCCTGGCCATGCTGCTCCTCTGCTCCTCAGCTCCTCAGCTCCTCACGCGGCGAACCGGTCCGCGGTACCGTCCACGCTTCGCCTGGTTCCCCGCGTCCACAGCTCGAAATCTTCGGACAGGAAGTCGGCCGGGCCGACTTTCGAAGCGAGCGCCGGGGGCGGGGAGACATCGGTCAGGGTTGTCGCCGGTACCCGGAGAGCTCCGGGCTGACCCAGCAACGCTATCCGGCCGGGTTGACTGCCACCGCGAGGTCGGCCCAGGTGGTCTTGCCGAGTGTTTCGGGCACCACGCCCCAGCGCCCGTGGGTCAGGCGGTCGACCAGGCCCAAGCCGCGTCCACACTCGGCGTCGCAGTCCCCGGCCTGCATCAGCACGGGCAGTGTGCGGGAGCCGTCCCGGACCGCGATCCGGACGGTGAGCGGTGCTGGACGGCGGATCGTCACGTACATCCGGCGGTGGCAGCCGGTCTTGGCGGCATTGGCGGCCAGTTCGCTGACGATCAGTTGGGCATCGTCCGCCAGGTGCTCCAGTCGCCACTCGGCCAGTTTGTCCCGTACCAGCCGACGGGCCGCCGACGCGGCCTCGGGCCGGTAGGGCAGGAAAGCCGACGCCGGCATCACAGCGGTGGCTGGTCGGCCTGTGACGGTTGCCATGGGTGCACTCCTTCACTGAATTTCCTACGGAGAGTCAACGGGTCGTCACGTTCGTGGGACCATTGCGTAGGCAGGACGGGAATGCGGGTATGCGTCCGACGCATGCGGATGCCGGACGGCAGGGGTTGCACTGGTGCACTGGCAGCGGGAAGTCCGGGACGCCGCACAGGCCGGCGACTACGGCCGCGTGATCGAGTTGAGCCGTCGTCAGCAGCGCCTGACTCAGCTCCAACTCGGTGAGGCCCTGGGCCTGTCGCAGTCGGCGGTGTCCCGGATCGAGAAGCGCGGTCCGGCTGGCGTCTACGACATGGCGTTGCTCGGCCGGGCGGCGGCCCATCTGCAGATCTCCGCCGGACTACTCGGTCTGGCGGATCGCACCACAGGGACAGATCCAGTGGAACGACGCGAATTCCTGGGCGGAGCAGCCGCAGTGGTGGCCGCCCCCGTACTGGCGGCGGTCTGCGGCCCCGCCGAGACCGGCCAGGCAGCCGCCCTTCGGCTCGGCACCATGGCGTACCGCCGCCTCGACGGGTCGACGCCCTCGCGCGATCTCGCAGATGCGGTTCGCGGTCATATCCAGTTGATCCAGCGGTTGACCGCCAACTCTCCGCAGCGACTGAAGTTGGCGGCTGTCGGCAGCGAAGCGGCTGGGCTGGCGGGCTGGTTGGCCTGGGACATGGGGGACCACGGCTCGGCGCGCTCCTGGTACGGCCAGGCGATCAAGGCCGCACGAGTAGCAAGGGATCCGCTGCTGGTGGCCTACCAGACGGGCACGCTCGCACAGTTCGAAGCCCACGCCGGGAATGCCGCGCAGGCTCTGAGCCTGGCAGGCAGCGCAAGGAAGGCTCTCGGAGCGGGCATGCCGACGATCGCCGATGCCTGGCTGGCCTCGGTAGAGGCTCTGGCGCATGCCGTGGGTGGTGATGCCCGCTCGGCGGACAGAGCCCTGGTGCACAGTCGCGCGATGGCGGCACGGCGGGAGGAATCCCCACCGTGGCCCTGGGTGTTCGCCTTTGACGAGGGCAAGGTGGCAGCCTGCCGGGTGACCTGTGGCGCCCGCCTTGGTGAGCCCGGGTGGGTGCTCGGCGAGGACGTTGCCGCGCTGGCAACCGGGCACGTCAAGCAGCGGGCCCTGCTGGTCCTGGATATTGCGACCGGGCACCTGGCTGCGGGGCGCCTGGAGGCGGCGTTCGCCTTTGCGGGGCAGGCGCTCGATGCCGGGGTGCGCTACCGATCGGGCCGAATCGTGGAGCGGGCCAGAGGGTTGCGTCGTACGCTCGGCAGCGCGGCGGCGCCGAAGGTCGTGCGGGACTTCGATGAGCGGCTGCGCGGCGTCTACCTCTAGGAGGGGCACATGAGGGTGGGGATCACCGGGCATCGGGGGCTCGGCGCAGGGGTGGAGTGCCAGGTGCGGGGGCTGCTGGAGGAGGCGCTGACGGAGTGGGACAGCGGGCGACTGATCGGGGTGTCGTGCATCGCGGACGGCCCCGACGCGTGGTTCGCCGAGGCCGTCCTGGCGCTCGGTGGGCGGCTGGAGGTGGTCATCCCCGCCGACGGGTACCGCGACGCGCTGCCGTTCGAGCACCACGCGCTCTACGACCGGCTGCTCGACCAGGCTGCCCAGGTGCACCGCACCGGCCTGACCGTGTCCGACTCGGCGGCGCACATGGCGGGCAGCGAGATCCTCGTCGGGCTCGCGGACCTGCTGCTCGCCGTCTGGGACGGCAAGCCCGCGTGGGGATACGGCGGCACCGCCGATGTCGTCGGCTTCGCCGAGCGCTCCGGGGTGCCGGTGCGGGTGCTGTGGCCGGCGGGCGCCGAGCGGTAGGGCCGTCGTGGTCTCGTACGTCTCCGCCGCCGTCTGCCCGAGAGGGCAGTCGCCCGAAATCGGGTGGTAGCGGCACGAACGGGGTGTGCGGAGCCGATCAGCGTGCCCTGTCCGGGTGTTGGGGCCAAGGCGTCGGAATTCTGTAGCCAGGTCGATACATGACGGTAGAAATATTCATACCATTCCTCAAGGTTGGGCTTCTAAAGTCGGAGGTATGCCGTCGACGAACTCCTCCACGACCTCCGGCCTGGTGGCCAAGTCCGCCTTGGCTGTCCGCTTTCTGACTGTCAGTGCGGTAGCCGGTGCCCTGCTGGCCGGCATGGCCCTGCCGTTCGTCGGGGGCCTCGGCCTCGGGGCGAAGGCGGCGGCGGACAGCTTCGACAGCCTCCCGGACGACTTCAAGGCCCCGGCGCTCTCCCAGGCCTCCTCGATCTACGACGCGTCCGGCAACCTGATAGCCACCGCATACGACCGGGACCGCACCGTCGTCCCGGGCGACCAGATCGCCCCGGTGATGCGCCAGGCGCTGGTGGACATCGAGGACAACCGCTTCTACCAGCACGGCGCGATCGACCCCAAGGGCATCATCCGCGCGCTCAGCAAGAACTCCGCCGCCGGCGGCACCGCCCAGGGCGCCTCGACGCTGACCCAGCAGTACGTGAAGAACGTCTTCGTGGACGAGGCCGGCAACGACACCGCCGCCGTCCTGGAGGCGCAGCGGCAGACGATCGGCCGCAAGCTGCAGGAGATGCGGTACGCGATCGACGTCGAGCAGACGCTGACCAAGGACCAGATCCTCACCAACTACCTCAACATCACCTTCTTCGGCGAGCAGGCGTACGGCATCGAGGCAGCCTCCGAGCGGTACTTCAGCGTCCACGCCAAGGACCTGACCCTGCCCCAGGCGGCCATGCTGGCCGGCCTGGTGCAGTCGCCGAGCACCTTCGACCCGATCGCGCACCTGGCGGCCGCCACGGACAAGCGCAACGTCGTCCTCAAGAAGATGGCCGAGTACGGCGCCATCACCCAGGCCCAGGCCGACCAGGCGATCGCGACCCCGATCAAGCTCCAGGTCAGCCGCCCGCAGCAGGGCTGCATCACGGCCAAGCAGGGCGAGGGCTTCTTCTGCGACTACGTGAAGGCCGTGCTCCTCAGTGACCCGGTGTTCGGCGCCACCGCCGCCGACCGCAAGGCGCTGTGGAACCGCGGCGGCCTGCAGATCCACACCACGCTGGACCCGAAGGCACAGGTCGCGCTGGACAAGGGCCTGGCGGACAACGCGAACGCCTCCGACAAGCCCGCCGCCGTGATGAGCATGGTGCAGCCGAACACCGGCAAGATCCTGGCGATGGGCCAGAGCCGGCCGTACGGCCTCGGGTCGGACGAGACCCAGATCAACCTGAACGCCCCCCAGTCGATGGGTGGCGGCCTCGGGTTCCCGACCGGCTCGACCTTCAAGCCGATCGTGGCCGCCGCGGCGCTGGAGAGCGGGAAGACCCCCTCGCAGACCTACACCACGGCCTCCACCATCAACTGGCCCAGGATGACCGACTGCAACGGCGGCCTCTACAGGTCGGCGCCCTCGGTGCACAACGACAGCTCGGCCTCGCCCGTCACCTTCGACATGGCCGACGCGCTCGCGCAGTCGATCAACACCTACTTCGCCACCCTGGAGGGCGACGTCGGCCTGTGCGCGGTGGCCCAGATGGCCAACAGGCTGGGCATCGAGAAGCAGGCCGACGGCACCCCGCTCAAGGTGGTCCCGTCGATGACCCTGGGTGTCAACGACCTCACCCCGCTGACGATGGCCAGTGCCTACGCCACCTTCGCCTCGCACGGCGTCTACTGCGCGCCGCTGGCCATCGGCTCGGTGACCGGCCCGGACGGCAAGAACCTGCCCGTCCCGGCGCAGAGCTGCTCGCAGGTCATCTCCCCCAACACCGCGGACACCATCACCGCGATGCTCAAGGGCGTGGTCCAGGACCGCGGTACCGCCTCGAACGTCTCACTGGGCCGGCCCATCGCGGGCAAGACCGGTACCACCGACGGTGGCACGCAGGTCTGGTTCGTCGGCTACACCCCCGACGTGGTCGGTGCCACCGTGGTCAGCGACACCGGCAAGCAGCAGCCGCTGGAGGGCCAGATGTTCGGCGGCAGCCGGATTGAGCAGGCCTTCGGCGCCCAGGTCGCCGGTCCGATCTGGGAGGCCGCGATGAAGGGCGAGGTCGCTGGGACCCCGGCCACCGACTTCCCCGACATCGCGCTGCCCGCCTCGCCCGCGCAGAGCACGCCGTCCACCGGCCCGAGCACGCCGCCCACCCCGTAGCCTGCACTGCGTGACCACTGAGCAGCCCTTCCCCGACCTGTACGGCGCCGCGACCGGTGTCGGCTCCATGCCCGGCACCGACGCGCGGGAGGCCGCCAGGACCTCCACCGGCGCGCTGGAACAGTTGCCGTTCCTGCCCGAGTTGCCCGCGCGTGGGCCGGGGGCGGACATGATCGGGCGGTCGGCCGGCCTGCTGGTGGAGCTGTTCGCACAGGTGGAGCCGAGTGGGTGGCGGTTCGCGGACCGGCCGGGGCGGGACAGCAAGCGGGCGCGCGCGTGGCTGGGCGAGGACCTGGACGCGCTGGAGGAGTTCACCCAGGGCTACCAGGGCGCGCTGAAGGTGCAGGCGGTCGGGCCGTGGACGCTGGCGGCGTCGATCGAGCTGAAGTACGGCGAGAAGGCGCTCCGCGACCACGGCGCCTGCCGGGACATCGCCGGTTCGCTCACCGAGGGCCTGCGCCGCCACCTCGCGGACGTCCGCAAGCGGGTGCCGGGCGCGCAGCTCGTCCTCCAGTTGGACGAGCCCTCGCTGCCCGCGGTGCTGACCGGTGGGGTGAAGACCGCCAGCGGGTTCCAGCGGCTGCGTTCGGTGGACCGGCAGGTGGCCGAGGAGGTGCTGCGGTCGGTGATCACCGCGCTGCAGACTCCCACCGTCGTGCACTGCTGCGCGCCCGGTGTGCCAATCCCCTTGCTGCGCCGGGCCGGTGCGGCCGGCGTCTCGCTCGACTTCGCGCTGCTGACGGAGCGTGAGGACGACGTGATCGGCGAGGCGGTCGAGGCCGGCACGGTGTTCCTCGCCGGAGTGGTGCCCTCCACCGACGAAGGATTGTCAGACCCGGCCGGTAATGTCGCGGGTGTCAGGACGTTGTGGCGCAGGCTCGGGCTCGATCCGGAACTGCTGGGACGCCGCGTGCTGGTGACACCGACCTGCGGGTTGGCGGGGGCGAGCCCCGCCTACGCGCGCGAGGCGTTGTCACTCAGCGTGAAGGGTGCCCGCAGTCTGGTGGACAACCCGGAGTGAGACGGTAGGAGGCTTACGGTGGCGGCTGTCGAGGGCTGGGCAGAGGTCCCGGCGGAGGTGCGCAGGCGGCATGTGGAGCTGGCGGCCGAGATCGAGGGCCACCGCATCCGGTACTACGACCAGGACGCGCCGGTCGTCAGCGACGCCGAGTTCGACCGGCTGATGCGCGAGCTGGAGGCGATCGAGGCCGAGCACCCGGTCCTGGTCACCCCGGACTCGCCCACCCAGAAGGTCGGCGGCACGGCGGGCGACGTCTTCACCAAGGTCGAGCACCGCGAGCGGCTGCTCAGCCTGGACAACGCGATGGACGACGAGGAGCTGTCCGACTGGGCCGACCGCGTCGCCCGCGAGCTGGACGGCATCGAGTACCACTACCTCTGCGAGCTCAAGGTGGACGGCCTGGCCGTCAACCTCACCTACGAGCACGGCCGGTTGGTGCTGGCCGCCACCCGCGGCACCGGCCGGGTCGGCGAGGACATCACCACCAACGTCCGCACCATCAAGGAGATCCCGCACCAGCTCAAGGGTGACAACATCCCCGCCCTGGTCGAGATCCGCGGCGAGGTCTACCTGCCCACCGAGGCCTTCGCCGAGCTGAACGCCTCGCTCGCCGCGGAGAACGAGCGCCGCCGGGCGGACAACGAGGAGCGCGCCAAGGAGGGCAAGCGCCCGCACGCCCTGGTCAAGCTGTTCGCCAACCCGCGCAACGCGGCCGCAGGTTCGCTGCGCCAGAAGGATCCGCTGGTCACCGCCTCGCGCCCGCTGCACATGGTGGTGCACGGCATCGGCGCCCGCGAGGGCTTCGACATCGACTGCCAGTCGCATGCCTACCAGCTGCTGCACGACTGGGGCCTGCCGACCGCCCGGCACAACCGCGTGGTGGGCACGCTGGAGGAGGTGCGCGCCTTCATCAGGCTCTACGGCGAGCAGCGGCACTCGGTCGAGCACGAGATCGACGGCGTGGTCGTCAAGGTGGACGAGATCCCGCTCCAGGGCCGGCTCGGCGCCACCTCCAAGTCGCCGCGCTGGGCGATCGCCTGGAAGTACCCGCCGGAGGAGGTCAACGCCAAGCTGGCCCGGATCCAGGTCGGCATCGGGCGCACCGGCCGGGCCACCCCGTTCGCCGTGCTGGCCGAGCCGGTGAAGGTGGCCGGCTCGATGGTGCAGTACGCGACGCTGCACAACCAGCAGGTGGTCAAGGCCAAGGGCGTGCTGCTCGGTGACACCGTGGTGCTGCGCAAGGCCGGTGACGTGATCCCCGAGATCCTCGGCCCGGTGGAGGACTTGCGGGACGGCACCGAGCAGGAGTTCGTGATGCCGAGCCACTGCCACGAGTGCGGCTCCGAGCTGCGCCCGATGTCGGAGGGCGACATCGATCTGCGCTGTCCCAACGCGCAGTTCTGCCCGGCCCAGGTCCGCGAGCGGATCGCCTACCTGGGCGGCCGCGCCTCGCTGGACATCGACGGCCTCGGCTATGTCGCGGCCACCGCGCTCACCCAGCCGCTGGAGCCCAAGGATCCGCCGGTCAAGAACGAGGGCGACATCTTCGGCCTGACCATGGAGCAGCTGCTGCCGATCAAGGTGCTGGTGCGCGACCAGAAGAGCGGCATGCCCAAGCTGGACGACGAGACCGGCGAGGAGAAGCAGGTCGACTTCTTCGCCAACCTCAGGGGCGAGCCGAAGAAGAGCGCGAGCCTGCTGCTCGACAACCTGGCGGCGGCCCGCGAGCGGCCGCTCTGGCGCTACCTCAACGGCCTGTCGATCCGGCACGTCGGCCCGGTGTCCGCCCAGGCGCTGGCCCGCGAGTTCCGCGACCTGGACCGGATCTTCGCGGCCACCGAGGAGGAGTTGGCGGCCACCGAGGGCGTCGGTCCGATCATCGCCCGGGCGATCAAGGAGTGGTACCAGGAGGACTGGCACCGCGAGATCGTCGAGAAGTGGCGGGCCGCGGGGGTGCGGTTCACCGAGGAGGCGGCCGAGGAGGCGGGCCCGCGCCCGCTGGAGGGCCTGACCGTCGTCGTCACCGGCACGCTGGCCGGCCACACCCGGGACGGCGCCAAGGAGGCGCTGGTCTCGCGGGGCGCGAAGGTGACCGGTTCGGTGTCGAAGAAGACCGATTTCGTGGTGGTCGGCGACAACCCCGGGTCCAAGTTCGACAAGGCCGTGCAGCTGGGCCTGGCCGTGCTGGACGACGAGGGGTTCACCGTCCTGCTGGAGCAGGGCCCGTCCGCCGCCCGCGCGCACCTCGGCCTCCCGGAGCCCGAACCTGCCGCACCCACCGAAGCGGAGTCGGTAACCCCCGCAGGCCCTGACCAGGGCTGACGTGTCCGTCTTGTTATCGTACTGATTGACCGTCAGCGGGATGCCGGGGCCGCAAACAGGGCATCGTGTTCCCGTGCGGCGCCGGCTCACGCCTGAGGCGATCCAAGGATGACTGAAAGTCAGCCTCCATACAGGAGGCGGACTTACCCTGGAATGCAACAGCGTGTCAGCAGGAGTGGGGCACCGGGTTCGTCCGGCGCCGTCTGGGGGGCTTCCCGGCTGAGACCGACTGGCACACCATCAGGGGTGCCAGGGCCGACCGTTCTTCCGGTCGGTCCCAGCCGCGACGCGGCCTGGCGGGGCGGGCCTGACGGAGGACAGGGCGTATGGATGGTACGACCGGCGGGGCGTTGACGCGTCCGCCGCAGGGGGTGGCAGGCGCGGTCCTGCTGCTCGGTGTGCTGCTGGCCGGGGCCGCACCGCTCATCCCACTGGCTGTCCTGGTCAGCCGCTACGAGCCCGAACTGCTGCCGCTCTTCGCGGTCCCCCTGGCCGTCCTGGTGGCGGCCTGGCGGATCGCCCGCGATCGGGCCAGGGACCAGCTCACCGACCCGCTCACCGACCTGCCCAACCGGCACGCGCTGCTGCTGGCGGCCCAGGAGGCGATCGCCGAGCACCAGGACGAGGAGGGCTACTGCGTCGGTCTCATCCTGTTCGACCTCGATCGGTTCCGATCGCTCAACGACACGCTCGGTCACGCGGCCGGCGACCGGCTGCTCGTGCACATCGCCCGCCGCCTGCACCGGGTGCTGCGCGGCGGCCTGCCCGACACCTCGTCCAATGCGCTGGACGGCCCGTCCGGCGCCGCCGACCGCCGCCGCGACACCGAGGAACTGCTCGCCGAACTGCCGCCGATCGCCGAACGCGGACGCCGCGCGGTGGTGGCCCGGATGGGCGGCGACGAGTTCGCGGTGCTGCTCCCCGGCGTCGGCTGCCCCGACACCCTGGAGCGCCTGGCGAAGGCGCTGATCGCCGAACTCGCCGCGCCGATCCGCCTCGACGGGCTGCTACTGGTCCTGGAGGCGTCCGCCGGAGTCTGCGTCTATCCGCAGCACGCGGGCGACGCAGAATCGTTGCTGCGCCGCGCGGACGTCGCGATGGGCCACGCCCAGCAGGGCCGCACCGGCGTCGAGCAGTACGACCACTCGCAGGACGCCGACACGCCGTACCGGATCGGGCTGCTCGGCGATCTGCGCCGGGCCCTGGAGATGGGCGAGGTCCAGCTGCACTACCAGCCCAAGGTGGCCTTCGACGGCCGGGTGGTCGGCCTGGAGGCGCTGCTGCGCTGGGAGCGGCCCGGGCGCGGCAAGGTCAGCCCGGACGAGTTCGTCGGCCTCGCCGAGTCCAGCGGCCTGATGCCGCGGCTGACCGACTACGTGCTGGAGGCGGCGATCGGCCAGCTGGCCACCTGGCGCGGCCAGGGCCTGCAGGTGCAGGTCGCGGTCAACGTCTCGCCGCGCGACGTGCTCAACCCGGGCTTCGCCCAACGTGTCGCCGGCCACTTGGCGCGCCATCAAGTACCCGCTCAGGCGCTCCAGTTGGAGATCACCGAGCGGCTACTGCTGGACGACTCGCGGCGGGCCGCCGACACCCTGGCCGAACTGCGCCGGCAGGGCGTGGGGATGTCGCTTGACGACTTCGGCACCGGCCACTCCTCGCTGGTGCGGCTGCGCAGCCTGCCGGTCGGCGAGCTGAAGATCGACCGCTCGTTCGTCTCGCGGATGGTCGCCGACGACCATGACGCCGCCGTGGTGCGCTGCTCGGTGGAGCTGGCGCACTCGCTCGGCCTGACCGTGGTCGCCGAGGGCGTCGAGGACGACGAGACCTGGGAGCGGCTGCACGGTCTGGGCGTGGACGCGGTGCAGGGCTGGCTGGTCTCCGCGGCCCTGCCCGCCGACCAGGCCACCGCCTGGCTGCGGGTGCACCGCACCGGCCCGCCGCCCGCCGAGCGGCTGACCACGCTGGACCGCTGGACCGGGAAGGCCGAGCTGACCTGTCCGGTGCTGCCGCGCCCGGTGATCCCGACCCAGGCCGTCCAGTCGATCAGCCAGTCGCTGAGCCAGCCGATGGGCCAACCGCTGGGCCCGCCGCTGAGCCAGCCCCTGGGCCAGCCCCTGAGCCAGCCGGTCCCACCGCTGGTCGCACCGCGTCCGCAGTCCTCCGAAACCGGCCTGCAGGCGCCCACTGCCCCGCAGTAGAGGGCTGACGTGCCCGGTCGTGCGGCCACGCCCCCTAGGATGGGCTGCACAGACCAAGAGGACGCGAGGCCGGGGCGGCAGTGCCGCCGGGTCGCCGTCCGGGTCGGGTCACCCTGGGTGCCCGACCTCACCAGAACTCACCTTGAGGATCGCTGCATGCCTGGCATCACGCGCGAGGAGGTCGCCCACCTCGCCCGGCTGTCGCGTCTGGAGTTGCAGGCGGAGGAGCTGGACCACTTCGCCGAGCAGCTCGACGTGATCATCGGCGCGGTCGCCCGCGTTTCCGAGGTCGCCGGACAGGACGTCCCCCCGACCTCCCACCCGCTGCCGCTGACCAACGTCATGCGCGCGGACGAGGTCCGGCCCTCGCTCACCCCGGACCAGGCGCTGTCCGGTGCTCCGGCCGCCGAGGAGCAGCGTTTCCGCGTGCCGCAGATCCTGGGGGAGGACTAACACCCATGACCGACCTCATCAAGTTCACCGCCGCCGACACCGCCGCCGCCATCGCGAGCGGCCAGGTCAGCGCCGTCGAGGTGGCTCAGGCCCACCTCGACCGGATCGACGCCGTCGACAAGAAGGTCAACGCCTTCCTGCACGTGGACACCGAGGGCGCGCTGGCCGCGGCCCGCGCGGTGGACGACAAGCGCGCCAAGGGCGAGGAGCTCGGCCCGCTGGCCGGCGTCCCGCTCGCGCTCAAGGACGTCTTCACCACCAAGGGCGTCCCCACCACCTGCGGATCGAAGATCCTCGAAGGCTGGATCCCGCCCTACGACGCGACCCTGACGTCCCGTCTGAAGGACGCGGGCGTGGTGATCCTCGGCAAGACCAACATGGACGAGTTCGCCATGGGGTCCTCCACCGAGAACAGCGCCTACGGCATCACCGGCAACCCGTGGGACCTCTCCCGGATCCCCGGCGGCTCCGGCGGCGGTTCGGCCGCCGCGCTGGCCGCGTACGAGGCCCCGCTGGCGATCGGCACCGACACCGGCGGCTCGATCCGCCAGCCCGGCGCCGTCACCGGCACGGTCGGCGTCAAGCCCACCTACGGCTCGGTCTCCCGCTACGGCCTGGTCGCCTTCTCCTCCTCCCTCGACCAGGGCGGCCCCTGCGCCCGTACGGTCCTGGACGCGGCCCTGCTGCACGAGGCGATCGCCGGCCACGACCCGCTGGACTCCACCTCCATCGACGCGCCCGTCCCGGCCGTGGTCGCCGCCGCCAAGCTGCGCGACGTGCGCGGCATGCGGATCGGCGTGGTCAAGGAGTTCGCCGGCGAGGGCTACCAGGCCGGCGTGATGCAGCGCTTCAACGAGAGCGTGGAGCTGCTGCGCGAGCTGGGCGCGGAGGTCGTCGAGGTCTCCTGCCCGTCCTTCACCCTCGCGCTGCCCGCCTACTACCTGATCGCGCCCAGCGAGGCCTCCTCCAACCTGGCCCGCTTCGACGCGATGCGCTACGGCCTGCGGGTCGGCGACGACGGCACCCGCTCCGCCGAGGACGTCACCGCGCTCACCCGCGAGGCCGGCTTCGGCCCCGAGGTCAAGCGCCGCATCATCCTGGGCACGTACGCGCTCTCCTCGGGCTACTACGACGCCTACTACGGCTCGGCCCAGAAGGTCCGCACCCTGATCTCGCGCGACTTCGACGCCGCCTTCGCCGGCGTCGACGTGCTGATCTCGCCGACCACCCCCACCACCGCCTTCCCGATCGGCGAGCGAGCCGACGACCCGCTGGCGATGTACCTGGCCGACCTCTGCACGATTCCGTCCAACCTCGCGGGCAACGCGGCCATGTCGCTGCCCTGCGGGCTGGCCCCGGAGGACAATCTCCCGGTCGGCCTGCAGATCATCGCTCCCGCGATGGCGGACGACCGCCTGTACCGCGTGGGCGGCGCCGTCGAGGCCGCACTCAACGACAAGTGGGGGCACCCCCTGCTCGAGGAGGCACCGGCACTGTGAGCAAGATCGAGAAGGCTAAGGCCAGTGGTTCAATCAAGGGCTGGAAGCATTCCAAGCCCGGACTGTGGCTCAGCATCGGCACCAGCGCTTTCGGTGTCCTGAGCATCGTCAAGGACGTCAAGAAGGCCCGCAGCGAGCAGGACAACCTGCTGCTGGCCAACGCCGTGGTCGGCGCCCTCGCCCTGGTCACCGGCACCGCCCTGCTGCTGCGCGAGCTCAAGCACCTGGGCGACGACGACGTGCTGCTGGGCTGAGACAGCACGGGTGAGTCGGCCTGTACCCGGCGTACAGGCCGACTACGTCTTGCCGGACCGGAGAAGGGAGGAAACGGGATGATCACCCGCATCGAGATCGACGGCTTCAAGTCCTTTCTCGGCTTCTCGCTCGATCTGACCCCATTCACGGTCCTGGCAGGTCCGAACGGCACCGGCAAGTCGAACCTGTTCGAGGCGATCGATCTGGCGCGCAGGCTGATCACAGACACCGACGGGCGCAGCTGGCTGCGAGGCATGCGCAGAGGCCAGTTGATCGATCAGTTCCACACCGGACCCGACGGTGTCACCGTCCCGCAGATGCGGTTGCTCGTACGCTTCCTCGTCGACCTGCCGGGCCACGGGCTCCAGCACGTCGAGGCGGTCATCGAGGCCGAGCTGCGCGAGGCGCCCGGGATGCCGGAAACCACGGTGCGACTGCGCGCTCTTGCGGAACTGCCCGAGGGCTGGACGCTGACCGACCAGGAGGCCGCAGCGGTCGGCCGTCCGGTGCTCCAGGCCGGGGCATTCGCCGTGGTAATGGCCGCCAGCCATGGCGGGTGGCTGGAGATGTTCCACCGCGAGCTCTTCGGTTGGACGATGTTGGCGCCCGATCCGGAGTCGATTCGCATGCCCAGCGACCTCTACGACTCGGATGCCCTCTCGCCTTCCGGACGCAACCTTCCCGGGGTGCTGGGCCGGCTGCTGGGCGAGTCCGGCACAGTCGGCACCCCGGAGTCGTTCCGGCTCCTGGCCGATGCGGCCGCGGTGCTCCGAGGGCTGACCGGAGTCGTCCCGACCCCGGATCCGAACCGGGGGGTCTGGGACCTGGACCTCGTCTACGAGGCGGCCGCGAAGGTGCCGGTCAGGCTGGCCTCGGACGGGACCCTACGGATCCTCGCGCTCCTCACCGCCGCTCACGACCCGGACAACCCGGGCACCCTGATGGTCGAGGAGCCTGAGAACGGCCTGCACCCCGGACAGGTTCGTGAGCTCGTCCGTCGCCTGCGGGCCACGACGAATCCTGCGACCAGGCGCCAGATCCTGTTGACGACCCATTCGCCGGTAGTGCTCTCCGCGCTGCTTCCCGACCACCAGGGCGATGCCGTCTTCATCGACACGGTGACGCGGGTGGGCGGCGACCGGGGCCCGGTACGGCACACCCGCGCGCGGCGGCTCGGGATGTCGGGCGAGCCGGGCACCTTCGTCCCGGCTCGGGAGGCCCGCAGGTTTCTTGAAAGCGCTGTGGCGGGCCCGGGATGAGCCGGTACCTGGTGCCCGGTCTGATCGCCGAGGGACCTGAGGACCAGCTGTTCCTCGGTCGGGTCATCGTTCGTCAGCTGCTGGCCCTGGGATCAGCGGCTGGTGAGCCCTTCGACGTACAGGAGTTCGTCCTGCCGGGCGACTGCCCGTCGACAAAGGGGGCGGCGCAGGTCGCGGCCGCTGTGGCGGACCTCGCCGCCGACTGCCATATCGTGTTTCTGCACAATGACCACAGAGAACGGGACAAGATCGCGAAGGTGGCGGCGCTGACGGCGATTCCGGTCGGACGGCGTATGGTCGGCGTCGTCCCGGTCCGGGAGACCGAGGCTTGGCTCCTGGCAGATGCGGAACTGCTTCGCTCGGTGCCCGGCGCGGTCACGGAGCTGATTCCGACCTCCGCGGCTCAGGCCGAGAGGGTGTCGGACCCGAAGGATCTGCTCAGCCGTATTCTTCCTGGATACGACTCCAGAAACCTCTCTGAGAAACTTAGCAATGAGATCGACCTCGTCCGTCTCAAGGCTCTCCCCGCCTACCGTGAATGGTGCGAGGAGCTCACGACTGTACTGAAGGAGTTGCATTTCCTGTGAGCGGCATGAACCTCGTCTCCTACGACGACGCTCTTGCGTCGTACGACCCGGTGATGGGCCTGGAGGTCCATGTCGAGCTGGGCACCAAGACGAAGATGTTCTGCGGTTGCTCGACCACCCTGGGGGCCGAGCCGAACAGCCAGACCTGCCCGACCTGCCTCGGCCTGCCCGGCTCGCTGCCGGTGGTCAACGCGATCGGGGTGGAGTCCGCGGTCAAGATCGGCCTGGCGCTGAACTGCGAGATCGCCGAGTGGTGCCGCTTCGCGCGGAAGAACTACTTCTACCCGGACATGCCCAAGAACTTCCAGACCTCGCAGTACGACGAGCCGATCGCCTTCAACGGCTACCTCGACGTGCAGCTGGAGGACGGCGAGATCTTCCGGGTCGAGATCGAGCGCGCCCACATGGAGGAGGACACCGGCAAGTCCTCGCACATCGGTGGCGCGACCGGCCGGATCCACGGCGCCTCGCACTCGCTGCTCGACTACAACCGGGCCGGCATCCCGCTGATCGAGATCGTCACCAAGCCGATCGAGGGCGCGGGCGTCCGGGCTCCCGAGGTGGCGAAGGCGTACGTCGCCGAGCTGCGTGAGCTGATCAAGGCGCTCGGCGTCTCCGAGGCCCGGATGGACAAGGGCCAGATGCGCTGCGACGTCAACCTGTCGCTGCGCCCGCACGGCCGGGCGGAGTTCGGCACGCGCAGCGAGACCAAGAACGTCAACTCGCTGCGCAGCGTGGAGCGGGCGGCCCGCTTCGAGATCATGCGGCACGCCGCCGTGCTGGACGAGGGCGGCACGATCGTCCAGGAGACCCGGCACTTCCACGAGGAGGACGGCAGCACCACGGCCGGCCGGATCAAGGACAACGCCGAGGACTACCGCTACTTCCCCGAGCCCGACCTGGTGCCGATCGCCCCCGCCCGTGCCTGGGTGGAGGAGCTGCGCGCCGCGCTGCCCGAGCTGCCGCGGGTGCGCCGCGCCCGGCTGCAGGGCGAGTGGGGCCTGTCGGACAAGGACATGCAGTCGGTGCTCAACGCCGGTGCGGTGGAGCCGATCCTGGAGACCATCGCGGCCGGTGCGCCGGCCGACCAGGCCCGCAAGTGGTGGATGGGCGAGCTGGCCCGCCGGGCCAACGAGACCGCCACCGACCTCGCCGAGCAGCCGATCACCCCGACCCAGGTGGCCCGGGTGTGCGCGCTGGTCGCCGAGGGCAAGCTGAACGACAAGCTGGCCCGTCAGGTCATCGAGGGCGTGCTGGCGGGCGAGGGCGAGCCGGACGAGGTCGTGGCGAGCCGTGGCCTGGCGGTCGTCTCGGACGACTCCGCGCTCGGCGCGGCGGTCGACCAGGCCATCGCGGAGAACGCCGCCATCGCGGACAAGATCCGCGACGGCAAGGTCGCCGCGGTGGGCGCGCTGGTCGGCGCGGTCATGAAGACCACCCGCGGCCAGGCCGACGCGGCCCGCGTCAAGGATCTGATCCTGGAGAAGCTCGGCGCTGCCTAGCCTTAGTCACCGCCTTAGATCGCCTTAGATCCCAGGGCCTGTGGCCACCCCTCCTTAGGGGTGGCCACAGCCGTTTGCCGGCCCGTCTAAGGCTCTGACGCCCCGGAAGATGCGGCATGCTGCCGATGCCCGGCACCCCGCTGGGGGAGGAGGCTCTTACCAGGACGACGGACCGGTCGAAAGAGACCGGGAAGCGTCCCGGAACAGGGGACCGACGATGAACGAGTACGACCTCTACCGTCAGCTCAACGCCGAGATGCGCGAGATCGCCGCCCACCAGCGGCTGGTCACCGAGGCCCGCGCCATCCGCCGCAGCGCGCGGCAGGCCGAGCGGCCGCAGGGCGTCAGCGGCCGCAGCGGGGCGCTGCGCCGGCTGGCCACCCGCGCCACGGCGACCCGCACCACGGCGCCCCGCACCACCGCCGCCGCTTGCACCGAATGCTGACAGAACAGGACCACCCCGGCGGCACGTGGGGAGCGCCGGGGAACGAGGGGAGGGACGCCGCCGGCGCCCTCCCCTCGGGCATTGCGGGGCCGCGCGCGGAGCCCGGTTCAGCGCTGCGGGTAATCACTCGGCCGCTGTCGGGTCCCTGTGGCATGCTCGGCGCCGTGGATCAGATGTCGGTCAGTCCTGTGTTCGTCGGTCGTGGCAGCGAGACCGCCACCCTCACGGCTGCGCTGCGCCGCGCCTCGGCGGGGCAGCCGCAGGCCCTGCTGATCGGCGGGGAGGCCGGGGTCGGCAAGACCCGCCTGCTGGAGGAGTTCCTCTGCGCGGCGGACAGCGGGAGCCCGGACGAGGGCGCCGAGGGCACCGTCACCATGCTCGGCGGCTGCCTGGAGGTCGGCGCCGAGGGCCTGCCGTACGCGCCGCTGGTGACCGCGATGCGCCGCCTGCACCGCCGTCTCGGCCCCGAACTGGCCCGCGCCGCCGAGGGGATGGAGAACCATCTCTCCCGGCTGCTCCCGGAGTTCGGCGACGCCGACACCGAGCCGAACGACGAGTACGGCCGCGCCCGGCTGTTCGAGCACATCACCCGGCTCTTCGAGCGGCTCAGCGCCGAGCGCACGCTGGTGCTGGCGATCGAGGACCTGCACTGGTCCGACCGCTCCACCCGCGAGCTGCTGGCCTATCTGATCAGCACACTGCACCGCTCCCGGGTGCTGATCCTGGCCACCTACCGCACCGACGACCTGCACCGCCGTCACCCGCTGCGCCCCTTCCTGGCCGAGCTGGAGCGCCAGCGCACCGTGCAGCGCCTGGAGTTGGACCGCTTCGGTCACCACGAGGTGGCCGCCCAGCTGGCCGGCATCCTGGGCACCGAGGTGCCGGACCGCCGACTGGTCGAGCTGATCCACCGGCGCTCGGAGGGCAATCCGTTCTTCGTCGAGGAGCTGGCCAACTCCTACCAGGGCGGCTGTTCGGCCGGACTGAGCGACTCCCTGCGGGACATCCTGCTGGTCCGCGTCGAGGCGCTGGACGAAGAGACCCAGCAGGTGGTCAGAATCGCCGCCGAGGGCGGCTCACGGGTCGAACACGAGCTGCTGGCCGCCGTGCTGGACGGCTGCGAGGACGAGCTGATCGGCGCGCTGCGCACCGCCGTCGGGGCCAACATCCTGCAACTGGACAAGGACGGCGAGGGCTACCGGTTCCGTCACGCGCTGGTCCGCGAGGCGGTCTCGGACGACCTGCTGCCGGGGGAGCGCAACCGGATCAACCGCCACTTCGCCACCGCGCTGGAGGCCGATCCCGGCCTGGTGCAGCGCGACGAGCGCCCGGCGCGGCTGGCCAACTACTGGTACCACGCGCACGATCCGGCCCGCGCCCTGCCGACCGCGCTGGACGCCGCCCGCGCGGCCCGCCGCCGCAACGCCTTCGCCGAGCAGCTGAGCCTGCTGGAGCGGGCCATCGAACTCTGGGACGAGGTCGGCGAGGAGGTCCTGGGGGAGACCCTGCGGCCGCACGACTGGGCCGAGACCTACCCGCCGTGCTGCTGCGACCCGGGCGGCTGCGACGCGCAGTGCGACCGGCTGCGGCTGGTCGACGTGCTGGCCGAGGCCGTCGTCGCGGCCCGCCGGGCCGGCGACCGCGAGCGCGGGCTGAGCCTGGCCAAGCGCGCCCTCAAGCAGGTGGACGAGCGGGAGAACCCGCTGCGCAGCGCCTGGTTCCGGATGAACCGGGCCCGCCTGCTGGGCCACCTCAACCGGGTCGGCGGGGACGAGGAGCTGGCGCACGCCCAGCGGTTGGTGGAGGGCCGTAGGCCGTCCGCCGTGCAGGCGGAGGTGTTCGCGATGAGCGCCTCCCAGGGCATGCTGCTGGCCCCCACCGAGGAGCACGTCGAGCTGGCCGAGCGGGCCGTCGCGATAGCCCGGGAGGTCGGCGCGCCGGGCGTGGAGCTGCACGCCCGGATGACGCTCGGCACCCTCTACAACGACTTCGGCGGACCGGAGCGGGCGATGGCCGAGCTGCGCGCCGCCGTCGCGGCCGCCCGCGAGCTGGGTGTGCCGGATCTGCTCACCCGCGGCCTGAACAACCTGGCCAGCATGCTGGCCCACTACGGCCACGCCGAGGAGGCCACCACGCTGGCGCGGGAGGGCCTGGAGGTGGCCGGGCGGCTCGGCCTGCTGCGCAACACCGGGGCGATCCTGGCCGGCAACCTGGCCGAGTGCCTGATCATGACCGGTCGCCCGAACGAGGCCGCCGAGCTGCTGGCCGGCTGGGAGGGCAACGGCCGAGCCGAGAACCACGACGAGTACCTGCACCGGATCCGCGGTGAACTCGCCCTGCTGCGCGGCGATCTGGCGCTGGCCGCCGAGCAGCTGGCGAAGTCCGTGCGCGGGGACGGCAAGGACGAGCCGGCCCAGCACGTGCTGCCCACCGTCCGGTTGGCGATCGACCTCGCCGCACGGACCGGCCGGCCGTTGCAGGCACGGGCCGAGCTGCTGGCGGTGCTGGACCGCGGGCTGCCCGCGAAGGGCGACTGCGGGCTGCTGCCGGTGCTGGCCCGGGCCGCCGGGGTGGAGGCCGACTCGGTCGGCCTGCCCGCCGCCGACCTCGGCCGGGCGCCGGTGCTCGACCGGATCGCCCGGTTGCTGGCGAGCCAGCGGCCGGTGGTCCCGCTGCACGTGGGCTGGGCGCGGTTGGCCGAGGCCGAGTTGGCCCGGGCCACCGGCGCCGACACCCCGGCGCACTGGGCCGCCGCGATCACCCCGCTGCGCGCCACCGGGCTGCCCTATCCGCTGGTCCTGGCGCTGCTCGGGGCGGGCCGGGCGGCCGCCGGGGCGGGCCGGCGGGAGGAGGCCGGCCCGCTGCTGCACGAGGCGGCCGCGCTGGCGGCGCTGCGCGGGGACGCCGCGCTCGGCCAGGAGATCGCCCGGCTGGTGGACCGGGCCGGGGTGGCCCGCCCGGCGGCCGAGGAGCCGAAGGGGGCGCCGGCGCCGACCGCCGCGTTCGCCCTGACCCCGCGCGAGACGGATGTGCTGCGGTTGCTGACCCAGGGATGGACCAACCGCCAGATCGCCCAGGAGCTCTTCATCTCGCCCAAGACGGCCAGCGTGCATGTCTCCAACATCCTGGCGAAGTTGGAGGTCTCGGGGCGAGGCGAGGCGGCCGCGCTCGCGCACCGCCTGCGGCTGTTCCCCGAAGCTGCCCCCGAACTTGCCCGGGAAGGTGCCCAGGAGGCCGTGCCGGCCGGGGCTTTCGGCCGGTCTCACGCCCCGGCGCATTGACGCACAGGGCCCGGCGCACGGACGCACACGCCCCGGCGCGCGCGCTTCAGCGTGTGCGCTACGGCCAACCGGGCCGATCTGGTGGAAGCGGGTGCATATCCCTACTCTCGGACCATTACTCTAAGTTGAGTGTGCGTGTCATTGAGTGACCACAGTGGTGTAGTGTCCCGACTGGGAGTACTGGTGCGGCGCGACGGTCGTCGGATGTCGGCCCGCCCGCTGGACGCAGGCCGGCGGTCCGTCTGCGGCCGGCGAAGCCGCAGTCCGGGGGGCACGCGGCCCCGGGCCGGAGGGGGAGGTGCCGGGTGAACCCCGCCGATGCCATGCCGTCGACCGTTGCCGCGCCGCCGCCTGCCGCGCTCGCGCCCAAAGTCGCGCTCCCGTCCGGGGTCGCGCTGCCGATCGGGGTCGGGCTCGCGCCCGGGTGCGAGGGTGAACCGATGAGCCCGTCCGACCCCCCGCGCGGGCTCACGTTCGACCAGCGCCTGCCCGGCGTGCTGCTGGCGTTCCTCTGGCTGGCCTACGCGCTGGGCGCCGCCAGCGGCTGGGGTTCGCGCGAAGTGGCACTGTTCATGGGCGATTTCGGCCTGGCGGGGGCCGCGCTGGCGGCCGCGCTCTCCTGTCTGGTGCACGGCTGCACGGTGCCGGGGCCGGCCCGCCCGGCCTGGCTGCTCTTCGGGCTCTCCTCCTGCACGGTCGCCCTGGGCAACGGCACCTGGGGCTGGTACGAGGTGGTGCTGCGCACCGACCTGCCCCCCGACTCGCTGGCCGTCTACGCCTTCCTGCCGTTCGCCCCGCTGGCCATCGTCGGCCTGCTGGTGCTCGCCCAGCGCCCGCGCGGCGCGGCCGGCTGGTTCTGCCTGCTGCTGGACGGCTGGCTGGTGGCCGGCTCGCTCTTCACGCTGAGCTGGAGCCTGGCGCTCGGCCGCACCGCCGAGGGCCAGACCGGCGATCCGCTGAGCCTGGCGCTCAACCTGGCCTATCCGGTGCTGGACATCCTGATGGTCTCGCTGGTGGTCGGCCTGCGGTTCCGCGGCCGGGACTGCAACCGGGCCGCCGTGCACACCGCGATGCTCGGGCTGGCCGTGACGGTGGCCTGCGACGCGCTCTTCACCTCCGTGCACAGCACCTACCGCTCCGGCGGGATCCTGGACGCCGGCTGGTTCGCCGGCAGCCTGCTGCTCGCCTCGGCGCCCTGGTCGACCCGCCGGCAGCGGCGCCACCCCAGCCGCGAGCACCCCTCGGCGGGCGGTGCGCCGCGCCGCCGGGTCGCCTCCACCTTCAGCGCGCTGACCCCGTACGCCGCCGCCTCGGTCTGCACCGCGGGCATCCTCTACAACGCCCTCGGAGGGCACCCGATGGACCGGGTGGTGATCGTGGTGGCCTGCACCGTGGGCCTGGCGCTGATCGTCCGCCAGGGCATCATGCTGCTGGACAACCTGTCGCTGGCCCAGGAGTTGTCGCAGAAGGAGTCGCACTTCCGCTCGCTGGTGCAGGGTTCCAGCGACGTGATCATGATCGCCGGGGCCAACGGCGTGCTCTCGTACGTCAGTCCGGCCGCCCTCGGGGTCTACAGCCGGGATCCGGAGGAGCTGGTGGGCGGGCGGCTGCTCGACCTGGTGCACCCGGAGGACACCGACCGGGTGGTCGGCGAGGTCCGCCGGTTCCTGGCCCGCAGCAGCCGCCCGGCCCGCCACCTCACCCACCACCCGGCCCGCAGCGGCGAGCCGAGCGCCCGGGTGGAGTGCCGGATCCGCTCCGGCAGCGGCGAGTGGCTGCACGTCGAGTCCACCGTCAACCGGTACCGCGACGGGCTGATCCTCAACAGCCGCGACGTCACCGAACGGGTGCGCCTGCAGGCCCAGTTGCAGCACAACGCGTTCCACGACCCGCTCACCGACCTGCCCAACCGGGCGCTGTTCGCGCAGCGGCTGCGCGCCGCGCTGGGCGCCGACGGCCCGCGCGAGCACTCGCGTGAGCACCCGCCGGAGGAGGCCGGGCCGCCGGCCGTGCTCTTCCTGGATCTGGACGGCTTCAAGGCGGTCAACGACAGCGCCGGCCACCAGGTCGGCGACGAGCTGCTGGTGCAGGCCGCCCGGCGGCTGCAGGGCGTGGTCCGCGCGGGGGACACCGTGGCGCGCTTCGGCGGCGACGAGTTCGCCGCGCTGGTCTGCGGCCCGCGCGGCCGCGCGCAGGTCCAGGAGCTGGCCGAGCGGCTGCGCCGCGCGCTCTCCGAGCCGTACTGGATCGGCGGCGCCGAGCTCGGGGTGGCCGCCAGCATCGGCATCGCCTTCGGCCCGGCGGCGGACGGCCCGGCCGAGCAGGCCGAGTCGCCCGAGCAGCTGGCGGACGAGCTGATGCGCAACGCCGACCTGGCGATGTACCGGGCCAAGTCGCAGGGCAAGGGCCGGGTGGTGCTCTACAGCCCGGCGATGCGGGCCGACCTGGACCGCCGCAAGGAGCTGGACGACCGGCTGCGGGTCGCCGTTCGCGAGGGCAGCTTCGCGCTGCTGCACCAGCCGGTGGTGGACCTGCGCAGCGGCGCCGTCACCGGGGTCGAGGCGCTGGCCCGCTGGCGCTCGGCGCAGGGGCTGCTGCTGACCCCGGTGGAGTTCCTGCGCAGCTCCGACCACGGCGACACCGCCAACCGCTTCGCCCGCTGGCTGCTCCAGCAGACGGTGTCCGAGGCGGCTCTGCGGGCCGCTGCCGGGGCCGCGCTGGGCGGCCGCCTGGGGTCGGGCGCTGTCCCGGTCTCGGTGCGGCTCTCCGCCGAGCGGCTCTGCGCGCCCGGCGTCTACGAGACCATCGCCGGCGCGCTGCGGGACACCGGCCTGCCGCCCGGGCAGCTGATCGTCGAGCTGGCCACTGCTGGCCCGGACGGCATGGCGGACGAGCTGGGCCGCCGGCTGGCCGCGCTGCGCCGGCTCGGTGTGGGCGCCGCGGTGGCGGGCTTCGGCACCGGCAACGGCTCGCTCGGTGCGCTGGCCCGGCTGCCCTTCGACGCGCTCAAACTGGACCGCTCGCTGGTCCAGGAGCTGCCCGTCTCGCCGCGCAGCCGGGCACTGGCCGGGCACGCGCTGCGGCTGGGCCGGGACCTCGGCCTGGTCACGGTGGCCGAGGGGGTGGACCAGCCGCGCCAGGTGACGATGCTTCAGGAGCTCGGCTGCCGGCAGGGGCAGGGGCTGGCCTTCGCCCAGCCGCTGGACGAGTACCGGCTGCGCCGCGCACTGGCCCGCCGGCTCTACCCGCTGCCCCGGCCGATCGGCGCGGTCTCCGCCCGGCGGGCCTACCTCGCCGCCGCGGACACCCGTTCGGGTGTACGTCCGGAGGCCGGCTCTGGCTGCCCGCCGCACCACCACGGCGGTCCCAGGACACCGGACCACCGGGCCGCGGCGGGCCCGTCCGGCGGCCAGGGGACCGGTCCCACCGTGGGTCCGCATGGCGAGACGGTGATCCCGCCCGCTTGACACTGACGGTGGCTCGGGAGGAAGGTCGGTGCCATGCGCACCCGAATTCTCGTACTTGGCGGGCGCGTCGGCTGAGTCGGCCAGCAGGTCCGACTTGAGACAGACCGACGCGCCACCCCTCGCATGCCCTGGGCACGAGGGGTTTTTTGTTGCACTCATTCCGTTGGCACACCGTTGTACCGCCGGTCCTTTTCCCCCGAAAATGGGAGAAAGCGGACAGGCGCCCGGCGACCGGCCCGACCCGGCGCAGCCCCCGGCAGACCGAGGGCCTCAAGCCAGGGCCGACAGAATCCGAGAAGAGACAGGCAGATGACTGAGCACACGGCATCCCCCCGCCGCGGGGACCACCCGGCCGCCCCGTCCCACGGCGCCCCGGTGGTGGTCGAGACGATGACCGGGGCGCAGTCGCTGATCCGCTCGCTTGAGGCCGTCGGCGCGGAGACCGTCTTCGGTATCCCGGGCGGGGCGATCCTCCCGGCCTACGACCCGCTGATGGACTCCGTCAAGGTCCGGCACATCCTGGTCCGGCACGAGCAGGGCGCCGGCCACGCGGCCACCGGCTACGCGCAGGCCACCGGCAAGGTGGGCGTCTGCATGGCGACCTCCGGCCCGGGCGCGACCAACCTGGTCACCCCGATCGCCGACGCCTACATGGACTCCGTCCCGATCGTCGCGATCACCGGCCAGGTGGCCTCCAAGGCGATCGGCACCGACGCCTTCCAGGAGGCGGACATCTGCGGCATCACGATGCCGATCACCAAGCACAACTACCTGGTCACCGACCCGGCCGAGATCCCCCGGGTGATCGCCGAGGCCTTCCACATCGCCGCCACCGGCCGGCCGGGCCCGGTGCTGGTCGACATCGCCAAGGACGCCCTGCAGGCGACCACGGTCTTCCGCTGGCCCGTGGAGACCACGCTGCCCGGTTACCGCCCGGTCACCAAGCCGCACGCCAAGCAGATCCGCGAGGCCGCCAAGCTGCTGGTCAGTGCCAAGCGCCCGGTGCTGTACGTCGGCGGCGGGGTGCTCAAGGCGAATGCCACCGCCGAGCTGCGGATCCTGGCGGAGCTGACCGGCGCGCCGGTGGTCACCACCCTGATGGCGCTCGGCGCCTTCCCCGACAGCCACCCGCAGCACCTGGGCATGCCCGGCATGCACGGCAGCGTCCCGGCCGTCACCGCGCTGCAGAAGTCGGACCTGCTGTTCACCCTCGGCGCCCGCTTCGACGACCGGGTCACCGGCAAGCTGGACAGCTTCGCCCCGCTGGCCAAGGTCGTCCACGCGGACATCGACCCGGCCGAGATCGGCAAGAACCGCCCGGCCGACGTGCCGATCGTCGGCGACGCCCGCGAGGTGCTGGCCGACCTGATCGTCGCGGTCCAGGCCGAGCACGAGGCGGGCCACCGCGGCGACTACACCGACTGGTGGGTCAAGCTCAACGACTGGAAGAAGACCTACCCGCTGGGCTACGAGCCCGCCCCTGAGGGCGAGTTGTCGCCGCAGCAGGTGATCGAGCGGATCGGGCAGCTGGTCGGCTCGGACGCCGTCTACGCGGCGGGCGTCGGCCAGCACCAGATGTGGGCCTCGCAGTTCATCAGCTACGAGAAGCCCGCCACCTGGCTCAACTCCGGTGGCGCGGGCACCATGGGCTACGCCGTCCCCGCCGCGATGGGCGCCAAGGCCGGCCGGCCCGACCTCGCGGTCTGGGCGATCGACGGCGACGGCTGCTTCCAGATGACCAATCAGGAACTGGTCACCTGCGCGCTGAACAACCTGCCGATCAAGGTCGCCGTCATCAACAACGGCTCGCTGGGCATGGTCCGCCAGTGGCAGACCCTCTTCTACAACCAGCGCTACTCCAACACCGTGCTGCACGCCGGTCCCGAGCACGACGGGATCGCGGCGCCGGCCCAGGGCACCCGGATCCCGGACTTCGTGCTGCTGGCCGAGGCGATGGGCTGCGTGGGTCTGCGCTGCGAGCGTCCGGAGGACCTGGATACGGTGATCAAGCAGGCGATGGAGATCAACGACCGCCCGGTGGTCATCGACTTCATCGTCCACCAGGACGCCATGGTCTGGCCGATGGTCGCGGCCGGCACCAGCAACGACGAGATCCTCTTCGCCCGGGGCATCCGCCCCGACTTCGGCGACGACCTCGACTGACCCGCCCCTACGACTGCGACTAAGGCTTACGGAATGAGCATCATGTCCAAGCACACCCTCTCCGTCCTGGTCGAGAACAAGCCCGGCGTGCTCGCCCGCATCGCCGCCCTGTTCTCCCGTCGGGGCTTCAACATCGACTCCCTGGCGGTCGGTCCGACCGAGCACCCGGACATCTCCCGGATGACCATCGTGGTCAACGTCGAGGATCTCCCGCTGGAGCAGGTCACCAAGCAGCTCAACAAGCTGGTCAACGTGATAAAGATCGTCGAGCTCGACCAGTCCGCTGCGATCCAGCGGGAACTGGTCCTGGTGAAGGTCCGGGCGGACAACGAGACCCGGTCCCAGGTCGTCGAGATCGTGCAGCTCTTCCGCGCCAAGACCGTGGACGTGTCGCCGGACGCCGTGACCATCGAAGCGACCGGCAGCTCGGACAAGTTGGAGGCGATGCTGCGGATGCTGGAGCCGTTCGGCATCAAGGAACTCGTGCAGTCCGGTCTGGTGGCCATCGGGCGAGGCGCCCGTTCGATCACCGACCGCTCACTGCGCGCGCTCGACCGCAGCGCCTGACCGCGCCTGACAGCGGTCGTCTCACACCCTGGCGGATCCCGCCACATCCCCATCACCGCGCGTACGGTAGCCATTGCACGTACGCGACATCACGCAAGGAGAAGTTCCACCGTGGCCGAGCTGTTCTACGAAGACGATGCAGACCTGTCCATCATCCAGGGCCGCAAGGTCGCGGTCATCGGCTACGGCAGCCAGGGCCACGCCCACGCGCTGTCGCTGCGCGACTCGGGCGTGGACGTCCGGGTCGGCCTCAAGGAGGGCTCCAAGTCCCGTGCGGCGGCCGAGGAGGCCGGCCTGCGCGTGGTCAGCGCCGCGGAGGCGGCGGCCGAGGCCGACGTCATCATGATCCTGGTGCCGGACCCGATCCAGGCCGACGTCTACGAGGCGGACATCAAGCCGAACCTGAAGGCGGGCGACGCGCTCTTCTTCGGCCACGGCCTGAACATCCGCTTCGGCTTCATCAAGCCCCCGGCCGACGTCGACGTCTGCATGGTCGCCCCCAAGGGCCCGGGCCACCTGGTGCGCCGTCAGTACGAAGAGGGCCGCGGCGTTCCGTGCATCGTGGCCGTCGAGCAGGACGCCACCGGCGGCGCCTTCGCCCTGGCGCTCTCGTACGCCAAGGGCATCGGCGGCACCAAGGCCGGCGTCATCAAGACGACCTTCACCGAGGAGACCGAGACCGACCTGTTCGGTGAGCAGGCCGTCCTCTGCGGTGGCACCGCCGCCCTGGTCAAGGCCGGCTTCGAGACCCTGGTCGAGGCCGGCTACCAGCCGGAGATCGCCTACTTCGAGTGCCTGCACGAGCTGAAGCTCATCGTCGACCTGATGTACGAGGGCGGCCTGGAGAAGATGCGCTGGTCGGTCTCCGAGACCGCCGAGTGGGGCGACTACGTGACCGGCCCCCGCATCATCACCGCCGACACCAAGGCCGAGATGAAGAAGGTCCTCACCGAGATCCAGGACGGCACCTTCGCCAACACCTGGATCGCCGAGTACAAGGCCGGCCTGCCGAAGTACAACGAGTACAAGACCGCGGACTCCGAGCACCTGCTGGAGACCACCGGCAAGGAGCTGCGCAAGCTCATGAGCTGGGTCAAGGACGCCTGAAGCGTCCCACGAGCCTGAACCTCCAGGCTCCTGCGCGGGGGTTGGGTCCGGGCCCGGACCCAACCCCCGGGCTGTACACGGCGTCTGGTCTCGTGCGGGTGATTTCGCCGTACGGGCACAGGCGGAAACCCGGTACGTCGATAGACTCCCGAGTGCGCGTCAGGCCCACAGCGTCGTGCGTCTACCTACGCGGCATGCCACCTTCCCCCAAATGCCGGCCGGCATCACGTCGGCACGCCACCCACGTGCCCGTGGACCGGGGGAGCACCGGACAGTAAGGACAAACTGTCGTGAGCACTGTGACATCCAAGAACGCTGTTGTGCTGATCGCCGAAGAGCTGTCGCCTGCCACGGTCGACGCACTGGGCCCGGACTTCGACATCCGGCACTGCGACGGTGCGAACCGCACCGAGCTGCTGACCGCCATCGCGGACGCCGACGCGATCCTGATCCGCTCCGCCACCAAGGTCGACGCCGAGGCGCTGGCCGTGGCGAAGAAGCTCAGGGTGGTCGCGCGGGCCGGCGTCGGCCTGGACAACGTCGACGTCGCCGCCGCCACCAAGGCCGGCGTGATGGTCGTCAACGCGCCGACCTCCAACATCGTGACGGCCGCCGAGCTCGCCTGCGGCCTGCTGATCTCGGTCGCCCGCAACATCGCGCCCGCCAACTCCGCGCTCAAGCAGGGCGAGTGGAAGCGCAACAAGTACACCGGCGTCGAACTCTCCGAGAAGACCCTCGGCGTGGTGGGCCTGGGCCGGATCGGCGTGCTGGTCGCCCAGCGGATGTCCGCCTTCGGCATGAAGATCGTCGCCTACGACCCCTACATCCAGGCCGCCCGCGCGGCCCAGATGGGCGTCAAGCTGCTCTCGCTCGACGAGCTGCTCGAGGTCTCGGACTTCATCACCGTGCACCTGCCCAAGACCCCCGAGACGATCGGCCTGATCGGCGACGAGGCGCTGCACAAGGTCAAGCCGACCGTGCGGATCGTCAACGCCGCGCGCGGCGGCATCGTGGACGAGGCCGCGCTCGCCAGCGCCCTCAAGGAGGGCCGGGTGGCCGGCGCGGGCCTGGACGTCTACGCCAAGGAGCCGTGCACCGACTCCCCGCTCTTCAGCTTCGACAACGTGGTGGCCACCCCGCACCTGGGCGCCTCCACCGACGAGGCGCAGGAGAAGGCCGGTATCGCGGTCGCCAAGTCCGTACGCCTGGCGCTGGCCGGTGAGTTGGTGCCGGACGCGGTCAACGTGCAGGGCGGCGTGATCGCCGAGGACGTCCGTCCCGGCCTGCCGCTGGCCGAGAAGCTCGGCCGGATCTTCACCGCGCTGGCCGGCGAGGTCGCCGTCCGGCTCGATGTCGAGGTCCGCGGCGAGATCACCCAGCACGACGTCAAGGTGCTCGAACTCTCGGCGCTCAAGGGCGTGTTCGAGGATGTCGTGGCCGAGACGGTGTCCTATGTGAACGCGCCGCTGTTCGCCCAGGAGCGCGGCGTCGAGGTGCGGCTGACCACCAGCAGCGAGAGCCCCGAGCACCGCAATGTGATCACCGTGCGCGGCACGCTCGCGGACGGCGGCGAGGTCGCCATCTCCGGCACGCTCTCCGGCCCGAAGCAGCAGCAGAAGATCGTCGGCGTGGACGCCTTCGACGTGGATGTGGCGCTGACCGACCACATGGCCTTCTTCAAGTACGAGGACCGCCCCGGCGTGGTCGGCACGCTCGGCCGGATCCTCGGCGACGCGGGCATCAACATCGCCGGCATGCAGGTGGCCCGCGACGGCGAGACCAAGGACGCGCTGGCCTCGATCACGGTGGACAGCGAGATCTCCCAGGAGGTGCTCGCCGAGATCGCCACCGAGATCGGCGCCAAGTTCGCCCGCGGTGTCGACCTCGGCTGACCCCGCCAGGCCCATGCCCGAGGCCCGGACCCCCTGCTGCCAGGGGGTCCGGGCCTCCCGCGTTCCGGATCCGGAGGCCCGCGTCTCAGATAGTAGGAAATCCGAGTAGTTGTGCAGACAGCCGCTGACCTCCGGCGTAACGTAAAACATGCCACACGGTCAGCCCGTCCTCCCGGCCCCACCATCCGCCCGGAGCCCGCGGCCCGTGCGCGCCTACGCACTGTGGCGGGCGACCCCCGCCAGGCGTATCCCCCTCCTCACCTTTCACATGGCACCCGTGCGTGCCCATGAACCCAGGAGTCCGGTATGCCCCCCACCGCAGACCTGATCACCCACCGCGACCGCACCCCCGCCTCCGCCGCGGAGCCCGCCCGCCGCAGGCGCCGCCGCAGCGAGCCGAACGTCTTCGCCGCCGCCGCCCTGCAGCGCGCCCTCGACCGCCGCGACAACGGCGGCGTCACCGGCCACCTCGGCTGAGCCTCCTGCCGCGTAGCCGGCTGGCGACCGCCACTGCGAGCAGCACCGCGGCCGCCCCCGCGCTCACCGTCAGCCCGTCCGCCAGGCCGGGCTGACGGTAGCGACAGGCCACCCGCGAGGCGCCCGCGCCCAGCGGCACGGCCAGCAACCCCTCGGCCGACAGCGGCGTCCGCTGCCGGCCGCCGTCCACCGCGCAGCTCCAGCCGGTGACCACCGGCAGTGCGAACAGGGCCGTCCCGGTGCTCCCGGGCGGCAGCACCGCGCTGATCGTGTGGCCGCCCGCGCGGACCGCCACCGCTCCACCGGCCGTCAGCCGGCCCACCGCGGCGGCCAGCGCGCCGGCGTCCAGGCAGGCCACCGGCAGCGCCGGGACCTGGCTGGCGATACCGCTGCGCAGCTCCAACCGGATCCGCCCGTCGGCGGGGACGGCGCCCAGCGGGTGGATCGGCATCGCCGTCGCGTTCTGCTGCCCGGCGCCGGCGAACGAGCCGCCCGGACCGGTCACCGTCCCCGCGAACCACGGGCCGTAGAAGTACGCGGCGCTGCCCGGGGTGCAGCTCGCGGTGAAGCCGGTCGCGGCGGCGCCCGACGCGGTGGCCGGGATCGACCAGCCGCTGCTGCCGTGATCGCTCGGCGCCGGGGCGCCGAACGGCTGCGGCGCCGGGATCTGGTAGACCGTCGAGCCGAGCAGCGCCTGCTGGCGCGACCAGACCGACGAGGTGTCCAGCGCCGTCGCCCCGTGCACGGTCACCAGCGGCGGGGCGGTCAGCCGCCGCAGCACGAGCTGCTGGTCCAGCGAGCCGGTCACCGCGAACAGCGCCTGGCCGACCGGGTCCGCCAGGCTGAGCGTCTGCTGCCCCTGCCGGTACCACCCGGCGCCCAGCGCGTGCAGGGTCTGCGCGGTGAGGGCGGGCAGGTAGCCGCTCTCGTATCCGCCGCCCTGACCACCGATCAGCAGCGGGTCGTTGCCGGTGAACTCGTGCGGCCCGGGATCGGTGCGCCCGGCCGGCCAGTGGTCCGCGTCGCGGATCAGCCGGTACGCGGCGCGCACCTGTGCGCCGTCCGGCGGCCGCGGGTGCGCCGGCCGCGCCGTCACGCAGCAGGCCGTCCAGCTCGATCCGGCCGCCACCACACAGGTCAGTGCCACCGCCGCCACCGCGGTCTCCCGCCGGGTGCCGCGCGAGAGCAGCCATAGCGCGCCCACCAGCACCGGCACCCCGACGCCCAGCAGCACCCAGGTGATCGGCCGCGCCGAGCCGCGCCCGTGCGCCAGCACGGCCAGCGCCGCCACCCCCGCCACCCCGCCGGCCAGCGCCAGCAGGTCCGGCCGCCGGGACAGGCAGCTCCAGGCCACCATGGTCAGCAGCCCGCCGAGCACGAAGGTCGACCGGTACGGGTTGCCCTCGGGCGCGGTCGCCACGTGCCAGAGCAGCACCATCGGCCGCCAGACGAAGGCGAGCGCGACCAGCACCAGCAGCAGGCACCAGCCGATCCGCTCGCGCACCGGCACCGCGCGGTGGAACGGCAGCGCCGCCACCAGCAGCAGGCCCGGCACGCCGACGAAGACGTTCGGCAGCGCCCGGCCGGACCGGCCGCCCGGCAGCGCCTGGGCCAGGTAGTCGGTGAACCCCGGGGTGGCGGGCCGGAACACCGTCACCGGCTGGGCCGCCTGCCCGGCCCGGAAGGTCACCAGCAGCACGGGCGCGGTCAGCCCCACCCCCACCGCCGTCATGGCCACCGCCCGGCCCAGCGAGCGCAGCCGGGCCCGCGGCGCGGGCCCCGCCAGCGCCAGCCGCAGGAGCAGCAGCAGGCCGGCGCCCAGGCTCGCCGCCAGGGCGGTGTAGAAGTCACCGGCCCAGGCCGCCGCGACGCAGAGCGTGCCCAGCACCCACCGCTCGCGGCGCAGGCACCAGTCGAAGGCCAGGCAGATCAGCGGCAGCGAGACCAGCCCCCACAGCCAGGCCGGCGTGCCCGCGCCGTCGACCAGCGCCCAGGCGCACAGCCCGTACCCGACGGCGAGCAGCGCCCGCAGCCACGGCGGACCGGGCTGCAGCCGGCCGAGGAAGACGGTCATCAGGGCGGTGCCCAGGCCGATGCTCAGCAGGGTCGTCAGGAACACCGCCACCGCGGCCCCGCTGCGTGGCAGCAGCGCGACCAGCCAGCTGAACGGGTTGAGGAGGGAGGTGAACAGGTCGGGCAGGAACGGCACCCCGTAGCCGCTGCCCCAGCTGAAGAGCAGATCGCCGGAGGTGTTCCCGTGCAGCAGGTCCCACAGGTGCGCGTACAGCGGCACGAACCGCTCCGCCGGCCCGGCCCGCCCCCCGAACGGGTAAGTCCCCCGCAGCGCGAGCGCCAGCGCGTACGCCCCCATCGCCAGCCCGGCCGCCCCCGCGGCAGCCCGAGATTCCCGCATGCCGCTCATCCTGCCGCCCCGCCCCGTCAGCGCCCTGGCGCCAACCGCACCCGTTCGGGTGATCTGAACCGGATCGCGCTGGGTAACCTGAACTGGATCGCCAGAATCTCCTCGTGGGAGTAATCATGAGCGTCGCACCGCAGCCAGAGTGGCCTCAGCCCCCGGTGGGCGGCTGGACGGCCGAGGACCTGGACCGGCTCCCGAATCTGCCTCCGCACACGGAGCTGATCGACGGGAGTCTGGTTTTCGTGAGTCCGCAGATGATTTTTCACATGCGCATGATGCGTCTGCTGGAATTCGGTCTGCTCGCGGCCGTCCCGGCCGGGTGGGACGTGCTTCGGGAGATCACCATCGTCCTGGGCAAGCGCAATCGTCCCGAGCCCGATCTGATGGTGGTCCGGCAGTCGGCGCTCGCGGGCCTGACGCAGACCTCGGTCGCTCCCGAGGACGTCCTGCTGGCCGTCGAGGTGGTCTCTCCCGACTCCGTCGAGCGCGACCGGGAGGTCAAGCCCCGCAAGTACGCGGCTGCGGGTATCCAGTACTACTGGCGGGTCGAGAACGACGAGGGCAAGCCCGTGATCTACACCTACGAGGTCGATC
Source organism: Kitasatospora sp. MAP12-44 (assembly GCF_029892095.1). Taxonomy (NCBI): domain Bacteria; kingdom Bacillati; phylum Actinomycetota; class Actinomycetes; order Kitasatosporales; family Streptomycetaceae; genus Kitasatospora; species Kitasatospora sp. MAP12-44. The sequence goes on from NZ_JARZAE010000004.1 coordinate 5,632,746, forward strand.
CGGCCACGAAGGTCTACGCGCCGACCGGCGTCCACCGGGGCGCCCTCAAAGCCGCTCACCCGTTCCCCGTCGAGGTCTCGCTCGACCTGAGCTGATCACCCGTCCGCATCATGGACATGAGGTGTCAGTCTCTGGGACGCGGAGTAGGGTTCCGGCCATGTCTCGCAGCCTTCGTCTTGCAGTGATCCCCGGTGACGGCATCGGCCAGGAAGTGGTGGCCGAGGGCCTCAAGGTCCTTGCCGCGGCCCTTCCCGCCGATGTCAAGGTCGAGACGACCGAGTACGACCTCGGCGCCCGGCGCTACCACGCGACCGGCGAGACCCTCCCGGACAGCGTGCTGGCCGAGCTCAAGACCCAGGACGCGATCCTGCTCGGCGCGATCGGCGACCCGTCCGTGCCGTCCGGAGTGCTGGAGCGCGGGCTGCTGCTGAAGCTGCGGTTCGCCTTCGACCACCACATCAACCTGCGCCCGGGCAAGCTCTTCCCCGGCGTGGCCTCCCCGCTGGCCGGCAGCCCGGCCATCGACTTCGTGGTGGTCCGCGAGGGCACCGAGGGCCCGTACGTCGGCAACGGCGGCTCGCTGCGCACCGGGACCGAGCACGAGGTGGCCACCGAGGTCAGCCTCAACACGGCCTTCGGCATCGAGCGGGTCGTCCGCGACGCCTACCGCCGCGCCGCCGCCCGCCCGCGCAAGAAGCTCACCCTGGTCCACAAGAACAACGTGCTGGTGCACGCCGGCCACCTGTGGACCCGGATCTTCCAGCAGGTCGGCCAGGAGTTCCCCGAGGTCAGCACCGACTACCTGCACGTGGACGCGGCGACGATCTTCTTCGTCACGCAGCCCGAGCGGTTCGACGTGATCGTCACCGACAACCTGTTCGGCGACATCCTCACCGACCTGGCCGCCGCCGTCACCGGTGGCATCGGCCTGGCGGCGAGCGGCAACATCAATCCGTCGGGCGCGTTCCCGTCGATGTTCGAGCCGGTGCACGGCTCGGCCCCCGACATCGCCGGCCAGGGCAAGGCCGACCCGACCGCGACCGTGCTCTCCGTCGCGATGCTGCTCGACCACCTCGGCTTCACCACCGAGGCGGCGGCCGTCGAGGCGGCTGTCGCGGCCGACCTCGCCGAGCGCACCGGCACCCGCACCACCTCGCAGGTCGGCGACGCGCTCGCCGCCCGAGTATCCGGCTGAGAGGGCCGGAGCTCCAACAGCTGTTCGGCACGGCCCTTGAGATGCGACTATCAACAGTGGGCCGTGCCGTCATGCGCTTCTACACCTGAAACCGGGTGGCGGTCAGGGCCCTGACCAACCCCACGGTGAAGGACTGAAGACATGACCACGCCCAACCAGGCGCCAATCACGTTCGAGCTCAAGCCCTCCGCGCACCCGCTGCCCGCGGCCGAACGCGCAGCCCGGCTGGCGAACCCCGGCTTCGGTCGGATCTTCACCGACCATATGGTCACCATCCGCTGGACCGAGGGCCGCGGCTGGCACGACGCCCAGCTGACCCCCTACGCGCCGCTGGAGATGGACCCGGCGAACATGACGCTGCACTACGGGCAGTCGATCTTCGAGGGCCTCAAGGCGTACCGCCAGCCCGACGGTTCCATCGCGACCTTCCGCCCCGAGGCGAACGCCGAGCGCTTCCAGAGCTCCGCCCGCCGGTTGGCCATGCCGGAGCTGCCGACCGAGACCTTCGTCAAGGCCGTCGAGCTGCTGGTCCAGCAGGAGCGCGACTGGGTGCCCAGCGAGCCCGAGCAGAGCCTCTACCTGCGGCCGTTCATGTTCGCCACCGAGGTCGGCCTGGGCGTGCGCCCGGCCAACGAGTTCCTCTTCATGATCATCGCCTCCCCGGCCGGCGCCTACTTCTCCGGCGGGGTCAAGCCGGTCTCGGTCTGGCTCTCCGAGGACTACGTGCGCGCCGCCCCCGGCGGCACCGGCGCGGCCAAGTGCGCCGGCAACTACGCCGCCTCGCTGGTCGCCCAGGCCCAGGCCGCCGCGAAGGGCTGCGACCAGGTGGTCTGGCTGGACGCGGCCGAGCACAAGTGGGTCGAGGAGATGGGCGGGATGAACCTGTACTTCGTGTACGGGGAGGGCGACGACGCCCGCATCGTCACCCCCGCGCTCTCCGGCGCGCTGCTCCCGGGCATCACCCGCGCCTCGCTGCTCACCATCGCCAAGGACCTCGGCCACCAGACCGAGGAGCGCCGGATCTCCACCGACGAGTGGAAGCAGGGCAACGCCGACGGCACCCTCACCGAGGTCTTCGCCTGTGGCACCGCCGCCGTGATCACCCCGGTCGGCTCGGTCAAGTCCGAGGGCGCGGACTGGACCGTGGGCACCGGCGAGCCCGGCCCGATCACCCTCAAGTTCCGCAAGGCCCTGCTCGACCTCCAGGGCGGCCACGCGGCCGACCCGCACGGCTGGATGCACCCGATCGTCTGATCCGCCACCCCCGGGCGTCCCGCCCCCGCGGGACGCCCGGCTGGGTAACCTCGATATGACTCGCTCGTTGAACTCGGTGAACCGGGAGGAGGGGCTGTGACCGCATTGACGCACGACTACTCGGAGATCGCGGGCGCTGACGAGGGCGGCCTTCTGGATGCCTTCCTGGCGTTGGAGACGCCTGAGGGCTTCAAGGCCGAACTCATCGAGGGGGAGATCATCGTGACCCCACCGCCGGACGGTGACCACGAGGCGGCGATCGGCCGAATCGTCAAGCAGGTCTACTGGAATCGCGTCGTGGATGTGGACTTTGCGGCGAACAAGGGGCTGATCGTTCCGGGCGGGCGGTTCATTCCCGATGGGACGTTCGGACAGGACGGCGTCTTCGACGGGAAGCCGTCGTGGATGAAGTCCGACGGCGTGATCATGGTGGTCGAGGTCACCTCATCCCGCCCCGAGAAAGACCGCGAGGGGAAGCGCAAGGGCTACGCCGCCGCTGATATCCCGCTCTATCTCCTGGTGGACCGCCAGCAGAACCGGGTTTTCCTGCACAGCGATCCGGTGGATGGCGACTACCACAGCACGACCTGGGTCCCCGTCGGCGAGCCGCTCGACCTCCCCGCCCCGTTCGGCTTCGCCCTGCAGACCGACCGGCTGCACTGACCCGACCGTCCCGCATCGCGAGATGCGCCGACCGTTCCCCGGGACGATGTGCCAGACTCCGAGTGTGTCCTCGCTCGCGCTCATTATTAGCAGCAGGCGCGCCGGTCCGCAGTGACCGCTCCGCAGCAAACCCCCCCGCGGAGTGACCACCGTGTCTCAGACCCGCGCGCAGACCTCTCGCACCCGCGAGGGGTCTTTTGTTTTCCCCCGGTCGTGCCCATCCCCGCCGACCGGGCAGGATCCGGTCCTGCGGCTCCGCCCACGAGGCGGTGCCGGATGCCGGGTGGCGCGCGGGAATGGTGGACAGTGGAGCCGGGCATCCGGCAAGAGCAGTACTCCCGAACGGAGAATCCAGGGCCATGACCGACGGCAGCACGAGTCACCCCGACGACAGCTTCCACGTCTTCGACACCACCCTGCGCGACGGCGCGCAGCGCGAGGGCATCAACCTCACGGTGGCCGACAAGCTGACCATCGCCCGCCACCTGGACGACTTCGGGGTCGGCTTCATCGAGGGCGGCTGGCCCGGCGCCAACCCCCGGGACACCGAGTTCTTCGCCCGCGCCGCCGCCGAGTTGGAGTTGAAGACCGCCCAGCTGGTGGCCTTCGGCGCGACCCGCCGGGCGGGCGGCAGCGCCGCCACCGATCCCCAACTCGCCGCGCTGGTGGCCTCCGGCGCTCCGGTGATCACCCTGGTCGCCAAGTCGCACGACCGCCATGTCGAACTGGCGCTGCGCACCACGCTGGAGGAGAACCTGGAGATGGTCCGGGACAGCGTGGCCCACCTCCGCGCGCAGGGCCGCCGGGTCTTCATCGACTGCGAGCACTTCTTCGACGGCTACCGGGCGAACCAGGAGTACGCCCTCGCGGTGGTCCTGGCCGCCCACCAGGCCGGCGCCGACGTGGTGGTGCTCTGCGACACCAACGGCGGGATGCTGCCCGCCGGCGTCCACGAGATCGTCGCCGAGGTGATCGCCCGCACCGGCGCCCGGATCGGCATCCACGCCCAGGACGACACCGGCTGCGCGGTCGCCAACACGCTGGCCGCGGTGGACGCCGGCGCCACCCACGTGCAGTGCACCGCCAACGGCTACGGCGAGCGGGTCGGCAACGCCAACCTGTTCCCGGTGGTCGGCGCGCTGGAGATCAAGTACGACCGCCGGGTGCTGCCGGCCGGCCGGCTGGCCGAGATGACCCGGATCTCGCACGCCATCGCCGAGGTGGTCAATCTGACCCCCTCCACCCACCAGCCGTACGTGGGGGTCTCGGCCTTCGCGCACAAGGCCGGCCTGCACGCCTCCGCGATCAAGGTCGACCCGGACCTCTACCAGCACATCGACCCCGAGCGGGTCGGCAACACCATGCGGATGCTGGTCTCGGACATGGCCGGCCGGGCCTCGATCGAGCTCAAGGGCAAGGAGCTCGGCTACGACCTCTCCGCGGACCGCGACCTGGTGGGCCGGGTGGTCGCCCGGGTGAAGCAGCAGGAGAACCTCGGCTACACCTACGAGGCCGCCGACGCCTCGTTCGAACTGCTGCTGCGCGACGAGGCGCAGGGCCGGCGCCGGCGGTTCTTCACGCTGGAGTCCTGGCGGACCATCAGCGAGCAGCAGCCGGATGGGAAGGAGGCCAACGAGGCCACCGTGAAGCTGTGGGCCAAGGGCGAGCGCAAGATCGCCACCGGCGAGGGCAACGGGCCGGTGGACGCGCTCGACAAGGCGCTGCGCGCCGCGCTGGAGAAGATCTACCCGCAGCTGGCGAAGCTGGAGTTGGTGGACTACAAGGTCCGGATCCTGGAGGGCCAGCACGGCACCGGGTCCAAGACCCGGGTGCTGATCGAGAGCACCGACGGCGTCGGCAGCTGGTCGACCGTCGGCGTGGCCGACAACGTGGTCGCCGCCTCCTGGCTCGCGTTGGACGACGCGTACACCTACGGGTTGATCAAGTCGGGCCTGGAACCGCAGGAGTGACGGTTCGTGGGGGCTCCGGGTCGGCCTTGGGAGAGGCCGGCCCGGAGCCCCCACGTCGCAGCTTTAGCGGAGGCGGGCGAGGAGCGGGCCCCTCCTCATCGGAGGCGGGCGAGGAGGGCGTGTTCGACGAGGGTGATGAGGGCGCTTTTGGCGCTGTCTCGTCGGCGGGCGTCGAGGGTGACGATGGGGGTGTCGGGTCCGAGTTGGAGTGCTTCGCGGACTTCGTCGCTGGTGTGGGGTTGGTGGCCGTCGAAGCCGTTGAGGGCGACGACGAAGGGGAGTCCGCTGTTCTCGAAGTAGTCGAGGGCGGGGAAGCAGTCGGCGAGGCGGCGGGTGTCGACGAGGACGACGGCGCCGATGGCGCCGCGGACGAGGTCGTCCCACATGAACCAGAAGCGGTCTTGGCCGGGGGTGCCGAAGAGGTAGAGGATGAGGTCTTCGTCGAGGGTGATGCGGCCGAAGTCCATGGCGACCGTGGTGGTCGTTTTGCCTGCGGTGTGGGTGAGGTCGTCGATGCCGGCGCTGGCGCTGGTCATGACGGCTTCGGTGCGCAGGGGGTTGATCTCGGAGACGGCGCCGACGAGGGTGGTTTTGCCGACGCCGAAGCCGCCTGCCACGACGATCTTCGCGGAGGTGGTGGCACGCGTGGCGGCCGCGGGGCTAGAGCTTGCGAAGTCCACTGAGGACCCTTTCGAGCAGCGTGACGTCGGGCTGGTTGCCGGATTCGCCCCCGGCGGCGGGCTGGTGGATGGCGACCAGGCCGGCTTCGGCCAGGTCGGCAACGAGAATGCGCGCCACCCCCAGGGGAAGGCTGAGCAGCGCCGACACCTCGGCCACCGACTTCACCTCGGTGGCGCAGAGCATGCAGATGCGCTGGTGCTCGGGCAGCAGGGTGGCCAGCCGCGCGGGCTCGACGCTGGCGGAGACCAGGGCCTCCAGTGCCAGTTCGTAGCGCGGGCGGGTGCGGCCACCGGTCATCGCGAAGGGGCGGATCAGCGGTCCGCTGTCCTGCTCCTCCAGATCGTCGTGGACGGCCGGCTGCGGCCGCTGCGGAACGGGCTGCCCGTACTGCTGGTCCGGCCGGCCGTACTGCGGCTGGCCGGGCTGCTGAGGCTGCTGGGGCTGGCCCTGGTGGGGCTGGCCGTAACTCTGACCGTGGCCGGCGCCGGGCGATCCGAAGGCGTCATGGCCGGTGCCAGGGTACGGAACACCGTACTGGCCTATGTGGTCGTCGGGCGGTGTCACGGTTCCTCTCCTCACAAGGTGCGGCGTTGCGGTGCAAGGGTGCTGGCGCAGCCTCAGGTTGAGCCGAAGCTGGTGGTGCGAGGGGCCGTACAACGCCCGATTTCCGAGCCCGCCGAAGGCGGACCCGGAAAGGGCGGTCGGGTACTGCTCTGCGTACTGCGTGTGTACTACAACTACTACGAGGTGGATGACGCACCGTCACCGGGGTGCCATCCAAGGCCATTCGACGTCGTCAGACGCTCCGTCAGTGCAGCAGGCTGCCTTGGAGTTCGGCGCGCAGGGCGGGGGTGAGGACGGCTCCGGCGCGGTCGACGAGGAGGGCCATCTCGTAGCCGACCAGGCCGATGTCGGAGTCGGGGGAGGCGAGGACGGCGAGGGAGGAGCCGTCGGACACCGCCATCAGGAAGAGGAAGCCCCGTTCCATTTCGACGACGGTCTGGTTGACGTCGCCGCCCTCGAAGATCCGGGAGGCCCCGGAGGTGAGGGAGGTGAGGCCGGAGGCGACGGCGGCGAGCTGGTCGGCGCGGTCGCGGGGGAAGCCTTCGGACATGGCGAGCAGGAGACCGTCGGCGGAGACCACCACCGTGTGCGACACCCCAGGGGTGTTGTCCACGAAATTGGTGATCAGCCAGTTCAGGTTCTGTGCGGCCTGGCTCATCTGACTCAACTCAACGCTCCTGGTGATTCGAGCCGCCGAAGAGATCGGTGCTGCTGTTCTGCTGACCCTGCCCGGACCTGTTCCCCTGCTGGTGCTGGGGATCGATCCGGAAGCTCCCGGTGGCGCCCAAGTCGCCGCCCGCGTTACGGCCCTGTTCGACGCCGCGGCGCAGGTTGGTGAGCCGGCCCCGGACCTCTTCCGGGTTGCGGGAGACCTGGGGGCCGTCCTGGGAAGCCGACTTGGCGTTGCCGGCCACCAGGTTCTGCTTGGGGACCCGGCGCGGCAGCCCGGAGGGCGTCACCCCGCCGGCGGCCGGCTCGCGCGTCTGCTCGGCGCGCTGCCAGTCCTCGTCGTTGCTGGACTGCCAGCTGCTCGGGCCGGTCGGGCCGGAGCCGCCGAGCCCGGACACCTGGTGTCCGCGGATTACCGGTTCGGCCGCCGAGGAGGCGGCGTCCTTGGCGCCGGTGAACCAGTTGGGCTGCTCGCCGCTGTCCGGTCCGCCGATCGCCCGGCCGCCGATGGCACCGCCGGCGCTGAGCTGCTGGCCGGGCCGGCGCTGCGGCAGGCCGGCGCCGTTGTCGGCGGCGGGCAGCGCCGGGGTCTCCTGCTGGTACGGGTGGCCGGCGGCCACCTCCGGCTGGCGACCGCGGGTCTGCGGGGAGGACGGCTGGAAGCCGTCGAACCGGTCCGGCTGGTGCTGCGGGGCGGGCGCGAACGGGTTGTTGCCGTAGGCCTGGTCCGCGTACTGGTCCTGGCGTCCCTCGCCGAACGGGCCGGCGTAGTTCTGCTGGTAGCCCTGCTGCTCGCCGCCGTAGGGCTGCTGGTCGGCGTAGTAGCCGCCCTGGTAGCCCTGCTGCTGGTAGCCCTGCTCGGCGTACGGCTCGCCGCCGTAGGGCTGCTGCTCGGCGTAGTAGCCGCCCTCGTAGCCCTGCTGCTGGTAGCCCTGCTCGCTGTACTGCTCGCCGCCGTACGGCTGCTGGCCGTGCTGCGGGTCGCCGTACGCGTCGGCCTCGACCTCGGTCTCGACGAACTCCGCTTCCACGAAGTCCGGCTCGCCGCCCTGCTCGGGCAGCTCGCTCTGGCCGGGCTCCAGCGCCGTGCGACGGCGCTGGTCGAGCCGGTTCGAGCGCTGCATCGAGTCGAGCGCCGGGCTGAAGCCGCGGTCGCTGCCGGTGACGGCGAGGTTGTCGTCGAAGCCGAGCTCGGCCGCACTGCGCGGCGCGCCGAACTCCTCGTGCTGCCAACCGGCCTGCGGCTGGTCCTGCTCGCCGAAGATCCGGGAGACCGTGAACTCCTCCTCCGGCTGCGCCATCGCCCGCATCTTGGTGAGCGGCGCCGGGAGCATGACCAGCGAGGTGGTGCCGGCCGACTCGCCCGAGGGGCGCAGCTGGACCCGGATGTCGTGGCGGTCGGACAGCCGGCCGACCACGAACAGGCCCATCCGGCGGGAGATCGCGGCGTCGACGGTCGGCGGCTCGGCCAGCTTCTCGTTGATCTCGGCGAAGTCCTCGGCGGTGAGGCCGATGCCCTTGTCGTGGATCTCCACCAGCACCCGGCCGTCCGGCAGGCCGGTCGCGGTGACCGTGACCCGGGTCTGCGGGCTGGAGAACGAGGTGGCGTTCTCCAGCAGCTCGGCGAGCAGGTGGACGAGGTCGGTCACGGCCGCGCCGATGACCTCGGTCTCCGGGATGCCGGATAGCTCGATGCGCTCGTACTGCTCCACCTCGGAGGCGGCGGCACGCAGCACGTCGACCAGCGGCACGGGGGTGTTCCAGCGACGGCCGGGCTCCTCGCCCGCGAGGACCAGGAGGTTCTCACCGTTGCGGCGCATACGGGTCGCGAGGTGGTCCAGCTTGAAGAGGTTCTCCAGCTGGTCCGGGTCGGCCTCGTTGTTCTCCAGGTCGGTGATCAGCGCCAGCTGGCGCTGGATCAGGCTCTGGCTGCGGCGCGAGAGGTTGGAGAAGATCGCGTTCAGGTTGCCTCGCAGCAGCGCCTGTTCGGCGGCCAGCGAGACGGCCTGGCTGTGGACCTGGTCGAACGCGCGGGCGACCTCGCCGATCTCGTCCTTGCCCCAGAGCGGGATCTTCTCGACGTTGGTGTCCACCCGGTCCGGGTCGGTCTTGGAGAGCTTCTCGACCAGGTCGGGCAGGCGGTGGTTGGCGATCTCCAGCGCGGCGGTGTTCAGGGTGCGCATGCCGAGGATCATCGAGCGGGCGATGAACCCGGTGAGCAGACCGGCCAGCGCCAGGGAGATGATCACGATCGCCGAGTTGACGATGGCGTCGCGCTGGGCGTTGTCCTTGTCGGCGACCGCGTCCGCCACCACGCTGTCGAGCAGCTTGGCCTCGGTGGCCCGCAGCGGGTTGATGTGGCTGTCGGTGGCGTACAGCCAGTTCGTCGGGGTCAGGCCGTCGGCCAGGGCGGCGGCGGAGGCCTGGGCGGCCGCGGCGGCGCCGTTGCTCAGACCGGCGGAGGCCGCCTGGGTGTAGGCCAGGCCGATGTTCATCAGCCCTTCCATGGTCGGCGTGGTGGTGCCGTCCGGCATCTTCACCGGGGAGTGCGCGTCGAGGGCGGCCTGGGCGACCTGAGCGTCCGCGTAGGTCTTGGCGTCCTGCGGGTTGGTGCCGTCCTGGAACTGGGTGGTGGCCACCTGCTCCAGCTTCGCGGAGACCAGCAGCTGCTGGATCATCTCGCCGTTCTCCCAGCGGGTGACCTGCTGGGTGCTGACACCGACCAGCAGGGTCAGCATCAGGGCGCGCTGGTTGGAGGCGGAGGCCTTGGCCAGCGAGATCGCGTAGATGCTGCGGCCACGGCTGACGCCGGCCGCGGAGCCGTTACCGACCGAGTTGTCGAAGGACAGCAGCGGGTCGATCAGCGCCTCGTACGCCGCCGCGGTGGCGGTGGCGAACAGCTCGGGCTTGTAAGCGTTGGCGCGCAGGTGCGCCAGGTTGGTGAGGGCGCCTTCGAAGGCGGTGTCACGGCCGGCCAGGTCGGTGTCGCCGTCGGGGGCGATCGCGGCGTAGGCGTTCTTGTACACGGTCAGCGCCTTGTCGGTGGCGGCGCGGTACTTGGCCACCAGGCCCTGCGGGTCCTGACCGGTCATGAGCGGGATGGCCGAGAGGTCGCGCTCGGTCTCCAGCGCGTCCGCCAGCTCGGTGGCGGCCCGCGCGAGCTCGGCGGCCTTCTCCGAGTGCGTGGCCTTGGTGTAGCTGTCGAACGAGGTGTTGACGCGCAGACCACCGAAGACCAGGCCGATGATGACCGGGATCAGCAGAATGGCGATCAGCCGCGTCGGCACACGCCAGTTGCGGAAGGCCAGGAACTCGTAGCGACTCTCGGCCGTTGGCCGGTCGCCGGAGCCCTGCGGGGCATCGGGGCCCGAGCTCTTGCGTGCTCCGGTGATTCCGGGCGTGGGGCGCTCGGAGCTCGCCGTGAAGGCGGAGAATCCGGCACTGCCCTGGCCGTTACCGTCGGTCTCGCGGGGCTCGGAGCGCCGCTGCGGGGTGACTGGCTGCTTACGCCTCACTCGACAACAACCTCTCGGCCGACTGGCGGCCATGGATCAATCCAGCGGCTTCCCCTGGCGCAGCGCGCCGCTGGGTGGAACTGCCTGAGCTGGACTTCGGGGTAGCTGGAATTTCAGCACGTGCAGGGATACGGGACAAACAGCCCTGGTCCGTCGGCCGTTGAGGCGCAATTCGGACATTCCCGTACAGGAGCATCCAAACTGACGGGCGCTTTGAGCCGAGCGAATCAGGACGACTACGAAGTGTGACGAAAACGTCCGAAATGCCTACCGAACCGTTATGCGATACACAGCGGGGGACTCCGGAGTCCGGAGCCCCCACGTGCGTGTCTGCCGGGCTAGCGGAGGCGGGCGAGCAGAGCATGCTCGACGAGGGTGATGAGGGCGCTTTTGGCGCTGTCTCGTCGGCGGGCGTCGAGGGTGACGATGGGGGTGTCGGGTCCGAGTTGGAGTGCTTCGCGGACTTCGTCGCTGGTGTGGGGTTGGTGGCCGTCGAAGCCGTTGAGGGCGACGACGAAGGGGAGTCCGCTGTTCTCGAAGTAGTCGAGGGCGGGGAAGCAGTCGGCGAGGCGGCGGGTGTCGACGAGGACGACGGCGCCGATGGCGCCGCGGACGAGGTCGTCCCACATGAACCAGAAGCGGTCTTGGCCGGGGGTGCCGAAGAGGTAGAGGATGAGGTCTTCGTCGAGGGTGATGCGGCCGAAGTCCATGGCGACCGTGGTGGTCGTTTTGCCTGCGGTGTGGGTGAGGTCGTCGATGCCGGCGCTGGCGCTGGTCATGACGGCTTCGGTGCGCAGGGGGTTGATCTCGGAGACGGCGCCGACGAGGGTGGTTTTGCCGACGCCGAAGCCGCCTGCCACGACGATCTTCGCGGAGGTGGTGGCACGCGTGGCGGCCGCGGGGCTAGAGCTTGCGAAGTCCACTGAGGACCCTTTCGAGCAGCGTGACGTCCGGCGTTCCGCCCGACTCGCCGGCGGCGGCGGGCTGGTGGATGGCGACCAGGCCGGCTTCGGCCAGGTCGGCGACGAGGATCCGTGCCACCCCCAGCGGCACCCCGGCCAGCGCCGAGATCTCGGCGACCGACTTGACCTCGCGGCACAGCTGGACGATCCGCTGGTGCTCGGGCAGCAGGCCGCCGGACCGCTCCGCGTTCGCCGTGGTCGAGATCAGCGCCTCGATGGCGAGCTGGTAGCGCGGGCGGGTGCGGCCACCGGTCATCGCGTACGGGCGGACCAGCGGCTGCTGCTCGTAGCCGCCGTTGTCCTGGTCGCCGTAGCCGGAGCCGTACCCATTGCCGTAGGAACCGGCCGGTGTCGGGGGCGGGGTCATCTAGGTCCTCCTAGCACTGCGGCTGAGGCTGCGTCAGCTCTGGGGGTAGGTCTGCGCCGGGCCTGGCACGGGATCAGGCCCGGCGGGTGATGCTGGTCCCTGTCAGTGCAGGAGGCTGCCTTGGAGTTCGGCGCGCAGGGCGGGGGTGAGGACGGCTCCGGCGCGGTCGACGAGGAGGGCCATCTCGTAGCCGACCAGGCCGATGTCGGAGTCGGGGGAGGCGAGGACGGCGAGGGAGGAGCCGTCGGACACCGCCATCAGGAAGAGGAAGCCCCGTTCCATTTCGACGACGGTCTGGTTGACGTCGCCGCCCTCGAAGATCCGGGAGGCCCCGGAGGTGAGGGAGGTGAGGCCGGAGGCGACGGCGGCGAGCTGGTCGGCGCGGTCGCGGGGGAAGCCTTCGGACATGGCGAGCAGGAGACCGTCGGCGGAGACCACCACCGTGTGCGACACCCCAGGGGTGTTGTCCACGAAATTGGTGATCAGCCAGTTCAGGTTGCTGGCTGCCTGACTCATCTGACTCAACTCAACGCTCCTGGTTGTCTGTGCCGAAGCCGTTACCGCCGGGGCCGCCGTTGCCGAAGCCACCGTCCGGTGACTGGGCACGGTAGTCGCCTCGGTCGCCGAACGCACTGTTGGGGGTCCCGGAACCGTCGAACTGCTGGGTGGGGAGCGGGATTCCCTGCGTCGCCTCGGCGCCGGCCCGGCGACCCTGCTGGATGCCGCGGCGCAGGTTGGTGAGCCGGCCCCGGACCTCCTCGGGTGCGCGCGAGACCTGCGGACCCGTCAGCGGAGCGGCCTCGGCCGCGCCGGAGACCAGGTTGGCCTGCGGGGTGCGCCGGGGCAAGCCCGACATGGTGACCCCGTCGGAGGTGGGCTCGCGCATCTGCTCGGCGCGGCGCCAGCGCTCGTCGTTGGCCGACGGACGCCACGGGGCGTCCGGCTGGCCGGGGTCGCCGGGCTGACCGGGCTGCTGGCCCTGCGGCCGCGGTGCGTGCTGCTGGGCCTGCTGCCGGCGGGCCTGCTCCTGCGCCTGCTCGGGGGTGAACCCGGGGGCGCTGGTGCCGGGCCGCTGCGGCTGGTAGCCCCGCTGCTGACCCTGCTGCTGCATGCCGTCCGGCTGCGGTGCGTTGACCTGCACCGAGGCCATCCGGTTGGCGCCGCCGTTGCGGAAGTCGTCCAGCGGACCGTTGCCCTGGGCCGGGCCGCGCTCGGCCTGCTGGCGCGGCGGCAGTGCCATCGGCTGGCTCTGCTGCTGAACTGCCTGCTGCTGCCGCTGCGGTGCCTGCTGCTGGCCCGCCTGCTGCTGCGGTGCCTGCGGCTGGGGCGCGTACTGCTGGGGCGCCTGCTGCATGCCCTGCTGGCCACCGGGCTGCTGCTGGCCGCCCTGGTACGGGCCGGGGCCCTGCTGCTGCGGCTGCGGAGCCTGCGGCCGGGCGGCCGGGCCGGCCACGCTCGGCAGCACCGGCTCCACCAGGCCGAGGCCCAGCGGGTCGCGCGGGTCGATCTCGCTGGCCTCGAAGCGCGGCCGGGCGAACTGCATGGTGCTCTCCACCGGGGCGACCGGCGGGGCCGCCTGGGGCGCGGCCTGCGGGGCACCCTGGCCGACGGCCGGCTGCTGCAGCGTGTCCGGTCCCTGGGTGGGAGCCTGAGCCTGCTGCGGACGGGGCATCGGAGCGCCCTGGCCGGGACGGCCCTGCGGACGGCCCTGGCCCTGCGGCTGACCCGGTCCCTGCGGCTGGCCGGGACCCTGCGGCTGGCCGGGGCCCTGGCCCGGACGCTGGCCCTGCGGGGCGGGGCGCCGGCCCTGCTCCTGCGGACCGCGCTGCTGGCGCTGCGGCAGACCCTCGGACCGGGCTCCCTGCTGGGCACCAGGGCCCTGCGGACGGCCGTCCTGCTCGGGCCGGCCGTGCTGCGGCTGCTCGCCGCGGGCGTCCGGACGCGGGCGCTCCTGGCCCGGTCCCTGCGGCTGACCCGGGCCCTGGCCCGGACGCTGGCCCTGCGGGGCGGGGCGCTGGCCCTGCTCCTGCGGACCGCGGCGCGGCAGACCGGCCCCGACGGGCGGCGCACCGGGGCGCTCGGCCCCGCGGCGGGGCGGCTGGCCGGCTGGCGCCTCGCGCAGCGACTGGCCGACCGCGCGGGTCGGCAGGCCGGCGGCCGGCGAACCCTGAGCCGGAGCGCCGGGAGCGCCGGGAGCACCAGGAGCGCTGGGAGCACCCTGCGGCGGCATGCCCTGACCGGGTGCGCCGGGTCCCTGCGGACCCTGCGGACCCTGCGGACCCTGGCCGAGCTGCGGGCGTCCGCCCTGCTGGCCGGCCCCGCCGGGTCCCTGCCCGAGCGCGGGCGCGGGACGCCCGCCGGGCAGGTCGCCGCCGGCACCGGGCGCGAGCGGCCGCTGCTGACGCGGGACCGGACCGGCTCCGCGCTGCGGCTTGCCGGCCGCCGGGCCGCCGCTGGGGCGCGCCCCGCGGCGGTCGGCGGAGTTGGTGACGTCGATCGGGAGCATGACCAGCGCGGTGGTGCCGCCGGAGTCGCTCGGGCGCAGCTGGATCCGGATGCCGTGCCGCAGCGACAGCCGGCCGACCACGAAGAGGCCCATCCGGCGCGAGACCGAGACGTCCACGGTCGGCGGGCTGGCGAGTCGCTCGTTGATGTCGGCGAGGTCGTCGGGGCTGAGGCCGATGCCGGTGTCGTGGATCTCGACCAGCACCCGGCCGTCGGGCAGCGCGTGGCCGGTGACCCGGACGCGGGTCTGCGGGCTGGAGAAGGAGGTGGCGTTCTCCAGCAGCTCGGCGAGCAGGTGGACGAGGTCGTTGACGACCCGGCCGGCGACCTCCGCCGAGGGGACGGCGGCGAGTTCGATGCGCTCGTACTGCTCCACCTCGGAGGCGGCCGCGCGCAGCACGTCCACCAGCGGGACCGGGCGGGTCCAGCGGCGGCCCGGGTCCTCGCCCGCCAGGACGAGGAGGTTCTCGCCGTTGCGGCGCATGCGGGTCGCGAGGTGGTCGAGCTTGAACAGGCTGGCGAGCTGGTCGGGGTCGGCCTCGCGGCTCTCCAGCTCGGAGATCAGCGAGAGCTGGCGCTGGATCAGGCCCTGGCTGCGGCGCGAGAGGTTGGTGAACATCGCGTTGATGTTGCCTCGCAGCAGCGCCTGCTCGGCGGCCAGTCGGACGGCCTCGCGGTGCACCATGTCGAAGGCGTGCGCCACATGGCCGATCTCGTCGGCCGAGTCGACACCGACCGGCGCGACCGTGACGTCCACGTCGTGCGGGTCGCTCTCGGAGAGCGTCTTGACCAGCTCGGGCAGTCGCCGCTCGGCGACGTCCTCGGCGGCGGTCTGCAGCTTGGTCAGCGAGCGCACCATCGAGCGGGCCACAAGTGCCGCGCCGCCCACCGCGACCAGCAGCACCAGGGCGATCAGCCCGCCGTTGAGGATGGTCTGGGTGTCGGCGGCCGACTGCAGCGACTGGGCCTTGCCCTTGAGGTCCTCGAGGAGCTGGTTCTCGATCGCCCGCTCGTTGTCGATCAGCGTGCTGGACTGCTCGTACCAGTCGCGGTAGGTGCGCGGCTCGGCGGACTGGATGCCGTTGGCCTGCAGCACCTGGGTGGCGTAGCGGTTGGCGGCGGCGATGTCCTGGTTGTAGCTCAGCCGGGTGCGCAGCTTCTGGGCCGCGGTGTTGCCGTAGATGTCGTTGAAGTTGGTGACCGAGTTCTGGTACGCGGTCTGCAGGCGGACGCCGAAGCTCTGGTCCGAGAGGCTCATGTTGGCCCCGCCCGGGTGGGCGAGCGCGGCGCTGATCAGCGCCCGCTGCATCGAGCTGCTCTCCTTCTCCAGGGAGAACTGCTGGAGCGCGCGGGTGGACTTGACCAGGTCGGCGTTGGCCGAGGTGAGGGCGATGTCCTGGCTGATGGACAGCAGGTCCTTGATGATCGTGTCGTAGCTGGTGACCGTCGACTCGATGTTGTCGGGCTGCGAGTAGGCGCTGCTGCGGATCTGCGCCAGCAGGTTCATGTCCTTGCGGACCTGCATCAGCAGCGAGTTGCCGCCCGAGAGGTCCATGCCGTCGAAGGAGTCGGCACGGGCGTTGTAGGCCTTGTTGAGGTTGTCGGTCTGCGTGCGCGCCGCGTCGACCTCGGGGTCGGTCTTGCCGTTGGCGGTCATCGGGCCGGCGCTGATGTCGCGCTCGGTCTCCAACGCGTCGGCCAGGGCGGTGGCGCGGGCTGCCAGGTCGCTCAGGTTGGCCATCTGGGCCAGCTGGCTGGAGTTCTGCACCGAGGCCTGGATGCGCAGGCCTCCCAGCACCAGGGCGACCATCACGGGGAGCAGCAGCAGCGCGATCAGCCGGGTCCGGATACGCCAGTTGCGCAGCCGTATCCGGCCCACACCGGTGGCGCGGCGGCGGTTGAGCGAACCGCGGAGCTTGGCACGGCTGAGCCGGCCGTCCGCAGTGCCGTCGTCGGAGTCGTGCTCGGCTTCGGGGGCCCCGCCGGTCAGCTGGTCGCCCGGCAAGGCGTCCGGCGACTGCTGGTCGGGGCTGGATAGGGGCTCGCGCGACTCCGGGTGGCCTGCGGCGCCGCTACCCCTCTTGAAACGTCCCTGCACTGGCGTCGCAACCTCTGGACCGGGCGCCCCTCCGCGTTGCCGAGGACGGGCGGTGTCGAGTTTCGATATCCGCATCCCGGCTGATCCGGGAATGCATTCGAGCCGCCGTGGGTAGGTCCTCCGCACTGCGGGTGTCCGGCGTGCGGTCGATGGATCGCGGTTCGCAGCGGTCGCAGTGCCAAGGAGGGTTCACCTCCGGCGGTTCGTGGCATTCCAGCACAGCGGGGGAACTCCAACAAGGGGCGGGGTGGCCGCGGTCGGGAGCTACCGAGTGCGCGCGGGGCCTCACGGACGGTGCGTCCAAACCGGGGTATAGCGGCCATTTGGGACAGTTGGTGCTCGGATGCCCGAGACTCGCCGCCTCGCCGGGTTCCCGATATGCCGGAAACTGCACGATTGTCGGAATTTCCTTCTTGGGTGAAATATCCAGTATGCGGGCCTTGTTCGCCGATTTGTGAGCAAAATCACAGCCTAATGTGTAGCTTTGGTCACGGTGACTGTGGAAAGAGATCTCTACCCTGGCTCGGTGTAGTTCCGCAGTTCGCCCCAGACTGGGGCGGCCCCAACCTGAGGTGTGAAGCGATGTCCCAGAAGTCGCCCAAGTCGGCTCCCAAGTCGACGCTCGGCTCCCGTCCCACGGCGAACCCGCGCCGGACGACCCTGGCCTCGGTGGAGGACTTCAGCAAGCTGCCCGGCGCGCGCGCCTCGCAGGAGCCGGTCGAGTACGCCACCGAGCTGCCGACCAGCACGGCCAACCCGCGCCGCACCATCCTGATGACGGTCCCGGGGCAGCGGGCCTGACGCCAGGCTGACAAACATCCGCCGGAGGGCGCCGCCAGCAGGAATGGCGGCGCCCTCCGGCGTTGCCTGGCGATAGCCTGGGGCTGAGTTCTCCACAGCACCGAGAGGTTGCCCAGCCGTGCGTATTGCCAGGTTTTCTGTCCGGGAAGGGAGCCCTGCCGCCGGCAGCGTCTCCTTCGGCGTGGTCGAGGGCGACAGCTCGCAACCGGAGTCGCTGGTGGTGCACGCGCTGACCGGCCACCCGTTCGGGCCGCCCCAGTTGAGCGGTGAGAGCTACCGGATGCAGGACATCCGGCTGCTGACCCCGATGCTGCCCAACAAGATCGTCGCGGTCGGCCGCAACTACGCGGCGCACGCCGCCGAACTGGGCCACGACGTGCCGGACGTCCCGCTGACGTTCTTCAAGCCTTCCACGGCGGTGATCGGCCCCACCGAGTCCATCGCCTACCCGCCGTTCTCCTCGGACGTCCAGCACGAGGCGGAACTGGCCGTGGTGATCGGCCGGATGTGCCGCGAGGTCCCGCTGGCCCGGGTGCCCGAGGTGATCTTCGGCTACACCTGCGCCAACGACGTGACCGCCCGCGACGTGCAGCAGCGCGAGGGCCAGTGGGCGCGGGCCAAGGGCTTCGACACCTCCTGCCCGCTCGGACCGTGGATCGAGACCGAGCTCGACCCCTCCGACCTGGCCATCACCTGCACGGTGAACGGCGAACTCCGCCAGGCCGGCCGCACGTCGCTGATGATCCGCGACATCGCCGAGCTGATCGTGCACATCTCGGAGGCGATGACGCTGCTCCCGGGCGACGTCATCCTCACCGGCACCCCGGCGGGTGTCGGACCGCTCAACGTCGGCGACGAGGTCGCCGTCTCCATCGAAGGCATCGGCACTCTCGCCAATAAGGTGATCAAGCGTGGCTAACACTGAGCTGGACCCCACTGTCCGGGTCCGCTTCTGTCCCTCCCCGACCGGCAACCCGCACGTGGGCCTGGTCCGCACCGCCCTCTTCAACTGGGCCTTCGCCCGCCACCACGGCGGCAAGCTGGTCTTCCGGATCGAGGACACCGACGCGGCCCGCGACTCCGAGGAGTCGTACCACCAGCTGCTCGGCGCGATGCGCTGGCTCGGCTTCGACTGGGACGAGGGCCCCGAGGTCGGAGGCCCGCATGCGCCCTACCGGCAGTCGCAGCGGATGGACATCTACGCCGACGTCGCCCGCCGCCTGCACGAGGCCGGCCACGCCTATGAGTGCTTCTGCAGCACCGAGGAGCTGGACGCCCGGCGCGACGCCGCCCGCGCGGCCGGCCGCCCCTCCGGCTACGACGGCCAGTGCCGCACGCTGACCGAGGAGCAGAAGGCCGCCTACCGGGCCGAGGGGCGCGAGCCGATCCTGCGCTTCAAGATGCCCGACTCGACCATCGTCTTCGACGACCTGGTCCGCGGCACGCTCAGCTTCGAGCCCAAGGACGTGCCGGACTACGGCATCGTCCGGGCCAACGGCGCCCCGCTCTACACCCTGGTCAACCCGGTGGACGACGCCCTGATGGGCATCACCCACGTGCTGCGCGGCGAGGACCTGCTCTCCTCGACGCCCCGGCAGATCGCGCTCTACGCCGCGCTGGCCGAGATCGGCGTGGGCAGCGGCGCCACCCCGCGCTTCGGCCACCTGCCGTATGTGATGGGCGAGGGCAACAAGAAGCTCTCCAAGCGCGACCCGCAGGCCAGCCTCAACCTCTACCGCGAGCGCGGCTTCCTGCCCGAGGGCCTGCTCAACTACCTTGCGCTGCTGGGCTGGTCGCTCTCCGAGGACAACGACCACTTCACCATGGACGAGCTGGTCGCCGCCTTCGACATCTCGAAGGTGAACGCCAACCCGGCGCGCTTCGACCTGAAGAAGTGCGAGGCGATCAACGCCCGCCACCTGCGCGAGCTGGCGCCCGAGGAGTTCGTCCGCCGGCTGATCCCGTACCTCCAGGCCCCTGGCCTGCTGCCGGCCGAGCCGACCGCCGAGCAGCTGGAGCTGCTCACCAAGGCCGCGCCGCTGACCCAGGAGCGGATGGTGGTGCTGAGCGAGATCGTCGACATGGCGGGCTTCCTCTTCGTCGACCCGGCCGCCTTCGCGGTCGACCCGGACGACGCGGCCAAGGCGCTCACCCAGGACGCCAAGCCGGTCCTGGAGGCCAGCATCAAGGCGCTGCGCGAGCTGGCGGACTTCACGCCGGAGCCGATCCAGGCCGCGCTGCGCGAGGCGCTGGTGGACGGGCTCGGCATCAAGCCGAAGTTCGCCTTCACACCGCTGCGGGTGGCCGTCACGGGCCGACGGATCTCCCCGCCGCTCTTCGAGTCGATGGAACTGCTCGGCCGCGACGAGACGTTGCGCCGTCTGGAGCTGGCCCTGGACGTGCTCGGCGCCGCCTGATCCGGTGTCCGGCCTGGTCGCGGCGTACCTGTCGTGACCAGGCCGGCGGCCTGCCTGCGGTTATCGATTTTGGAGCAGGGCAGGGCGTCGGGTAATGTTCTTTCTGCGCCGCCCGGAAGGGCAGGGGAGAAGGACCAGAAGCTTCTCCAAGATCGACAGAACGGCGCAAGCATCAAGCAAGGCCCCGCAGGGGGTTGTGTTTTGATGGGGTATGGTGTAATTGGCAGCACGAGTGATTCTGGTTCATTTAGTCTAGGTTCGAGTCCTGGTACCCCAGCGCAGTAACAGTGGTATGGCAAGCCCCCGTTGTGTAGCGGCCTAGCACGCTGCCCTCTCACGGCAGTAGCGCCGGTTCGAATCCGGTCGGGGGTACGCAGTTCTCAATTGCATATGGTTCAAGCCCCCGTTGTGTAGCGGCCTAGCACGCTGCCCTCTCACGGCAGTAGCGCCGGTTCGAATCCGGTCGGGGGTACCAGATCCTTCATCAGTCACCATCCGGACGCTTTACCCCCGGAGGCGACGAAGCTGGATCACCAGGTTTGCCCCCGTTGTGTAGCGGCCTAGCACGCTGCCCTCTCACGGCAGTAGCGCCGGTTCGAATCCGGTCGGGGGTACGAGCAGGTAGGCCGGTGGGCTCTGTCCCATCGGCCGAGTGCTTTTGTTGGGGTATGGTGTAATTGGCAGCACGAGTGATTCTGGTTCATTTAGTCTAGGTTCGAGTCCTGGTACCCCAGCCAGTGAAGTCCCCCCGGTTCATCCGGGGGTTTTTTGTTTTTCCGCCGCACTGCGGACGCAACACATCGGGCCCGCCCCTGGAAAAGGGGCGGGCCCGATGTGTTTCCTGCGTCGGTTCAGCTGCGCCGCAGCGCCTCGGTGAGGCGGTTGGCGGCTTCGATGATGGCCTGGGCGTGCATGCGGCCCGGGTGGCGGGTCAGCCGCTCGATGGGGCCGGAGACCGAGACGGCGGCCACCACGCGGTTGGAGGGGCCGCGGACGGGCGCGGAGACGGACGCGACGCCCGGCTCCCGCTCGCCGATCGACTGGGCCCAGCCGCGCCGTCGGACGCCGCTCAGCGCGGTGGCGGTGAAGCGGGCGCCCTGGAGGCCGCGGTGGAGCCGTTCGGGCTCCTCCCAGGCCAGCAGGACCTGGGCGGCCGAGCCGGCCTTCATCGGCAGGGTGCTGCCGACCGGGACGGTGTCCCGCAGGCCGGAGAGCCGCTCGGCGGCGGCGACGCAGATCCGCATCTCGCCCTGCCGGCGGTAGAGCTGTGCGCTCTCGCCGGTGACGTCTCGCAGGTGGGTCAGGACCGGGCCCGCGGTGGCGAGCAGCCGGTCCTCGCCCGCCGCGGCGGAGAGTTCGGAGAGTCGGGGGCCGAGGATGAAACGGCCCTGCATGTCCCTGGTGACCAGGCGGTGGTGTTCGAGTGCGACGGCGAGACGGTGGGCGGTGGGCCGCGCCAGTCCGGTGGCGGCGACCAGCCCCGCCAACGTGGCGGGGCCCGACTCCAGTGCGCTGAGCACCAGAGCGGCCTTGTCGAGAACGCCGACGCCGCTAGAGTTGTCCATACCCCGATACTGCAGTCTCAATCCGCGAGACGCAAGCTCAATCTTCGAGGAAAAGCGCCACTCTGGATGAAGCAGCCCGGGAGACACCCCCGCAACAGGCCGCGCGATGACACCCGTCCCGCGGCCCGCGCGAGGCTATCGATCCGGTGTGCGGGTCGCCCGCGGCCTGCCCCACGCAGGGTGCCGCGGGAAGTGATCTCGACTACACGAGAAGGCCGGCAGAGCGGCCGGCTGGAGGGAATGCGATGGGACGGACACTCGCAGAGAAGGTCTGGGACGATCACGTCGTCCGGCGCGCCGAGGGCGAGCCCGACCTGCTCTACATCGATCTGCACCTGCTGCACGAGGTGACCAGCCCGCAGGCCTTCGACGGCCTCCGGCTGGCCGGGCGCACGGTTCGCCGGACCGATCTGACGATCGCCACCGAGGACCACAACACTCCTACCCTCGACATCGACAAGCCCATCGCGGACCCGGTCTCCAAGGTGCAGTTGGAGACGCTGCGCCGCAACGCGGCCGAATTCGGCGTCCGCATCCACTCGCTGGGCGACGTCGAGCAGGGCGTCGTCCACGTGGTGGGCCCCCAGCTGGGACTGACCCAGCCCGGCACCACCGTGGTCTGCGGCGACTCCCACACCTCGACCCACGGTGCTTTCGGCGCACTGGCGTTCGGCATCGGCACCAGCCAGGTCGAGCATGTGCTGGCCACCCAGACGCTGCCGCTGGCCCCGTTCAGGACCATGGCGATCACCGTCGAGGGCGAGCTGCCCGACGGCGTCACCGCCAAGGACCTGATCCTGGCGATCATCACCAGGATCGGTACCGGCGGCGGCCAGGGCTACGTTCTGGAGTACCGCGGTTCGGCGATCCGTGGCCTGTCCATGGAGGCCCGGATGACCATCTGCAACATGTCCATCGAGGCGGGCGCCCGGGCCGGCATGATCGCCCCGGACCAGACGACCTTCGACTACCTGCAGGGCCGCCCGCACGCCCCCCAGGGCGCCGACTGGGACGCCGCGGTGGCGTACTGGGAGACCCTGGTCAGCGACGACGACGCGGTCTTCGACGCCGAGGTCGTCATCGACGCGACCGAGCTGACCCCGTTCGTCACCTGGGGCACCAACCCGGGCCAGGGCGCCCCGCTGGGCGCCAGCGTGCCGGACCCGGCCTCCTTCGCGGACCCGTCGGAGCGGGTCGCCGCCGAGAACGCGCTGAAGTACATGGGCCTGCAGGCCGGTACGCCGCTGCGCGAGGTCACGGTCGACGCGGTCTTCGTCGGCTCCTGCACCAACGGCCGGATCGAGGACCTGCGGGCCGCCGCGGCCGTCCTGGACGGCCGCAAGGTCGCTGACGGCGTCCGGATGCTGGTGGTGCCCGGTTCGGTCCGGGTGGCGCTGCAGGCCGTCGAGGAGGGCCTGGACAAGGTGTTCACCGCGGCCGGCGCCGAATGGCGGCACGCGGGTTGCTCGATGTGCCTGGGCATGAACCCCGACCAACTCGCCCCCGGCGAGCGCTGCGCGTCCACCTCGAACCGCAACTTCGAGGGACGCCAGGGCAAGGGCGGCCGCACCCACCTGGTCTCGCCTCAGGTCGCCGCGGCCACCGCGGTGCTGGGCCGTCTGGCCGCTCCCGTCGATCTGTCGTCCAACGTCGCTGTGGAGGTCTGACGCGTCATGGAGAAGTTCACCACCCACACCGGCCGGGCCGTTCCGCTGCGCCGCAGCAATGTCGACACCGACCAGATCATCCCGGCCCACTGGTTGAAGAAGGTGACCCGTTCCGGATTCGAGGGCGGGCTGTTCGAGGCCTGGCGCAAGGACCCGGAGTTCATCCTCAACCAGCCCGAGCGAAGCGGCGCCACGGTGCTGGTCGCGGGTCCCGAGTTCGGTACCGGCTCCTCCCGCGAGCATGCCGTCTGGGCGTTGCAGAACTACGGTTTCCAGGCGGTCATCTCCTCGCGTTTCGCTGACATCTTCCGGGGTAACTCGCTGAAGAACGGCCTGCTCACGGTGGTTCTGCCGCAGGAGACGGTGGAGCGGATCTGGGCGCTGACCGAGGCCGATCCGACCGCGGAGGTGACCGTCGACCTGGAGTCCCGCGAGGTGCGCGCCGAGGGTATTGCGGCTTCCTTCGAGCTGGATGAGAACGTCCGTTGGCGGTTGCTCAACGGCCTGGACGACATCAGCATCACGCTCCAGAACGCTGATGACATCACGGCCTTCGAACAGACCCGTCCCACCTTCAAGCCGCGTACGCTGCCGGTGCTCTGAGCACTCGCTTTCTGACGCCGTGCCGGATGGCCCGTCTCCCCGTCGGGGGGGCGGGCCATCCGTGTTGAGGGGTCCCGGATGGGCCTCGGGTTGGCGTCGGATAAACCCCGGCGCGTCGCAAGTCCGGACGGATGGCACAATCAGAGCATGCACCGGCACCATGAACCTCCGTACGCGGGTAGCGATCCCGCGTCATCGGAGTTCGTGACCCCGGAGGCCGGGAGTCGAATTGACGATCGGCCGGACGTCGACACCTCACCTGATGAGGGACCGGACGACCCGGAAGTCGCAGCGCTCTACGCGCTAGTGGCAGAGCGGTTGAAGCAGGCTCATGCCCGCGTGTACTCGCTGCATGCGTCTGCTGACGCAAAGACCGCTCTCACCCGTCAACTGTTGATCGTCACCGAGCTCGCCAAGCGCGATCTCCCGGAGGCGGCGCGGCGGTTGAGTCGCTTTGTGCAGGACCTCGACGAGGGGCGTCCGCCCGTCCACTGAGGTCGCAGACGCGCAAATCCATTGCGACACTAGGGTGATTCGCGCGTTTGGTAATTGAAAGTCCGCAAATAGATGCCTAACGTGCGAATTGAACGGATGGAATCATCCGGCGCCCGTTTCTGAAGGGGAAGACGTGAACAAGGCTCAGCTTGTCGAAGCGGTGGCCGAGCAGCTGGGTGGTCGCAAGGCTGCCGCAGAGGCCGTCGACGCAGTGCTCGACACCATGGTGCGTGCCGTTGTGGCCGGTGACCGGGTGTCGGTCACGGGTTTCGGCACTTTCGAGAAGGTGGAGCGCTCCGCGCGCTTCGCCCGTAACCCGCAGACCGGCGAGAAGGTCAAGGTCAAGAAGACCTCGGTGCCGCGCTTCCGCCCCGGCCAGGGCTTCAAGGACCTGGTCAGCGGCAGCAAGAAGCTGCCGAAGGAGGGTCCCTCGGTCAAGAAGGCCCCCAAGGGCTCGCTGACCCCCGGCAAGAGCGGCACCACCGCCGCCGTGAAGCGCGCCGCCACCAAGCGCGTCGCGTCCGCCGCTGCCGCCGAGGCGGCCGCTCCGGTCAAGAAGACCGCGGCCAAGAAGACCACCGCGACCGCGGCGAAGAAGGCCGCCGTCGCCAAGAAGGCGACCCCGGTCAAGAAGACCGCCACGGCGGCCAAGAAGGCCACCCCCGCCACCAAGGCCGCGGCGGCCAAGAAGACCACCGCCACCGCCAAGAAGGCCACGGCCACGGTCGCCAAGAAGGCCGCCGCGGTGAAGAAGACCGCGCCGGCCAAGAAGACCACCACGCGCAAGACCACGGCGCGCAAGACCGCCGCGAAGTAACAGCAGTCTGCATTTCAGCGGTCCGCCAGGACCCTGCACAGCCGCGGCGGCCCGCTCTCCGGTTCGGAGAGCGGGCCGCCGCGGCTGTGTCGCAACTGGCCGCAGCGGCAGTCGAGTCGACGGGGAGGTCGGCAGGGGAGCTCAGGCCCCGGGGTCGGCGAAGGTCTGCAGCGTCACGAAGACCACCCGGCGGGCCTCGCCCGCACCCTCGGTGCGGATCCGCACCCGCTGGCCGGGACGCAGCAGCCGCAGCCCGCCGGCGTCGAACGCGGCGGCGTCGAAGGGCACCGGGGTGCCGTCGTCGAGCAGCACGGAGCCGGCGCGGGTCTCGGAGTCGAACGTGAACGCGGTGGCCTGCATGCCGCCAGCTTAAACCGCCCCACCGACAGCGGGCCGGTCGGACCGGATCAGACCAGCGCGGCCGCGACCGCCGCGGTGCAGCGCCCGACGCCCAGCCGCAGCGCCTCGGCGAGGTCGGCCGCGGTGTCCACGTCCCGGCGGACCGACGGGACGTCCAGGAGCGCGAGTTCGAGCGCACCGCCCGCCGCGTGCCGCTCGCGCGAGGCGCCGCCGAAGGCGGGCCGCAGCCGGTGGTCGGGCGAACAGGCCAGCAGGGTCGTGCCAATGCCGGGGGAGTCGGCCAGAAAGGCCCGTCCGCTCGCGGGGACCGCGGTCAGCACCCTGTCCAGTTCCTCCGGTCGCAGCGCGGGCAGGTCGGCGGAGAGCGCGGCCAGGGGCGCGTCGGGAGCCAGTGCCCGCGCGCGGGCGGCGCCGTGCGCCAGCGCGGGATTGAGCCCGCCGCCCGGCTCGTCGGTCACCAGGACGGCGCCGAGCCGGGCCAGCAGAGGCCCCGCCAGCGGGTCCCGCGAGACCACCAGGACCCGCCCGACCGCCGGGCAGTTCAACGCGGCCGTGACGGTGTCCACCGCGAAGGCGAGCGCGAGCTCCTCGCGGCGCTCACCGGCGTATTCGCCCAACCGGGACTTGGCCTGAGCGAGCGCCTTCACCGGCAGGACCAGGGACCAGCCGGCCGACCGGCCCCGCGCGGCCGGGGAGGTTGGGCGTACGGTGTGCTGGGTCATCCGCGCCATTCTGGTGCCGGGCCGGGAGTCTGCGCCAGACAGCCCCGTGGGGTGTGACGTGCGATTGGTCACTCGGACCGGACCTACGGGAAAGGCCGCTCGACAGGGCTATTTGCCGTGGCGAGGATGACCAGGGTTTCCTTGTCAACCGACGCGAAGTCAACCGACGCGAACCGACGCCTGCGGCACCCCACGTGCCGCACCACACGAGGAGGACCTGGGGTGGCCCGCCGCTCGTACGCCCGTTTCGGCAACGCGGACTACGGAATCTGGTACCGCTTCGCCGCGGTTCTGGTGAAACCGGTGACGACCGCACTGGTGAAGCCGGACTGGCGCGGTTGGGAGCACCTCCCGAAGGAGGGTGGCTTCCTGACGGTGGTGAACCACAACTCGGTGATCGATCCGCTGATCTACGCACACTTCCAGTACAACAGCGGCCGCCCGCCGCGGATGCTCGGCAAGTCGGCGGTGTTCTCGGTTCCTTTCATCGGTTTCATGCTGCGCAAGACCGGTCAGATCCCGGTCTACCGCGATTCCACCGACGCGGCGAAGGCCTTCCGGGCCGCCATCGACGCGGTCAACAACGGCCAGGTCGTGCAGTTCTACCCCGAGGGCACGCTCACCCGGGACCCTGACCTGTGGCCGATGACCGGCAAGAGCGGCGCGGCCCGGGTCGCCCTGATGACCGGCGCTCCGGTCATCCCGGTGGCGCACTGGGGCGCGCACGAGATCGTCCCGCCGTACGGCTACGGCGGTCGCGACAAGGGCAAGGCCCGGCTCAGCCTGTTCCCCCGGCACCGGGTGCAGGTGGTGGCGGGTCCGCCGGTGGACCTGAGCAGGTACCAGGGGCGCGAACTCACCGCCCAGGTGCTGCGCGAGGCGACCGAGGACATCATGGCGGCGATCACCGAGGTGCTGGCCGGCATTCGCGGCGAGCAGCCGCCCGCCACCCGCTTCGACATGCGCCGGGCTGCCGAGCAGCGCGGCCGGCAGGCCGAGGACCGGCGCGACCGCGCCGTCACCACCGACGAGGAGCCCACCAAGTGACCCGCTGTGCAGTGTTCGGAACCGGTTCCTGGGGTACCGCGTTCGCGATGATCCTGGCCGACGCGGGCTGCGAGGTCACCCTCTGGGGCCGCCGCCCGGAGCTGGTGGAGGCGATCAACACCCGCCGGGTCAACCCCGACTACCTGCCCGACCTCAAGCTCCCGGCGGGCATCGGCGCGACCACCGACGCGTTCGCCGCGCTGGACGGCGCCGACTTCGCGGTGCTCGTGGTGCCCTCCCAGACGCTGCGGCAGAACCTCGCCGCCTGGTCGCCGGCGCTGGGCCCGCAGACCGTCCTTGTCAGCCTGATGAAGGGCATTGAACTCGGCACCGCCAAGCGGATGAGCGAGGTGATCGGCGAGGTGGCCGGCGTCGGCCCCGAGCGGGTCGCGGTGGTCAGCGGGCCCAACCTGGCCCCGGAGATCGCCAACCGGCAGCCGGCCGCCACGGTGGTCGCCTGCACCGACGAGGCGGTCGCCCAGCGCTTCCAGACCGCTTGCCACACCCCGTACTTCCGCCCGTACACCAACACCGACGTGATCGGCTGCGAGCTCGGCGGCGCGGTCAAGAACGTGATCGGCCTGGCGGTCGGGATGGCCGACGGGATGGGCCTGGGCGACAACACCAAGGCCACCCTGATGACCCGCGGGCTCGCCGAGATCACCCGTCTCGGCGTGGTGCTGGGCGCCGATCCGCTGACCTTCGCGGGTCTGGCCGGGATGGGCGACCTGATCGCCACCTGCTCCTCGCCGCTCTCCCGCAACCACACCTTCGGCACCAACCTGGGCCGTGGGATGTCGCTGGCGGAGACCATCGCGGCGACCCGGCAGACCGCCGAGGGCGTCAAGTCCTGCGAGTCGGTGCTCGACCTGGCCCGGCGCAACGGCGTCGACATGCCGATCGTCGAGGCCGTGGTGGACGTGGTGCACAACGGCCGGCCCACCCAGCAGGCGCTGACCCAGCTGATGGCCCGCTCGGCCAAGTCCGAGCGCCGTTAGACGCCGGAGCGCGAGTGACGCGGGTAACGAGGGAACCAAACAGTCGCACGGTAGTCTCAGATCCGATATGAGCATCGAATCGACCTCCCCGAACCCGCAGGCCACCGGCGACGGGCGCAAGCCCCGGGTCGCCGTCGTCTTCGGCGGCCGCAGCTCCGAGCACGCGATCTCGGTGTCCACGGCCGGCAGCGTCCTGAAGTCCATCGACCGCACGAAGTACGACGTGCTGCCGATCGGCATCACCCATGAGGGCCGCTGGGCCCTGGTGAGCGACGAGCTGTCCCGGTTCGCGATCACCGACGGCAAGCTGCCGGACGTCGCGCAGATCGCCGAACAGACGGACGGCGCGGTCGTCCTGCCGGCCAGCCCGGCCTCCCGCGAGGTGCTCTGGAGCGAGCCCGGCGCCGCGCCCAAGGTCCTCGGCGAGGTCGACGTGGTGCTGCCGCTGCTGCACGGCCCGTGGGGCGAGGACGGCACGCTGCAGGGCCTGTTGGAGCTCTCCGGGGTGCCGTACGTCGGCTCCGGCGTGCTGGCCAGCGCGGTCGGCATGGACAAGGAGTACACCAAGCGGGTGCTGCAGTCCTTCGGTATCGGCGTCGGCCCGTACACCGTGCTGCGCCCGCGCGACTGGGAGAGCGAGCAGGGCCGGGCCGCGGCCCGGATGCGGATCGCCGAGCTCGGCCTGCCGGTCTTCGTCAAGCCCTGCCGGGCCGGCTCCAGCATCGGCATCACCAAGGTCAAGGACGTCGCCGACCTGGACGCCGCGATCGAGGAGGCCCGTCGGCACGACCCCCGGGTGATCGTCGAGGCGGGCCTGGAGGGACGCGAGCTGGAGTGCGCCGTCCTGGAGTTCGAGGACGGCCCGCGGGCCAGCCTGCCGGCCGAGGTGCTGGTCGGCGGCGAGTTCGACTTCTACAGCTTCGAGGCGAAGTACATCGACTCCTCCGAGGTGCGGATCCCCGCGCAGCTGACGGAGGGTGAGACCGCCGAGATCCGCCGCCAGGCGGTGGCCGCCTTCGAGGCGCTGGGCTGCGAGGGCCTGGCCCGGGTGGACTTCTTCCTGCTCACCGACGGCCGCTGGGTCGTCAACGAGATCAACACGATGCCCGGCTTCACCCCGATCTCGGCCTACCCGAAGATGTGGGAGGCCACCGGAGTGCCCTACGCCGAGCTGATCGACCGGCTGCTGCAGGCGGCGCTGCGCCGCTCCACCGGCCTGCGCTGACACCATCGCGGCCCCGGCGCGAGTGCGCCGGGGCCGCGATGCACGTCACCGCCGTGCACTCGTCAGAGATGCACCACCGGGCAGGTCAGGGTCCGGGTGATGCCCTCGACCTGCTGGATCTGGGCGACGACCAGACGGCCGAGATCGTCCACGGTTTCGGCCTCGGCGCGCACGATCACGTCGTAGGGTCCGGTGACGTCCTCGGCCTGCAGGACGCCGTCGATCTTGGCGATGGACGCGGCCACGGCGCTGGCCTTGCCCACTTCGGTCTGGATCAGGATGTATGCCTGTACCACGGAGAACCTCCCGGCGGCTGGGGATGGGGTTCACGACAGGCTCCGCCGGCGTTCCGCACAGGTGGGATGGGTGGGGGCGGCACGCCACAGGGAGCTGGATCACCACGCTACCGCGCGGCAGGCCCGGGAGGGGAGACCCCGGCCCGGCCCGGGGGCGTACGCTTCGCGCGGGGAGCGCGCCGTGCCTCCGTACGGCCGCGCCAGGATGCAGGAGAGGACGGCACATGCAGGGGACCGTGGGCGAGCTCGGCGAGTTCGGACTCATCAGGGAACTCACGGCGCGGTTGCCGCTCACCCCGTCGGTCGAGCTCGGCCCGGGTGACGACGCCGCCGTGGTCAAGGCGCCCGACGGCCGGGTGGTCGCCACCACCGATGTGCTGATCGAGGGCCGGCACTTCCGCCGCGACTGGTCCACCGCCTACGACGTGGGCCGCAAGTCCGCCGCGCAGAACCTCGCCGACATCGCCGCGATGGGCGCCGTGCCGACCGCGATACTGCTCGGCCTGGTCGCCCCCGCCGACCTGCCCACCACCTGGGCCACCGAGATGATGGACGGCCTGCGCGACGAGTGCCAGGTGGCCGGCGCCGCGGTGGTCGGCGGCGACGTGGTGCGCGGCGACACCATCACCCTGGCGATCACCGCGCTGGGCGACCTGCAGGGCCGGGCCCCGGTGACCCGCGCGGGCGCCCAAGTGGGTGATGTGGTCGCGGTGACCGGCTGGTTGGGCTGGTCGGCGGCGGGCCTGACGGTGCTCTCCCGCGGGTTCCGCTCGCCGCGCGCGTTCGTGGAGGCGCACCGCCGGCCGGAGCCGCCGTACCACGCGGGTCCGGCGGCGGCCGAGCTCGGCGCGACCTCGATGGTCGACGTCAGCGACGGCCTGGTCGCCGACCTCGGACATGTGGCCGCCGCCAGCGCGGTGGACATCGACCTGCGGGCGGCCGACTTCGACGTACCGGCCCAGATGGCCGACATCGGGCAGGCGGTCGGCGTGGACCCGCTGGTCTGGGTGCTCTCCGGCGGCGAGGACCACGCGATCGTGGCGACCTTCCCGCCGAGCGTCCAGCTGCCGGCCCGCTGGCGGGTGGTGGGCGAGGTGGCCGGCCGGGCCCGGACCGGGCACCAGGGCCGGGTCACCGTGGACGGCGCTCCCTGGGAGCGGACGGCGGGTTGGGACCACTTCGCAGAGTGACGGTGGATCAACTCAGCGAAGCGACCGCGTAGTCTTGAACGCATGCGCATCGGTGTCCTGACCAGCGGAGGCGACTGCCCCGGGCTCAACGCGGTGATCCGCTCGGTGGTGCACCGGGGCCTGGACGTGCACGGGGACGAGATCCTCGGCATCGAGGACGGCTTCCGCGGCCTGATCGAGGGCCGGGCCCGGATCATCGGCCACGACGACGTCACCGGGCTGCTCACCATGGGCGGCACCATCCTCGGCTCGGCCCGGGTGCAGCGCGAGCGGATCATGTGGGCCGTCGAGAACGCGCGGACGCTGGCCGGCAACCTCGGCATCGACGCGCTGATCGCGATCGGCGGCGAGGGCACGCTGACCGCCGCCCAGCTGTTCAGCGACGCCGGGCTGCCGGTGGTCGGCGTGCCCAAGACGATCGACAACGACATCGAGGCCACCGACGTCACCTTCGGCTTCGACACCGCCGTGCACGTCGCCACCGAGGCCATCGACCGGCTGAAGACCACCGCCGAGTCCCACCAGCGCGTGATGGTGGTCGAGCTGATGGGCCGGCACACCGGCTGGATCACGCTCACCGCCGGTATGGCGGGTGGCGCGCACGGCATCCTGATCCCGGAGAAGCCGTTCGACATCGAGGCGGTCGCCCGGATGATCGAGGAGCGCTTCGAGCGCGGCAAGAAGTTCGCCATCGTCGCGGTCGCCGAGGGCGCCAAGCCGGCGCCCGGCACGTTCCCCTTCGACCACGGCATGGTCGACCAGTACGGCCACCAGACCTTCGGCGGGATCGGCACCCGGCTCGCCCACGAGTTGGAGGACCTGCTCGGCAAGGAGTCCAAGACGGTGATCCTCGGTCACACCCAGCGCGGCGGCACCCCCACCGCCCGCGACCGGGTGCTCGCCACCCGGTTCGGCTGGCACGCGGTGGAGGCCGTCCACAAGGGCGCGTTCGGCCACTTCACCGCGCTGCGCGGCACCGAGATCGAGCTGGTCCCGGTCGCCGACGCGATCGCCGGGCTGAAGACCGTCCCGCAGGACCGCTGGGCGGAATCCGAAGCCGTCCTGTAGGGCGTATTCGGTAGGTTGGGGCGCATGTCAGCAACAGCCCCCGCGCGGGTCCTCACCATCGCCGGGTCCGACTCCGGAGGCGGAGCCGGCATCCAGGCCGACCTCAAGACGATGCTCGCCCTCGGGGTGCACGGGATGAGCGTGATCACCGCCGTCACCGCGCAGAACTCGCTAGGCGTCCAGGGCTACTGGGAGCTGCCCGCCCAGGCCGTCCGGGACCAGTTCCGCAGTGTGGTGGACGACATCGGCGTGCAGGCCGTGAAGACCGGCATGCTGGCCTCGATCGAGCTGGTCGAGACGGTCTCCGAGCTGCTCGCGGGCGTGGACGTGCCGGTGGTGGTCGACCCGGTCGGGGTCTCCAAGCACGGGGACGCGCTGCTCGCCGCCGAGGCCGTCGCCACCGTCCGGACCCGGCTGCTGCCGGTCGCCACGCTGGCCACGCCCAATCTGCACGAGGTGGCGCAGCTCACCGGCATCACCGTCACCGAGGAGCACGAGATGCGCCCGGCCGCCGAGGCGCTGCTGGCGCTCGGCCCGCGCTGGGTGCTGGTCAAGGGCGGCCACCTGGCCGGCGAGGCCGCCGACCTGCTGGTCGGCGCGGACGGCTCCGAGCACTGGTTCCGCTCGGCGCGCTATGACAACCGGCACACCCACGGCACCGGCTGCACGCTGGCCAGCGCGATCGCCTCCGAGCTGGCCAAGGGGCGGGACGTGCCGGCAGCCGTCGGAGCCGCCAAGGAGTACGTCACCGGGGCGATCCGGGCCGGCTTCGCGCTCGGCGCGGGCATCGGGCCGGTCGACCACGGCTGGCGCACCCGCTGAGACGCCAAGTAGGGCCCGGCACTGGAGTGCCGGGCCCTACTGGTGCTTCACAAGACCAAACAGAAAGCCGACCCATCCGAGGATGGACCGGCTTACTGGAGGACCGGCTTACCGGTCTGCGCGTCAGCGCGAGACCTTACCGGCCTTGATGCACGAGGTGCAGACGTTGAGCCGCTTCGGCGTCCGCCCGATCACAGCGCGCACCGTCTGGATGTTGGGGTTCCAACGACGAGGGGTACGGCGGTGTGAGTGGGAGATGCTGTTGCCGAAGCCCGGCCCCTTGCCGCAGACGTCGCAGTTGGCAGCCACAGGAGTCACTCCAAGACTTCAGAATCATTTACGTTCGAAAACCCCGGCTGATCCGCCCCGGACCACTCGCGTGGACCGACTCGACTCAAGGGGTGAGCCTGGACTGTTCCAGGCAACCGAAGCAGCATACCTCGCCCACTCCGGTTCAAGGAAATTACCATGTCCGGCCGGTACCCCGCCCCGCCAGGCCTCCTGCCAGCGGTGATCCCGCCACCGCCCGGATAACCTGCCGAGGAGCGCGTCACCCGCCTCGCCCCCCGTTCCCGTTGCGTTCACCTGGAGGAGACCCCGGTGCTGGACACGCTTGACGCCCTCGCGGTCCGCACCTGGTGCCGGCTCGCACTCTCCGCGCTCGGCCAGGCCCGCGAGGAGATCGACGCGCTCAACGTGTACCCCGTACCGGACGGTGACACCGGGACCAACCTCTACCTGACCGTGGAGTCGGCCACCGCCGCCGTCGAGCTTTGCTTCGAGGCGGAGCAGGAGCCCGGCCTGGACACCGCGGTCAAGGCGATGGCCAAGGGCGCGCTGCTCGGCGCGCGCGGCAACTCCGGGGTGATCCTGGCCCAACTGCTGCGCGGCGCCGCCGAGATCCTGGCCGCCCGGGGCGGCGGGCCGCAGGCGCTGGGCGCGGCGCTGCGCCGGGGCTGCGAGGCGGCCTACCAGGCGGTGGCCGAGCCGGTGGAGGGCACGCTGCTGACGGTGGCGGCCTGCGCCGCCGAGAGCGCCGAGCGGGCCGAACAGGCGGCCGGGACGCTGGCCGAGGTCGCCGGCGCCGCCCACCAGGAGGCCCGCCGGGCGCTGCTGCGCACCCCCTCGCAGCTCGCCGTGCTGGCCAGGGCGGGTGTGGTGGACGCCGGCGGGCGGGGCCTGGTGGCGGTGCTCGGCGCGCTGGCGGACGCGGTGACCGGGCAGCAGCCGATGGGTCCGGTCGCGTTCGGCGAGGACCTGGGACAGGACGCGGGCCTCGCGGCGGGCTGCGAGGGCCACCAGCGCCCGCCGGGCCCCGGCCACCCGGCCTTCGAGGTGATCTACCTGCTGGACGCCCCGGACCAGGCGCTGCCCGCACTGCGACGCCGCCTGGCCGAGCTCGGCGACTCGCTGGTGGTCGGCGGCGGCGACGGGCTGTGGAACGTCCATGTGCACGTGGACGACGCGGGCGCGGCCGTGGAGGCCGGCGTGCGGGCCGGCCGGCCGTACCGGATCCGGATCACGCACTTCGCCGAGGCCGCCGCCCGCGCCGGCACCGGCAGCCCCGCCGAGCCGGTCGCCCGGGCAGTGCTGAGCGTGGTCACCGGCGAGGGCCTGGCCGAGCTCTGCACCCGCGCGGGCGCGGCCGTGCTGCGGGCCGACCCGGACGCGCCGCCGTCCAGCGCCGAACTGGCGCAGGCGGTCCGCCGCTGCGCGGCCAGCGAGGTGATCGTGCTGCTCAACGACCCCGAGCTGCGGGCCACCGCGGGCGCCGCCGCCGACCAGCTGCGCGAGGAGGGTGTGCGGATCGCGGTGCTGCCCACCCGCTCGCCGGTGCAGGGGCTGGCCGCGCTGGCCGTCCACGAGGCCGCCCGCCGGTTCGACGAGGACGTGGTCGCCATGACCTCCGCCGCCGGCGCCACCCGGTATGCCGAACTGGCCGTCGCCGAGGGGGAGTCCTGGACGATGGCCGGGGTCTGCCAGGCCGGTGACGTGCTCGGCCTGATCGACGGGGACGTCGCCGTGATCGGCCGCGGGATCGCCGCGACCGGCGCCGAGCTGCTCTCCCGGATGCTGGCGGCCGGCGGCGAGCTGGTCACCCTGGTGCTCGGCGAGGACGCCCCGGACGGGCTCGCCGAGCAGCTGGTGGCGCACGCCCGCAAGCAGCGGCCCGAGGTGGACACCGTGGTCTTCGCGGGCGGTCGGCAGAGCGCGCCGCTGCTCATCGGGGTGGAGTGAGCCTCATGTCGTACCTGTGGTGTCCAATAGGGCCTGATGGCCGCATTGGACGAACCCCTGATCAAGCTCGTCGGCGACCGCACCGCGAAGGTGCTGGCCGACAGCCTCAAGCTGCGCACGGTCGGTGACCTGCTGCACCACTACCCGCGCCGGTACGCCGAGCGCGGGGAGTTGACCAGCCTGGACGACCTCGAGGTGGACGAGCACGTCACCGTGGTCGCCCGGATCGAGAAGGTCACCCTGATCCCGTTCAAGCAGCGCCGCGGCGACCGCCTGGAGGTGGTGGTCACCGACGGGCGCGGCAAGCTGACCCTGGTCTTCTTCAACCAGGGCTGGCGGCAGAAGGAGTTGCGGCCCGGCGCACAGGGGCTCTTCGCGGGCAAGGTCGGCGTCTTCAACCGGACCCGCCAGCTGGCCGCGCCCGACTACCAGCTGCTGGACGCCGACGCCGAGGCAGGCGTCGCCGAGAAGTTCGCCGGCCGGCTGATCCCGGTCTACCCGGCCAGCGCCCAGTTCCCCAGCTGGAAGTTGGCGCAGTGCGTCGAGTTGGCGCTGGACAGTCTGGCCGCCACCGGCTGGGAGGGCGTCGGCGAGCCGCTGCCGGCCGAGTTGCGTGCCGAGCACGCGCTGATCCCGCTGCCCGAGGCACTGGAGTCGATCCACCGCCCGCGCACCCACGCCGACCGCGAGCGCGCGCAGAACCGGCTGCGCTGGGACGAGGCCTTCGTCCTGCAGGTCGCCCTCGCGCAGCGCCGGGCCGCCGACTCCGCGCTGCCCGCGGTGGCCCGCGCGGTGCGCTCCGGCGGCCTCCTTGACGCCTTCGACGCCAAGCTCCCGTTCACCCTGACCGAGGGCCAGCAGTCGGTCTGCGCGGAGATCTTCACCGACCTGGCGACCGAGCACCCGATGCACCGGCTGCTGCAGGGCGAGGTCGGCTCCGGCAAGACCCTGGTGGCGCTGCGCGCGATGCTCACCGTGGTGGACGCCGGCGGCCAGGCGGTGCTGCTGGCGCCGACCGAGGTGCTCGCCCAGCAGCACCACCGCTCGATCGTCGAGATGATGGGGGAGTTGGCCGAGGGAGGGATGCTCGGCGGCTCCGAACACGGCACCAAAGTCGTGCTGCTGACCGGGTCGATGGGGGTGCCGGCCCGCCGCCAGGTGCTGCTCGACATGGCCTGCGGGGACGCCGGGATCGCGATCGGCACCCACGCGCTGATCCAGGACAAGGTGCAGTTCCAGGATCTCGGCCTGGTCGTCGTCGACGAGCAGCACCGCTTCGGCGTCGAGCAGCGCGACGCGCTGCGCGCCAAGGGCGAGCAGCCCCCGCACCTGCTGGTGATGACCGCCACGCCGATCCCGCGCACGGTGGCGATGACGGTCTTCGGCGACCTGGAGACTTCCGTCCTGGACCAGCTGCCGGCCGGCCGCTCGCCGATCTCCAGCCATGTGGTGCCCTCGCTGGAGAAGCCCAACTTCCTCGCCAGGGCCTGGGAGCGGGTCCGCGAGGAGGTCGGCAAGGGCCACCAGGCGTATGTGGTCTGCCCGCGGATCGGCGATGAGCCGGAGGATCCGAAGAAGAAGCGCAAGGC
This sequence comes from Kitasatospora sp. MAP12-44, assembly GCF_029892095.1. Lineage (NCBI taxonomy): Bacteria > Bacillati > Actinomycetota > Actinomycetes > Kitasatosporales > Streptomycetaceae > Kitasatospora > Kitasatospora sp. MAP12-44. The sequence continues at coordinate 5,669,109 of NZ_JARZAE010000004.1, forward strand.
CGCCGCGGACGACCCGGAGGATCTCGGCGCCGGCAGCGACGAGCGCCGCCCGCCGCTGGCCGTGGTGGCCACCGCCGAGATGCTGGCCAAGGGCCCGCTGGCCGGGCTGCGGGTGGAGATCCTGCACGGCCGGCTCGCCCCGGAGGCCAAGGACGACGTGATGAAGCGCTTCGGGGCCGGTCAGGTGGACGTCCTGGTGGCGACCACGGTGATCGAGGTCGGGGTGAACGTGCCCAACGCCACCGCCATGGTGATCATGGACGCCGACCGCTTCGGTGTCTCCCAGCTGCACCAGCTGCGCGGCCGTGTCGGGCGCGGCAGCGCGGCGGGCCTGTGCCTGCTGGTCAGCGAGATGCCGGCGGGCAGTTCGGCGCGCGCCCGGCTGGACGCGGTGGCCGGCACGCTGGACGGTTTCGAGCTCTCCCGGATCGACCTGGAGCAGCGCCGCGAGGGCGATGTGCTGGGCCAGGCGCAGTCCGGCGTGAAGTCCTCGCTCAAGGTGCTCTCGGTGCTGGAGGACGAGGACGTGATCGCCACCGCCCGCGAGGCGGCGGCCCGGCTGGTCGCCGTCGACCCGGAGTTGAAGGACCATCCGGACCTCAAGACGGCGCTGGAGAGCCTGCTCGACGAGGACCGCGCGGAGTACCTGGAGAAGGGCTGAGCCCGACCGGCGCACGCCCCGGAATTGTCAGTGCCCCAGGAGAGAATGAAGGTGTTCAGGGCGCACCTCAAGGTGCGTTCCTGGCACGACACTTGGGGGTCCTGCCATGGCATTCCGTCATCTCAACGAGCTCCCGCTCGGCGACAAGGTCTTCCGGATCGAACTCGCCAGCGACGACGACCGAGAGGTCACCCTCACCCTGACCGGCTGGCGCGAGGGGGCCGCCGCCACCCCGCTGGCCTCCGGCAAGCTGCGCCTCCCGGTGGAGGACGTCGCCAGCCTGCGGATCGCGCTCAACCGCGCGCTGCGCGCCCTGGCGATCGTCGCCGACGTCTCCGAGCCGATCCCCGACCGCGACGTGCTGCGCGAGCTCTACCCCGGCCACGGCGCCCCCTGGGTGCCGCAGCACGAGGAGGAGCTGGTCCGGCGCTTCCACGAGAACGAGACCATCGCCCGGATAGCCGCCCGGTTCGGCCGCACGCCGGACTCCGTACGCACCAAGCTGCGCGAGCTGGGCCACGACCCGCGCCGCCCCGAGCACTGCCCGCCCGACGGGTGCCTCTCCTGGTCCCGCTATGCCTCGCCGACCCTGCTGGGCGCCGCGCCGCAGGAGTAGCCCCGGGCGCCCTCCTGTCCGGTACCGGACAGGAGGGCGTATAGCGTGGTCACGGCAGAGACAGCTCCGACAGTTCAGGATCGTCATGACCCGCGTGATCGCCGGGGTCGCCGGTGGCCGGCGGCTGGCCGTACCGCCAGGCCGCAGCACCCGTCCGACCTCCGACAAGGCCCGCGAGGCGATGTTCTCCACATTGGAGGCGCTGCGCGGCACCCTGACCGGGATCCGGCTGCTCGACCTCTTCGGCGGCTCCGGCGCGGTGGGCCTGGAGGCGCTCTCGCGCGGCGCCGCGCATGTGCTGCTGGTCGAGGCGGACGCCTCGGCGGCCCGGGTCATCCGGGAGAACGTCAGGGTGATCGCGCTGCCCGGCGCCGAGGTCCGCGCCGACCGCGCCGAGCGGGTGGTGGCCGGCCGGCCGCCCGAGGACCCGTACGACACGGTCTTCCTCGACCCGCCCTACGCCGTCACGGACCAGGAACTGCGCGAGATGCTGATCACACTCCGGGCTGGGGGCTGGCTCACCGAGGACGCACTCGTCACCGTGGAACGCAGCACCAGAGGCGGCGAGTTCGGCTGGCCCGAGGGCTTCGAAGCGCTCCGCTCGCGCCGTTACGGCGAGGGCACGCTCTGGTATGGCCAGGCCACCGAGGCCGCGGCCGACGACGCCGACCGGGCGAACTGACCGGGCGACCAACCGAAGGGACACCACACCTCATGCGCCGCGCCGTCTGCCCGGGCTCCTTCGACCCGATCACCAACGGGCACCTCGACATCATCGAGCGGGCCTCCAAGCTCTACGACGTGGTGCACGTCGCAGTGGCGATCAACAAGAACAAGTCGGGCCTGTTCAGCATCGAGGAGCGCATCGCGCTGATCGAGGAGACCACCGCCGTCTACGGCAACGTCGAGGTCGAGTCGCACCACGGCCTGCTGGTCGACTTCTGCCGCGACCGCAACATCCCGGCCATCGTCAAGGGCCTGCGGGCGGTCAGCGACTTCGACTACGAGCTGCAGATGGCGCAGATGAACCGCGGCCTGTCCGGCGTCGAGACACTCTTCGTGCCGACCTCGCCGACCTACAGCTTCCTCTCCTCGACCCTGGTCAAGGAGGTGGCCCACTACGGCGGCGACGTCTCGCACCTGATCCCCGAGGTGGTCAACCGCAAGCTCACCGCGAGGATCGCCGAGCGCGCGGCCAGCTGACGGACGTCCACGCACGACCCGGGCTGAGCCTGGCGGATCGTCATGGACTGTCCGCCTCCCGGGTGGCACCGCGCTGCACGGCGTTGTCATCCCGCCCCGGGGTGGACGTACAGTCTGTACTCCCGCCTCGCGGCACTCCAGGGCCAACTCCCTGGCGCCGCCCGGCTCCGCTGCCTCCGCCCGTATCCCGGCGGCACACGGAAAGACACGAAGACCCGTGGACGTGCAGAACAAAGTCGATGAGATCGTCGCAGCGGTCGAGAACGCCCGCTCGATGCCCATGTCGTCGTCCTGTGTGGTGAACCGGGCCGAGCTGGTCGCCATGCTGCAGGAGCTGCGCGCCGCGCTGCCCACCGAACTCGCCCAGGCCCAGTCGGTGATGGCCGACCACGAGCAGCTGGTGGCGGATGCCCGCGGCGAGGCGGAGCTGATCATCCAGGGGGCGCACGCCGAGCGCGGCTCGCTGATCTCGGACACCGAGGTGGTCCGCCGCTCGCAGGCCGAGGCCGACCGGATCCTGGCCGAGGCTCGCGAGGAGATCGCCGTCAAGCGCCAGGAGGCCGACGACTACGTCGACAGCAAGCTGGCCAACTTCGAGGTCGTGCTGACCAAGACGCTGGGCGCGGTCGGCCGCGGCCGCGACAAGCTGCGCGGCGAGCAGAGCGCGTACGAGACCGAGGCGGACGGCGAGGAGTTCCAGCCGCGGGACACCCCGAGCCCGGAGGTCGACGAGTACGTCGATGTGAAGCTCGCCACCCTGCAGGCAGTGCTCAGTGGCACCCTGGAGGCGGTCGGTCGCGGCCGCGACAAGCTGCTCGGCAAGGCCCCGATCGACGAGCTCGGCGCCTACCTGGCCGCCGCCGACCAGGCCCAGCAGCAGAAGGACCGCGCCGAGGCGGTGGCGGCCGGCTTCGCCGACGGGGACGAGGAGCAGCCCTGGTACCGGGAGGTCCCGGAGCAGCAGAACTGGCCCGAGCAGACCCCCGTCGAGGCCGGCTGGCAGGCCGCGCCCGGCGACGCCCCGTACGCCGCTGTCGCCCAGTACCAGGGCGGCCAGGACCCGGCCTACGCCCCGCAGCACCCGCAGCACCCGGCCGGCGACTACGCCGAGGTCTACGGCGGCAGCTACGACCCGGCCGGCCAGGTCGATCCGTACGCCGGCCAGTACGGCTACCAGGGCCACCAGCAGCAGGCCGACCCGTACGCGACGCCCTACGGCTACCAGCAGGAGCAGCCCTACCCGGCCGCCCAGCAGGGCTACGACCCGTACGGTTACCAGCAGCAGGCCGTGCAGCCGGGCCAGCTGCCGCAGCAGCAGCAGGCGGGTCTGGACGAGACCAGCTTCTTCGACACCAGCATGATCGACATGACCAGGTTGCGGGAGCTCGGCGGCCGCTGAGCGAATTCGCCCCAAGTTGGGGCTGGCGCCGCTCTCGGGTAGTCTGACCACTCCGGTCTTTCCAACACCGGACCGTTCGGCTGCCCGCGCACCACTGCGCAGCACCCGGACCACCCCCAAGAACCACTCGCGTGGCGTAGGAATGCGCCCGCCGTAGGAAGTCAGGACACCTTGAACCGCCTCGACCACCGCGACCCGCTCGTGTTCGACACGCATGAGCTCGGCCGTCGCCCCGGATCGCTGCGCAAGGTGTCCCGCACCCTGAAGGCCCCCGAGGGCCTGGGGATCGTCGATGTGATCGGCGTTCCGACGGACAGCGAGATCGTCCTGGAGCTGCGCCTGGAGTCGGTGGTCGAAGGGGTGCTCGTTACGGGCACCGCCGAGGCCGACGTCACCGGAGAGTGTGTGCGCTGCCTGGAGCCGGTCGAGGACAGCCTCGATGTGGACTTCCAGGAGCTGTACTACTACCCGGAAGCCGACGAGCGCGGGCGCACCCGGACCGGCGGAACCTCCTCCGAGGAGGAGTCCGACGAGGACGAGGATGAGATCTACCGGTTGGAGGGCGATTACTTCGACCTTCAGCCGGTGCTGCGTGACGCGGTGGTGCTCGCACTGCCGCTGCAGCCGGTGTGCCAGGAAGACTGCCTGGGCCTGTGCTCCGAGTGTGGAGCACGCCTGAGCGACGACCCGGCCCACCACCATGATGTCGCCGACCCCCGGTGGGCGGCATTGCAGGGACTCTCCGCCGCCCCTGGCGACGAGGGTGACGGAATCAAGACCAGCAGCACCCGTGAGGGTTCTGCCGAAGATCAGGAGAAGTAGCCGTGGCTGTTCCGAAGCGGAAGATGTCGCGCAGCAACACGCGCCACCGACGTTCCAACTGGAAGGCCGTCGTCCCGGCCCTCGTCGCGTGCGACCGCTGCCACGAGCCGAAGCTTGGTCACATCGCGTGCCCGAGCTGCGGCACGTACAACCGTCGCCAGGTCCTCTCGGTCTGATCGGCGGGCAACGATCGATGTCGGATGACATTTCCTCCCGCAAGTCGTCTCCCAGCAATGGGGGGAAGGGCGGCGGGCCGGCGTCGAGCGACTACGACGTCCTGGAAGGGCGCCTCGGGTACGTACTCGAGCGCGCCCTTCTGGTGCGTTCGCTCACTCACCGTTCGTACGCCTACGAGAACGGTGGACTGCCCACCAACGAGCGTCTGGAGTTCCTCGGGGACTCGGTGCTCGGCCTGGTGGTGACGGACACCCTCTACCGGATCCACCCGGACGTCCCGGAGGGCACGCTCGCCAAGCTGCGCGCCGCGGTGGTGAACTCCCGCGCGCTGGCCGAGGTCGGCCGCGGCCTGGAGCTCGGCACCTTCATCCGCCTCGGCAAGGGCGAGGAGGGGACCGGTGGCCGTGACAAGTCGTCGATCCTCGCCGACACCGTCGAGGCCGTGATCGGTGCCATCTACCTGGACCAGGGCCTGCCGGCCGCGACCGAGTTCGTGCACCGGCTCTTCGACCCGCTGATCGCGGAGTCCTCCCAGCTGGGCGCCGGTCTCGACTGGAAGACCAGCCTGCAGGAGCTGACCGCCTCGGTGGGCATTGGCGTGCCCGAGTACGTCGTCGAGGAGTCCGGCCCGGACCACGAGAAGACCTTCAACGCCGCCGCCCGGGTGGCCGGCGAGGACTACGGCAGTGGCACCGGACGGTCGAAGAAGGAAGCCGAGCAGAAGGCCGCTGAGAGCGCCTGGCGCGCGATCAAGGCCAAGCACGGCGGCGACCCGAACCCCTCCGCGGCCTAGGCGGCGGCCGACCGTGCCCGAGTTGCCCGAGGTCGAGGTCGTCCGGCGCGGACTCGAGCGCTGGGTGACCGGCCGCACCGTGGCCGAGGTGCAGGTCCTGCACCCGCGCGCGGTGCGGCGCCAGCCCGGCGGCGCGGCGGACTTCGCCGCCCGGCTGGCCGGTCTGACGCTCGGCACCGCCCGGCGGCGCGGCAAGTACCTCTGGGTCCCGCTGGCCGACAGCGGCGAGTCGCTGCTCGGCCACCTCGGGATGAGCGGGCAACTGCTCGTCCAGGACCCGACCACCCCGGACGAGACGCATCTGCGGGTCCGGCTGCGCTTCACCGACGGCGGCCGCGAGCTGCGCTTCGTCGACCAGCGGACCTTCGGCGGCCTGGCCGTCGAGCCGGCCGAGGCCGACGACCCGGAGGGCACCCCCATCTCGCTGGCGCACATCGCCCGCGACCCGCTCGACCCGCGCTTCGACGACGCGGCCTTCGCCACCGCGCTGCGCGCCCGCCGCACCACCGTCAAGCGCGCGCTGCTCGACCAGACGCTGATCAGCGGGGTCGGCAACATCTACGCGGACGAGGCGCTCTGGCGCTCCAAGCTGCACTACGACCGCCCCACCGAGAGCCTCACCCGCCCGCTGGCCGCCACCCTGCTCGGCAACGCCCGCGAGGTGATGAACGCCGCGCTCGCGGTCGGCGGCACCAGCTTCGACAGCCTCTACGTCAACGTGAACGGCGAGAGCGGCTACTTCTCCCGCTCGCTGGACGCCTACGGCCGCGAGGGCGAGCCCTGCTACCGCTGCGGCACGCCGATCCGCCGGGCCGCCTGGATGAACCGCTCCAGCTACTACTGCCCGCGCTGCCAGCGCGTCCCCCGCCCCCGCTTGTCCTAGCCCTAGTGCGTCAGCTCCGGCTGGCGGGTGTCGGCGGACATCGCCCCCTCGCCCTCGCCGAAGTGCGCCACGGCCACCGCGCCGGCGACGGCCAGCACGAAGCCGATGATGCCGAGCCAGCCGAAGCCGTGCCGGGTGGCGTCGCCGAGCCAGACCACGCCGATCACGCCGGGGACCACCGTCTCGCCGACCACCAGGGCGGCGGTGGCGCCGTTGACCGAGCCGATCTGCAGCGCGACGGTGTGCAGGTACATCCCGCCCAGGCCGCCGACCAGGATCGCGTACAGGGCCGGGTCGCTGAGCAGTTGGCCCACGTCGAACGGGTCGACGCCGTTCAGCACCCGCACCCCGATGCCGAGCGCGCCGAAGCCCAGGCCGGAGAGCAGGCCGGCCACGATCGCCCCGCCGGTGCCCAGCCGCCGGACCGCCAGCGAGCCGCCCGCGATCACCACCACCGAGATCAGCAGCAGCCACCAGTGGGTGGCGATCGGGGTCGTCCCGGTGCCCTCGGCGCCGGCCGCCACGGCCAGCAGCACCAGCGCGGCGCAGACCACCGTGATCGAGGCCCACTCCGGCCGCTTGAGCCGCATGCCGAGCAGCTTGATGCTGAGCACCGCGGTGACCACCAGATTGGCGCTGATCACGGTCTGCGAGAGGAAGAGCGGCAGCAGTCGGGCGGACAGCGCGCCGAGCAGGAAGCCGATCAGGTCGAGCGCGGTGCCGAGGATGAACTCCCAGGTCACCACGGCCTTGGCGGTCGAGGTGAGGCTCGGGCCGCCGTGCTCGGTGACCATCGCGTCGGGGGCGCCTGGGGAGCCTGCTGCGGCTGCGGCGGCTGCGGCCGCCCCCTCCTCGCGGGCCGAGCGGCGTGAGCCGACCGCCTGCAGCACCGAACCGGTGCCGTAGCAGGCGGAGGCCGCCACAGCGGTCACGAGGCCGATGATCACCAAGTACTCCGATCGGGGTAATTCGCCAGCAAGGTGTGGATGCTCCCACTATGCCTGCTACGACCCGCCGCGAAGAATCCCGAAGTGATCACGGTCGGACCAGGTCAGTCGACGCATGGGATGCCGCCCATCTTCACCGGCGGCCCCTGCATGGGCAGGCCGGCCACCGGGTCCTGCGGGTCGAGGGAGGCCGCCGCGGCCTGCGGCGGGGAGCCGCCGCCCGGCGGGGTGTAGGAGCTGCCCAGGGTCAGTTCGACGTGCCCGGCGCGGATCGCCGCTCCGGGGGTCGCGGTGACGCCGTAGCGGGCCGCGATCTGGTCGGCCGCCTCCTTGGCGCCGGGGCCGTAGACCACCGTGGTCCGGCTCTGCCGCGGCCCCTGGCCGACCCGGCCGGCCGTGAAGCCGAGGGCGGCCAGCGCCTTGGACTCGGTGGCCGCCGCGCCGGCGACGGCGGAGGTGTTGACCACGTCGACCGTGCCGGGGGCCCTGGCGGTGGCCTCCGAGGGGCTCGGGCTGTCGGCGGGCGCGGAGGTGGCCGGTGCTGCCGGTGCGGCCGGCGCCGGGGCGGGGTCGTGCCCGGTCAGCTGCTGGACGATCCGCTTGATCTGCGCCGGGTCCACCTTGTTGACGTCCTGGCCGTTGATGGTCGCGAAGCCGGCGATCGGCAGGGTGCTGGCCTCGACGTGGCCGCCGGAGAGGTTCGGCGCCTGCTGGGCGAAGTCCAGGATGTTCCACTGGTCGTCCATCACCACGTCCTTCTTGACCACGTCGAAGAGCTGCTGCATCTTCCCGAGGTCGCCGAGCACGCCGTTGCTCTTCAGCTTGGCCACCACCGAGGCGATGAAGGCCTGTTGGCGGTGGGTCCGGTCCAGGTCGCCATTGGCGAGGTTGTGCCGCTGGCGGACGAAGGAGAGCGCCTGCGAGGCGTTCACGCTGTTGAGGCCGGCGGTGAAGTCGGCGCCGGAGCCCTGGCCTTCCATCGCCGGGTCCCTGGTGGCGTGGTTGAGGCAGACCTGGATGGGCTCGACGGCCTTGGCGATGTCGTAGAAGCCGAGCAGGTTGACCTCGGCGAAGTGGTCGATCGGGATGCCGAGGAAGGACTGGACGGTCGCCAGGGTGGCCCGTCGGCCGGCCTCCCGGGTCTGCCGCTCCAGCTCGGGCTTGGAGAGGCCCTTGCTGCCCAACTTGGCCTCGGCGATCGACTTGGCGATGCCGTAGGCCTCCTTGATCTTGTGCATCTTCCCGTCGGCGCCGACCGTCTGCACATAGTCGTCGCGCGGGATGGAGAGCGCGATGACCTGCCCGCCGTTGGCCGGGATGTGCATCACCATCAGGGTGTTGGTGTTGTAGCCGCCGACCTCGCTGCTGGATCCGGCGTGCAGCTCGTCCTGGACGAACTGGCCGGGCAGGTCGTCGCCGTTCATGTCCTTGCGGCTGTCCAGTCCGATCAGCAGCAGGTTGACGGAGTTGTCCAGGCGCGGCGGCGCGCCGTTGCGCAGGCCGTTCAGCGCGCTGGAGGTGGTCAGGCCGGTGGTCAGCGAGGTGTACGCGTACCAGGTGAAGCCGCAGGTGCCGAGGATGGCCAGCGAGGTCGCGCAGGCGACCGTCCGGCCGGCGACGATCAGCGGGGAGGTGCGGCGCCGCGGTGCGGTCGATCCGGCGCCCGGTCGGCGGCGGGGGGCGCGCCGACCGGCTCCGTTGTGTTCAGCCACGACGACCTCCGCTCTCCAGGGTGACCCGCGCCAGCACGACGGCGAGGGCGGCCGCGATGGCCCACGCCATCACCGGGAATCCGTGGATGGCCCAGCGCACGGCCTCGGTGGCCAGCGCTCCGCCGTCCTGGTACTTAGACGAGTCGGCCAGTAGTTGGGATGCGGCCGTGGTGACGAGTACCACCGGAGGAGGGGCGGGAACCACCCACCACCAGCCGGCCGGGGTGCTGAGAAACGCGGCCCCGGCGGTGCCGAGCACGGTCAGCACGGCGAGCAGCCAGCCCGGCCCCGAGCCGAGCAGCTCGTCGAAGAGCGCGCCGACCAGCGGCAGGCCCAGTGCCAGCGTCGCGGCCGCGGGGCCGGAGCGGTGGTCGGCGCCGAAGGCCTTGCGCGCTCTGGCGGCACCGGGGGAGCGGCGGCTCGGCGGACGGCTCGCGGCGCGCCGCTCGCGCGCGCGGCCGGGGGCGGCGGCCTGCGGGGCCCGTCGGCTCTCGCGCTGCCGTCCGTCGCCCGGTCTCCGGTCGGCGATCCGCTCGGCCGGTGCCCGGCGCGGTCCCGGTACGTCGGCATGCCCCTCTGCCTCGTCGGCGGGCACGCCCGCCCTTTGGCCTGCCATGTTCCTACCCTCGATAGTTGCAAAATGAAGCACATGTTCTGCTGTCGGAGAGTGGGTCTCCGGGTTCCGGAGATCCGGAAGGCTATCGGGTTCCCAGGAGTGTGCCGAACGTAACACTTGCGCAAGAGAAATACTGTTGACCTATTATTGATCAATTATTGCCATAATCGATCAACTCGACTGCGGCTGGCCAAAGTTGAGATACCGTCAAGAGCCCACCTGGGAATCCCTGGTGATCACTGGGCTCCGGGGAATGGTTTGGCGGCCCGGTAGCGTCTGGGATATGAGATTCGTTGCTCGCCGTATCCGGGCCACCGCTCCGGGCGCTGCCCTGCTGGCACTGCTCGGGGTGCTGCTCCTGCTCGCCCCCGGCGCCGCGTCCGCCGCGGGCGGCCTCGACGCCGCCTCGTCCGCGCTCAAGCAGAGCAGGGTCTACGTGGACCCGGCGATGACGGGCCAGTTCAGCCAGGCCCAGGCCGATGCGCTGACGGCCAGGATCAAGGCCGCCGACAAGCCGATCTTCGTCGCGGTGGTGCCCGCCACCGACCAGTACCCGGCCAAGACGGTGATCAAGGACCTGCGCACCAGCACCGGGATCACCGGCGTCTACGCCGTCTGGCGCGGCACCGCGTTCAAGGTCGACAGCGACGCGTCCGCGCTCTCCCGGCAGGCCTCGCTCAACCTCGGCCAGGCCGCCTTCGACGCCCACCAGGGCGACATCGGCGGCACCCTGAACAGCTTCGTCGACACCGCCGCTCCGCAGGTCAAGGGCCACGCGCCGGGTTCCTCGGGCTCGTCCGGCCTCGGCGTCGCGGCGATCGTCGTCCCGCTGGCGCTGCTGGCCCTGGCCGGCACCGGTGTCTTCCTGCTCTTCCGCCGCGCCGCCAAGCGCAAGGCCGAGCAGCAGGCCGCCGAGCTGAACCAGCTGCGCACCGTGGTCGACGAGGACATCACCGCCTTCGGTGAGGAGCTGGAGCGACTGGACTTCAGCCCCTCGGCCGCCGACGCGGACGACGTCCAGCGCGCCGACTACACGCACGCCCTGGACGCCTACGAGACCGCCAAGCGGACCATGGACGCGGCCAAGCGGCCCGCCGAGGTCACCGCCGTCACCGAGGCGCTGGAGGACGGCCGCTTCGCGCTGGCCACGCTGGCCGCCCGCCGCGCCGGCCGCCCGCTGCCGGACCGCCGCCCGCCGTGCTTCTTCGACCCGCGGCACGGGCCGTCCATCCAGGATGCCGAGTGGGCGCCGTACGGTGGCGCGGCCCGGACCGTCCCGGTCTGCGCGGCCGACGCCCAGCGGCTGGCCACCGGCCTGGACCCGGCGATCCGCACCGTCCAGACCGACCAGGGGCCGCAGCCGTACTGGAACGCGGGCCCGGCCTACGGTCCGTGGGCGGGCGGCTACTTCGGCGGCTACGGTTCGGGGCTGCTGCCCGGCCTGCTGGTCGGCACCATGCTCGGCTCGGTCTTCTCCGGCGGCGACGGCTGGGCGGACTCCGGCCGGGCCGGCTACGACGACGGCGGCGGCGGGCAGGGCTTCTTCGACGGCGGGGACTTCTCCGGCGGCGACTTCAACCCGCAGGACTTCGGCGGCTTCGACAGCGGCGGCGGCGACTTCGGGGGCGGCGGGGACTTCGGTGGCGGAGACTTCGGCGGCGGGGACTTCTGAGCCTGCCGTACCAAGGGCGGACCGGTCGCTTCGGCGGCCGGTCCGCCCTTTCCGTTTGAGAATGAAACCCGCTGTGGCAGGCTGTTCGGGGTGACCGCCAACCCCGCTCCCCGTCCGCCGGGCCGCCCCTGCTCGATTGCCTCCGCCCTGCAGGTACTGGGCGAGAAGTGGGCGCTGCTGGCCGTTCGCGAGCTCTTCTACGGCAACCACCGCTTCGACCGGATCGTGCGCAACACCGGGGCCCCGCGCGACCGGCTGACGGCCCGGCTGCGCGCGCTGGAGGAGGCCGGGGTGGTGGAGCGCAGGCGCTACCAGGACCGCCCGCCGCGCTACGAGTACCACCTCACCGAGGCCGGCCGGGACCTCGCGCCGGTCACCCAGGCGCTGCTCGCCTGGGGCGACCGCTGGGCGGTGGACGAGCCCCCGGTCACCCTGCTGCACCAGGTGGCCGGGCACCCGCCGCACCCGCTGGACGCCGCCTGGCTCTGCCGGGTCTGCGGGGAGGAGGCCGGTCGGGAGGTCGCCTTCGACATTCACTCGCCCGGCTGGGACCACGCGGGGCCGACCGAGTGACGGAGACTGCGCGTCACCTGGGCTGATAGCCGAAGTCCTGGGTCCACCACGGGCCGCCCGGGCCCTGCCGCAACCCGGTGCCCAGGGTGCTGAAGTGACAGTCCAGTAGGTTGGCGCGATGGCCCGGGCTGTCCATCCAGGCGGCCACCACGGCCTGCGGGGACGGTTGGCCGCGGGCGATGTTCTCGCCGCCCAGGTAGCTGATGGAGGCGGCCCGGGCGCGGTCCCAGGGGGTGCGGCCGTCGGGGTCGGTGTGGTCGAAGAAGCCGCGTTCGGCCATCTCGTCGCTGTACGCCTGGGCGAGCGAGTCGAGCCGCAGGTCGGCCGCCAGCGGCTCGCAGCCGGCCTGCCGCCGGTGCTGGTTGACCAGGCCGAGCACGGCCTTGGCGGCGTCGCCCGCAGTGGCCTCCTCGGCGGTGGCCGGGCCGGCGGCCGCGAGGGCGCAGAGGGCGATCGCGAGCCCGAGGGCGAGCCGTTTCGGCAGGTGGCGAGTGTGTCGGGGCATGGCGCCGGGTCCTCGATTCGTCACCGTGGGTGTCCGTCAAGGACTGTACGTGAGGGCCCCCGGGCATGGCAGGAGGTGTGCGGTATTGCCCGACTAAGGTCGTGGGATGCAAGAAAACGTCCGAGTCACCGCCTGGGTGCGGGGTAGCGTCCAGCAGGTCGGCTTCCGTTGGTGGACCAGGGCCCGCGCTCTGGAGATCGGCCTGACCGGCTACACCAGCAATCTGGGCGACGGCCGGGTGCAGGTGGTCGCCGAGGGCCCGCACATCGACTGCGAGCTGCTGCTGGCCAGGCTCCGCGGCCCTGGCACCCCGGGCCGGGTGGCGGGCGTCACCGAGATCTGGAGCGCCACCGGCGAGGGCTACGACGGCTTCGCCATCCGCTGAGCGCCACAATCACCGGATCAGGTGATGCCGGAGTCAACCTACGGTGCCCGGCGGTTGCGGTTGACGCGTACTCGTGGTTGACTCCGCATCGGGCAGTGATCCACCTCCATCTGGTGGACACCTCCGCGACCCCATGGCGTGCCAATCCCGCCATGCAGGTGACGGCGCCGTCGTAGCGCGCGGTGATCGTGTTGACCCGTACGGTCTTTGGTGAGACGCTGGAAACCCGGCACACGACCGCGATTTTCGGGCAGGGCCATGCCCTGTGGCCGTACATCCACAGTGTTTGACCTGTAGTGCCCAGCCAGCACTGCCCGTCGTCCGCAGCGCGTGCGTCACCCTTCCCCTCGACCTATACCGTACCGGTTCGGTCACTCAGCGTGGAGGACCATTCATCATGGCAAAGGCGCTTCTCGGGTACGTCGGCGGCCCCGACCCGCGAATGCTTTCCGAGATGCGGCGGCTTCAGCAGCGCGTCCAGGACCTGGAATCCGAGTTGAATCGGATGCAGGCGGAGAACGACGCACTCGTCGCTGTCGCTGACGAGCACTCTCTGCTCAGCAGCATCGATCTGGGACAGCGGGAGCCCGCGCTCACCTAACCCCGATCGACGTCGACCGGCCCCGAACCGGCCGACATCGCCGCATGTTGACGCATTCCGCATCCGCACGGGACGCGATCATCAGGGACGCCCTTACCGGCGTCCCTTCGTCGTTTCGTCGGCCATGTCACCCGTTTTCCAGAGGCTGCCCAACGCCTGCCGCCATGAAACCGTCGAGCCCGGTCAGACCGGGTCCGGTCAGTTCCTGCGGATACAGTCGATCCGTGCACCTGAAGAGCCTGACGCTGCGTGGCTTCAAGTCCTTCGCCTCGGCGACCACGCTGCGCTTCGAGCCGGGCATCACCTGCGTGGTCGGCCCGAACGGCTCCGGCAAGTCCAATGTGGTCGACGCGCTCTCCTGGGTGATGGGCGAACAGGGCGCCAAGTCACTGCGCGGCGGCAAGATGGAGGACGTCATCTTCGCCGGGACCACCGGCCGCGCGCCGCTGGGCCGGGCCGAGGTCAGTCTCACCATCGACAACAGCGACGGCGCCCTGCCGATCGACTACGCCGAGGTGACGATCACCCGCACGATGTTCCGCAACGGCGGCAGCGAGTACGCGCTGAACGGCGAGACCTGCCGCCTGCTGGACATCCAGGAGCTGCTCTCCGACTCCGGCATCGGCCGCGAGATGCATGTGATCGTCGGCCAGGGCCAGTTGGACTCGGTGCTGCACGCCGACCCGATGGGCCGGCGCGCCTTCATCGAGGAGGCGGCCGGCGTGCTCAAGCACCGCAAGCGCAAGGAGAAGGCGCTGCGCAAGCTGGACGCGATGGCCGCCAACCTCAACCGGGTGCAGGACCTGGTGGCCGAACTGCGCCGCCAACTCGGCCCGCTCGGCCGGCAGGCCAGGATCGCCCGGCGGGCCGCGGGCATCCAGGCCGACCTGCGCGACGCCCGGCTGCGGCTGCTCGCCGACGACCTGCTCACGCTGCGCCGGGCCGTCGAGGCCGAGGTGGCGGACGAACTGGCGCTGCGACTGCGCCGCTCCACCGTCGAACAGCAGCTGGCGGCCGCGCAGCAGCGCGAGGCCGTCCTGGAGGCGCAGGTCGAGCAGCTCGGACCGCAGCTGGAGAGCTCCCGGCAGGCCTGGTACCAGCTCTCCGCGCTGGGCGAACGGACCAGGGGGACGATCGGCCTGGCCGAGGCGCGGGTGCGCCACGCCGTGGCCGGCGGCGCGGTCGAGGAGCGGCCTGGGCGCGACCCGCAGGAGCTGGAGCGCGAGGCCGAGCGGATCCGCACAGAGGAGGCCGCCCTCACCGAGGCGCTGGAGCAGGCGCAGGACGCGCTCGCCGAAGCCGTCGACGCGCGCGGGGAGTTGGAGCGCGCGCTCGCCGTCGAGGAGCGCCGGCTGAAGGCGGCCGCCCGGGCCGGCGCCGACCGCCGCGAGAGCCTGGCCCGGCTGCAGGGGCAGGCCGCCGCAGCCCGCTCCAAGGCGGCCGGCGCCGAAGCCGAGATCGGCCGGCTGGCCACCGCCCGGGACGAGGCGGCCCAGCGCGCGCGGTCCGCCCGGCAGGAGTTCGAGCTGCTCCAGGAGCAGGTGGCCGCCCTGGAGACGGGTGACGAGGAGTTGGACGCGCAGCACGAGGCGGCGCGCGAGCGACTGGCAGGCGCGGAACGGCAGTTGAGCGCCGCCCGGGAGGCCGCGAGCTGCGCCGAACGGGAGCGCGCCGCGCTGACGGCCCGACATGAGGCACTCTCGCTGGGCCTGAGGCGCAAGGACGGCACCGGCGCCCTGCTGTCCGCCGCCGACCGGCCCGCCGGGCTGCTCGGCCCGGCTGCCCAGCTGCTGCGGGTCGCCCCCGGCCACCAGGTGGCGATCGCCGCGGCGCTCGGCGCGGCGGCGGACGCGGTGGTGGCGGACGGCCTGGACACCGCGGCGCAGTCGCTGCGGCTGCTCCGCAAGGAGGACGCCGGCCGCGCGGCGCTGCTGATCGCCGACCCCGAGCGTCCGCCCGCGGCGCCCGCCGCCGCGCCGCTGCTGCCCGCCGGAGCTGTCCCGGCCGCCGACCTGGTGGACGGCCCACCGGCGCTGCTCGCCACGGTGCGCGCGCTGCTCGCCCGCACCGCCGTCGTCGCCGACCTGGACGCGGCGCAGCAACTGCTCTGCGCCCACCCGGAACTGAGCGCGGTCACCGCCGACGGCGAGCTGCTGGCGGCCGGCTTCGCCCAGGGTGGCTCGGCTGCCCCGCCCAGCCTGCTGGAGACCCAGGCGGCGGTGGACGAGACCGCCCGCGCCATCGAGGAACTCACCCTCCGCTGCACCGAGTCGGCGCGGCAGCTGGAGCAGGCCAAGGCGGCCCGCGCGGAGTCGGTCGGCGAGGTCGAGCAACTGGCCGCCGCCCGCCGCCGGGCCGAGCGCGGGCGCGCCGAGGTGGCCGGTTCGCTGGGCCGGCTCGGCGGCCAGGCCCGCGCGGCGGACGGCGAGGCCGAGCGCAGCGCCGCCGCCGTCGAGCGCGCCGAGCAGGGCCTGAGCGCCGCCCGCGCCGCCGCCGAGGAGCTGGCCGCCCGGTTGGAGGCGGCCGAGGAGCTGGCCGACCACGCCGACGACGAGCCGGACAGCACCGAGCAGGACCGGCTGGCCGAGGCCTCCGGGCACGCCCGGCAGGTCGAGATGGAGTCCCGACTGGCGGTCCGTACGCACGAGGAGCGGGTCCGCGCCCTGGCCGGCCGGGCGGACGCGCTGGACCGTGCCGCCCGGACCGAGCGCGAGGCCAGGGCCCGTGCGGCGGTGCGCCGTCGGCGTGCCGAACGGGACGAGGCGGTCGCCGCGGCCGTCGTCGACGGCGCCCGGCAGCTGCTGGCCCGCCTTGAGGTCTCGCTGGCCACCGCCGACGCCGAGCGGGCGGCGGTCGAGGAGACCAGGGCCGGCCGGGAGGGCGAGCTGCGGACCGAGCGCGAGCGCGGCCGCGAACTCAAGGCCGAGCTGGACAAGTTGGTCGACGCGGGCCATCGCGACGAGGTGCTGAGAGCCGAGAAGCGGCTGCGGATCGAGCAGTTGGAGGCCAAGGCGCTGGAGGAGTTCGGCATCGAGGGCGGCGAGCTGCTCGCCGCCTACGGCCCCGACCAGCCGGTGCCGCCGTCCACGCCGGAGGAGGGCCGGGAGCCGGGCCCGGCGCTCCCGTACGACCGCGCCGAGCAGGAGAAGCGGCTGCGCGCGGCCGAGCGGGCCTACCAGCAGCTCGGCAAGGTCAACCCGCTGGCACTGGAGGAGTTCACCGCGCTGGAGGAACGCCACCAGTTCCTCGGCGAGCAGCTGGACGACCTCAAGCGCAGCCGGCGCGACCTGATGGAGATCATCCGCGATGTGGACCAGCGGGTCGAGCAGCTCTTCACCGCCGCCTACCACGACACCGCGGCCCAGTTCGAGGGCGTCTTCTCACGGCTCTTCCCCGGTGGCGAGGGGCGGCTGGTGCTGACCGACCCGGACAACATGCTCACCACCGGCGTCGAGGTGGAGGCCCGCCCACCGGGCAAGAAGGTCAAGCGGCTGTCGCTGCTCTCCGGCGGTGAGCGCTCGCTGACCGCGGTCGCGCTGCTGGTGGCCATCTTCAAGGCCCGGCCCAGCCCGTTCTATGTGATGGACGAGGTGGAGGCGGCGCTCGACGAGACCAACCTGCGCCGGCTGATCGCGATCATGGAGGAGCTGCGGGACAGCTCCCAACTCATCGTGATCACCCACCAGAAGCTCACCATGGAGTGTGCCGACGCGCTGTACGGCGTGACCATGAAGGGCGACGGCATCTCCCAGGTGATCAGCCAGCGCCTGCGCGAGGAGCACCGCGAGCGCAGGCGCCCGGCGCGGCAGCAGGCACCCGGATAGGGCCGCCTTCCCCTGCTCCGGGGCCGCGTCGCGGATACTGGTCTGGATGTGACTCCTCCCTCTCGTTGCCGAGAGGGCTTCTCACTCGGCCGACTGACGACCTCATGACGGCCAAGCCCTGACCGGCGCCGTGCGGCGCATGGCAGAGCGTAGCAGGTGAGTAGCGGAGCGTTCTTGGCGCGAGGATCACTGTTGGCCCCGGATCCAGGTCCAGGGGCGCCCAGCGAAGGAGCTTGATTTTGGAATACGTGATCCTTGCCGTAGTCATCGCCGTGGTCGCCATTGGTGCGGTCGCAGGCCTCGTCGTCAGCGGCAGACGACGTAAGGAACTTCCCCCGAAGTCGGCGGCCGCGACCCTCGCGCCGCCGACCCCGAGCGAGCCCCAGGTCGGTGACGAGGCAGCGCCGCCGCGCCAGGAGCCGATCCAGACCGTCGAGGAGGTGCAGCTCCCCGCCGAGGTGGCCCCCGAGGTGGCCGAGGCGACGGTCGAGGAGGCTGCCCAGCCTCCCGCCCTCGAAATCCCCGAGCCCACCGCCGGCCGGCTGGTCCGGCTGCGCTCGCGGCTCTCGCGCTCGCAGAACTCGCTGGGCAAGGGGCTGCTCACGCTGCTCTCCCGCGAGCGCCTCGACGAGGACACCTGGGAGGAGATCGAGGAGACCCTGCTGGTCGCCGACGTCGGCGTGAAGCCCACCCAGGAGCTGGTCGAGCGGCTGCGCACCCGGGTCAAGGTGCTCGGCACCCGCACCCCGGCCGAGCTGCGCGCCCTGCTGCACGAGGAGCTGGTGGCCCTCATCGGCGCCGACGCCGACCGCTCGCTGAAGACCGCCAAGCACGAGGACGGCCGCCCGGCCGTGCTGCTGGTGGTCGGCGTCAACGGCGTCGGCAAGACCACCACCTCGGGCAAGCTCGGCCGGGTCCTGGTGGCCGACGGCCGCTCGGTGGTGCTCGGCGCGGCCGACACCTTCCGGGCCGCCGCCGCCGACCAGCTGCAGACCTGGGGCGAGCGGGTCGGTGCGCGCACCGTGCGTGGGCCCGAGGGCGGCGACCCGGCCTCGGTCGCGTTCGACGCGGTCAAGGAGGGCATCGCGGAGGGCGCCGACACCGTCCTGATCGACACCGCGGGCCGGCTGCACACCAAGACCGGCCTGATGGACGAGCTGGGCAAGGTCAAGCGGGTCGTCGAGAAGCACGGCCCGGTGGACGAGGTGCTGCTGGTGCTGGACGCCACCACCGGTCAGAACGGCCTGGTGCAGGCCCGGGTGTTCGCCGAGGTGGTGGACATCACCGGCATCGTGCTGACCAAGCTGGACGGCACGGCCAAGGGCGGCATCGTGGTCGCGGTCCAGCGCGAGCTGGGTGTCCCGGTCAAGCTGATCGGGCTCGGCGAGGGCGCCGACGACCTGGCGCCGTTCGAGCCGGCGGCGTTCGTGGACGCGCTGATCGGGGACTGATTCCGACCGGTCTCATTCCGACCTGCCGAAAGGGCCGCCTCCCACCCGGGAGGCGGCCCTTCGTACGCTCCGGACAGCCCTAAGCGGGCTCGGCCGCCACCCGCTCGCGCCCGCGGTGGCAGGCGTAGGCAAGGGTGCCGAGCAGCAGCCGGGCCTCGGGTGGCCGGGTGGCGCTCTCCCGGCACGGCCGGCGCAGCCAGCGGACCGGGCCGAGGGTGCCGAGCACGGTGGGCGGCGCGGCCACGTAGCTGCCCTCGCCGTGGCAGACCAGGTCGAGCGCGGCGTCGTCCCAGCCCATCCGGTAGAGCAGGTCGGGCAGCAGCGGGGCGGTGCCGCGGGTGACGAAGAAGAGCAGCCGGCCGGTCGGTACGGCCAGCACCGGCCCGACCTGGGTGCCCATCCGCTCCAGCCGGACCAGCGCCCGCAGGCCCGCCGGCTCCGGGACGTCCAGGACGTCGAAGGCGCGGCCGGCCGGGAGCAGCACGGTGGCCTCGGCGCCGGCGCCCCACAGCGCCCGCACCTCGTGTGCGGCGGCGCCGGGGGGCAGTTCGCGGGGTGTCGCACCGCGGCCCTGGTGGAGTCCGGGCGCCGCGCAGTGCGGGCGGGCGCAGGTGCAGCGGGTGGTGCCGGCGCCGCGGGGGGCGGTGCCCAGGGCCACCGTCCAGCCCCAGTGCCCGGCATACTCCGCTGCCGCCTGGCACGCGGTGGCGCGGGTACGGCGGCGTGAGCCGAACCGCAGATCGCCGAACAGGTTGTCCATGCCTCCCCCAACAGGTTTCGATTGCCGGCGGTTACGGGACTGTGACGTTCCGTCAATACTCGCGCCCGGAGTGCGAAGTCCGCAGGCGGCGCGCGGTGGATGGAACGCGCCGTCAGTGTTTTGTCGGCCGAATCCGCCCGAGCTGGACCCATCGCTGGTCCGGACCCTTTCCAGTGAAGCGTGGAGGCGCGCCGAGCGGTTCACTCGCGGGGGTGGCGAATGGTGGCGTTTCCCCGTGAACCATCCCCCGGACAGCGGAAAGAGCGTTACGTTCGGCAAGCGGACCACGGCGGTGGGTGCGCGGCGGAACGAGGAGGGCCCCCGGCAGCGGGGGTCGGCCGGGACGGGGTGGACCCAGATGGCAGAGAAGCAGCCCAACGAGAAGTTGACGGCATGGTTCGCCCGCAGCGGCTGGTCCAAGGGTGAACTGGCCAGACAGGTCAACCGCAAGGCCCGCCAGATCGGCGCGCACCACGTCAGCACCGACACCTCGCGGGTGCGCCGCTGGCTGGACGGCGAGCAGCCGCGCGAGCCGATCCCGAAGATCATGTCCGATCTCTTCTCCGAGCGCTTCGGTTCGGTGGTGGCGGTCGAGGACCTGGGCCTGCGTACCGCCGTCCCGGTCTCCACGGTGGCCGGCAGCGGGGTCGACCTGCCGTGGAGCGGGCCGCAGACCGTCCAGCTGATCAGCGAGTACTCGCGCAGCGACCTGATGCTCAACCGGCGCGGGTTTCTTGGCACTTCGCTCGCGCTGACGGCCGGCGCCGCGCTGATCGAGCCGATGCAGCGCTGGCTCACCCCGGGCCCGGGCGGCAGCCCCACCCCGATCCTGGCCGCCGCCAACGGCGGGGAGCCGTACACCGGCCGGCTCTCCGAGCCGGAGCTCCAACTCCTCGAGCAGACCACGGTGATGTTCCGCCAGTGGGACGCGCAGAACGGCGGAGGGCTGCGCCGCAAGGCGGTGGTCGGCCAACTCCACGAGATCACCGACCTGTTGCAGGAGACCTACCCGCCGCACATCACCCAGCGGCTGTTCCGGCTCACCGCCGAACTCGCCCATCTCGCGGGCTGGATGTCCTACGACGTCGGCATGCACCCCAGCGCGCAGAAGTACTACGTGCTGGCCCTGCACGCGGCCAAGGAGGCCGGTGACCGCCCGTTCGGCGCGCTCATCCTGACCGACATGAGCCGCCAGATGATCCACCTCAACCGCGGCGAAGACGCGTTGGAGCTCATCCACCTGGCCCAGTACGGCAGTCGGGACACCGCCACGCCCCGCCAGCAGGCGCTGCTCTACGCGATGGAGGCGCGCGCGTACTCCAACACCGGCGAGGTCAACCGCTGCGCCCGGGCCGTCCGGCTGGCCGAGGACACCTTCACCGACTGCGGACCGGTCGAGAACGACCCGGACTGGCTGCGGTTCTTCTCCAAGGCCGAGCTCTACGCGGAGAACGCGCACTCCTTCCGCGACCTCGCCTACCACCACACCCTCAGCCCGCGGTACGCCTCGATGGCCGCGCCGGTGATGGCCACCGCCGTCGACCTGTTCCGCGACGACATGGAGAACCACACCCGCTCCTACGCCTTCAACCTGGTCGGGATGGCGAGCGTCCACCTGCTGCAGGGGGAGCCCGAGCAGGCCGCGGTGATAGCGGAGGAGGCGGTGGAGATCGCCGGCAAGGTGCGCTCCGAGCGGCTGAACACCCGGGTCCGCAAGACCTCGGCGGCGGCCACCACCGGCTACCGCGACGTCCCGGCGGTCAACCGGTTGGCGGAGCTGGTGGTGGAGCAGATCCCCGAGTTCGAGGTGGTCTGAACGCGCCCCTCCGGTTGGCGGAGCGGCACGGTACCTCACCGGCTGTCATGGCACGGCTGAAGTTCACGTACTCGTAACGTGTTCTTGGTCGGCGTCACGGCCGCGAAACACCGAGCCGCACTGGCCGAAACCCGCCTTCGACACTCTCCTCTTCATCGCCGACACCCCGGGTGGCACGGGACAGGGATCCCGGGTGTGGAGCGGCTTTCATCCACGAGGAGACGCCGATGCCGGACGGCTTCAGCGCAGGCGATACCGCCTTTGTGCTCATCAGTGCGGCCCTGGTCATGTTGATGACCCCGGGCCTGGCCTTCTTCTACGGCGGCATGGTCAGGGTCAAGAGCGTCCTCAACATGCTGGTCATGAGCTTTATCGCGCTCGGCATCGTGACGGTGCTCTGGGTGCTCTACGGCTACAGCCTCAGCTTCGGCACCGACGCCTTCCACGGCCTGATCGGCAACCTCGACCACGTCGGGATGCGCGGGATCGGGATGAACGACCTGGTCGGCTCCATCCCGGTGACCGCCTTCTCCGCCTTCCAGCTGATGTTCGCGGTGATCACCCCGGCGCTGATCAGCGGTGCCATCGCGGACCGCGCCCGCTTCGCCGCCTGGGGCCTGTTCGTGGCGCTCTGGGTGACCATCGTCTACTTCCCGGTCGCGCACTGGGTGTTCTTCTTCGACAACGGCCACGGCGGCTGGCTCGGCGACCGCAACGGCGTGATCGACTTCGCCGGCGGCACGGCCGTGCACATCAACGCCGGCATGGCGGGCCTCGCGCTCTGCCTGGTGCTCGGCAAGCGGGTCGGCTTCAAGAAGGACCCGATGCGCCCGCACAGCCTCCCGCTGGTGATGCTCGGCTCCGGGCTGCTCTGGTTCGGCTGGTTCGGCTTCAACGCCGGCTCGGCGCTGGCCGCCAACGGCCTGGCCGGGATGGCCTTCATGAACACCCAGATCGCCACCGGCGCCGCGATGCTCGGCTGGCTGGCCTTCGAGCGGATCAAGCACGGCGCCTTCACCTCGCTGGGCGCCGCCTCCGGCGCGGTGGCCGGCCTGGTCGCCATCACCCCCGCCTGCGGCTCGGTCAGCATGCTGGGCGCGCTCGCCATCGGCCTGATCGCCGGCGCGATCTGCGCCGCGGCGATCAGCCTCAAGTACCGCCTCGGCTTCGACGACTCGCTCGACGTGGTGGGCGTGCACGCGATCGGCGGCGCGATCGGCTCGCTGCTGATCGGCTTCTTCGCCACCGGCCACGTCGGCCAGACCGCCCGGGGTCTCTTCTACGGCGGCGGGCTCGGCCAGCTCGGCAAGCAGGCGATGGGCGTGGCCGTGGTCGCGGTCTACTCCTTCGTGATCTCCTGGTTGCTCGGCCAGGCGATCCACAAGACCATCGGGTTCCGGGTCGCCGAGGACGTCGAGGTGGCCGGCATCGACCAGGTCGAACACGCCGAGTCGGCGTACGACTTCAGCACGGTCGGTGCCAGCCTGAGCCGCGCCCTGTCGAGCCACTCCACCGCCACCATCGCACCCAAGACCGAGGTCGACGCCTGATGAAGCTCATCACCGCCGTGATCAAGCCCCACCGACTGGACGCGGTGAAGGAGGCCCTGCAGGCCTTCGGGGTGGACGGACTGACCGTCACCGAGGCCAGCGGCTACGGCCGCCAGCGCGGGCACACCGAGGTCTACCGGGGCGCCGAGTACACCGTCGACCTGGTCCCCAAGGCCCGGATAGAGGTCCTGGTCGAGGACGCCGACGCCGAGCAGCTGATCGAGGTCCTGGTGAAGGCCGCCCGGACCGGCAAGATCGGCGACGGCAAGGTCTGGAGCGTCCCGGTCGACACCGCCGTCCGAGTCCGGACCGGCGAGCGCGGCCCCGACGCCCTGTAGTCCCACCCTGTGCGGGCCTGCGGCTTCCCTGTGGAGCGGCAGGCCCGCCGACGGCATTCTCCGGCGGCCGGCCGTGCCGCCCGTACGACGGACGGAGAGCCCGCAGTGACCCCCACCGACACCCCGGAACCCGTGGACCACGCCGCGGCCCGCGCCGAACTGCTCGCCCGGCCCGGCCTGGTCGGCGCCGCCCGCCGAGCCGCGCTGGCGGAGCTGACGGACCAGTGGCTCGGCTCGCTGCTGGCCGCGGCCGACCCGCCGCCGGGCGTCGCCCTGGTCGCCGTCGGCGGGTACGGGCGCGGCGAGCTCTCCCCACGCAGCGACCTCGACCTCCTGCTGCTGCACGACGGCGCCGAGGTCGGCGCGCTCGCCGAGCGGCTCTGGTACCCGGTCTGGGACAGCGGCGTGGCGCTCGACCACGCGGTCCGCAGCCTCGCCGAGGCCCGCGCGGTGGCCGCCGCCGACCTCAAGACCCAGCTCGGCCTGCTGAACGTCCGGCATGTCGCCGGGGACGCCGAACTCACCGCCTCGCTGCGCTCCGCGATACTGGCCGACTGGCGCTCCGGCGCCGCCCGCAGGCTGCCCGAGCTGCGTGAGCTGGGGCGCGGCCGGACCGAGCGGCACGGCGAACTGGCGTTCCTGCTCGAGCCCGACCTCAAGGAGGCCCGCGGCGGCCTGCGGGACGCGGTGGCGCTGGACGCGATCGCCGCCTCCTGGCTGGCCGACGCACCGCGCGATGGCCTGGCCGCCGCCGTCGAGCGGCTCAGCGACGTGCGCGACGCGCTGCACCTGGCCACTGGTCGGGCCACCGAGCGGCTCTCGCTGCAGGACCAGGACCAGGTGGCCGCCGCGCTCGGGGTGCTGGACGCGGACACCCTGCTGCGCCAGATCTACGAGGCCGCGCGGACCATCTCCTATGCGGGCGACGTGACCTGGCGGTCCGTCGAACGGGTGCTGGCGGCGCGCTCGGCCAAGGGCCGGCGACCGTTCGCCTTCGCGTTCGGCGGCTCCGGGCGGGCGGCCGGCGCGGCGGCCCGCGGCGCCGTCCCGCGCCGGCCGCTGGCCGACGGCGTGGTCGAGCAGGACGGCGAGGCGGTGCTCGCGCAGAGCGCGCGGCCGCAAGCCGACCCGGTGCTCGTGCTGCGGGTGGCCGCGGCGGCCGCGCAGGAGGGCCTGGTCATCGGCCATGCCACGGTCCGCCGGCTGGCCGCCGAGAGCAGGCCGCTGCCGGTGCCCTGGCCGGACGAGGCACGCGAGCAGCTGATCACCCTGCTGGGGGCGGGCGAGTCCGGGCTGCCGGTCTGGGAGGCGCTGGAGGCCGAGGGGCTGATCACCCGACTGCTGCCGGACTGGGAGCGGGTGCGCTGCCGGCCGCAGCGCAACGCCGTGCACACCTGGACGGTGGACCGGCACCTGGTGGAGACGGCGGCCCGGGCGGCCGCGATGACCCGCCGGGTGGCCCGCCCGGACCTGCTGCTGGTCGCCGCCCTGCTGCACGACCTGGGCAAGGGCTGGCCCGGTGACCACAGCGAGGCGGGCGAGGTGATCGTGCGCGATGTGGCCGCCCGGATGGGCTTCGACCAGGACGACACCGAGAGCCTGGCGCTGCTGGTCCGCCACCACCTGACGCTGGTGGAGACGGCCACCCGGCGCGATCCGGACGATCCGGCGACCGTCGACCTGATCGCCAAGACGGTCGGGACGGTCCAGCACCTGGAGCTGCTGCACGCCCTCACCGAGGCCGACGCCACCGCGACCGGCCCGGCCGCCTGGAGCAGTTGGCGGGCCTCGCTGGTCGCCGGCCTGGTCCAGCGGGTGGCCGCGGTGCTGGCCGGCGACCCGGTGCTGCCGTCCGTCACCGCCCCGAGCGTCGACGACGAGCGGCTCGCCATCGAGGCGGCCAGGACCGCGGGCCCGGCGCTGTCGCTGCGCGCCTCGCACGACTTTCCCGCGCTGCCCGCCGAGCCGATGGGCGTGCACCTGGACCTCGCCATCCCGGACCGCCCCGGGCTGCTCGGCACGATGGCGGGGGTGCTCGCCCTGCACCGGCTGACCGTGCGCTCGCTGCACCTGCGCGAGCTCGACCCGATCGGCGCCGGTCCTGTGCTGCTGCTGTCCTGGACGGTCGCCGCCGAGTACGGCGAGCTCCCCGAGGCCGCCCGGCTGCGGACCGACCTGCGCCGCGCGCTGGACGGCTCGCTGGACGTGACCCGCCGGCTCGCCGAGCGCGACGCCGCCGCCCCGCGCCGGCGCGGCATCTCCACCCCGCCCCCGGTGGTCGCGGTCGCCCCGGGCGGCGCCTCGGCCTCGGCGACCGTCCTGGAGGTCCGCGCCCACGACGCCCCCGGCCTGCTGCACCGGATCGGCCGCGCGCTGGACGAGGCCGGCGTCCGGGTCCGTACCGCGCACGTCTCCACCCTGGGCGCGGACGCCGTCGACGCCTTCTACCTGACCGACCCGGGCGGCCGCCCGCTGGCCGCCGAGCACGCCCGCGAAGTGGCCGCGACGGTGCAGCGGGCACTGGCCTGAGCACTGGGCCGACCGGAGTGGAGACCGTACCTGGGGCGGCCGGATACCCTGGGGGCGACGACCGTACTCATACCGATGCCGCAAGGGACCCGCGACCGACGTGTTCGACACTCTTTCCGACCGCCTCGCAGCGACGTTCAAGAACCTCCGGGGCAAGGGCCGCCTCAGTGAGGCGGACATCGACGCCACCGCCCGCGAGATCCGGATCGCCCTGCTGGAGGCCGATGTCGCGCTCCCCGTGGTGCGGGCCTTCATCAAGCAGGTCAAGGACCGCGCGATGGGCTCCGAGGTCTCGGGCGCGCTGAACCCCGCCCAGCAGATCATCAAGATCGTCAACGAGGAGCTCATCAACATCCTCGGTGGCGAGACCCGCCGACTGCGCTATGCCAAGACCGGCCCGACCGTCATCATGCTGGCGGGTCTGCAGGGTGCCGGCAAGACCACCCTGGCGGGCAAGCTCGGCCACTGGCTGAAGAGCCAGAAGCACACCCCGCTGCTGGTCGCCTGCGACCTCCAGCGCCCCAACGCGGTGACCCAGCTGAACGTGGTGGCCGACCGGGCCGGCGTGGCGTTCTTCGGCCCGGAGCCGGGCAACGGCGTCGGCGACCCGGTCAAGGTCGCCCGCGAGGCGATCGAGTACGCCAAGCAGAAGCAGTACGACGTCGTCATCGTCGACACCGCGGGCCGCCTGGGCATCGACGCCGAGCTGATGCAGCAGGCCGCCGACATCCGGGCCGCGGTCGAGCCGGACGAGGTGCTGTTCGTCGTCGACGCGATGATCGGCCAGGACGCGGTCACCACCGCGCAGGCCTTCCTCGACGGCGTCGACTTCACCGGTGTGGTGCTCTCCAAGCTGGACGGCGACGCCCGCGGCGGCGCGGCCCTGTCGGTGGCGCACGTCACGGGCCGTCAGATCATGTTCGCCTCCAACGGCGAGAAGGTCGACGACTTCGACGCCTTCCACCCGGACCGGATGGCCTCGCGCATCCTGGGCATGGGCGACATGCTCTCGCTGATCGAGAAGGCCGAGCAGACCTTCTCGCAGGCCGAGGCCGAGAAGATGGCCTCCAAGCTGCAGGGCGGCGGCAAGGACTTCACGCTCGACGACTTCCTGTCGCAGCTGGAGCAGGTCCAGAAGATGGGCTCGATCTCCAAGCTGCTCGGGATGCTGCCGGGCATGGGCCAGATCCGCGACCAGATCAACAACATCGACGACAAGGACGTCAACCGGGTCGGCGCGATCATCAAGTCGATGACCCCGGCTGAGCGGACCGACCCGAAGATCATCAACGGCTCGCGCCGGCTGCGGATCGCCAAGGGCTCGGGCGTCGGTGTCGGCGAGGTCAACAACCTGGTCGAGCGGTTCTTCGACGCCCGCAAGATGATGTCCGCGATGGCTTCCGGCAAGGGGATCCCGGGCATGCCGGGGATGCCGGGCATGGCCGGCGGCAAGAAGGCGGGCAAGAAGGCGCAGCCCGCCAAGGGCCGCAAGAAGTCCGGCAACCCGCTGAAGCGGGCGCAGGAGGAGCAGGCCGCCGCCGAGCGGCGCGCACTGGGCCCGGCCGGCGCGCAGGCCCCCGACGGCGGGGCGTTCGGCCTCGGCGCCGGCAAGGGCCCCGCCGACTTCGAGCTGCCCAAGGAGTTCAAGGACCTGCTCTGATCCTGTTCACCCCGACGGCCCGTCATCCCCCGCGATGGCGGGCCGTCGGCATGCCCGATGATGTCCGGATGATGCGAGTGACGATCCGAGCCCCGCGGTCCTCCGACATCGGCCCGTACGCCGAGGCCGTACGACGCTCCGCGGAGCACATCGGCCGGTGGAACCCGGTGGAGCCGGACGGACTGGTCGAGCTGCTGCAGCATCAGGGGCCCGCACTGCGCAGCTTCCTGGTGATCGACCGGGCGAGCGGGGGACTGGCCGGCAAGTGCAACGTGGCCAACATCGTGATGGGCCGCTTCTGCAACGGCGCGCTCGGCTACGACAGTTACGTGCCGTTCAACGGGACGGGCCGGATGACCGAGGGCATGCGTCTTGTGGTGGACCGCTGCTTCGCCGACCAGACGGCCGGCGGGCTCGGGCTGCACCGCCTGGAGATCAACGTGCAGCCGGACAACGAGCGCTCGATCGCGCTGGCCCGCCGGCTGGGCTTCCGCCACGAGGGCTTCACCCCGCGGATGCTCTACCTGGCCGGTGCCTGGCGCGACCACGAGCGCTTCGCGCTCACCAGCGAGGAGTGGACCCCGCTGGACACGCCCTAGGGCCTAGCGCGGCTTCTCCGCCACCACGTAGCGGAAGACGTTGGCCATCCGCACCGAGCCGTCCGTGCGGCCGAACGGGTGGAGCGCCTCGACCAGTTCCTTGGTCACCAGCGGCTCACCGGAGTACTCCACCGCCGCGTCGAACAGGCCGGTGGAGAGCAGGCCGCGCACCGCGCTGTCCAGGTCCGGGTAGGCGAACGGGCAGCTCACCCGGCCGCTGCCGGCCGGCCGCAGCCCGGCCGCGGCCAGCAGCGCCTCCAGCGCGCCCGGGGCGCTGAGCGCGAACGGGTCCCGGTGCGGCAGCGGCGCGCTGCGGCGGTGCGCCACGTCCAGCACGGCCGCGCTCTCGCAGCGCTCGGCGGGGCCCCAGCCGGCCAGCACCACGTGCCCGCCGGGCAGCGTCAGCCCGGCCGCGACCTCGACCAGCCGCTGCGGGTCCGCGGACCGGTGCAACTGCTCGAAGACGGTGACCAGCGAGTGGGCCGTCCGGGGCAGATCCGGATCGCTGAGCTCGCGGGCGGCGTCCGCCAGCACCCGTAGTCGGCGACCGCGGGCCAGCTCGCGCAGCTCGGCGGCCGGCTCCAGGCCGGTCACCTGGGCGCCGTGGGCGGCGGCCAGCAGCAGCGCCAGCCCGGAGCGGCAGCCGAGACCCAGCACGCTGCTGGCCGGCCCGACCTCCAACCGCTGGTAGACCGCCTCGTAGAGCGGCACGAGCATGCGCTCCTGGATCTCGGCCCAGTCACGCGCCCGCGTGCCCCTGCCGGCCTGCTCCGACCTTGTCGCCGTGCCTTGCGCTGAAGCCATGCTGCGGCCTCCCATCCGGTCCGTGGACGTGCTGCGAATGCTCCCCCCAACTGTCCCGCCCCGCATCCAGCGAACAGCGGCCCGGGCGCGGCGTCCAGAGGGGTGCACGGAGGTATCCGGATACGCCAGTCGTGCGCCCCTCGCGCTCTCCTCGAGCGCTGCCGATTCACGGTCGGTCGGCCGCGCACCGTACCCTTCGCACCATGGCAAAGGCTCCCGTGCTCACCCCCCAGGCCGAAGACTTCCCGCGCTGGTACCAGGACCTGATCAACAAGGCCGAACTGGCCGACAACGGTCCGGTTCGCGGCACCATGGTCATCCGACCGTACGCGTACGCGCTCTGGGAGCGGATGCAGCAGGATCTGGACGCGCGGATCAAGAAGGCCGGCGCGCAGAACGCCTACTTCCCGATGTTCATCCCGCAGTCCTACCTGACCAAGGAGGCGGAGCACGTCGAGGGCTTCGCCCCCGAGCTCGCGGTGGTCACCCACGGCGGCGGCAAGGAGCTCGAGGAGCCGATCGTCGTCCGCCCCACCTCCGAGACGATCATCAACGAGTACTTCTCCAAGTGGGTGCAGAGCCACCGCGACCTGCCGCTGCTGATCAACCAGTGGGCCAACGTGGTCCGCTGGGAGCTGCGCCCGCGGACCTTCCTGCGCACCACCGAGTTCCTCTGGCAGGAGGGCCACACCGCGCACGCCAGCTACGAGGAGGCGCGCGCCTACGCCTCGCGGATCCACACCGACGTCTACGCCGACTTCATGATCAACGTACTGGGCATCGACGTGGTGCTCGGCCGCAAGACGGCCAAGGAGCGCTTCGCCGGGGCCATCAACACCCTCACCCTCGAGGGCATGATGGGCGACGGCAAGGCCCTGCAGCTGGGCACCGCCCACGAGCTGGGCCAGAACTTCGCCAAGGCCTTCAACACCACGTACCAGCTGCAGGGCGCCGAGCGTGAGTACGTCTGGCAGACCTCCTGGGGTGTCACCACCCGGATGGTCGGCGGCCTGATCATGTCGCACGGCGACGACAACGGACTGCGGGTCCCGCCGCGGCTGGCAGCCGTGCAGGCCGTCGTGCTGGCCATCAAGGGCGACGAGGCGGTGCTGGCCAAGGTGCGCGAGATCGGCGCCCAGCTGGAGGCCGTCGGCATCCGGGTGGTGGTCGACGACCGCACCGACACCCCGTTCGGGCGGCGCGCGGTGGACTGGGAGCTCAAGGGCGTCCCGCTGCGGATCGAGGTCGGCCCGCGCGACCTGGAGGCCGGCACCGCGATGCTGGCCCGGCGGATCCCCGGCGGCAAGGAGCCGGTGGCGGTGGACGGCCTGGCCGCCCTGCTGCCCGGCATCCTGGAGGAGGACCAGGCGCTGCTGCTGCGGCAGTCCCGCGAGCGCCGCGAGGCCCGTACGGTGGACGTCGCCGACATTTCGGAGGCCGTCGAGGCCGCCGCCAACGGCTGGGGCCGGATCTCCTGGGACGCGCTCGGTCCGCACGGCGAGGCCAAGCTTGCCGAACAGGGTGTTTCGGTGCGCTGCATCATTGCCGCCGATGGTTCGGTTCCGCTCGCGGATGACCAGCCGGGAAATATCGCGATCGTTGCCCGCGCATACTGAGTAACCACTGGGTGACGCTGTCTCGTCTACTGACCAGTCAACTCCCGGTCGGCGTGAACTAGCGGTACGGTAAACGGCCCGTGGCCCTGTCAAGTTGACCGGGTCCCGGGCCGTACGCCTTGGAGCGGTCAATTCGCCGTGCCCCGGGAACGGCGGTCCCCGGCGAGGATCGACGGGTTCAGACGACATTGAGGGGGTTGGCCTTGCGTCAGATTCCACGCGTTCAAGAACGGCACTGTCACAAAGAACTGAGCGCTCGCTGGGAATTCCCAGTAAGTGCCCAAGGATGGAACACCCGCACTCTCTCCCTCGTTGGCATAGCGTGAGCACGACACAGCCCCTCGTCCTCGCGGCCGAACTGGCCGCCGCCTGGAGTGACATCCAGGCCTACCACCACGACCTGCCCGACCTCGCCTCGCCCGAGGCGCTGATCGGCGAGTCGTCCTCGGCCTGCGGCACCCAGCTCGGCTTCGAGCGGCTGCTGCACGAGGCCGCCCACGGTCTGGCCGCCGCCCGCGACATCCGGGACACCTCCCGGGCCGGGCGCTACCACAACCGCCGATTCCTACTGCTGGCCTCCGAGCTCGGCCTGGCGCACCCGGTGGAACCGCACGCCAGCAGCGGCTTCTCGCAGGTGACCATGCTCGCCGAGACCCAGGAGCGCTACGCCGCGACCATCGAGCGCCTGGAGCTCGCCCTGGGAGCCCACCAGCAGGCCGTGACCGGGGATGGCGGCGTGCTGCGCGCCTTCCGCGGACCGGCCGGCCGGCACGGTTCCTCGGGCGGCGGCGTCCGGGTCAAGGCCGTCTGCGGCTGCGGCCGCAACGTCCGGGTCGTGCCGTCGGTGCTCGCACAGGCCTCGATCGTGTGCGGCGCCTGCATGCAGCCGTTCAAGATCACCTGATGGCGCACTCCCTGGCCGGGGCACTGCCCCGGTCGGGGAAGACGCGCGTCGTGTGGCACAATCGATAGCTGATACCCGGCAGCCGAGCAGGACCCCTCTCTCCTACGGCTGGCGTGTCATTCGAACGGCTGACCCCGCAACCCCACGCGGGAGCGCGGCCGCTCACCCACGTCAACTCCAGGAGAACCCACTCCCGTGGCAGTCAAGATCAAGCTCAAGCGTCTCGGTAAGATCCGCGCTCCTCACTACCGCATCGTCATCGCCGACTCGCGCACCAAGCGCGACGGCCGTGCGATCGAGGAGATCGGCATCTACCAGCCGACGTACAACCCCTCGAAGATCGAGGTCGACACCGACCGCGCCCAGTACTGGCTGTCCGTCGGCGCCCAGCCGACCGAGCCCGTGCTCGCGATCCTCAAGCTGACCGGTGACTGGCAGAAGTTCAAGGGCCTGCCCGCCCCGGCGCCGCTGCTCGTCGCCGAGCCCAAGGTCGAGGACTTCTCGCACCTCTTCGCGAAGGCCGTTGCGGGCTTCGAGGACAGCACCACCGGTGTTGCCATCACCCCGAAGGCCAAGAAGTCGGACAAGGTCGAGGCTGACGCCGAGACCACCGAGGCCTGATCGTGATCGAGGACGCCCTGGACCATCTGGTGAAGGGCATCGTCGAGCACCCCGACGAGGTGCAGGTGCGCTCGCGCAACCTGCGCCGGGGTAACACGATCGAGGTTCGGGTCCACCCCGATGACCTCGGCAAGGTGATCGGTCGGGGCGGCCGGACCGCGCGCGCTCTGCGCACTGTGGTCGGTGCCCTCGGCGGACGCAACGTCCGCGTCGACCTGGTCGATGCGGACAGCATCCGCTGACGATCGCCATCGTCTGCTCAGGACCGGCCGGGACGCGTTCACCGCGTCCCGGCCGGTCCTTTTTTCCCGCTTAACGCCTCGAAGTTCCACTAGAAGTCCTAGAAGTCCTAGAAGTTCAGGAGTGCTCACCGTGCAGCTCGTCGTCGGCCGGATCGGCCGTGCCCACGGGATCAAGGGGGACGTCAGCGTCGAGGTCCGGACGGACGAGCCGGAGCTCCGGCTCGGCCCGGGTGCGGTGCTGCTCACCGACCCCGCCTCCGCCGGCCCGCTGACCGTCGAGTCGGGCAAGGTGCACAGCGGACGGCTGCTGCTGCGCTTCGTCGGGGTCGCGGACCGCAACGCCGCCGAGGCGCTGCGCAACACGATGCTGATCGCCGAGGTCGACCCGGAGGAGATGCCGGAGGACCCGGAGGAGTACTACGACCACCAGCTGATCGGCCTGGACGTCCTGCTGCTGGACGGCACGCCGATCGGCGAGCTGACCGAGGTCGTCCACCTGCCCTACCAGGACCTGCTCACGGTGGAGCGGCCGGACGGCACCGAGGTGCTGATCCCGTTCGTCTCGCGGATCGTGCCGACCGTCGACCTGGAGAACCAGCGGGTCCTCATCGACCCGCCCGGCGGCCTGATCGACCCCGAGAACGCCGAGGATGCCGGGGACGCCGGGAGCTCGGAGTGACCGAGCAGCACGGCATGCGGATCGACGTCGTCAGCATCTTCCCCGAGTACCTGGAACCGCTGAACGTCTCGCTGGTCGGCAAGGCGCGCGCCCGCGGCCAGCTCGACGTGCGCCTGCACGACCTGCGCGGCTGGACCACCGACGTGCACCGCACGGTGGACGACACCCCGTACGGCGGCGGGCCCGGCATGGTGATGAAGCCGGAGCCGTGGGGCGCCGCGCTGGACGCCGTGCTGGCCGACGGACCGGCCGGGCTCGTCCCGACCCTGGTGGTGCCCACCCCCAGCGGTGTGCCGTTCACCCAGGAGCTGGCCCAGGAGCTGGCCGGCCGCCCCTGGCTGGCCTTCGCGCCGGCCCGCTACGAGGGCATCGACCGGCGGGTGATCGAGGAGGCCGCCACCCGGATGCCGGTGGTCGAGACCTCGATCGGCGACTACGTACTGGCCGGCGGCGAGGTCGCGGTGCTGGTGATGGTCGAGGCGATCGCCCGGCTGCTGCCCGGCGTCCTCGGCAACGCCGAGTCGCACCGGGACGACTCGTTCGCCCCCGGCGCGATGGCCGATCTGCTGGAGGGCCCGGTCTACACCAAGCCCGCCGAGTGGCGCGGCCGGGAGGTGCCCGAGGTGCTGCTCAGCGGCAACCACGGGAAGATCGCCCGCTGGCGCCGCGAGCAGGCCTTCGCCCGCACCCTGGCCAACCGCCCCGACCTGGTGGCGCGCTGGAGCAACGGCGACTTCGACAAGAAGGACCGCGAGGCGCTCAGCATCCTCGGCCTGCTGTGGGATGCGGACCTGGGCCGATTTCGGCCTGCGGTCGATGCTGTGGAAGAATAGGCCGCTGCTGTCTGTCGCTGGGCTCCCGCAGGGGATCCAGTGGTCCGGTGCCCCCGCCACGGGGGGTCCACCGCCAGCCGATGCGACCCGCAGCTCACCCCATTGACACCAATGTCCGCAGGCGGCCCGTGGCGCCTGCGATGGAGAGCATCATGAGCAACAAGCTCGCTGCTGTCGACGCGGCCTCGCTGCGTTCCGACATCCCGGCCTTCCGCGCCGGTGACACCCTGAAGGTTCACGTCCGGGTCATCGAGGGCAGCCGCTCCCGTGTCCAGGTCTTCCAGGGCGTTGTGATCCGCCGCCACGGCTCCGGCATCGGTGAGACCTTCACCGTCCGCAAGGTCAGCTTCAACGTCGGCGTGGAGCGTACCTTCCCGGTGCACACCCCGATCGTTGAGAAGATCGAGGTCGTCACCCGCGGTGACGTGCGTCGCGCCAAGCTCTACTACCTGCGTGACCTGCGCGGCAAGGCCGCGAAGATCAAGGAGAAGCGCGACCGCTGATCCTTCGCCCCCGGCTTCGGCAGGGGGTACGGGACGCTCAGCAGGGGCGGCTAAGCTCACCCCGATGAGCACGCATGAACCGATCGCGGACCGCGACGGCAGTCCAGCACCCGAGGGTGCGGGGACGCCGTCGCGGTCCGCGGCTGTTTCTGCGGAGGAAGCCGAGTCCGCGCAGGAGCGCGGCTGGCGGGTGCGGGACCTGCTCGCCATCGGCGGCGCCTGCCTGCTGATCCTGCTGCTGGTCAACGCGTTCGTGGCTCAGCCCTTCGTCGTCCCCTCGGCCTCGATGGAGAACGTCCTGCGGCCGGGTGACCGGCTGGTGGTGAACAAGCTGGCCTATGACTTCGGCGGCCGGGTCCAGCGCGGCGACGTCGTGGTCTTCGACGGCACCGGCTCCTTCGTACCGGAGGACGGCGAGCCCACCGGAACCTGGCCCGACCTGCACAAGTTCGGCGCCGCACTGGGCCTGGCGCCCTCGGACGGCTCGATCTTCGTGAAGCGGGTGATCGCCGTCGGCGGGGACCGGGTGACGTACCACGTGGGCGACCAGCGGCTCACCGTCAACGGAGTGCCGCTCGCCGAGTCGGACTACCTCTTCCCCGGCGACGCGCCCTCCGCCGTGGGCTTCGACATCGTGGTGCCGCCCGGTGAGCTCTGGATGATGGGCGACCACCGCAGCGACTCCAGCGACTCCCGCGACCACCTGGGAGACCCGGGTGGCGGGTTCGTACCCGAGGACAAGGTGATCGGGCGGGCGGACTGGGTGGTCTTCCCGGTCGGCCGCTGGACCCACCTGAAGCGTCCGGCCGGCTTCGCCGCCGTCTCCGCAGGGGGGAACGGTGGCCATGGGAACCCGGGGTAGGGGCTCCGAGGAGCTGCTGGAGAAGCCCGCCGGTGAGCGCGGGCGCGAGCGCGGGCGCGCCCAGCGGCGCAGAACGGCGCGCCGCGCCTCGCGCCGGGTCAAGCGCTCCCTGGTCCGCGAGCTCCCGCTGGTCGGCGTGGTCGCCCTGCTGATCGCGCTGGCGCTGAAGACCTTCTTCGTGCAGGTCTTCGTGATCCCGTCCGGCTCGATGGAGCAGACCATCCAGATCGGTGACCGGGTGCTGGTGGACAAGCTGACGCCCTGGTTCGGCAGCCGACCCCAGCGCGGCGACGTGGTGGTGTTCAAGGACCCGGGCGGCTGGCTGGCGAACGAGCCCGTGCCGAGCAGCGGCGGGCCCCTCGGCCGGGGCATCCAACAGGCCTTCAGCTACGTCGGGTTGCTGCCCTCCAATGGTGAACAGGACCTGATCAAGCGGGTGATCGGGGTGGCCGGCGACTCGGTGGCCTGCTGCGACCGGCAGGGCCGGATCACCGTCAACGGCACGGCGATCGACGAGCCGTACCTCGCGGCGGGCAACCCGCCCTCGCGCATCCCGTTCCAGGTGAAGGTGCCGCCCAACAGCCTCTGGGTGATGGGCGATCACCGGGACGTCTCGGCCGACTCCCGCTACCACATGGGCAATCCGGGCGGCGGCAGCGTGCCGGTGAAGGACGTGGTCGGGCGGGCCTTCCTGATCGGCTGGCCGCTCGGGCGAGTTCAGCAGATCCCGGCCGGTCCGGCGGCCAGGCCGGTCGCCTCGGCCGCCGCCTCCGCCGCGCCGCGGGACGGTCCCGGAGGCGATCCGCAATTCGCGGCGTCCAGGCCGGATCTGTTGGAACCCTCGCTCGTTATGGGGATGTTGGGCGTTCCTCCGGCCATCGCCCGACGGCGGCGCGGGAAGCGTGCCGGCAGCCCCCGGGCTGCCCGGCGGCGGACCGCGCGGGTCTTTCGGGCCCGTCCCCCCGCGGGTTGAACTTCCGGCCCACCGTGTGGGAGAGGCCCTGGTGGGCCGCCCGGAGTGATAGAGAAGTGCAGGAACGCCCGCCGTTGGACGCGGACCGTTCCCCAAGGCTGTGCTGGTGTCAGGCTGCTCTCCCAAGGGCGGGCCTGAGGCGGGTTCATGGTCGTCACAGAGCGTGGTGCCCGCTGTGCGGCACTGGTGAGCGCGGGCGTCGCAGACGCCCGCACAGCAGGGAGGAGATGTCGTGGGGGATCTGGTGATCGGCGCCCGCGCAGGAGCAGGTGAGCCCGAGGGCTCCGGCAACCATGCGGCCCAGTCCACCGAATCCGCAGAGCCTTCGGAGCCCGCAGACGAGTCGGCCGGCGGCCGGGGCGGTCAGGCGGAGGTACCCGAGGAGCCCGTGGAGCGGGAGAAGCCACCGGGCGAGCGCACCAAGCAGCGGTCGTTCTGGAAGGAACTTCCGATCCTGGTCGGCATCGCGCTGGTCCTCGCGCTGGTCATCAAGACCTTCTTCGTCCAGGCGTTCTCGATTCCCTCCGAGTCGATGCAGAACACCCTGCAGGTGGGCGACCGGGTGCTGGTGGACAAGCTGACTCCGTGGTTCGGCTCGACGCCGGACCGCGGCGAGGTCGTCGTCTTCCACGACCCGGGCGGCTGGCTGGCCGACGAGCCCAGCTCGCAGAGCAGCAACACGGTGATCCGGGGCGTCCAGGACGTCCTCAGCTTCATCGGCCTGATGCCCGCGGCCAACGAGAAGGACCTGATCAAGCGGGTGGTCGGGGTGGGCGGCGACACGGTGGAGTGCGACGGCACCGGGCCGCTCAAGGTGAACGGCGTGGCGCTCAACGAGCCGTACGTCTACCCGGGTGCGACGG
This sequence comes from Kitasatospora sp. MAP12-44, assembly GCF_029892095.1. NCBI lineage: Bacteria > Bacillati > Actinomycetota > Actinomycetes > Kitasatosporales > Streptomycetaceae > Kitasatospora > Kitasatospora sp. MAP12-44. The sequence continues at coordinate 5,706,101 of NZ_JARZAE010000004.1, forward strand.
CGTGCGGGACCAAGCCGTTCGGGCCGATCAAGGTGCCGCCGAACAGCCTCTGGGTGATGGGCGACCACCGGGACGACTCGCTGGACTCGCGCTTCCACATGGACCAGCCGGGTGGCGGCAGCGTGCCGGACAAGGACGTCGTCGGGCGCGCCTTCGTGGTGGCCTGGCCGCTGAACCGCTGGAGCACGCTGCCGATTCCGTCCACCTTCAGCCAGCCCGGCATCTCGACCCAGGCGCAGGGCCTGGTTCCGCCGGTCGCGGTGGCGGCGGGTTCGCTGCCGATCGCCTGGTGGGTGCGGCGCAAGCGGCGGGACTGAGACCGACCGGCCGGTCGGTCTGGGCCGGGACGTTCGCCGCGGGCTTGGTTGCGGCTTCGCTTCGGCTCTTGCGCGGGCCGTGGTACCGACGAGTAATCTGCTCGGACGTGCCACGGCCCGCCGCCGTGTCCGGCCCCTTCATCCCTAGGACGGTCCCGATGAGCAGGCTCGCCGAAGCAACCACCGGACCGGCCGCCGGCTCGCCGAAGCGCTCGCGCTCGGGCGGCGCCGCGGTGCTGCAGGGCGTGGCGCTGGCGCTGGGCCTGGTGCTGCTGGTGGGCGGATTCGCCACCATCGCGCTGGACTACCGGCCGTACAGCGTGCCGACCGGCTCGATGGAGCCGACCATCGGCGCCGGCGACACCGTGCTCGCGCGTGCGGGGGGCGGGTCAGGGGTGCGGCGTGGCGACGTGGTGGTCTTCCACGATCAGACCTGGGGCAGCGACAAGCTGGTCAAGCGGGTGGTCGGGGTGGGCGGCGACAAGGTGGTCTGCTGCGACGCCCAGGGGCAGCTGACGGTCAACGGCACGTCGATCGACGAGCCCTATCTCCAGCACACCGTGCTGCCGGGCATCGGTGCCGCCCTCGCCTCCTCCACCACCACGGCCGCCACCCCCTTCTCGGTCACGGTGCCGCCCGGGCGGCTCTTCGTGCTGGGTGACAACCGGGTCGGGTCGCTGGACTCCCGGGTGCACCTGGACGAGCTCTCCGGGACGGTGGCGACCTCGGACGTGCTCGGGCGGGTCGAGGCCACCGTGTGGCCGCTGCCGCACGCCGGCCTGCTCGCGGGGACCTCGGCGTTCGACCCGCTCGGCGGGGCGGGCGGTGACCGGAACGGCCCCCTCGAACCGGCCGGCTACGCGATGCTGGTCGGGGCGGCGCTGATCGTGCTGCTCTGCCTGGCCGACTGGGTGGTCGGACGGGCCCGGCGGCTGCGGCGCTGACCCCAGCTGCTGAGACGGGGGAGCTCAGACGGGGGAGCTCAGACGGGCGAGCTCAGACGGGGGAGCTCAGGCGGGGGAGCTCAGGCGGGGGAGCGAGGAGCGATGACAGTGCGGCGGCGCAGGGCGGCGCGGGTGATTCTGCTGGACGAGGCGGACCGGGTGCTGCTGTTCCACGGCTTCGACCCCGCCGAGCCCGCCCTGACCTGGTGGTTCACTCCGGGCGGCGGGCTGGAACCGGGGGAGGGGCCGCGCGAGGCGGCGCTGCGCGAGCTCGCGGAGGAGACCGGGCTGACCACGGTGCGGCTGGGGCCGGTGGTCGCGCTCGACCGGGCCTGCTTCTCCTACGACGGCGAGCAGTACGAGCAGGAGCAGTCGTTCCTGCTCGCACGCACCCCCACGGACGGCACCCAGGACGGCCTGGACTGCTCGGGCAGTCCGGCGGACGAGCAGCCGCAGCTGCGCGAGGCGCGCTGGTGGACGGCGGCGGAGCTGCGGGCCAGCACCGAGACGATCTACCCGGTACGGCTCGCGGAGCTGGTCGAGCAGCTGGTGGCCCAGGGGCCGCCAGTCGTTCCGGTACGGCTCTGAGCGACGGTGTCGTGGTCCACAATGGTCTGGGACCTGACGAACTGAGGGGACGCGTGCATGAGTGCCGAAGATCTCGAAAAGTACGAGACCGAGATGGAGCTCAAGCTCTACCGGGAGTACAAGGATGTCGTCGGCCTGTTCAAGTACGTGATCGAGACCGAACGGCGGTTCTACCTCACCAACGACTACGAGCTGCAGGTGCACTCGGTCCAGGGTGAGGTGTTCTTCGAGGTCTCGATGGCTGACGCCTGGGTGTGGGACATGTACCGGCCGGCCAGATTTGTGCGCAAGGTCAGGGTGCTGACCTTCAAGGACGTCAATGTCGAGGAGCTCGCCAAGAGCGACCTGGAGCTCCCGTCGGACGAGGCGGGCTTTGGCAACTGACGGCTTTGGCAACTGACGCAGGTTCTCCGATGGTGTTGTCGCAGCCGAACGGGTGAGTCCGGTTGTCCACACCCCCGGGGTTGTCCACAGGAATCACGAGGGGTCTACCCGGCCTCGCACCGCGCTGAGAGCCTCCCGGCAGGGAGGTGATCGCCGTGCAGAACGCACAGACTGCCCTCGGCCGCTACGGCGAGGAGGTGGCGGCACGCTGGCTCGGTTCGGGTGGCTTTCGGGTTCTGGAGCGCAACTGGCGCTGCTCGGCCGGTGAGCTCGACATCGTGGTGCTGGACGGCGACACGGTGGCTGTGTGCGAGGTCAAGACCAGATCCGAGCGCGGGTTCCAGGAGCCGGCGGAGGCGATCGGCCCGGCCAAGGCCGAGCGGCTGAGACGGCTGGCCGAGCGCTGGCTGAGCGAGCGCTGGCCGGTGCACTTCGCGCTGCTGGCGCAGGGTGTCGCCGGGCCGTGCCCGGACTCCCCGCCGGGGTGCACCGCGCCGCTGCCACCGGGCGGGGTCCGGATCGACCTGGTCTGCGTGGTCAGCCGGGTCAAGGGCGCCGCGTCGGTCGAGCACCTGCGGGGGGTGATCTGAGATGGCCTTCGCCCGTACCTGCTCGGTGGCCCTGATCGGTGTCGACGGCGTGGTGGTCGAGGTCCAGGCGGACCTCGAGCCGGGTGTCGCCGCCTTCACCCTGGTCGGTCTGCCCGACAAATCACTCAGCGAGGCCCGCGACCGGGTGCGCGCCGCGATCGCCAACAGCGGCGAGAGTTGGCCGCAGCGCAAGCTGACGGTCGGGCTCAGTCCGGCCTCGGTGCCCAAGAGCGGGAGCGGATTCGATCTCGCGGTCGCCTGCGCCGTGCTCGCGGCCGCCGAGCGGCTCCCACCGTCCGCCATCGCCGATCTGCTGATCATCGGCGAGTTGGGGCTGGACGGCAGGGTCAGACCGGTGCGCGGAGTGCTGCCTTCGGTGCTCGCCGCCGCCGAGGCCGGGTACCGCCATGTGGTGGTCGCCGAGCAGACCGCAGCCGAGGCGGCGCTGGTGCCGGGGGTCTCCGTGCTTGGCATCCGCAGCCTGCGCCAACTGATCGCCCTGCTCACCGACCAGCCGGTCCCGGACGAGCCGCCGGACGTGTTCGTCGGCCGACCCGACCCGCTGCTGTCCGGGCTGCTGCTGCCGGGCGCCGCTGTTCGTCGGGGCGTCGTGGAGGCGGAGTTCGGGCCCGACCTGGCGGATGTCGCCGGCCAGTACGAGGCCCGCCAGGCCCTGGAGATCGCGGCGGCGGGTGGCCATCACCTCTACCTGAAGGGGCCGCCGGGCGCGGGCAAGACGATGCTGGCGGAGCGGCTGCCCGGGCTGCTGCCCGCGCTGACCCAGCGCGAGGCGCTGGAGGTGACGGCCGTCCACTCGGTCGCCGGGCTGCTGCCGCCCGGCCGCCCGCTGGTCGACACCCCGCCCTACTGCGCGCCCCACCACTCGACCACCATGCCCGCGATCATCGGCGGCGGCAGCGGTCTGCCCAGGCCGGGCGCCGTCTCGCTGGCCCACCGAGGGGTGCTCTTCCTGGACGAGGCACCGGAGTTCCCGGTCCGGGTGCTCGACGCCCTGCGCCAGCCGCTGGAGTCCGGCGAGGTGGTGATCGCCCGATCGGCCGGCTCGCTCCGACTGCCCGCCAGTTTTCTGCTCTGCCTTGCAGCCAACCCCTGTCCCTGCGGGCGCTATTCGCGGCGCGGCGAGGGGTGCGACTGCACGCCGGCGATGGTGAGCCGATATCAGGGGCGGCTCTCGGGGCCGCTGTTGGACCGAGTGGATCTGCGGGTGCAGGTGGACCCGGTGACCAGGGCCGAGCTGCTGGACCGGGGCAGCTCCGCCGAGAGCACGGCGGTGGTCGCCGAGCGGGTGCGCGCCGCCAGGGAGCGGGCAGCCGCGCGCTTCGAGGGGACGCCGTGGCGGACCAACTGCGAGGTCCCCGGCCGCGAGCTGCGCTCGCGCTGGCGACCCGACGCCGATGCGCTGGGCGATGCCGAGCGGGAGTTGGAGCGCGGCATGCTCACCGCGCGCGGCCTGGACCGGGTGCTCCGGGTCGCCTGGACGGTGGCCGATCTCGCCGGCCGCGACGCCCCGGGGCGCAGCGAACTGCGCACCGCACTGGTCCTGCGCCGGGGCTTCCCGACCGGCCTGCCCCTGCAGGGCCCGTCCCGCGAACCCCGCTGCTGAACCCACCCGAGGAGGCATCGATGCCCGGCATTCAGACCACTCTCGACCTCGGTGAACCCGGCGAACCCAGCGCCGACGTACCCAGCGCCGACGTACCCAGCGCCAATGTACCCAGCGCCGATGTACCCAGCGCCGGCGCCGTCGAGGCGGGCGCCTGCGAGGACCGCCTCGCCCGAGCCGCTCTCACCAGGCTCGCCGAGCCAGGCGACACGGCCGTCGGCCGCTGGCTGCTGGAGCGTCCGGCGGCCGAACTCCTCCAGCTGATCAGCAGCAAGGCCGGACACCCGGCCCTGCGACTCGGCGCCGACCGGCTCGCCGCCCTGAACGCCAGACTGCCCGGCTGCGACCCGGCCGCCGACCTGGAGCGCATCCAGGCCTGCGGCGGACGCTTCGTCACCCCGACGCAACCGGAGTGGCCCAGCCAGCTCAACGATCTCGGGGAGGCCATGCCGGTGGGGCTCTGGGTGGTGGGCACGGGTTCGCTCCGGCTCCTCGCGCTGAGATCCGTCGCCGTCGTCGGCGCCCGGGCCTGCACGGCCTACGGCGCGCATGTCGCGGGGGAGCTCGCGGCCCAACTGGCCGAGCGGGGCTGGGTCGTGGTCTCAGGGGCTGCCTACGGGATCGATGCGGCCGCCCATCGGGGCGCCCTCGCGGTCGGGGGCATGACCGTGGCCGTGCTCGCCTGTGGGGCGGATGTGGCTTACCCGCGGGGCAACAGTGAGTTGATCCGTCGGATCTCCGGTCAAGGGCAGCTGGTCAGCGAACTCCCCCCGGGCGAGCACCCGAACCGCTTCCGCTTCGTTCTGCGCAACCGCGTGCTGGCGGCACTGACGCGCGGCACGGTGGTGGTCGAGGCCGCGCTGCGCAGCGGAGCCCTGAGCACGGCACGCCGGGCCCACGAGCTCAACCGCCACACCATGGGCGTCTGCGGACCAGTCACCTCCGAACTCTCCGCCGGAGTGCACGCGCTGATCAGAACCGGTGCGGCCACGCTGGTCACGGACGCGGCGGAGGTCATCGAGCAGATCGGGGCGATCGGCGAGGACTTGGCGCCCTTGCGCACCGGCCAGTTGCGGCCCAGGGACGTGCTGGGTCCGATCGCGGCCCAGGTGCTGGAGGCCATCCCGGCGGGCCGTGGCGGCGCACCCGTGGAGTACCTCGCCCGCCGCTCGGGGTTCCCGGCCGAGCAGGTGCTCAAGCAGCTGTACGAGCTCTGCTCGCTGGGGTTCGTCCAGCGCGAGGGGTCGCACTGGCGGGTGATCCGGTGATGGCGGGCGGGCCGGCGGGACGGCCGGGGCCGCGCGGTCCATCGGCCGGCGGTCAACGGGATACCTCGACACGGGAGGTGAATGAGGAGCAGGCCGGCGCGGCCGTCGACCGTGCGGCGGACGTCGACTACGGCGCGCGGGCGCCCCCAGCAGCGCGCACGTTCCTGCGACGGAGTGAACACCACCGGAACGGGCGACGGCCAGGTGGTGGTAGCACAGTGCACTGACTCGGTCACGCTACGCTCGCTATGGCTTCCTTATCAGCACATGACTCGGCAGAACGGCGCAGACCCACGTATGCCCACACACATTCCCGGACGCAGGGCGACCGGTGCCGGCCGGCCCTTGGGGGGCTCTGGCAAGGAGCCCCGTTCCGGCATCGATGCCCAGCCGAAGGCACGGAACTCCCCGGGTTCGCAGCCGCCCAGGGCACAGGCAGCCGCGGACGGTGAGGTCCGCCGCCAGCAGGGCGATCTCGCTCCGGGCGGGAGATCCGTGGGCAACCGCTCCGCGGTGACGCCGCAGCGCGCCGGGCGGGACGGGCAGGACGGGCGGGACGGGTCGGCCGCGCCGTCGGTGCCGCAGGCCCTGACACGCTCGGCTGCACCTCAGCCGCCGCTCCCGTCGCTCCCGCCGTCGTCATTGGCGTCGCCGTCGCCGTTGCCGCTGTCGTCGTCCGGGGGGAGTGCTGACGAGCCGGGCGGTGCTTCGGCCCGGGCGCCGGTACCCAAGCCCGGGAGAACCACGGGGGCGACATCCGTACCGCCCCCGGCTTTGAGCGCTCCCGCCGCTGAAGGTAGCCAGGCGCCCGTCGCCGGAGCGAGTGCGACCAGAAAGTCGACCAAACCAGCGGGCAGGGCAGCCGAGCCGCGCGACGCCGGTCAGCGCAGCGCACTCGAATCGCTCTGGCGCTCCTACAAGGAGACCGCCGACCCCAAGCTGCGCGAGCAGCTGATCCTCCACTACTCCCCACTCGTGAAGTACGTGGCCGGCCGGGTGGGTGTCGGTCTGCCCGCCAACGTCGAGCAGGCGGACTTCGTCTCCTCGGGTGTGTTCGGCCTGATCGATGCGATCGAGAAGTTCGACCTTGACCGGGCCATCAAGTTCGAGACCTACGCGATCAGCCGCATCCGCGGCGCGATCATCGACGAACTCCGGGCGCTCGACTGGATCCCGCGCTCGGTCCGGCAGAAGGCCAAGGCGGTCGAGCGTACCTACGCGGCCCTGGAGGCGCGGCTGCGTCGCACTCCGCACGAACCGGAGGTCGCGGCGGAGATGGGCATCGCGATCGAGGATCTGCATGCGATCTTCAGTCAGCTCTCGCTCGCCAACGTCGTGGCGCTGGACGAGTTGCTGCACCCGGCGGGGGACGGCGGCGACCGGCTGAGCCTGATGGACACCCTGGTGGACAGCGGCGCCGACAATCCGGTCGAGGTCGCCGAGGACCGTGAGCTGCGCCGCCTGCTCGCGCGGGCCATCAACACGCTGCCGGACCGGGAGAAGACGGTGGTCACCCTCTACTACTACGAGGGACTCACACTGGCGGAGATCGGTCAGGTGCTGGGGGTGACGGAGAGCAGGGTGAGCCAGATCCACACCAAGTCCGTCCTCCAGCTTCGTGCGAAACTCTCCGACCTGCGCTGACCTGCTCTGACCTGCGCTGATCTTGCGCCGGCGGGTGCTGAGTCGATGGGGATGGATCCGAGCCGGGCGGGTTCCGGGGAGGTTTGCGTGCCTGCGTCCCGACGGATGTGAGGGCTCCGTACAGTGGGAGGGTGCCGAAGATCCGAGCAGCCACTCTGGCCGAGCATCGTCAGCTGCAGCGAGCAGCCCTCCTTGATGCTGCGCGCTCGTTGCTGACCGAAGGCGGGATGGAAGCTCTCACCTTCCCCGCGCTGGCCTCGCGGACCGGGCTGGCGCGCTCCTCGGTCTATGAGTACTTCCGCTCGCGGGCCGATGTCGTCGAGCAGCTCTGCGAGAGTGACTTCCCGCTCTGGGCGGCCGAGATCGAGGCGGGGATGGCCTCCTGCGCCACACCCCTCAGCCAGGTCGAGGCCTATGTCCGCGGTCAGCTCGCGCTCGCCGGGGACCCGCGGCACCGAGCCATCTCCGCGATCTCGGTCCTGGAGCTTGACGACGCCGCGCGCGAACGGATCCGGGCCGCCCACACCGGGCTGGTGACGCTGGTGGTAAACGCACTGGGGGAGCTGGGCCACGAGCAGCCCCGGCTGGCGGCCGCGCTGCTGCAAGGGGTGGTCGAGGCCGCGGTCAAGCGGTCCGAGGGCGCGACGGAGGACGAGCGCCGCACCGTCGCGGATGCCGCCGTGGAGCTGGCCCTGCACGGGCTGGCGGCAGGTGCCGGTCCGGTCTGACTCGCTCGGGCCTGACTCGCTCTGGCCTGCTTAGCTGTGGCCTGCTTAGCTGTGGCCTGATTCGCTCTGGCCTGATTCGGTAGCAGCCGGGCCCGGCCGGCGCCCAGCAGGGCCAACGGGTCGAGGTAGCGCTCGCCGCGGAGCAGCCCCCAGTGCAGACACCCCGAGGCGCAGTGCCCCACACCGGGGGCGAGCCGGCCGATGATCTCGCCGGCCGACACCGCCGTGCCGACGGGCACGCTGCCCGCCACCGGTAGATAGGTGGTGCGCAGCGGCGGAACACCGGTACCGGGGTGCTCGACCGTCACCACGGCCCGGCCGCCCACCATCCCGGAGAAGGCGATCACGCCCGCCGCCGCCGCTCGCACCGCCTCGCCGTCCGCGATGGCGAGGTCGACGCCACGATGCCCGGCAGCCCAGCGCGCGGGTGGCGCGTCGAAGCGGCGCAGGATGCCGGACGGCCCAGCCGCGGGCCAGGCCCGCCCCGGTCCGGAAGGGAGACGCGACCTGGCAGGGTCGGGGTCGGCCGCAGTCGCGGCAGCAGCCGTAGCCGCCCCGAACGGTCCGGGTGCCAGCGCGAGCACCGCGGTGATCAGAACCAGCGCCAGCATCGCGGTCAGCCGCCGTCGGTCCGGCGCGGGAGGGGGCATCGGCACCCGGCCGGCGCAGGACTCGGAAAAACCTGAGGTCCTCATGACCGCGAGGTTCCGCCCCATCCCTCGGCCTGGCCAGACCCCTCCTGAAAGCTGTGGACAACCCGGGCCCTGTGGACAACCGGCCTCACCCACAGGCGCACCGCCGACACCACCCGCCACAGCAGAGAGTCGCCGGTCGCGCGGCGCTTCCCGTACACTTCTCACGCGACCCGGTCCGCCGGGTCGACTTCGCACGCCCCGCCACCGGCGAATCAGTGCGCGAACCAGCGCCCTCCCAGGCCCTGCTCGCCACCCCCGCCCGATGCGAGTGCCGCTCGGTCCGCCCGAGCCTGTCGCGGCTCCGCCGCCCAGGCCAAGCGGCTCGGCACGTTCGGGGCGTCAGGCGTGACGGTCACCTGACCGGCACGGACAAAACCGAGCCAGACCTGGTCATCGCCCATGAGTGCGCGAAAGCGTGCGGGTCGACGCGCCAGGCGCAACACCGAGGAGCACGGCCATGGCCGTCGTCACGATGCGGGAGCTGCTGGAGAGCGGCGTCCACTTCGGTCACCAGACCCGTCGTTGGAACCCGAAGATGAAGCGCTTCATCCTCACGGAGCGCAACGGCATCTACATCATCGACCTGCTGCAGTCGCTGAACTACATCGACCGCGCGTTCGAGTTCGTCAAGGAGACCGTTGCCCACGGCGGCAGCGTCCTCTTCGTCGGCACCAAGAAGCAGGCCCAGGAGGCCATCGCTGAGCAGGCCGGTCGCGTGGGCATGCCCTACGTCAACCAGCGCTGGCTCGGCGGCATGCTGACCAACTTCCAGACCGTCTACAAGCGCCTTCAGCGGATGAAGGAGCTCGGCGAGATCGACTTCACGGATGTGGCCGGTTCCGGTCTCACCAAGAAGGAGCTCCTGGTTCTGGAGCGCGAGCACACCAAGCTCGAGAAGACCCTCGGTGGTATCCGCGACATGCAGCGCGTTCCCAGCGCTGTCTGGATCGTTGACACCAAGAAGGAGCACATCGCTGTCGGCGAGGCCCGGAAGCTCAACATCCCGGTCGTCGCGATCCTCGACACCAACTGTGACCCCGACGAGGTCGACTACAAGATCCCGGGCAACGACGACGCGATCCGCTCCGTCTCGCGCCTGACCCGCGTGATCGCCGACGCCGTCGCCGAGGGCCTCAAGGCCCGTGCGGGTGTTGCCAAGGCCGACGTCAAGGCCGAGCCGGGCGCCGACCAGCCGCTGGCCGACTGGGAGCAGGACCTCCTGGCCGGCGACAAGCCCGCTGACGAGGCCCCCGCCGCCGCCGAGGTCGAGGCCCCCGCCGCCGACGCCCCGGTCGCCGAGGCTGCCGCCGAGGTCGAGGCCCCGGCCGCCGAGGCCGAGCAGGCCTGACGTACCAAGGGTGAGGGGCACTCGCCGGTACGTACCGGCGAGTGCCCCTCTCTCCACGTGCCGGGGCTGAACCACGAGCCCCGGCGCAACTCCCCGCAGACACGCGAGACGTGAGAAGAGATTCACACCATGGCGAACTTCACCGCCGCGGACGTCAAGAAGCTCCGTGAGCTCACCGGCGCCGGCATGATGGACTGCAAGAAGGCGATCGAGGAGGCCGAGGGCGACGTCGACAAGGCCGTCGAGCTCCTCCGCATCAAGGGCCAGAAGGGCGTCGCCAAGCGCGAGGGCCGCGACGCCACCAACGGTGCCGTCGTCGCCAAGATCGCCGCGGACAACAAGGCCGGCGTGCTGGTCGAGCTGCGCTGCGAGACCGACTTCGTCGCCAAGAGCGACAAGTTCGTCGCCGTCGCCGACACGATCGCCGAGCACATCGCCGCCGCCGCCCCGGCCGACCTCGAGGCCGCCCTGGCCAGCGAGATCGAGGCCGGCAAGACCGTCCAGCAGTACGTGGACGAGGCCAACGCCAACCTCGGCGAGAAGATCGTCCTGGCCCGCTTCGCGCAGTTCGCCGGCGACAACTTCGTCGCGGTCTACCTGCACCGCACCTCGCCCGACCTCCCGCCGCAGGTCGGCGTCCTGGTCGAGCTGGACAAGGAAGACGCCCTGACCGCCAAGGACGTCGCCCAGCACATCGCCGCCTTCGCGCCGAAGTACCTCTCCCGCGAGGACATCCCGGCCGAGGACATCGAGAACGAGCGCCGCGTCGCCGAGGCCACCGCTCGCGAGGAGGGCAAGCCCGAGGCTGCCCTGCCGAAGATCGTCGAGGGTCGCGTCACGGGTTTCGTCAAGGAGAACTCCGTTCTGGAGCAGGCCTTCGCGAAGGACAACAAGAAGAGCGTCGCCAAGGTCCTCGACGAGGCCGGCGTCTCCCTCAAGCGCTTCGCCCGCTTCCGCGTCGGCGTCTGATCCACGTTCACCGGGGTTCCCGCCTAAGGTAGGAACCGCCGCCGCTCGCTGTGAACCAGCGCGTCGGCACCATGAACGACGAGGAGGCCATTGCCGTGCAGGACACCGTACCGGTTCCCGCGGCAGTGGCCTCCTCGCGTGTACGCGCAGGTCTGAGCCCCGCACACTCGGCCCTGTGAAGCAGCAGGTAGAAGGAGAAGTCCATGCAGGAGACGCAGCAGACCACGCCGGGGGGAACGGGTCGTCGCGTTCTGCTCAAGCTGTCGGGTGAGGCCTTCGCCGGCGGTGGTGGCCTCGGTGTCGATCCCGACGTCGTCCACAAGATCGCCCGCGAGATCGCCACCGTGGTCCGCAACGGTACCGAGGTCGCCATCGTCATCGGCGGCGGCAACTTCTTCCGCGGCGCCGAACTCCAGGTCCGCGGCATGGACCGGGCCCGCTCCGACTACATGGGCATGCTCGGTACGGTGATGAACTGCCTGGCGCTCCAGGACTTCCTGATGAAGGAAGGCATCGAGACCCGCGTGCAGACCGCGATCACGATGGGTCAGGTCGCCGAGCCCTACCTTCCGTTGCGTGCCATCCGGCACCTGGAGAAGGGCCGCGTCGTGATCTTCGGCGCCGGTATGGGGATGCCCTACTTCTCCACCGACACCACCGCCGTGCAGCGCGCCCTGGAGATCCACGCCGAGGTGCTGCTGATGGGCAAGAACGGGGTCGACGGCGTCTATGACTCCGACCCCAAGACCAACCCGGACGCCGTGCGCTTCGACGCACTGGAGTACTCCGAGGTGATCTCGCGGGATCTCAAGGTCGCCGACCTCACCGCGATCACCCTGTGCAAGGACAACGGCCTGCCGATCCTGGTTTTCGAGCTGCTGGCGGAGGGCAATATCGCCCGCGCGGTCAAGAGTGAGAAGATCGGCACACTCATCAGCCAGGATTCCGTCCGGGCCTGAACAGTAGTCAGCCGCGCCCACTCGTGAGGCGCACCAGTACGCCACAAGGCAACCGGACAGGGAGCAGACTGTGATCGAAGAGATCCTCCTCGAGGCCGAGGAGAAGATGGAGAAGACCGTCGTGGTCGCGAAGGACGATTTCGCCGCCATCCGCACCGGCCGGGCCCACCCGGCGATGTTCAACAAGATCGTGGCCGAGTACTACGGTGCCCTGACCCCGATCAACCAGCTCGCCTCGTTCTCGGTGCCGGAGCCCCGGATGGCGGTCATCACGCCGTTCGACAAGAGCGCGCTGCGCAACGTCGAGCAGGCGATCCGCGACTCCGACCTGGGCGTCAACCCGTCCAACGACGGCAACATCATCCGGGTGTCGTTCCCGCAGCTGACCGAGGAACGCCGCAAGGAGTACATCAAGGTCGCCCGCACCAAGGGCGAGGACGCCAAGATCTCCATCCGGGCGATCCGCCGCAAGGCCAAGGAGACCCTCGACAAGCTGGTCAAGGACAAGGAGAGCGGCGAGGACGAGGTGCGCCGCGCCGAGAAGGAGCTCGACGACGTCACCGCGCGCTATGTCGCGCAGATCGACGTGCTGCTGACGCACAAGGAAGCCGAGCTGCTCGAAGTCTGATGAACGACGCCCCGAACGCCCCTGGCAGTCGGGGCCGACCTCAGCAGACCCCGGCCGCTCCGGACCAGCTCCGGCAGCAGGCCGAGAACCGAACGGGTCACGCGCAGCCCTCCGCGGTGTACCAGGAGCCCCGGCCGACACAGACTCCCTTCATGTCTCGCGCCCAGGACTCCTCAGCAGAGCCGCCCCCGTCGGCGGTCGGCGAGGCAGCCGAACCCTTCCCGCTGTCCGGCCCGATTCCCGGGCCGGACAGTTCACCGCAGATCCAACCGGTGGCCGCCGACAGCGGCCAAAGTGCCGGACACCACCAGCCGGCCGGCGTGCCGTCCCACCCAGGGCAGGAGACACCTGTGGCCCAGCCCGATCCGCAGCAGCCCCGCAAGCAGCGCGGCGGCCGCAACCTGCAGGCCGCGATAGGAGTCGGGGTCGGCCTCGGAGCGGTGATCGTCGTCTCGCTCTTCGTGGTGAAGGTGCTCTTCCTCTTCGTGGTCCTGGCGGCGGTCTCGGTCGGGATCTGGGAGCTCACCAGCCGGCTCGCCGAGCGCAAGCAGGTCGAGGTGCCGCTGCTGCCGCTGCTGGCCGGTGGCGCGGCCATGCTGACCACGGGCTACTGGATCGGTCCGCAGGGCGCCGCCGTCTCGCTCGCGCTGACCGCGCTGGCGGTGATGATCTGGCGGATGAGCAAGCCGCCGGAGAACTACCTGCGCGACATAACGGCAGCCGTCTTCACCGCCTTCTACGTGCCGTTCCTGGCCACCTTCGTGGCCCTGATGCTGGCGGCCCACGACGGGCCGCAGCGGATCGTGCTCTTCCTGGTGGTCACCGTCTGCAGCGACACCGGCGCGTACGCGGTCGGTTACAAGTTCGGGCGCAACAAGCTGGCCCCGACGATCAGCCCCGGCAAGACCCGCGAGGGCCTGGCGGGCGGTATCGGTCTGTCGATGCTGGCCGGAGCGCTGCTGATGCAGTACGTCATCGACGACGGCCACTGGTGGCAGGGCCTGATCCTGGGCGGCTGCGCGGCGGTGGTGGCGACCCTCGGCGACCTCGCCGAGTCCATGATCAAGCGCGACCTCGGCATCAAGGACATGGGGACGCTGCTGCCCGGCCACGGCGGCATCATGGACCGCCTCGACTCGCTGCTGCCGACCGCTCCGGTGGTCTGGCTGCTGCTGGCGGCCTTCGTCGGCAGCTGAGCACGGCGGCCGACAACCCCCTCCCACGAGAGCCCCGGGCGACCGACGTCCGGGGCTTTCGCCATCTGCGACACTGGAACAACCATGCCTGCACCCGGAGAACTCACCTTCGTCGCGCCGCGCGGCGCCAAGCCCCCGCGACACCTTGCCGACCTCAGCCCCGCACAGCGCAAGGAGGCGGTCGCCGAGCTGGGCGAGCAGCCGTTCCGCGCCAAGCAGCTGTCCAACCACTACTTCGGCCGGATCTGCAACGACCCGGCCACCTGGACGGACATCCCGGCCGCGAGCCGCGAGAAGCTGACCAAGGAGCTGCTGCCCGAGCTGATGTCGGTGGTCCGGCACGTCTCGTGCGACGACGACACCACCCGCAAGACGCTGTGGAAGCTCTTCGACGGCACGCTCGTCGAGTCCGTGCTGATGCGCTACCCCGACCGGGTGACGATGTGTATCAGCTCGCAGGCCGGCTGCGGGATGAACTGCCCGTTCTGCGCCACCGGACAGGCGGGCCTGACCCGCAACCTGTCCACCGCCGAGATCGTCGAGCAGATCGCCGCGGGCATCCGGGCGCTCAAGTCCGGCGAGATCCCGGGCGGCGAGGCCCGGCTGAGCAACGTGGTCTTCATGGGCATGGGCGAGCCGCTGGCCAACTTCAACCGGGTGCTGGCCGCGATCCGCCGGCTGACCGACCCCGCACCGGACGGCTTCGGCATGTCCCAGCGCGGCATCACGGTCTCCACCGTCGGCCTGGTGCCGGCGATGAACCGCCTGGCGGACGAGGAGCTGAGCGTGCGTCTGGCGCTCTCGCTGCACGCGCCGGACGACGAGCTGCGCGACGAGCTGGTCCCGGTGAACACTCGCTGGAAGGTCGCCGAGGTGCTGGACGCCGCGTGGAACTACGCGGAGAAGTCCGGGCGCCGGATCTCCATCGAGTACGCCCTGATCAAGGACATCAACGACCAGGCCTGGCGCGCCGACCTGCTCGGCCGGTTGATCAAGAACCACCGGGTGCACGTCAACCTGATCCCGCTCAACCCCACCCCGGGCTCCAAGTGGACCGCCTCCCGCCCCGAGGATGAGCGCGAGTTCGTCCGGCGGCTGGTCGCGCACGGCGTGCCGACCACCGTCCGCGACACCCGCGGCCAGGAGATCGACGGCGCCTGCGGCCAGCTCGCGGCAGCGGGCTAGCCGGCTCTGGCGAGATGAGCTAGCCGCGCAGGATTCCGGCGGCCAGCGCGGCGGTCAGCCCGCCGGTCAGCAGCAGGACGGTGCCGCCGGCCAGCCAGCGCAGGGCGGCGGCACCGAACAGCAGGTGGGGCGAGGCACCCAGCTGCAGCAGGGTGGCCGTGACGGGCCGCCGGCCCGCGCGCAGCTCGGTCAGCCGGGCGATCGCGGCCGCGGCCGCGCAGCCGGTGATCAGCAGCGCCTCGGCCACCGGCAGCGGCTCGTCGCCCCCGGTCCCCGGTGTCACCCACTGCCGGAACGCGGTCAGCACCACCGCGGTGGTCAGCGCCAGCACGGCCGGCGGCGCGCCGAGCCCGCCCGCCAGGCTGGTCAGCCCCCGGCCGGCCAGCAGCCGCCGGGGGTTGGGCCGTCCGAGTGCCAGCAGCCGGCCGGCCAGTGCCAGCAGCGGCCCGGTCAGCAGCGCGAGCCCCAGCGCGGCGAGCCCCCAGCCGATCAGCAGGTTCACGCTGGTGTGACCGAGATCGGCCGGCAGGTTCAACGGGTGCGGGTCCACCGGAGCCGCCGGGCGCAGCCCGTACAGCTCGATCAGGGTGCCGCCGAGCGCCAGCAGGCCGGCCAGCGCGGTCCGGACCGGGTGGAAGCGACGGGTCGCGGCAGCTGCCTCCCTGCCGACCAGCCCCTCCCGGACGGGCACGGCGGCCGCCGCGGCGAGGCCGCCGACCAGCGGCAGCACGGTGAGCAGGGCGACCGGCGCGGCGAGCGGGAGCGGAACGCCCATGCCCAGCTCGGGCGCCAGCGTGGCACCGGCGATGTTGTTGCGCAGCACCAGGAAGATCAGCAGCGAGGCGACACTGCCCGCCGTGCAGGCCAGCACGATCTCTCCGGCGATCAGCAGCCGGATCCGCCGCGGTCCAGCCCCGGCGGCGGTCAGGCCGGCCATCCGTTCGGGCCGCTGGGCGGGCAGCGCGCGAGCAGCGACGGCCGCGAACCAGCCGACCGCCACCAGCGGCGGCAGGCACCAGAGGAGCCGCCCCGCCGATCCGCCGCCCGGCGGATCGTCCAGCGCTCGGCCGAGCGCCCGCAGCAGGAAGCCGGCGACCACCGCGGCGGCGGTGGCGGTGAGCAGCCAGCGGCCCAGGTCGATGACCCGGTACCCCCGGACCAGGCGGAGATAGAACACCTGAGTCTCCCTCAGCCCTTCAGTACGCTGCCGGAACGGGCGTCCCGCGGCGGACCGGGGCGGCGGGGACCGGGGTGCGGCCGTCGACCAGTGCCACCGACCGGTCCGCGTAGCGCGCGAGCTCCGGGTCGTGGGTGGCCAGCACCAGGGTGAGTTGGTGGGAGCGCGCCGCGCTGGTCAGTATCCGCAGCACCTGGTCCTGCGCCTCGCGGTGCAGCGGGGCGGTCGGGTCGTCGGCGAAGACCACCCGGGGGAGCGGGGCGAGCGCCCGGGCGACCGCGATCCGCTGCCGCTCGCTCTGCAGCAGCTCGGCGGGGCGGCGGCGCGCGCAGTCGGTGACGTCCAGGCGCTCCAGCCAGTCGTCCGCGGCGCCGTACGCGGCCTTGTGGCCGGCCCCGGCCAGCAGCAGCGGCAGCGCGACGTTCTCCCGGCCCGTCAACTCCGGCACCAGCTGGGGCTCGGAGCCGACGAAGCCGAAGCGGTCGCGACGCAGCTTCTCCCGGCCGGCCCGGCTGAGGGTGTGCACCGGGGAGCTGTTGAACCAGACCTCGCCCTTGTCCACCGGGAGCAGCGCGGAGAGGCAGCCGAGCAGCGTGCTCTTCCCGGAGCCGCGCGGCCCGGTGATCGCGAGCACCTCGCCCTCCCGGACGCCGATCGAGACCTCG
This sequence comes from Kitasatospora sp. MAP12-44, assembly GCF_029892095.1. Classification (NCBI taxonomy): domain Bacteria; kingdom Bacillati; phylum Actinomycetota; class Actinomycetes; order Kitasatosporales; family Streptomycetaceae; genus Kitasatospora; species Kitasatospora sp. MAP12-44. Next base: position 5,723,010 of record NZ_JARZAE010000004.1, read on the forward strand.
CGCAGTGCCAAGGTGCCGTTGTGGGACTTGACGATCCCGCGGGCCCACAGCACGTCGTTGTCCGGCGGCGCCGCTGACATGGAGTTCCTCCGCCGGTCCTGGGGGCCCTGCACGGATGCAGGGAATGACAGTCGTCAGATTAGAACGACAAGGTCGCGTTGAGGTTGCGGCGCACCCGGTGGAGTCGGGTGATACCTGGATGAACTATCAGAAGATCGGTTCGGTCGAAGGGGAAAAACACCGCGGGGCGGTCCCGGCAGCCCTGAGGAAGAGGCTGTTCGGGACCGCCCCGCGGCGGAGGGTGGGTCAGAAGGAACTGATGATCAGATCTTCTTCCATGCGTCGGTCAGGCTGACCCGCAGGATCTGCTCGATCTCGTCGAAGGTCGACTGGTCGGAGATCAGCGGCGGGGCCAGCTGGATGACCGGGTCGCCACGGTCGTCGGCGCGGCAGTACAGGCCGTTGTCGTAGAGCGCCTTCGACAGGAAGCCGTAGAGCACGCGCTCCACCTCGTCGTCGTTGAACGACTCCTTGGTGACCTTGTCCTTGACGAGCTCGATGCCGTAGAAGTACCCGTTGCCGCGGACGTCGCCGACGATCGGCAGGTCGCGCAGCTTGTTCAGGGTGCCCAGGAAGTTGGCCTCGTTGTCGAGGACCTTCTGGTTGAGGCCCTCGCGCTCGAAGATGTCGAGGTTGGCCAGCGCCACCGCGGAGGAGACCGGGTGGCCACCGAAGGTGTAGCCGTGCAGGAAGGTGTTGTCACCCTTGTAGAACGGCTCGGCCAGGCGGTCCGAGATGATCGTGGCGCCGATCGGGGAGTACCCCGAGGTCATGCCCTTGGCGCAGGTGATCATGTCGGGCTGGTAGCCGAACTTGTCGGCGCCGAACATGGTGCCCAGGCGGCCGAAGGCGCAGATGACCTCGTCCGAGACGAGCAGCACGTCGTGGCGGTCGCAGATCTCGCGCAGGCGCTGGAAGTAGCCGGGCGGCGGCGGGAAGCAGCCACCGGCGTTCTGCACCGGCTCGACGAAGACGGCGGCGACGGTGTCGGCACCCTCGTTGAGGATCGCCACCTCGATCTCGTCGGCGCACCAGCGGCCGTACGCCTCGGGGTCGACGGTGCCGTCGGGGCCCTGGAGGAACGCGGGGGCGCGGTAGATGTTGGTGTTCGGGGCCTTGTGGGTACCCGGCACCAGCGGCTCGAACGGCGCCTTCAGGCCCGGCAGACCGGTGATCGACAGGGCGCCCTGCGGGGTGCCGTGGTAGGCGACCGCACGCGAGATGACCTTGTACTTGGTGGGCTTGCCGACCAGCTTGAAGTACTGCTTGGCGAGCTTCCAGGCGGTCTCGACGGCCTCGCCGCCACCGGTGGAGAAGAAGACCTTGTTCAGGTCGCCCGGCGCGTAGTTCGCCAGCCGCTCGGCCAGCTCGACGGCCTTGGGGTGGGCGTAGCTCCACACGGGGAAGAAGGCGAGCTCCTTGGCCTGCTTGTAAGCGGCCTCGGCCAGCTCCTCGCGGCCGTGGCCGGCCTGCACCACGAACAGGCCGGCGAGGCCGTCGAGGTACTTCTTGCCGTTGGAGTCCCAGATGTAGGTGCCCTCGCCCTTGACGATCGTGGGTACGGGGGACTTCTCGTACGACGACATGCGGGTGAAGTGCATCCACAGGTGGTCGTAGGCGGTCTTCGAAAGGTCCTTCGGTGCCGGGTCGGCGCTCATCGGGTGCCCCAGGTGTAGGTCTGTTTCCGGAGCTTCAGGTAAACGAAGCTCTCGGTCCTCCGCACGCCGGGAAGCGCACGGATTCGCTTGTTGATCATTTCAAGCAGGTGCTCGTCGTCCTCGCACACCAGCTCGGCCAGCAGATCGAACGAGCCAGCGGTGCAGACGACGTAGTCGACCTCGTCCATGGCGGCCAGTGCGTCGGCGACCGGCTCGATGTCGCCCTCGACGCTGATGCCGACCATGGCCTGCCGGGTGAACCCGACGGTCAGCGGGTCCGTGACGGCGACGATCTGCATCACGCCCTGGTCGAGCAGCTTCTGGACGCGCTGGCGGACGGCGGCCTCCGAGAGGCCGACGGCCTTGCCGATGGTCGCGTACGCGCGGCGGCCGTCCTCCTGCAGCTGCTCGATGATCGCCTTGGAGACGGAGTCGAGGGGAACGCTGCTGTTCCGGTCGCGGTTGGCCACGCCGCCACTGTGCCCGATCGCTGGTGTGTTCGCAAGTGGGGCGAGTACTGATTTCGTTGCACGGATCAAAAATCGGTGCGGATTTCATCGTCTTCCAGGCACGGGCATGCTGATTCCAGCAAGAATGCGGTTACCCTGGCCAGGTCACCCGCGCGCCCGCCCGCTGGGCGTACGCTCCCCACCAGTGGACCGTGTCCCACCGGAGGCGGCCACTCGGCGTTCGGCCGAGCGCCGCACCGGGTCACCGCCCGGGCCCCACAGGCAGAGCCGCCCCGCCGGACAGCGCCACTGCGCCATCCGCAACCCGAGGAGAGAGTCGTGAGCGACCTTCGTACGCTGCGCAACTACATCAACGGCGAGTTCGTCGACGCGGCGGACGGCCGCACCCTGGAGGTGGTCGACCCGACCACCGGCCAGGCGTACGCGACCTCCCCGCTGTCGGGCGCGGCCGACGTCGACGCCGCGATGGCTTCGGCCGCCGCCGCCTTCCAGACCTGGCGCGACTCCACGCCGTCCACCCGGCAGAAGCTGCTGCTGAAGATCGCCGACGCGGTCGAGGCACGTGCCGACGAGCTGGTGGACGCCGAGTGTCGCAACACCGGCAAGCCGCGCGGTCTGACGAAGTCCGAGGAGATCGGCCCGATGGCCGACCAGATCCGCTTCTTCGCCGGCGCCGCCCGTCTGCTGGAGGGCAAGTCCGGGGGCGAGTACATGGACGGGATGACCTCGTTCGTCCGCCGCGAGCCGGTCGGCGTCTGCGCCCAGGTCGCGCCGTGGAACTACCCGATGATGATGGCGGTGTGGAAGTTCGCCCCGGCGATCGCCGCGGGCAACGCCGTCGTCCTCAAGCCCTCCGACACCACCCCGGCCTCCACCGTGCTGCTGGCCGAGATCGTCGGCGGCATCCTGGCCGAGCTGGAGCTGCCGGCCGGCGTCTTCAACGTGATCTGCGGTGACCGCGAGACCGGGCGACTGATGGTCGAGCACCGGACTCCGGCGATGGCCTCCATCACCGGTTCGGTCCGGGCCGGCATCCAGGTGGCCGGCAGCGCCGCCAAGGACGTCAAGCGGGTCCACCTCGAGCTGGGCGGCAAGGCCCCGGTTGTGGTGTTCGAGGACGCCGACATCGCCGAGGCCGTCGAGGGCATCTCGGTGGCCGGCTTCTTCAACGCCGGCCAGGACTGCACCGCCGCCACCCGGGTGCTGGTGCACGAGTCCATCCACGACGCCTTCGTGACGGCGCTGGCCAAGGCCGCCGCCGAGACCAAGACCGGCGGGGTGGACGACGAGGACGTGCTCTACGGTCCGCTGAACAACGCCAACCAGCTGCAGCAGGTGGCCGGCTTCATCGACCGGCTGCCCGCGCACGCCAAGGTCGAGGCGGGTGGTCACCAGGTCGGCGAGATCGGCTACTTCTACGCCCCCACCGTGGTCTCCGGCCTCAACCAGGACGACGAGATCATCCAGAACGAGGTCTTCGGCCCGGTGATCACCGTGCAGAAGTTCACCGACGAGGCGCAGGCCGTGTCCTACGCCAACGGGGTGGAGTTCGCGCTGGCCTCCTCGGTCTGGACCAAGGACCACGCCCGCGCCATGCGGATGTCCCGGGTGCTGGACTTCGGCTGTGTCTGGATCAACACGCACATCCCGCTGGTCGCCGAGATGCCGCACGGCGGCTTCAAGAAGTCCGGCTACGGCAAGGACCTCTCCTCGTACGGCTTCGAGGACTACACCCGGATCAAGCACGTGATGACGGCCCTCTGATCGCCATGATCCGCTCGTCGTACTGAACTACCGCAGCAGGCCCGGGAGTCCACTCCCGGGCCTGCCCGCTTGTCACCCTGTCCGCCTTTGGGGTGACCGCCTGACAAGATGCCGCTGCACGTCGCGCCCGCCCTTACCTACCCTTGCGGCATGAGCATCCCCACTGCCGATCCCGCCGCCGGGCTGGCCGTCAAGGCCGCCGACCGCGCGCACGTCTTCCACTCGTGGTCCGCACAGGCCCTGATCGACCCCCTCGCGGTGGCCGGTGCCGAGGGCTCCTACTTCTGGGACTACGAGGGCAACCGCTTCCTCGACTTCTCCTCCCAGCTGGTGAACACCAACATCGGCCACCAGCACCCCAAGGTCGTCGCCGCGATCCAGGAGCAGGCCGCCAAGCTCTGCACGCTGGCCCCCGGCTTCGCCGTCGAGCCGCGCAGCGAGGCCGCCCGGCTGATCGCCGAGCGCACCCCCGGAGACCTCGACAAGATCTTCTTCACCAACGGCGGCGCGGAGGCGGTCGAGAACGCCGTCCGGATGGCCCGGCTGCACACCGGCCGGCAGAAGGTGATGTCCACCTACCGCTCGTACCATGGCGCCACCGGCAACGCGATCGCCCTGACCGGCGACCCGCGCCGCTGGCCGAGCGAGACCGGCATCTCCGGCGTCGTGCACTTCTGGGGCCCGTACGCCTACCGCTCGCACTTCCACGCCGAGAACGAGGTCCAGGAGTGCGAGCGCGCGCTGGCGCACCTGGAGGAGGTGATCGCCTTCGAGGGTCCGCAGACCGTCGCGGCGATCATCCTGGAGAGCGTGGTCGGCACCGCCGGCATCCTCATCCCGCCGGCCGGCTACCTGGCCGGGGTCCGCGAGATCTGCGACCGGTACGGGATCGTCTTCATCCTGGACGAGGTGATGTCCGGCTTCGGCCGCACCGGCGAGTGGTTCGCCGCCGACCACTGGGGTGTCGTCCCCGACCTGCTGACCTTCGCCAAGGGCGTCAACTCCGGCTATGTGCCGCTGGGCGGCGTGGCGATCAGCGCCGAGATCGCCGCGACCTTCGCCGAGCGCCCCTTCCCCGGCGGGCTCACCTACTCCGGCCACCCGCTGGCCTGCGCCTCCGCCGTCGCCACCATCAACGCGATGGCCGAGGAGGGCATCGTGGAGAACGCCAAGCGGATCGGCGAGCAGGTGCTCGGCCCCGGCCTGCGCGAGCTGGCCGAGCGGCACCCGTCGATCGGCGAGGTGCGCGGGCTCGGCGTCTTCTGGGCGCTGGACCTGGTCAAGGACCGCAGCACCCGCGAGCCGCTGGTCGGCTACAACGCGGCGGGCGCGGCCAACGGGCCGATGGCCGAGCTGGCGGCGGCCTGCAAGCAGCGCGGGCTCTGGCCGTTCACCAACATGAATCGCTTCCACGTGGTGCCGCCGTGCACCGTCAGCGAGGAGGAGGCCAAGACCGGCCTCGCCGTGCTGGACGAGGCGCTCACGGTGGCCGACAAGTACACGGTCTGATCAGCTGCCCCTCTTACTGCGGGCCCTGCTGGCGGCGGACGGCGTCCAACCCCAGCAGGGCCACGTGCAGTGACAGGCAGGACTCCACCTGGTCCAGGTCCACGGCCAGGATCCGCTCCACCTTGTGCAGCCGATCGTAGAAGGACGGCCGCGACAGATGCGCCGCGTCTGCCGCGGCCGACTTATTGCGGCCCTGCTCCAGATAGACCCGCAGCAGCGGCACCAACTGCGAGCCGTGCTCGGCGTCATGCGCCAGCAGCGGCCCCAACTCGCGCTCCACGTACGTCTGCAGGCGGGCGTCCTCGCGCAACAGGTGCAGCAGGCCGCGCAGTCGGACGTCCGGCAGCCGGTAGTACGAGGCGGCCCGGGCGCCCGGCGCGTCGTGCAGCGCGGCGTCCGCGACCTGGGTGGCCTCCATCAGGGTGCGCCGGGCGTCGCGCACCGAGCCCACCGAGGAGCCCACCGCCACCACCGGCTCCGCGATCTCCCGCTGCACGCCGTCCTTGCCGCTGTCCGCCACCAGTTTGCGCAGCGCCGCGGCGAAGGCCTCCAGCGCCGTGTGCTCGTCCTGCTGCGAGCCGAGCGCGATCAGCAGGCCGACCCCGTCGTCGTCCAGCGCGCCGACCAGTGCCGCCAGCCGGCAGGAGCGCGCGGCGGTGGCGGCCAGCTCGGTGAAGTCGCGCAGCCGGGCCTGCGCCTCGAGCGCGGCCGGGATCAGGCTGCCGCGCTGGCGCAGCACCACGCCGACCAGTCGGCGGCTCTCCAGCGGCACCCCGAGTGCCTGGGCCCGCAGGGCGACCTCGGAGACGGTCAGGGCGTGCGTCAGGATGCCGGAGAGCAGCGTGCGGTGGGTCTGGCGCTCCAGGCTCTCCCGGTCGCGGACCAGCAGCCGGTTCAGCGCGAGGGTGGCCGCGCCGCGCTCCAGCAGCATCGCGAACGGCCGCTCCTGCACGCCGTCCGCCGGCCCGCCCGGCTCGTTGACCAGCACCAGGCGCCCCCAGTCCTGGCCGCGCGCCCCCACGGTGGTCACCAGCCAGCCGCTGCGCGGGTCGTACCCGGTGCGTCCGGCCGGACGCACCCCGCGCGAGCGGCGCTCCCAGTCCTCCAGCAGCTCGGTCTCGGGGCACCCGGCGGAGTCGTGCGCCAGCACCTGGTGGCTGAGGTTCTCCAGGACGACCGGCGCCCCGGCCATCCGGGCGATCTGCCGCAGCACCTCGCTCGGCTCGGCCCCCTCGACGGCCAGCTCGTTGAAGACCTGGTGCACGGCTTCGGAGGCGCGCAGCTGCTCCAGCTGGGCGTTGACCACCAGCGCGTGCACGGCCTCGGTGATCGCGACGAAGCGCAGCTCGCGGCGGAGCACGATGACCGGCAGGCCGCGCTGCTCGGCGGCGTGCACCAGGGCGCGCGGCAGGCTGTCGAAGTAGCGGCGGCCGAACTCCACCACCAATCCGGCGGCGCCGACCTCCACCAGCTCCCGGACGTAGCGCGAGAGGCCCTCCCGGTCCTCGGGCAGCGCGATGCCGGTGGTCAGCACCAGCTCGCCGCCCTGCAGCACACCGGCCACGTCGGGCAGCTCGCTGACGTGCACCCAGCGCACCGGGCGCTCCAGCTGGTCACCGCCGGCGACCACCTGCGGCAGGCCGCGCCGCATCACGTCGAGATCGAGCACGCGGGCGACGGTGGGCAGCACGGCGGGGGCCTCCTGGCTGTGGGGGGAGCAAGGTGTCAGGTGAATCATGCATCCTGGCGACGACCTGTTGCCCGGCGCGCCTGTTGGCACTGTGTAAGGCCCTTGCCGGATCGGCTTTCGGAGTGGGTCTTGTCCGGTTTGTCGCCGAGCGGGCATCGTCGGCGGGCCGGAGCGGGTTGCAATGACGGCATGGGCACGCGGAGGAGAACAGAGCAATGGATCTGACCAGCTTCACGGACGGTGCGCAGTACATCGCGGGCAGGCTGACCGGTGGGACCGGCACCGAGTCCTTCGACGTGGTCAACCCGGCGGACGGCAGCACCGTCGAGCAGGTGCGGCTGGCCTCGACGGCGGACGTCGACGCCGCGGTGGCCGCGGCGGCGGCCGCGCTGCCCGACTGGTCGCGGGCCACGCCCGGCAGCCGTTCCGAGGCGCTGCTGCGGCTGAGCGCGATCCTGGCCGACCGGGCCGAGGACTTCGCCCGGGTGGAGACGGCGCAGACGGGCAAGCCGATCAAGCTCTCCACGGAGTTCGACGTGCCCGGCACGATCGACAACACCGCCTTCTTCGCGGGCGCCGCCCGCAACCTGGAGGGCAAGGCGGCCGGCGAGTACTCAGGCGACCACACCTCCTACGTGCGGCGGGAGGCGATCGGCGTGGTCGGCTCGATCTCGCCGTGGAACTACCCGTTGCAGATGGCGGCCTGGAAGATCCTGCCGGCCATCGCGGCGGGGAACACCATCGTGCTCAAGCCCGCCGAGCTGACCCCGCTCACCTCGCTGATGTTCGCCCGGGCCTGCACCGAGGCGGGCATCCCCGACGGTGTGGTCAATGTGGTGACCGGCGCCGGCCGTTCGGCGGGCGAGCACCTGGTGTCGCACCCGGGCGTCTCGATGGTCTCGTTCACCGGCTCGACCCCGGTCGGCAAGCGGGTCGCCGAGCTGGCCACCGCGACCGTCAAGCGGACCCACCTGGAGCTGGGCGGCAAGGCCCCGTTCGTGGTCTTCGACGACGCCGACCTGGCAGCCGCCGTGCACGGCGCGGTGGCCGCCTCGCTGATCAACAGCGGACAGGACTGCACCGCGGCCACCCGGGCCTATGTGCAGCGCCCGCTCTTCGACGCCTTCGTCGACGGCGTGGCCGAGCTGTACGCGGCCATCCGGCTGGGCGACCCGCTGAACCCGAGCACGGACCTCGGGCCGCTGGTCTCCTTCACCCACCGCGACCGGGTGGCGGGCTTCGTCGAGCGCGCCCGCGGCTACGGCGCGCGGGTGGTCACCGGCGGAGCGGCCCCGACCGTCGGCCACGACGGCACCGACCTCGGCCGCGGCGCCTACTACCTGCCGACGCTGATCACCGGCGCCGCCCAGGACAGCGAGGTGGTGCAGGGCGAGATCTTCGGCCCGGTGCTGGTGGTGCTGCCGTTCGACTCGGATGACGAGGGCCTGCGGCTGGCCAACGACACCCCGTACGGGCTGGCCGCCTCGGCCTGGACCCGCGACCTCCACCGCTCGCTGCGGGCGACCCGGGAGATCGCGGCCGGCTGCGTCTGGGTGAACGACCACATCCCGATCATCAGCGAGATGCCGCACGGCGGCTACAAGTCCTCCGGCTTCGGCAAGGACATGTCGCAGTACTCGCTGGACGAGTACACCCAGGTCAAGCACGTCATGTTCGACATCACGGCGGTGGCCAGGAAGGACTGGCACCGGACGATCTTCGGCGACCGCGACTGACCCGTTCCGCAGAGGTCGTGCGCTACCCGTGTAAGAGAACCGCAGCTCAGCGCTCTCTCCCTGTGGACGGCGGCCTCGATGCCCGCCGCGTCGGGCGAGCAGAGGACGAGCCATGCAGAACACCGGACCCACCAACGCGGTGGAGTGGCTGTCGGCTGCCGCACCCGACCCGGAGGCCTGCCGACGGGAGTGGCACCGCAGCGGACTCGGGGTGGTGCTGCTGCCGGCCGGCCGGCTCTGGGACGTGCTGTTGGTGCCCGGAACGCTGGGGCACCCGGCGCTGGGGGTGCTCGACCAGCTGCTCGGCGGGCGGGGGCCGGTGCTGGTGGACCCCGGAGACGGGAGCGTCGGCTTCTTCGTCCCGGTCGGCACGGCCGCCTGGTGGGTGGGCACGGGGGTGCGCGGTGCGGGAGAGGGCACCTGGGTCCTGGTGCCGCACCCGACCCGCCGAAGCCGGGGGCTGCGCTGGCTGGTGCCGCCGGACGGGTCGGGAGCGCTGAACGACCCCGTGCTGCTGGAACTGGCGCTGCACGAGGCAGCGGGCGGCCTCGGAGGGCCGCGCGAGCACCCGTGAGTTTTTGATGTACGAGGTGTAAGGCCAACTGGGCTATCTCCGGCATTGTGCTCGTTGAGCCTCGCGGGCCCGGCGAGCAGACTGGATTCAGAGCGCGGTAGCGCCGGGAATTCGGAGGCAGACGATCTTGAGCACCAACAAGCCCAGCACCAACAAGCACTGCATCCACTGGATCAACGGCGCGCCGGTGCCCACTGCGGGCGCCGCACCCCGCCGCGGTGACCTCTACGACCCGGCCACCGGCCGGATCTCGGGTCAGGTGGACTTCGCAGGCATCTCGGAGGTCGACCAGGCCGTCAGCGCGGCGGTCTCCGCCTTCGCCGAGTGGCGCGACGCGTCCATCGCCAAGCGCACCTCGGTGCTCTTCAAGTTCCGCGAGCTGTTCAACGCCCGCAAGGACGAGCTGGCCGCGATCATCGTGTCCGAGCACGGCAAGGTGCATTCGGACGCGCTGGGCGAGCTGGCCCGCGGCCAGGAGGTGGTGGAGTACGCCTGCGGGATTCCGCAGCTGATCAAGGGCGGCTTTACCGAGCAGGCCTCCACCGGCGTGGACGTCTACTCGATCCGCCAGCCGCTCGGACCGGTCGCGATCATCTCGCCGTTCAACTTCCCGGCGATGGTGCCGATGTGGTTCTTCCCGATCGCGATCGCGGCCGGGAACACCGTGGTCCTCAAGCCCTCGGAGAAGGACCCGTCGGCGGCCAACTTCATCGCGGAGCTCTGGAAGGAGGCCGGGCTGCCGGACGGCGTCTTCAACGTCGTGCACGGCGACAAGGTCGCGGTCGACCGCCTCCTGGAGCACCCCGACATCAAGTCGGTCAGCTTCGTCGGCTCCACCCCGATCGCCCGGTACGTCTACGAGACCGGCACCCGGTACGGCAAGCGGGTGCAGGCGCTCGGCGGTGCCAAGAACCACATGCTCGTGCTGCCCGACGCCGACCTCGACCTGAGCGCCGACGCCGCCATCAACGCCGGCTTCGGCGCGGCCGGCGAGCGCTGCATGGCGGTGTCGGTGCTGGTCGCGGTCGACCCGATCGGCGACCAGCTGGTCGAGAAGATCAAGCAGCGGATGGCCGTCCTGAAGGTCGGCCCGGGCTGCAACGGCGACTCCGAGATGGGCCCGCTGGTCACCGGCCAGCACCGCGACAAGGTCACCTCGTACGTCGAGTCCGGTATCGCGGATGGCGCGGAGCTGGCCGTGGACGGCCGGAAGCACCCGATCACCGAGGCCGACACCAACGGCGGCATGACGACGGACGGCTTCTGGCTCGGCCCGACGCTCTTCGACCACGTGAAGCCGGGCATGTCCGTCTACAACGACGAGATCTTCGGCCCGATCCTCTCCGTCGTCCGGGTCGCCTCCTACCAGGAGGGCCTGGAGCTCATCAACGCCAACCCGTACGGCAATGGCACCGCCATCTTCACCAACGACGGCGGCGCTGCCCGGCGCTTCCAGCACGAGGTGGAGGTCGGCATGGTCGGTATCAACGTGCCGATCCCGGTGCCGGTGGCCTACTACTCCTTCGGCGGCTGGAAGGCCTCGCTGTTCGGCGACACCCACGCCTACGGCCCGGACGGCGTGCAGTTCTTCACCCGTGGCAAGGCCGTCACCCAGCGCTGGCTCGACCCCTCGCACGGTGGCATCAACCTGGGCTTCCCGACCAACAGTTGATCCCGCTGGTACGGCACCTCGGCCGGCCCACCCGCAGCCCGTCTGCGCAGGTGGGCCGGCCGCGTTTGCATCAGCCACCAGTAGGGCGTAGCGTGTCCTAGTCGCTCGGCAGGGAGCACCGGACACGCATCGGCGCGGACGGTCCCGGGGCGGCCACTCTCCTGAAACACCTTTCTCAGCAATACGTATGCCATTCCTGTGCCTTGTCGCAGGGGGTTCTGTTTTGCTGTGTCTGCATTTCGGCGAGTGGGGTCGGATTCGCTTTTCGGGGCGGAGCCGGGCTAGAGTTTGAGGCGTCGGACAGGCCGTCAGGTCGGTTACGGCGAAGGCCACTTGAGGGCCGAGGCGGTGCGGAAGACCTGGTAAGGTCGGAGGCACTGCGGCGGGAAACCGCGAAGCAGGAAAGCGAGTGAGAAACGCCGAACGGCGAGTCTGATAAGCTGAGTGAAGAACGAAACGAAGTACTGAACGAAGCGCCCGGAGATACTGCGAAGGCAGTTCGAAGGAAGTGTCCGTTCCTTGAGAACTCAACAGCGTGCCAAAAGTCAACGCCAGATATGTTGACATCCCCGGCCTTGATCTTCGGATCGGGGTTGGAGATTCCTTTTGAAGTAATACACAGCGAGGACGCAGTGCACGTTGCCACCCTATTCCGGTGGTTGTCGTGCCGCTCAACGCGGGTGTCACCCGATTACGGGTATACATTCACGGAGAGTTTGATCCTGGCTCAGGACGAACGCTGGCGGCGTGCTTAACACATGCAAGTCGAACGATGAAGCCTTCGGGTGGATTAGTGGCGAACGGGTGAGTAACACGTGGGAAATCTGCCCTGCACTCTGGGACAAGCCTTGGAAACGAGGTCTAATACCGGATATGACCTGTCCTCGCATGGGGGTGGGTGGAAAGCTCCGGCGGTGCAGGATGATCCCGCGGCCTATCAGCTTGTTGGTGGGGTAATGGCCTACCAAGGCGACGACGGGTAGCCGGCCTGAGAGGGCGACCGGCCACACTGGGACTGAGACACGGCCCAGACTCCTACGGGAGGCAGCAGTGGGGAATATTGCACAATGGGCGAAAGCCTGATGCAGCGACGCCGCGTGAGGGATGAAGGCCTTCGGGTCGTAAACCTCTTTCAGCAGGGAAGAAGCGCAAGTGACGGTACCTGCAGAAGAAGCACCGGCTAACTACGTGCCAGCAGCCGCGGTAATACGTAGGGTGCGAGCGTTGTCCGGAATTATTGGGCGTAAAGAGCTCGTAGGCGGCTTGTCGCGTCGGATGTGAAAGCCCGGGGCTTAACCCCGGGTCTGCATTCGATACGGGCAGGCTAGAGTGTGGTAGGGGAGATCGGAATTCCTGGTGTAGCGGTGAAATGCGCAGATATCAGGAGGAACACCGGTGGCGAAGGCGGATCTCTGGGCCATTACTGACGCTGAGGAGCGAAAGCGTGGGGAGCGAACAGGATTAGATACCCTGGTAGTCCACGCCGTAAACGGTGGGAACTAGGTGTTGGCGACATTCCACGTCGTCGGTGCCGCAGCTAACGCATTAAGTTCCCCGCCTGGGGAGTACGGCCGCAAGGCTAAAACTCAAAGGAATTGACGGGGGCCCGCACAAGCAGCGGAGCATGTGGCTTAATTCGACGCAACGCGAAGAACCTTACCAAGGCTTGACATATGCCGGAAACGGCCAGAGATGGTCGCCCCCTTGTGGTCGGTATACAGGTGGTGCATGGTTGTCGTCAGCTCGTGTCGTGAGATGTTGGGTTAAGTCCCGCAACGAGCGCAACCCTTGTTCTGTGTTGCCAGCATGCCTTTCGGGGTGATGGGGACTCACAGGAGACTGCCGGGGTCAACTCGGAGGAAGGTGGGGACGACGTCAAATCATCATGCCCCTTATGTCTTGGGCTGCACACGTGCTACAATGGTCGGTACAAAGGGCTGCGATGCCGCGAGGCGGAGCGAATCCCAAAAAGCCGGCCTCAGTTCGGATTGGGGTCTGCAACTCGACCCCATGAAGTTGGAGTTGCTAGTAATCGCAGATCAGCATGCTGCGGTGAATACGTTCCCGGGCCTTGTACACACCGCCCGTCACGTCACGAAAGTCGGTAACACCCGAAGCCGGTGGCCTAACCCGTAAGGGGAGGAGCCGTCGAAGGTGGGACCAGCGATTGGGACGAAGTCGTAACAAGGTAGCCGTACCGGAAGGTGCGGCTGGATCACCTCCTTTCTAAGGAGCACACGGCCGATTGTGAGCAAATGTCTCGCACGGTCAGCTCATGGGTGGAACGTTGACTATTCGGCACACACGGTTGGTTGATACCAGTACTGCACTTCGGTGCGTGGAACGTATCGGCGGGTCGGGTGTGTCGGGCACGTTGTTGGGTCCTGAGGGAACGGCTGTCATGGTCGTTGCTTCAGTGCCGGTCCCACGGACACTGCCCTGTCAAGGGGTTTTGTAGGTGGGTGTCTGGTCGTTGTTTGAGAACTGCACAGTGGACGCGAGCATCTGTGGCCAAGTTTTTAAGGGCGCACGGTGGATGCCTTGGCACTAGGAACCGATGAAGGACGTGGGAGGCCACGATAGTCCCCGGGGAGCCGTCAACCAGGCTTTGATCCGGGGGTTTCCGAATGGGGAAACCCGGCAGTCGTCATGGGCTGTCACCCGTACCTGAATATATAGGGTATGTGGAGGGAACGAGGGGAAGTGAAACATCTCAGTACCCTCAGGAAGAGAAAACAACCGTGATTCCGGGAGTAGTGGCGAGCGAAACCGGATGAGGCTAAACCGTATTGGTGTGATACCCGGCAGGGGTTGCCAATGCGGGGTCGTGGGAAAGTTCTTCAGTCGTCTGCCGGCGGCTGGGTGAGTCAGAAACCGTATGGATAGTCGAAGGACATGCGAAAGGTCCGGCGTAGAGGGTAAGACCCCCGTAGACGAAATCTGTGCGGCTCACTTGAGCTTCTCCCAAGTAGCACGGAGCCCGAGAAATTCCGTGTGAATCTGGCGGGACCACCCGCTAAGCCTAAATATTCCCTAGTGACCGATAGCGGATAGTACCGTGAGGGAATGGTGAAAAGTACCGCGGGAGCGGAGTGAAATAGTACCTGAAACTGTGTGCCTACAAGCCGTGGGAGCGTCGGACACCAGCTTGCTGTGTGTCTCGTGACTGCGTGCCTTTTGAAGAATGAGCCTGCGAGTTTGCGGTGTGTAGCGAGGTTAACCCGTGTGGGGTAGCCGTAGCGAAAGCGAGTCCGAATAGGGCGTTTGAGTTGCACGCCCAAGACCCGAAGCGGAGTGATCTAGCCATGGGCAGGTTGAAGCGGAGGTAAGACTTCGTGGAGGACCGAACCCACCAGGGTTGAAAACCTGGGGGATGACCTGTGGTTAGGGGTGAAAGGCCAATCAAACTCCGTGATAGCTGGTTCTCCCCGAAATGCATTTAGGTGCAGCGTCACGTGTTTCTTGCCGGAGGTAGAGCACTGGATAGGCGATGGGCCTCACCGGGTTACTGACCTTAGCCAAACTCCGAATGCCGGTAAGTGAGAGCGTGGCAGTGAGACTGTGGGGGATAAGCTCCATGGTCGAGAGGGAAACAGCCCAGAACACCGACTAAGGTCCCTAAGCGTGTGCTAAGTGGGAAAGGATGTGGAGTCGCACAGACAACCAGGAGGTTGGCTTAGAAGCAGCCATCCTTGAAAGAGTGCGTAATAGCTCACTGGTCAAGTGATTCCGCGCCGACAATGTAGCGGGGCTCAAGCACACCACCGAAGTCGTGTCATTGCAGCAATAGGGCCAACGCCTGCTGTGATGGGTAGGGGAGCGTCGTGTGCCGGGTGAAGCAGCGGAGGAATCCAGTTGTGGACGGTTCACGAGTGAGAATGCAGGCATGAGTAGCGATACAAGAGTGGGAAACTCTTGCGCCGATTGACCAAGGGTTCCTGGGTCAAGCTGATCTGCCCAGGGTAAGTCGGGACCTAAGGCGAGGCCGACAGGCGTAGTCGATGGACAACGGGTTGATATTCCCGTACCCGCTTTGAAGCGCCAACGTCGAACCAGATGATGCTAAGCCCGCGAAGCCGGCCTGGAGTCTTCGGACAAAAGGACGTGGTGGAGCCGGTGACCCAAGTCTGTAGTAGGTGAGCGATGGGGTGACGCAGGAAGGTAGTCCAGCCCGGGCGGTGGTTGTCCCGGGGTAAGGGTGTAGGCCGAGTGATAGGCAAATCCGTCACTCATTAAGGCTGAGACCTGATGCCGAGCCGATTGTGGTGAAGTGGATGATCCTATGCTGTCGAGAAAAGCCTCTAGCGAGTTTCATGGCGGCCCGTACCCCAAACCGACTCAGGTGGTCAGGTAGAGAATACCGAGGCGTTCGGGTGAACTATGGTTAAGGAACTCGGCAAAATGCCCCCGTAACTTCGGGAGAAGGGGGGCCATTCCTGGTGATCGGATTTACTCCGTGAGCTGGGGGTGGCCGCAGAGACCAGCGAGAAGCGACTGTTTACTAAAAACACAGGTCCGTGCGAAGCCGTAAGGCGATGTATACGGACTGACGCCTGCCCGGTGCTGGAACGTTAAGGGGACCGGTTAGTCCGACTTCGGTCGGGCGAAGCTGAGAACTTAAGCGCCAGTAAACGGCGGTGGTAACTATAACCATCCTAAGGTAGCGAAATTCCTTGTCGGGTAAGTTCCGACCTGCACGAATGGCGTAACGACTTCTCGACTGTCTCAACCATAGGCCCGGTGAAATTGCATTACGAGTAAAGATGCTCGTTTCGCGCAGCAGGACGGAAAGACCCCGGGACCTTTACTATAGCTTGATATTGGTGTTCGGTTCGGCTTGTGTAGGATAGGTGGGAGACTTTGAAGCGGCAACGCCAGTTGTCGTGGAGTCGACGTTGAAATACCACTCTGGTCGTGCTGGATGTCTAACCTGGGTCCGTGATCCGGATCAGGGACAGTGTCTGGTGGGTAGTTTAACTGGGGCGGTTGCCTCCTAAAGAGTAACGGAGGCGCCCAAAGGTTCCCTCAGCCTGGTTGGCAATCAGGTGTTGAGTGTAAGTGCACAAGGGAGCTTGACTGTGAGACCGACGGGTCGAGCAGGTGCGAAAGCAGGGACTAGTGATCCGGCGGTGGCTTGTGGAAGCGCCGTCGCTCAACGGATAAAAGGTACCCCGGGGATAACAGGCTGATCTTCCCCAAGAGTCCATATCGACGGGATGGTTTGGCACCTCGATGTCGGCTCGTCGCATCCTGGGGCTGGAGTAGGTCCCAAGGGTTGGGCTGTTCGCCCATTAAAGCGGTACGCGAGCTGGGTTTAGAACGTCGTGAGACAGTTCGGTCCCTATCCGCTGTGCGCGTAGGAATATTGAGAAGGGCTGTCCCTAGTACGAGAGGACCGGGACGGACGAACCTCTGGTGTGCCAGTTGTCCTGCCAAGGGCATGGCTGGTTGGCTACGTTCGGGAGGGATAACCGCTGAAAGCATCTAAGCGGGAAGCCTGCTTCGAGATGAGTATTCCCACCTCCTTGAGAGGGTAAGGCTCCCAGTAGACGACTGGGTTGATAGGCCGGATGTGGAAGCCCAGTAATGGGTGGAGCTGACCGGTACTAATAGGCCGAGGGCTTGTCCTCAGTTGCTCGCGTCCACTGTGTTGTTCTGAAACAACGACCCCGTCCCATGGCCATGGGGCGGTGCGGTTGACAGTTTCATAGTGTTTCGGTGGTCATAGCGTGAGGGAAACGCCCGGTTACATTCCGAACCCGGAAGCTAAGCCTCACAGCGCCGATGGTACTGCAGGGGGGACCCTGTGGGAGAGTAGGACGCCGCCGAACAATCTTTGAATACCAGATAACCCCCATCCGATTCGTCGGACGGGGGTTATCTGCGTTTGCCACCGAGGCGTTACCCTCTCATCCAGCAGTTCGGCTCGGCGGAGAGGCACAGGGCGTTGCAGAATCTGACCCTTTCGTGGCAGAGCGCCGGCGGCACCGGCGCCGCGCTGCTGGCCGCCGCCTACGTCGTCCACCGGGCCGCGCCCCGTCGTACCTCCGTGGTGGCCGTCCTGCGGGAGGCCGGCACGCTCCTGGCGCTGTTCGGGCTCTGGCAACTGGTCGGTCAGCTCTCCCTGATGAGCACGAATCACGCGCTGGACCGCGCCGAGTGGATCCATCACACCGAGCTGAGACTCGGCCTGCCGGACGAGGCGTCCTGGCAGCAGGCGATCACCCCGTACCCGCTGCTGGTGCGGCTGGCCAACTACTACTACGCGAGCATGCATTTCGCCGCGATGATCGCGCTGCTGGCCTGGGTCTTCCTCCGGCACCGCGCGCGGTACGCGTGGGTGCGGACCACCGTGGTGCTGGTGACAGCGGCCTGCCTGCTGATCCAGTTCATCCCGGTTGCCCCGCCCCGCCTGCTGCCTGACAGCGGCTTCGTCGATGTCGCCGCGGAGTACGGCCAGTCCGTCTACACCGCGGGGTTCGGCGGGGTGCGAGCGGACGAGCTGTCCGCGATGCCGTCCGTCCATGTCGCCTGGTGCGTGCTGGTGGCGGTCGCGGTGATCAGGATCGCTCGGTCGCCCTGGCGCTGGCTGATCCTGCTGCACCCGTTGCTGACCATCGCCGTCGTCGTGGTGACGGCCAACCACTTCTGGGCCGATGGCCTGGTCGCCGTCTGGCTGCTGCTGCTGGCGTACGCCGCGCAGTACGGCTGGCAGCGCGCGCGGGCGCGCGCCGGGTCCGCCGGGCGGGCAGAGGCGACGGCGCGGCCGTGGGGGGACCAGCCCGCCACCCGTCGCTAACCGGTTGGGTGAGCGGCACCTCCGCCGAGGTGCCGCCCACCCAACCGTGGTGCGGTCAGCTGATCACTTCACCGGCAGTGC
The DNA here is from genome assembly GCF_029892095.1 of Kitasatospora sp. MAP12-44. Classification (NCBI taxonomy): domain Bacteria; kingdom Bacillati; phylum Actinomycetota; class Actinomycetes; order Kitasatosporales; family Streptomycetaceae; genus Kitasatospora; species Kitasatospora sp. MAP12-44. The sequence continues at coordinate 5,741,023 of NZ_JARZAE010000004.1, forward strand.
CGCGCGTCCCCAGCCACTGTTGGTCAGGGCCGCCGTGGCCCAGTACCAGCTGATCAGACCCGAGACGGCCGCGACCCAGCCGGCGGCCTTCACCAGACCGTCCGAGCCCGCGAAGGTGCCGATCGCGGCGAGCAGCAGGGAGATCGTCAGCAGACCGTAGACGCCCCGGCTGAACAGCCCGGAGTGCCAGCTCGCCGCTGCGAGAGTGAGCGCCAGCAGGGTCCAGACCAGCAGGAACAGGCCGGCCGCGTGCTTTCCGCCCCCGCCGGCGCCGACTCCGGCCGCCCAGGTGAGCCAGAAGGCGCCCAGGCCCGCGAAGGCCGTGCCGCCGAAGGTGTCGCCGGAGCGGAACTGCCAGAGGCCGGCGATGAACAGGGCGATCCCGCCGACGAAGTGCGCGAGGCCGGCCGCGTGGGCTGTGCTGGTGCCGCTGAGGACGCCGGTCTGCAGCACCCCGTAGGAGAGAAGGGTCAGGCCGAGTGCGAGGTAACCGAGTGGACCCGCGTCCAGTGCCGCGGATCGGGCGTCGGCCCCGGTAGCTTCATTGCTCACCGGAGGCTCCTTTCACGCTGTGTGAGGTCATGACGAGGTGAGCGCCCGCGCAGGGAAAGCGGCCCTGGCGAGGGCGCGAGGATTCGCGTGTGTGAGGGGGGAGACGGTGCTGACAGCGTCGGCGGGTTTCGACAACCGCCGCTGTGCCGCGCCGGTGCGGCCTGGTGGACCCAGGGCGTAGGCGGCAGCGGCCTGAAGGCGTCCCCGCAGCTCAGAGCCGCCGGGACGGGGGTTCGCCGGGGGACTCCCCGGTCAGCTGGGTTCTACCCGGCCTGGAGTCGCTTGTACCCTTGTGAATCGCTGAATTTGTTGGTTTGTCAGCTGAGTTGCGATCAGTCCTGACCGGCTGCTGATCAGCCCTGTCGCTGGATCGGTACGCGCAGGGCGATGATCGCCATATCGTCGGACGGCGGCTCGGGTGCGAACCGCTCCACGGCCCGCTGCACCCGTGCAGCCACCGCGCCGGCCGTCAGCCCGGTACAGCCGCTCAGCACCTGGGCGAGGCCGTCCTCGCCCAGCATCCGCTGGCCCTCGCGGCGCTCCGTCACGCCGTCGGTGACGCAGAGCAGGACCTCGCCCGGCAGCAGCACCACCTTCTCGGCGGTCAGCTCCAGGTCGTCGAGCACCCCGAGCAGCGGCTGCGGGGTCGCGGCGCTGCTGACCTGCCCGTCGACCTGGAGCCGCAGCGGCAGCGGGTGCCCGGCGCAGACCAGGCTGAGCTCGGTGCAGCCGTCCGGGCGGGGCGTCAACTCGCCGTACAGCAGGGTGAGGAAGCGGCTGCGGCTGCCCTCGTCGAGGATCGCCGCGTTGAGCCGGGTGAGCACCTGCGGGGCGTCCAGGCCCTCGCGGGCGAGCAGGCGCAGCGAGTGGCGGGCCAGGCCGGTGACCGAGGCGGCCTCCGGTCCGGTGCCGCAGACGTCGCCGATCGCGAAGCCGTACGTTCCCTCGCGGATCGAGAAGAGGTCGTAGAAGTCGCCGCCGACCTCGTTGCCCTCGCCCGCCGCCTGGTAGTAGACCTCCACCTCGACGCCGGGGATCTTCGGCAGCTCGGGCGGCAGCAGGCTGCGCTGCAGCGCCTGGCTGGTGGCGTTGCGCTCCGAGTAGAGCCGCGAGTTGTCCAGCGCCAGGGCCGCCCGGCGGGACAGGTCCTCGGCGAGTTCCAGGATCTCCTGGCGGAACCGCACCCCGGCCGAGGTGCCGAGCACCAGCAGTCCGATCACCCGGTTGCGGGCGGAGAGCGGCAGCACGACGGTCTCGCCGATCAGCCCGGGCGGCTCGGCGGCGGTCAGCGCCGAGGCCGGGCCGGCCCAGCTGGTGGCGCCCGGCGTGGCGACCGCCTCGGGCTTGGTGGTGCGCTTCAGCAGCGCTCGCAGCGGGTCGATCCGCTCCTCGTCCTCGTGCAGGACGAAGGCGAGTTGGGCCGTGCGGCTCTGCTCGGCCGTGGTGTAGACCGCGCACCAGGCGGCCAGCGTCGGCACCGCCATCTGGGCCATCAGGGCGAGCGTCTGCTCGTGCTCCAGGGTGCCGGCCAGCAGGTCGGAGGCCTCGACCAGGAAGGAGAGCGAGCCGCGCCGCAGCCGCTCCAACTCGGCCAGCCGGGCGTTCTCCACGGAGAGCGCGATCCGGTCGGCGGCGAACTGCAGGCGCAGCGCCTGGTCGTTGTCGTAGTGGTGGGGGCGGCTGGAGGCGACGCCCAGCGAGCCGGTCAGCCGGCCCTCGACCTTGAGCGGCACGGTGATCAGCGAGCGCAGTCCGGTGCCGCTGAGCAGCGGGACGGAGCCGGGCCGGATGTCCAGGTCCTCGTGGACGGCGGGCAGCCGGGCCGAGTCGTAGCGGCCGTGGCCGCCGTCGACCGGGATCTTGGCGAAGCGCTGGCGGTTGGCCGGCAGCCCGGTGGAGGCGCGGACCTCGAACTCGCTCTCGTCCTCGGTGGTCAGCAGCAGGTAGGCGGCGTCGCCGTCCAGCAGGTCGCGGGTGCGCTCGACGGTGCGCTGCAGCAGCGCGGCCAGGTCGTCCGCCCGCACGCCGTCCGCGAGCAGGTCCAGCGGCTCGACGGCCGCCGCGGCGGGCCCGGGTGCGGTGGGCCGCTGCGGCGCGCAGAGCACCGCGCGGTCGCGCTCGCGGACCATCAGGCAGAGCGTGGACGGAGTGCCGGTGGCGTCCAGCACGCGGACCTGCGAGCCGTAGACCTCGATGGCTCGCTGGTCGGCTCGGCGGACCGCGAAGGTGCCCTCCCAGCGGGCCAGCCGCAGGGTGTCGGCGAGCCCGCTCGCCGTCCCCGCGCTCTGCGGCCAGACCACCCGCTCCGCCCAGGGCGCGCCGAGCACCTGGTCGGCCGGGTGCTGGAAGAGGCCCTCGGCGTCGGCGTTCCAGGCGCGGACGATCCCGTCGCTGTCGACCTGGACCACCGCCACCAGCACCGGCCCGTCGGTGCTCGGCAGCACCTCGCCGGGCGCCTGCGGCAGCGCGTACCGGGTGCCGGGCGAGCTGCGCTGCAGCGGGAGCCGGAACCACACGGTCTTCTGCCCGGCGGTGTACTCCACGCCCCACCGGCTGGAGAGTGCCGAGCACATCAGCAGGCCGCGCCCGCCCTCGCCCTCGGCGTCGGCGAAGTGCTCGGAGACCGCGTCGTCGCTCGGTGAGCCGGAGAAGGAGGGCAGACCGCGTTCGGGGTGCCGGTCGGTGACCCCGATCTGCACCGAGTCCTCCTCGCGCAGGCAGCTCACCTCGGCGGCTGTCCCGGCGTGGACGACCGCGTTGGTGACCAGTTCGCTGACCAGGACGACCGCGTCGTCGACGACCTCGGGCAGCCCCCAGCCCAGCAGCGCGTCGCGGACGAACCGGCGCGCGGCGGAGGCCGACCGGCCGTCCGGGTCGAAGGTGGCGGCTGCGCGCGCGGTGACCACGGGCGACTTCTCCTCTTGTCGGGGTACGGCTGCCGGGCACCTGGGGTTCACCGGCGCGGGATTTCGGGTCCCGGTGGGTCAGGCCAGGGCGAGGTGCAGCGCTCCACCCTACTTTCCGCGAGGTTTCCCCGGGGGCCAGGGGCGCCGAAACAGGCTCCAGAGGGTGATTCTGCCCACCTCGGGGTACCCGCACCCGTGTCAAGCCTGGGTAACCGGCCTTACACGGTCGGTCGGTGCTGTCAGACTGGGGGATCCGCAGTACTCCGTGCCGCTGCGCAGGCGTGCGGGAGCCAGTCGCGATGTGTGTGGGAGGGTCCAGTTGAGTTCGGCCACCAAGGACGCTGCCGGGCAGGGCACCACCACGGGCCAGAAGCCCCCGGCGGTGCGCGGCGGCCGGTCGACACCGGCGCCGCGAAGCGGGGCGGGCCGCCGCCCTGCCCACAACCGGGGCGCGGAGCCCGCCGAACTGCGCAAGCTGCTGGGCGCGCTGACCGCGATGCGGGACGGCAACTTCCGGCGCCGGCTCACGGTGCCGGGTGACGGCCCGATGGCCGAGATCGCCGCGATGTTCAACGAGGTGGCCGAGCGCAACCAGCACCTGACCGGTGAGTTGGCCCGGGTACGGCGCGCGGTCGGCCGCGAGGGGCGGTTGACGGCTCGGCTGGAGAACGGCGCGGGCGAGGGCGCCTGGGCCTCGGCGGTGGACAACGGCAACGCGCTGATCGACGACCTGGCCCGCCCGATGGCCGAGGTCGGCCGGGTGCTGGCCTCGATCGCCGAGGGCGACCTCGACCAGCGGATGGAGTTGCGCTCGATCCATCCGGACGGTGGCAGCCACCCGCTGCGCGGTGAGTTCCTCAAGGTCGGCCGGACCGTCAACGGCCTGGTGGACCAACTCTCCGAGTTCACCGACGAGGTGACCCGGGTGGCCATCGAGGTGGGCACCGAGGGCAAGCTCGGCGGTCAGGCCCGGGTGCGCAGCATGTCCGGTAGCTGGAAGGACCTCGCCGACTCGGTCAACACGATGGCCGGCCGGCTGACCGCGCAGGTCCGCAACATCGCCGAGGTGACCACCGCGGTCGCCAAGGGCGACCTGTCGCACAAGGTCACCGTCGATGTCGCCGGCGAGATGCTGGAGCTGAAGAACACCGTCAACACGATGGTGGACCAGCTGAACTCCTTTGCCGCGCAGGTGACGCGGGTGGCGCGGGATGTGGGGACCGAGGGTCGGCTCGGTGGTCAGGCGCAGGTGCCCGGGGTCGCGGGGGTGTGGCGTGATCTGACCGACTCGGTGAACTTCATGGCCAACAACCTGACCGATCAGGTGCGCAATATCGCGCAGGTGACGACGGCGGTGGCCCGCGGTGACCTGTCGCAGAAGATCGAGGTGGACGCCCGGGGCGAGATCCTCGAACTCAAGAACACCATCAACACCATGGTCGACCAGCTCTCGGCCTTTGCCGCGCAGGTGACGCGGGTGGCGCGGGATGTGGGGACCGAGGGTCGGCTCGGTGGTCAGGCGCAGGTGCCCGGGGTCGCGGGGGTGTGGCGTGATCTGACCGACTCGGTGAACTTCATGGCCAACAACCTGACCGATCAGGTGCGCAATATCGCGCAGGTGACGACGGCGGTGGCCCGCGGTGACCTGTCGCAGAAGATCCAGGTGGACGCCCGGGGCGAGATCCTCGAACTCAAGAACACCATGAACACCATGGTCGACCAGCTCTCCGCCTTCGCGGACGAGGTCACCCGGGTCGCCCGGGACGTCGGCACCGAGGGCATCCTCGGCGGTCAGGCCAGCGTGCCGGGGGTCTCCGGCACCTGGAAGGACCTGACCAACAGCGTCAACCTGATGGCCAACAACCTGACCAGCCAGGTCCGCAACATCGCCGAGGTGACCACGGCGGTGGCGCTCGGGGACGTCTCCAAGAAGATCACCGTCGACGCGCGCGGCGAGATCCTGGAGCTGGTGACCACCGTCAACACGATGGTCGACCAGCTGAGCGCCTTCGCGGACGAGGTCACCCGGGTCGCCCGCGAGGTCGGTACCGAGGGCATCCTCGGCGGTCAGGCCCGGGTGCGCGGGGTGTCGGGCATCTGGAAGGACCTGACCGACAACGTCAACTTCATGGCGTCCAATCTGACCAGCCAGGTCCGCAACATCGCCGAGGTGGCGACCGCGGTGGCCCGCGGCGACCTCTCCAAGAAGATCACCATCGAGGCGCAGGGCGAGGTCGCGGCGCTGGCCGGCACCCTCAACACGATGGTCGACCAGCTGAACGCCTTCGCCGTCGAGGTGACGCGCGTCGCCCGCGAGGTCGGCACCGACGGCATCCTGGGCGGCCAGGCCGGCGTTCCGGGCGTGGCCGGCATCTGGAAGGACCTGACCGACAACGTCAACCAGATGGCCAACAACCTGACCGGGCAGGTCCGCAACATCGCCCTGGTGATCACGGCGGTGGCCCGCGGCGACCTCTCGCAGAAGATCGACGTCGACGCGCGCGGCGAGATCCTGGAGCTCAAGACCAGCATCAACACCATGGTCGACCAGCTGAGCGCCTTCGCGGACGAGGTCACCCGCGTCGCCCGCGAGGTGGGCACCGACGGGCGGCTCGGCGGCCAGGCCCGGGTTCCGGGGGTGGACGGCACCTGGCAGGACCTGACCGAGTCGGTCAACGAACTGGCCAACAACCTGACCAGGCAGGTCCGCGCGATCGCCCAGGTCGCCACCGCGGTGACCCGCGGCGACCTGTCCCTGCGGATCGACGTGGACGCGTCCGGCGAGCTCGACGAGCTCAAGGACAACATCAACCAGATGATCGCCAACCTGCGCGAGACCACGCGGACCAACCAGGAGCAGGACTGGCACAAGACCAACATGGCCCGGTTCTCCGGCCTGTTGCAGGGCCGGCGTGATCTGGAGGCGGTCGCCTCGCTGATCATGACCGAGCTGACGCCGGTGGTCTCCGCCCAGCACGGCGCCTTCTTCCTCGCCCAACCGGCCGGCCGGACCGCCGAGATGATCACCGAGGACGACGACGAGAGCGACACCATCCTTCGTCTGATCGGTAGTTACGGCTACCAGCGGCGCGCCATGCCGACCACCTTCCGGCCGGGCGAGTCGCTGGTGGGCCAGGCGGCGGTGGAGAAGCGTCCGATCAGCCTGACCGAGACGCCGCCCGGCTACCTGCGGATCGCCTCCGGGCTCGGCGAGGCCGCGCCCGCGCATGTGGTGGTGCTCCCGGTGCTCTTCGAGGGACGGCTGCTCGGCGTGATCGAGCTGGCCACCTTCGCCTCGTTCACCACCGTGGTGATGGACTTCCTGAACCAGATCGCCGACCTGATCGGCGTCACGGTGAACACCATCAGCGTCAACACCAAGACCGAGGGCCTGCTCCTGGAGTCGCAGCGGCTGACCGCCGAACTCTCGATGCGGTCGGCCGAGTTGGAGGCCCGTCAGGAGGAGCTGGAGCGCACCAACGAGGAGCTCCAGGAGAAGGCCGAGCAACTCGCCCAGCAGAACCGCGACATTGAGATCAAGAACAGCGAGATCGAGGAGGCGCGCAAGGTCCTGGAGGAGCGTGCCGAGCAGCTCGCGCTCGCCTCGCGCTACAAGAGCGAGTTCCTCGCCAACATGTCGCACGAGCTGCGCACCCCGCTCAACTCGCTGCTGATCCTGGCCAAGTTGCTCTCCGACAACAACGAGGGCAACCTCTCGCCCAAGCAGGTCGAGTTCGCCGACACCATCCACGGCGCCGGCTCCGACCTGCTCCAGCTGATCAACGACATCCTCGACCTCTCCAAGGTCGAGGCCGGCAAGATGGACGTCCGCCCGGCGAAGATCGCGCTCGTCCAGCTGACCGACTACGTCGAGGCCGCGTTCCGGCCGATGACCGCGGACAAGAGCCTGGACTTCACGGTCACCGTCTCGCCCCAACTCCCGGCCACCCTGCACACCGACGAGCAGCGGCTCCAGCAGGTGCTGCGCAACCTGCTCTCCAACGCGGTGAAGTTCACCGACACCGGCGCCGTCGACCTGGTGATCGAGCCGGCCGGTCCGGACGTGCCGCAGCATGTGCGCGAGCAGCTGCTGGAGTCCGGTCAGATCAACGACCCGGATGCCGCGCTGGTGGCCTTCTCGGTGACCGACACCGGGATCGGCGTCCCCGGCAACAAGCTGCGGGAGATCTTCGAGGCCTTCAAGCAGGCGGACGGCGGCATCAGCCGCAAGTACGCCGGTACCGGCCTGGGGCTCTCGATCAGCCGGGAGATCGCCCGCCTGCTCGGCGGCGAGATCCACGCCGAGAGCGAGCTGGGCGTGGGCAGCACCTTCACGCTCTACCTCCCGCTGCGCTCCGAGGCGCCGGGCATCTCGCTGGAGCGGACGCCCTCGCCGGCGCTGCCCGCGCTGCCCGCTGCGCCCGGTACGATCCGCGCCTCGGTCGGGGTGACGCCCACCGGCCTGCCGGTGCCGGTCGGCACCAACCCGGCCGACCACTGGGCCCAGGAGGTCCGCGAACTCGCCCAGGAGCGCCGCCGGGACGCCGCCGAGCGCCGGCGGGCGGCCGCCGACCCGGCGCCGCGGGTCCGTACCGACGAGGTGCGGGTGCCCAGGGCGGGGGTCGGCCCGCAGTTCCAGGGCCGCTTCGACGGCGAGCAGGTGCTGATCGTCGACGACGACATCCGCAACGTCTTCGCGCTGACCAGCGTGCTGGAGCAGTACGGGCTGACGGTGCTGTACGCCGAGAACGGCCGCGAGGGCATCGAGGTGCTGGAGCAGCACGAGGAGGTCGCGCTGGTGCTGATGGACATCATGATGCCGGAGATGGACGGCTACGCGACCACCGAGGCGATCCGGCGGATGCCGCAGTTCGCCGGCCTGCCGATCATCGCGCTGACGGCCAAGGCGATGAAGGGCGACCGGGAGAAGAGCATCGAGGCCGGCGCCTCGGACCATGTGACCAAGCCGGTGGACACCGACCATCTGCTCGGGGTGATGCGCCAGTGGCTGGGGGAGCGTTAGGGGGAGCGCGCCGGATCCCGGCCTCACTGGCGGGCCCGGCCGGGAACCCGCTAGGGTCACTCATCGTTGCGAACAGTAACCGGGTGGCGACGGTCCGCAGGTTCGCGGCGGCGTTACCGGGGCCGCAGGGTTCCGGTGGGGTGTGCCGTGATCGGTGACAGTGATGCGTGCGATAGGGCTGGGCAAGGGGGTGCGGCTAGCATGACCGGGTCAGTGGTGGGCGGTGCACGGGTGCTTCCGCTCGGCAAACAGGGCGGATACGCGACAGGAGGGCGGGTCGGAGTGCAGAAAGCGAAGATCCTCCTGGTCGATGACCGGCCGGAGAACCTGCTGGCCCTGGAGGCCATCCTCTCCGCGCTCGACCAGACGCTGGTCCGCGCCGTCTCCGGTGAGGAGGCGCTCAAGGCGCTGCTCACCGACGAGTTCGCGGTGATCCTGCTGGACGTTCAGATGCCCGGGATGGACGGCTTCGAGACGGCCGCCCACATCAAGCGCCGCGAGCGCACCCGGGACATCCCGATCATCTTCCTGACCGCGATCAACCACGGGCCGCACCACACCTTCCGCGGCTACGCGGCCGGCGCGGTGGACTACATCTCCAAGCCCTTCGACCCGTGGGTGCTGCGCGCCAAGGTCTCGGTCTTCGTCGACCTCTATGTGAAGAACTGCCAGCTGAAGGAGCAGGCCGCGCTGCTGCGCCTGCAGCTCGAGGACGGCCGGCAGGGCCGCGAGTCGGCCGAGCCGCTGCTCGCCGAGCTCTCCGCGCGCCTCGCCGCGGTCGAGGACCAGGCCGAGGCGCTCACCAAGCAGCTGGACGACTCGCCGGAGGCCGCTGCCGCCGTCGCCGCCGGGCAGTTGGAGCGCAAGCTGACCGCCGTGCGGGCCGTGCTGGAGGCGCTGCGCCCGGGTGCCGCCGGGAACTGATCGATCTTCATCCGTTCCTCCTGACGGGTGATATCGCGCGCCGCTGACGGTGTGTCGACCTGCCGGAGCGACACGCCAGGGGCATTGCGGTCGGTCACATGTCCAGCGCCGGAGGCCGCCGGTAGGCTCTGGTGCCATGGCCACACGTACGCCCGGCAGCGCGGCACGCACCCCGAGTCCGGGACCGTCGAAGAAGGCCGCCCCAGCGAAGAGGACGACGGCGAAGAAGCCCGCCGCCAAGGCCCCGGCGAAGGCGCCGGCCAAGGCCCCGGCGAAGAAGGCTGCGACCCCGAAACCCGCCGCCAGGAGGCCGGCTGCTGCCAAGCCGCCGGCCGCGCCGGCGCCCGCCCATCGGCCACCGATACTCTTCCGGGCCGCCCGGGCCTGCTGGCTGGGCCTGGCGCACAGCGTCGGCGCGGTCTTCCGTGGCTTCGGCGACGGCGCCAAGGGGCTGCACCCGGTGCACCGCAAGGACGGGCAGGCGCTGCTGCTGCTGGCGCTCGCCCTGGTGACCGCGGCCGGCACCTGGTTCAGCCCGCAGGGCTGGCTGGGCGCCGTCGCCACCAGCGTGGTCAGCGGCCTGTTCGGGCGTCTGGACGTGCTGGTCCCGCTGCTGTTCGCCGCCGTCGCGGTGCGCCTGATGCGCCATCCGGAACTGCCGGAGGCCAACGGACGGGTTGCCATCGGCCTGACCACCCTGGTGCTCGGCATCCTCGGCCTGGTGCACATCGGCTGCGGCGCGCCGGGGATGCAGAGCGGCGCCACCCGGATCCGGCACGCCGGCGGCATCCTCGGCTGGGCGGTCTCCACCCCGATGATGGCCGCCGCCGGTCCGCCGCTGGCCGTCCCGCTGCTGCTGCTGCTGGCCTTCTTCGGCGTGCTGGTGGTCACCGCCACGCCCGTCAACCGGATCCCCGAGCGGCTGCGCCAGGCCGGCGAGCGGCTGGGCATCGTCGAAGGCGCCGAGCCGGACGACCTGGACGGGCTGGACGAGGGGTACGGCACCGGAGAGCAGGAGTACTCCACCGAGCCGCCGGAGGACGCCGACCCCGACGCCCTGCCGTACACGGTGGAGGACACCGAGGACGAGGTCGGCGCCCGCCGTCGCCGCCGCGGCCGCCGCAAGCAGGTGGACGAGCCCGAGTTGGAGCCGGCCGTCCCCGACATGTTCGTCAAGGACCCGTTCCAGACCCGCGACATCGCCGCCGGGGTCGCCGCCGACCTGCAGGGCGCCCTGCAGTACGGCGTGCCCGCCTCGCCCGCGGTGGCCAGCATGATGCACCAGGTGCAGGACCGGACCGCGCCGCCGGAGGAGCCCGCGGTGCCGCCCGCCCGCACCCCCGCGGCCGCCGAGCCGCCGGAGCACACCCCGGCCGCCGACCGGATGGAGCAGCTCCAGTTCCCGGCCGAGGCGGTCAACGGCTACCGGCTGCCCTCGCTCGACCTGCTGGAGCGCGGCGCCCCGGGCAAGACCCGCAGCAAGCTCAACGACGACGTGGTGGCCCAGCTGACCGGCGTCTTCGGCGAGTTCAAGGTGGACGCCAGGGTCACCGGCTTCACCCGCGGCCCGACGGTCACCCGCTACGAGGTCGAGCTCGGCCCGGCCGTCAAGGTCGAGCGGATCACCGCGCTGGCGAAGAACATCGCCTACGCGGTGGCCAGCGCGGACGTCCGGATCATCAGCCCGATCCCCGGCAAGTCGGCGGTCGGCATCGAGATCCCCAACCTGGACCGCGAGATGGTCAACCTCGGCGACCTGCTGCGCTCGCGCTCGGCCGCCGAGGACACCCACCCGATGGTGGTCGGCATGGGCAAGGACGTCGAGGGCCACACGGTGCTCGCCAACCTGGCCAAGATGCCGCACATCCTGGTCGCCGGAGCCACCGGCGCCGGCAAGTCCTCCTGCATCAACTGCCTGATCACCTCCATCCTGGCCCGGGCCACCCCGGAGGAGGTCAAGATGGTGCTGGTGGACCCCAAGCGGGTCGAGTTGACGGCCTATGAGGGCATCCCGCACCTGATCACCCCGATCATCACCAACCCGAAGAAGGCGGCCGAGGCGCTGCAGTGGGTGGTCCGCGAGATGGACCAGCGCTACGACGACCTGGCGGCGTTCGGCTTCCGGCACGTGGACGACTTCAACGCGGCGGTCAAGGCCGGCCGGATCACCCCGCCGCTGGGCAGCGAGCGGGTCCTGACGCCGTATCCGTACCTGCTGGTGATCGTCGACGAGCTGGCCGACCTGATGATGGTCGCCCCCCGGGACGTCGAGGACTCGGTGGTCCGGATCACCCAGCTGGCCCGCGCGGCCGGCATCCACCTGGTGCTCGCCACCCAGCGGCCCTCGGTGGACGTGGTGACCGGTCTGATCAAGGCCAATGTGCCGTCCCGGCTCGCTTTCGCGACCTCCGCGATGACCGACTCCCGGGTCATCCTGGACCAGCCCGGCGCGGAGAAGCTGATCGGCAAGGGCGACGCGCTCTTCCTGCCGATGGGCGCCAGCAAGCCGGTCCGGATGCAGGGCGCCTTTGTCACCGAGGCCGAGATCGCGGCGGTCGTCCAGCACTGCAAGGACCAGCTGACGGCCTCCTACCGGGACGACGTCACGGTGGGCGGCGGCCCCAAGAAGGAGATCGACGAGGAGATCGGCGACGACCTCGACCTGCTGATCCAGGCCGCCGAGCTGGTGGTCTCCACCCAGTTCGGCTCGACCTCGATGCTGCAGCGCAAGCTGCGGGTCGGCTTCGCCAAGGCCGGGCGCCTGATGGACCTGATGGAGTCGCGCGGCATCGTGGGCCCCAGCGAGGGCTCCAAGGCGCGCGATGTGCTGGTCACGCCGGACGAACTGGACGGGGTCCTGGCCGTGATCCGCGGTTGACGCCCCCTTACGAGGGGTCAGCGGCGGTGCGCGTTCGGTCGAACTCCGGTTGAGAAACGATTCTCTTGCACCCCTAGACTGTTGCTCCAGCAGGTGGCCTCCGTCCGAAAGGCGCGCCCAGTGACTGTCGGCAAGTCTTCCCACCGCGACCAGCGCCGATCCTCCCCGTCCGATGCCGAGCCCGTCGGGGCTCCTCCCGGACCCGAGGACGGCAGTCCGAGCATCGGCCGGGTCCTCGCCGAGGCGCGCCGGCGCGCCGGCCTCACGGTCGACCAGGTGAGCGGCTCCACCCGGGTGCGGGTGCCGATCGTGCACGCCATCGAGGAGGACGACTTCGGCCGGTGCGGCGGGTCCTTCTACGCCCGCGGCCACGTCCGGGCCATCGCCCGGGCGGTCGGCGCCGACGGCGACTCGCTGGTGGCCCGCTACGACGAGATCCACGGCAACGCCCCGGTGGAGCTGCCCGCGCCGCCCTCGATCGACGCCCGGCGGATCCGCGCGGACCGCGGCGGCCGGCCGAACTGGACGGCCGCGATGGTCATGGCGATCCTCGCCGTGGTCGCGCTGATCGGCTACAACCTCGTCACCGGCAGGCCCGGCAAGCTCTCCGCCGGGGCGGCCAGCGAGCCGCTGCCCAGCGTCGCGGCCTCGATCGGCGCCTCGCCCTCGGCCGTCCAGCCGCCCGCCCCGGTGCCCAGCGTGGCGCCGATCGCGGCGGCCCCGGCGGACAAGGTCACCGTCAAGGTGGTCGCCGACGGCGGTGCCAGCTGGGTCTCGGCCGCGAACGGCGACGGCACGTCGCTCTTCCAGAACGACCTCGACCAGGGTGCCGACCAGACCTTCACCGACCCCAAGCAGATCAAGCTGGTGATCGGGAACGCCGCCGCCGTGCACCTGTACGTCAACGGCAAGGACCTCGGCTCCGCGGGCAAGGACGGCCAGGTGGTGCACCTCACCTTCACCCCGGGCGACCCGCAGACCGGTTGAGCCCCGGACCTGCGACGATCTTCGAATCGCCACGGCACGGCCTCCGGGGGGAACGGCACCGGAGGGCGCGCGTTAATCTTGGCCCTATGCCTGAACGCCGTACTGTCGCCCTTGTCACGCTCGGATGCGCCCGCAACGAGGTGGACTCCGAGGAACTCGCCGGGCGACTGGAGGCCGATGGTTGGCTGCTGGTCGACGACGCAGCCGATGCCGATGTCGCCGTGGTGAACACCTGCGGCTTCGTGGAGGCCGCCAAGAAGGACTCCGTGGACGCCCTCCTGGAGGCCAACGACCTGAAGGGTCACGGCCGCACCCAGGCGGTTGTGGCGGTCGGCTGCATGGCCGAGCGCTACGGCAAGGAGCTGCAGGACGCGCTCCCCGAGGCGGACGCCGTGCTGGGCTTCGACGACTACGCCAACATCACCGACCGCCTGCAGACCATCCTCGCCGGCGGCCACCACGCCGCCCACCTCCCCCGCGACCGCCGCAAGCTCCTCCCGCTCACCCCCGTCGCGCGCCAGGCGGCCGCCGCCGAGGTCGCCCTGCCGGGCCACGGCGCCCCCGCCGACCTGCCGGACGGGGTGGCCCCCGCCTCCGGCCCGCGTACCCTGCGCCGCCGGCTGGACGACAGCCCGGTGGCCTCGGTCAAGCTGGCCTCCGGCTGCGACCGCCGCTGCTCGTTCTGCGCGATCCCGGCCTTCCGTGGCTCGTTCATCTCCCGCCGCCCCTCCGACGTGCTGCACGAGTCGCAGTGGCTGGCCGAGCAGGACGTCCGCGAGGTGGTCCTGGTCAGCGAGAACAACACCTCGTACGGCAAGGACCTCGGGGACATCCGCCTGCTGGAGACGCTGCTGACCGAGATCGCCGCGGTCGAGGGCATCGAGCGGGTCCGGGTCAGCTACCTGCAGCCCGCCGAGATGCGGCCCGGGCTGATCGACGTGATGACCGGCACGCCCGGCGTGGTGCCGTACTTCGACCTGTCCTTCCAGCACTCGGCCCCGGCCGTGCTGCGCCGGATGCGGCGCTTCGGCAACACCGACCAGTTCCTCGACCTGCTGAAGACGATCCGCGACAAGGCGCCGCAGGCCGGCGCCCGCTCCAACTTCATCGTCGGCTTCCCCGGCGAGACCGAGGAGGACTTCGCGGAGCTGGAGCGCTTCATCACGAACGCGGGCCTGGACGCGATCGGCGTCTTCGGCTACTCGGACGAGGACGGCACCGAGGCGGCCGGCTTCGACGGCAAGCTGCCCGAGGACGTGGTGTCCGACCGGCTCGCCAGGCTCTCCAAGCTGGCCGAGGAGCTGACCGCCCAGCGGGCCGAGCAGCGGATCGACACCCTGGTCGAGGTGCTGGTCGAGTCGGTGGAGGACGGCGTGGTCGAGGGCCGGGCCGCCCACCAGGCACCCGAGACGGACGGCCTGACCACGCTGCTCGGCGCGCCGGACGCGCAGGTCGGCCAGTTCTACCGGGCCCGCGTGGTGGCCTCCGAGGGCGTTGACCTGGTCGCCGAGGCGATCGAGCTCTGCCGTCAGGCGGCGGCGGAATGACCGGCGGGCCGGGCAGCCCGGCAGCGGCCCGCCCGGCCCGGAGCGGGGCTGCGCGGCCCGCGGAGCCGTCGATCTGGAACATCGCCAACCTGCTGACGATGCTCCGCCTCGCGCTGGTGCCGGTCTTCGTCGTCCTGCTCTTCGCCGACGGCGGGCACAACCCCAAGTGGCGGGCGGTGGCCTGGGCGTCCTTCGCGATCGCCATGATCACCGATCTGTTCGATGGCGAGATCGCCCGCCGCAAGGGACTGGTCACCGACTTCGGCAAGATCGTCGACCCGATCGCCGACAAGGCGATCATGGGCGCCGCACTGATCGGCCTCTCGATCCTGGGCGACCTGCCCTGGTGGATCACGGTGGTGATTCTGGCCCGCGAGCTGGGCATCACCTTGATGCGGTTCTGGGTGATCCGCTACAGCGTGATCCCGGCCAGTCGGGGCGGGAAGCTCAAGACGCTCACCCAGGGCATTGCGGTCGGCATGTACGTGTTGCCGCTGACCGGCTGGCTGGCCACCGGGCGCCTGCTGCTGATGATCGCAGCGGTGCTGCTCACGGTCGCCACCGGCGCCGACTACGTGCGCCAGGCCGTCCAGCTGCGACGGGAGGGACTGGCGAAGGCCAGGAGGAGCGAATGACCGAGTACTACCCGCTCGCCGAGCAGGTGCACCAGGAGCTGCGCGCGCTGGGCGGCACGCTGGCCGTCGCCGAGTCGCTGACCGGCGGGCTGCTGGCCGCACAGCTGGTGGAGGTGCCCGGCGCCTCGGTGACCTTCCGCGGTTCGGTCACGGCGTACGCCACCGAGCTCAAGGCCTCGCTGCTGGGGGTCGACGAGGGACTGCTCGCGGTGCACGGCCCGGTGCATCCGCTGGTGGCCCGGCAGATGGCCGAGGGCGTGCGGCGGCTGCTCGGCGCCACCTTCGGGCTCGCCACCACCGGCGTGGCCGGTCCCGGGCCGCAGGACGGCGCACCCGCCGGCACCGTACACCTCGGGTTCGCCGGTCCGGGCGGAAGTGTCGTGAGATCGCCCCGGCTGTCGGGGGACCGTGCCACAATCCGACGGATGGCGGTGACCGGTGCGCTGGAGCTCTTCCTGGCCAGTGCCCCGGCGAACGGGGACCAGGTGGACACCATGATCTCCGGTTGAATCTTTGTTGAACAGGCAGAATCGGGGGCAGGTGTGAGAACCGCGGGGCGGCTGGGAAGAACTCAGGCAACGGACGGGCCGCTCGCCCCTCGTCCCATGCCCCCCGGCGCGGGGAGTGCCGCAGTGCGGGGGCGGGAACAAACAGGGGTGGGGGAACACTTGCAGCCCAGAGTGAACACGACCACGGTCCCCGCACACGATGCGGGCAAGGCGGTACGGTGGGGACGTGACATCTCGATCCGCAGTCCGAGGAGGGAGCCACCGATGATCCTGCTCCGTCGCCTCTTGGGTGACGTGCTGCGTCGGCAGCGCCAGCGCCAGGGCCGCACACTTCGCGAGGTGTCGGCCGCCGCACGAGTCTCGCTCGGATACCTCTCCGAGGTCGAGCGCGGGCAGAAGGAGGCCTCCTCCGAGCTGCTCTCCGCAATCTGCGACGCACTCGACGTCCGGATGTCCGAGGTCATGCGAGAGGTGAGCGACGAGCTGTCGCTGGCCGAGCTCGCCGCGATGGCCGCGCTCTCCGAGGGCGACCTGCTGCGTCCGGTGCTCGAACCGGTGCAACTCCCGGCCCCGGGAGACCGGATGAGTTCGATCAGCTCCAAGGCCGTGGACGTCGTCGCAGCCTGACCTCGCCCTGATCGGGGGATCGAGAGAAGGAGCCGCGGGTGCGCCGTTCCAGCGAGCGGCGTCCGGGTCGAATAGGTCCGGGCGCCCGACTCCGTCATCTGACCAGGCACGGCCCGCTGCGGTGGGCCGTCGCCGTACCGCTCAGTGCGTTGTGCTGGTGGCTGCTGCTGACCGGCGGACCGTCGCCCGGTGCCGGCGGCACGGTGCTCGGTCTGCTCACGCTCGGCGGCTGGAGTCTCGGTGTACTGCCGGTGCACAGCGATCGCACCCTCACCGCACCCAGGCGCCGACTACTTGCGCAGGCGCAGGCCCCGAGTGGTGGGGTGGAAGCCGGCGGCCTCCAGGACAGCGCCCAGCGGTGAGGTGAGCGCGGCCTCGCCGTTCGCCCGCTCCACCGTCACGCTGCTCAGCGCGCCCTTCTCGACCGCTCCGACCAGCGCCCCCGTCGCGGCCGCCAGGAGCTCCGGATCCTCGGCCCAGGCCAGCAGCGACTTGCCGCCGCGCTCCACATAGAGCACCAGCGCGCCGTCCACCAGCACCACCAGAGCTCCCGCCTTGCGGCCGGGCCGATGCGCGGTGGCCTGCTCGCCCGGCGGCTCGGGCCACGGCAGCGCGGCGCCGTACGCGTTGGCCGGATCGGCGGCCGCCAGCAGCTGCACCTGCGGCTCCCGGCCCCGATCGCGGGGCGCCTGGGACCAGTCGGCGCTGCTCGCCCGCTCCAGCAGGCCGTGCACCGAGCGCAGCCGGTCGGCCGCGCCGTCCATCGCGAACTGAGCGCCGCCCAGGCCCTCCACCAGGTAGCCCCGGCGGGCCCGGCCGCGCTCCTCCATCGCCGAGAGCACCCGGTAGACGCCCGCGAAGCCGCCCTGGATCCGCTCGGCCTGGACCGCGCCGCGGGTGAGCACCCCGTGCCGGTCGAGCAGCAGCTGGGCCTGGGCGGTGGCCCGCAGGGTCGGATCCGCGGCGGGCTCGGCCAGCAGCGACCAGCGGCCGACCACCGTCGGGTCACTCTGCCGGGCACCGGTGCTGCGGCCCAGCCCGCCGTACCGGCCGCGCGGGACGGCCCGCGGCGAGCGGTGCGCGGTGGAGCCGGGTGTCCGGCCCGAGCCGAGCAGCGCGCGCAGCGGGGCCAGCGTGTCATTGGTGACCCGGCCCGACCAGGCCAGATCCCAGAGGGCGGCGACCACCTCGGGCTCAGGGCTGGGCGCGACCCGCTCCATCAGCTGGCGGAAGAACAGGCCGTAGCCGCCCGCCAGCGCGTCCAGCAGGGCCTGGTGCAGCGGCGTCAGGGTGAGCGGGACGGGCTCCGGGCGCAGCAGCTGGGCGGCGTCGGCCAGCTGCAGGCTGACCCAGCCGTCCTTGCCGGGCAGCGCACCGACCCCCGACCAGCCGATCTCGCCGGCCGCCATCAACTCGTCCAGCAGACCCGGCTGGTAGTCCGTCAGGCGGGCGGGCAGCACCAGCTTCTCCAGGGCGGAGGCGGGCAGCGCGGCGCCCTGGAGCTGCTCGACCACCCGGAGCAGGCCGTCCGGGCCGCGCAGCTGGTGGCCGCCCAGGTGCTGCCACTGCGGCAGGAAGGCGGCCAGCGCCCGCGGCGGGACGGCCTCCACCTCCTGGCGCAGCGCGGCCAGCGAACGGCGGCGCAACCGGCGCAGCACGTCGGCGTCGCACCACTCGGCCTCGCCGCCGCCGCCCGCCTCGACCGGGCGGAACTCGCCCTGGACGAGCCGCCCGGCGGCCGTCAGCCGGTGCAGGACGCCGCTGACCACGGCGCTGCCGAGCCCGAACCGGGCGGCGGCCTGCTGGGCGGTGAACGGGCCGTGGGTGCGGGCGTGCCGGGCCAGCAGATCGCCGAGCGGGTCCTTCACCGGCTCGGTGAAGGCCTCCGGGATGCCGACCGGGAGCGGGGTGCCCAGCGCGTCGGCCAGCCGGCCGGCGTCCTCGATCGCCGCCCAGCGGTCCTGGCCGGCGATCCGCACCAGGATGGCCCGCCGGGCGGCCTGCAGCTCGCCGCCCCAGCCGGCCTCGGCGCCGCGGTCCGCCAGCTCCTGGGCACTTAGCGGGCCGAGCAGGCGCAGCGCGTCGGCGACGCCCTCGGCGTCCTTGATCCGCCGCTCGGGGGTGCGCCGCTGGAGCTCGGCCTCCAGCTCGGCCAGCACCGCCGGGTCGATCAGCTCGCGCAGCTCGGCCTGGCCGAGCAGCTCGGCGAGCAGCCGGGAGTCCAGCGCGAGGGCGGCGGCGCGGCGCTCGGCGAGCGGGGAGTCGCCCTCGTAGAGGTACTGGGCGACGTAGCCGAAGAGCAGCGAGCGGGCGAACGGCGAGGGCTCGGGGGTGGTGACCTCCACCAGCCGCACGGCGCGCGACTCCAGGTCGCGCATCAGCTCGACCAGGCCGGGCACGTCGAAGACGTCCTGCAGGCACTCCCGGACGGCCTCCAGGACGATCGGGAAGGAGCCGAACTCGCTCGCCACCGCCAGCAGCTGGGAGGCGCGCTGGCGCTGCTGCCAGAGCGGGGTGCGCCGGCCCGGGCTGCGCCGCGGCAGCAGCAGGGCGCGGCCGGCGCACTCGCGGAAGCGGGAGGCGAACAGCGCGGAGCCGCCGACCTGGTCGGTGACCAGCTGTTCGATCTCGGCAGGGTCGAAGAGCGCGGTGTCGGCCCCGACCGGAGCCTCGTCGGCGGTGGGGGCGTCCGGGGCGGGGAAGTCGAGCAGGTCGGCGTCCGGCAGGC
This sequence comes from Kitasatospora sp. MAP12-44, assembly GCF_029892095.1. Lineage (NCBI taxonomy): Bacteria > Bacillati > Actinomycetota > Actinomycetes > Kitasatosporales > Streptomycetaceae > Kitasatospora > Kitasatospora sp. MAP12-44. The sequence continues at coordinate 5,760,339 of NZ_JARZAE010000004.1, forward strand.
GCAGCACGATGCCGTCGTCGCCGTGCATCACCTGCGGGTCCAGGCCGTGCTGCTCGCGCAGCCGGGCGCCCAGCGCCAGCGCCCACGGCGCGTGCACCTGGGCGCCGAAGGGGGAGTGGATGACGATCCGCCAGTCGCCCAGCTCGTCGCGGAAGCGCTCGACCACGATCGTCCGGTCGTCGGGCAGATGGCCGGCGGCCTGGCGCTGCTCGGCGAGGTAGCCGAGCAGGTTGTCGGCGGCCCAGTCGTCGAGACCGGCGGTCCGCAGGCGGGCCCGGGCCTGCGGCTCGGGCAGCGCGCCCAGCTCGCGGACGAAGGCGCCCAGGGCGCGGCCCAGCTCCAGCGGGCGCCCGAGCGTGTCCCCCTTCCAGAAGGGCAGTCGGCCGGGGACCCCCGGCGCGGGGGTGACCAGCACCTTGTCGTGGGTGATCTCCTGGATCCGCCAGGAGCTGGTGCCCAGGGTGAAGACGTCGCCCACCCGGGACTCGTAGACCATCTCCTCGTCCAGTTCTCCCACCCGTCGCCCGCCGCCACCCTTCTGAGGAAGCGCTTCGCGCTGCCCCTCCCCTTTTCCGCCCCCCTTCTTCGGGTCCGAGCCGACGATGAAGACGCCGAACAGGCCGCGGTCGGGGATGGTGCCGCCGGAGGTGACCGCGAGCCGCTGGGCGCCGGGGCGGCCGGTGACCGTCCGCGCGACGCGGTCCCAGACCAGGCGCGGGCGCAGCTCGGCGAAGGCGTCCGAGGGGTAGCGGCCGGCCAGCATGTCGAGCACCGAGTCGAAGGCGGACTGCGGCAGGGCGGCGAACGGCGCGGCCCGGCGGACCAGGGCGAGCAGCTCGTCGACGTCCCAGGTGTCCAGCGCGGTGATCGCCACCAGCTGCTGGGCCAGCACGTCCAGCGGGTTGCGGGGGATCCGCAGCGCCTCGATCTGGCCGGCCCGCATCCGCTCGGTGACCACCGCGGACTGCACCAGGTCGGCTCGGAACTTGGGGAACACCACGCCGGTGGAGACCGCGCCCACCTGGTGGCCGGCCCGGCCGACCCGCTGCAGCCCGGAGGCCACCGAGGGCGGTGACTCGACCTGGACGACCAGGTCGACCGCGCCCATGTCGATGCCCAGCTCCAGGCTGGAGGTGGCCACCACCGCGGGCAGCACGCCGGCCTTGAGCTCCTCCTCCACCAGGGCGCGCTGCTCCTTGGAGACCGAGCCGTGGTGGGCCCGGGCCAGCACCGGGGCCGCTCCCCGGGCGGTGCCGGACTCGGCCATCAGCTGCGCGGGGGCGTGCGACTCGGGCAGCGCCTCGCCGGTGGCCCGCTCGTGGGCGATCTCGTTCAGCCGGTTGCACAGCCGCTCGGCCAGCCGCCGCGAGTTGGCGAAGACGATGGTCGACCGGTGCGCCTGGACCAGGTCGACGATCCGCTCCTCGACATGGGGCCAGATCGAGGCCTTCTTCACCGGGTCGCCGTCGGTGGCGGGGCTGGGGGAGAGCTCGGCGAGGTCGGCCACCGGGACGACGACGGAGAGGTCGAAGCGCTTGGTGGACGGCGGCTGCACGATGATCGCGTCCCGGCTCGGGCTCAGGTAGCGGGCCACCTCCTCGACCGGGCGGACGGTGGCGGACAGGCCGATCCGCCGGGCCGGGTGCTCGAGCAGCTCGTCCAGCCGCTCCAGGCTGAGCGCCAGATGCGCGCCGCGCTTGGTGCCGGCGACGGCGTGCACCTCGTCCAGGATCACCGTGTCCACACCGCGCAGCGCCTCGCGGGAGGCGGAGGTGAGCAGCAGGAAGAGCGACTCGGGGGTGGTGATCAGGATGTCCGGCGGGTGGCTCTGGAAGCGGCGCCGGTCGGCGGCCGGGGTGTCGCCGGAGCGGATGCCGACCTGGACCTCCGGCTCGGGCAGGCCAAGACGCACGGCGGCTTGCCGCAGGCCGACCAGCGGGGCGCGCAGATTGCGCTCGACATCGACCGCCAGGGCCTTCAGCGGCGAGATGTAGAGCACCCGGCAGCGGCGGCGCGGATCGGCGGGCGGCGGGGTGCTGCTGAGCCGGTCCAGCGCGGAGAGGAAGGCGGCCAGCGTCTTGCCGGAGCCGGTGGGGGCGACCACCAGGACGTCGGCCTGCCGGCGGATCGCGGCCCAGGCGCCGGCCTGCGCGCTGGTCGGGCCGTCGAAGGCGGCGTCGAACCAGGCCCTGGTGGCCGGGGCGAAGCCGTCCAGGGGGTCGGAGGTGAGCTGCTGGTCCGCCATGTCCCCATGGTGCCCGCTGGCACTGACAAGCCGTTGCGGGCGGGGCGGGGAGCGACCAGGAGGAGTAGTAAATGTACGTAATAGGGATTTTCCGCTCATATGGTGATGATTCAGATCACCCATGAGTGAAGGGAACACCATGGCAGAGGTGCGCATGGTGTCCCGTCGCTGCGGCGGACGCCGCTCGTTGCTGCTGCGCGGGTCGCCGGCGCTGCTGGCGGTCGTGCTGCTGCTGGCCGGCGCCCTGCCGTACGTCGCCGGGGCGCAGCGCTCCTACCTCAGCTATCTGGTGCTGGCCGAGCGGCTGGACGCGCCGGGGGAGGCCGTCGCCGCCGACGCCGTCCGGGCCGCCGGCGGGCAGGTGGTCCAGGGGTATCCGCAGATCGGCGCCGTGCTCGCGTACGCCGCCGACGGCGCCTTCGCCGGACGGCTGCGCGGCCGGCCCGGGATCGCCGCCGTCGGGGCCACCCGGACGGCGCCGGTGCCCGATCCGCCGGGGGCGCTCGGCGGCGCCGGGGACTTCGGCCGCAGCACGGCGTCGGAGGCCGTCCAGGGGCTGGAGTCGGACGACACGCCGACGGTGCCCGACCCGGGGGAGCACGGCGCCTGGAACCTCGCCATGATGGGCGCGCCCGCCGCGCAGCCGGCCCGCGGCGTGCTGCCGACGGCGGTCGCCACAGGCCGGTCCGGTCCGTCGGCCGCGGCGCTGCGCCGGGTGACCGTCGCGGTGCTCGACTCCGGGGTCGACGACACCCACCCCGACCTGCGCGACGCCGTGAACCCCGCGGCGTCGGCCTCCTGCGCCGACGGCCGCCCCGACCCCCGGTTCGGCGCCTGGCGGCCGGACCCCGGCGTCACCGAGAGCGGCCACGGCACGCACGTGGCCGGCATCATCGGCGCCGCCCGCGGTGTCATCGGGGTCGCGCCCGGCGTGCGGATCGCGGCGGTGCGACTGCTCGGGCCGCTCGGCCAGTACTACCCGGAGAACATCGTCTGCGGCCTGCTCTGGGCCGCCGACCACGGCGCCTCGGCGATCAACGACAGCTACTTCGCCGACCCGTGGAAGTACAACTGCCCCGAGGACCCGGACCAGGCCGCGATCATCCTGGCCGTCGGCCGGGCGGTCGCCTACGCCCAGCAGCGCGGCGCGCTGGTGGTCGCCTCGGCCGGCAACGACGCGCAGGACCTGACCGCCTTCCGCACCGACGAGCGCAGTCCCAACGACCGGCTCTCCGGGCCGGCGCAGAACCGCTGGTTGGGCACCGAGTGCATCCGGCTGCCCGGTGAGCTGCCCGGGGTGCTGGCGATCAGCGCGGTGGACCGCAGCGGCGCGATCGCGAGCTATTCGAACGTCGGCGACGGGCGGATCGCCCTGGCGGCGCCCGGCGGGGATCCGGACGGCGGCCCTGGGGAGGCGATCGTCTCGGACTGGCCGGGCGGGCGGTTCGCGGCGCTGGCCGGTACCTCGATGAGCGCCGCCCATGTCACCGGCGCGATCGCCGTCGCGGCGGCCGACCACCCGGGCTGGGGTCCGGACCGGCTGCGCGAGCTGCTGCTGGCGCAGGCCAGGACCGACTGCCCGCCGGGGCTCGGCCCCGGATCCGGCCCCGGTGTCGGCCCCGGTGTCGGCCACTGCCCGGACCGGCGGGCCTACGGCGCCGGGATCGTCACCCTGCCGCATTGAGACCGGCGGTCTAAGGCCCTGACCGGGGTCCGCGCGGCCTGTCGGATACTTGGGTCCATGAGGCTGACCGAGTTCTGGCGACGGATGGACGAGCACTTCGGCGCGGGGTATGCGGAGTCCTTCGCGCGTGACCATGTGATGGCCGAGCTCGGCGGCCGGACGGTTCACCAGGCGCTGGAGGCGGGCTGGGAGGCCAAGGACGTGTGGCGGGTGGTCTGCCAGGTGATGGGCGTGCCGGCGCTGCTGCGCTGATCCGGTCCTGCTGCTGCACAGAGCGCGGCGGGCAGGCGTGGGCGCTTAATCGAACTGGTGTTCCCTATACTGAGACCGACGGGCGAATGGAGGGTGGGAGAAGGAGCGGGTCGAGGGCCGAGTCCAGGCGGTGCCGACGAAGGAGCCATGGCGGAGCCCTGGCGACTGAGGAGAAGCCGTCTGGGCGAGAGTCATCGGGCCGCGACGCCGCCCTCCATTCGCCGGTCGGTCTGAATTCCCTGCGGAGTTTTCCACAGGAGGAGCCGGTCCTTGGCTGATTGTCGGTGGCAGGCGCTAGCGTCGAGGACGATGAAGAGCACAGCACAGAAACCGAGGGTGGAAGCCATGGCAGGTACGGACCGCGAGAAGGCACTTGAGAACGCGCTCGCCCAGATCGAGCGGCAGTTCGGCAAGGGCTCGGTGATGCGCCTGGGCGACCAGTCGCGTGCCCCGATCGACGTGATCCCGACCGGATCCACCGCGCTGGACGTCGCCCTCGGCGTCGGCGGCCTGCCGCGTGGCCGGGTGATCGAGATCTACGGCCCCGAGTCCTCCGGCAAGACCACCCTGACCCTGCACGCCGCGGCCAGCGCCCAGAAGCTCGGCGGCACGGTCGCCTTCATCGACGCGGAGCACGCGCTCGACCCCGAGTACGCCCGCAAGCTCGGTGTCGACACCGATGCCCTGCTGGTCTCCCAGCCGGACACCGGTGAGCAGGCGCTGGAGATCACCGACATGCTGATCCGCTCCGGCGCGGTCGACCTGATCATCATCGACTCGGTGGCCGCGCTGGTGCCGCGCGCCGAGATCGAGGGTGAGATGGGTGACTCGCACGTCGGTCTGCAGGCCCGGCTGATGAGCCAGGCGCTGCGGAAGATCGCCGGTGCGCTGAACCAGTCGAACACCACGGCGATCTTCATCAACCAGCTGCGCGAGAAGATCGGCGTGATGTTCGGCTCGCCGGAGACCACCACCGGTGGCCGCGCGCTGAAGTTCTACGCCTCGGTACGCCTGGACATCCGCCGCATCGAGACCCTGAAGGACGGCACCGAGGCGGTCGGCAACCGCACCCGCGTGAAGGTCGTCAAGAACAAGGTCGCGGCGCCGTTCAAGCAGGCCGAGTTCGACATCCTCTACGGCCACGGCATCAGCTGGGAGGGCGGCCTGATCGACATGGGCGTCGAGAACGGCTTCATCCGCAAGGCCGGCGCCTGGTACACGTACGAGGGCGACCAGCTGGGCCAGGGCAAGGAGAACGCCCGCAACTTCCTGCGCGACAACCCGGCGCTGGCCGAGGAGATCGAGAAGAAGATCAAGGTGAAGCTGGGGATCGGTGTCGACCCGAACGCCCCGGTCGACGGCGAGCCGGCCGCCACGCCGGAGGTCGACGGCGCGGCCAAGCCGATCACCGCCACGGCGGCCAAGCCGGCCACCGCGAAGAAGGCAGCCGCAGCGGCCAAGGCCTGAGCAGCTGATGAGGAGCGAGTCGAGGCGAGCGGGCGCCGGCTCCGGCTCCGGCGCGCCGTCGTGGCGTGACCCGGAGCCGGGTGGGCAGGACGAGTCGGGCGAGTGGGGGCCGCGCGACTGGTGTGCCAGCGGCGTCGGCGGCGCGAGTTTCGACCTCACGGACCACGGGCACACCGCCGAGTCGGGCTCCGGTTCGCAGACGGGCGCCGGGGGGCGCCGCGCGGCGGCCGGGGGGGCCGGGGCGGAGCCCGACGCGCAGGCCGGTGAGCAAAGGTCCTGGGACGAGCGGGTTCGAACGGGGGGCCGCGGCGGCCGACGCGGGGGGCGTCGCTCGGGTCGCGGTGAGTCGGGTCGCGGTGAATCGGGCCGGCGTGACAGCGGGGAGCGTGGGTCCGGGGGGGCTCGCGCACCGCGCAGCGCCGGGCCGTCCGACGCGGAGGCCGATCCGGCGGCCCGGGCCCGTGACATCTGCCTGCGCCTGCTCACCGGCACCGCCAAGACCCGCAAGCAACTCGCCGACGCCCTGCGCAAGCGGGAGATCCCGGACGAGGTGGCCGAGGAGGTACTGGCTCGCTTCGAGGACGTCGGACTGATCGACGACGCCGCCTTCGCCGCGGCCTGGGTCGAGACCCGGCACGCCGGGCGCGGGCTGGCCCGCCGGGCGCTGGCCCAGGAGCTGCGCACTCGCGGGGTGGCCGGCGCGGTGGTCGAGGAGGCGGTCGCCGGGCTCGACCCCGACGAGGAGGTGGCCACCGCCCGGGCACTGGTGGACCGCAAGCTGCGCTCGACGGCGGGCCTGGACCGCCAGGTGCGGATGCGGCGGCTGGTCGGGATGCTGGCCCGCCGCGGCTATGCCGAGGGCCTGGCCTTCCGAGCGGTGCGCGAAGCCCTGGACGCGGAGGGCGAGTCGACCCAGGAGCTGGAGGACTGGTCGCTCGGCGACGGCTGACCGGATGCTGACGGTGCGTATGCCGGCCAGTCGTGGTGATGACCTGTCAGTGACGGTCAATGGTCAGGATTCGATCACATCTTGACCGTTTCGTAACCCGCGCCTAGCCTCACAAGCAGCGAGCGATCATTTCGATCTTGACGTTGCCGTACCCGGTCAGCGCCGGTCGAGCTGCGCGGGAACGGATGTGGGGCCGGATGAAGATCGCACTGAGTGCCGGATCGGTAGGCCCCCTGCTGCTGGTCGGTCTGCTCTGCCTGCTGGCCGCCGGCTTCGGCCTGGCGATCCGTCAGTACCACTCCGCGCGGCGCCGCTTGCGCGCCGAGGCGGGCGCGGCCGAGCTGCGGCACGCGGCGGAGGCCGCCAGACTGCGGGCCGACGTGGAGCGCCGCGAGGAGCGACTGGTCGAGCGGGAGGCCCGGCTGGACGCCGAGCAGGCCCGACTGCGGGCCGAGAGCGAGGAGTTGGCGGCCCGCAGCGGCGCGCTGCGGCAGACCCGGGTCGAGCTGGCCGAGGTGGCGGCCGAGCGCCGCCGGGTGCTGGAGCGCGCGGCCGGCCTGAGCGCCGAGCAGGCTCGCACCGAACTGCTGCGCGCCGTCGAGGAAGAGGCCAAGCACGAGGCCGCGCTGACGGTGCGGGAGATCGAACGCCAGGCCAGGCAGGAGGGCGAGGGGCGGGCCCGCGACATCATCGCCCACACGATCCAGCGGCTGGCCGGCGAGCAGACCGCGGAGTCCGTGGTCAGCGTCATCCAGCTGCCCGGCGACGACCTCAAGGGCCGGATCATCGGGCGGGAGGGCCGCAACATCCGGGCGTTCGAGGCGGCCACCGGGGTCAACCTGATCGTCGACGACACCCCGGAGTCCGTCCAGCTCTCCTGCTTCGATCCGGTGCGCCGCGAGACGGCCCGGCTGACCCTGACCGCGCTGCTCTCCGACGGCCGGATCCATCCGCAGCGGATCGAGGAGGTGCACGACCGCAGCCGGGCCGAGGTGGAGCGGCTCTGCGTGCGGGCGGGGGAGGACGCGCTGCTGGCGGTGCGGCTCACCGACATGCACCCTGAACTGGTCCGCACCCTGGGCCGGTTGCGCTACCGCACCTCGTACGGGCAGAACGTGCTCGGCCACCTGGTGGAGTCGGCGCAGATCGCCGGCATGATGGCGGCCGAACTGGGCGTCGATCCGGTGCTGGTGAAGCGCTGCTCGCTGCTGCACGACATCGGCAAGGCGCTGACCCACGAGGTGGAGGGCAGCCACGCGGCGATCGGTGCGGAGTTCGCCCGCCGGCACGGGGAGTCGCCCGAGGTGGTGCACGCGATCGAGGCGCACCACGGCGAGGTGGAACCGCGCACGGTGGAGGCCGTGCTGACCCAGGCGGCCGACGCCTGCTCGGGCGGCCGACCCGGGGCCCGGCGGGAGTCACTGGAGGCGTACGTCCGCCGGCTGGAGCGGCTGGAGGAGATAGCCTCCGCGCACGAGGGGGTGGCGAAGGTCTTCGCGATGCAGGCCGGCCGCGAGGTGCGGGTGATGGTGCAGCCCGAGCTGGTGGACGACCTGCGGGCGCAGGTGATCGCCCGCGAGGTCGCCAAGCAGGTGGCCGAGGAGCTCACCTACCCCGGCCAGATCCGGATCACCGTGGTCCGCGAGAGCCGCGCGACCGAGTTCGCGCGCTGAACCTGAGGTCAGGCGGTCTGCTCCGCCCCGGTCAGCGAGGCGGGTCCGCCCCGCGCCCGCTCGGCCAGCGCCTGGAGGTCCTCGGCCCGGCAGCCCTGGGTGATCCCGACCAGGTGGCCGTCCGGCCGTACCAGCAGCACGGTGTGCGGGCTGGCGCCGGGGTATTGCTCGGTGACCAGCACCTCGGCCGGCACCGGCAGCGCGGCCGCCACCTCGGCCAGCTGGGGCATCAGCCCGGCGCCCATCCAGTGCTCCGAGGACCAGACCGCCGTGCCGGGCGCGACCAGCAGCAGCAGGAAGGTGGCGCCCAGCCGGGCGTAGAGCTGGTCGGGGGCGCCCTCGGTGGTGACCACCGGGAGGTCCGGGACCAGCACCCCGGGCGCGGTGGCCGGCAGGTTCTCGGTGAGCGTCGTCGCCCGGGCCGGGCCGCGCGGCGTGCTGCGCTGCACCGGCACGCCGGCCGGAACCCCGGAGGGCGCGGCCGGGTAGGCCGGCGCGCCGCCGAACCGGCCGGTGCCCAGCAGCCCGTCCGCCAGGAGCGGCGCGTGCTTGCGGAACGAGCCGGTGAGCAGCGAGCGGCGGGTCTGCTGCCAGCCGCGCAGCGGGCGCAGCAGCGGCATCGTCTGGTCCACCGCGCGCAACCGGGCGCCGACCGCGCCGCGCCGCTCCGCCTCGTAGCCGTCCAGCAGTGAGCCGCCGGGCTGCGGGCCGCCCGCGTGAAGGTGCCAGGCGACGGCGAGCCGCCAGGCGAGGTTGTCGGCGTCCCGCAGGCCGTCCGCGAGGTTCTGCATGCCGAGCGCGCCGTGCAGGTGGGCGGCGTCGCCGGCCAGGAAGCAGCGTCCGGTGCGGAAGCGGGCGGCCAGCCGCTGCTGGGCGGTGTGGTCGGCGGCGGCGAGCAGGTCGTAGTGGGGCAGTTCCCCGCACCAGCCGGTCAGGGTGGATTTCACCCGGGTGAGCAGGGTGTCCCCGGTGACGATGCCCGGCCAGGTGGCGTGCGGATCGACCGGTTCGGTGGGTGCGGGCCGCCCGGGGGGCAGCCGCCAGTCCAGCCGCCACAGGCCGTCCGGCAGCGGGCGGGCCGAGGCCTCGCGGTCCCCGCGCCACGGCGGCTCGCGGTGCAGCCGGGCCTCGCCGGCGAACGGCAGGTCGACCCGGACGGTGGCGATGGCGTGCCGGTCCACCGCCGGTCGGCCCGGGAAGCGGATCTTCAGCAGCTTGCGCACGGTCGAGCGGGCCCCGTCGCAGCCGACCAGGTGGCTGGCCCGCCACCAGGTCTGCGAACCGTCCTGCGGGTGCCGGCTGCGTACGCTCACGCCGTCCCGGTCCTGGTTGACCTCCTCCACCCGGGAGAGCGGCACCAGCTGGATCAGCGGCGTGGCGGTCACCGCGTCGCGCAGCCCGCGCTGCAGCCGGTGCTGCGGCAGGTGCAGCACCGGATGATCCGTCAGCTCGAGCCGCAGCACCTCCTGGCGGCGGCGCCAGACGGTCAGTTGCTCCCAGCGCGCGGCGTCCGAGGCGGCCCGCAGGTAGCCGAGCCGGGTCAGGAAGGCGATGCTCTCCGAGCCGAGCACGGCGCTGCGCGGGCCTTCGGGGCAGACCCCGTTGCCCTGGTCCAGGACGATGCTCGGCACCTCGTGCCGGGCCAGTGCCAGTGCCAGCGCCAGACCCACCGGGCCGGCCCCCACCACGATCACCGGGTCCATGATCGGCCCCCGTCGCGGGTATCCGGGCAGGCCGAGGGCGATCCCGTGTCAGGTGGAGCGAGGGAGGTCCCGGGTGGTGTCACGAAGAGCAATGCAACAGATCACCTGGGTGTCCGTCAAGCAGGGGCAGGTGTGCGCCGGTTCGCGCCGCGGCGCCCGCGGGACTCGATCCACTTCGCCAGCGCCGTCAGCGCAAGGCAGAGCGCGATGTAGATCGGCGCGATCACCAGCACCACCGGGATGTAGGGGTAGCCCTGCGGGGTACTGGTGTTGCCGGCGATCAGCTTCCCCGCGTAGAGCAGTTCGGTGTAGGTGATCACGAAGCCCAGCGAGGTGTCCTTGAGGGTGACCACCAGCTGGCCGATCATCGCGGGCAGCATCGCCCGGACGGCCTGCGGCACCAGGACGGTCACCATCAGCTGGGTCTTGCGCAGGCCCAGCGCGGAGGCCGCCTCGCGCTGCCCGAGCGGCACCGCCTCGACCCCGCTGCGGATGATCTCGGCCTGCACGGCGCCGTTGTAGAGGCCGAGGCCGAGCACCAGGGCCCAGAGCGGCTGGGCGCTGAAGACCGCCTGGTAGAGCGCGAAGATCATGATCAGCAGCGGCATCGCGCGGAAGAACTCGACCACCGCGGACGCCGCCCAGCGCAGCGGCCGGTGCTCGGACAGCCGCCCGGCCGCCAGCAGCCCGCCGAGCAGCAGCGACAGGGCGGCGGCCAGCCCGAACGCGGTCAGGGTGTCCCGCACACCGTCCAGGATCCGCTGCTGCACCGCGGTGTACTCGAACGGGGCCCACATTGCCGGGTCGAACTGGCCGTGCGCGGCGAGCTGGCGGTAGACGAACCAGAGCAGCGCGGCGATGCCCGCCGCCCCGAGCAGGCCGAACGCCCGGTAGCGGGCCCGGGCGCGCGGGCCCGGCACGTCGTACAGCACGCTCGCGCGGGCGCTCATCGGGCCACCGCCGGCCGGCGCTCGAGACCGCGGAAGGCCAGCCCGACCAGCGCGCTGAGGAAGAGATAGGCGAGCGCGACCCAGAAGAAGACGGCGAAGATGGCGTAACCCCGTTCGGACAGTGTCTGCTGCACGCTGTAGAGCTCGGCGACGTTGAAGGCGCCGGCGATCGCGGAGTTCCTCGGCAGCGCGATGAAGATGCTGCTCATCGGCCCGAGCACGGCCCGCCCGGCCTGCGGCAGGACGATCTGGGTCAGCGTCTGACCGAAGGTCAGCCCCAGGCTGCGGGCAGCCTCGGCCTGGCCCAGCGGGACGGTGTTGACGCCCGAGCGCAGCACCTCGCAGACGAAGCTCGCGGTGTAGCAGCCGAGCGCGAGCACCGCGCAGACGAAGGCCGACAGGTGGACGTCCACCCGGGGCAGGCCGAAGGTCACCGCGAAGAAGAGCAGGGTCAGCGGCGTGTTGCGGAAGACACCGACCCAGGTCGTGGCGAAGACCCGCAGGACCGGCACCGGGGAGACCCGGAAGGCCGCCAGCAGGGTGCCGAGGAGCAGGGCCAGCACGGCGCTCACCGCGCTCAGCTCGACGGTCTGCAGGAACCCGTCGCGAAACAGCCCGAAGTTGCCGTCCTCGAACAATATGCCCATGCCAGCGGCCTTTCCGTCGCTCTGTTCCGGTCCGTCTCAGTAGCGCTCGAGGGCGGGCGGCTGCGGGGCGGGCGAGCCGGACCTGCCGAGCGTGGCGTCGTACGCGTTCTTCCAGTCGCCGTTGTCCTCGTGCGCCTTGAGCGCGTCGTCGATGGCGTTGCGCAGCACCTGGTCGTCCTTGTTCAGGCCGATGCCGTACTTCTCGGTGGAGAACGGCTTGCCGACCACCTTGAGCTGGCCGGAGTTCTGCGCGGCGTAGCCCTTGAGGATCGCGTCGTCGGTGGTGACCGCGTCGACGTCCTTGGTGATCAGCTTGTCCACGCAGCTCGAGTACGAGCCGAAGGTGCTCACGTCGGCGCCGTAGGGCTTGATCTGGTCCACCGAGGTCGAGCCGGTGACCGTGCAGACCTTCTTGCCCTTGGTCGACTCGGGGCCGGTGATGGAGGTGTCGTCCTTGCGCACCAGCAGGTCCTGGCCGGCCAGGTAGTACGGGCCGGCGAAGGAGACCTGGGCCTTGCGCTTGTCGTTGATGCTGTAGCTGCCGACGTAGTAGTCGATCTGGCCGCCGGCGATCGCGGTCTCGCGGTTGGCCGAGTCGATGGTCTTCCACTCGATCTGGCTGTCCGAGAAGCCCAGGTCGGCGGCGACCATCTTGGCGATCTCGATGTCGAAGCCGGTGCGGGTGTTGGTGGTGACGTCCTCGAAGCCGAGTCCGGGCTGGTCGGCCTTGGCGCCGATCACCAGCTTGCCGCGCTTCTTGGCGGCGGCGAGGGTGGCCGAGCCGTCCAGGGCGACGCCGCTCTTCACGGTGTAGCCGCTGGGCTTGACGGCGCTGTCGGTGCCGGCGGACGGCGAGCCGCTCTTGCCGCACGCGGCGGTGGCGGTGAGGGCGAGGACCGCGAGGGCGGCGGCGAGGGTACGGCGGATGGGCATGGCTGTGGAGCTCCTAGGCCGGGAGTTTGCGGTCCGGCGCGGTAGGGCCGGAGTGGACGCGCGTCGGCGTCAGTGGTGGAGGATCTTGGAGAGGAAGTCCTTGGCGCGGTCGCTGCGCGGGTTGGTGAAGAACGCCTCGGGGGTGTTCTCCTCGACGATCCGGCCGTCGGCCATGAACAGCACCCGGTTGGCGGCGGAGCGGGCGAAGCCCATCTCATGGGTGACCACGACCATCGTCATGCCCTCGGCGGCCAGGCCGCGCATGACGTCCAGCACCTCGGTGATCATCTCCGGGTCGAGCGCGGAGGTGGGCTCGTCGAAGAGCAGCACCTTGGGGTCCATCGCCAGCGCGCGGGCGATCGCCACCCGCTGCTGCTGGCCGCCGGAGAGCTGGGCCGGGAACTTGTCGGCCTGCGCGCCCACCCCGACCCGCTCCAGCAGGGCGCGGGCCTTGGCCTCCGCGTCGGCCCGGGGCGTCTTGCGGACCTTGACCTGGGCGAGGACCACGTTCTCCAGGACGGTCTTGTGCGCGAAGAGGTTGAAGCTCTGGAACACCATGCCGACCTCGGCCCGCAGCCTGGCCAGCTCGCGGCCCTCGGCGGGCAGCGGACGGCCGTCGATGGTGATGGTGCCGGAGTCGATGGTCTCCAGCCGGTTGATGGTGCGGCAGAGCGTCGACTTGCCGGAGCCCGAGGGCCCGATCACCACGACGACCTCGCCCTGGCTGATCGTCAGATTGATGTCCTGGAGCACATGGAGGGCTCCGAAGTGCTTGTTGACGCCGCTCAGCGCGACCAGGGTCCTCGGTCCGGCGTCCGCAGTCTCGGTCATAGCGCCCCTGCTCCCCTGGAACGGCCGGATGGGAGCGGCGACTCCCCCCCGGGTCGGACTGGCACCGGGGGCTGATGAGCCGGCGGAGCCCGCAGCCCCCGGTAGTACGACGGTAGGTCTACTGACGAAGCCACGTCAGTAGATCTGAGCGGAACTTGAGCATTACGAAAAGGACACACGCCCCCCACTGGAGCTGCGCGCCCGGGCGGTCTTAATTCTGGGGCTGGTCCGAGCGGCGGGCGTGGGGGAGGATGAGCGCTTCGTGGCAGCCGAGCGCTGCCGACCCGTTCCGAGCGGAAGGTGTGGGATGCGGCTGCTCCTCGTTGAGGACGATGACCGGGTCGCGGCCGCGTTGGTCGCGGTGCTGAGCCGGCACGGCTTCCAGGTGCGGCACGCGCGCAGCGGGCACGAGGCGCTGGACGCGCTGGTGCCGGACGGCGCCGACCCCTACCGGGTGGTGCTGCTGGACCTCGGGCTGCCCGACCGCGACGGCTTCGAGGTGTGCAGCCGGATCCGGGCCGGCAGCGGCGTGCCGGTGATCATGGTGACCGCGCGCGCCGACATCCGCTCCCGGATCCACGGCCTCAACCTCGGCGCGGACGACTACATCACCAAGCCCTACGACATGGGCGAGCTGCTGGCCCGGATCCACGCGGTGGCCCGGCGCTTCCAGCCCGCCGTCCCGAGCCCCGCCGACCAGCCGGAGGCGCCGGGCGGCCTCGGCGCGCTGGAGTCCTGGGGCATCAGCATCGACCGCGAGCGCCGCCGGGTCAGCGTGGCCGACCGGGACGTGGCGCTGACCCGCAAGGAGTTCGACCTGCTCGCGCTGCTCGCGCAGAGCCCGGGCGTGGTCTACCGGCGCGAGCAGATCTTCAGCGAGGTCTGGCAGAGCGGCTGGGAGGGCAACGGCCGGACCCTGGAGGTGCACATCGGCTCGCTGCGCACCAAGCTCGCGCTGCCCGGCCTGGTCGAGGCGGTGCGCGGGGTGGGCTACCGGCTGATCCCGCAGTCCCCGTCGCCGCCGGCCGCGCAGCCGCCCACGGGCTGACCCGGGCATGCGCACCCGCCTGCTCGGCATCCTGCTCTCCCTGATGGTCGGCGTCTTGGCCGCCCTCGGGGTGCCGCTGGCCGTCGCCATGGCCGCCGAGGAGCAGAGCACGGTGCTGGTGGACCGGATGGACGACGCCACCCGGTTCGCCCAGGAGGTGCCCTCGCAGGGCCTGCCCTCGCGCTCCGCGTCGAGCCAGGACGCCGCCTCCGGCGCGCAGCTGCCGGACGCGGCGCAGCTGCATGAGCTGCGCGCCGAGGTGCAGCGCTACCACGACCTCTACGGCCTGCGGATCGGCCTCTTCATGAGCGACGGCAGCGTCCTGGCGGTCGCCCCGGGCGACTGGCACGAGCCGACCGGCGGGGTCGCCGGGCTGGCCGTCCACGAGGCCGAGGACGGCCGGCGCAGCCAGAACCCGCCGCAGGTCTGGCCGTGGACCCCGGACCGCACGCTGACCGTCGCCGCGCCGGTGGTCCGGGACGGCGACGTGGTGGCGCTGGTGGTCACCGAGTCGCCGTCCGGCGCGCTGCGTTCGCGGATCGAGCACCGCTGGCTGCTGCTGGCCGCCGGCGAGGCGGTCGCCATGATCATCGCCGTGCTGCTCGCGGTGCGGCTGACCGAGTGGGTGCTGCGCCCGGTGCGCACCCTGGACCGGGCGGCCCACGACATCGCCACCGGGCGGATGAACGCCCGGGTCGCGCCCGCCGGTGGACCGCCCGAGCTGCGCCGCCTTGCGGCCTCCTTCAACGACATGGCCGACCATGTGGTGCTCGTCCTCGACCAGCAGCGGGACTTCGTCGCGGACGCCTCCCACCAGCTGCGCAACCCGCTGGCGGCGCTGCTGCTGCGGGTCGAGCTGCTGGGCCTGGAACTGCCGGAGCGGCACGAGGCGGATCTGGCCCAGGTGCGCGAGGAGGGCGTCCGGCTGGCCCGGGTGCTGGACGACCTGCTCGGGCTGGCCACCGCCGAGGGCAACCGGCCCGAGCCGGAGCCGGTCGACCTGACCACCCTGGCGCTGGCCCGCACCGATGCCTGGCTGCCGGTGGCCCGCCGCCGCGGGCTGCTGCTGACCTGCGACGCGCCGCCGCAGGCCCGTGGCTGGGCCGACCCGATCGGGTTCGGCAGTGCGCTGGACGCGGTGCTCGACAACGCGCTGAAGTTCGGCCCGCCCGGCAGCGAGGTGCTGCTCTCGGTGGTGGTGCACAGGGAGGAGGTCGCGGTCACCGTCACGGACAGCGGCCCGGGGCTGACCGAGGAGGAGCTGGCCCGGGTCGGCGACCGGTTCTGGCGCAGCGCCCGGCACACCAACGTGGACGGTTCCGGGCTCGGCCTCTCGATCGCCCGGACCCTGCTGCAGGCGGGCGGCGGCTCGCTGGACTTCGCCCCGGTGCGGCCCAGCGGCCTCGCCGTCACCTTCACGGTGCCGCGGGCGCGGTAGGGCCTGGGGCGCGTCTCAGGGTTTGGCGGAGCGGTAGTAGCGCTTGGCGCCCTCGTGCAGCGGGAGCGGATCGGTGTAGACGGCGGTGCTGCGGTCCACCACCTGGGCGGCGTGCACCTGCGAGCCGATGCTGTCCCGGCTGTCGATCACCGCCTGGGTGATCCGCTCGACCAGCAGCGGATCGACGTCGGCCCGGGTGATCAGCAGGTTCGGCACGGCCATCGTCAGGACCGGGGTCCCGAACGGCTGGGCCTTGGGGTAGACGTCGGCGGGCAGGACGGCGGCCCGGTAGGCGCCGGTGTCGCCGCCCTCCTTGTGCAGCGCGTCGACCAGGTCACCGAGCGGTACCAGCCGGATCGGGAAGCGCTCGGAGAGGTCGCTCAGCGCGCCGGTCGGCAGTCCGCCGGACCAGAAGAAGGCGTTGATCTCGCCCGACTGGAGCTGGTTGGCCGCGTCCTCCACGCCCAGCGGCTCGGGGACGATCCCGGAGTCCGGGTCGATCCCGGCCGCCGACAGCAGCTGGCGGGTGACCAGGTTCACCCCGGACTTGGGCTGGCCCACGCCGACCTTCTTGCCCCTGAGCTGGGAGACCTGGGTCACCGTGGAGTCGGCCGGGACGATCAGCTGCAGGTAGTCGTCGTAGAGCCGGGCGATCGCCCGCAGCTGGCCGCTGCCGGTCTCGTTGAAGTCGGCCACCGCGTCGGCGGTGGCTATGGCGAAGTCGTCCTTGCCCTGGGTGACCCGTTCCAGGTTGTCCACCGACCCCTGCGAGGCGTCCAGCCGCAGCTGCACGCCGGGCATCGCGGTGTGCAGGTAGCCGCTCAGCAGCTGGCCGTACTTGTCGTAGACGCCGCTCTGGACGCCGGTGGCGAAGCCGTACGTGCCGCGGGGGTAGGAGGGCGTGCCGCCGCCGTCCAGCCACCAGCCGGCCAGCGCGCCCACCACCAGCAGCAGCGCGGCGGCGGCCCGCCAGGGCCGGCTGCGGGCGGCGGCGCTCAGGCGTCCGGTGCTCGGTGTCATGGGGGGATCCTGCCAGGAGGGAGCGCGATCCGGGAGGGGGATCGCGCCTGCGGGCAGGCTCCGGGCTGCCCTTACCCTTGCTGTTGTGGGTATGGGAGAGAGCTTGCGAACTTACAAAGTCGTCACGTACGGCTGTCAGATGAACGTCCACGACTCCGAGCGGCTGTCCGGGCTGCTGGAGGACGCCGGATACGTGAAGGCCGAGCCGGTCGGAGACCCCGACCTGGTGGTCTTCAACACCTGCGCGGTGCGCGAGAACGCCGACAACAAGCTGTACGGCAACCTCGGCCAGCTGGCGCCCGCCAAGACCCGCAACAAGGGCATGCAGATCGCCGTCGGCGGCTGCCTGGCCCAGAAGGACCGCGACACCATCGTGCAGAAGGCGCCGTGGGTGGACGTGGTCTTCGGCACCCACAACATCGGCCACCTGCCGGCGCTGCTGGAGCGGGCCCGGATCGAGCAGCAGGCCCAGGTGGAGATCCTGGACTCGCTGGAGACCTTCCCCTCCACGCTGCCCACCCGCCGCGAGTCCGCCTACGCGGCCTGGGTCGCGATCTCGGTCGGCTGCAACAACACCTGCACCTTCTGCATCGTCCCGGCGCTGCGCGGCAAGGAGGAGGACCGCCGGCCCGGCGACGTGCTCGCCGAGGTCGAGGCGCTGGTCGGCGAGGGCGTCATCGAGGTGACCCTGCTCGGCCAGAACGTCAACGCGTACGGCTCCGACCTGGGCGACCGCGAGGCCTTCTCCAAGCTGCTGCGGGCCTGCGGGCAGGTCGAGGGGCTGGAGCGGGTGCGCTTCACCTCCCCGCACCCGCGCGACTTCACCGACGACGTGATCGCCGCGATGGCCGAGACCCCGAACGTGATGCACCAGCTGCACATGCCGCTGCAGTCGGGCTCGGACACCGTGCTGCGGGCGATGAAGCGCTCCTACCGCCAGGACCGCTTCCTCGGCATCATCGAGAAGGTGCGCGCCGCGATGCCGGACGCCGCGATCTCCACCGACATCATCGTCGGCTTCCCCGGCGAGACCGAGGAGGACTTCGAGCAGACCATGCACGTGGTCCGCCAGGCCCGCTTCACCAACGCCTTCACCTTCCAGTACTCCAAGCGGCCCGGGACCCCGGCCGCCGAGATGGCTGACCAGATCCCGAAGGCCGTGGTGCAGGCGCGCTACGAGCGGCTGATCGCCCTCCAGGAGGAGATCTCCTGGGAGGAGAACAAGAAGCAGGTCGGGCGCACCCTGGAGATCCTGGTCGCCGAGGGCGAGGGCAAGAAGGACGACCGCACCGACCGGCTCTCCGGCCGCGCGCCCGACAACCGCTTGGTGCACTTCACGAGGCCGACCGAGCCGGTGCGCCCGGGTGACGTGGTGACCGTCGAGATCACCTACGCAGCCCCGCACCACCTGCTCGCCGAGGGCCCCACCCTCGCCGTCCGCCGCACCCGCGCGGGCGACGCCTGGGAGAAGCGCACCGCGAAGCCGGCGGCCAAGCCGGCGGGCGTCCTGCTGGGCCTGCCGACGGTCGGCGTGCCGCTGCTCAGCGCACCGGCGGCCGAGGGCGGCTGCTGCAGCAAGGACTGAGCACAGGCGGCGGCGCGGTCGGTTTAGAGTGATCGACATGTTGGTTGCCGCCGCCGTCTGCCCCTGCCCGCCGCTGCTGGTGCCCGAGGTCGCCTCGGGCGCTGCCGCGGAGCTCGACGCGTTGCGCGCGGCCTGCGCCGAAGCGGTCGCCGAGCTGCTGGCGGCCGGTCCCGAGCTGCTGGTGCTGGTCGGCACCGGGCCGCAGGCCGAGGTCTGGACGGAGGGCGGGGCCGGCTCGCTGCGCCGCTTCGGGGTCGACCGCGCCGTCCGGCTCCCCTCCGGCGGGGTCGACGGACCCGGACTGAGCCCGGCCCTCACCGTCGGCGCCTGGCTGCTGGAGCAGTCCGGCGCCGCGCTGCCGACGCACGCCTGCGCGGTCCCCACCGACGCGCCGACCGACCGGATGCTCGGCCTCGGCCAGGGCCTGGCCGGCCTCGCGGACCGGGTCGGGCTGCTGGTGCTGGGCGACGGCAGCGCGCGGCGCACCCTCAAGGCGCCCGGCTACCTGGACGAACGGGCCGAGGCCTACGACGCGCTGGCCGCCGGGGCACTGGGCGCGGCGGACACCGCCGCGCTGGCCGCGCTCGACCCGGCTCTCTCCGCCGACCTGCTCGCCGACGGCCGCGCGCCCTGGCAGGTGCTGGCCGGGGCCGCCCAGGACGCCGGGCTCGGCGGCCGGCTGCGCTACCAGGACGCGCCGTACGGGGTCGGGTACTTCGTGGCCTCCTGGAGCTAGGGCCCAGATACGCCGAGGGGGCCGGACAGCGGCAACCGCTGTCCGGCCCCCTCGGCGCGCTCAGGCTTGCGGAGTGCTGTCCTGACCGCCCTGACCCGGCTGCTCCGACGGCTTCTCGGCGAAGTCGTCGACGGCGCCCTTGGCCTTCTCGGTGCCGGCCGTGATCTTGTCGCTGTACTTGCCCTTGGTGACCTTGTCGATCGCCTCGCCGGCCTTGTCGACCACCTCGTCGATCTTCTCGACATGCTGGCCGGCCAGGTGGCTGGCCTTGTCCTTGAGCTCCTCGGCCTTGCCCTTGAGGTTGTCCATCAGGCCCATGGCTTCGTCTCCTGTGTCAGGCCGCTCGGGTCGGCTCTCCTGGTGGCTCTGCTCGGCCGGGTCGCCACCCGTCGATGCTTCGCCCTGCACCTCTTCTACCTGTGCCGCTTCTTCTACCTGTGCCGCTTCGAGCTGTGCCGCGGTCGCGGTCTCCGGCTCGGCGTCGAGATCCGGCGCGGTCCGGGCGGCCGGGACCCCGGGCAGCGCCTGCGGCTGCGCGTCCTCGACGTGCTCGTGCTCGTGCTCCGCCCGGTCCTGCGGGTCCAGGAGGGCGAGCGAGCCGCCTCCCTGGTCCTCGATGACCCGTACCCTGGCCTCCCGGCGGCGGAACCAGCTGAAAACACCCATATCTTCTCCCAACCTACGCGGTCTGCGGCGCCCTCGACCGGCCCTGCGGCGAGCCGGTGCAGGGTGGCGCCCACCCGGCCAACGAGTGGGCCGGTGCCCGGTCACGTCCCCCGTTCGGGTCGGCCACGTCCTTTTGCGAGACTGGGCGGTGTGAGTAGCTCTCCTTCCCGCATCCCGGTGGTCTCGGTGGTCGGCGCGACCGCGGCCGGCAAGTCCGACCTGGCCGTCGCCCTGGCCCGCGCGCTCGGCGGCGAGGTGATCAACACCGACTCGATGCAGCTCTACCGGGGCATGGACATCGGCACCGCCAAGCTCACCACCGCCGAGCGCGGCGGCGTCCCGCACCACCTGCTGGACGTCTGGGAGGTGACCGAGGCCGCCAGCGTCGCCGAGTACCAGCGGCTGGCCCGGGCCGAGATCGACCGGCTGCTCGCGGCCGGGCGCCCACCGGTGCTGGTCGGCGGCTCGGGGCTGTACGTCCGGGCGGCGATCGACGAGATGGAGTTCCCGGGCACCGATCCGGCCGTCCGCGCCCGCCTGGAGGACCAGCTGGCGGCCGAGGGTCCGGCCGTCCTGCACGCCCGGCTGGCCGTGCTCGACCCGGCCGCCGCGGCCGCCATCCTGACCAGCAACGGGCGCCGGATCGTCCGGGCGCTGGAGGTCATCGAGATCACCGGCCGGCCGTTCACCGCGAGCCTGCCGACCAACACCGCGGTCTACCCGGCGGTCCAGATCGGGGTGGCCGTGCCGCGCGGTGAGCTCGACGGCCGGATCGCGCTGCGGGTGGACCGGATGTGGGAGGCCGGTCTGCTGGACGAGGTGCGCGCGCTGGAGGCGGTCGGTCTGCGGGACGGGCTGACGGCCAGTCGCGCGCTCGGTTACCAGCAGGTGCTCGCGCACTTCGCGGGGGAGTGCTCCGAACAGGAGGCGCGCGAGGAGACCGTGCGCGCCACCAAGCGGTTCGCGCGCCGTCAGGAGTCCTGGTTCCGCCGGGACGACCGGATCCACTGGCTCGCCAGGCCCGCCGACGCGGACCCCGCCGACCTGCTGGAACGGTCGCTGGAGCTGATCGACGCGGCGGTCTGACCCACTCGCGCGCCCCCTTCCGCCGACCGGATCCGGCCATCCGCCAGTGCACTTGCTCACGCGTCTGCAGGTGCACCAGGAGGCCGGTGTCACAGCCGGATCACGTCCTGGCCACGGATCATCCGGGGACCCGCGCTACGCGCTGTGAGCGACCCGGAACATGCCATTATCGAGGCAAGAGGGGCCAGTCGCGCGGGCCGGCCCCGTCGTTCGAGAGTTCGTACTCGCGTCGAACTGTCAGGGGAGGCCGCGTGTCCACGGGTCCCGGCCCTGAAACCGAGCAGTTCCCGCCGCACGTCTCCGATCTTCCGGAGCTGGCGCGCCACCACGGCGATCCGAACGGCGGCCAGGCCACCCGCTCCGGCCTCACCGCGGACGACTCCTTCGTCCTGCCGTCGCCCGAGCTGCTGCTCGCCGCCGACGCGGACGCCCCGCTCGGTGACCTGCCGCCCGAAGCCGTGCTGCTGGAGCGGGAGATCCGCCCGCTGCGCCGGCTGCGCTGGTGGCAGATCCTCCCGATAGCGCTGGTCGGCATCCTCGGCTCGCTGATGTTCGCCTTCCCGCTCGCGTTCGGCTCGGGCAGCGGCGGAGCGATGGTCGGCATGCTCGGCCTGCTGCTGACCGCCGCCTCGGTCGGCTGGGGTGCGATGGCGGCCCGACGTGCCGACTACGCGCTGCCCGGGCTGCCCCGCCGCGGTTCGGGGCGCCGGGCCAGCTGGCGGGCGATCGTGGTCTACACCCTGCTCGTCTGCGCCGCGCTCGCGCTGGCCGTCACGCGGGTCGTCCACCTGCGCGGCTGATCCGGCAGCACAGCTTTACATCCGGCTTCTAATACCATCGGCAGGGTGAGCGACTCCACCCTGAGCCCCAGCGGCCTCCCCTTCCTCAAGGGCCACGGCACCGAGAACGACTTCGTGATCATCCCCGACCCGGACGGGCTGCTCGACCTGGGCCCGGCCCAGGTGGCCCGGCTGTGCGACCGCCGGGCCGGACTCGGCGGCGACGGGATGCTGCGGGTGGTCCGCTCGGCCAAGGACGAGGCCTCGGTGGCGATGGCCGACCGGGCCGAGTGGTTCATGGACTACCGCAACTCCGATGGCAGCATCGCCGAGATGTGCGGCAACGGCGTGCGGGTCTTCGCGCGCTACCTGGTGCACGCCGGGCTGGCCGAGCCGGGCCCGCTCGCGGTGGCCACCCGGGCCGGCGTGCGCCAGGTCGTGATCGCACCGGACGGCCTTGACGGCGCACCCGGCGAGGTCACCGTGGACATGGGCCTGGCCCGGCTGCCCGGCCCGGACGGCATCGAGGTGCGGGTCGGCGACCGGGTCTGGCCGGCCCGCAACGTCAACCTGGGCAACCCGCACGCGGTCGCCTTCGTCGCGGACCTGGCCGACGCCGGCGACCTGCTGAGCGCGCCGCTGGTCGCTCCCGGCGCGGTCTACCCGCAGGGCGTCAACGTCGAGTTCGTGGTCGGGCGCGGCGAGCGGCACGTGGCGATGCGGGTGCACGAGCGCGGCTCCGGCGAGACCCGCTCCTGCGGGACCGGCGCCTGCGCGGTGGCGGTGGCCGCGGCCCGCCGGGACGGCGTGGACCCGGCGGTCACCGGCGAGCCCGTCACCTACACCGTGGACCTGCCCGGCGGGCGGCTGGTGATCACTGAGCACCCGGACGGCCGGGTGGAGATGACCGGCCCCGCGGTGATCGTGGCGAGCGGCACCTTCGATCCCGGCTGGCTGTAGTCCCCGGCGGGCCGACTGCTTTACCCCGTTCCGCGGGGCCGCGAATCCGCCCGTTCGGGTGATCCCGATGACAGACGGGAAGCGCGGCCTCGCGGAACGTGTTGTGCTCGGTAGCATGCACCACCGGGGCAGCCGACGCTCCGGTGCTCGCTGCCGGAGGTTGCCATGACCGTCGAGACCGGCCGGCCACAGACCGGCCAGCCCAACCCGCCCGCGCCCCAGCAGACCAGACGCCGCCTCGGCCGCGCCGCGTTCGGCCGGGCCGGGCGCGCGGCCCTGCTCGCCACCGGCCGCGCACCGGTGCCCGATGCCATCGAGCCGATCGTGCAGGCCCACCGCTGCCACCACCCGCAGGCCGATCTCGCGCTGCTCAGCCGCGCCTACCGGACGGCCGAGGCCAGCCATCGCGGCCAGAAGCGCAAGAGCGGCGAACCGTTCATCACCCACCCGCTCGCCGTCACGATGATCCTGGCCCAGCTCGGCGCCGAGACCACCACGCTGGTCGCCGCACTGCTGCATGACACCGTCGAGGACACCGAGGTGACGCTCGATCAGGTGGCCGCCCACTTCGGTCCCGAGGTGGCCTATCTGGTCGACGGCGTCACCAAGTTGGAGAAGGTGGACTTCGGCGCGGCGGCCGAGGCCGAGACCTTCCGCAAGATGCTGGTCGCCACCGGCGACGACGTCCGGGTGATGGTGATCAAGCTCGCCGACCGGCTGCACAATATGCGGACGATCCGTCATATGAAGCCCGCCAGCCAGGTGCGGATCGCCAAGGTCACCCGGGATGTGCTGATCCCGCTGGCCGAGCGGCTGGGCATCCAGGTGGTCAAGACGGAGCTGGAGGACATCGTCTTTGCCACCCTGCACCCCGAGGAGTACGCCAGGACCCGCACGCTGGTGGCCGTCCACGAGGCGGAGCAGGATGCGCTGCTCGCGCCGTTCGCGCAGGCACTGCACCGTCAGTTGGCCGAGGCGGGGGTCGCGGCGGAGGTCACCGTGCGGCCGCGGCACTGCGTCTCGGTGCACCGGGTGCTGCTCAAGCGCGGGTCGGTCGGCCGGCCGGCCACCCCGCATCCGGCGGACTTCGGGCGGCTGCTGGTGGTGGTCGAGGAGACCGCCGACTGCTACGCCGTCCTCGGCGAGCTGCACACCTGCTGGACCCCGCTGCCCGGCGAGTTCACGGATTTCGTGGCGGCCCCCAAGTTCAACCTCTACCAGTCGCTGCACACCGCGGTCTCGGTCGACGGCGCCGCGGTCGAGGTGCTGGTCCGCACGCCGCGGATGCACACGGTCGCCGAGTTCGGCGTGGTCGCGCTCGGCAGCCCCAGGCAGCAGTCCGAGGAGCCGCCGCCGGACGGCCCGCAGGCCGCCGAGCCGCAGCGCGACGAGCTGGACCGGACCGATCCGGCGCGGCCCGGCTGGCTGAGCCGCCTGCTGGAGTGGCAGCAGGAGACGCCCGACCCGGACGCTTTCTGGTCCACGCTGACCGCCGACCTCTCCGGCGACCGGGAGATCACCGCCGTCACCGAGGAGGGCGCGACGCTGGTGCTGCCGGCCGGCGCCAGCTGCGTGGACGCGGCGTACCAGCTCGGTGAGCAGGTCGGCCACCGCTGTATCGGCGCCCGGGTCAACGGCCGGCTCACCGCGCTCTCCACCCCGCTGGGCGACGGCGACGTGGTGGGCATCCTCACCGAGGCGGTACGCGCACCGGGCGAGGGCGAGCCGTCCGGGCCGAGCCCGCAGTGGCTGGAGCACGCGCACACGGCGGGCGCCCGGATCGCCATCGAGCGCTGGCTCGCCGAGCACCCCGGGCACGCCGATCAGCCCGAGCCGGCCCAGCAGCCCGAGCGGTGGGAGCAGCCCGAGCCGCCCGAGCCCGGCCCGGCCCGTGCTCCGGGTGGGCGGCCGCGGCTGGTGCTCGTCCCGGGCCACCCCCGGGCGGCCGTCCGGCTGGCCCGCTGCTGCACCCCGGTCCCGCCCGACCAGGTCACCGGATTCCAGATCCGCGGCGGCTCGATCGCCGTGCACCGGGCCGACTGCCCCACCGGCGAGCGGATGCGCAGCTCAGGGCGCGGGCCCGTGCCACTCGGCTGGGCCCCCGGCACGGCCGCGCCGACCGACCGCCCGGTGAGCTACCGGGTGACGCTGCAGGCCGAGGCGCTGAACCGCCCCCGGCTGCTGGCCGACCTCACCGCCGCGATGTCGGCCACCGGCCTGGACATCGTCTCGGCGGTGGTCGAGCCGCCGCAGGAGCTGCGGGTCCGGCACACTTACACCGTGGAGCTGCCCGGCGCCGAGACGCTCCCGGTGGTGATGCGCGCCATGCTGCGGGTCTCCGGGGTCTACGATGTACGGCGCCCCGGCCTGGACGAGGCGCCCAGGCCGCCCCGGCTGCGCCCGCATCCCCGGAATGCCGGAAATGCTGATGACCGGGCCGCCATGGCCGTGCGACCATCGTCGGGAATTCACGGCCGGTCCGCCGCGTTCTCAGAGACGAGTGGGCCACCCGACGGCCACCACCGATAGCTCCAGCTAAGGACACGATGACCTCCACGTTCGACAACCGCGACCAATCAAGCGAGTCCGCCGGCCGCAGTTCCCGCCGACCCGCTGACCTCCGGGCCGATGCCCTGATGGACGAGGACCTCGCGGGGACCGACGAGGACTTCGGCCGCACCAACTACGACGGCGACCAGTACGACCGCAGCGAGCGTGCCGCACTGCGCCGCGTCGCCGGCCTCTCCACCGAGCTGGAGGACGTCACCGAGGTCGAGTACCGCCAGCTCCGCCTGGAGCGCGTGGTGCTCGTCGGCGTCTGGACGGACGGCAGCGTCGAGGAGGCCGAGAACTCGCTCGCCGAGCTCGCCGCCCTCGCCGAGACGGCCGGCTCCGAGGTGCTGGACGGCGTGATCCAGCGCCGCGACAAGCCCGACGCGGCCACCTACATCGGCTCCGGCAAGGCCAAGGAGCTGCGCGACATCGTCGCCTCCACCGGCGCCGACACCGTGGTCTGCGACGGTGAGCTGACCCCCGGCCAGCTGATCCACCTCGAGGACGTCGTCAAGGTCAAGGTCGTCGACCGGACGGCCCTGATCCTGGACATCTTCGCCCAGCACGCCAAGTCCCGAGAGGGCAAGGCGCAGGTCTCGCTCGCCCAGATGCAGTACATGCTGCCGCGTCTGCGCGGCTGGGGTGCCTCGCTCTCCCGGCAGATGGGTGGTGGCGGCGGCTCCTCGGCCGGCGGTGGCGGCGGTATGGCCACGCGTGGTCCCGGTGAGACCAAGATCGAGACCGACCGGCGCCGGATCCGCGAGAAGATGGCGAAGCTCCGCAAGGAGATCGCCCATATGAAGAAGGGCCGGGACACCAAGCGCCAGGAGCGCAAGCGTCACCAGGTCCCCTCGGTCGCCATCGCGGGCTACACCAACGCGGGCAAGTCCTCGCTGCTCAACCGGCTCACCGGCGCCGGCGTCCTGGTGGAGAACTCGCTGTTCGCCACCCTGGACCCGACCGTCCGCCGGGCGCAGACCCCGGGCGGCCGGCTCTACACGCTGGCCGACACCGTCGGCTTCGTCCGGCACCTGCCGCACCACCTGGTCGAGGCCTTCCGCTCGACCATGGAGGAGGTCGCCGACGCGGACCTCATCCTGCACGTGGTGGACGGCTCGCACCCCGAGCCGGAGACCCAGCTCGCGGCGGTCCGTGAGGTGATCGTCTCGGTCGAGGCGCAGCACGTGCCGGAGATCGTCGTGATCAACAAGGCCGACGCCGCCCACCCGGACGTGCTGCAGCGGCTGCTGCGCCGCGAGCCGCACGCGATCGTGGTCTCGGCCCGCACGGGCCTGGGCATCGACCAGCTGCTCAAGCTGATCGACGACGAGCTGCCGCGGCCCGCCGTCGAGGTCCAGGCGCTGGTCCCCTACACCCGGGGCGACCTGGTCTCCCGGGTGCACGCCGAGGGCGAGCTGCTGGAGACCGAGCACACCGGTGAGGGCACCCTGATCCGCGCCAAGGTGGCAGCCGAGCTGGCCGCCGACCTGGAGCGCTACGCGGTGGCCGTCCAGCGCTGACCCGCACCGATCAGACACCCGCAGGGCCCCGGTCTCGACGAGGAGACCGGGGCCCGCTGTCGTCCCGGCGCGGGGCGTCAGCTCTGCTTGGAGATGTAGTCGAAGGCGCCGGCGGCCACCTCGTCCAGGTACGGTCCGGCCAGCCAGCTGGCGGTGTCCGCCGGGCCGATCGAGGTGTTGCTGACCAGGTAGGTCTTACCGCCCTCGGTGGCGAACCAGCCGCCGCCGCTGGAGCCGCCGGTCATCGTGCAGCCGATGGTGTACATCGCCGGGCGGCCGGCGTCGAAGGAGAGCTGGGACGGCTTGCCGCTGTCGCACTTCTCCAGCTCCGTGCCGTCGAACGGCGCGGCGGCCGGGTAGCCGATCGCGGTCAGTGAGAGCTGGGCGCGCGGCGCGTTGAACAGTACCGGGACGGAACCGCCGACGGTCTCCTCCAGCGACTTGGCGCCGCCGTCGGGGTTGCTCACCTTGATGATCGCGAAGTCGTACTGGTTGGCGGCGCTGCCGGTCTCGGTGCCCTCGGCCTGCCACTGCGGCGAGGTGATGGCCTTCTGCGCGGGCCACGCACCGAACGGTGCGTACTGGTCGGGCGTCGACTTCTTGCCCTTGCTGACCGCGCCGCTGCTGTTGAACGCGGGCACGAAGGTGACGTTCCGCGCGGTCTGGCCGTCCTGACCGCCGGTCACGCAGTGGCCCGCGGTCCACACCAGGTTGCTCTTGCCGGGGTGCGCGGGGTCGGAGACCACCGTGCCGGAGCAGACGTAGTGCTTGCCGTCCGCCTTGTCGAAGAAGATCTTCCCGTCCACCCGGTCCTGGTTGTACGGGTGGGCGACCGCCGTGGCCGGGATCGCGCTCGGCAGCGGGTCGTTGGCGCCGGCGCTCGGGGCGCTCGGCGGCTGGGCCGGGCCGACCGGGGCCGTCGGCTGGGCCTGGAGCATCTTCTGCAGGTCCCAGAATCCCTTGGTGGCCGGCGTCATCACATGCTGCTTGGCCCACTTGTCCCAGTCGGTGAGCTTCCACTTCTTCAGGACGTCCAGGCTGGGCAGGCCGGCGGGCAGGCCGGCCGTGGTCGCCGAGGGCGCCGCGGAGGCGGGCGCCGGGGCGCTGCTCGGCGGCGGGCTCGGGGTGTCGTCCGGACCGCACGCGGTGGCCGCGAGCAGGGTCAGGCCGGCGACCGCACCGGCGGCCGCCACTCGTGCGGTGCGGTTCTTCGATACTGCTGACATACCTTCTGTTCCCCCATGACGTATCACTCGGACGGCCGACAGCCGCCAACGGGCACCAGGGAGTCTCCCATCCGCGGGGGAGCGCGGTCTAACCGGGCTGACTGCGTGTCACCGCGCTGTGCCGACTGCGCGTCACCGCGACCTCGGCCGTGCTCAGCGGGCCGTTGCCTCGTTAGACCAACCGGATGTCCCCGGACGGGCGAGAGCCCCCGCATCCGCAGTCCGACGCGTCGCAAGGAGCAGCCTTGAGCACCGCCCTGACCGGAGCCCCGGCCACCGTCCCCCGCCAGCTGGACCAGTCCGCCGAGTCCGACCCGCTGCTCCACCAGGACCCCGCGGTCGCCGCCGAGCAGGCCGCGATCGAGGTCCTGCTGCGCTGCTGGACCAGAGAGACCGGGGCGCGTCCGGACCAGGACGGGGTGCTGAGGATCGCTGTCCTCGGCGGCGCCGCGCGGCTGCTGGCGGACGTCAGGCACTGGTCGCTCTGCGGCTGGCACCGGTTCGGCCCCGCTGTGCTGGCGCCCGGCCAGGCCGAGAGCGGCGTCCCGCTGGACGCGGTCACCGCCGCCGCGCTGCTGGCCCGCGCGGCGGCCGACCGGCCCGACCCGGAGCAGATCGCCGACCTGGCCGGCCGGGTCGCCGACTCGGTGCGCCGTACCGCCGACATCCTGCTGCACCGGCGTCAGCACCCGGGCCCAGGCCCGGACTCCGTCTTCCTGCGGGCCGAGCAGGCGCTGCTCCTCGGCCACCCGCTGCACCCCACCCCGAAGAGCCGCGACGGCCTCGGCCCGGCCCAGAGCGCCGCCTACTCGCCGGAGCTGCGCGGCTCCTTCGCGCTGCACTGGTTCGCCGTCGACCGCGAGCTGCTGGCCTCCGGCTCGGCGCTGGCCCAGGACGCCGCCGAACTGACCGCGAGCCTGCTCGACGCTCCCGCGCTGCTCCCGCCCGGCACCGCCGCCCTGCCGCTGCACCCTTGGCAGGCCCGCGAGTTGGCACTGCGCCCGCAGATCGCCCAGCTGCTGGCCGAGGGCCTGCTGCACGACCTCGGCGCGCACGGCGAGCCCTGGCACCCGACCTCCTCCGTGCGCACCGTGATGCGCCCCGGCACGCCGTGGATGCTCAAGCTCTCGCTCGGCCTGCGGATCACCAACTCCCGCCGGGAGAACCTGCGCAAGGAGCTGCACCGCGGCCTCGAGGTGCACCAGCTGCTGGAGGCGGGCCTGGGCGCCGAGTGGCGGGCCGCCCACCCGGGCTTCGACATCGTCCGCGACCCGGCCTGGATCGGCGTGGACCTGCCCGGCCTGGACGAGCGGACCGCGAGCGGTCTGGACACCGTGCTGCGCCGGCAGCCGTTCGGCCCGCAGGAGCGCGCGCTCTGCGTGGCCGGGCTGGTCGCCGAACGCCCGCTGGGCGAGCCGGCGCCCGGGGTGCCGTCCGAACTGGGCGACGTGCTGCGCTCGCTGGCCCGCCGCAGCGGCCGGCCGCTGCCGACCGTGTCCACCGAGTGGTTCCTGCGCTACCTGGATGCCGCGGTGCTGCCGGTGCTCTGGCTGGACGGCCGGGCCGGCATCGCCCTGGAGGCGCACCAGCAGAACAGCCTGGTGCTGCTCGACCAGGCCGGCTGGCCGATCGGCGGCCGGTTCCGGGACAACCAGGGCTACTACTTCCGGGCCTCGCACGCCGAGCGTCTCGAGCAGCGGTTGCCGGGTATCGGCAAGGCCAGCGACACCTTCGTCGAGGACGCGGTCGCCGAGGAGCGGTTCGCCTACTACCTGGGGATCAACCATGTCCTGGGCCTGATCGGCGCCTTCGGTTCGCAGCGGCTGGCCGACGAGCGGGTGCTGCTGGCGGCGCTGCGCCGGTTCCTGGCCGGGCCCGCCGCCACCGCCACCGGCTCCACCCTCCCGGCGCACCTGCTGGAGTCCCCGCAGCTGCGCTGCAAGGCCAACCTGCTGACCCGGCTGCACGGCCTGGACGAGCTGGTCGGGCCGGTCGAGACGCAGTCCGTCTACGTCCGGCTCGACAACCCGGTGGCCCCGCGATGACGACCGTACTGCCCACCGCCGCCGGGGAGTTCCGGCTGCGTCCGGTCGAACCCGCCGACCTGCCGCTGATCACCGAGTGGATGAACGACCCGGCGGTGGCCGCGTTCTGGGAGCTGGCGGGTCCGGCCGAGGCCACCGAGCGGCAGGTGCTGGCCCAGCTGGCCGAGGGCAGTCACAGCCGGCCACTCCTCGGCCTGCTGGACGGCGTCCCGATGAGCTACTGGGAGGTCTACCAGGCCGAGCGGGACGCACTGGCCGCCCACTACCCGGCCCGCCCCGGCGACACCGGGGTGCACCTGCTGCTCGGCCCGCCGCGCTACCGCGGCCGGGGCCTGGCCGCGGTCCTGCTGGCCGCGCTGGCCGAGGAGCTGCTGCGGCGCGGCTCCCGGGTGGTGGCCGAGCCGGACGTCCGCAACACCGCCTCGGTCCGGGCCTTCCAGCAGGCCGGGTTCACCGCCGCCGGTGAGCTGGAGCTGCCCGAGAAGCGCGCGCTGCTGATGATCCGTGAGCGAGAACGACACCGAGGAGCTTAACGATGGACACCCCGCCGATGGACACCCCGCCGATGGACACCCAGCTCCCCTACGACCTGCTCGGGGTCGGCATCGGCCCGTTCAACCTCTCGCTCGCCGCGCTGGCCGACCAAGTGGACGGCCTGCGCGCGCTGTTCTGCGACGCCAGGCCGGAGTTCCGCTGGCACCCGGGCATGCTGGTCGAGGGAGCCAGGATGCAGGTGCCGTTCCTGGCCGACCTGGTCTCGCTGGTGGACCCGACCAACCCGTGGTCCTTCCTCAACTACCTGCGCGAGCACGACCGGCTCTTCCCCTTCTACTTCTCCGAGCGCTTCCAGCTGCCCCGCCGCGAGTACGACCACTACTGCCGCTGGGCGGCCGAGCGGCTCGCCTCCTGCCGGTTCGGCGCGACGGTCACTGCGGTGCACTGGGAGGACGGCGCGTTCACCGCCACGCTGCGCTCCGCGGGGGCCGAGGAGCGGGTCCGGGCCCGCAACCTGGTGCTCGGGGTCGGCACCGAGCCGGTCCGCCCGCAGGCCTTCGCCGCGCTGGCCGACCACGGCGCGGTCTGGCACTCCGGCGAGTACCTGGAGCGCCGGCGTGCCCTGGACGGCGCCCGGGACATCACCGTGGTCGGCTCCGGCCAGTCCGGCGCGGAGGTCTTCCTGGACCTGCTGCGCAGCCGGGCCGGCGACGGCACCCGGCTGCGCTGGCTGACCCGGACCAGGGCGCTGGCCCCGATGGAGTACTCCAAGCTGGGCCTGGAGCACTTCACCCCGGACTACACCCGCTACTTCCACACCCTGCCCGGCCAGGTCCGCGACCAGCTGGTGGCCGAGCAGTGGCAGCTGCACAAGGCCGCCAGCGCCGAGACCCTGGCCGAGATCCACGACCTGCTGTACGAGCGGAGCATCGGCCGCCCGCCGGCCGCCGCCGACGTCGAGATCACCCCCGGCACCGAGGTGACCTGCGCGCTGCCCGGCCCGTGCGGCGGCCTGGAGCTGCGCTGCCTGCACCGCGACTCGGGCGTGCCCCGGCTGGTGCGCACCGACGCGGTGGTGCTGGCCACCGGCTACCGCGCGGTGCGCCCGGCCGCGCTGGAGCCGCTCGCCGCGCTGATCGACTGGGACGAGCAGGGCCGCTACCGGATCGGCCTCGACCACCGGGTGGCCACCCGCCCGGCGCTGACCGGCGGGCTGTACGTGCAGAACGCCGAGCTGCACACGCACGGCGTCGGCACCCCCGACCTCGGCCTCGGCGCGCACCGCGCGGCCGTCATCCTGAACGCGCTCTGCGGCCGGGCCGTGCACCGGCTGCCCGCCCGGACGGCGTGGACCAGCTTCGCCCCGACCCCGCTGCCGACCCAGTCCGCCGCCCATGCCGAGGAGTGGAACCGTGCC
Source organism: Kitasatospora sp. MAP12-44 (assembly GCF_029892095.1). Classification (NCBI taxonomy): domain Bacteria; kingdom Bacillati; phylum Actinomycetota; class Actinomycetes; order Kitasatosporales; family Streptomycetaceae; genus Kitasatospora; species Kitasatospora sp. MAP12-44. The sequence goes on from NZ_JARZAE010000004.1 coordinate 5,792,247, forward strand.
CCAGCCACCAGCCGCTGACCCCGCCCTGAACCAGGACCGCTGGCGCTCGGCCGGCCGGGCGATGCTGGCCAAGATGATCGGCGAGTTCAGCTACGAGGAGCTGCTGAGCCCCGAGCCGGTGCCCGGCGGCTACCGGCTCGCGCTGCCCGACGGCCCGGAGTACCGCTTCGCCGCGCGCCGCGGCGCGTACGGCGGCTGGCAGGTCGACCCGCACTCGGTGCGCGCCGACGGGGCGCCGGCCGAGGACCCCTTGGCGTTCCTGCTGGCGGCCCGCGGGCTGCTCGGGCTCTCCGGTGACACCAGCGGGCACCTGGTCAGGGAGCTGACGGCGACCCTGCTCGCCGACGTCCGCCTCGCGGCAGGCGCGCTGACCGCCGCCGAGCTGGCCGAACTGGGCCACACCGAGCTGGAGGGGCACCAGAGCGGCCACCCCTGGATCGTGCCGAACAAGGGCCGGCTCGGCTTCTCGGCCTCCGACGCCGCCGCCTGGGCCCCCGAGGCGCGTACCCCGCAGGCGCTGCCCTGGCTCGCCGTGCACCGCTCGCTGGCCCAGTACCGGGGCGTCGGCGAGCTGGCCGACGCCGAGGCGCTCTACCGCGAGGAGCTGGACCCGCAGGTGCTGGCCGGCTACCGCGACCTGCTGGCCGGCCGGGGCAAGGACCCGGCGCAGTACCTGCTGCTGCCGGTCCACCCCTGGCAGTGGGACGAGACCGTGCTGCCGCTCTTCGCGCCCTGGATCGCGGACGGCAGGATCGTGCTGCTGCCCGCCGACGGCGACCGGCGGCTGCCGCAGCAGTCCATCCGCTCCTTCTTCAACGCCACCACGCCGCTCCGGCGCACCGTCAAGCTGCCGCTGGCGATCCTCAACACGCTGGTCTGGCGCGGGCTGCCGACCGAGCGGACGCTGGCCGCGCCGGACGTCACCCGGTGGATCCACGCGCTGCGCGACGGCGACCCGTTCCTGCGTGAGGAGTGCCGGGTGGTGCTGCTCGGCGAGGTGGCCTCGGTCACCGTCGAGCACCCGTACTACGCCCGGCTGCCCGAGGCGCCGTACCAGTACAAGGAACTGCTTGGCGCGATCTGGCGCGAACCGCTCGGCGCTCGGCTGGCGGAGGGGGAGCGGGCCCGCACGCTCGCCGCGCTGCTGCAGACCGGTTCGGACGGGCGCGCGCTGGTCGAGGAGCTGATCGCCCGCTCCGGGCTCACCCCGCGCGACTGGGCGGCTCGGCTGCTCGCCGCGATGCTGCCGCCGCTGCTGCACTTCCTCTACCGCTACGGCACCGTCTTCTCGCCGCACGGCGAGAACGCGATCGTGGTCTTCGACCGCACCGACACCCCGGTGCGCCTGGCGGTCAAGGATTTCGTCGACGACGTCAACATCAGCGACCAGGACCTCCCCGAGCTGCGCACGCTGCCCCCGGCGGTGGCGGGCGTGCTGCTGCGCGAACCCCCGGCGTTCCTCTGCCAGTTCCTGCACTCCGGGCTCTTCATCGGGGTCTACCGCTATCTCGCCCCGCTGCTGGAGAGCCGACTCGGCCTGCCCGAGGCGGAGTTCTGGGCGCTGCTGCGCGCCGAGATCCTGCGCTACCAGCAGCGCTTTCCCGAGCTGCGCGAGCGGTTCGCGCTCTTCGACCTGTTCACCCCCGCCATCGACCGGCTCTGCCTCAACCGCAACCGGCTGCTGCTGGACGGCTACCGGGACCGGCCCGAGCGCCCGCACGCGGCGGTGCACGGGCAGGTCGCCAACCCGCTGCACCCGGCCGGTGCCGCAGCGCTACCCGGGCCGCGGGACCGCGCTGTCAGTGCGGCCCCGTAGGCTTGGAGCGTCATGAGAGACGACTCCGCACCCCAGCTGTTGGCCGACGCCGAGGCGGGCGAGCCCGCCGCCCCGGCCCCCGTAGGCCGTGCCCGCATCCCCGAGCTGCTGCATGCCGCGGTCACCGCGGTCGGCGGCGTCGAACGGCCCGGGCAGATCCGGATGGCCGAGGCCGTCGCCGAGGCGGTCGACAGCGCCGAGCACCTGCTGGTGCAGGCCGGCACCGGCACCGGCAAGTCCCTGGCCTACCTGGTCCCGGCGCTCGCGCACGGCGACCGCGTGGTGGTCGCCACCGCCACTCTGGCGCTCCAACGCCAGCTGGTGGAGCGGGACTTGCCCCGGACGGTCGAGGCGCTGCACCCGATCCTGCGGCGCCGCCCGCTCTTCGCGATGCTCAAGGGCCGCTCCAACTACCTCTGCCTGCACCGGGCCCACGAGGGCACCCCGAGCGACGAGGGCGAGGGCCTCTTCGATCCGGCCGAGGCGCTCGGCGGCCCGACCGGCAAGCTCGGCCAGGACGTCCTGCGGCTGCGCGACTGGGCCGACGAGACCGAGACCGGCGACCGCGACGACCTCACCCCCGGCGTCTCCGACAAGGCCTGGGCGCAGCTCTCGGTGAGCTCCCGGGAGTGCCTGGGCGCGACCCGCTGCGCCTACGGCCAGGAGTGCTTCGCCGAGCAGGCGCGCGAGCGGGCCAAGCTGGCCGACGTGGTGGTGACCAACCACGCGCTGCTGGCGATCGACGCGCTGGAGGGCGCGCCGGTGCTCCCCGAGCACGAGCTGCTGATCGTGGACGAGGCGCACGAGCTGGTCAACCGGGTCACCGGCGCGGCCACCGCCGAGCTCACCGTCAGCGCGGTCAACCGCGCCGTGAAGCGGGCCGCCAGGCTGGCCAACGAGAAGGCGGTGGACGCGCTGCAGGCCGCCGCAGAGAGCTACCACGGCCTGATGGAGACCGCCCAGGCCGGCCGGGTCGAGGAGCTCCCCGAGTACCTCGCCTACGCGGTCACCGCGATCCGGGACGCCAGCCGCCAGGTGATCACCTCGCTCGGCGAGACCAGGGACAAGTCGCTCACCGACGAGGACGCGGTGCGCAAGCAGGCGATGGCGATGGCCGAGACGCTGCACGACACCACCGACCGGCTGCTCACCGACTCGCCGTACGACGTGATCTGGATCGAGCGCAACGACCGCTTCGGGATGGGCACCGCCTCGCTGCGGGTGGCCCCGATGAGCGTCTCCGGGCTGCTGCGCGAGAACCTCTACAAGGAGCGCTCGGTCGTCCTCACCTCCGCCACCCTCAAGCTGGGCGGCGACTTCAACGGGGTGGCCGCCTCGGTGGGCCTGCCCGGCGAGGGCCGGCTGCCGGAGCAGCGGACGCCGGCCGAGCCGGAGCGCGGCGAGCGCGCCGAGGACGCCCCGCCGCTCTGGCGCGGGCTGGATGTCGGCTCGCCGTTCAGCTACCCCAAGCAGGGCATCCTGTACGTCGCCAAGCACCTGCCGCCGCCCGGCCGCGAGCCGGAGCGCCCGCAGATGCTGGACGAGCTGGCGGAGCTGATCGAGGCGGCGGGCGGGCGCACGCTCGGCCTGTTCTCCTCGATGCGGGCCCGCCCAGACGGCCGCCGAGCAGCTGCGCGAGCGCTTGGACTTCCCGATCCTGCTGCAGGGCGAGGACACCCTGGGCGAGCTGATCCGCAACTTCTCGGCCGACGCCGAGACCTGCCTCTTCGGCACCCTCTCGCTCTGGCAGGGCGTCGATGTGCCCGGTTCCGCCTGCCAGTTGGTGGTGATGGACCGGATCCCGTTCCCGCGTCCGGACGATCCGCTGATGAGCGCGCGGCAGAAGGCGGTCGAGGAGGCCGGCGGCAACGGCTTCATGGCGGTGGCGGCGACGCACGCCGCGCTGCTGATGGCGCAGGGCGCGGGTCGGCTGGTCCGGGCGGCGGAGGACCGCGGCGTGGTCGCGGTGCTCGACCCGCGGCTGGCGACCGCTCGCTACGGCGGCTTCTTCCGCTCCTCGATGCCGGACTTCTGGTACACCACCGACCGCAACCAGGTGCGGCGCTCGCTGGCGGCCATCGCCGCCTCCGCTCCGGAGCCGCGTCCGGTGGCCAAGCGCGGCTGAGCCGCGGCTGAGCATGGCGGCGCCCCCGGTCCGCGCGGACCGGGGGCAGCGCCATGCGTCGGTCAGAGCCGGCGCAGCACCGCGACGACCTTGCCCAGGATGGTCGCGTTGTCGCCCGGGATCGGCTCGTACGCCGGGTTGTGCGGCATCAGCCAGATCCGGCCGTCCTCGCGCTTGAGGCGCTTGACGGTGGCCTCGCCATCGATCATCGCGGCCACGATGTCGCCGTTCTCGGCGACCGGCTGGCGGCGCACGGTGACCCAGTCGCCGTCGCAGATGGCCGCCTCGATCATTGAGTCGCCGCGCACGGTGAGTGCGAACAGCTCACCCTCGCCGACCAGTTGACGCGGCAGCGGGAAGACGTCCTCGACCGTCTGCTCGGCCAGGATCGGGCCGCCGGCGGCGATCCGGCCGACCAGCGGCACATACGAGGTGGACGGCCGCCCGGCCGCCTCGGCGGTGTTCGGCCGGCTGACCTCGACGCCGCGCACCTCGTAGGCCCGCGGGCGGTGCGGGTCGCGGCGCAGGAAGCCCTTGCGCTCCAGGGCCATCAGCTGGTGGGCGACCGAGGAGGTCGAGGAGAGGCCGACCGCCTGGCCGATCTCCCGCATGCTCGGCGGGTAGCCGCGGCGCTGGACGGAATCCCGGATGACCTCGATCACCCGGCGCTGGCGCTCGGTCAGCCCGGCCTCGTCGGTGCGGATGCCGGGTGGCCGCCCCGGCAGGGCGCGGGCCTGGCCGCTCGCCAGACCGAGCGGGACGTCCTGGGCGGACGCGTGCTCGACCTGGTGGTCGGGGAGGTAGCCCGGCGCGGCGGCGGGGCGGAGACTTTCGTCGCTGCGATCCATGCTCTGGTCCATGCTCTGCTGGTCCAAGGAGGGCCGCCCCCCGGTGTGCTGGGAACGGTCCTGCACCGGGATGGTGTGACTGTCGGCGGCGCTGGTCTGGACGGCGGTGCTGCTGCTGGTGCTGGTCTGTACGGTGCTCACGGCGGCCCCTCTCGACGGGCGTTCTCCCTTGTCCAGCCCAACGGCAGCACCTATCGAAAGGTTGCGCCAAACACACGTTCGAGTGAATTATTGAGGAGTCGGCTGACTCGATCAAGGCTTTGGGTGTATGTCGATTAAATGTTCGATAGTCGTATTCTATGGTCGCTGCGCTTCGCCCGCTGAATCCGGGCCGAAGGTGGCCTGAAGGTGACCTGAAGGCGCTGCCGGGAGGCATCCCGTGAGCCGTGCGCCACGTCCATGAGCCGTTCGGGTGCGGTGTCCGCGATGCCGCTCGGCGCTGACCAGCACCGATCGCGCCAGGTGATCCGGGCGCTACGACACACGGGTGGTGTCCGTCGCCGCACTTTCCTAGATCTAGTGGTTACATGGGGCGTCGCGGCCCACAGGTTGTGGTCCGAAGGGTGGTGTCGTTTAGACTCGGCGGTGCCCGGGAGTCGATCCAGGCCCCCGCAGCCCCGCCAGTTCCGCCGCCCGAGTTCCGCCAGGAAGGGAGTCGTCCGTGCACTGCCCCTTCTGCCGGCACTCCGACAGCCGAGTGGTCGACAGTCGCACGACTGACGACGGCAGCTCGATTCGCCGCCGCCGCCAATGCCCCGACTGCAGTCGCCGCTTCACCACGGTGGAGACCGCCGCGTTGATGGTCATCAAACGCAGCGGGGTGACCGAACCGTTCAGCCGGGAGAAGGTGATCTCCGGAGTCCGCAAGGCCTGCCAGGGCCGACCGGTCACCGAGGACGCCCTCGCCCTGCTCGGCCAGCGGGTCGAGGAGTGCCTGCGGGCCAGCGGCAGCGCGGAACTCTCCACCCACGACGTGGGACTGGCCATACTCGGTCCGCTCAGGGACCTGGACGTCGTCGCCTACCTGCGGTTCGCGTCGGTCTACCAGGCCTACGACGGGCTCGCGGACTTCGAGGCCGCGATCGCCCTGCTGCGCGGCACCGAGCAGCCCCCCGGCGAGACGGGCGACGGCGCAGCCGTCCCGGTTCCCGCCGCAGCGCCCTAGCGGCGCACCCGCACCCGGCTGTCCAGGGTGCTCGCGCGCCCGAAAACGGCACGCAGAACATGACAAACCGTGCGAGATCGGTCGGGTGTCCCGGCCTGCCCGCATGCCAGGAGAAGCGAAACAGCAGTGCCCCCTCGGAGCGCGTGGCGCGCCCCGAAAGAAATCGGGCACTCAGGGCGTTTGCCCAGGAGGAGGAGCAGAAGTGACAGACACGACGAGCGGTTCCGCACGCGGGTCGAAGTCCGACAAGGCAGCGAAGGGAGCCGGCAAGGCTCCCAAGGGCGGTCTGCGGATGGAGCGCATCTACACCACCCCTGGCGTCCATCCGTACGACGAGGTCAGCTGGGAGCGGCGCGACGTCGTCATGACCAACTGGCGTGACGGCTCGATCAACTTCGAGCAGCGCGGCGTCGAGTTCCCCGACTTCTGGTCGGTCAACGCGGTCAACATCGTCACCAGCAAGTACTTCCGCGGCGCTGTCGGCACTCCGCAGCGCGAGTGGAGCCTCAAGCAGATCATCGACCGCGTGGTGCTCACCTACCGCGCCGCCGGCGAGAAGAACGGCTACTTCGGCTCGCCCGCCGACGCCGAGATCTTCGAGCACGAGCTGACCCACGCCCTCCTCCACCAGGTGTTCAGCTTCAACTCGCCGGTCTGGTTCAACGTCGGCACCAAGCAGCCCCAGCAGGTCAGCGCCTGCTTCATCCTGGCCGTCGACGACTCCATGGAGTCCATCCTCGACTGGTACAAGGAAGAGGGCATGATCTTCAAGGGCGGCTCCGGCGCCGGCCTGAACCTCTCCCGGATCCGCTCCTCCAAGGAGCTGCTCTCCTCCGGCGGCAACGCCTCGGGGCCGGTCTCCTTCATGCGCGGCGCCGACGCCTCGGCCGGCACCATCAAGTCCGGTGGCGCCACCCGCCGCGCGGCCAAGATGGTCGTGCTGGACGTCGACCACCCGGACGTCGAGGCCTTCATCGAGACCAAGGTGAAGGAGGAGGAGAAGATCCGCGCGCTGCGCGACGCGGGCTTCGACATGGACCTCGGCGGCGACGACATCGCCTCCGTCCAGTACCAGAACGCCAACAACTCGGTCCGCGTCTCCGACGAGTTCATGACCGCGGTCGAGAACGGCACCGACTTCGGCCTGCGGGCCCGGATGACCGGCGAGGTCATCGAGACCGTCGACGCCAAGAAGCTCTTCCGCAAGATGGCCGAGGCCGCCTGGGCCTGCGCCGACCCGGGCATCCAGTACGACTCGACCATCAACCACTGGCACACCTGCCCGGAGTCCGGTCGGATCAACGCCTCCAACCCCTGCTCCGAGTACATGCACCTGGACAACTCCAGCTGCAACCTCGCCTCGCTCAACCTGATGACGTTCCTGCGCGACGACACTGCGTCCGACAGCGGGCAGGGCTTCGACGCCGAGCGCTTCGCCAAGGTCGTCGAGCTGGTCATCACCGCGATGGACATCTCCATCTGCTTCGCCGACTTCCCGACCGAGAAGATCGGCGAGACCACCCGCGCCTACCGCCAGCTGGGCATCGGCTACGCCAACCTCGGCGCGCTGCTGATGGCCACCGGCCACGCGTACGACTCCGTGGGCGGCCGCGCGCTGGCCGGCGCCATCACCTCGCTGATGACCGGCACCGCCTACCGCCGCGGCGCCGAGCTGGCCGGCGTGGTCGGCCCGTACGACGGCTACGCCCGCAACGCCGCCCCGCACCAGCGGGTGATGCGCCAGCACGCCGACGCCAACAGCGCCGCCGTCCCGGTCGACGACCTGGACGCCCCGGTCTGGGCCGCCGCCACTGAGACCTGGCAGGACGTGCTGCGGATCGGCGCGCAGAACGGGTTCCGCAACGCCCAGGCCTCGGTGCTCGCCCCGACCGGCACCATCGGCTTGATGATGGACTGCGACACCACCGGTGTGGAGCCGGACCTGGCGTTGGTGAAGTTCAAGAAGCTGGTCGGCGGCGGCTCGATGCAGATCGTCAACGGCACCGTGCCGCGCGCCCTGCGCCGCTTCGGCTACCAGCCCGAGCAGGTCGAGGCGATCGTCGCCCACATCGGCGAGCACGGCAATGTGATCGACGCCCCGGGCCTCAAGACCGAGCACTACGAGGTCTTCGACTGCGCGATGGGCGAGCGCTCGATCTCGCCGATGGGCCACGTGCGGATGATGTCGGCGATCCAGCCGTGGATCTCCGGCGCGATCTCCAAGACCGTCAACATGCCGGCGAACTCCACGGTCGAGGAGGTCGAGGAGGTCTACTTCGAGGCCTGGAAGCTCGGCGTCAAGGCGCTGGCGATCTACCGTGAGAACTCGAAGGTCGGCCAGCCGCTGTCGGCCAAGAAGACCGACGAGGCCGGCACCGAGACCCCCGTGGTCCAGAAGGTCGTCGAGTACCGCCCGGTCCGCAAGCGCCTGCCCAAGGGCCGCCCGGGTATCACCACCTCCTTCACGGTGGGCGGCGCCGAGGGCTACATGACGGCCAACTCCTACCCGGACGACGGCCTCGGCGAGGTCTTCCTGAAGATGTCCAAGCAGGGCTCGACCCTCGCGGGCATGATGGACGCCTTCTCGATCGCCGTCTCGGTCGGCATGCAGTACGGCGTCCCGCTGGAGACCTACGTCTCGAAGTTCACCAACATGCGCTTCGAGCCGGCCGGTCTGACCGACGACCCGGACGTGCGGATGGCGCAGTCGATCGTCGACTACATCTTCCGCCGCCTGGCGTTGGACTTCCTGCCCTTCGAGACCCGCTCCGCGCTGGGCATCCACTCCGTCGAGGAGCGCCAGCGGCACCTGGAGACCGGTTCCTACGAGCCGCTGGACTCCGACGAGGACATGGACGTCGAGAGCCTGGCCCAGTCGGCGCCGCGCGCCGTCGCCGCTCCGGTCCAGGCCGAGGCGCCCAAGCCCGCCAAGGCCCCGGCCCAGCCGCACAACTCGACCGAGCTGATGGAGATCCAGCTCGGCCTGAACGCGGACGCCCCGCTGTGCTTCTCGTGCGGCACCAAGATGCGCCGCGCGGGCAGCTGCTACCTCTGCGAGGGCTGCGGCTCCACCAGCGGCTGCAGCTGATACCGGGCGGAATTGCGTTGGATGCAACATCCGACGTAGCCCGCACGGGTAGCTGACCAGCAGCTCACGTAGGGGACCGGCCGAAGGCCGGTCCCCTACGTCGTGCCCGTGACCTGCACGGAGTAACCGATTCAACGATGTTGCGTTAGATGCATCGTGAGTCGAGCGGTTGATCTGCCGGGTGCCGCGCACCTGGTGCTGGCCGACGGGGTCGTTCACCTCGACCCGGAGCCGGCTGTCTTCAAGGCGATGCTGGACGGCTGGGCCCGGCAACAGCGGACCCGCTTCCTGGACGAGGACGGGACGATCAAGCCGCGGCTGTCGGTGGTGCAGCGCTTTGCGGAGTTCACCAACCAGTACCCGTGGCAGTGGGAGCCTGCCGAGGTCGAGGCGTTCATCGACCACCTGAGATCGCGGCGGAAGAACTTCGCGGTCTCGACCGGGAGGAACTACCAGAACGCGCTCCGCCTGTTCTGCGAGTACGTCACCGATGCCCGCTACGGCTGGCCGCTGCGGTGCCTGGACCAGTTTGGCCAGGCCCCCGTGCAGGTCCTGCACGAGTGGAACACGGTCACCCACAGCAGCGAGTACGAGGGCGATCCGGGCCGGCGCCCGCTGACCTACGAAGAGGTCCAGGCCCTGTTCGACGCGGCGGACGGCCGGGTCGATGAGATCCGGGCCCGGCACCGGAAGGGCTCGCTCGCCGCCCTGCGGGACGCGATCCTGCTCAAGACCGTCTACGCCTACGGACTCCGGCGCCAGGAGGCCTGCGGTCTCGACCTGGCAGACCTTCGGCGGAATCCGAAGATGTCTCAGTACGGCCGGTTCGGCGGCCTGTTCGTGCGATTCGGGAAGTCCTCCAAGGGCGGCCCACCCAAGCGCCGCACCGTCTTCACCGTCCCCGACCTGGACTGGAGCGTCGACCTCCTCGCCCAGTACCTGGAGGAGGTCCGGCCGGCCTTCTCCCCGGGCAAACACCCCGCGCTCTGGATCACCGAGCGCCGCGGACGGATGTCACCGCGACGACTGGACGAAGCGTTCGAGACCGCCCGCAAGGCCGCTGACCTGCCGGAAGAGCTCGATCTGCATGGGCTCCGCCACAGCTACGTGACCCATCTCGTGGAGTTCGGCTACCCCGAGCGGTTCGTCCAGGACCAGGTCGGCCACGCCTACGCCAGCACCACCGCGATCTACACCGGCGTCTCGGACGAGTACCGCAACCGGTTGCTCCAGCGGATGTTGAAGGAACGGCACGCCGAGCTCTGGGAGGACGACGAGACGTGATCAAGAAGATGGGCTACCACTGGCACCTACGTCAGATCATGGCCACCCGACAGATGTTCCAGACCACCGACCTGGTCGGCCCGCTCGCCGAGCGGGGCATCACCCTCTCCCGCGAACAGGTCTTCCGCCTGGTCACCCAACCCCCGCAGCGGCTGTCGATGGACACCCTCGCGGCACTCTGCGACATCCTCGCCTGCCAGCCCGGCGACCTCATCGAGGTCCAGGTCGTCAACGAGGAGATCCGCAAGACCGCAGACGAGACATCGGTCCGCCCGCTGCCGGCCGCCCGGCGGACCACGATCCGACGCCCCGAGGGCCTATGAACCGCACCCGCGCCCGCCAGCGAGCCGAACAGCGACAGGCGGCCCTCGACCGCGTGGTCACGGCCCTGACCACCACGCTGCCCGGCCTCGACCATGCGGCGGCCCTCGAGGCCGTCACCGACGCAAGCGCCGCCCAAGGCGGCCCGCTCCGCGACCTCGACCAGCACCTGGCCGCCCACCCGCAGGCCCTGGTCTCCGGCGACTCCCACTGCCCGCCTGTGGTCGTTCGCCTCACCTCGATCCTTCACGCCGCCGGACACACCGTGGCCCGACCGGCCTGCACCGACTGCGGGCGAGCCGGCCTCGACCTGCCCCGGTCCGGCCCCGCCGGGCGCCTCTGCGTCACCTGCGCGGCCCGCAGCAGCAAGGGCACCTGCGACCGCTGCGGACGCACCGGAACCCGGCTCGCCGCCCGCCGCTCCGAGGGCCGGATCTGCTACTCCTGCTACCGCGTCGACCCCGACGTCGTCGAAGAATGCGCCGGCTGCGGGCAGTTCCGCATGCCCGTCACCCGCCGCCCGGACAACTCACCCCTCTGCGCGAACTGCTGGAAAGGCCCCCAGCACGAATGCTCGAACTGCGGCACGGTCGGGCCAGCCAAGTCCAACGGCCCAGGCGGCCCGCTGTGCTCTCCCTGCCACCACCAGTCCAGGAGGCCAGTGCGGGCATGCGGACGCTGCGGACAGGTCGCCCGCATCGCCCGCCGGGCCACCGGATCCCACCCCGACACCTGCGAGGACTGCTGCAACGGACCGACCAAGACATGCTCCAGCTGCGGAGAGGAACGCCCCTGCCAGCGCGGCGCGGACGGCGCCTGGACCTGCCGGGCCTGCCGCCCAGACCGCCCAGAGCGAACCCAGGAATGCTGCCGCTGCGGGCGGACCCGCCGCGTTCACACCCGGTGGCCGATCGGCCCGGTCTGTTCCACCTGCTACACCGTCGTGCTGGACACGCCCGCGACCTGCTCGGGATGCGGCCGCCACCAGCCACTGATCGGAAGAACCGCCGAGGACGGCAACGGCATCTGCGGAGCCTGCGCAGGCACCGCCTTCGACTACACCTGCCGAGCCTGCGGGCTCGGCGGCCGGACCTACGCCGACGCCAAGTGCGCCCGCTGCGTGCTCGCCGACCGGCTCCAGCACCTGCTGGCCGGCCCGGACGGGCACGTCCCGGCCGAGCTGCAGCCACTGCGCGAGGCACTCGCTCAGGCGGACCGCCCGCGCGGCATCCTGTTCTGGCTGCAGCGAAGCCCGAACGCCGCCCTGTTCGCCGACTTGGCCGCCGCCGGCGACCCGATCACCCATCAGCGACTCGACCGGCTCCCGCCCAGCCGACACCTGCACTACGTCCGCCACACCCTCGTCCACCTCGGCACCCTCCCGGAGCGCGACGAGGAACTCGACCGCATCCCCGCCTGGCTGGACATGGTCCTCACCGGACGGCCCACCGGACACGTCCACCTGATCCGCTCCTACGCGCACTGGCACCTGCTGCGACGGGCCCGACGACGCGCCGCCCGTCGCCGCCGCCCGGCCGAGCCGGGCTCCTTCCTCCGCACCCGCGTCCTGGTGGCCCTGGAGTTCCTCACCTGGCTCGACGAACACCGCATCGACCTGGGCGGACTCCGGCAAGACGACCTCGACCGCTGGCTGGACGCCGGCAACACCCGCACCTACGCGATCCGCTACTTCCTGTCCTGGACCACCAGCCGCGGTCTCACCAGCGAGCTGACGGTCCCTTCCATCCCGCGGCAGCAGCCCAGCCACCTGATGGACGAGGAAGGCCGCTGGCAGCTGCTGAAACACTGCCTGACCGACTCGACCATGGCGCTGGACACCAGGGCCGCCGGAGCACTGATCCTGCTCTTCGGCCTACACGCCTCCCACATCCGGCACCTAACCGCGACCCAGGTCACCAGCCGCGACGGCAACAGCTACCTCACCCTCGACCGGCACCCGATCCTCCTGCCGCCCCGGCTCGCCAAACTCCTGCACCAGCTCGCCGACGCCCCTCACACCCGATCCGCGCTCACCCGCACCACCCGCGGCGAGCCCTGGCTCTTCCCCGGTCTCGTTCCCGGCCGCCCCACCTCGCAGACCGGGCTCAGCTCCAAGCTCCTGGCCCACGGCATCGACACCAGGCCAGCCCGGAACGCTGCCCTGGTCGCTCTCGCCGGCGACCTGCCCGCACCGGTGCTCGCGAGCATCCTGGGACTCCACCCCAACACCGCCGTCCGCTGGGCCGGGTTCGCCAAGACCTCCTGGGCCGACTACTTGGCAGCCCGCGCCGCAGACATTCGGAAGGGGAACGACGGTCGAATCAGCCCGCGCGGGCCCTAGAAACGGCGGGCCGGCAAGTCCTCGCGGGCACGCCAGAAGTCTGCGTTCTGGGGCTCAGCCAGCCAGCCCGCCACGCGCTCGGCGCCTGCTTCGAAAGCTCGAGACAGCGAGACGTCGTCACCGACGGCGAACGTGAGGACATCGACGTCATGAGTGCCGTGGTCGCTCTCGCACCAGCAGCCCACGTTCACCGAAGCGGTCACCTCGTGCTGGCCCTGGTCCGTCCAGCCCACCTGGAACTGGAACTCCAACCAGTCGCTCCCGCTGGTCGGCTGAACAACGTCCAGGAGGAGGATCACCCAGGTCCGGGACTGCGGACCCGTGAAGACCGCATGCTCCAGTTTCCACTCCCACACCGTTGCGGCGCCCTGGGGCTGAGCCGCGTCAACGATGCGGGCCGCGCGCTCCAGTGATTCGACGGCGGCAGCGGACAACTGGGGAAACAGCGTGCTCACCGGCACGTGGTCGAAGGTGCCTCGGCTCATGGGCATGAGCTGATCATCCGGTCACTCAGGCGCCGACGACAAGGGGTCTCCCCGCTCTGAAGCACGCAGACAGGGAGGAATACGGCATCCCAGCAACAAGTGCTCTGCGCCAGTAGCACTGCACTGCGGTAGCACGGTAGTGCCGGGAGGGCGGGGACTTCGAGTCCCCGCCCTCCCGGCGTTGCAGGCCAGGTCCGGTCCGTTCGCACCCTGACGTCACTTGTTGGCACCGGGTGGAGCACAATGCGTCAACTGACCGCTTGAGTAGCTCTTCTGAATCGATATGATCTGTTGACTGCGTGAACTGATCATGCATCCTCCATAGCCGGGGGATTGGTGCGCTGTCGCCCGCTCTGACTCCGACGCTCGCACCGAGGATCAGCCTGATGACCGCACGCCTTCGACGCCCGTCCGGTAGACCGGCCGCCCTGCTCTGCGTCCTGCTGGCGGTGGCCGTCGCGGCCGGTGGCGTGGCCGCCGCGGGGGCCGCGGCGCCCGTCCACGAGCGGTCGGAGGCCCTCGGCTGGGCCTCGGCTGCGGCGCTTGCCTGGTGTGCGGCGGTAGTTGCGGCGATCGTCCAGCGCGGCCGGGTCGGGCGGCTGCGCGAGCAGTTGGCGCAGTCGCAGGCCAGGGTCGAGGCGGCGCACGCCGCCGCGGTGCGGGCCGGGGCCGACACGGCGGCCGCGGTGGCCGACGCCCAGGCCTCGCGGGCGCGCGCCAACGCGGCCCACACCGAGAGCGAGGCGGCCCGGATCGAGCTGCTGGCCGCCCGTTCGGAGACGCTGGAGGCCCGCTCGGAGGCCGCGGCCGCGCGGGCCGCAGCCGCCGACGAACGGGCCGAACTGGCCCGGCTGGAGGAGGAGACCATCCCCGGGGTGGTCCAGCGGCTGCGGGCCGGCGCCTCGGTGGCGACCGTCCTGGCGGACCACCGGCAGACCGCGCACGAGTACCTGCTGAGCCTGCTGGCCAACGAGATCGCCTATGGGGAGCGCCAGCGCGCCGCGGCGCTGGCGGTCTGCGCGACGGCCGCCGGACGGGTGCAGGCGCTGGCCACCAGCATGCACGCCGAGTTGCGCGAGATGCAGCACCAGCACGGCGAGGACGTCCTCGGCGACCTGCTCCGGCTGGACCACAGCACCGCCCAGGCGGGCCGGATGGCCGACAGCATCGCCGTGCTGACCGGCGCCCGCACCGGCAGGCGCTGGACCAAGCCGATCTCGGTGGAGAGCATCCTGCGCGGCGCGCTCGGCCGGATCGGCGCCTACCAGCGGGTCCGGCTGCACTCCGCGAGCACCGCCGCGGTGGCGGGCTACGCGGCCGAGGGCGTCATGCACGCGCTCGCCGAACTCCTGGACAACGCCACCAACTTCTCCGCCCCGCCGGCCGAGGTGCACGTCTACGTCGAGGAGTTGCACTCCGGCCTGGTGATCACCGTCGAGGACGGCGGCCTCGGGCTCTCCGAGGTCTGGCTGCGCCGGGCCGAGCTGGCCGTCTCCGGGCGGCCGTTGGACCTCACGGCGCTCTCGGCCGGCACCCGGCTCGGTTTCGCGGTGGTCGGCGCACTGGCTCGCAAGCACGGTCTGTCGGTCTCCTTCCGGCCCTCCTCGCGCGGCGGCACCGGCGTGGTGGTGCTGATCCCCGAACACCTGGTCACCCACCCGGAGCCGGCCGTCCCCGAGCCGGCCCGGGCGCCCGCCCGCAGCGCGCTGCCGCCCGCTGCGCCGCAGGCCGTCCCGCCGCCGCTCAGCACCGAGGGCGGCCTGCCCAAGCGCCGCCGCGGCCAGACCATGTCGGCCGCCACCGGCTCGCCCGCCGCCCCCGCGGTACGGGTGCGCCAGCCGGAGGCGGCCGGCCGCTTCGGCGCGTTCCGGCAGGCCGTCAAGGGTCCGCAGCCCGCTTCCCCCCACCCAGCTCCCCCCGCTGACCTCCCGAAGGACAACTCCTGATGAGCAGCACCGCCGACCGCGATCTCGACTGGCTGTTGGAGAACCTGCTGACCAACACCCCCGGCTCCCGCCATGCCTTGGTGCTCTCCGCCGACGGTCTCAAGCTCTGCCACAGCGCCGCGCTGAGCATCGACCAGGCCGACCAGCTGGCCGCCATAGCCTCCGGCATCCAGAGCCTGTCGCACGGCGCCTCGATCGAGTTCGGCGACGGAACGGGCGGGGTGCGGCAGTCGATGACGGAGTTCCACGGCGGCATCCTGTGCATCGTGGAGGCCGGCGCGGGCGCGCACCTTGCGGTGGTGACCGACGAGAGCGCCGACGTCGGCATGGTCGGCCACCACATGCACGCGCTGGTGGAGCAGCTCGGCACGTTCCTCAGCTCGCCGCCGCGCGGGATCGACGCCACCCCGGCCCCGTGACGCGGGCCAGGCAGCCGGCGCGGGACGACGACCCGGACCGGCTCTACACCGTGACCCGGGGCCGCAGCCAGGCCTCGCAGCACGCCTTCGACGTGGTGACCCTGATCGTCTCCGAGGGCGAACCGCAGCCGGGGATGCAGTCCGAGCACGCCAGGATCCTGCGGCTGTGCGTGCGTCCGACCGCGGTGGTGGAGGTGGCCGCCGAGCTGGCCCTGCCGATCAGCGTGGTGAAGATCCTGCTGGGCGACCTGCTGGAGGCGGGCCGGATCACCGCCCGCCACCCCCGCTTCGTCCCTGCCCGGGCGGAACTGCCCGACCTCGACATGCTGAAGCAGGTGCTCCATGGACTCCAGAAGCTCTGACGCGGTGGTCCTCGCTGCCGCCGGGCGGACGCCGTTGCGCAGCACCGCCGAGAACGCGCTGAAGATCGTCGTGGTCGGCGGCTTCGGCGTCGGCAAGACCACGCTGGTCGGCTCGGTGAGCGAGATCCGCCCGCTGGCCACCGAGGAGGTGATGACCCGGGCCGGGATCGGGATCGACGACCCGTCGGCGGTCCGGGACAAGCGCGCCACCACGGTGGCCTTCGACTTCGGCCGGATCACGCTCTCCGCCGAGACCGTGCTCTACCTCTTCGGAGCCCCCGGGCAGGAGCGCTTCTGGTTCCTCTGGGACCGGCTCTTCAGCGGGGCGCTGGGCGCCGTCGTGCTGGTGGACCCGCGGCGGCTGGACGAGTCCTGGTACGCGATCGACCGCCTGGAGCACCACGGGACGCCGTTCGTGGTGGCCTGCAACACCTTCGAGCCGCTGCGGCACGGCCTGGCGGAGATCCGCGAGGCCCTCGACCTGTCGCCCGGCGTCCCCCTGCTCACCTGCGACGCGCGCGACCGGGAGTCCAGCAAGCAGGTGCTGATCGAGCTGGTCCGCCACCTCTACCGCCGGGCCGCGACCGAAGCCCGCCATGTCGAACTGGAGAGCGCCCCGTGACCGACCCAGCGACCACCCCACCGCCGGGCTGCCCGGCGCACGCCGCCGCGGCCCCGCTGTACGGCCCGCGCTTCCAGACCGATCCGGGCCAGGTCTACCGCGAACTGCGCGCCGCGCACGGTCCGGTGGCGCCGGTCGAACTGGCCGGCGGGGTGCCGGCCTGGCTGGTGATCGGCTACCGCGAGCTGCAGCGGGTGACGAGCGAGCCCAAGCTGTTCGGCCGCGACTCGTCCCGCTGGAACGCCTGGCCGACGATCTCCGCCGACTGGCCGCTCAAGCCGATGATGGCCCCGGTGCCGTCGATTCTGTACGCGGAGGGTGTCGAGCACCAGCGCCGCTCGGTGGCGGTCTCCGACGCGCTGGCGTCGGTCGACCCGTACGAGCTGAAGAAGAAGTGCGAGCAGATCGCCGACCGGCTGATCGACGAGTTCGCCGGGCGTGGCGAGGCGGACCTGGTCGCCGAGTACGCGCACCGCCTCCCGGTGCTGGTGCTCTGCTGGCTGTTCGGCCTGGACGACGCCCAGGCGCCGGTGCTGATCCGCGGCCTGCTGGACATGCTGGACGGCGGAGCCGACGCGCAGAGCGGCGCCCAGCGCCTGCTGACCGCGATGCTGGAGCTGGTGGAGGACAAGCGCAACCGGCCCGGGGCGGACGTCACCAGCCAACTGCTGATCCACAAGGCCGGGCTGACCGACGAGGAGATCATGCGCGACCTGCGGGTCCTGCTGATCGCCGGCCATCAGCCCACCGCGTACTGGATCGCCAACGCGCTGCGGCTGATGCTCACCGACGAGCGCTTCGCCGCCTCGCTCTCCGGCGGGCGCCGCAGCATCGCCCAGGCGCTCACCGAGGCGCTCTGGGAGGACACCCCGACCCAGATCTTCGCCGGCCGCTGGGCCACCCGCGACACCCGGCTCGGCGGCCAGCAGATCGCCGCGGGGGACATGCTGCTGCTCGGCCTGGCGGGCTCGAACGCCGACCCCGCGGTGCGCGAGGAGGACGGCGCGGCCGCCGAGGGCAACCACGCGCATATGAGCTTCTCGCACGGCGAGCACCGCTGCCCGTTCCCGGCCCAGGAGGCGGCGGAGGTGATCGCCGGGACGGCGATCGAGGTGCTGCTCGACCGGTTGCCGGACCTGCGGCTCGCGGTCGCCGAGCACGCCCTGGTCTGGCGCCCGTCGGCCTGGGTGCGGGCGCTGGTGGCGCTGCCCGTCGCGTTCACCCCAGGCATATCGACGTCCAGTTGAGGAGTAGTCAGATGAGCACCCCGATCGTTCTCGACCCCTTCGCGCGCGACAGCGCCGGCGAGGGGGCGCTGCTGCGGGCCGCCGGCTCGGTGACGGAGGTGGAGCTGCCCGGCGGTGTGCAGGCCTGGGCGGTCACCCGGCACGCGGCCGCGCGGGCGCTGCTGACCGATCAGCGCCTGGTCAAGGACGCCGCGCACTGGGCCGCCTACCAGCGCGGCGAGGTACCCGGGAGCTGGCCGCTGATCGGGCTCGCGGTGCCCGGGCCGAGCATGGTGACCACCGACGGGGACGAGCACCGGCGGCTGCGGGCCCTGGTGGCGCAGGCCTTCACCCCGCGCCGGGTGGAGTTGATGCGTCCGCAGATCGAGGCGATCACCGCCGAGCTGCTGGACGACCTGGCGGCCGGCGGGCCGGAGGTCGACCTGAAGACCGCCTTCGCGTTCCCGCTGCCGATGACGGTGATCGGCACGCTGCTGGGGGTGGACAAGGCCGACCATGCGTATCTGCGGGACCTCTACGAGCGGTTCTTCGGCAGCGTCCCCGACCCGGGCGGCATCCAGGCGACCATCGCCGCGCTGAACGCCTTCGTCGGCGACCTGGTCGCCCAGCGCCGCCGGCAGCCGGGCGAGGACCTGACCAGCGCGCTGCTGGCCGCCGACGTCGAGGGCAGCGAGCTGACCGACGCCGAGGCGGCGGCGACGCTGCGGGTGATCATCGCCGCGGGCCACGAGACGACCGTCAACCTGATCACCAACGCCGTGCGGGCGCTGCTCGGCCACCCGGACCAACTCGCGCTGGTGCGCGGTGGCGAGGTGTCCTGGGCGGCGGTGGTCGAGGAGTCGCTCCGCTGGACGCCGCCCACCAGCAACTTCCTCTTCCGCTTCGCCGCCGAGCCGATCGCGGTCGAGGGCGTGCTGGTGCCGGCCGGCGACCCGGTGCTGATCTCGTACAACGCGATCGGCCGCGACCCGCTGCAGCACGGCATCACCGCCGAGCTGTTCGACGTCACCCGGGATCCGATCCGCCACCTCTCCTTCGGCCACGGCCCGCACGTCTGCCCGGGCTCGCCGCTGGCCCGCCTGGAGGCGCAGGTGGCACTGCCGGCCCTCTTCGAGCGCTTCCCGCAGCTGGCGCTCGCGGTGCCGGACGGGGAGTTGCGGCCCGGCGCCTCGATCGTGGTCAACAGCCTGCAGACGCTGCCGGTGCGGCTGAACTGAGGCTCTTTCGCGGCGCGGGAAGTCGGTTCGGCCGACGTCCCGCGCCGTTGGTGTTTCCAGGTCCGCCTCTCAGGTAAACCTGAACGCGTCCCTTCTCGTTGGGAAGCCGGTGGGTTAACGTCTTCAAGCCAGTGACGGCATTCGATCTCCGGTTCAGCGCAGCGCCAACTCCTTTCCACCTGGCCGCAGGAGAGCGTTTTGAAGATCGCAAGCAATGTTCGGCTCCGCAATCGTCTACTGGTGGCTCCAGCGGTCCTGGGCCTGGCCCTCACCGCTGCCTGCTCCAACAGCTCCAGCTCGGGCGGCCACTCGACCGCCGCCGCGACCCTGACCGGCGACTGCGCGAAGTACCAGCCCTACGCGGGCCACGCCGGGACGAAAGTGACGATGTTCGCCTCGATCCTCAGCCCGGAGTCGGACTCGCTGGAGAAGTCCTGGGCCGAGTTCAGTTCTTGTACCGGCATCACGATCTCCTACGAGGGCTCCAACGACTTCGAGTCCCAACTCCCGGTCCGGGTGGCCGGCGGCAACGCCCCGGATCTCGCGATCATCCCGCAGCCCGGACTCCTCGGTCAGATGGTCAAGACCGGAAAGGTCGTCAAGCCGCCGGCCCAGACGGTCGAGAACGAGAACAAGTGGAGCCCGGTCTGGAAGACCTACGGCTCCGTCAACGGGACGTTCTACGCCGCGCCGATGAGCGCCAACATGAAGTCCCTGGTCTGGTACTCACCGAAGGCCTTCCAGAAGGCGGGCTACCAGGTCCCCACGACCTGGGCCGGCCTGATGGCGCTCAGCGACACCATCGCCAAGTCCGGCGGCAGCAAGCCCTGGTGCGGCGGCATCGGCTCCGGCACGGCCACCGGCTGGCCGGCCACCGACTGGCTGGAGGAGGTCGTCCTCGGCAGCCAGGGCGGCGACGTCTACGACCAGTGGGTCAACCACACCGTCAAGTTCAGCGACCCGAGGATCACCTCGGCGATGCAGCAGGTGGCCGACTGGATGCAGAACCCGGCCTGGGTCAACGCCGGCATCGGCGACGTGAAGTCGATCGCCACCACGACCTTCCAGGACGCGGGCGCGCCGATCCTCACCAACAAGTGCTGGATGCTGCAGCAGGCTTCGTTCTACGAGGCGCAGTGGCCCAAGGGCACCACGGTCGGGCCGAACGGCGACGTCTTCGCCTTCCACCTGCCCGCGGTGAACCCGGCCGTCCCCAACCCGGTCGAGGGCGGCGGCGAGTTCGTGGCCGCGTTCTCCAGCCGGCCCGAGGTGCAGGCCGTGCAGAACTACCTCTCCACCGCCGACTGGGCGAGCAGCCGGGTCAAGGTCGCCAGCGGCTGGGTCTCGGCCAACCAGGGCGTCGACAAGAGCCTCTACACCGACCCGATCGACCAGTTGTCGGCCGCCGAGCTGACCGACCCGGCCGCCACCTTCCGCTTCGACGCCTCGGACATGATGCCGGCCGCCGTCGGCTCGGGAGAGGAGTGGAAGGCGTTCACGGCCTGGTTCGCGGAGGGGGAGTCGATCAAGCAGGTCGCCGCCGACGTCGACGCGTCCTGGCCGCAGTAGCCGGTAGTCAGTAGCACCGCGGCCCGAACTCCCCTCCGCGCCACGGAAGGACCTCGCGTATGCCCGTCTCCGCAGCCCCTCTCGCCGACTCCGCCTGGAGCGACGCCGCGATCAAGCTGGGCAACACCTTCGGCGCGATCGCGGTCTTCCTGGCCATCCTGCTGGTGGTCTTCCTCACCGCCGGCCGCGCCACCGGCCGCTTCGGGCGGCCGGCGGCGATCGCGGTCTTCCTGGGTCCTGCGGTGCTGCTGCTCTTGGTGGGGCTGGTGGTGCCGCTGGTCCGGACGATCTATCTGAGCTTTCGCAACGACGACAGCAGCCGCTTCCTCGGCGGCCGCAACTACGGCTGGGCGCTCACCACCGACAGCATCCACCAGGTGCTGCTCAACACGCTGCTCTGGCTGCTGGTCGCCCCGCTGGTGGCCACCGGTCTCGGCCTGGCGCTGGCCCTGTCGGTCGAGCGGATGAAGTGGCAGGCGCTCTACAAGTCGCTGGTCTTCATGCCGATGGCGGTCTCGCTGGTGGGCGCCAGCATCATCTGGAAGTTCGTCTACGAGGCCCGTGAGTCCGGCCAGCCGCAGATCGGCCTGCTCAGCGAAGTGGCCATCCGACTGGGTTGGCGCCACCCGCCCAACTGGATCCTCGACCACCCACTGAACGACTTCCTGCTGATGGCCGTGATGATCTGGGTGCAGACCGGGTTCGCCATGGTGGTGCTCTCGGCGGCGATCAAGGCGATCCCGGACGAGGTGACCGAGGCCGCCAGGTTGGACGGGGCCCGCGGGCTGCGGCTCTTCTGGTACGTCACCGTCCCGATGATCCGCACCACGCTGGTCGTCGTCCTCACCACCGTCATGATCGTCACACTGAAGGCCTTTGACATCGTGCGCACGATGACCGGCGGCAACTTCGGCACCCAGGTGCTCGCCAACGAGATGTACTCGCAGTCCTTCGTGCAGTTCAACGTCGGTCGCGGCAGCGCGCTCGCGGTGATCCTCTTCCTCGCGGTGCTTCCGCTGGTCGCCTACAACATCGTCCAGCTGCGCAGGGAGCGGACCACTCGATGATCACGCAGACGCAGGCCCCCATGGACCGGGCGCAGTTGCCCGCGGTGAAGGCGGTCCGCAAGTCCTTCAGCAGCCCGCTCGCCTCGATCTTCGTCGTCGTGGTGACGGTGCTCTGGACGATTCCGACCCTCGGACTGCTGGCCACCTCGCTGCGCAGCCAGCAGGACGTGGCCGACAGCGGCTGGTGGACGGTCTTCACCCACCCGCAGTTGGGGCTCTCCAACTACCACACCGTGCTGTTCGAGGGCGGGTTCGGCGTCAGCGGCGGTCTGATGCCCTACCTGGTCAACTCCCTGGCCATCAGCGTGCCGGCGACGATTTTTCCGCTGGTGCTCGCCTCGATGGCCGCCTATGCGCTGGCCTGGGTGCGGTTCCGGGGGAGTGACACGCTCTTCTTCGTGATCTTCGCGCTGCAGGTGGTGCCGCTGCAGATGGCGCTGATCCCGCTGCTCCAACTCTTCTCCGGCGGCGCCCACCTGGGCGGGATCACCCTCATCCCGTCCTTCGATCTGAGCGGCACCTACCTGCCGGTCTGGCTCGCGCACACCATGTTCGCGCTGCCACTGGCGATCTTCCTGCTGCACAACTTCATCTCGCAGCTGCCCAAGGACCTCATGGAGGCCGCGGTGGTGGACGGGGCCTCGCACTTCAAGATCTTCCGTTCCATCGTGCTGCCGCTCTGCGCACCCGCGCTGGCCTCCTTCGCGATCTTCCAGTTCCTCTGGGTCTGGAACGACCTGCTGGTGGCCCTGACCTTCGCGGGCGGCACCCCGGACGTCGCGCCGATGACGGTCCGACTGGCCCAGCTCTCCGGCTCGTTCGGCGGGCGCTGGGAGCTGCTCACCGCGGGGGCGTTCCTGTCGATCATCATCCCGCTGATCGTCTTCTTCAGCCTCCAGCGGTACTTCGTGCGCGGGCTGCTGGCCGGCTCGGTCAAGGGGTGAACCGCCCGGCGCGGGGCGGCGTCCGGCCGCCGTAGGGTGAAAGCAGCAGTGCCGCCCCCGCCTCGCCCCGAAGGACCGCCTCCCATGCCGTACACCCCGCCGACCCACAGCGTCGAGCGCTCCCTGCGCCGGGCCGGAGCGACGATCGTGGTGGGCCTGGACGAGGTGGGTCGCGGCGCCTGGGCCGGGCCGGTGACCGTCGGCGCCGCCGTCACCGGGCTGCGCCGGGCGCCCGAGGGACTCACCGACTCCAAGCTGCTCACCGAGCGCCGCCGCACCCTGCTCGCCCCGGTCCTCGCGGACTGGGTCACCGCGCACGCCCTCGGCCACGCGTCGGCGCAGGAGTGCGACGAGCTCGGCATGACGGCGGCGCTGCGGCTCGCCGCCGTCCGGGCCCTGGAGGCGCTGCCGGTGGTGCCGGACGCGGTGATCCTGGACGGCAAGCACGACTACCTGGGCGCGCCCTGGAACGTCCGCACGGTGATCAAGGGCGACCAGAGCTGCGTCTGCGTCGCCGCGGCCTCCGTGCTCGCGAAGGTGCACCGGGACGGCGTGATGGCCGAGCTGGCGCCGCAGTACCCGGCGTTCGGCTTCGAGGACAACGCGGGCTACCCCTCGCCGGTGCACCGCGCGGCGCTGGAGGAGTACGGCCCGACCGAGCACCACCGGCTCTCCTGGGCCTACCTCGACGCGCTGCCCAAGTGGCGCCACCTCAAGCGGGTTCGCGAGCTCCCCGAAGCCTCCGATGGGAGCGAACAGCTCACGCTGGGTTTCTGATGGATGATCAGGAGTAGTCGGCGAGGGCGATTTGGGCTGATCGGTGTGCCCGGGTGATGCCCAACAGGTGGGGCGCCCGTGCGCATTCGACTGGCATTTGATAGATATCCGGGTATGCCTGTCTTCCCCGAGGAGCCGGAGATTCACGAGAGCCTCCCGGGCCCCGGCGTTCCCTTCCCCCGCGAGTCGGACGCACAAGCCCTCAGCACGCCTGCCGCCGGCAGTGCCTCCCCCGTCCCGCCGACCCCCGCGGCCGCGGCCGTGCCCGGGCCGAGGCCCGGTCCGCCGCGTCCTGCGGCACCGCGTCCCGGCCCGCCGCGACCCGGACCGCGCGCGGCGGCCCCGGTGCCCGGTCCGCGCCGGGCGTCGGCCGCCCCGCCCGTCCAACTGGTGCCTGCCACTGCGGCGGCCGCTCTGGAGCGGGCGGACGAGGCGGTGGACCAGCTGCTGGAGTCGGGGCGCGAGCCCGGCGACATCCTGGTGCTGACCGCCGCCGCGCCGCACCCGTGGCAGCAGCATGAGCTCTCCTTCGGCGAGGAGCGCTACTGGGCGCAGCTCGCCGAGGGCGCCGACGTGTTCTACGCGGACCTGGCGATCTCCCGTCCGGTTCGCCGGGACGTGGTGGTGCTGGTCCTCGACGGGGCGTCGTCGCGCCGGGCCGCGCAGGCGGTGCAGAAGGCGCTCACCCACGCCACCGCGCTGCTGGTGGTCTGCGGGCCCACCGCAGGACTGGCGGGCCACCCGGCCGTAAGCGGACAGTCGGCCCGAGCCTGACGTACGACGAACGGGCGGCGGTGCGGGGTTCGCCCCGCGCCGCCGCCCGTGGTCGTGCCGGGCCCGGGGTCAGTGCGCGGCGCGCCGCGCGTGCTCGGGCCCGGTCGGAGCGATCGGGTACCACGGCCGGACGGCGCGGGTGGGCTCCGCCGCGGCGGCGCGCGGCTCGCGCTGCGGCAGCTCCGAGACGGCGTGCAACGGGCGCCCGGCCCAGGACCCCGAGTGCGGCGAGCGCCCGATCCGGCCGTCGCCGATCACCTGCCAGCCGGCCGGGGTCAGCGTGACGTACGCGCCGCAGCGCAGGCCGTGCAGCGAGGCCGCGTCGCGCAGCGCCCACATCCACGCGCCGTCCTGCTCGATCCAGCCGAGCGCGCCCTCGCGGCAGTGCAGCAATACGGCGGTCCGCCGAGGGGTGGCGAGCCGCAGGTCGTGCGGGATCACCCGGCGCAGCTGGCCGAGGATCGCGTTGCGGTGCTGCCAGCCGTCCGTCACCTGCGGTCGGGTGCTCACGGAGGCCGAGGCCACCACCCGGTGGTCGTGGTCGAGCACCCCGATCACAGTGGTGCCGGGCGGCGGCAGATGGCGCTGGTGCAGCTCGACGACCAGCTCGCGCGGATCGCGCAGTGGCGGCACCGAAGCGTTCGACCAGGTCTCCAGGTCGATGCTCCGGCTCCGCGCGGAGGGGAGCCCGCCGCGGTCGATACCGTGGGTCACCGTCCTCCTTTCCGGCACCTGCGTACGCCGAAGAAAGGGTCCGGAGGGACCGGTTGTCGGGTACCGGGTAATTGTCAGGCCTGACAGGCTCGGGCGGCAACGACGCACTGGCGAATCCCGCCCGAAAGGTGCGTGTCCGCTGGATATATTCCCCGGATGGCCCGCGCTCATCCGGGTACCGGCCCACCCGGCAGCCCGGATCGCGGCCGCGGGTCTACCCCTGCACCGCCAGGACCAGCGGCAACACGGCTTCGGCCCCGGCCCGGCGGAGCAGCCGGGCGGCGACCGTGACCGTCCAGCCGCTGTCGACCAGATCGTCCACCAGCAGGACGGGCCCGGGCGTCGCGGCCAGTGCCTCGGTGAGTGCGGGCGGGATCACCAGCGAGCCGGCCAGTGAGTGCAGCCGCTGTGCGCTGTTGCTCCGGGCGCCGTAGGGCGCGCGGCCGTCCACGTATTCGATCCGGCCGAGCAGCGGCAGTCGGCCGATCGCTCCGATCCGGGCGCCCAGGCTGGCGACCAGCTCCGGCCGCGAGGCGGAGCTCATGGTGACCACGCCCACCGGCCTGGCCGTCTCCGGGCTGCTCCCGGCCCAGCCGCCCGGCCCGCGGGCCCAGTCCGCCAGCACCGTGACCAGGGCGTCCAGCACATCCGAGGGGACGGCGGCGTCGGCCGCGCCGGGGGCGAGCATGGTGCGCAGCCGGCCACCCCAGCCGATGTCGGACAGCCGGCCCAGCGCCCGGCCGGACTGCGCCTGCTCGCCGGCCGGGATGCGGCCCTTGAGCGACACACCGAGCGCGTCCATGCCGGTCGGCCAGAGCCGGCGGGGTTCGAAGGCCACGCCGGGGCGGCCCAGGGCCGCTCGGGCCGCGTCGAGCGCCTCGGCGGAGACCTCCGGCCGCAGCCGCGGCCCCGCGCAGACATCGCAGCGGCCGCACGGGACGGCCTCCTCGTCGTCCAGCTGACGGCGCAGGAACTCCATCCGGCAACGGGCGGCGGTCGCGTAGTCCCGCATGGCCTGCTGTTCGGCCTCCCTGGCCCGAGCCACCTTGGCGTACCGCTCGCCGTCGTAGGCCCAGCTCTCGCCGGTGGCGAGCCACCCGCCGCGCACCCGGCGCACGGCGCCGTCCACGTCCAGCACCTTGAGCATGGTCTCCAGCCGGGCGCGGCGCAGGTCCACCCGGGTCTCCAGAGCGGCGGTGGAGAGCGGCCGGCCGGCCTCCTCCAGTGCGCCGAGGGTGCGCCGGACCTGCTCCTCGGGCGGGAACCCGAGGGAGGCGAAGTACCGCCAGATCGCCTCGTCCTCCCGGCCGGGCAGCAGCAGCACCTCGGCCCGGTCAACCCCGCGCCCGGCGCGGCCGACCTGCTGGTAGTACGCGATCGGCGAGCCGGGCGAGCCCAGGTGCACCACGAAGCCGAGGTCGGGCTTGTCGAAGCCCATGCCCAGCGCGGAGGTGGCCACCAGTGCCTTGACCCGGTTGGCCAGCAGGTCGGCTTCGGCGCTGCGGCGGTCGGCGTCCTCGGTCCGGCCGGAGTAGGAGGCGACCTCGAAGCCTCGGCTGCGCAGGAAGTCGGTGACCTCGTCGGTGGCGGCCACCGTGAGGGTGTAGATGATGCCCGAGCCCGGAAGCTCGTTGAGGTGGTCGGCGAGCCAGCCCAGCCGGTGGGCCGGATCGGGCAGCGAGAGCACCGAGAGGCTGAGGCTCTCCCGGTCCAGTGGGCCGCGCAGCACCAGCGCCCGGCCGTCCGAGCCGCCCGTGCCCAGCTGCTCGGCGACGTCCTCGGTCACCCGGGCGTTGGCGGTGGCGGTGGTCGCCAGCACCGGGACGCCGGGGGAGAGCTCCGCCAGCATGGTGCGCAGCCGCCGGTAGTCGGGCCGGAAGTCGTGGCCCCAGTCGGAGATGCAGTGCGCCTCGTCGACCACCAGCAGGCCGGTGGAGGCGGCCAGTTTGGGCAGCACCTGGTCACGGAAGTCGGGGTTGTTCAGCCGCTCGGGGCTGACCAGCAGGATGTCGACGGAGCCGGCCGCGACCTCGGCCTGGATCTCGTCCCACTCCTGCGGGTTGGCCGAGTTGATGGTGCGGGCCTGGATGCCGGCCCGGGCGGCGGACTCCACCTGGTTGCGCATCAGGGCGAGCAGCGGCGAGACGATCACCGTCGGGCCCGAGCCGGCCGAGCGCAGCAGGGCGGTCGCGATGAAGTAGACGGCGGACTTGCCCCACCCGGTGCGCTGGACCACCAGGGCCCGGCGCCGGTCCAGCACCAGGGCCTCGATGGCCAGCCACTGATCCTCGCGCAGCCGGGCCGCCGGGCCGGCGAGCTCGCGCAGGACAGCTTCGGCCCGGGCGCGGGCTGCCGCCCGGTCGGCGGGGGTCGGCGCGAGCTCGGTCGGGGGGTACGGCTGGGGCTGGTCCATGGGGACCATGTAACCCCGTCCGGCCGACAGCGGGCCACCTGCTGCTCCCAACCTGTGGATAACGTGCCATTTGCACCCATCCGAGTGAGGGCGGTTGTCCCCAGGCAGCTGGTTGTCCACAGGAAAAAAGAACTTCGGACCGTGTGGCCGAAGCGGCTGCACGCTTCGGCCATGAACCACGACGACGCGACTCCCTCGACTCCCTCGACCCCCTCGCCCGGTGGCCGGCTTCCCGAGCCGTTGCCGGTCAGGATGCGCAGCCCGGCCGACATGGCCGCGATGCTGCCCTACCTGCTGGGCTTCTTCCCCGACGACAGCGTCGTCGCCGTCGGCCTGCAGGGCCCGTCCTTCCGCCAGGGCGGGGTGATCCGGCTCGACATCCCCGAGGATCCGCGCGACTGGCCCTTCATCGCCGAGGAGAGCGCGCGGCTGCTGCTGGAGCTCTCCACGGCGCGCGATCGGCGACCGGCGGCCGTGCTGCTCTACCTGTGCCGGGATTCGAGTCCCGGCGCGGCCGCGGTGACCGGTTGGCTGCGCCCACTCGCGGATCACCTGGTCCAGGCGTTC
This sequence comes from Kitasatospora sp. MAP12-44, assembly GCF_029892095.1. NCBI lineage: Bacteria > Bacillati > Actinomycetota > Actinomycetes > Kitasatosporales > Streptomycetaceae > Kitasatospora > Kitasatospora sp. MAP12-44. The sequence continues at coordinate 5,820,358 of NZ_JARZAE010000004.1, forward strand.
CGCGCCCTGGACCTGCCGGTAAAGGAGGCGCTCTGCCTCTCCGACGGCCGCTGGTGGTCCTACCTGTGCGCGGATCCGGCCTGCTGCGACCCGCGGGGGACGCCGGTGCACTCCGGTCTGGACCCGGGTCCGGCGGTGGCCGCCGCGACCTTCGCCGGGTTGGCGCCACGCGGCAGCCGCAAGGCCATCACGGAGGCGCTCACCCCGATCGGGCCGCCTGCCCAGGAGCCCCAGCGGCAGGCTCTGGAGCGGTGGACGGCGGTCCTGCTGGCGGCCATCGACCGGCCCGGCGGCCTGGCACAACTGCTCGACGACACCGCCCAGTTGCTGGCGGAGGTGATGGCCGAGTTCCGCGCGGGGTCGCTGCAACTGGACGACGATCGCGCGGCCCGGTTGATCCTGGGCCTGCAGGACAAGCTCAGCCGCGACCGCGCCGCCGAGTACGCCGAGCCGGACGAGCTCGCTTGCGCCCAGCGGCTGTGGCGCTGCCTGGCACGGCGTTGCGTGCCTCCGTTCGAGGAGTACGCGGCAGCGCCGCTGACGCTGCTGGCCTGGACGGCATGGCTGGCGGGTGACGTTGCCACAAGTCGGGTGGTGCTGGCCAAGGCGCTGGATCTGGATCCGGACTACACGCTCGCCCAGCTGCTGTACCGCTCGCTCAACGGTGGCCTGGAGCCCGACCGACTCCTCGAAACCGTCCGGGCGGCGCGCTCCCGGCGCGACCCACCTGAGGCGGCGTCACCCCCGATCGCCACCGGCCCCGCGAGGACTCCGGTCGGGCGGGAGCCCGGAGCCGTGGGTTCCTCGGGTGCCGGCAGCCCCGGCGAGGCCGCCGCCGATCGCGCCGGCCCGGGCGGGCCGTTGCCCGGCCGGCGCATCCCGGGCCAACGCCAGGGCGGTGGCCCGCTGCCGCCGCGGCTCCCCGACGCCACGACGCGGCCGCCGGATCCGGGCACACCGCCGGGCGCCGCCACCAGCGCGGCGGCCGCCCCGGCAGCTCCCGGCCACCGCTTCGCCCGCCCGGCCGGCTGGGGCGGGCGCCGACACCCCCGCAAGATCCGTGACTCCTCGATCGGAGCCTGAGATGACCAGGTACCCCAAGACGACCCTGCGGCACAGGCTTCCCGTGCTGCTCCGACTCGCGCTGGCGGCGCCGCAGCGGCGCTACCGCGCGCGCACCCGGCCGGCCGGCCGCCACCGTGCCCCTCGCCGCCCGTTCGGCCGCCGGCCGCTACAGCTCGCCGTGGTTCATCCGGATCAGCCGGTCCAGGACCTGGGTGCCGCTGACCCGCAGACCGTCGTGCTCCCACTCGTTGGTCACCCAGGTCCGCAGCCCTCGCACGGCGTCCGCTGTCGCCAGCGAATCGGCCGTGTCCACGTACATGTCGTCGTGGTAGACAGCCGCCACCACCGGGACTTGGTTGGCCGCCAGCACCGAGGGCTCGTAGAGGTCGGGCCAGTCGGTGCGCTGGGCGAGCAGCTCGGCGGCTCCCTGCAAGGGGCGCAGAGCCGGGTCGGTCTCGAACATCCAGGGGTAGATCATCTCCCCGGTGAGGTGCACCGGAGTCCCGGCCTCCAGCGCCTGCGCGGCGTCGAAGTCCGCAAACTCCTTCCGCACGCGCTCGGCCGCCCAGTCCGTCGCCCCCGGGTCCACCGAGCGCTGCCCGTAGATGGACTCGTGCAGCACCGCGTAGAGCGGTCCCTCCGCGAAGGAGAGCTTGGCCTGGGCCCCGGCCAGGAACGTGTCGGAGAGCTCCAGGCCCGCGCTGCCGCGCACCCAGGCTTCCTCCAGCAGGTAGTGCAGCGTGGCCGAGCCGCTGCCGGCACCGAGCAGCTGGCCGAGCGACTGGAAGGCCTCCACGGTCAGCAGTCCGCCGCCGGGCAACCGGGCCGGCGCCGCGACCAGGTGCTCGGCGATCCGGCGCACCGCCTCGACGTCCTGGGGGTAGTTGGCGTAGTGGCCCTTGTTCTTGCGGGCCACGCGCGGGTAGGCGGCCCGGTACACGTCCGCCGCGCTGGCCCGCAGGCCGGCCAGGCCGCCCGTCACCATGGCCTCCCGCAGGCCCTCGGGCGCGAGCGACAGGTAGGTCAGGGTGCAGAAGCCGCCGAAGCTCTGACCGAGCAGGCTCCACTTCCCCTGCTCTCCGATCAGCCGACGGCGGATCAGTTCGGCATCGCGGACGATCGAGTCGGCGCGGAAGTTCGCCAGGTAGTCCGCCTGCTCCTGCGCGCTGCCGCGCAGCAGCAGGGTCTGGCGCGTGGCCGGGGTGGACCGACCGGTGCCGCGCTGGTCGAGCAGCAGCACCCGGTAGTCGTCCAGCGCCCGGTCCAGCCAGGCGTCCCGGCCCAGCGGGCGCCCGGCCTTGCCACCCGGCCCGCCCTGCAGGAAGAGCAGCCACGGCAGGTCCGCCCGCCGCTTGCCCGCTGCCACGATCTCCCGCGCGTAGACCTCGATCTGCTCACCCTGCGGTGCCTGGTGGTCCAGCGGTACCTGGAACAGATGATCGGTCAGGACGATCCCGGGCTGCCGGCTGACGACGGACATGAGGCTCCTCGGTCTGTAATCGATGTGCTGGGCCGTCGCGTCGGGCCACAACTGCCGCGCGCGACACCCGCGCTGGTCACGGGTGTACCCCGGCGCCGCTCGGAGGTCTTTCCGATGGAGGAGGCGCCACCCCGGCACCGTATCCTGACGGCAACCGACCAGCGCCGGGGCCGTCCGCAGCTGGTGGCCGGCCCCCTTCCGACGCAGCGGCGGGCACCGAGGCCCACCGAATGCGGCACCGCACGGACAACTGATCGGAGCCGCAGACACCTTGGGCGTGACCTGCGCCCGGTGCGCCGCGTTCACTCTGCGGGGCACCGCCGAGCCCACTGTGCGTGGTGCTGCCCCGCGCGGGGGAGCGGTGGCCGGGTCCGTCCCGATCTGCCCTACCGTGACGCCGGTGTTCCGCGGCGGACGGCTCGGGAGGATCCGAGCGCACGCAGGACGACCCACGGCAGCCGTGGCCCACGGGCCCGTCCTGCCCACCGACAGGAGGAGAACCCGGTGACGGCCCCCAGGCCAGCAGAGACTGTGTTGCCGGCCGAGACGGTCGGCGGGTCCCGGCCCATGTCCGCGGGCCGGGCCGAGCCGATGGCCACCGGCCCCGCTCGTCCCGCCCCGCAGGCGCGAAGGCAGTCGGTCTCCGCCCACGGTGACGTGCTCTGCGTCAACGCCCCCGCGATGGCGGCCTCCGGCCCCGACGGGCAGCTGCGCGGTGAGGGGCTGCACGGGTTCTTTCGATCCGGCATCCGCACGCTCAGCAGGATGGAGCTCAGGCTGGGCGGGATCGAGCCGCTCGCGCTCCAGGGCGACCTCTCCACCACCGCCCAGGCCCGTTTCCTGGCCGCGGTCCGCACCCCCGGGGACATGGATCCCGACCCGGCGCTGACGGTGGAGCGGCTGCGGCACGCCGACGGCGTGGAGACGATCACCGTGCGCAACGCGGGCAGCCGACCGGCCCGTCTGCCGCTGGAGATCACCCTCGGCACGGACCTCGGCAACCTCGCCGACATCGCGGCGGGCCAGCGCTCTCCGGATGTCCCGGGCCAGGTCCAGTCAGCCGGGCTGCGCTGGGCGGGCCGCGGGCACGGCGCGGTGGTCTCCGCCCGACCCTCACCGCACGCGGTGCTGGCCGGCGCCGGCGTGCTGCGCTGGGATCTGGAGGTGCAGCCCGGGGCCCGATGGTCCGTCGAACTCCGGGTCGAGCTGGAGACCGCCCCGACCGCGGTACGCCCCCCGATCGGCAGGGGCACGGGTGTCCCGCTGCCCTGGCCGGATCTGGCGATCCGCTGCGACGACTCGCGCGCCGAGCTGCTCGTTCGGCGCTCGCTGGACGCGTTGGGCGGCCTGGTCCTCGCGGACTCCGACCGGCCGACCGATCTGTACACCGCCTCGGGAGCGCCCTGGAGATTCGGCCTTGCCGCCGCCGACGCCCTGTGGTCGGCCCGGCTCACGCTCCCGCTGGGCACCAGGCTGGCCGCCGGGACGCTGCGAGCGCTGGCCCGCCGCCAGCAGAACGCCACCGGCCCGTCCCCCCGGGCCGAGGGCCTGATCCCCGGGGCGCTGCGCCACGCCGGCCCCGAACTGCCGCCCTCCTGCACGGCCACCGAGGCCACCCTGCTCTTCGTCACAGTGCTGGCCGAGGCCTGGCGCTGGGGACTGTCGAGACCGGAGGTCGCCGAGCTGCTCCCGGCCGCCGAGCGTGCCCTCGCCGCGCTGCGGGCGACCACGGAGAGCAGTCCGGTCGACGGCTTCGTCACCGACCTCGGGCGGGCCGCCGACGACCGGACCGGCTATCCCCCGGCGGCCCGCTGCGAGGTGCAGGCCCAGGCACACCGCGCCGCCCTGCACGGGGCAGAGCTGCTGGAGGCTTTCGGCCGTCCCGGCGCGGCGCAGTGGCGGGACTGGGCGGCCGGACTGCGCGGCCGCTTCAGGGAGCGGTTCTGGGTCGACGACCTCTCGGGCGGCCGGCCGGCCGCCGCGCTGACCGCGGACGACCGCGCCCTGCCCGCTGTCGCGAGTTCCCTCGTGCACCTGCTGGATCTCGGTCTCGGGGCCGAAGGCGCCGCCCTGCCAGGCCTGCTGGACCGCGAGCAGACCAGGCTGCTGGCCCAGCGGCTGGCGGCGCCGGAGCTGGACTGCGGGTGGGGACTGCGCACGCTCAGCTCCAAGTCGGCGCGCTTCAACCCGTTGGGCCACCGCAGCGGCGCCGTGCGGGTCCACGAGACCGCCCTGGCGGTGTCCGGTCTGGCGGAGGCCGGGTTCGAGCGCGAGGCCGGTGCGCTGCTCGAGGGGCTGCTGGCGGCGTCGGCACACGTCGGCGGGCGCCTGCCGGAGATGTACGCCGGGGAGCAGCGGATGCCGGACTGCCCGCCCGTCCCGCACCCCGCCGCCTGCCGGCCGGCCGCCGCCTCCTCGGCCGCCGCCGCACACGCGGTCTTCGCGCTGGCAGGCGTCCGACCCGATGTGCCGGCCCGCCGCGTGATAGTCAGACCGGCCAGCACCGCGCCGCTGGGGGAGCTCGAGCTGTCCGGGCTGCGGGTCGCGGGGGAGCCGTTCTCGGTCAGGGTCAGCCGGATCGGGGTGGCGGTGGTGGAGGAGGCGTCCCCCGACCTCCAGTTGGGCGCCCGCTGATCCGGCAGTCGCCGCGTCACGGTGACCGCCCGCATCCGAAAGCGCACAGCCTCGTGTTTATCGTCAGAAAGACGACTATGATCGCCGTCATGTCGCGCTATGACCCGTCGGCCTTCCCCCCATTCGCAGTCACGGTCGACCTGGTGGTGCTGACTGTCAGGGAGCACGAGCTCTGCGCGCTGCTGGTACGCCGCGGCGAGCCGCCCTTCCAGGGCTACTGGGCGCTGCCCGGCGGCTTTGTGCGGCCCGACGAGGGGCTCGGCGAGGCGGCCTCCCGCGAACTGGCGGAGGAGACCGGCCTGCGCGCCCACGCGACGTCCGGTCAGGACGCCTCCGGCGCCCACCTGGAGCAGCTGGCCACCTACGGCCATCCGCAGCGGGACCCCCGGATGCGAGTGGTGAGTGTGGCCCATCTCGCCCTGGCACCCGACCTGCCGACCCCCAGGCCGGGCGGCGATGCCCGCGGCGCCCGCTGGGCACCGGTCAGTGAACTGCTCGGCCCGGTGCCGAGCCCGGCCGACCGCGAGCCGCTCGCCTTCGACCACGCGCTGATCCTCGCCGAGGGGGTCGAGCGGGCGCGATCCAAGATCGAGTACTCCGCGCTGGCCACCGCCTTCTGCCCCAAGGAGTTCACCGTGGGGGAGCTGCGCCGGGTCTATGAGGCGGTCTGGGGTGTGGCGCTGGATCCGCGCAACTTCCACCGCAAGGTCACCGGCACGCCCGGCTTCCTGGTGCCCTCCGGCGGCACCACCACCCGTCAGGGAGGCCGCCCGGCCCAGCTGTTCACCGCGGGCCGGGCCACCGTGCTCAACCCGCCCATGCTCCGCCCGGAGTCCTGACCGGCGCTGTCCCCTGATCGAGTGAGCCGGTGCCCCGAGTGGCCCGTTCCGCTTCCGCAATGCCCGGTTTCTCCCACGGCCCGCCCTAGGGTGCTGGAACCGGGGCGACCCGTGTCGCCCCACGCCAGGGCAGCCGAGCAAGCGGGAGCAGCCAGTGATGATCCAGGCCAACGGCCTCACCAAGGTCTACCGCCGCGGCCGTCGCCCGGCGCTGCTCGATCTCGGATTCGATGTCAGGCCCGGCACCGTCCTGGCACTCCTCGGCCCCGAGGACTCCGGCAAGACCACCGCGCTGCGCCTGATGCTGGAGCTGGAGAAGCGCGGCCAGGGCGTGACCCTCTTCGACGGGCGGACCTATCGCCGCCTGCGCCGCCCGGAGCGCGAGGTCGGGGTCCTGCTGCCGAGCGTCAACCGGGCGCCGGGCAACCCGGACCGCACGGCGCGGGGCCACCTGCGGATGCTGGCCGCCGCAGTCGGCGCCTCCGCCCGCAGGGCCGAGGAACTGCTGGAGCAGACCCGGCTGGCGACGGTTGCCGACCACCGCCTGCGGTCGTTCTCCCCGGGCATGAGCCGCCGTCTCGAGCTGGCGGCGGCCCTGCTCGGCGAACCGAACACCCTGCTGCTCGACGCCCCCACCGAGGGCCTGTCCCCGCGCAACGCCGAATGGCTGCACGCCTTCCTGCGAGCCTTCCCGGCCGGCGGCGGCACGGTGCTGGTCACCACCCGCAGCGCGCGGGAGGCCGCCCTGCTGGCCGACCGGGTGGTGACCCTGGACGGCGGGCGGATGGTCGCGGACCAGCCGATCAGCGAGTTCCGCCGCACCCGGCTGCACCCCGAAGTGGCGGTGCGCGGGCCGCAGATGGCCCGCCTGGCGGACCTGGTGCGGGCCCAGGGCGGGCAGGTCCGGCAGGGCGGCGGGACGGACATCGCGGTGAGCGGCCTGGGCCGTACCGAGATCGGGGAGCTGGCCTATCGCAGCGGAATCCTGCTGCATGAGCTGGCCGACCGGGTCGTGGAGCAGCCGGCGCCGAGGGCGCTCCAGATCACCGCGGCCCGTGCCGCGGTGATCCCCCTCGCCCCGCCTGCCCCGCTTGCCCCGCCCACCCCGACTCCTGCTTCGGCTCTCGCCCAGACCGTCGCACTGGCCGCCGTCACGGGCCCGGAAACCGACCTCATCCCCGAGCCCCTCACCGGGCCCGACCACTGGAACGGGTGATCCCGTGCGCGTCCTGGCCTATGAGGGGCGGCGGCTGCTCGGCCTCCGTTCGACCTGGCTGATCCTCGCCGCCGTGCTGCTCGCCCAGGCGACCGTGGCGGCGGTGGCCTCCCGACAGGCGGCGCCCGGCCCGCTGCCGGTGGCCGCCGGGATCCGACTGATCACCGCCGCCGTCCCGCTGCTGCCGATCCCGCTCGCCGCGCTGGCCGCCGGGGCGCTGGGTGCGCTCGCCTTCGGTCATGAGGTCCGGCATCCGGGTCTGGCCGCCTCGCAGGTCCGGTATCTGAGCCGGCTGCGGCTGATCGCGGCGAAGCTCGCCGTCAACGCCCTGGTCGCGGCGGCGCTGGCCACACTGTCGCTCCTGGTGGACACCGTGGTGGTCCGCTTCGCCCTGCCGCACGCCACCTCGGCCGCCCGCCTCTACACTCCGGCGCTGCTGCGTGCCGACCAGCGCCCGCTCCTGGTGCTGGTGACCTTCGTGGCGCTGGTGGTCGTGGCGGGTTGGACGGGCGTCCTGGCGGCCGCGCTGACCCGCAGCGCCGTGGCCGGCCTCCTGCTGCTCTGCGCGCTGCCCACGTTGATCGAGCCCGTGGCCGGGGCGCTGGTCGAGCGCGCCGGCGCGGGGTGGGCGATCCGCGCCGAGGAGGCGCTGCCGTTCCAGCACGGTCTTGACCAGCTCTACGGCAGCGGCGCTGGGCTCCGCCCGGCCCTCTCGGCGCCGGGTGCGCTCACCTCGCCGATCGAGCTGTTCGGCCTGTCGGGGCTGTCCGGGACGGTCGAACCGCTCGCCGTGCTGGCCCTGCTGGCCCTGCTGGCGCCGGTCACCCTGCTCGTGCTGGGCTGTCTGTTCTCCCAGGCGCGCCGCCGCTCGCTCTGACGCGACAGGTCGTCAATCATCCCATCAGTCATGACCGGTATAGCCGTTTCTTCCTGATAAGAAGTCAATTATCCAGTCATGGGCGATCACCCTTTCGTGTGCTTTTCACGAGAATTCTCAAGCCGGGCCCACCGATCGCCGACAAAGGACGTGTGAGTACCCTTGCGCACCCTGCCATGACCGTCGCTCGCCCCGCCGAGGCCGCTGCCCCCGGCGCTGGCGAGCTCGACCGTTTTTCCTACGCCGATCGGCCCACGCCCCCTGTCCCCCGATGGGACGGCGGCGACGGCGACCTCGCCCGGGTCGGCCGCAAGACCACCAGCAGCCGCGGCCGCGGGCTGCACGGACAGCTGGTCCAGCAGCTGGGCCAGATGATCGTCTCCGGTGACCTGGGCGCCGACCGCCCGCTCGTCCCGGAGGAGATCGGCCAGCGCTTCGAGGTCTCGCGCACCGTCGTGCGCGAGTCACTGCGCGTGCTGGAGGCCAAGGGCCTGGTCAGCGCCCGGCCGAACGTCGGCACCCGGGTCCGCCCGGTCAGCGACTGGAACCTGCTCGACCCCGACATCATCGAGTGGCGCGCCTTCGGTCCCCAGCGCGACGAGCAGCGTCGCGAGCTGTTCGAGATGCGCTGGGCGATCGAACCGCTGGCCGCCCGCCTCGCGGCCGGCCACGGTCGGGAGGAGGTCCAGCAGCGACTGGTCGAGATGACCGAGATCATGAGCCACTCGGTGGCCCAGGGCGATCTGATCACCTTCTCGCGGGCCGACGCCGAGCTGCACAGCCTGGTGCTGCAGATGGCGGGCAACCGGATGCTGGAACACCTCTCCAGCATCGTCGGCTCCTCGCTGCAGGTCTCCGGCGGCCCGGCCACCGCGTGCGAGCGCCCCTCGGACTCCTCGGTCGGCGTGCACGCCCGCCTGGTCGACGCCCTTGGAACCGGGGACGGCACGGCGGCCGAGGCGGCGATGCGCGCCCTGCTGACCACCGTCCACCCGGACGTCGAGCACTCGGTGCCCGCCCCGCGCGAGCACTGAGCGGGGACGGCCACGGACCCGCTGGGAGCGAGCAGAGCCCTCCGGTCGTCCCGCGCGAAGCCGCGGAGGCAGCCGGAGGGCTCGCGGCGTTCCCGATCACCGGCGCGAGCGGGTCCGCGAGCAGCTCCGGCGCTCGGTCCGGGGCGTCCTGGACCGCCTTCTCGACGGCGTGTGACCTGTACCACGACCGGCATGCGTAACACTTGGGGAGCGGCAGCGATATGTACGGAGCGGAAGCAGCTCCGGAATACCGCGCCATGTCAGAATGCTGTGTTGGTCTGCGGCGCTGCTGCCGTCCACAATCCCAGCGTTCTGCAAACCCAGTCCTCAAGTCCGAGCCGGTCGGAACAGACGTCGTGCCCTGTGGCACGTGCTCCTTCCCCGCCCACTCGGGCGGTCCGGTACGGGTTCGAGTTCACTCTTCGTCCGAGAGGTTGTTCGTGTCGGCCAGCACATCCCGTTCGCTCCCCCCCGAGATCGCCGAGTCCGCGGCACTGCTTGCGCTCATCGAGCGGGGCAAGGCCCAGGGGCAGATCGCCGGTGACGACGTGCGTCAGGCCTTCGAGGCGGATCAGATCCCGGTCACCAAGTGGAAGAACGTCATGCGCAGCCTCAACCAGGTGTTGATTGAGGAAGGGGTGGACCTGATGGTCAGCGCGGCCGAGCCGTCCGCTGCCAAGCGCAAGAGCGTTGCAGCCAAGAGCACCACCAAGCGCACCGCCACCAAGGCGGTCACCACACGTACTCCCGCTGCCCCGACCAGGCCGCCGGTGCGGATCGCTCCCGCCGCGATGATCTCCCCTTCGGCTGTGACGGTGGAGGCCTCGCTGGGTGACCCTGCCGGGTCCGAGAGCGCTCTTCCCGCTGCCAAGAAGATCGCCGCCGCGGCTCCGGCCAAGAAGGCCGCCGCCAAGAAGGCCGCCGCTCCGGCCAAGAAGACCGCTGCCAAGAAGACCGCTGCCAAGGGCGACAAGCCCGAGGACGAGCTGCTCGGCGAGGAGGAGCTCGAGGACGTGGCGCTGCCTGGCGCCGCCAAGACCGAGACCGAGGGCACCGAGGAGGAGGAGGGGACCGAGGGTTTCGTCCTCTCCGACGACGACGAGGACGACGCGCCGGCCCAGCAGGTCGCCGTCGCCGGCGCCACCGCGGACCCGGTCAAGGACTACCTCAAGCAGATCGGCAAGGTCCCGCTCCTCAACGCCGAGCAGGAGGTCGAGCTCGCCAAGCGCATCGAGGCCGGCCTCTTCGCCGAGGACAAGCTCAGCGCCTCGGACAAGCTGGCCCCCAAGCTCAAGCGCGAGCTGGAGATCATCGCCGAGGATGGCCGCCGCGCCAAGAACCACCTGCTGGAGGCCAACCTCCGTCTCGTGGTCTCGCTGGCCAAGCGCTACACCGGTCGCGGCATGCTCTTCCTGGACCTGATCCAGGAGGGCAACCTCGGTCTGATCCGTGCGGTCGAGAAGTTCGACTACACCAAGGGCTACAAGTTCTCCACGTACGCCACGTGGTGGATCCGCCAGGCGATCACCCGCGCGATGGCCGACCAGGCCCGCACCATCCGTATCCCGGTGCACATGGTCGAGGTCATCAACAAGCTGGCCCGCGTCCAGCGCCAGATGCTCCAGGACCTGGGCCGCGAGCCCACCCCGGAGGAGCTGGCCAAGGAGCTCGACATGACCCCTGAGAAGGTCATCGAGGTCCAGAAGTACGGGCGTGAGCCGATCTCCCTGCACACCCCGCTCGGCGAGGACGGCGACAGCGAGTTCGGTGACCTGATCGAGGACTCCGAGGCGGTCGTCCCGGCCGACGCGGTCAGCTTCACCCTGCTCCAGGAGCAGCTGCACTCGGTCCTGGACACGCTCAGCGAGCGCGAGGCCGGCGTGGTCTCGATGCGCTTCGGCCTGACGGATGGTCAGCCGAAGACGCTGGACGAGATCGGCAAGGTCTACGGGGTCACCCGTGAGCGGATCCGCCAGATCGAGTCGAAGACCATGTCCAAGCTGCGTCACCCGTCGCGCTCCCAGGTGCTGCGCGACTACCTCGACTAGGTCGGGCAAGAGCACCACAGGCAGGACACCGGAGGCCCGGGGCGACACGCCCCGGGCCTCCGGTGCGTCATCCGCGTCATCCAGCCGTGTCGCAGGTCCCTCGTCCGAGTGCTTGAACGCCAGTTCATGCCCACTCAAGGTGATCTGTTGACTACTCTGTGGCGGTTGCCTGCCGTCGAGTCGCCCGGAGCGCCCTGTGATGTCCAACTCGTCCATCCCGCCCGGCCCCCGCGGATTCGATCGGAGCCGGCGGCGCCGGGCGATGGCGCTGGCCGTGCTGGCGGCGCTTCCGGCCGCGCTGGTCTCGCTGGGGGCCACCCCGGCGCAGGCCGACCGGCGGATCGTGGGTGGCATGGTGACCAGCACGGCCCAGTATCCGTGGGTGGTGGCGATCGCCAGCGAGACCCAGTTCGGCAGCGCCCGCTCCGGGCAGTTCTGCGGCGGCACCCTGGTCTCGCCGACCAAGGTGGTCACGGCCGCGCACTGCTTCTACGACGAGAGCACCGGTCGGCAGACCGATCGGCCGCGACTGCGGGTGATCGTCGGCCGGACCGATCTGACCAGGAAGGACACCGGCACGGAGATCGAGGTGTCGAGTGTCTGGATCCATCCGCAGTATTCGTTCCAGCAGAACATGCAGGATGTGGCGGTGCTCACGCTGGCCGTGCCGCAGGCCGGTGTCCCGGTGCTGCCGATGGTCGCCCAGGGCGACCAGAGCCCGTACGCGGTCGGTACCCGGGCGCAGGTCTACGGCTGGGGTGACACCACCGGCCACGCCACCTACGCCGACACGCTGCACGGCGTGGATGTGCCGATCGTCGCGGACAGTGTGTGCGCGTCCGACTACTCGGGTGAGCCGGAGGGGGTGTTCGATGCCCGGGGCATGGTCTGCGCCGGCGAGGCGCGCGGGGGCAAGGACGCCTGCCAGGGCGACAGCGGCGGCCCGCTGGTGGTGAACGGCCGACTGGTCGGCCTGGTCTCCTGGGGCGCCGGTTGTGCGGAGGCCGCGCACCCGGGCATCTACACCCGGCTCTCCGCCGTGGCGGGCGCGGTCAACGGCCAGCTGTGACGGCCGGGTGACCCAGAGTCAGCAGCGGGTATGACGCTGGGCGGCAGGCCGTGAAGCCTGCCGCCCAGTGGCCGGCCCGCAAGGGCCGACCTCAGCCCGTCATGGGAGCGTCGCGATCAGCGCTCGTCGGTATTGGCCGAGGCCGCCGTGGTGGCGAGACGACCGCTCTCGTCCTGTATGTCCACAGCGATCTTCTTGAGCTCCGGCTCGAACTTACGCCCATGGTGGGCGCAGAAGAGCAGCTCTCCGCCACTCGCCAGTACGACGCGCAGGTATGCCTGGGCGCCGCAGCGGTCGCAGCGGTCAGCCGCGGTGAGCGGGCTCGCAGGTGTCAGAACAGTAGTCACGTCGCCTCTTCTCTAGCTCGACGAGCTGTCGTACCAGGGTCAACATCCAACCAGGCCGAAAACGTTCCCGCTCGTGGCTTTTCTTCTTTGAGGATTCTGCTTGTGTTGATGAGGACGTGCCCCGGGCGCCGGTGGTTCATGCCTGCCGGAAACCGCGACCTGTCGATCATTCGAACATTCCATCGAACTGTTGTCCGAGGGTGGGCGTAGCATAATCCTCTACTGGGTTGGAGCATAAGCCCCGTCCTGGGCCCGGGTAGCCTGCATCTCGGCAGTTCCAGAGCTCGCGGTTCGTTCGACGGTCCGCCAGGACCCGCGGGGCAGGGGTGAGATGGCGCTTCGGCGCGACAGCCCGGTCCTGGCCCGTGTTCGCGCAGCGCGTACAAGCTGCGGGGCGTGTGCGGAGTGTGCAGCGGGCGCGGAGTGCGGCAGTGTGCGGTCGCGCCGCTCCGGACAGCGACCGCCGCTGGAACCGCCGCCGGGATCGAGATCAGAAGTTCTCATTGGAGGAGTGCACCGCGTGAGTGCCGAAACGACCGTGCCGCCCGCCCTGCGCGCCGCGGATGACGGATCCAACTACACCGCTCGGCACCTGCTCGTCCTGGAGGGGCTCGAGGCGGTCCGCAAGCGCCCCGGTATGTACATCGGCTCCACCGACAGCCGGGGCCTGATGCACTGCCTGTGGGAGATCATCGACAACGCGGTGGACGAGGCGCTCGGGGGTCACTGCGACCACATCGAGGTCGTGCTGCACGAGGACGCCTCGGTCGAGGTCCGCGACAACGGCCGCGGTATCCCGGTCGACGTCGAGCCCAAGACCGGCCTCTCCGGCGTCGAGGTCGTGATGACCAAGCTGCACGCCGGCGGCAAGTTCGGCGGTGGCTCCTACGCCGCGTCCGGCGGTCTGCACGGCGTCGGCGCCTCGGTGGTCAACGCCCTATCGGCCCGGCTGGACGTCGAGGTGGACCGCAGCGGCCACACCCACGCGATCAGCTTCCGCCGCGGCACCCCAGGCATCTTCACCGAGCTGAGCCCGGACGCCCCGTTCGACCCCGCCAGCGGCATGACCAAGGCCCGCAAGGTCCCCCGGACCCGCACCGGGACCAGGATCCGCTACTGGGCGGACCGGCAGATCTTCCTCAAGGAGGCCAAGCTCTCCCTGGAGGGCATCCACAGCCGTGCCCGGCAGACCGCCTTCCTCGTCCCCGGCCTGACCATCGTGGTGCGTGACGAGCGGCTGACGGAGAGCGACAAGGTCGAGCAGACCACCTTCCGCTTCGACGGCGGCATCGGCGAGTTCTGCGAGTTCCTGGCCCCCGACAAGCCGATCTGCGACGTGCTGCGGCTGCGCGGCGAGGGGACCTTCAAGGAGACCGTCCCGGTCCTGGACGAGCTCGGTCACATGACCCCCACCGAGGTCACCCGTGAGCTCGGCGTGGACATCGCGCTGCGCTGGGGGGCCGGCTACGACACCACGCTGCGCTCCTTCGTCAACATCATCGCCACCCCCAAGGGCGGCACCCACGTCACGGGCTTCGAGCGCTCACTGGCCAAGACCGTCAACGAGGCGCTGCGCGCGGCCAAGCTGCTGCGGGTCGCCGAGGACGACATCACCAAGGACGACGCCACCGAGGGCCTCACCGCGGTGGTCACCGTCCGGCTGGCCGAGCCGCAGTTCGAGGGCCAGACCAAGGAGGTGCTGGGCACCTCGGCCGCCAACCGGATCGTCGCCGCGGTGGTCGCCAAGGAGCTCAAGGCCTTCCTGACCTCGGCCAAGAAGGACGAGAAGCTGCAGGCCCGGGCCGTCCTGGAGAAGGTCGCCGCCGCCGCCCGGACCAGGGTCGCCGCCCGTCAGCACAAGGAGGCGCAGCGCCGCAAGACCGCGCTGGAGACCTCCTCGCTGCCCGCCAAGCTGGCGGACTGCCGCAGCGACGACGTCGAGCGCAGCGAGCTCTTCATCGTCGAGGGCGACTCCGCGCTCGGCACCGCCAAGCTGGCCCGCAACTCCGAGTTCCAGGCGCTGCTGCCGATCCGCGGCAAGATCCTGAACGTCCAGAAGGCCTCGGTCTCGGACATGCTCAAGAACGCCGAGTGCGCGGCCATCATCCAGGTGATAGGAGCGGGCTCCGGCCGCACCTTCGACGTCGACCAGGCCCGCTACGGCCGGGTGATCTTCATGGCCGACGCCGACGTCGACGGTTCGCACATTCGCTGCCTGCTGCTGACGCTCTTCCAGCGCTACATGCGCCCGATGGTCGAGCAGGGCCGGGTCTTCGCGGCGGTCCCGCCGCTGCACCGGCTCGAGCTCACCAACCCCAAGCGCGGCATGGAGAAGTACCACTACACGTACTCCGACGCCGAGCTGCGCCGCACCATGCTGGAGTTCCAGGGCAAGGGCCTGCGCTGGAAGGAGCCGATCCAGCGCTACAAGGGTCTGGGCGAGATGGACGCCGACCAGCTGGCCGAGACCACGATGGACCCGCGCCACCGCATCCTGCGGCGGATCAACCTGGGCGATCTGGCCGCCGCCGAGCAGGTCTTCGACCTGCTGATGGGCAACGACGTGGCGCCCCGCAAGGAGTTCATCGTCGACTCGGCGGCCACCCTGGACCGCTCGCGCATCGACGCGTAGGGGCTGTCTGCCGCTGCCGGTCCGAAGGGCTCTCCACCCCCGGGTGGAGGGCCCTTCCACCGTTGGTTCAACCCTGGCGCCGATCAGCCCGGCGGCCGCGATCCGTACCGTCGGAGAGGTCAGCAACACACCTCTTCCGGTGAGACGGAGCGAGTCCGATGAGTGGCCTTGTCAACATCCTGGTGATCGTCGCGGTAGTCGCCCTGGTCGTCCAACGCCAGTTCCGGGCACAGCGGATCGACACCGAGCGGCGCTTCTGGCTGCTGCCGCTGATCCTCGGCGGGCTCGCGCTGCGCGACCCGCACCTGATCGACCCGAACCACAAGGCGGCGGCGATCGGCCTGCTGCTGGCCTCGGTCCTGATGGTGGTGGCGATGGGCAGCGTCTGGGGCTGGACCGTCCGGCTCTGGCGGGAGGGCGACGGCAGCCTGTGGGCCAAGGGCACCGCTGCCACCGTGGCCGCCTGGGTGGGCATGATCGTGCTGCGCCTGGGCCTCTACGGCATCGGCTCGGCCCTGCACGTGCACCAGAGCACCAACGCACTGCTGCTGACCGTCGGAGTGCTGCTGCTGGTCCGCGGGGTTGTGGTGAACTGGAGGGCCCGTACGGTGGGCGCCTCCGACGGCCTGCGCGCGGTCGGCTGATCGCCATCGCCGCCACCACCGCCAGCACGGAAGGACCGGACATGTCACTGGAGTCCTGGGTCCGCTGGCCACCTTCGAGCATCGACGCCGCGAGGCGCTCCCGACCCCGCACGGTCCTCAACTGGGCGGGGCGGGTGGCCCTGCTGACCACCGTCGTCTCGGGCACGTACGCGACCGGCCGGTTCACCGGCTGGTCCGCCGTGCTGATGGCCCTGCAACTGCTCGTCACTACCGCGTTGTTCGTGCTGATGAGCCGCGCCTGCAGGGCCCGCCGGCTCGGGTGGGCGCTCGTGGTGGTGGTCGGCCTGCTGCTGCTCGGGATCCTGGCGCACGACCGGGGGGCGCTGCTGCTGGCGAACGTCGCCTGGTGCGGCGTTGCGGTGAACGCCCTGCTGCGGCTGCCGCTGGCGGCGGCGCTGCCGGCCTGTGCGGCGGCGCTGGGCTCGTACGCGGTGGCCGGCGGCAACGGCTACCTGGCGATGCTGGCCACTGTGGGGGGCCTGGCGCTGCTCGGCTACCTGCTCCGGCTGGACGCCGAGGCCCGGGGCGCCGCGCAGCGGCTGGTGGAGCAGCAACTGGCCGCCCGGGCGGCCGAGGCGGAGACGGCGGCGCTGGCCGAACGGGCCAGGATCGCCCGGGAGATCCACGACGTGCTGGCGCACAGCCTCTCCGCGCAGCTGGTCCACCTGGAGGCGGCCCGGCTGATGCTGGACCGCGGCGCCGAGCGTGCGCAGATCCGGGAGCGGGTGGTGGCGGCCCGCCGGATGGCGCAGGACGGACTGGTGGAGACCCGGCAGGCGCTCTCCGCGCTGCGCGGCGAGTTCACCCCGGTCGGCGAGTTCCTGGTGCAACTGGCGCACGAGGAGCGGGCCGTGCTGACTGTGCACGGCACTCCGCGCCCGCTCGCCGCCGAGGCCGGCCTGGCGGTGCGGCGTACCGCGCAGGAGGCGCTGACCAACGTCCGCAAGCACGCCCCGGGCGGGGCCTGCAGCGTGCAACTGAGCTACCTGGCGGACGAGGTGGAGCTGGAGATCCGCAACGTCCGGGCGCCGCAGGCGAAGGTGTCGGCCGAGTTGGCCGGCAGCGGCAGCGGGTACGGTCTGCTGGGGATGCGCGAACGCGCGGAACTGCTCGGCGGCAGCCTGCTGGCGGGTCCGGACAACGGAGGTTGGCGTGTGCTGCTGCGGGTACCGGCGTGAATGGGCCGATGGGCGGCGAGGCCGCCGATGCGACCAGGGTCCTGGTGGCCGACGACCAGACCGTGGTGCGCGAGGGCATCGTGATGCTGCTGGGGCTGCTGCCCGGTATCGAGGTGGTCGGGGCCGCGGCGGACGGCGAGGAGGCGGTGCGCCTGGTGGCCGAGTTCGCGCCGCACGTCGTGCTGATGGACCTGCGGATGCCGCGCTGCGACGGGGTCGAGGCGACCCGGCGGATCCGCGCGCAGTACCCGGGCACCGAGGTGGTGGTGCTCACCACCTACGCCGACGACGACTCGCTCTTCCCCGCCCTGCAGGCCGGTGCCCGGGGCTACTTGACCAAGGACGCCGGCGCCGAGGAGATCGCCCGGGCCGTCGCCGACGTGCGCTCGGGCGCGGCCGGGCTCTCCCCGCAGGTGCAGCGGCGCCTGCTGGAGCGGCTCTCCGGACCGCAGGGCGCCCCGGCGCCGGGGCCGCAGCAGCCGCCGAGGCCGGCCGGTGGCCCGCTGCCGGACGGCCTCACGGTGCGCGAGGCGCAGGTGCTCGCGCTGATCGCGGAGGGCCTGTCCAACGCGGAGATCGCCGCGACGCTCTTCGTCAGCCCGGCGACCGTGAAGACCCATATCAACAACCTCTTCGCGAAGACCGCGGTGCGGGATCGCGCCCAGGCGGTCAGTTATGCATTTCGTCATGGCATTTCGCGTCATTCGCAAACTGATTGATCATTACTTTCACCTCATTGGGTGAAAAGGCCTGCTGAATGCAGCAAAACAGTTTCTGACCCGCCATCATGGTCCCGTCAGGGTGCCGTCGGTGCGCCGATTGGATCTTCGGGGCGGGATCGTCCGGAGTGCCCGGCGCCGATTCCGACGCCCACCGCTCGGTGGCGCATCACGGGCCAGGAGCAGCTTTGGCACAGCAGGAAGTCACCGGACCAGCCGGTCGTCGCAGGTCCCGGCAGGGGCAGCGGTTCGACTGGTGGTCCGCGCCCGGCCCGGTCGGCGTGGCGCGGCGGGCCAAGGAGCCCGCCGCCGTCAAGGCCGCCCCCGTCCCCGTTGTCGTCGTCCCGGCGCCGCGCCCGGAGCGGCCGGCCGACCGGCCGCCGGACCCGGCCGCCGCGGAGGTCTACCGGGAGGTCCAGCGAAGCGAGGCTTTTCAGGAGATTCGTCGCAGCTATCGGACATTCGTATTTCCCGCCACCGCGGTATTCCTCGGTTGGTACCTGCTCTACGTGACCGCCCAGGCGGCCGCACCCGACTTGATGCGCCATCAGGTCGCCGGGCCGTTCAGCGTGGCGTGGCTACTGGGGCTACTCCAGTTCGTCTCGACCTTTCTGATCACCTGGCTCTATTCCCGCAATGCCCGCACCAAGCGCGACCGAGCAGCCCTCGGCCTGCGCTGGGAAACCCAGGACCAGCTCCGATGAAACTCACCGAGGTCCCCGTGCCTCCCGTCGTGCCCGTGCCCGTCCGCCAGCTGGCACCGTCCAGCACCGGTCAGCACCACGACCTGGCCATCGTGCTCTTCGCCCTGGTGGTCGTGGTGACCCTGGCGATCACCCTCTGGGTCGGCCGCCGCGGCCAGGCCACCGAGGACTTCTACGCCGGTGGCCGCGACTTCGGCCCGCTGCAGAACGGCATCGCGCTCTCCGGCGACTACCTCTCGGCCGCCTCCTTCCTCGGCGTCACCGGACTCATCGCGCTGTACGGCTACGACGGCGTGGTGTACAGCATCGGCTTCCTGGTCGCCTGGCTGGTCGTGCTGATGTGGGTGGCCGAACTGGTCCGCAACACCGGCCGCTACACGCTGGCCGACGTGCTGGCCACCCGGATGCGCCAGCGCCCGGTACGGGCCGCCGCCGGCCTCTCCAGCGTGGTGGTCACGCTGCTCTACCTGATCGCCCAGATGGTCGGCGCGGGCAGCCTGGTCGCGCTGCTGCTCGGCAGCACCGGGGCCGCCGCCAAGACCTGGACCATCGTCGCGGTCGGCGCCCTGATGATCATCTACGTCACGGTCGGCGGCATGCGGGCCACGACCTGGATCCAGATCGTCAAGGCGCTGATGCTGATGATCGGCGCGGTGCTGCTCACCGTCCTGGTGCTGGTGCACTTCGGCGGCGACTTCGCCGCGCTGATGCACGCCGCCGCGCACGGCAGCGGCGCCGGGGACAAGTACCTGGAGCCCGGGCTCAAGTACGGTGCCAGCACCACCAGTCGGATCGACTTCGTGAGCCTGGGCCTGGCCCTGGTGCTCGGCACCGCCGGCCTGCCGCACATCCTCTCGCGCTTCTACACCGTGCCCACCGCGCGGGCCGCCCGCCGCTCCACGATCTGGGCGATCGCGCTGGTCGGCGCCTTCTATCTGATGACCGTGGTGCTGGGGCTCGGCGCCACCGCGCTGGTCGGCTCGAAGGAGGTGCGCGGCGCCAACTCGGCCGGCAACACGGCCGTCCCGCTGCTCGCCCTCAAGCTCGGCGGCGGCGAGGGCAGCACCGGCGGCACGCTCTTCTTCGCGATCACCTCCGCCATCGCCTTCGCCACCATCCTCGCGGTGGTCGCCGGGCTGACCCTGGCCTCGTCGGTCTCCTTCGCTCACGACCTCTATGCGCAGGCCTTCCGCAGCCCGGCCAAGCCGCCGGTGTCGGACCGCCGGGAGGTGGTGGTGGCCCGGCTGGCGGCCGTGCTGATCGGCGGTCTCGCGATCGTGCTCAGCCTCTTCGCCCAGCGGTTGAACGTCGCCTTCCTGGTTAGTCTGGCCTTCGCGGTGGCCGCCTCGGCCAACCTGCCCACCCTGCTCTACAACCTCTTCTGGCGCCGCTTCACCACCCGCGGCGCCTGCTGGGCGACGTACGGCGGGCTGGTGCCGGCGCTGCTGCTGGTGGTCTTCTCGCCGGTGGTCTCCGGCAGCAAGACGGCGATGTTCCCCGGCGTGGACTTCCACTGGTTCCCGCTGGAGAACCCGGGGTTGGTCTCCATCCCGCTGGGCTTCCTGCTCGGCTGGGTGGGCACCGTCAGCGGCGAGGAGCGCGCGGACGAGGACAAGTTCGCCGAGCTGGAGGTCCGCTCGCTGACCGGCGCGGGCGCGGTCTGACCTGCTTGGAAGAGACCAGTCGTCCCCGGCAGCGCGCGCTGCCGGGGACGACTGCTTCACGGGAACGGGGGTGGGGCTTACGGGCGACCGGTCTGGGTCGGCCAGTTGCCGCTGTTCAGGTGCGAGATCCGGACGACCGTGCCGGGGTGCGCCGCCTCGACGTACTGGTTGTCGCCGAGGTAGATCGCGGTGTGCTGGATCCCGCCCGGGCTGCCGTCGGGGGACCAGTACAGCAGGTCGCCGCGCTGCAGGTCGCTGGAGCTGATCGGCGTGGTGGCGCCGTACTGCTCGTCGGCGATCCGCGGCAGCGAGATGCCGGCCCGTAGGAAGGCCTGCTGGACCAGGCCCGAGCAGTCGTAGCTGTTCGGCCCGTTGCCGCCCATTTTGAAGGGCTTGCCGACCTGGGCGAGGGCGAACTCGACGGCCGCCTCGGTGTCGCCGCTACGGGCGGCGGGGGAGTCCGAGCTGTCGGAGGAGGAGTTGTCGCTCGCGGAGTCCGAGCCCTCACCGATCCGGTTGAGGTAGATGTCCTCGTGGCTGGTGTAGCGCCACTCGCCGCTGCTGTTCTTGAACCAGTAGACCGAGCCGTCCCAGCCCTGCTCGATGCCGTCGTCGGAGGCGGCGTCGGGCGTCGGGTCGTCGCTGTCGGTACTGTCGCTGTCGCCGTAGCCGCTGTCGCCGTCATCGCCACCGGTGCGCTCGAGGTAGATGTCCTCGTGGCTGGTGTAGCGCCAGTCTCCGGCCTCGTTGACGAACCAGTAGACCGAGCCGTCCCAGCCCGCGTGGCTGGGAGCGGGCTCCGCGGCGGCGGTACCGGCGGCGGCGCCGAAGCTGATCGCTCCGACGCCCGCCAGTACGGCGGTGGCCATGGCGATACCGCGGCGCAGCCGGGTCGCCCGGCTGGCGTGCGCCCGCTGGTCGGTCTGGATCCCCTTGGCCGGAAGGGCCCCCGTCGCCCGGCGGACCTGCTCGGCAGTGTCCGGGTTCGCGACGGTCTGGGTGCGTATGTTCATGGGCGCCACGCTAAGCAGCCGACGGGCGGCGCCGCCCTGCGGAGTCCGCCGAACGGGGTGCTGACGCTCGGTGAGCGCTGGGGGCCGGCGGACCGTGGGCTCGGCGGGCAGTGGGCTCAGTGTGCAGCGGGCTCAGCGGGCCGTGACGGAGCGGACGTCCATCCGGCTCGGGGTGCCCGGAGCCTTGCCGCAGCTCTCCGGTCGGGCCGGCCGGCTCAGCTCCTGCGCCACCTCGACCCGCCAGCGCCGGCCGTCGGTGTGCGTCACCTCGCACGTCCACCGCCCGTCGCCCGAGGGCCGCTGAGTGATCGTCAGGGCCTCTATGGCCCGCTCGCCGGTCAGCTCCCGCACCGCGTGCTCCGCCGCCTGGGCCGGCCGGTCCCAGTACGAGCGCCCCCGCGACCACCGCGGCGAGGTCTGCCCGGCGGCCGTCGCGGCGAGCACCTCCTTGGCGTCCGCCTCGCTCAGCCGCCCGTAGGAGTAGCCGTACGGCAGCACCAGCATGGTGGGTGCGAAGCGGTGGCCGCCGAGGTGGGTGACCTCCCAGACCTCGCTGTGCCCCGCCGCCGCCAGCTCGGCGGCCAGCGGACGGCCCAGCATTGCGCAGCAGCGGTCGCGGCGGCCGTTGGTGCACACCAGTGCCAGCGGCCCGCCGGTGTGCTCGGCGCCGAAGCCGCCGTGCTCGCCCGCGCCCACGGCGGCCAGGTCCAGTGTCAACAGCTCGGCGGGGTCGGTGAGTTCGGCTCGGCGGAGCCAGGAGTTGCCTGGCGCGGTATGGGCCAGCAGCACCTGGTGGCGGGCCTCGCCGCGGTCGTCGGGGTGCCGCCCGGGGCGGCGGATCAGGGCCGGCCGTACGCCCGTGTCCGCGCAGGCCGCCTCCAGCGCCCGGCCCAGCTCTGTCGGCAGGTGGCTCTCGCTGAGCGCCTTGGCCCCCCACGGCCCGGACTGCTCCAGCAGCAGCCAGGTCGTGGCGGTGGCCGCGGTGGCGGCCAGCGGCTCGGCGAGTTCGCGCGACAGGGTCGTACAGGTGGTCACTCAGGTCACCCTACCCGGGGAGGGAAGGGTGACCTGAGTGACGGGTGGGGTCAGGCCGGGCCGGCGACCGCCGCGATCGGCGTGCTCACCGGGGTGCCCGAGCCGTCCCGGCGCGGGTCGCGCTCGGGCAGCTGGACCGGCGAACCGTTGGCCGCGGCCGCCCAGGCCGGCAGCGCGCCCGCCCAGGCGAAGGCCAGTGCGTCCTCGCCGCGCAGGAAGCGCTGGCAGCGCACCCCGCCGGTGGCCCGCCCCTTGCGCGGGTACTGGTCGAACGGGGTGACCTTCCAGCTGCTCTGCGCCTCACCGGTGAGCGTCCCCGAGGCGCCCGCGACCGAGACCACCACCGCGTCGGCCGCCGGGTCCACCGCCGTGAACGAGAGCACCCTGGCACCGTCGGTCAGCTTGATGCCGGCCATCCCGCCGGCCGGTCGGCCCTGCGGCCGCACCTGGCCCGCCGGGTAGCGCAGCAGCTGGGCGTCGCTGGTGATGAAGACCAGGTCCTCCTCGCCGGTGCGCAGCTCGACCGCGCCGACCACCTCGTCGCCGTCCTTGAGCGCGATCACCTCGAACTCGTCCTTGTTGGCGGGCCACTCCGGCACCACCCGCTTCACCACACCCTGCGCGGTGCCCAGCGCCAGGCCCGGCGAGGACTCGTCCAGCGTGGTCAGCGCGATCAGCCGCTCGCCCGGCTCCAGCCGCAGCAGCTCGGCCACCTTCGCCCCGCCGGCCAGCGAGACCGAGGGCTGCGGAGGCAGCGCCGGCAGGTCGATCACCGGCAGCCGCAGCACCCGGCCGGCCGAGGTCACCGCGCCGACGTCGGCCCGCGCGGTGGCGGGGACCGCCGAAACGATCACATCGTGCTTGGCGCGGTTCGCCGAGCCCTCCGACAGGTCGATCGGCCCGCCGTCCGCCGTGCGGGCCAGCAGGCCGGTGGAGGAGAGCAGCACCCGGCACGGGTCGTCGGCCACCTCGAGCGGCACCGCCAGCGCGGCGGACGGCAGCGCGCCCGCCTCCAGCAGCACGGTGCGCCGCTCGGTGCCGAACTGCTTGGCCACCGCACCCAGTTCGCCTGAGACGACGCCGCGCAGCTTGCTGTCCGACTCCAGGATCTCGGTCAGCTCGGCGATCTCCGCGGTGAGCTTGGCCTGCTCCTCCTCCAGCTCGACCCGGTCGAACCGGGTCAGCCGGCGCAGCGGCGTGTCCAGGATGTAGGCGGTCTGCACCTCGGAGAGCGAGAAGCGCTCGATCAGGCGCTCCTTGGCCTGCGTCGCGTTGTCGCTGGAGCGGATCAGCGCGATGACCTCGTCGATGTCGACCAGCGCGACCAGCAGACCCTCGACCAGGTGCAGCCGCTCCAGGCGCTTGCGCCGACGGAACTCGCTGCGCCGGCGGACCACCTCGAAGCGGTGGTCGACGTAGACCTCCAGCAGCTCCTTGAGGCCCAGCGTCAACGGCTGGCCGTCCACCAGCGCCACGTTGTTGATGCCGAAGGTCTCCTCCAGCGGCGTCAACTTGTAGAGCTGCTCCAGCAGCGCCTCGGGGACGAAGCCGTTCTTGACCTCGATCACCAGCCGCAGGCCGTGCGAGCGGTCGGTGAGGTCCTTGACGTCCGCGATGCCCTGCAGCTTCTTGGCGCCGACCAGGTCCTTGATCTTGGCGATCACCTTCTCCGGGCCGACCGTGTACGGCAGCTCGGTCACCACGATGCCCTTGCGGCGCGGGGTGACGTCCTCCACCGTCGCGGTGGCGCGGATCCTGAAGGTGCCGCGGCCCTTCTCGTACGCGTCCCGGATGCCCGACAGGCCCACGATCCGGCCGCCGGTGGGCAGGTCAGGGCCGGGGATGAAGCGCATCAGGGTGTCGAGATCGGCGCTCGGGTGCTTGATCAGGTGCCGGGCGGCGGCCACCACCTCGCTGAGGTTGTGCGGCGGCATATTGGTCGCCATGCCGACCGCGATCCCGGTCGTGCCGTTGACCAGCAGGTTCGGGAACGCGGCCGGGAGCACCACCGGCTCCTGCTCGCTGCCGTCGTAGTTCGGCGCGAAGTCGACGGTGTCCTCGTGGATCGACTCCACCAGGGCCATCGAGGCGGAGGTCAGCCGCGACTCGGTGTAGCGCATCGCGGCCGGCGGGTCGTCGTTGCCGAGCGAGCCGAAGTTGCCGTGGCCGTCGATCAGCGGGACCCGCATGGAGAACGGCTGCGCCATCCGGACGATCGAGTCGTAGATGGAGGCGTCACCGTGCGGGTGCAGCCGGCCCATCACCTCGCCGACCACGCGCGCGCACTTCACATGCGAGCGCTCCGGGCGCAGGCCCATCTCGTTGGCCTGGTACAGGATGCGGCGGTGCACCGGCTTGAGGCCGTCCCGTGCGTCCGGCAGGGCGCGGGAGTAGATCACCGAGTAGGCGTACTCCAGGTACGAATTCTGCATCTCGTCCACGACGTCGACGTCGAGGATCCGCTCCTCGAAGTCTCCGGGCGGCGGGGTCGGCGAACTTCGGCGGGCCATCGCGGCGGGGCTCCCTTGCGTCTTCAGCTGCATCACATGTCGTCACGGGGGTCTGGCGCCCCCCATTGTGGACCCTCTCGCTGACACTCCCCGCCAAGGGCCGCCCGGTGGCCCTCTTCCGCCGCTGGCGAACGCCCCTCCCGCGCGGAGGCATCTCCGGGTCTGACGCGTTGCACCACAATGGGGGCCGTAGTCAGCCCCCCGACGCATCCTGACGGGAAGGACCCGAGAGCATGGCCAACCCGGCCCCCGCCTCCACCAAAGGCATCGCCATCACCGAGCACCGCCTGGCCAACGGCCTGCGAGTGGTGCTCTCAGAGGACCACCTCACTCCGGTGGCCGCCGTCTGCCTCTGGTACGACGTCGGCTCCCGCCACGAGGTGAAGGGCCGTACGGGTCTGGCGCACCTCTTCGAGCACCTGATGTTCCAGGGTTCCGCCAACGTGTCCAACAACGGCCACTTCGAGCTGGTCCAGGGCGCCGGCGGTTCCCTCAACGGCACCACCAGCTTCGAGCGCACCAACTACTTCGAGACCATGCCGACCCACCAACTGGAGCTCGCGCTCTGGCTGGAGGCCGACCGGATGGGCTCGCTGCTCGCCGCGCTGGACGACGCGTCGATGGAGAACCAGCGCGACGTCGTCAAGAACGAGCGCCGCCAGCGCTACGACAACGTCCCGTACGGCACGGCCTTCGAGAAGCTCACCGCGCTCTCGTTCCCCGAGGGCCACCCGTACCACCACACCCCGATCGGCTCGATGGCCGACCTGGACGCGGCCACCCTGGAAGACGCCCGCACCTTCTTCCGTACGTACTACGCGCCCAACAACGCGGTGCTCTCGGTGGTCGGCGACATCGACACCGAGCAGACCATCGCCTGGGTCGAGAAGTACTTCGGCTCCATCCCCGGCCACGACGGCAAGCAGCCGCCGCGCGACGGCGCGCTGCCCGAGGTGATGGGCGGGGAGGTCCGCGAGCTGGTCGAGGAGGAGGTCCCCTCCCGCGCCCTGATGTCCGTCTACCGCCTGCCGCACGACGGCACCCGCGAGGCGGACGCCGCCGACCTGGCGCTCACCGTGCTCGGCTCGGGCGAGTCCAGCCGGCTCTACAACCGGCTGGTCCGCCGCGACCGCACCGCCGTCTCGGCCGGCTTCGGCCTGCTGCGGCTGGCCGGCGCCCCCTCGCTCGGCTGGCTCGACGTCAAGACCTCCGGCGAGGCCACCATCGCCCAGGTCGAGAGCGCCATCGACGAGGAGCTCGCCCGGTTCGCCGCGGAGGGCCCCACCGCGCAGGAGCTGGAGCGCGCCCAGGCGCAGATCGAGCGCGAGTGGCTCGACCGGCTGACCACCGTCAGCGGCCGTGCCGACGAGCTCTGCCGCTTCGCCGTGCTGTTCGGCGACCCCAAGCTGCTCAACGGCGCGCTCGAGCGGGTCATGGCCGTCACCGCCGAGGAGGTCAGGGCGCTCGCCGAGGCCCGCATCCGACCGGACAACCGGGCCACCCTCGCCTACGAGCCGCTGGTCGCCGACTCCGCCGACTCCGACACCACCGAGGAGGACGCCGCATGAGCGCCTTCGTCCCCACCATGACCTTCCACCCGCAGCCGGAGCCCGGCACGCCGTCCCCGTGGGCCTTCCCCGCGCCCAGCCGCTCGGCGCTCGCCAACGGCCTGACGGTGCTGCACTGCGACCGTCCCGGCCAGCAGCTGGTCGCCGTCGAGGTGCTGATCGACGCGCCGCTCGCCGCCGAGCCCGAGGGGCTGGACGGCGTCGCGACGATCCTCGCCCGGGCGCTCAACGAGGGCACCGCCACGCTCACCGCGGAGGAGTTCGCCGGTGAGTTGGAGCGGGCCGGCGCCAACCTGGACGCGCACGCCGACCACCCGTGCATCCGGGTCGTCCTGGAGGTCCCGGCCTCCCGCCTGGAGCGCGGCCTGACCCTGCTCGCCGAAGCGCTGCGCGCCCCCGCGCTGCCCGAGGACGAGATCGAGCGGCTGGTCGCCAACCGCCTCGACGAGATCGTCCACGAGCAGGCCAACCCCGCGCGGCGCGCGGCCAAGGCGTTCTACGCCGAGCTCTTCGACTCCGCCGACCGACTCTCGCGCCCGCGGGCCGGCGGCGCCGACACCGTCAAGCGGATCGACCGCGCCGCCGTCCAGGCCTTCTACGACGCGTACTTCCGCCCCTCCACCGCCACCGCGGTCGTGGTCGGCGACCTCACCGGCGTCGACCTGCCGGCACTCCTTGAGTCCACCCTCGGCACCTGGACCGGCGACCGCGCCGAGCCCAGCAAGCCCGCGCCGGTCACCGCCGACGACCACAGCCGGGTGGTCGTCGTCGACCGGCCCGGGGCCGTCCAGACCCAGCTGCTGATCGGCCGGATCGGCCCGGACCGGCACGACCCGAGCTGGGCCGCGCAGGTGCTCGGCACCTACTGCCTCGGCGGCACGCTCACCTCCCGGCTGGACCGGGTGCTGCGCGAGGAGAAGGGCTACACCTACGGTGTGCGCGCCTTCGCCCAGCCGCTGCGCTCCGGTGCCGACGGCTCGGGCCGCTCGCTGCTGGCCATCAGCGGCTCGGTCGACACCGCCTCCACCGCCCCCGCGCTGGCCGACACCTGGACCATCCTGCGCACCCTCGCCGCCGAGGGCCTGACCGACGCCGAGCGCGAGGAGGCCGTGCAGTACCTGGTCGGGGTCGCCCCGCTCAAGTACGAGACGGCGAGCTCGGTGGCGGGCACGCTGGCCGACCAGGTCGAGCAGTACCTGCCGGACGACTTCCAGGCGGAGGTCTACCGGCAGCTGGCCGCGATGGGCACCCAGGCCGCCACGGACGCCGTGGTCGCCGCGTTCCAGCCGGACCGCCTGGTCACCGTGCTGGTCGGGGACGCCTCGGTGATCGCCGACCAGGTCAAGGAGCTCGGCATCGGCGAGGTCACGGTGCTGACCTCCTGACGTTCGTTCACACCCTGACCGAGGCCCGGCGGATCCTTCCGCCGGGCCTCGGTAATTCCCTTGCCGGAGCACCGCGTTCCGTGGGTTGATAGCCCCGTCGCACCGAGCGGCGAGCAGAGCGGCAGTGGAGAGGAGGCGGTCACCATGCGGGTCGAGCAACCAGGCAGGCGCGTCAACGCGCCGCGCTCCCCGAGGCCGCTGTCCGCCGCCGCCTGCCGACGAACCGCCTGAGCCTTCTGGCCGAGCGCGTTCCTCCCACACTTCCCGGGCCACGCCGGACGCTTCGCGTGGCAGTACCACCCTCGTCCTACTCTGGAATTGTCGACCTTTGGGGGTCAGTCTCACCATGTCGTACACCGAAGTGCCCGGAGTCCGGGTCCCGATCCGGATGTGGACCAACCCGTCCACCGTCGAGAGCGCGGCGCTCCAGCAGCTGCGCAACATCTCCACGCTGCCCTGGCTGCACGGCCTGGCCGTGATGCCGGACGTCCACCTGGGCAAGGGCGCGACCGTCGGTTCCGTCATCGCCATGAAGGACGCCGTCTGCCCGGCGGCGGTCGGCGTGGACATCGGCTGCGGAATGAGCGCGGTGAAGACCTCGCTCACCGCCCGCGACCTGCCCGACGACCTCGGCCGGCTGCGCTCCCGGATCGAGCAGCTGATCCCGGTCGGCCGCGGCCTGCACAGGGAGGCCGTCGACCCGGGCTCGCTGCGTGACCTCGCGGTCGGCGGCTGGGACGACTTCTGGTCGCGGTTCGATCTGATCGCGCCGGAGGTCAAATTCCGTCACGAACGCGCCACTTTGCAGATGGGAACGCTCGGATCCGGCAACCACTTCGTCGAATTCTGCCTCGACACGACCGATTCTGTCTGGTTGATGCTGCACTCCGGCTCGCGCAACATCGGCAAGGAGCTGGCCGAGCACCACATGGGTGTCGCCCGCGCCCTGCCGCACAACCAGGGCCTGGTGGACCGGGACTTGGCGGTCTTCCTGGCGAAGACCCCGGAGATGGCCGCCTACCGGCAGGACCTCTTCTGGGCGCAGGAGTACGCCAAGTACAACCGCGCCGTGATGATGGCCCTCTTCCAGGACGCCGTGCGTGGCGAGTTCCCGAAGGCGGCCGTCACGTTCGACGACGTCATCAGCTGCCACCACAACTACGTCAGCGAGGAGCGCTACGACGGCGTAGACCTGCTGGTCACCCGCAAGGGCGCGATCCGGGCCGGCTCGGGCGACCTCGGCATCATCCCGGGCTCGATGGGCACGGGTTCGTACATCGTCCGTGGCCTCGGCAACCCGGCCTCGTTCAACTCCGCCTCGCACGGCGCCGGCCGCAGGATGAGCCGGACGGCGGCGAAGAAGCGCTTCACGGTCAAGGACCTGGAGGAGCAGACCCGGGGCGTGGAGTGCCGCAAGGACAGCGGCGTGGTGGACGAGATCCCGGGCGCGTACAAGTCGATCGACAAGGTCATGGAGCAGCAGCAGGACCTGGTCGAGGTGGTGGCCAAGTTGAAGCAGGTCGTCTGCGTCAAGGGATAGTGGGTCCTGGTAGTAGCAGGACTCCGGTGCGGGCCGGGGCTGACCAGGATTGCGAGTGGCCGTGCAGGGAGAGCTCTTCATACGGACGGAAGCGCCGGCGCTGGGGAAGGCGTGGTTGCTCGGCGTCTTCGTCGACGGGGTGAGGGTCGGCAAGGTCCGGCAGGGGGAGTCGGGGCGGTTCGCGGTCGAGCCCGGCACGCGTTCGGTGCGGGTCGGGGTCGGCGGCGGCCGCTCCAACACGATCACCGTCGAGGTGGGCGAGGGCGCGCCGTGCCCGGTCACGGCGTACAACACCGGCTATTCGATGATGGTCACGATCGTCCCGCTGATCCTGGGCGTGCTGGCCTTCATCCCCGGCTTCGTCTTCCGGCTGCGCGCCGGCGTGGTCGCGCCGGCCGTGGTGCCGGAGGAGAGCGTGCAGGGGCCGGCGGGCCTGTGGTGGGAGTCCGATCCCAAGCTCGCCAAGCGCTACGGCAAGAGCGGTACGTCCTGAGTTTCAGGCCGTCGGGCGCAGCAGCAGCGTGACGAAGCCGAACGTCCCGCGGTAGCCGCGCAGCCAGCGGGTGCGGTGGTCCAGGGCGGCTTCGGTGGCCGCGGCGGCGTCGGGGTGGTCGGGGTGGTCCAGTGCCCAGGCGGCCAGCGAGCCGGTCCAGGACCACTCGTAGGCGTCCAACTCCTGCTCGCTGCTGGTGTGTCCGTCGACGATCGTCCAGCCGGCGGCGGTGATCCGGTCGACCAGCGTGGGCAGGTCGTCGAGCTCGTCGGCGGTGGCGCCGAAGCCGTCCAGCGCGGCCTGGCCGGGCGGGCGCTGCCAGTAGCTCTCGCCGAGCAGGACGGCTCCGCCCGGGGCGAGGTGGCGGCGGGCGGAGGCCAGGGTGGGCAGCAGTCCGTCGAAGGCGTACGTGGCTCCGACGCTGAGCACCAGGTCGTACGGGTGCGGCGCGATGAAGTCGGCCGCGGCGAGGTGGTGCAGGCCGAGCCGGCGGGCCACGCCCAGCTGCTCGGCGGCCTGCTGGGCCTTGGTCAGCCCGCCCGGCGCGTGGTCGACGCCGTCGGCGGTCAGCGCGGGGTGCGCGGCCAGCGCGCGCAGCAGCCAGGCGCCCTCGCCGCACCCGAGTTCCAGCACCCGCTCGTCCCCGCGCACCACCGCGCGGGCCAGCAGCGCGGCCACCGCCTCGTCGCTCAGCGGCGCGGCGATGGGGTGATGGGCGTGCGCGAGCTCGGAGATCAGGCTTCGGTCCATCTCTCTCTCCTTGCGTGGGAATCCCGGCCGTCAGGCCGGGCGGGAAACGCATCCTGATGTTCGGAGGCGCGGAGCGCCGTGGTACGCTACGTGCCTACTTCGGTAGCGGTCAGGGCTTGGCCGTCATAAGATTCCATGGAGTCAAGTGAGAAGCCCTCTCATTCGCG
This sequence comes from Kitasatospora sp. MAP12-44, assembly GCF_029892095.1. Classification (NCBI taxonomy): domain Bacteria; kingdom Bacillati; phylum Actinomycetota; class Actinomycetes; order Kitasatosporales; family Streptomycetaceae; genus Kitasatospora; species Kitasatospora sp. MAP12-44. The sequence goes on from NZ_JARZAE010000004.1 coordinate 5,850,990, forward strand.
AGAGGGAGGAGTCACCCTCGGAGTTTCCCAGTCGGATCGGTCGGCTGCACCCGGTTTGCCGGACAAGTGGAAGGGGTGCACCGCCACTGGCGGGGCACCCCTTCGGCCTGTCGCGGGCGGCTCAGGCGGCGGGCAGCTCGTCCAGGCCGCCGGCGACCAGCGCGGCCAGCCGGTCGAGCGCGGTGTCCGCGCCCTCGGCGTCGGCGGCGAGCACGACCTCCTCGCCGCCCTCGGCGCCGAGCGCCAGCAGGCCGAGCATCGAGGCGGCGTTGACGGGGGAGCCGCCGGCCTTGGCGATGGTGACGGGCACGCCGACGGTGCCCACCGCGCGCACGAAGACCGAGGCGGGACGGGCGTGCAGGCCCTCGGGCCAACCGATGGTGACGCGGCGCTCAGCCATGAGACGTGCCTTTCAGGTGGTGCTGCTGGAGCTGTGTTGTCTAGACCATTCTGGCACGGGCGCGACGGAACCCCCGCAGGCCCCGCCTGCGGGGAGCCGTCCGGCCCACCGCCCGATAGCCTGGCGGTTGTGGAGGATTCCCAGACCCCGGCCGCCCCGCAGGACGGCGGGCCGGGCGACGCGCACAGCTACCCCCAGCACTGGGAGGCGGACGTCCTGCTGCGCGACGGCGGCACAGCGCGGATCCGGCCGATCACTCCGGCCGACGCCGACCGGCTGGTGGAGTTCTACGCCCTGGTCTCCGACCAGTCGAAGTACTTCCGCTTCTTCGCCCCCTACCCCCGGCTCTCCGCCAGGGACGTCCAGCGCTTCACCCACCACGACTACGTCAACCGGGTCGGCCTGGCCGTCGTGGTGCGCGACCGCTTCATCGCCACCGTCCGCTACGACCGGATCGACGAGGTCGGCCGCCCCAGCGAGTCCGGCACCGACGCCGAGGTGGCCTTCCTGGTCCAGGACGCCCACCAGGGCCGCGGGGTGGCCTCCGCGCTGCTCGAACACATCGGCGCGGTCGCCCAGGAGCGTGGCATCCGCCGCTTCGTCGCCGAGGTGCTGCCCGAGAACCGCAAGATGGCCAAGGTCTTCACCGACGCCGGCTACATCCAGCAGCGCAGCTACACCGACGGCGTGCTGCATCTGGAGCTCGACCTCGAACCCACCGCCGCCTCGCTGGCGGTCATGCGCGCCCGCGAGCACCGCGCCGAGGCCCGCTCGGTCCAGCGGCTGCTGACGCCCCGCTCGGTCGCGGTGGTCGGCGTGTCGCGCACCGAGCGGTCGCCCGGCCGGGCGCTGCTGCGCGACCTGCTGGCCGGCGGCTTCCAGGGGGAGGTGTACGCGGTCAACAGCAAGGCGCCGCCCGGCACCGTGCTGGACGGCGTGCCACTGTGCCGCTCGGTCCTGGAGATCCCCGGACCGGTCGACCTGGCGATCCTCGCGGTGCCCGCCGCGGCCGTCCCGGCGGTGGTCGGCGAGTGCGGCGCGCACGGGGTCCGCGGCCTGGTGGTGGTCACCGCGGGGTACGCCGAGACCGGCGCCGAGGGCCGCGAGCGCCAGCGCGCGCTGGTCCGCCAGGCCCGTGCGGCCGGCATGCGGGTGATCGGCCCCAACGCGTTCGGCCTGGTCAACACTGACCCCGAGCACCCGCTGAACGCCTCGCTCGCCCCGGCGCTGCCCAGGGCCGGCCGGTTCGGGCTGTTCTGCCAGTCCGGTGCGATCGGCGTCGCGCTGCTGGAGGCCGCGCACCGCCGGGGCCTGGGCGTCTCCTCGTTCGCCTCGGTCGGCAACCGGGCCGACGTCTCGGGCAACGACCTGCTCCAGTACTGGGAGGAGGACCCGGCCACCGACGTGGTGCTGCTCTACCTGGAGTCCTTCGGCAACCCGCGCAAGTTCACCCGGATCGCCCGCCGGCTCGCCCAGGTCAAGCCGGTCGTGGTGGTCAAGGGGGCCCGGCACACCGGCAGCCTGCCGCCAGGCCACGCCGTCCCGTCCACCGCCTCCGGCCTGCGCGACGCCACCGTCGACGCGCTCTTCCAGCAGGCCGGCGTGGTGCGGGTGGAGACCATCACCGAGCTCTTCGACACCGGCGAGCTGCTCGCCCACCAGCCACTGCCGGCCGGCGACCGGGTCGCGGTGGTCGGCAACTCGGACTCGCTCGGCCTGCTCACCCACGACGCCTGCCTGAGCGCGGGCCTGCGCCCGCGGATCCCGGTGGACCTGACCACCGCCGCCACCGGCGAGAACTTCCGGATCGCCCTGGAGACCGCGCTCGGCGACCCCGAGGTGGACGCGGTGATCGCGGTGGCCATCCCGCCGATCTCCGGAGCGCTCCCGGACGCCGGCGACCAGCCGCTGCCCGGCACCGACCCGGAGATCGGCGAGGCGCTGCTGGCGGCCGCCGCCGGTGCCCGGCGGCGCGGCAAGCCGCTGCTGCTGACCCATCTGACCCTCACCGACCTGCCCGCGCGGCTGCGCACCGACGGGCACGTCGTGCCGACCTACCCGGCGCCCGAACGCGCGGTGCGCGCCCTGGCGCACGCCGTCCGCTACGGCGCGTGGCGGCGCACCACCGAGGCCGCCGAGCAGACCGCGCGGGTCCCCGAGCTGGACCGGATCGACGAGGCCGCCGCCCGCGACCTGGTCGAGCAGCACCACGTGGGCGGCCGGGTCACCCTCCCCGACCAGGACGCGGCCGCCCTGCTCGCCCACTACGGCATCGACGTCCAGCCCACGCTGCCCGCCCCCGACGAGAAGCGGGCCGTGCAGGCCGCCGCCGCGCTCGGCTACCCGGTCGCGCTCAAGGCCACCGCCGACCACCTGCGCCACCGCGCCGACCTGGGCAGCGTCCGGCTGGACCTGACCGGCGAGCCGGGGCTGCGCCGGGCGCACCGTGAGCTGGACGCGCTGCTCGGCGGCGCGGCCGAGGCGAAACTGGTGGTGCAGCGGCTGGCCCCGCGCGGCGTGGACACCGTGATCGCCGCCACCGTCGACCCGGCGGTCGGCGCGATCCTCTCCTTCGGCCTGGCCGGCGCCCCCGCCGAGCTGCTCGGCGACCTGGCGCACCGGCTGGTCCCGGCCACCGACCTGGAGGTCGCCGCGCTGGTCAGGGAGGTACGGGCGGCGCCGCTGCTGTTCGGCTGGCGTGGCGCCGACCCGGTGGACACCGACGCCCTGGAGGAGCTCCTGCTGCGGGTGTCCCGACTGGTCGACGACCTGCCCGAAGTGGCCTCGGTCGACCTCGAACCGGTGGTGGTGGCACCGCACGGCCTGACCATCCTGGGAGCCCGGGTGCGGCTCGCTCCGCTGCCCGTGCGCAGCGATCTGGGCCCACGCAGCATGAGCACCCTGTAGCCTTCCTGGGTTGCGCCCTCCCGCGCCGCGGTCGGCGCACCCGGCCGCCCGGGACGTACGGCGCAGTCCAGCCCGCTCCGTCGGCGGGACATGCCAGGATGGAGTTATGGCGAAGACCGGTACCACCACCACGCAGGACCTGCGCTCGGCGATCGAGCGCAGCGGCTACTACCCCGCGTTGGTGTCCGAGGCCGTGGAGTCCGCGGTGGGCCCCGAGCCGATCAGCTCTTACCTGGTCCACCAGGAGACCACCTTCGACGCCAACGAGGTCCGCCGGCACGTCACCGTGCTGGTGCTGACCGCGTCCAGGTTCGTGGTCAGCCACACCGACGAGCAGGCCGCCGACGCGACCAGCCCGGTGCCGTACGCCACGACCTCGACCGAGTGCGTCCGGCTGGACCGGATCGGTTCGGTCGTGCTCAGCCGGATGGTGGCCAACCCCGAGACCTACACCCCGGGCACGCTGCCGCGCGAGGTGGTGCTGACCATCGGCTGGGGCGCCGTCCAGCGGATCGACCTGGAGCCGGCCGGCTGCTCGGACCCGAACTGCGAGGCCGACCACGGCTACACCGGCTCGGCCACCGCGGACGACCTGTCGCTGCGGGTCAGCGAGGCGGGGGACGGCCCGGAGACGGTCGCCCAGGCCCTGGTCTTCGCCCGGGCGCTGTCCGAGGCCACCATCAGCACCCGTTCCTGAGGCCCGGCACCCACACCATGTCCTACATTCCGTCGGATCACGACGCCTTCGAACTCCTCGCCCCCGGTGACGCACCGGCGCCCTCGTACGGCAGCGGCTCGCTCTGCGACCTGCTGCCGTCGGTGGCGGCCGGCCTCGGCGTGCCCGGATTCACCAGCACGCTGCCGATCGAGCCCGCCGACCGGGTCTGCGTCTTCCTGGTCGACGGCATGGGCTGGGAGCTGATCAAGCGCCACCCCGAGTACGCGCCGTTCCTGACCTCGCTGCTGCCCACGTCGCTGGGCAACACCGCCCAGCCGCTGACCGCGGGCTTCCCCTCCACCACCGCGACCTCGCTGGCCTCGGTGGGCACCGGGCTGCCGCCGGGCCTGCACGGTCTGGCCGGCTACACGGTGGCGATCCCCGGCCGCAACCAGCTGATGAACCAGCTGCGCTGGCAGCCGCCGGTCGAGCCGCGCGAGTGGCAGCCCTACCCGACGGTCTTCGAGCGGGTGCACGCCGCCGGGGTGCGGGCCAGCCAGGTCTCCTCCCCGCTCTTCGCGCAGACCCCGCTCACCCAGGTCGCGCTCTCCGGCGGCCACTTCCTGGGCCGCACCACCGGCGAGGAGCGGATGGACCTGGCGGCCCGTCAGCTGGCCGGTGCGGACCGCGCGCTGGTCTACACGTACGTCAGCGAGCTGGACGGCATGGGCCACCGCTACGGCGTGGACTCCGACGAGTGGCGGATGATGCTCAACACGGTGGACCGGCTGGCCCAGCGGCTCGCCGAGCAGCTGCCGCCGCGCTCGGCGCTGTACATCACCGCCGACCACGGCATGATCGACATCGCGCCCGAGGACCGGATCGACTTCGACGACGACTGGGAGCTGAGCGCGGGCGTAGCCCTGCTCGGCGGCGAGGCCCGGGCCCGGCACGTCTACGCCGTCCCGGGCGCCGCGGCCGACGTGCGGATGGTCTGGAGCGAGGTGCTCGGCGACCGGATGTGGGTCGCCAGCCGGGACGAGGCGATAGCGGCCGGCTGGTTCGGCCCGTCCGTCGACGACCGGGTCTACCACCGGATCGGCGACGTGGTCGCCGCCGCCCGCGACGACATCGCGGTGATCGCCTCCCGCAGCGAGCCGGGGGAGTCCGCGATGACCGGGCTGCACGGATCGATGACCCCGGTCGAGCAGTTCGTGCCGCTGCTCGAAGTCCGCGGCTGATCACCCACCTTCCGAAAGGTCCACGCTCCACCGATGGCTGACCTGGTGTTCTTCTCCGGCACGATGGACTGCGGCAAGTCGACCCTGGCGCTGCAGATGAACCACAACCACGCCGCCCGCGGCCGGCAGGGCATCATCTTCGCCCGCCACGACCGGGCCGGTGCCTCCACCATCTCCAGCCGGCTCGGCCTGCGGGCCGAGGCGGTGGAGGTGACCGAGGGCTTCGATTTCCACCTCTACGTGGTGCAGCTGCTGTCGGCGGGCGGCCGGGTGGACTATCTGATCTGCGACGAGGCCAACTTCTACACCGCCGAGCAGGTCGACCAGCTCGCCCGGGTCGTCGACGAGTTGGGCATCGATGTCTTCACCTTCGGCATCACCACCGACTTCCGCACCAGGCTCTTCCCCGGCTCTCAGCGGCTGGTCGAGCTGGCCGACCGGGTGGAGATCCTGCAGGTCGAGGCGCTCTGCTGGTGCGGAGCCCGGGCCACCCACAACGCCCGCACGGTGGGCGGCGTGATGGTGGTCGAGGGCCCGCAGGTGGTGGTCGGGGACGTCGCGGTCAGCGAGGACGAGGTCGGCTACGAGGTGCTCTGCCGCCGCCATCACCGGCGCCGCCTCACCGCCGCCACCGCCCGCGCGGCCGCCCTCTCCCCGGACGTGCTCCCCTTCGAGGGGCACTAGGGAAGCCGCACCACCGAGAACCGGCCGCCCTCCGGGTCCGCCAGCCGGGCCACCCGGCCGTACGGCGTGTCGTACGGCGCCACCAGCAGGCTGCCGCCGAGCCGCAGCGCCTGATGCACGGTCAGATCGACGTCCGCGACCGCGAAGTAGACCCGCCAGCGCGGCGGGCCGTCCCGCAGGTCGCCGGTCTGCCGGATCCCGGCCACCCGGTGGCCGTCCACCTGGAGGGTGGCCTCCTCGTCGCCGCGGGCCACCGCGGACGGCTCCGCCTCGACCACCGCGCGGCCCAGCACCGAGCCGTAGAAGGCGGCGGCCAGCGGCTCGTCATTGGTCACCAGCTCGTTCCAGACCGGCGCGCCGGGCTCGCCGACCACCTCCCAGCCGAGGTGCTCGCGGCCCTCCCAGAGGCCGAAGAAGGCGCCGGAGAGATCCGCGGCGATGGCCAGTCGCCCGGCGTTCTCGGACTGCAGCGGGCCGACCGCCACGGTGCCGCCGCACTCGCGCACCCGCTGCGAGACGTCGTCGGCGCTGTCGACCGCGAAGTAGGTGGTCCACTCGGTGGGCAGCGCGAGTGAGGGCGGCGCCACCCCGATGCCGGCCACCTTGGCCCCGCCCAGGCTGGCCCGGACGTAGCAGCCCAGCTCGGTGGGCCCCGGCGTGAAGCTCCAGCCCAGCAGCGGACCGTAGAAGGCCTTGGCACCGTCCAGGTCATGGACCAGCAGGCTCACCCAGCAGGGTGTGCCGTGAGCCACCCGGACCTTCACCGCAGTCATCGCACGCCTCCTCGGGGGCACTTGGCCCGGCGGCTCCGGCCCCAGCCCCAGATGCTCCCACTCCCGGTGCGCGACACGCCGCAGTTCGACGCTGACGCCACGGCAAAGACCGTACAAAGAGCGGTTGCCGCCCACCGGTGACCGCGGCAGGCAGCACAATGGCAGCCATGGACAAGACTTCTCCGTTGATCTCCGTCGAGGAGCTGGCGACGGCGCTGGCCGGGCCGCGGCCGCCGGTGCTGCTGGACATCCGCTACCAGCTGGGCGGCACGCCCGGGGCCGCGGACTACGCGGCCGGCCACCTGACCGGCGCCCACTACCTGGACATGGACCAGGACTTGGCCGCCCCGCCGAGCGCGGCCGGGCGCCACCCGCTGCCCGACCCCGAGCTGCTGGGCGCCGCGCTGCGCCGGGCGGGCGTCTCGGCCGACCGTCCGGTGGTGGTCTACGACGCGGGCCCGGCCACCTCGGCCGCCCGGGCCTGGTGGCTGCTGCGCTGGGCCGGCCACGGCGACGTCCGGGTGCTGGACGGCGGGCTCGCCGCCTGGCAGGCGGCCGGGCAGCCGCAGACCACCGAGGTGCCGGCCCCGGCGGAGGGCGACTTCAAGCCGGTCCCCGGGCAGCTGCCGACGCTGGACGCCGACCAGGCGGCCGAACTCGCCCGTGGCGGCCTGCTGCTGGACGCGCGGGCGGGCGAGCGCTACCGCGGCGAGACCGAGCCGGTCGACCCGCAGGCCGGGCACATCCCGGGCGCGGTCAGCGCGCCGACCTTCGACAATGTCGGCCCGGACGGCCGCTTCAAGCCGGTCGCCGAGCTGGTCGAGCGCTTCCGCGCGCTGGGCGCGGAGGGGCAGGCGGTCGGCGTCTACTGCGGCTCGGGCGTGACGGCCGCCCACCAGGCGCTCGCGCTGGAGCTGGCCGGCCGTCAGGCCTCGCTCTACCCGGGCTCATGGAGCGAGTGGTCCCGCGACCCGTCCCGCCCGGTCGCCACCGGCGCCGAGCGGGGCTGAACAGCGAAGGGGAGGGACCCAGTGGGCCCCTCCCCTTCGTGCACTTCTCTTCCTACTCCTGCTTCTTGCGGCGGCTGCCGAAGACGATCTCGTCCCAGCTGGGGACGGTCGCCCGACGACCGGGGCGCACACCGTCCGCCTCGGCCTGCCGGTCGGTGGTGCCGACCAGCCGCTCCCGGTGCGGTGCGACCGCCCGGGGCATCAGGATGTCCGCGTACGCCGAACCCGCGCCGATGGCCGGCGCCGCGGCGGCCGGCTCCTCGACCACCGGGCTCTCCTCGACGGGCGTGGGCTCGATCACCGCCGGTCCGACCGCGAGGTGGTCGCGGAAGGCCGGAACCACGTCCAGCAGGCTGGTCAGCGACTCCCGGGCCTCGGCGGTGGCGGCGGTGGCCGCCGCCTCGCGGGCCGAGATCCGCTCGGGCGGCGGGGACATGATCCGGTCCGCCGAAGGGCGCTCGATCATCGGGCGCATCGGGCGGTCCTGGGGCAGCCGGGCGATCCGCGGGATGAACGGGAAGACCGAGTCCTCCTCGCGCTCGACGTGCTCGCCGATCAGCGCGCGGGCCTCGTCGTCGATCGGCTGGACCAGCCGCCGGGGCGGGTCGTACGTCCAGCTCGCCGAACGGCCCTCGCCGTCCGAGCGGTAGCCGAGGACGACCTCCCAGGTGCCGTCGTCGCGCCGCCAGGAGTCCCAGCGCTCGCTGTCCTTCTCGGCACCGCGCAGCACCAGCCGCTCGGCCACGGCCTCGCCCAGCTGGGGACCGGTGCTCTCGCCGTGCCGGCGGATCGGGGTCTTGCGGGCGCGCTCGGCCATGAAGGCGCGCTCGGCGAGCACCGGACCCTCGAAGCGGCGGACTCGGTCCACCGAGATCCCCGCGGCCTGGGCGACCTCCTCAGCGGAGGCACCGGCTCGTATCCGCGCCTGGATGTCGCGGGGGCGGAGGTGGCTCTCCACCTCGATCTCGATCTGGCCGAGGCGCGGGCGGTCACCGCGGACAGCGGCGCGCAGCCGCTCGTCGATGGGGAGGGTGAACTCCGTGCTGTCGGCAGCCTTGAGGACCAGCCGTGTGCCGTCATTGCTGACAGCCACGACGCGCAGTTCGGGCACGGTTACCTCCCGGGTGGTGCCTGCCGACGTCACCTGCGTCGCTGCTCCCGTACTGAGTGTGGCCTGCCCACTGGCGACTTGCCACAACCTTGCAGAGTTCTCCGGTGTGTCGGACTTCCGCCCGGTCACACCGCTGTGGCACGGTTGCCTGTTTGCCGCGTCGTGTGACGCTGCGCCCTGGCACCCGGCCGTTCCCCGCACGTGGATGTGGAGCGACGGTTCGAGTCGAGCGCCGCCGTGCGTGCCGGGCCTTGGAGTAGTCCGTCCTGCCGTGTTGACGGGCAGTCGAGAGCGTGACCGAGGGCTCAGGCTCCACGAACAGTACTCCATTCGTGGCATCCGCAGGGGCGGCTCGCCGCTCAAGTCTCCCGCGATTCACGGGAATCTCAAGCTCGGGGACTCCGATGGCGGACCGCCGATCAGTTGACGGTGATCATCTTCACATATATCGACTGCAGAGTGGTGGATTTTCGACCTGTGTGTCCTTCTTTGTGCAAGATGGGTGGACTTATCGGATTGATGGACGAGCCTAGCGAGACATTGCGGGAGGGACGCTGATGCCGCAGCGGAACGGGCGGGCGGTCGCCGAGGAGCAGGCCGAGGCCGAGGCTGCCGCACCCGGCGGGCGGCGGATCGACCTCAGCGTCGCCCAGGTCGCGGCCAGCGCGCTCGCCGCGGTGGTCGGCGCGGTGCTCGCCTCCGAGCTCGGGGTCTACGGCACGATCATCGGCGCGGCGGTGGTCAGCGTCGGTGCGACCACCGGGGGAGCGGTCTTCCATCACGTCTTCCGGCGCACTGGCGAGCAGCTGCGGGAGGTCACCGAGCGGGGCTCCGGGCCGAGCGTCAACGGGCTGCAGCAGGTGCCGCTGCGGGACACCGCGCCGCTGCCGGCCGCCTGGCTGCCCACCGGGCAGGCCGCGCAGGCCGGGCCGAGCGGGCCGAGTTCCGAGTGGAGCGACTCCCCGGTGCTCAAGGCTCGCGGGCGCCGCACCTGGAAGACCTACGCGGCCCTCTCCGGGCTGGTCTTCGCGGTGGCGATGGTGCCGATCGTGGGAGTCGAGCTCGCCTGGGGCAAGAACATGCACGCGATCACCACCGGGCAGGACGGCGCAGGCACCTCGATCTTCCCCGGCGGCGGCCACCGGCCGGACCGGGCCCCCGCGCCGCCGTCGGGCGGGGACCGGAGCCCGAGCACCCCGGCCTCGCCGCGCTCCTCGGGGAGCGCCTCGGCGCCGGCCTCGCCGTCCTCGACTCCCTCCCCCGGTGCCTCGGCCTCGGCCGGCAGCTCGCCCAGCGCCTCGCCCAGCGGCTCCGCGAGCGCGCCGGCGACCGCGAGCGACTCCCCGAGCCCGCCGCCGTCCTCGCCCACCCACTCCGCCACCGGGCAGCAGGCACCGCCCCCGGACGCCGCAGCGCCGTCCGGTACGCCGTCCCCGTAAGCGGGCTAGCTACCCGCCGAGCACCCGCCGCAGATAGTCGTTGGCGAACCGGCGGTCCGGGTCGACCCGGTCGCGCAGGGCGGTGAAGTCGGCGAAGTGCGGATAGACGCCCGCCAGGTACTCGGCGTCCCGGGTGTGCAGCTTGCCCCAGTGCGGACGGCCCTGGTGCGCGGTCATCAGCTGCTCGACGGCGGTGAAGTAGCCCGGCTCGCTGGTGCCCCGGTAGAGGTGGACAGCTATGTAGACGCTGTCCCGGCCGCTCGCGGTGGAGAGCCACAGGTCGTCGGCCGGCGCCGTGCGCACCTCCACCGGGAAGCTGATCCGCCAGCGGGACCGCTCGACCAGCGCCTTGAGTTCGCGCAGCACGGTGGTGGCCGCCTCGCGCGGCACCGCGTACTCCATCTCGGTGAAGCGGACCCGGCGCGGGCTGGTGAACACCCGGTAGGCGAGGTCGGTGTAGGTCCGCTCCGACCAGGCCCGGCTGGCGAGCGCGGCGATCGTCGGGATGCTCGCGGGCAGCGCCCGGCCGACCCGGCAGGCGCCCTCCCAAACGGTGTTGGAGAGGAAGTCGTCGTCCAGCCAGGCCTTGAACCTGGGTAGCGGCGCCGCGGGCCCCTGGCTGCGGTTGTTGCGCTTGGTGCTGCAGCGGTCGGTGTGCGGGAACCAGTAGAACTCGAAGTGCTCATTGACCGCGGTCAGCTCCTCGAAGTCGCCGAGCACCTGTTCGAAGCCCATCGGCTGCTCGTGGGCGGTCAGCAGGAAGGCCGGCTCGACGGCGAAGGTGAGCGCGCTGACCAGGCCGAGCGCGCCCAGGCCCAGCCGGGCTCCCTGGAACAGCTCGGGCTCCTCGGTGGGCGAGCAGTGGTGGACACTGCCGTCGGCGAGCACGATCTCCACCGCCTGCAGCTGCGCGGCGAGCGAGGCGGAGTCGCGGCCGGTGCCGTGCGTGCCGGTGCTGGTCGCGCCGGCCACGGTCTGCACCTCGATGTCGCCCATGTTGGTCAGCGACAGGCCCTCGGCCTCCAGCAGCCGGTTGAGCCGGGCCAGCGGCAGTCCGGATTCCACGGTGACGGTGCCGGCCGCGCGGTCCAGTTCGCGCACGGCGGTCAGCCCGTGCGGACGCACCAGTACGCCGTCGCCGGCCGAGGCGATCGCGGTGAAGGAGTGCCCCGAGCCGACCGCCTTGACCGTCCGCCCGTCCTCGGCGGCCTGCCGGACGACCGCCGCCAGCTCGTCGGTCGAGGTGGGAGCGACCACCCGGCTGGGAACGGCACTCTGGTTGCCCGCCCAGTTGCTCCAGCGGCCGGGGGTCACGGTGGGGGGCATGCGGGGGCCTCCTGCTTCGGGTGCTACCAGTGGGTAGGGAGCCTAACCACCGGCCCGGCGCGGGTAAATGCCCCTGCGTTGCGCTTTGGACCGACCGTCACCCCACCGGCACGGCCTGGTCGGCCGCCGCGTCCGCGCCCGTGCGCAGCCACCGGCCGCCCGCCAGGGCGGTGAGCGCGGCGAAGACCGCCCCGGCCACCGGGACCCAGTAGGCGGTGGGAGCGCCCGCGTGGTCCACCACCACGCCGGCCAGCGAGGAGCCGAGCGCCACGCCCAGCGCGAGCCCGGTCGTCGTCCAGCTCATCCCCTCGGTCAGCTGCGCGGCCGGTACCAGCCGCTCCACCAGGCCCATCGCCGAGATCAAGGTCGGGGAGATCGAGAGCCCGGCCACGAAGAGCGCGCCGCCCAGCGCCGCCAGCCCGGCCACTCCCGTACAGAAGGCGGCGACCAGGACCAGCGGCACCATGCTGACCGCCATCACCGAGACCCCGGCCAGGAACCGCTGGCCGAGCGTGCCGGGCAGTTTCAGCGTCCCGAAGACCAGTCCGGCCAGGGCCGAGCCGAGTGCGTAGACGGCCAGCACCAGGCTGGAGAGGGAGGTGTGCCCCTGCTCCTGGGCGAAGGCGACGGTGACCACCTCGACCGAGCCGAAGATCGCACCGGTCGCCACGAAGGTCAGCACCAGCACCCGCAGCCCGGTGGAGCGGATCGCCGAGCCGCTCGCCTGGTGGGCCTCGTGGTGCACCGGTGGTTCGGTGCTGCGCTGTGCGGTGAAGAGCGCCACCCCGACGGCCAGGAAGACCACCGCCAGCAGCAGTCCGGCCTCGGGGAAGACCGAGGTGGCCAGCCCGATCGCCAGGATCGGCCCCACGATGAAGCAGGTCTCGTCGACCACCGCCTCCAGCGAGTACGCGGTGTGCAGTCGGTCGGGCTCCTCGCGGTAGAGGTGGGCCCAGCGGGCCCGCACCATCGCGCCGGTGCTCGGCATGCAGCCCATCCCGGCGGCGCTGACGAAGAGCGTCCAGTCCGGTGCGCCGAAATGCGCGCAGAGCAGCATGGCGATCGCCGCCAGCACCGTCAGCACGGTGGCCGGTCGCGCGACCCGGCGCTGCCCGAGCCGGTCCGCCAGCCGCGAGACCTGCGGGCCGAGCGCGGCGGCGGACACCGCCACGGTCGCCGAGATCGCGCCCGCCAGTCCGTAGGAGCCACGCAGTTCGGCCAGCATGGTCACGATGCCGATGCCGGTCATCGAGATCGGCAGTCGCGAGACGAAGCCGGTGGCGGAGAAGGCCAGACTGCCCGGCGCAGCGAATATCTGACGGTAGCTGGACAGCACAGTGGCTCCGGGTGGTAAGGAATGTCGGTCCTCTTCATAGCTTACGAAGCTTGGCAAACCAGTTGCCCTGCGCCGACCCGCGTGGCCCGCCCCGCACCGGCCGTGTGCGCAGTGGCAGGATCGGTGCCATGTCCGACGCGCAGACCCTCACCGACCCCACCCCCTACGACGCCCTGCTGCTGCTCTCCTTCGGCGGCCCGGAGGCGCCCGAGGACGTGGTGCCGTTCCTGGAGAACGTCACCCGCGGCCGGGGCATCCCGAAGGAACGGCTGGCGGAGGTCGGCAAGCACTACTTCCTGTTCGGCGGCGTCAGTCCGATCAACGAGCAGAACCGCGAGCTGCTCGCCGCGCTGCGCAAGGACTTCGCCGAGCACGGCCTGCGGCTGCCGCTCTACTGGGGCAACCGGAACTGGGCCCCCTACCTGGTCGACACCCTGCGGGAGATCGCGGCCGACGGCCACCGCCGGATCGCCGTCCTGGCCACCAGCGCCTACGCGGGCTACTCGGGTTGCCGCCAGTACCGCGAGAACCTCGCCGACGCGCTGGCCCAGCTGGCCGCCGAGGGGCTGCCGGAGCTGCGGGTCGACAAGCTGCGGCACTTCTACAACCACCCCGGCTTCGTCGGCCCGATGGTCGAGGCCACCCTCGCCGCGCTGGCCGAGCTGCCCGCCGCCGTGCGCGACCGCGCGCAGCTGGCCTTCACCACCCACTCCATCCCGCTCTCGATGGCCGAGAGCTCCGGCGCCCCGGACGACCCGGCCCGCGGTACGCCCGGCGGCGCCTATGTCGCGCAGCACCTGGAGGTCGCCCGGCTGGTAGCCGAGGCGGTGGCCGAGGCCACCGGCGTCGCCGACCGGCCCTGGGAGCTGGTCTACCAGAGCCGCAGCGGGGCGCCGCACATCCCGTGGCTGGAGCCCGACATCTGCGACCACCTGGAAGCGCTGCAGGCCGGCGGCGCGGCGTCCGCGGTGATGATCCCGATCGGCTTCGTCTCGGACCACATGGAGGTCAAGTACGACCTCGACACCGAGGCCCGGGCCAAGGCCGCCGAGCTGGGCCTGCCGGTGGCCCGTGCCGCGACGGTCGGGGCCGACCCGCGGTTCACCGCGGCGGTGCGCGAGCTCGTCCTGGAGCGTGCGGCTGTCGAGCGCGGCGAGCCGGTGCGGCGCTGCGCGCTCGGCCTGCTCGGCCCGAGCCACGACCTCTGCGCGGCCACCTGCTGCCCTAACCCGCGAGCCCCCAAGTCCGCTGCGGCGCAGTCCTCCTGACGAGTCGTCAAGGAAGCGTCAGTGGCCCGCCATCAGACCCGGAGGACCCCCGTGCCCGATCAAGCCCTGCTCGACGAGCTGCTCGCCGTCGCCCTGGACGCCGCTCGGCAAGCCGGCGAACTGCTGCGCGACGGCCGCCCGGCCGACCTCGGGGTGGCCGCCACCAAGAGCAGCCCGGTCGACGTCGTCACCGAGATGGACCTCGCCTCCGAGAAGCTGATCGTGGAGCTGATCGCCGCCCGCCGCCCGCTGGACGGCTACCTGGGTGAGGAGGGCACCGAGCGGCCGGGCAGCAGCGGGGTGCGCTGGGTGGTCGACCCGCTTGATGGAACGGTCAACTACCTCTACGGCCTGCCCGGGTGGGCGGTCAGCGTGGCCGCCGAGCTGGACGGCCAGGTGGTGGTCGGGGTGGTCGCGGCGCCGGCCCGGGGCGAGACCTTCCAGGCCGTGCTGGGCCGCGGCGCACTGCTGGACGACCGCCCGATCAACTGCCGCCCGCCGGCGCCGTGGGGCCAGGCGCTGATCGGCACCGGCTTCAACTACGTGCAGTCGGCCCGCGTGCACCAGGCCGACGTACTGCGGCAGTTGATGTCCGAGCTGCGGGACATCCGGCGCGGCGGCGCGGCCGCGGTCGACCTCTGCGACGTCGCCGCCGGCCGCCTGGACGGCTACTACGAGCGCGGCCTGGCCCCGTGGGACCACGCCGCCGGTGCGCTGATCGCCCGCGAGGCGGGCGCGCTGACCGGCGGGCGCCCGGGTGCGGCGCCCTCCGGCGAACTCACCGTCGCGGCGCCGCCCGGCGTCTTCGAGCCGCTGCAGGAGCGGCTCGAGGCGCTCGGCGCCTGGCACGACGGCCTCAGCTGACCTGAGGAACGGGCCTAGCCCCGGCGCAGTGGCTGCGCCGGGGCTAGGAAGATGTCAGGGGCCGGTCGGGACGGCCCGGGCGGGGGGAGCGGATCGGGACCCGGAGGCTGTGGGACCAGGTCCGGGGTGTCGGGTCAGGCGCTGCGGGGCAGAGCGAGCACCAGGTCGACGCCGTGGTCGGCGGCGAGACGGCGCAGGTCGTCGATCTCGGACTGCTCAACTTCGGCGAGGAACTCGTCCCCCGACTCAAGAGCGCGGTGCAGATCCTGCTCGGCGTTCTGAATACGCTGCAGAATTCCGGCGGTGAAGGCGTCCATGCGGCAGGCCCCCTTGCTGTGTCGGACGTGCGCGGTCGAGCGTTCTCCGGCGGGGAGGTGCGGTGTTCCATCGGTCGCGCCCGACCGGTTGTGGCTCCGGTGCCGACGCTGCTGCGGCCGCTGGCCGCTCCGTGAACGTGCGATCCCCCGACCGGTGCGGATGAAACGCGCGGCGGGTGGGTGCGATCGACGTACGGCGTGATCGCGGGTGTGCAATCGTCCTCCCCAGCCAGCGTGCCGGGAAACCTCCCGAAGACGGGAAAGTTGCCTTTGTCACAATCCGCCCCCTGGTGCCCGGACCGCCCGCAGCCGCCTTACCGGTGCTTTACCCCGGTACCAGGCAGGATGGAGGCACCGTCGGAGTCGCAGGCCCGAGCAGCGGGACCTCCGGGTCCCCGCCCGCCCGCGCACCAGAGAAGGGAAACCGCTGTGCGGGTACTTGTCGTCGAGGACGAGCAGTTGCTCGCCGAAGCCGTCGCCACCGGCCTGCGCCGTGAGGCCATGGCGGTCGACGTGGTGTACGACGGCGAGGCCGCGCTGCAGCGCATCGCGGTCAACGACTACGACGTCGTGGTGCTCGACCGCGACCTGCCGCTGGTGCACGGCGACGACGTCTGCCGCAGCGTGGTGGAGCAGGGGCTGGCCACCCGGGTGATCATGCTGACCGCCTCCGGTGACATCAGCGACCGGGTGGAGGGGCTGGAGATCGGCGCGGACGACTATCTGCCGAAGCCGTTCGCCTTCAGCGAACTCGTCGCCCGGGTCCGCGCGTTGGGCCGCCGCTCGACCACTCCGCTGCCCCCGATCCTGGAACGCGCCGGCATCTCGCTCGATCCCGGCCGCCGCGAGGTCCTGCGCGACGGCAGGCCCGTCCAGCTCGCGCCCAAGGAGTTCGCCGTCCTGGAGGTCCTGATGCGGGCCGGCGGGGCCGTGGTCTCCGCCGAGCAGCTGCTGGAAAAGGCCTGGGACGAGCACACCGATCCGTTCACCAACGTGGTGCGGGTGACCGTGATGACCCTGCGCCGCAAGCTCGGCGACCCGGCTGTCATCGTCACCGTCCCGGGCTCCGGCTACCGGATCTGACCTCCCAACCTCTCTCTCCACGCAAGGGGACGACACCCATGACCACCCCGTCCTCGATCGGCGGGCCCAATGGCGGCTCCCGCACGGTGCCGCCGCGGCCCGACCACCCGCCGCAGCCGGCCGGCCAGCCGCAGCGCGAGCAGTACCGGCCGGGCGACGGGCTGAGCTGGCTTCCGTTCCGTCCGACGATCAGGATCCGGCTCACGCTGCTCTACGGCGGGATGTTCCTGATGGCCGGGGTCCTGCTGCTGCTGCTGATGTACTTCTTCGTCCGGCAGGCGTTCGAGCAGGTCCAGCTCCCCAAGATCACCCTCAGCCCTGACGTGGTGGTGCGCACCCCCGACGGGCAGCTGCTCACCGGTCCCCAGCTCAATGCCTACATCGACAGCAGCCAGATCGCGCAGGCCCACACCGCGCTCGACACCCTGCTGCGCAAGTCGCTCACGATGCTGGTGGTGCTGGCTGTGATCGCCTTCGTCGCGGGCTACGCGATGGCCGGCCGGGTGCTGCGCCCGCTGGGGCGGATCACCCGCACCGCGCGCGAGGTGGCCAGCTCCGACCTGCACCGGCGGATCGAGCTGGACGGCCCGGACGACGAGCTCAAGGAGCTCGCCGACACCTTCGACGGGATGCTCGATCGGCTGGACCGCTCCTTCGACTCCCAACGCCGCTTCGTGGCCAACGCCTCGCACGAGCTGCGCACCCCACTGGCGATCAACCGGACGCTGCTGGAGGTGCAACTCTCGGACCCGAACACCTCCGCCGACCTGCAGCAGCTGGGCAAGACCCTGCTGGCCACCAACGAGCGCAGCGAGCAGCTGGTGGAGGGCCTGCTGCTGCTGGCCCGCAGCGACAACGAGCTGACCGACCGCAGACCGGTCGAACTGTCCGAGGTCGCCGTCCGCGCGATCGAGCAGCTCCGGCCGGAGGCGGCCAAGCGCGAGGTGGAGATCCGCACCTCGCTCACGCCGGCCCCGGTGCTGGGCAACGGCGTGCTGCTGGAGCGGATCGCGCTGAACCTGCTGCAGAACGCGGTGCGCTACAACCTGGCCGACGGCTGGGTGGAGATCACCACCAGGGTGGGCCCGGGCGGCCTGGGCGAGCTGGTGGTCAGCAACACCGGCCCGGTGGTCCCCGGCTACGAGCTGGAGCACATCTTCGAACCGTTCCGCCGGGTCAAGGGGGCCGACCGGACCCGCAGCGACAAGGGCGTGGGCCTGGGCCTGTCGATCGTCCGCTCGGTGGTCCGGGCGCACGGCGGCGCCATCGAGGCGGCCACCCGCCCGGGTGGCGGGCTGACCATGCGGGTACGGATCCCGGGCGTCTGAGAGCGACCGAAAGCCGGGCAGCGGCCCTCTGGGGCCCGCTGCCCGGCTTTGCCGTATCCGCGGCCGGTCCGGTCCGGCCCGGGTGAGCCGTTCGAAAGTACGAAGGGGCTGGCCAGGGCACTTGCCATCGGCGGTCCGAACAACTTACGGTGGCGTAACCTACGCATCCGTAAGTGTCCCGTCCCCTCAGGAGCCACCGTCGTGACCATCGCACCCGCCCAGCGCACCGGTTCGACCGCCTGGACCGATGCCCGGCTGATCCTCGCCCTCGAAGAGGTGGTCGAGACCGAGCTCAACCGCCACCTCGCCATAGCGAAGGAATGGATGCCCCACGAGTACATCCCGTGGAGCCAGGGGCGGGACTTCGACGGGGTACTCGGCGGCGAGGCCTGGTCGCTCGAGCAGTCCAAGGTCACCCCGCTCGGCCGGATCGCCCTGGTGGTCAACCTGCTGACCGAGGACAACCTCCCCAGCTACCACCACGAGATCGCCACCATGTTCGGCCGTGAGGGCGCCTGGGGGACCTGGGTGCACCGCTGGACGGCCGAGGAGGGCCGGCACGGCATCGCACTGCGGGACTACCTGCTGGCGACCCGCGCGGTGGACCCGGTGGCCCTGGAGCGGGCCCGGATGGAGCACATGGCGGAGGGCTTCCAGTCCGACAACTCGCACAGCATGCTGCACTCGGTGGCCTACGTCGCCTTCCAGGAGCTCGCCACCCGGATCTCGCACCGCAACACCGGCCACTTCGCCGGCGACCCGCTCTGCGAGCAGCTGCTGGCGAAGATCGCCAACGACGAGAACCTGCACATGGTCTTCTACCGCAACCTGCTCAAGGCCGCCCTGGAGATCGCCCCGGACCTGGCCATGCAGGCCGTCCGTGACGTCGTCACGGACTTCCGGATGCCCGGGCACGGCATGCCCGGTTTCGAGCGCTCGGCCGCCCAGATCGCCATCGGCGGCATCTACAACCTGCGGATCCACCACGATGACGTGCTGCAGCCGGTGCTGCGCCACCTCAAGGTGATGGAGATCGGCGGCCTTGGCCCGGCCGGTCTGCAGGCCCAGCAGGAGCTCGGCCTCTTCCTGGACGGACTGGACACCCAGGCCACCCGCTTCGACGAGCGGCAGGCTGCGCTGCTGGCTCGACGGGCTGCCAACGCGGCCAAGAAGTAGCCTCCACGGGTCTCGGTCGGGGGCCGGTTGCAGCAGTTTCGCCCGAAAAATACCGCAAGGTGACGAACGTCACATCCGGCGGCCTTACCCTTTCGGATGATCTCTCAGAGTGATCATCGGCCCCGCGCTGATCATTGCGGAGCGTAGTCGTATCCGGTGGCGCGCGCTCCGCTCGGGCTGATCGCCAACCGGGCCCCCACCTGCGCCGAGAAACTCTGGCGAACGGGCCCGGTGAGGCGTACCATCACCTTCCGTATTCGAAGCGGACGGGCTGCCGAGCCTCGGCGGCAACACTGCGCAAGCCCCTCGAAGGGCGGTTCGATCACCCGGTCGAGCCCGCTGCTGAGTGTCGATTGAGTAACAGGGCTTGAAGTAAGGCACAATCTCGGCCTCGGGTCGGGCACAACACCGGCCCCTCATGCGTTACGTGCGCTGGAGATACCGCACACACCCAGAGGGGGAGAGCGAACATGGCAACGGACTACGACACCCCGCGCAAGACCGATGACGACCTCAACGAGGACAGCATCGAGGAACTGAAGGCGCGTCGGAACGAGAAGTCGACCAGCTCGGTCGACGTCGACGAGTTCGATGCGGCGGAGGGCCTCGAACTGCCCGGCGCTGATCTGTCCAACGAGGAACTGTCCGTCAGGGTGCTGCCGCGCCAGGCCGACGAGTTCACCTGCATGAGCTGCTTCCTGGTGCACCACCGCAGCCAGCTGTACAGCGAGAAGAACGGCAACCCGATCTGCCGGGACTGCGGAGCCTGAGCATCGGGCAGCCACGGTCCGGGCCCGGTGGCCACTGTGCAGGGCACAGCCACCGGCTCGGCACACCGCCCCGTCCGGGCCGGGCAACCGGCCCGGAGGCTGATCTCGCGGCCGCCGCTGACGCCGGTCGCACATACGGGCGCAGACAGAGGAAAGGGACGGTCCCGCTACGCGGAACCGTCCCTTCACCTTTTCCCGCCGCTGCCGCGGCTCAGCCCTGGGCTTCGGCGTCCTCATCCTTCGCGGCCTTGGCCTTGGCGTTCTCGTCCTTCGCGTCCTTGGCCTTGGCGTTCTCGTCCTTCGCGTCCTTGGCCTTGCCGATCGCGGCCGCTAGGCCCTCCGGGTCCCGGGTGGACAGATAGAGGTACGGCGTCGGGTCCGCGGGGTCGGTGACCTCCACCCGCAGCGCCGTCCGGACATAGCTGCGCAGCAGCATGAAGGCCCGCGGGTCGGCCTTCACCGAGCGCCAGGCCACCGTCTCCGCCGGGTCCAGCGGTTGCGTGCGGCCCAGGGCGGAGAGCGGGATCCTGGCCTTGCCGGCCACCAGCGAGCCCTGCACCACCCGGATCCGGGCCGAGCCGTAGCTGCTGAGCCCCATCGAGCCCGCGACGATGCCCGCGACCAGGCCGATCAGCCCGGGCATCGAGCCGAAGCGCAGCAGGATCAGACCGAACGAGAGGCCGGTGGCGACCGGCAGCAGCCACCAGGAGCGGGGCGCGGTGAGGCGTTCGTCGTACATGCCCCCATTGTGAGCACGCTTCATTCACGGCTCGGCGCAGCCCCCCGGGTCACCCGCAGTGGGCGGCCGGTGCACCGTTTACTACCCGCCGGTAGGGTCGGGCCCCGTGACCGGACCCATTGCATCCTCGCCTGCTCCGCAGGGCTCTGCCGCGCCCGCCGAGCACTCCCCGCAGCCGTTCTCGCAGCCGCTCCCGCCGACCGGCTACCGCGCACCGACCACCCCGCCGGACGACGCCGAGCCGCCGGTGCGGCACGCCGAGGCCCCGGCTCCCGGCACCCTGCTGGGCTCGCACTACATGCACTGCTTCGGCTGCGGACCGCAGCAGAGCGGCGGCCTGCAGCTGAAGGTCAGGGCGGGCCAAGGAGTGGACGTCACCGCGGAGTTCGTGGTCAAGGCGGTCCACCAGGGCGGCCCCGGCCTCGCTCACGGCGGGATCCTGGTCAGCGCCATGGACGAGACGCTCGGCTCACTCAACTGGATCCTGCACCTGGCCTCCGTCACCGGGCGGCTGGAGACCGACTTCGTCCGGCCGGTGCCGGTCGACTCGCTGCTGCACATCCGTGCCTGGGCGACCGGCGTGCACGGACGGAAGCTCTACTGTGCGGCCGAGGGCCGGATCGGCGGCCCCTCAGGACCGATAGCGATCCGGGCGCAGGCACTCTTCATCCAGGTGAAGCTGGAACACTTCACCACGCACGGTCGGTCCGAGGACATCAAGGCAGCCCTGGACGACCCTGACCTGTTCAAGAGAGCCAGAGCCTTCGAGGTGAATCCGTGAGCACCACCGCCCGTCCCCCGGTCGACGTCCTGATCCGGCGACTGGACCCTGAACTCCCGCTGCCGGCGTACGCCCAGCCGGGGGATGCCGGAGCAGATCTCTGCGCCGCCGTCGACGCGGACCTCGAACCGGGTGAGCGGACCGTCATCCCGACCGGTGTCGCCATCGCGTTGCCGGACGGTTACGCCGCGTTCGTCCACCCGCGCTCAGGACTGGCAGCTCGTTGCGGAGTTGCGCTCGTGAACGCCCCAGGGACGGTCGATGCCGGGTACCGTGGTGAGATCAAGGTGATCGTCGTCAACCTGGACCCGCGTGAGCGGGTCAGCTTCCGCCGTGGGGACCGTATCGCTCAGCTGGTGATCCAGCAGGTCGAGAAGGCCCGCTTCCACGAGGTGGCCGAACTGCCCGGGTCTGCACGAGCCGAAGGCGGGTTCGGGTCGACCGGTGGCCATGCCGCGGTTTAGCATGCGGCGGCCGCGCAGGTATTCGCTTCGGTCTTGGACCGGGAAGGACAGTGACCGTGTTCCGTCGTCGCCATAAGAGCGAGGACGCTGTCGAGCCGCTCTCCGAGGACGCCATCAGCGCCGACGAGACGGCCGATGACGTCGAAGGTTTCGCCGACTCCGAGAGCGAGCTGACCGACGCCGCCGAGGAGCTGGAGGAGGACCCGGCCGACCGCGTCGGGCTGCCGCCGGCCCCGCGCCCGGACGGTCCGTGGGACCACTCCGAGCTGGAGAACCCCGAGGAAGGCCGAGTCGACCTCGGCGGTCTGCTCGTTCCGGGTGTCGAGGGCATGGAGCTCCGGGTGGAGGTGGCCGGCGACGCCATCGTGGCCGCCACCCTGGTGCTCGGTAACAGCGCCATTCAGCTGCAGGCCTTTGCAGCGCCCAAGTCCGAGGGCATCTGGGGCGAGGTCCGTGAGGAGATCGCCGGCGGCATCACCTCGCAGGGCGGGCTGGTCGAGGAGGAGGAGGGCCCGCTGGGCTGGCACCTCCGCGCTCAGGTCCCGGTCCAGCTGCCGGACGGCACGCACGGGGTGCAGCTGGTGCGCTTCGTCGGCTGCGACGGCCCGCGCTGGTTCCTGCGCGGCGTCATCTCCGGTCAGGCAGCCGTCCAGCCGGAGTCCGCGAGCGTGCTGGAGCAGGTCTTCCGGCAGACCGTGGTGGTCCGGGGCGAGACTCCGATGGCTCCGCGCGACCCGATCGTGCTCAAGCTGCCGGAGGACGCCCAGATGGTGGCGGACGGCGGCGTGGGCACCCCCGAGGCCGAGGCCTCGCGATTCGGTGACGCGACGCTGAGCCCGTTCGCGCGCGGCCCGGAGATCACCGAGGTCCGCTGAGTCGTTGTTCTTGGGCCCGGTGCCCGCTGTCCTCCTTCCAGGAGGCCCGCGGGACCGGGCCCAAGGCATGTCATGGAGCCGATTTGCCTGTGGCGCCGGACGGCACGTAGAGTTCCACGGTCGCGTCGTTGACCGGCCCAATCGGGCAGGTCGGCAGGAATATCCGGATGCGGCCGGCGGTAAAAGGTGCTCATCGAAATCTGATAGTGTCTTGGAAGCGCCAAAGGGCAAAGCAGAAAAGCGAAACTCCGGTAAAACGAAGTGAAACTGATCTGATAAGCTTAGCGCAGAACGAAGCGCCCGGAGAGCTTGCGAGAGCGGCTTGAAGGAAGTGTCCGTTCCTTGAGAACTCAACAGCGTGCCAAAAGTCAACGCCAGATATGTTGACATCCCCGGCCTTGATCTTCGGATCGGGGTTGGAGATTCCTTTTGAAGTAATACACAGCGAGGACGCAGTGCACGTGACCACCCTATTCCGGTGGTTGTCGTGCCGCTCAACGCGGGTGTGAGTCGGATTACCGACAGACATTCACGGAGAGTTTGATCCTGGCTCAGGACGAACGCTGGCGGCGTGCTTAACACATGCAAGTCGAACGATGAAGCCTTCGGGTGGATTAGTGGCGAACGGGTGAGTAACACGTGGGAAATCTGCCCTGCACTCTGGGACAAGCCTTGGAAACGAGGTCTAATACCGGATATGACCTGTCCTCGCATGGGGATGGGTGGAAAGCTCCGGCGGTGCAGGATGATCCCGCGGCCTATCAGCTTGTTGGTGGGGTAATGGCCTACCAAGGCGACGACGGGTAGCCGGCCTGAGAGGGCGACCGGCCACACTGGGACTGAGACACGGCCCAGACTCCTACGGGAGGCAGCAGTGGGGAATATTGCACAATGGGCGAAAGCCTGATGCAGCGACGCCGCGTGAGGGATGAAGGCCTTCGGGTCGTAAACCTCTTTCAGCAGGGAAGAAGCGCAAGTGACGGTACCTGCAGAAGAAGCACCGGCTAACTACGTGCCAGCAGCCGCGGTAATACGTAGGGTGCGAGCGTTGTCCGGAATTATTGGGCGTAAAGAGCTCGTAGGCGGCTTGTCGCGTCGGATGTGAAAGCCCGGGGCTTAACCCCGGGTCTGCATTCGATACGGGCAGGCTAGAGTGTGGTAGGGGAGATCGGAATTCCTGGTGTAGCGGTGAAATGCGCAGATATCAGGAGGAACACCGGTGGCGAAGGCGGATCTCTGGGCCATTACTGACGCTGAGGAGCGAAAGCGTGGGGAGCGAACAGGATTAGATACCCTGGTAGTCCACGCCGTAAACGGTGGGAACTAGGTGTTGGCGACATTCCACGTCGTCGGTGCCGCAGCTAACGCATTAAGTTCCCCGCCTGGGGAGTACGGCCGCAAGGCTAAAACTCAAAGGAATTGACGGGGGCCCGCACAAGCAGCGGAGCATGTGGCTTAATTCGACGCAACGCGAAGAACCTTACCAAGGCTTGACATATGCCGGAAACGGCCAGAGATGGTCGCCCCCTTGTGGTCGGTATACAGGTGGTGCATGGTTGTCGTCAGCTCGTGTCGTGAGATGTTGGGTTAAGTCCCGCAACGAGCGCAACCCTTGTTCTGTGTTGCCAGCATGCCTTTCGGGGTGATGGGGACTCACAGGAGACTGCCGGGGTCAACTCGGAGGAAGGTGGGGACGACGTCAAATCATCATGCCCCTTATGTCTTGGGCTGCACACGTGCTACAATGGTCGGTACAAAGGGCTGCGATGCCGCGAGGCGGAGCGAATCCCAAAAAGCCGGCCTCAGTTCGGATTGGGGTCTGCAACTCGACCCCATGAAGTTGGAGTTGCTAGTAATCGCAGATCAGCATGCTGCGGTGAATACGTTCCCGGGCCTTGTACACACCGCCCGTCACGTCACGAAAGTCGGTAACACCCGAAGCCGGTGGCCTAACCCGTAAGGGGAGGAGCCGTCGAAGGTGGGACCAGCGATTGGGACGAAGTCGTAACAAGGTAGCCGTACCGGAAGGTGCGGCTGGATCACCTCCTTTCTAAGGAGCACACGGCCGATTGTGAGCACCTGTCTCGCACGGTCAGCTCATGGGTGGAACGTTGACTATTCGGCACACACGGTTGGTTGATACCAGTACTGCACTTCGGTGCGTGGAACGTATCGGCGGGTCGGGTGTGTCGGGCACGTTGTTGGGTCCTGAGGGAACGGCCGTCATGGTCGTTGCTTCAGTGCCGGTCCCACGGACATCCTCGGCTTGTGTCGGGTGGTGTAGGTGGGTGTCTGGTCGTTGTTTGAGAACTGCACAGTGGACGCGAGCATCTGTGGCCAAGTTTTTAAGGGCGCACGGTGGATGCCTTGGCACTAGGAACCGATGAAGGACGTGGGAGGCCACGATAGTCCCCGGGGAGCCGTCAACCAGGCTTTGATCCGGGGGTTTCCGAATGGGGAAACCCGGCAGTCGTCATGGGCTGTCACCCGTACCTGAATATATAGGGTATGTGGAGGGAACGAGGGGAAGTGAAACATCTCAGTACCCTCAGGAAGAGAAAACAACCGTGATTCCGG
This sequence comes from Kitasatospora sp. MAP12-44, assembly GCF_029892095.1. Classification (NCBI taxonomy): domain Bacteria; kingdom Bacillati; phylum Actinomycetota; class Actinomycetes; order Kitasatosporales; family Streptomycetaceae; genus Kitasatospora; species Kitasatospora sp. MAP12-44. The sequence goes on from NZ_JARZAE010000004.1 coordinate 5,876,117, forward strand.
GAGTAGTGGCGAGCGAAACCGGATGAGGCTAAACCGTATTGGTGTGATACCCGGCAGGGGTTGCCAATGCGGGGTCGTGGGAAAGTTCTTCAGTCGTCTGCCGGCGGCTGGGTGAGTCAGAAACCGTATGGATAGTCGAAGGACATGCGAAAGGTCCGGCGTAGAGGGTAAGACCCCCGTAGACGAAATCTGTGCGGCTCACTTGAGCTTCTCCCAAGTAGCACGGAGCCCGAGAAATTCCGTGTGAATCTGGCGGGACCACCCGCTAAGCCTAAATATTCCCTAGTGACCGATAGCGGATAGTACCGTGAGGGAATGGTGAAAAGTACCGCGGGAGCGGAGTGAAATAGTACCTGAAACCGTGTGCCTACAAGCCGTGGGAGCGTCGGACACCAGCTTGCTGTGTGTCTCGTGACTGCGTGCCTTTTGAAGAATGAGCCTGCGAGTTTGCGGTGTGTAGCGAGGTTAACCCGTGTGGGGTAGCCGTAGCGAAAGCGAGTCCGAATAGGGCGTTTGAGTTGCACGCCCAAGACCCGAAGCGGAGTGATCTAGCCATGGGCAGGTTGAAGCGGAGGTAAGACTTCGTGGAGGACCGAACCCACCAGGGTTGAAAACCTGGGGGATGACCTGTGGTTAGGGGTGAAAGGCCAATCAAACTCCGTGATAGCTGGTTCTCCCCGAAATGCATTTAGGTGCAGCGTCACGTGTTTCTTGCCGGAGGTAGAGCACTGGATAGGCGATGGGCCTCACCGGGTTACTGACCTTAGCCAAACTCCGAATGCCGGTAAGTGAGAGCGTGGCAGTGAGACTGTGGGGGATAAGCTCCATGGTCGAGAGGGAAACAGCCCAGAACACCGACTAAGGTCCCTAAGCGTGTGCTAAGTGGGAAAGGATGTGGAGTCGCACAGACAACCAGGAGGTTGGCTTAGAAGCAGCCATCCTTGAAAGAGTGCGTAATAGCTCACTGGTCAAGTGATTCCGCGCCGACAATGTAGCGGGGCTCAAGCACACCACCGAAGTCGTGTCATTGCAGCAATACCCCCAACGGGGGCTGTGATGGGTAGGGGAGCGTCGTGTGCCGGGTGAAGCAGCGGAGGAATCCAGTTGTGGACGGTTCACGAGTGAGAATGCAGGCATGAGTAGCGATACAAGAGTGGGAAACTCTTGCGCCGATTGACCAAGGGTTCCTGGGTCAAGCTGATCTGCCCAGGGTAAGTCGGGACCTAAGGCGAGGCCGACAGGCGTAGTCGATGGACAACGGGTTGATATTCCCGTACCCGCTTTGAAGCGCCAACGTCGAACCAGATGATGCTAAGCCCGCGAAGCCGGCCTGGAGTCTTCGGACAAAGGGACGTGGTGGAGCCGGTGACCCAAGTCTGTAGTAGGTGAGCGATGGGGTGACGCAGGAAGGTAGTCCAGCCCGGGCGGTGGTTGTCCCGGGGTAAGGGTGTAGGCCGAGTGATAGGCAAATCCGTCACTCATTAAGGCTGAGACCTGATGCCGAGCCGATTGTGGTGAAGTGGATGATCCTATGCTGTCGAGAAAAGCCTCTAGCGAGTTTCATGGCGGCCCGTACCCCAAACCGACTCAGGTGGTCAGGTAGAGAATACCGAGGCGTTCGGGTGAACTATGGTTAAGGAACTCGGCAAAATGCCCCCGTAACTTCGGGAGAAGGGGGGCCATTCCTGGTGATGAGTCTTGCACTCTGAGCTGGGGGTGGCCGCAGAGACCAGCGAGAAGCGACTGTTTACTAAAAACACAGGTCCGTGCGAAGCCGTAAGGCGATGTATACGGACTGACGCCTGCCCGGTGCTGGAACGTTAAGGGGACCGGTTAGTCTAGTTTCGACTAGGCGAAGCTGAGAACTTAAGCGCCAGTAAACGGCGGTGGTAACTATAACCATCCTAAGGTAGCGAAATTCCTTGTCGGGTAAGTTCCGACCTGCACGAATGGCGTAACGACTTCTCGACTGTCTCAACCATAGGCCCGGTGAAATTGCATTACGAGTAAAGATGCTCGTTTCGCGCAGCAGGACGGAAAGACCCCGGGACCTTTACTATAGCTTGATATTGGTGTTCGGTTCGGCTTGTGTAGGATAGGTGGGAGACTTTGAAGCGGCAACGCCAGTTGTCGTGGAGTCGACGTTGAAATACCACTCTGGTCGTGCTGGATGTCTAACCTGGGTCCGTGATCCGGATCAGGGACAGTGTCTGGTGGGTAGTTTAACTGGGGCGGTTGCCTCCTAAAGAGTAACGGAGGCGCCCAAAGGTTCCCTCAGCCTGGTTGGCAATCAGGTGTTGAGTGTAAGTGCACAAGGGAGCTTGACTGTGAGACCGACGGGTCGAGCAGGTGCGAAAGCAGGGACTAGTGATCCGGCGGTGGCTTGTGGAAGCGCCGTCGCTCAACGGATAAAAGGTACCCCGGGGATAACAGGCTGATCTTCCCCAAGAGTCCATATCGACGGGATGGTTTGGCACCTCGATGTCGGCTCGTCGCATCCTGGGGCTGGAGTAGGTCCCAAGGGTTGGGCTGTTCGCCCATTAAAGCGGTACGCGAGCTGGGTTTAGAACGTCGTGAGACAGTTCGGTCCCTATCCGCTGTGCGCGTAGGAATATTGAGAAGGGCTGTCCCTAGTACGAGAGGACCGGGACGGACGAACCTCTGGTGTGCCAGTTGTCCTGCCAAGGGCATGGCTGGTTGGCTACGTTCGGGAGGGATAACCGCTGAAAGCATCTAAGCGGGAAGCCTGCTTCGAGATGAGTATTCCCACCTCCTTGAGAGGGTAAGGCTCCCAGTAGACGACTGGGTTGATAGGCCGGATGTGGAAGCCCAGTAATGGGTGGAGCTGACCGGTACTAATAGGCCGAGGGCTTGTCCTCAGTTGCTCGCGTCCACTGTGTTGTTCTGAAACAACGACCCCATATCCCCACTTGGTCGGGGGTGTGGTGCGGTTGACAGTTTCATAGTGTTTCGGTGGTCATAGCGTGAGGGAAACGCCCGGTTACATTCCGAACCCGGAAGCTAAGCCTCACAGCGCCGATGGTACTGCAGGGGGGACCCTGTGGGAGAGTAGGACGCCGCCGAACAATCTTTGAATACCAGATAACCCCCATCCGATTCGTCGGACGGGGGTTATCTGCGTTTACGGGCGTTTTCCGGAGCGTTTCCAGAGAGCGGTGCCGAGTTGTCCTGGCGTTGTCGACGCGGCCCGGGGGTTTGTCAGCTACTGGCCTGCCCCGAGGGGTGAACGCATGTCCGAGTAGGATCCCCGCGGCGGCGCAGTCAGTCCACGGCAGGGCCCGCCAGCAGCCGAGATGCAGGGGTTGATCAACGAATGGCACGTCCATCCCTTACCCGCACCCACCGGGCACTGCTTGGCCTGGTGGCGGCCGGCGCCTGCCTGATCTCCGGGATCGGCTTTGCGGGCTCGTACTCGGCGGTGCGGGAGCTGGCGCTGCACAAGGGTTTCGGGACCTTCTCGTACGCGTTCCCGATCGGTGTCGACGCGGGCATCGTCGTGCTGCTCGCTCTTGACCTGGTGCTGACCTGGCTCCGCATACCGTTCCCGTTGCTCCGCCAGACGGCCTGGCTGCTCACGGTGGCCACCATCTCCTTCAATGCGGCGGCGTCCTGGGGCGATCCGCTGGGCATGGGGATGCACGCCGTGATCCCGGTGCTGTTCGTCGTGGTGGTCGAGGCGTCCCGGCATGCGGTCGGGCGGATCGCGGCGATCACGGCCGACCGGCACATGGATTCCGTCCGGTTGATGCGCTGGCTGCTCTCACCCGTGCCGACCTTCCGGCTCTGGCGCCGGATGAAGCTCTGGGAGCTGCGTTCTTATGACGAGGTGGTCCGGCTTGAGCAGAACCGCCTGGTGTACCGCGCCCAGCTGCGCTTCCGGTACGGGCGCGGCTGGCGGCGCTCGGCGCCGATCCAGGCACTGCTGCCGCTCAAGCTGGCCAAGTACGGGGTGCCGCTCGATCTGACGGTGCTGGACCGGATCGACGGGCCGGCTCCGGCGGAGGTGTCGGCAGCCGGTTCGGTGCCCGCAGTGTCGCCGGCGGTGGCGGTCCCGACGCTGGCGAAGCTGGCCGCGGCCCGCTGGCGGGACGCGCAGGGCGGCGCGGGAGAAGGGGAGCCGGCGGCGAGTGTGACTCCGCAGCCGTCGCCGGTCCGTGAGCCGCAGTCGGCTCGCGTTCAGCCCGCTCGCGTTCAGCATGCCGGTCCCCGGCCGATGCCGGTGGCGGGCACGGGGCGGCCGCCCGGCCAGATGTCCCCGTGGTTCAAGCCACCGCGGGTGCCCCGCCCGCACCCGGTCCAGCCGCAGCCGGCTCAGTCCCAGGCCGCTCAGCCCGGTCCGGCGCAGGCTCGGCCCGAGCAGCGCGCGCAGGTCAACGGGAACGGGCAGGTCGGCACCGGGCTCGGCGCTCGGCTGCGCGAGGCCCAGCGGGCCGAGGAGCAGCCGCAGGAGACGCTTGAAGTCCCGGTTCAGGCCGCGGCGCAGGACGAGCGCAGTGTCTTCGAGGAGCGGGTTCCGGCGCCGGCCGAGCCGGAGGACGAACAGCTGGTCCAGGGGCCGGAGCTGACGGTCGATCTCTGTGTCGAGGCGGTCCTCTCCTACCGGGAAGAGCAGAACCGGGACCCCGAGGAGGCGGAGCTGGCCCGCTATCTCACCACTCAGTACGGCGTCAGCGGCCACCGCCCCGGCAGCCCGGTCGGCGCCGACCAGATCCGCAAGCTGCTGCCGGAGGTGCGAGCCCGCTTCGCCGGCATGGGACGGGAGTAGCAGCGGGGCCTCTCCAAGTGCTTCCACCAGGTCCGCAGGCTGGTCCGCCATTGACGCACGGCGGGGCCCGGAGCTACCTTCACATCAACAAATTGTTGAATGACGGCAGTGTGGAGGGACCCGTATGTCGCAGGTCGAGGTGGACGGTGGCGCTGCCGCGGCGGCTCCGGAGGGCCTGACGTTCTCCCGCCCCGCGCGGGCGGGCGTCGACGCGCTGCTCGGGCCGGTCGATGCCGAGCTGGCCCGCCGCTACCCGGGTGACTCCGGCAGCCGGCAGCCGGTCCACACGGTCTACGTCCCGGCTGACGCCTTCGCCGCCGACACCGTGCAGAGCTGGGGCCGGCAGGCCCTGGAGGCGTTCGACACGCACGCGGGCACCCCGGCCGAGCTGGCCGAGGCGCTCGGCGTCCCGGCCGACGAGCTGATCACCGAGGTGCACGCCCGGGTCCGGGCCAAGCTCCAGCGCGAGCCGATCGAGGACCTGCGGATCGACTTCGAGGACGGCTACGGCCCGCGCCCCGACGCCGAGGAGGACGCCGAGGCGATCCGCGCGGCCCAGCTGATCGCCGCCGCGGTGGCCGACGGCAGCGCACCGCCGTACATCGGCATCCGGATCAAGTGCATGGAGGCGGCGGTCCGCGACCGCGGCATCCGCACCCTGGAGCTCTTCCTCGCCACCCTGCTCGCCGGTGGCCGCCCGCTGCCCGCCGGCCTGGTGCTCACGCTCCCGAAGGTCACCTACCCCGAGCAGGTCACCGCGCTGGTCCGGCTGCTGGAGGACTTCGAGCAGCGCGCCGGGCTCCCCGCCAAGCGGATCGGCTTCGAGATCCAGATCGAGACCACCCAGGCCATCCTCGGTGCCGACGGCCGGGCCACCGTCGCGCTGCTGATCGACGCGGCCGAGGGCCGGGCCACCGGCCTGCACTACGGCACTTTCGACTACAGCGCCTCCTGCGGGGTGAGCGCGGCCTACCAGAGCATGGACCACCCGGTCGCCGACCACGCGAAGGCCGTCATGCAGGTGGCGGCGGCCGGTACCGGCGTGCGGCTGTCCGACGGTTCGACCAACGTCATCCCGACCGGCCCCACCGAGCAGGTCTTCGCGGCCTGGAACCTGCACCACCGCCTGGTCCGCCGCTCGCTGGCCCGCGCCTACTACCAGGGCTGGGACATGCACCCCGCCCACCTGCCGACCCGTTTTGCGGCGGTCTACGCCTTCTACCGCGAGGGCCTGGCCACCGCTGCGGCCCGCCTGGCCGCGTATGTGGCCAAGGCCGGCGGCGACGTCATGGACGAGCCGGCCACCGCCAAGGCGCTCAGCGGCTACCTGCTGCGCGGCCTGGACTGCGGTGCGGTCGACCTGGCCGAGGTCACCGCGCTCACCGGCCTCGACCGCAAGCAGCTGGACGCCCTCTCCGGCCGGTAGGACCGACCGCCCCGGGTGGATAGGCTGGCGGAACGCCCGTTCTGCCGGCATGTTCACCCTGGAGAGCCGCTCACCCCATGTCGCAGCCAGCCCCGAAGCCGTACCTGACCATCCGGACGGACGGCAGCCACGAGATCGAGGTGAAGCGCTCCCGCTTCATCTGCCATCTCGCCCGGGTCGGCGACGAGGAGCAGGCGCAGGCGTTCATCGCCGCGATCCGCAAGCAGTACTGGGACGCCCGGCACAACTGCACCGCCTTCGTCGTCGGTGAGGACCAGCGCCGCGAGCGCTCCAACGACGACGGCGAGCCCGGCGGCACCGCGGGTGTGCCGATGCTGGAGGTGCTGCGCCGGCGCGGGCTCACCGACACCGTCGCCGTGGTCACCCGCTACTTCGGCGGGGTGCTGCTGGGCGCCGGCGGGCTGGTCCGGGCGTACGGCGGCGCGGTGTCCGAGGCGGTCGACGCGATCGGGACGGTCGAGCGGCGCCCGGTGGCTGTCCTGGTCGTCGAGGTGGACCACACCCGGGCCGGGCGGCTGGAGAACGACCTGCGGGCGGCCGGCCACGCTGTGCGCGAGCTGCGGTACGAGGCGTCGGGCGTGCTGATCGAGGTCGGCATCCCGGAGCCGGCGGTGGCGGACTTCCACGCCTGGCTCGCCGCGGCCAGCGCGGGCTCCGCCGTGGCGGTCCTGGCTGGGTACAGCTATCTCGAAGAGTGACTATCCGAACACGGATACGTTTCAGCCAAAGCCCGTTGGCGCTGTTTCGGCGGGCCCAACCGGTCAGTAGCCTGAAGCGACCGCCGAGTTCAGGAGCAGATTCCCAGATGGCCGTGATTCGTACCGTCACTATCGAGCCGGGCGCGAACACCGGCTGGCACTACCACCCGGCCCAGGTCCAGGCGGTGGTCCTCTCCGGGACGCTGACCCGGGTACTGGCGGACGGCCGAGTGGAGATCACCCGGTCCGGGCAGTCACTGGTCGAGCTCGCGGGGCCCGAGCAGCTGCACATCGGCTACAACCACGGCGTGGACCGCGTGGTGATCCTCGCCAACTACCAGGTCGCCGAGGGCTGCCCGCTCTCGGTCCCGGCCCTGGCCCCGAAGCTGGCCGCCCGGCGGGCCGGTGAGGCGGATCTGGTGGGACCCGCGGGAAAGCCGTAAGGCAAGAGGTAGGAAAAGTGTGAGTAACGCTCGAACGAATTGACGGTGCCCGGAACTGGAACTTCAGCTCCGGGCACACGCGTTCTTCCCAGCAGGACCAGGCCGGCACCCCGCCGGCCGGAGCCGGATATCACCCGTCGATGGAGGACCGTCAGACCCGACCAGCGCACCACGGAGGTACCGCCCATGACCACCGACCGCTTCGCGCCACCCGCTCCACTCGCTGCGAGCAGCCCCGATTCCCGGACCAGCCCTGCCGCCGCCGGCCACGCCACGCCGTACCGGATGACGGTGACCACCCGTCAGCCCGCCGCGGACGTGGTCGCCCTGGCCGATCAGTGCCTCGCCGAGTTCCTCAAGCGCGAGGGCTACGACGAGCCACCACCTGCCCCGCAACCTCCCCCCGCCGGTGCGGACCAGCCGGCCGGCGACCGGCACCGCCTCGCCGACCGCGTCCTGTTCGACCGGGACAGCGGCTCGCTGCCGGCCGGGCCCGCCGACGCCCCCGGCCACTACACCCGCCGCCGGCTGCGCACCCCGGCCCCGCACGGCACCCACCAACTGGCGCTCACCATCGCCTCGCCGGCCCACGGTCCCACCTGGGTCCGACTGGAGGCCGAGCATCAGGCCGCGGCCGGCGTACGCACCCCGCCGCGGGTGCCGGTGCCCGAACTCGCCCGCACCCTGCTCCCGCTGCTGGACGCGCTGGACGGCGAGACCGAGGTGGGCCTGCTGCCGAGGATCATCACCGCGGCCGAGGTCGACGGTGTGATCGACGGGCTGTGCGATCCGGCGCGCCGGCTGCCCACCGTGATCGCCAGCGTCCCCGCCGACCTGGACCCGGAGGCCTGGGCGGCGCAGGTGCTGCACCCGCTGCTGCGCAACGTCGCAGGCCTGGCCGTGGGCTATGTGCTGGCGCCGGACGCCCGGGTGCTCTTCAACACGGCCCTGGAGTTCCACACGGTCTACGGCGGCGCTGTGCGCACCTATCTGCCGGAGGTCGATCCGGCCTCCCGGCGGGATGCCCTGCGGCATCTGGTGCTGCCCCGGCACCGGATCGAGAGCGAACCCCGGCGGGCCGCCGCGCTGCTGGCCCGTGAGCCGCGCCGGTTGGCGGAGCTCGCCCCGCTGCCCGAACCGCTGGCCGGAGTGCCGCCGCTGCGGGTGCGGGTCGCCGAGCCGCGCCCGGCCGAGGCCCAGGCAGCGCCCCCGGTTGGTCCCGACGAGCCCCGGCTCGTACGGCGCAGCCTGCCCCGCTCCCATCGGCGCGAGTTCTACCTGCGTGCGGAGAGCGAGCCGCAGAGCGGTGCGCTGCGCCGGGTCGGCGGCCCACTGCGCGGCCTGAGCAGCAGGCTCTGCCCGCCCGGCCAGCCGGCCGCGCTGCTGGAGGGGAGCCCCTGCGGTCCGCGGAGCTTCACCGAACTGCTGCACCGGATCGACGAGTTCCCCCTGCTGACCTTCACCGGCGACGCCAAGGAGACGCAGGCCCTGGACGCCTCGACGGCCGGCTCCGGATGGGTCCGGCTCACCTGGGACGGCCTGACTGCGCTGCAGGAGTACGCCGTTGCCGCCGTGCACGGCGCGGCGGGCGGCGACTTCAAGCAGTGGTGCGAGCACGCGCCGGTGGGCGGCAGCCACTTCCCGCCGCGCAAGGCGGTCCGCGGCGAGTCGCAGACGGTCTGCAGCCACGCCAAGATGCGGCGCGAGCGGATGTTCGTCGTCCCGTCCGGCGTGGACCCCAGCGGCCGTGCCTTCATGGGTGCCCACCTGCGGATCGGCGGTGGCCGGACGGCGCCGCGGCTGCACTATCTGGACGACTGCTCCGGCAGCGGCCGGATCTACGTCGGCTATATCGGCCTGCACCTCACCAACACCCTGACCAACTGAGACCGTTGGTCCGGGAGCGGCGCTGCGCCGGCTGGGACCGCCCCGGCAGCCTCCGGTTGCCCCAGGGGTCCCAGCCGGTCGGGCGGTATGCCCCCGCGGCGGAGTCGGACGGGGGACAATGCTCAGCACGGGTGGGCCGGCCCGCAGCGCGTGCCCGGCCACCGCAGCAGTGCCGGACGAGCATGGGGGCCGACCGCCGATGCAGGATTCGACCAAGAGCCAGTCGGCCGAGGACCGGGCCGTCGGCGCCCGCACGGGTTTCCTGGCCGCGATGTTCCCGGCCTCGGCGACCTCCGCGGATCCGCTCGGCTCCGATGAGGCCGCGGGCGCCGAGCAGCCGCAGGCGGCGGACGCGCTGGACCAGGCGGTCGCCGAGCACGCGCGGGCGGCCCAGCAGACCCACCGGCAGACCGCCGCGGTGCGCGTCGAGCTGGACCGGCTCGCTGACCTGCTGCAGCGGCTCGCGCTGCCGGTCAGCGCGATGGACTTCGAGACCCAGCGCCGCAGTTACGAGCCCCGGCCCTACCCGGCCGGCCCGGCCGAAGCCGGGATCGGACGCGAGCCGCAGTGGCAGGACTTCGCCCCGGCCGAGCCGGAGTCGGCCGACCCGGAGGCCGCCGCGCCCAGGCGGCTGCTGGACTCCGGGTTCCAGCGCGAGCTGGCCCAGGCCCGGCTGGCCCACCAGCGCGCCCTGCGCGCCTGGCGCTCCGAGCGGGCGAACGCCGCGGACCCGGCCGAGGCCGCCTCCCGGCTCGCCCACGAGCAGGCCGAGCAGGCCAGGGCGCGGGCCGTCCAGGAGTACAACGACAGCCTGGAGGAGTGCCGGCGGGCCTACCGGCAGGTCGAGCCGGCCGCCGTCGAGTCGCTGCTGGAACGCGCGCTGGCCGCCGCCGAGGCGGCCACCCCCGACCTGCCCGCCGCCTGCCGGGCGTTCTTCCGCCCGCTGACCAGGACGGCCGTCCTCGACCTCGACCTGCCTCCGCTGGACCTGGTGCCCTCGCTGGACGGCTACCGGCTGGCCCCCGACGGCGAGATCGCCCCGGTGCCCCGCGCTGCCGGCGACCGGGTGGCCGACTACCTGCGGCTGGTCTCCCGGTTGGCGCTGCGGGCCCTGCAGGCGGCCGACGCGGTCGACACCGACGGCGTGCTGACCGGTGTGGTGCTCAACGGCTGGCTGCGCGGCCCCGACACCCGCTGCCTGCTGACCGTCGACGCCGACCGCGACGCGCTGGCCAGGACCAGGTTCGTCACCGGCCCCGAGCTCTGCGCGGACGAGAGCGAGCCGGGCGTGTACGCCGACGCCGAGCAGGACGAGGCGCTGCTGCGGCTGCGCGAGCTGGGCGCCGCCGTCAGCCCCGACCCGTACGCGCGGGTCGGGGTGCAGCCGTGCGCCACGGCCGGCGCGGCCGTACCGGCGGTGGGGGACCTCTCGCCCGCCGAGTTCGCCGGCCTGGTCCGCGAGCTCTTCACCCGCGGCGGCCTGACCGACTGGAGCGTTCTGCTGCGCGGGCCGTCCGGTCTGGTGGCGACCGGCAGCGGCGCCCCGGACAGCGCGCTGCCCGGACGCTGGGTGGTCTGCGCCTCCCGGCGGCCCGGACCGGTGGGGGAAGCGGAGGTCCGCACCCTGGCGGAGGCGGTCAAGGAGGAGTCGGCGGGCAACGGACTCTGGCTGACCGCCGGGGACTTCACCGAGGAGGCGCTCGACCTGGTCGCCACCGAGGAGTACCGGCGGATCCACCTGGCCGACGGGGCGGGCTTCCGCTCCCTCGCCGAGACCCACCTGGGCCTGCCGCTCTCGGTCGGCACCGAGTAGCGGGGCGGGGGAGGCCGGAGCGAGGGATCAGCCGGTGGTGGGGCCGTCGGCCGACTCGCGCAGCGGCCAGCGGCGGCGCAGCGCGTCCAGGGCCGCGGTGATCGCCGGCCGGCGCGAGGCCTGGGTGCGCCAGAGCGCGAAGACCCGTCGGACCGGCTCCGGCAGCACCGGTCGCGCGACCACGCCGCCCGGCAGCGCCCCGCGGCCGAGGCGCGGCACCAGGCCGATGCCGAGACCGGCGCCGATCAGCGCGATCTGGGTCTCGAACTCGCCGACCTGGTAGCGGACATCGAGCTCCTCGCCGGCCTCGCGCATGGTCCGCACCAGCCAGTCGTGGCAGATGTTGCCGGGCGGCACGCTGATCCAGCGCTGCCCGCGGAGCCGGTCGACCGGGACCACCGCCAGGGCGGCCAGCGGGTCCTCGGCGCGCAGCACCAGATCGACCGGATCGCGGCCGAGGTCGAGCCGGGACAGGCCCTGCGGCACCGGCAGCGGGACGGTCGGCCAGTCCTGCACCAGGGCCAGATCCACCTCGCCGCGGGCGACCAGCTCGGCCGCGAGATAGGGGTCGGCCTCCAGCAGCCGGACGTCCAACTCCGGGCAGCCGGACCGCAGATCGGCCAGCGCCCCGGGCAGCAGGCCGCGGGCCCCGGTGGCGAAGGAGGCCACCAGCAGTCGGCCGACGGCCTGCCCGCGCTGCTCCTCCAGGGTCACCTCGGCCTGTTCGACCAGGGCGAGTACGCGCTGCGCAGTGCCGGCCAGCTCGCGCGCCGCGTCGGTGAGCACCACGCCGCGGCCCTGGCGCTCCAGCAGGACGGTGCGGGTCTCGCGCTCCAGTTTGGCGATCTGCTGGGAGATCGCCGAGGAGGTGAAGCCGAGCGAGGCCGCCGCGCGGGCGACCGAGCCGTGCACCGCGACCGCGTGCAGCGCGCGCAGCCGTCCGAGATCCATCACGCTGTTCGGGGCCGGCCGTGGCCGTGGCGCGGCGACGAGTTCGGGGACGCCGCCTCCGCGGTCCTGAGCACCCGCAGCATTACGGCCAGGTCGGCCGGGTCCGCGGCGCCGAAGTAGTCCTCGGCGACCTCCTGGCGGACCTGTGCCAGCCGCTCGATGGCGGCCAGACCGCCGGCGGTGAGGACCAGGCCTACGGCCCGCCGGTCCGCCGGGTCGGGGACCCGCTCGACCAGTGCGGCCTGCTCCAGGGCGTCCACCACGGTGGTGGCCGAGCGCGGCGCGATGTGCAGCAGGTCGGCGAGTTCGCTCAGCCGCAGGGCGCGCTCGCCGGTGGTGTGGTGGGCGAGGGTGCGCAGCGCGCGCCCCTGGGCGGGGGTGATGCCGTAGGGCTCCAGGCTGTCCATGGTCCGCCGCCTGATCCGCTTCATCGCCCGGGTCAGCGCGTCGGCGAGCTCGGCCACACCGTCGGCGGGGTCCAGGTGGCCGGTGGCGTGGCCGGTGGCGGGGCCGGTGAGGTGGTCGGCGGACGGGCTGGTCATGCGCGGGCTCCTCGAAGGGGGACTGGAGCTCAGGGTAGCGGCCGACGAAGTAGGGATCCAGGCACATGTTGAGCCAGGCTCACTATCCCGCGGTAGCCGCGGGGAGTGCTCAGCGGGGCCGCGGCAGTCGGCGGGCCAGTGCCCCGAGCACCAGGCCCGACAAGCACCAGCCCGCCAGCACGTCCAGGAACCAGTGGTAGTCGCACCAGATCAGGCCCAGCCCCACCCCGAGGCCGAGCACGGCCGTGGCCGCGTACAGCGCGCGACGGGCCGCCGCGGCGAGGGTGCGGCCCAGCAGCAGCGCGCCGGCGCCGTAGGCGATGCAGGCCGTCGAGGTGTGCCCGGACGGGTACCAGCCCCACTGGCCGGGGATGACCGGCTGGCCCAGCGGCCCGGGCCGGGCGAAGTACGCCTTCGCCGGGATCACCAGCAGCGGGATCAGCAGCGCGGCCAGGGCGGCCGTCGGCAGCGGCAGCCACCAGCGCCGATCGGCGGCGTTCTGGTGCAAGTGCACGTGCGAGCGCAGGCGCCGACGCAGTCGCCAGGCGGTCAGCACGCCCGCGCCGAGCAGCACCGGCACGGCCACCGTGCTGTCCCCGAGGTCGGAGAGCAGGTGGGCGAGTCCGTTGACCAGGGAACTGTCCAGCGCCTGCCGGGCGTGCGTCACGGCGGAGCGGATGTGCTGGTCCAGCGTCAGCAGCGGTCCGTCGACGGCCACCTGCCAGGAGACCGCCACCAGCAGCACCAACAGGACCACCGGCATCGCGGCCGACGCCAGGGCCGACGTCAGGGCAGCGGTGAGCCGCCCCGGAGCAGGGGGGAGTGCTCCGGGGCGGCTGGGGTGATCGCCGTTCCGCGCGCCCCGGGGGGTGTGGGCCGGACGGTCGGTCGATCGGTCCTTTGGGGGCGTCACCGCAAGTGGCGCCTGGTTGTCCTGGATGTCGCCTGCCGTGGCCTGGTGGCCGGTCGGCGGGCGGTGCTCGCTCTCCATCCATGACGACATTACGTCAAGGCGCCTGCGCCGGAACGTACTTCCAGACAGTTCGCACAGCATCTTCACCTGATCCGGGGCAACCTCCACGCCCACTCGATCGTCTGTGCGCACATGCCTGCGCCCCGTGCCGACCTCGGCACGGGGCGCAGGCATGTGAAGGGCCGCGAGGCTGACTGACCAGGCGTCAGATGCCCGCGAAGGCGCTCTCGATGATGTCCAGGCCCTCGTTGAGCAGGTGCTCCGGCATCACCAGCGGCGGCAGGAAGCGCAGCACGTTGCCGTAGGTACCGGCGGTCAGCACCACCAGGCCCTCGGCGTGGCAGGCCTTCGCCACCGCGGCGGTGACCTCCGGGTTCGGCTCCTTGCCGCCCGGCTTGACCAGCTCGACGGCGATCATCGCGCCACGGCCGCGGACCTCGCCGATCGTGAAGCGGTCGGAGCCGGCGAACTTCTCCTGCATCGCGCGCAGGCGGTCGAGCATGACCTCGCCGATGTGCTGGGCCTTGGCGTTGAGGTCCAGCTCCTTCATCGTCTCGATCGAGCCGAGCGCGGCGGCGCAGGCCACCGGGTTGCCACCGTAGGTGCCGCCCAGGCCGCCCGCGTGCGCGGCGTCCATGATCTCGGCGCGACCGGTCACCGCGGCCAGCGGCAGGCCGCCGGCGATGCCCTTGGCGGTGGTGATCAGGTCCGGGACGATGCCCTCGTCGTCGCACGCGAACCACTGGCCGGTGCGGCAGAAGCCGGTCTGGATCTCGTCGGCGACGAAGACGATCCCGTTCGCCTTGGCGTACTCCGCGATGGCCGGCAGGAAGCCCTTGGCCGGCTCGATGAAGCCGCCCTCGCCCTGGATCGGCTCGATGATGATCGCGGCGACGTTGTCGGCGCCGATCTGCTTGTTGATGATGTCGATCGCCTGCGCGGCCGCCTCGGCGGCGCAGTTCTCGGCACCGGTCAGCCAGCGGTACGGGTAGGCCACCGGCACGCGGTAGACCTCGGGCGCGAACGGGCCGAAGCCCTGCTTGTACGGCATGTTCTTCGCCGTCATGCCCATGGTGAGGTTGGTGCGGCCGTGGTAGCCGTGGTCGAAGACCACGACGGCGGTGCGCTTGGTGTAGGCGCGGGCGACCTTGACGGCGTTCTCGACGGCCTCGGCACCCGAGTTGAAGAGCGCGGTGCGCTTGTCGTGGTCACCCGGGGTCAGCTCGTTGAGCTGCTCGGCCACGGCCACGTAGCCCTCGTACGGGGTCACCATGAAACAGGTGTGGGTGAAGGCGGCCAGCTGCTCGGTGGCCTTGGCGACCACGGCGGCGGCGCTGTTGCCGACGTTGGTCACGGCGATGCCGGACCCGAAGTCGATCAGCGAGTTGCCGTCCACGTCCTCCAGCACGCCGCCCCCGGCGCGCGCGACGTAGACGGGGAGCGTGGTGCCGACCCCGGCCGCGACCGCGCCGAGCTTGCGGGCCTGCAGCTCCTGGGACTTCGGGCCGGGGATCGCGGTGACCAGACGGCGCTCCTGCGGGAGCTGCGGTGCGGCGCTCATGTGGATTCTCCAGACGGACGTTATGACTCGGTCTTCGCAGGCTACGGCGGCCGCCGCACGGGCGGCATGCGCCACCGGGGCGCACTGGGCCGTCCGACTTGTCCTGCCCGGCCACTGGCCCCTGACGGCTGAGGCTCGGTGGCGGGGGGCGTCCGCTCCACTACATTGAGCGCGGGCGTGTCGTC
The DNA here is from genome assembly GCF_029892095.1 of Kitasatospora sp. MAP12-44. Lineage (NCBI taxonomy): Bacteria > Bacillati > Actinomycetota > Actinomycetes > Kitasatosporales > Streptomycetaceae > Kitasatospora > Kitasatospora sp. MAP12-44. The sequence continues at coordinate 5,891,403 of NZ_JARZAE010000004.1, forward strand.
GGCCGGGCGGCATGGGTATGGGAACTGCCGGGTGCGTCGGGGCAAGGGAGCGGGACCGCAATGGGACTGGACGGCACGCAGGAGCACCGCACCGACCTCGCCGCCCGACCCCCGCAGGGGCCCGCGCACCCCGCCGACGTCCCGCGGCAGGCGGGCGCGGGGGCGGGGGCGGGGGCGGGGGCGGCGGGGGGCGCGGCGCGGTTCGGTGGGGGCAGGCTGGCGGGCTGGGCGACGGCGCCGCGGGCGGAGCTGGGGCCGGGGATCTACCGGTACGGGTACCGGGCGACCAACCCGGCACACGCCGAGGCAGCGGCAGTGCCGAGCGGGCCGCTGCTGCTGCGGGCGGTGCTGAACCTGTTGGTGGGCGCAGCGGTGTACCTGAACGGCGCGGACCTGATGGCCGAGCTTCTGGGAGAGACCCTCGGAATCCGACACGTGCCTGAGCCTTATGCCATCCCGGTACTCCTGTTGGAGAACATCCCATTCGTCGTGATCGTCATCTTGATCTTTGGTCGGATGGGTCGCTGGTCGGAGGTATGGCGCCGGTACGGGGCTCCGCTGCTTGCCCGCACAGTCACCCAGGAGTCGGCTGCCGTCGGAGATGTAGAGGAAACGTTGCCGCAGGACCCCTGGGGGGCGCTGCGGGCTGGGGGGTTGGGGGATGTGTTGGGGGTGGTGGTGGAGGACGGGGTCCGGGGGGATGTCGGGGATGTGGACTACGTGCGGATCCACCGGGTGTGGCAGGAGGTGCTGGCGCAGCCGCGTCTGGTGGGGGCGTTCGGGGAGCAGTTGGCGTTGCGGGGGGCGGCGGCGTGTGCGCATCCGTCGGAGGCGCGGGATCTGCCGGTCCGGGTGGCGGAGCACGATCTGCTGGCGGGGCAGGTGCGGCTCGGGACGGCGCAGGACGTGCCCAAGAACCCGGCCGCGCACCGGGGGGCCGGGTTCGCGCTCGACCAGCAGGTGCTGGGGACCTCGCTGCTCGCGGTCGGTCCGGCGGGGACGGGGAAGACGGCGCGGCTGGCGCGGCCGGTGGCCGAGGCGCTCTGTCTGCAGGCGCTGGCCCGGACCGCGTGCGTGGTGGTGGTCGGCGCGGCCGGGGCGGACCTCGGGCCGGACGGCGGCTACGACGTGGTGATCGCGCCGGGCGATCCGTCCTCGGCGTACGGGCTGGACCTGTACGGCGCGGCGCACGATCCCGACGAGGCGGCCGCCCGGCTCGCCGACGCGCTGCTCCCCGACGAGTTGGCGCTGCGCGCGGAGAGCGCCCGGATCGCGTTGCAGCAGGTGGTCGGGCCGTTCCACGCGGGCTACGGGCGCTACCCGTCCGTGCGGGAGCTGCGGGCGCTGCTGGGCGGCGAGCCGGAGAGCTGGGAGGAGCTGGTCAAGGAGCTGCGGGCGGGCGGGCGGCTGCCGGCGCACGAGCCGGATGTGCAGCACCGCCGCCGCCAGCACGGGCGGGCCGACGATCCGGGGGCGCTGCTCGCGGACCGGCTGGCGCTGCTGGACCGGCCGGCCTTCGCCGGCTGCTTCAGCCCGTCGGGTGCGGACGCCAAGCCGGCGTTCGCGATGCGCGCGCTGGAGCATCCGCTGCGGGTGCGGGTGAAGCTGCCCGAGCGCAGCCACCCGGAGGCGGCGCGGATGCTGTCGCGGCTGGTGGTGGGTCAGTTCGTGCAGGCCGCGGCCGCGCGCGAGGACCGTTCGCTCTTCGCCGGCCTGGTGGTCGACGACGCCTCGGCGGCGCTGGACACCGGCACCGTGCAGGGGTTGGTGCGGATGCGCGGCGCGAACGCGGGGGCGGTGCTGCTGCTGCGCAGCCTGGTGGACCTGCCGGAGGCGCTGCGGGTGCCGCTGTTCGGCGCGGTCGGCTGCCGGATGGCGTTCCCGGGGATCGCGCCCTGGGACGGCAAGTTGTTCTCCGAGGCCTGGGGCACGGTGCTGGTGCGCGAGCGGGCGGTGACGCTCGCGCCGGACACCTCGGGCGGGATGCTGCGCAAGGCGGGCCGGGTCGCGCGCAAGATGCTGTCGGGGACGGCGGCGCAGACCGAGAGCGTCACCACGCGGGAGGTGGAGCGGGAGCGCTGGTCGCCGTCCGATCTGGCGCACGCGCTGCCGGCCGGGCACGCGGTGGTGTCGCTGGCGACGGTCGGCGGCGAGCAGGTGCCGCCGGTGCTGGTGGACCTGCGCAGCTGACGCGGGGCAGCAGCAGAGGCGGGGCAGGGCGGGGCGGGTCGGGGCGGGTCGGCGGATTGCCACACCGTATCGATTAGCTACGCAGCGGTGGATTCGGCGTCGCGGCTTGTCCGCAGCGTCCATAATGGGAGGGAACCCTCCCGAGAGCGAAGCTCCCTCCCGCCGCCCGGTGGCAACGACGCCACCGAGTCGTCCCACCGAAGGTGCCATGCCCCCCACACTCGCCGCAGTCGTGCGCAATTCCTCGCTCCACCTGACGGTCCTCGCCGGCGCGGACCACCTGGAGCGGCCGGTTCGCTGGGTGCACACCAGTGAGCTGGACGACCCCACGCCCTTCCTCGAAGGCGGCGAGCTGCTGCTCACCACCGGTATCAAGTTGGGCAGGAGCGCCAAGAACCTGCAGGCGTACGTCCACCGGTTGGCCGATGCCGGCGTCGTGGGCCTGGGCCTGGGGGTGGGGCTCTCGCACGCCGAGGTCCCGCAGCCGCTGGTGGAGGCGGCCGCGCAGCGCGGGCTGCCGCTGCTGCGGGTGCCCGAGCCGACTCCGTTCATCGCGATCAGCAAGGCGGTCTCGGCGGCCCTGGCGGCCGAGCAGTACGAGGCGGTGACCACCAGCTTCGAGGCGCAGGAGGAGCTGACCCGGGCGGCGCTGGGCCAGAACGGCACGGCCGCCGTGGTCCGCAAGCTGGCGACCCGGCTGGGTGGCTGGGCCGCGCTCTACGACAGCTCCGGCGCGCTGTCGGTGGTGGCCCCGGACTGGGCCGCGCGCCGCGCCGCCCGGCTGGCCTCCGAGGTCGACCGGCTGCGCCGTCGCCCGGCCCCGGCCAGTGCCGCGCTGCAGGGCCGCTCGCCGGGCTTCGACACCGCCGACGAGGACTTCGTGGTGGTCCAGTCGCTGGGGGCCGACCGGCGGGCCCGCGGGTTCCTCGCGGTCGGCACCGAGGACCGGATCACCCCGACCGAGCGCTATGTGCTGAACGCCGCCGTCGCGCTGCTCACCCTGACCCTGGAGCGCTCGCGCGAGCTGCGGCACGCCGAGGAGCGGATGGGCGCCGCGCTGCTGCGGCTGGTGCTGGCGGGCCAGGTGCCGACCGCCCGGCAGGTCGCCACCGGTCTCTTCGGTGGCCTGCCCGAGGGGACGATACGGGTGCTGGTGGCCGGCGCGGCCCCGGCCGGCGAGCGCAGCGGTGACGCGGACACGCCGCTGCACGACCTCACCGAGCTGGCCGAACGGGCCGAGCAGGCCGGGGCCCGGGGCGGCGAGAAGCTGCTGGTGGCCCGCGAGAGCGTGGCCGCCAAGGAGAGCCGCGATGGCCGGGAGAGCCGGGACGCCAAGGACGGCAAGCAGGGCCGGGAGGCCAAGGGCGCCAAGAGCGGCAAGGACGGCAAGGACGGCAAGGAGTCCGCGGACGGCGCCGCACCGGTCGAGCGCCTGGTGCTGCTCGCGGTGGACGGCGGCGCGGTGCACCGGGCCTGCCTGGGCGCGGTCGAGGAGCACGAGGGCCTGGCGCTGGGCGTCTCGGCCCCGGCGCCGATCGACGAGGCCGGCGCCGCTTTCGCGCAGGCCGAGCGCGCGCTGGCGGTGGCGCTGCGCGGCGGCCGCCGCTCGGTGGGCCACGAGGAGGTCGGCGCGGGCTCGCTGCTGCCGCTGCTGGGCGAGGACGCCGTGACGGCCTTCGCCGAGGGCCTGCTGCGCCCGCTGCGCGAGCACGACCGGACCGCCCGCGGCGACCTGGTCGCCTCGCTGCGCGCCTGGCTCTCCCGGCACGGCCAGTGGGACGCCGCCGCCGCCGACCTCGGCGTGCACCGGCACACCCTGCGCTACCGGATGCGCCGGGTCGAGGAACTGCTCGGTCGCTCGCTGGACGACACGGACGTCCGGATGGAGCTCTGGCTGGCTCTCAGATCGGGAGAGGACTAATCGGGATAGGACTAGAGGAGTAGGCCGAGGTGGAGTGCCCGGCCGCCGCGGCGCTACGGACCGGACAACCCGCGACGACCGCCTCCCGACCTACCGTGGTGTCAGGCCCCACAGTGGTGGAGCACTGACGACGAGGAGAGGGCCGGTACCACCGTGACCACGACCACGACCCATGCATTCTGGCTGGCCGGCCGCCAGGCGACCGGGGACAGCACCTTCGAGGTCCACCACCCCTTCGACGGTCGCCTGGTCGGCACGGTCAGCGTGCCCACCGACGCGCAGGTCGACGAGGCGGTCGAGGCCGCCGTCGCCGCCGCCCCGGTCTTTGCCGCGACCCCCGCGCATGTGCGCGCCTCCGCGCTGGACCATGTGTCCCGCCGACTGGCCGAGCGCACTGAGGAGATCGCCCAGCTGATCACCGCCGAGAACGGCAAGCCGATCAAGTGGGCCCGCGGCGAGGTCGGCCGGGCCGTCTCGGTCTTCCGCTGGGCGGCCGAGGAGGCCCGCCGCACCAACGGCGAGACCATGCGGCTGGACACCGACCCGGGCGGCGTGGGCCGCTTCGCGGTGGTGCGCCGCTTCCCGCGCGGCGTGGTGCTGGGCATCGCCCCGTTCAACTTCCCGCTGAACCTGGTCGCCCACAAGGTCGCCCCGGCGATCGCGGTCGGTGCCCCGATCATCCTCAAGCCGGCTCCCGCCACGCCGCTCTCGGCGCTGGTGCTCGGCGAGATCCTGGCCGAGACCGACCTGCCGGCCGGCTCCTGGAGCGTGCTCCCGGTGGCGAACGAGAAGATGCCGGCGCTGGTGCAGGACAGCCGCCTCCCGGTGATCTCGTTCACCGGTTCGGACACCGTCGGCTACCAGATCATGGACTCGGTGCCGCGCAAGCACGTCACCCTGGAGCTCGGCGGCAACGCCGCGGCCGTGGTGCTCGCCGACTGGTCCTCCGAGGCGGACCTGGAGTGGGCGGCCACCCGGATCGCCACCTTCGCCAACTACCAGGGCGGCCAGTCCTGCATCTCGGTGCAGCGGGTGATCGCCGACGCGTCCGTCTACGACGCGCTGCTGGAGCGGGTCGTCGCCAAGGTCGGCGCCCAGGTGACCGGCAACCCGAGCGACGACGCCACCGACGTCGGCCCGCTGGTGGACGAGAAGGCCGCCAAGCGCGTCGAGGCCTGGGTCGAGGACGCCGTCGCCAAGGGCGCCAAGGTGCTCACCGGCGGCACCCGCGACGGCGCGACCTACGCCCCGACCGTGCTGACCGAGCTGCCCGCCGACGCGATCCTGGCGACCGCCGAGGCCTTCGGCCCGGTGCTCTCGCTGCACAGGGTCGAGGGCACGGACGAGGCGTTCGCGGCCGTCAACGACTCGAAGTTCGGCCTGCAGGCCGGTGTCTTCACGCACGACGTGCAGACCGCCTTCCGGGCCCAGCGCGAGCTGCAGGTCGGCGGCGTGATCATCGGTGACGCCCCGTCCTACCGCGCCGACCAGATGCCGTACGGCGGCGTCAAGGACTCCGGCGTCGGTCGCGAGGGCGTCAAGTACGCCATGGACGACTACACCTACGAGCGGGTCCTGGTGCTCACCGGTCTCGACCTCTGAGTCCATCCGTACCTCGGCGCACCGTCCCTTCCGGGGCGGTGCGCCGGTGCGTTCCGGGCAGGCCACAATGGAGCCCATGAACTCGCTCGCCCACCCGCAGCTGCGCTTCACTCCGGTCGTCGACGATCCGTCGGGTCCCAGGGAACTGGTGATCCTCGGCTCCACCGGCTCGATCGGCACCCAGGCCATCGACATCGTGCTGCGCAACCCGGAGCGCTTCCGGGTGGTCGCGCTCTCGGCGGCCGGCGGGCAGGTCGAGCTGCTGGCCGAGCAGGCCTTCCAGTTGGGCGTGCACACCGTCGCGGTGGCCCGCCCGCAGGCCGAGCCGGCGCTGCGCGCGGCGCTGGCCGCCCGTGCCGCCGGTCGCCCGCTGCCGACCGTGCTGTCCGGCCCGGACGCCGCCACCGAGCTGGCCGGCCTGCCCTGCCACTCCGTGCTGAACGGCATCACCGGCTCGATCGGCCTGGCGCCGACGCTGGCCGCGCTGCGCGCGGGCCGGGTGCTGGTGCTGGCCAACAAGGAGTCGCTGATCGTCGGCGGTCCGCTGGTGAAGGCGGTGGCCAGGCCCGGCCAGATCGTCCCGGTCGACTCCGAGCACGCCGCGCTCTTCCAGGCGCTGACCGCCGGCACCCCGCGCGAGGTGCGCCGCCTGGTGGTGACCGCCAGCGGCGGCCCGTTCCGCGGCCGCTCCCGGGAGCAACTGTCCGCGGTCACGCCCAAGGACGCGCTGGCGCACCCGACCTGGGCGATGGGCCCGGTGGTGACCATCAACTCGGCCACCCTGGTCAACAAGGGCCTGGAGGTCATCGAGGCCCACCTGCTCTACGACATCCCGTTCGACCGGATCGACGTGGTGGTCCATCCGCAGTCGGTGGTCCACTCGATGGTGGAGTACACGGACGGATCCACGCTGGCCCAGGCCAGCCCGCCGGACATGCGGATGCCGATCGCCCTGGGCCTCGGCTGGCCGGACCGGGTGCCGGACGCCGCTCCGGGCTGCGACTGGACGAAGGCCACCAGCTGGGACTTCTTCCCGCTGGACGACGAGGCCTTCCCGGCGGTCTCGCTGGCCCGTGAGGTGGGTACGCTCGGCGGCACGGCACCGGCCGTCTTCAACGCCGCCAACGAGGAGTGCGTGGACGCTTTCCTGGGCGGGCGGCTGGCCTTCACCGGCATCGTCGACACCGTCGCCAAGGTGGTCGCCGAGCACGGCAGGCCGGTGTCGGGAACTTCTCTGACGGTCGAGGACGTCCTGGATGCGGAGGGCTGGGCTCGTGCGCGGGCCCGTGAACTCGCGGCAGGGTGATGGCCGGGCCCGTCCGGGCGCATGATGGTGGCGAGTGGAGCGGCATGACGGAGGACCAGCAGTGACGGCAGTAATGACGGTGCTCGGCATCGTGGTCTTTGTCCTCGGGCTCCTGATCTCGATCGCGTGGCACGAGCTGGGCCACCTCTCGACGGCCAAGTTGTTCGGCATCCGGGTTCCGCAGTACATGGTCGGCTTCGGGCCGACCATCTGGTCCCGGAAGAAGGGCGACACCGAGTACGGCTTCAAGGCCATCCCGCTGGGTGGCTACATCCGCATGATCGGGATGTTCCCGCCGGGCGCCGACGGGCGGATCACCAAGCGCAGCAGCTCGCCGTGGCGCTCGATGATCGAGGATGCCCGGGAGGCCAGCTACGAGGAGCTGCTGCCCGGAGACGAGGACCGGCTCTTCTACAAGCGCAAGCCGTGGAAGCGCGTCATCGTGATGTTCGCCGGGCCGTTCATGAACCTGATCCTGGCGTTCGGGCTCTTCCTGGTGGCGATGATGGGCTTCGGCGTCCAGCAGTCGATGCCGACCGTCAGCGTCGTCTCGCAGTGCGTGCTCCCGGTCAGCCAGGCCGGCCAGAACTGCAAGCCGGACTCGCCGCCCTCCCCGGCCGAGGCCGCCGGGCTCAAGAAGGGCGACACGATCGTCTCCTTCGGCGGCGACCGGATCCACACCTACCAGCAGCTGCAGGACGACATCCGCAAGTCGGCCGGGCAGACCGTGCCGATCGTGGTGCGCCGTGACGGGGCACAGGTGCCGCTGAGCGCGGCGATCCAGACCAATGTGCTGTCCAAGGTCGACGCCAACGGCTACCCGATCCCGAACCAGACGGTGACGGCCGGCTTCCTGGGCATCGAGCCCACCACCGGCGTGGTCCAGCTGGGCTTCGGCGACAGCGTCAGCCGGATGTCCGACATGGCCGACACCGGGCTGCACTCGCTGGTGGCGCTGCCGGGCAAGATCCCCGCGCTGTGGGGCTCGGTCTTCGAGGGCAAGCCGCGCACCGCCGACCAGCCGATCGGCATGGTCGGCGCGGCCCGGATCGGCGGCGAGGTGGCGAGCATGCACCTGCCCGCCTCGCAGCGGATCGCCTTCATGGTGAACCTGCTGGCCGGGATCAACCTCTCGCTCTTCCTGTTCAACATGCTCCCGCTGCTCCCGCTGGACGGCGGCCACGTCGCCGGGGCGCTCTGGGAGTCGCTGCGCCGGCACACCGCCCGCCTCGTCAAGCGGCCCGACCCGGGCCCGTTCGACGTGGCCAAGCTCATGCCGTTGGCGTACGTCGTGGCGAGTATCTTCATCGGTTTCACGCTGCTGGTGCTGGCCGCCGACCTGATCAACCCGGTCAAGATCAGCTAGCACCGACGTGGGCGCGTGCGCCGGGCCTGTTCCGGGTGCCGTACCGTGGACGCCGGGCGCGCCGCCAGTCGCGCGCCCGGCTGAACCATCACCTCAACCCCGGGGAACCCTGCGCACATGACCGCGATCTCGCTCGGTATTCCGTCCCTGCCGCTCAAGCCGCTTGCCAAGCGCCGCTACTCCCGGCAGATCATGGTGGGCTCTGTTCCGGTCGGTGGTGACGCGCCGGTGTCGGTGCAGTCGATGACCACGACGGTGACGGCCGACATCAATGCGACGCTGCAGCAGATCGCGGAGCTGACGGCCTCGGGCTGCCAGATCGTGCGGGTGGCGGTGCCGACCCAGGACGACGCGGACGCGCTGCCGATCATCGCCAAGAAGTCGGGCATCCCGGTGATCGCGGACATCCACTTCCAGCCGAAGTACGTGTTCGCGGCGATTGACGCGGGTTGCGCGGCGGTGCGGGTGAACCCGGGCAATATCAAGCAGTTCGACGACAAGGTCGGCGAGATCGCCAAGGCCGCCAAGAGCGCCGGCGTCCCGATCCGAATCGGTGTGAACGCGGGGTCGCTGGACAAGCGGCTGCTGGAGAAGTACGGGCGGGCGACGCCCGAGGCGCTGGTGGAGTCGGCGCTGTGGGAGTGCTCGCTGTTCGAGGAGCACGACTTCCGGGACATCAAGATCTCGGTGAAGCACAACGACCCGGTCGTGATGATCAACGCCTACCGGCAGCTCGCGGCGGCCTGCGACTATCCGCTGCACCTGGGCGTGACCGAGGCGGGGCCGGCGTTCCAGGGCACCATCAAGTCGGCGGTGGCGTTCGGCGCGCTGCTGGCGGAGGGTATCGGGGACACCATCCGGGTCTCGCTGTCGGCGCCGCCGGCGGAGGAGGTCAAGGTCGGCAACCAGATCCTGGAGTCGCTGAACCTGCGTCAGCGCGGTCTGGAGATCGTGTCGTGCCCCTCCTGCGGGCGGGCGCAGGTGGATGTCTACAAGCTGGCGGAGGAGGTCACCGCCGGGCTCGAGGGCATGGAGGTGCCGCTGCGCGTGGCGGTGATGGGCTGTGTGGTGAACGGTCCGGGTGAGGCCCGCGAGGCGGACCTCGGGGTGGCGTCGGGCAACGGCAAGGGGCAGATCTTCGTGAAGGGCGAGGTGATCAAGACGGTTCCGGAGTCGAAGATCGTCGAGACCCTGATCGAGGAGGCGCTCAAGCTCGCCGAGCAGATGCAGGCCGAGGGCGTGGCATCCGGCGCACCGACCGTGATCGCCGCCGACTGACACCGTGGCTCGCAGGTCAGCGGGGTCGTCTGCACGCGCAGGAACCCCGCTGCCGCTGCCGCTTCGGGTGGCGGAGTAGGGTGCGGCGAGGCCGTTGAATGAGGTGCTGTGCTCGATCGAGGTGTGAAGCTCCCCAGCTCGCTGCAGGCTGCACGGGGTCAGACCAATCCGTCCGGCCGCCGGCTCGGGGAGGCCACTCGCGTCCTGGACGGCCCGGATCTCGCGGACACCCTGGAGGTGCTGCGCCGGGACCCGGTGGTCAACGCGTTCGTCGCGACCCGGGTCGAGGCCGTCGGACTCGACCCCTGGCGGCTGGGCGGCGAGATGTGGGGCTGGTTCGACCAGGACGGCCGCCTGGAGTCGCTCTGCTACGCCGGGGCCAACCTGGTCCCGATCAACGCCGGACCCGAGGCGGTCCGCGCCTTCGCCGAACGGGCCCGCCGGCAGGGCCGGCGCTGCTCGTCGATCGTCGGTCCGGCCGAGTCCACCTCCGGGCTCTGGGCGCACCTGGAGCGCAGCTGGGGGCCGGCCCGCGAGGTGCGCGGCCACCAGCCGCTGCTGGCCACCAGCGCCCCCTCCGCCGACGTGGCGCCCGACCCGCTGGTCCGCCGGGTCCGCAAGGACGAGCTCGACCTGCTGATGCCGGCCTGCGTGGCGATGTTCACCGAGGAGGTCGGGGTCTCCCCGCTGGCTGGTGACGGCGGCCTGCTCTACCAGGCCCGGGTGGCCGAACTCGTCAGCACCGGAAGGTCGTTCGCGCGCATCTCGGAGCAGGGCGAGGTGATCTTCAAGGCCGAGATAGGCGCCGTCACGCAGGGCGCCTGCCAGATCCAGGGGGTCTGGGTCGCCCCGGCCCACCGCGGCCGGCGGCTCTCCGAGACCGGCATGGCCGCCGTGCTGGAGATCGCGCTGCGCGAGGTCGCCCCGGTGGTCAGCCTCTATGTCAACGACTACAACCTGCCGGCCCGCGCCGCGTATCACCGGGTGGGATTCCGGGAGATCGGCGCCTTCATGTCGGTACTCTTCTGACCCTGCGTCCGCTCGCGACGGATTCGACACGCCCCAGGCGTTGGACGAATGATGAAGGAGTAACCTCCCCGGCATGGAGCAGCTGTCCGAGGTGACCATCGAGCCGATCGACCTGGCGGCCTGGGCACCGTACGCGCTGGAGGTGCAGTCGGCCGCCTTCGGGCTGTCGCCGGAGGAGATCGCGGTCCGGCTGCAGATCGTCGGCCGGCACGCGCAGCAGCCCGGGGTACTGGCGCTGGGGGCGCTGCGCGGCGGCCGGCTGGTCGGCTTCGGCTACGGGATGCCCAATCAGCGCGAGCACTGGTGGAGCACCGTCATCGAGCCCTACCTGGAGGCGCGCGGGTACGGCGACTGGCTGGACGGCGTCTTCGCCATCACCGAGCTGCACGTGCTGCCGCAGTACCAGGGCTACGGGCTCGGCAGCTCGCTGATCCGCACGCTCTGCGAGCAGTCGGGCCTGCGCCGCAGCATCCTGTCGGCGATCGACACCGAGACCCCGGCCCGCCGCCTCTACCGCTCGCTCGGCTACCGCGACCTGGCCCGCGCGGTGCGCTTCCCCAACACCGACCGCCCGTACGCGGTGATGGGCGCCCGGCTGCCGCTGCTGGACCGCTGGGCCTGAAGGCTTTACAGCCAGCCCGCGAACTCCAGATGGAGCTCGGCCTGCGGGGTGTCGCCGGCCTCCAGGTGCCACAGCCCGGCCGCCACGGTGCGCAGCAGGGTCCAGCCGCGCAGCCGGTCGTGGTCCACGTCGACGGCGTCGGCCAGCAGGTGCAGCCGGCGGCGGGCCGCGCCGCGCGGGCCGGGGGAGCCGGCCAGCGTGTCCTTGCGGTCCTGGGCCAGCCAGGCGAGGTCGTAGGCGCGTTCGCCGACCAGCGGCTTGGGATCGATCGCCAGCCAGGGCGCCCGGTCGGCGGCCATCACATTGCCATGATGGAAGTCGCCGTGCAGCAGGTACTGCTCGGGTTCGGAGGCCAGCAGCCCGGCCGCGGCCTCCAGTGCCTCGTCCACCAGCGGCTGGGCGTCGACCTGCTCGGCCAGCGGCCGACGGCGCCTCAACTCCGCGCAGAGCCTGCCGACATGCTCGGACACCGAGGTGAACGGGTGGCCCGCGCCGGGCGCGGTCCACAGCCGCTGCAGCAGACCGGAGGCCTCCAGCATCGCCTTGGCCTCGGCCAGCGAGCGCAGCGGGATGTCGCCGTGCAGGCGCTCCAGCAGCATCAGGCCCTCGGCCGGTTCGGCGGCCAGCATCAGCACCGCGCCGCGCCCGGCCCAGTGCGCCAGGGCGGCGTGCTCCTGGGCGGTCTCGCGGGTGACCAGCCCGGCCTTGAGCACGGCGGGGCCGCCGTCGTCGCGGCGGACGTAGCCGATCAGGCTGAGCCGGCCGCCTGGCTCGCAGATCCGGTCCAGGGTGAGGTCCCAGCGCGCGAGTTGCTCGGCGAAGCGGGCGGGCAGCTGTGCCAGCCAGGCCGCACCGTGCTCGCCCTCCCAGCGCAGGACGGTGTCCCGCAGCCGGTCCGGAATGCTGATCTGTCCTGGCGCTACCGACATGCTGGCCTTCCGCGTTGGTGCCTTCGTGCCGCTACCCGTCCATTGTCGTCCATGGACGGGTGCGTTCGGCTGAGACGCGCTGCTCAGAGCGGGTGCGAGCGCCCGGCTGCCCCGGCGTCAGGAGCGGGGCGAGGCCGACGGCGAGACCGACGGCGAGGCCGCCGGTGACGGGGGCGCGGCCGGCATGCCCGGGAGCGCGTCGGCGGCGGCGCCCCACTGGCTGCCGCGCAGCACGCTCTCGCGCAGGGCGGTGGCGGCGCTCATCCGCAGCGATCCGCCGGTGTCGGCGACCAGGTCGGCGTAGACCGCCGTCAGCCGGGTCTCGATGTACGCGGCGAGTCGGCCGGCCGCGGCGGCGTCCGGGACGGCGAAGGGGAGTTGGTAGCCGGGGGCAGCGGCGGCGGGGGTCGCGCCGCCGGCGGCCAGGTTGCGGTGCCAGGCGTCCCGGCGGGCCTCGTGCGCGGCGTAGGCCGCACGGGCCTGCTCGCGCTGCGGGCCGACCGGGGTGCGGGCGGCGATCACGCCGTAGCCGTAGACCGCCGCGTGCTCGGCGGCGAGCGCGGCTTGCAGGGCGGTCACGGCCGAGGCCGGCAGCGGGGTGGCGGATGCCGCGGCCGACCGGGTCGGCGACGCGGACGCCGACGCGGACGCGGGCGCCGGGGAGGGGTCGGCGGTGACCGGCACGGTCACTACGCCCGGATCGCCCAGCAGCGCCGCGTGCAGTGCGTCGGCCGCGGAGACCGAGGCCAGCAGCCGGGCCAGCTCGGGGGAGGCCGCGTCCAGGTCGGTGAGCCGGGCCTGCGCGGTGCTCAGCTCGGCGGCGGCCAGCAGGGCGACGGTCGGGGCGGCGCCCGGGGCGGCGCCCGGGGCGGTGGCGGCGGGCGACGGCGAGGCCGAGCCCTTGGCCGCGGCGCTCGCCGGCAGTCCGACGGCCAGTGCCGCGCGCTGCTGCGCCACCTCGGCGCGCAGCGGCCGCAGACGGGCGTCCGTGGCGCCGGCGCCGGCCAGCAGCGCGTCGTACTGGGTGAGCAGGGTGTCGCTGGCGGCCACCGCGCGGCTGCGGATCGGCAGGTCCGGGTCGGCCTTGTGGCCCCCGCCCGCGCCGCCGCCGGAGCCGTCCGAACCGGAGCAGGCGGCCAGCAGGCCGGCCAGGGCCAGGGTCCCGGCGGCCAGGAGGGTCCGCCGGCTGGGGGACTTCATCGACGCGCTCCCGCTTGGTCGTGCGGATGCCACCGGTGCCCCCGCTGCCGTGATGATTATTGGACTAACCGTGAAAGTATGGTGTTCGCCCGCCAGGACCGTACCTTCCGGCGTTCGGCCGACCGACAGCGGGGCGGCCGCGTCGCCCCGTGCCGCGCCCGGAATCGGCGGTTTGGGGGTTGACCCGATAGGCTTTGGGCCGAGTTACGAACTTCTGACAACAGCAGACGCGGCCGAGGAGTCACCCGGATGAGCACCACCCCCACCGATCGGTTGCGTGCCCTGTTGGAGCCGCTGGCCGTGCAGGCGGGTCTGGACCTTGAGGACATCAAGGTGAGCCAGGCCGGCAGCCGCCGCCAGGTACAGATCGATGTGGACGCCGACGGCGGTGTGGATCTCGATGCCATCGCCGAGTTCAGCCGCGCCGTCGGCGAGGCACTGGACGAGTCCGACGTGATGGGCAGCGCCGCGTACGTGCTGGAGGTCGGCTCGCCGGGCGTGGACCGCCCGCTCACCGAGCTCCGCCACTGGCGCCGCAACGTCGGGCGCCTGGTCAAGGCCCAGCTCACCGACGGCACCGAGATCGTCGCCCGGGTGTTGGAGGTCGACGAGGACGGCGGCCTGCTGGTCGAGGTGCAGCCGGTCAAGGGGCGCGGCCGGGCCAAGGAACGCAGGCTGGCCCTGGCGGAGGTCGCCAAGGCGCGCGTCCAGGTCGAGTTCAACCGCAAGGACGACGAGCAGCTGCTCGTCGACGGCGAGGACTCCGCGGACGAGGCCGAGGCCGACCTCGACGACGACCTTGACGACGACAGCGACGACGACACCGACGAAGAGCTTTAAGAAAGAAAGAGGAGGCGTAGCCGTGGACATCGACATGAGTGCCCTGCGTGGGCTGGTGACCGAGAAGAACATCCCGTTCGACCTGCTGGTCGAGTCGATCGAGTCGGCGCTCCTCATCGCGTACCACCGGACCGAGGGCTCACGCCGCCGGGCCCGGGTCGAGCTGAACCGCAAGACCGGGCACGTGACCGTGTGGGCGCTGGAGGACGCGAGCGAGCTCGACGAGGGCGTCGAGCCCAAGGAGTTCGACGACACCCCGAGCGGCTTCGGCCGGATCGCCGCCAGCACCGCCAAGCAGGTGATCCTGCAGCGGCTGCGCGACGCCGCCGACGACCAGACCTTCGGCGAGTACGCGGGCAAGGAGGGCGACATCGTCACCGGTGTCGTCCAGCAGGGCAACGACCCCAAGAACGTGCTGGTGGACATCGGCAAGCTGGAGGCCATCCTGCCTCCGCAGGAGCAGGTCCCCGGCGAGGACTACAAGCACGGCACCCGGATCCGCAGCTATGTGGTGGCGGTCCGCCGCGGCGTGCGCGGTGCCTCGGTGACCCTCTCGCGCACCCACCCCAACCTGGTGCGCAAGCTGTTCGCGCTGGAGGTCCCGGAGATCGCCGACGGCAGCGTCGAGATCGCCGCGATCGCCCGCGAGGCCGGCCACCGCACCAAGATCGCGGTCTTCTCGCGCCGCCAGGGCCTGAACGCCAAGGGCGCCTGCATCGGCCCGATGGGCGGCCGGGTGCGCAATGTGATGGCCGAGCTGCACGGCGAGAAGATCGACATCGTCGACTGGTCCGAGGACCCGGCCGAGATGGTGGCCAGCGCGCTGTCCCCCGCCCGGGTGACGAAGGTCGAGATCGTGGACTACGCGCAGCGCTCCGCACGAGTGATCGTGCCCGACTACCAGCTGTCACTGGCGATCGGCAAGGAGGGGCAGAACGCCCGTCTGGCCGCTCGGCTGACCGGCTGGCGGATCGACATTCGCCCGGACACCGAGACCGGTGACGAGGGCGGTTCGGACCGTCGTGGCGGGGAATCCGCCGTCGATTAGTCGTGTTGTCACCCAGTAGTCGTGGTCCTGTTCCGATCAGCGGGGCCGCGGTCACTGCCTGCGGAGGGGTAGACTTGAAGGTGTCCGGCCGGACGCGTGTCCGTGCATGCCCAGAACGCACCTGCGTGGGCTGCCGCAAGCGAGCGGCCAAAGACGAGTTGCTGCGTGTTACGGCGGTCGAGGGCTCTTGTGTCCCCGATCCTCGGGGCACGCTGCCTGGCCGGGGAGCGCATCTGCACCCCGACCCGGGCTGTCTCGACCTGGCGGTCCGCCGTCGGGCGTTTCCGAGGGCCTTCCGGCTCCAGGGAGTGCTCGACACGGAGACTCTGCGCGTATACGTCGAGTCCCGGACCACCGGCGCCCCGGCCTCCTGAGGAGCAGTTCTCAGGTCACCCGGAGGGCACCACCCCCGCCGTGAGCGGGGAGAACCACCGTAAAAGAACTCGGCGCGCACACCACGATGCTGTGCGCCACCAGTCAGGTACCTCGCGAGTTGGAAGTAGGTCGAGATTGCGATGAGCACTCGATGAGTACGCGATGAGTACGCGATGAGTACGCGATGGGTTCGCCCATGAAGTAGCAACGGTCCGGCGGACGATCACCCCGGACTTTTAGACAGGAGTGAAGTGGCTAAGGTCCGGGTATACGAGCTCGCCAAGGAACTTGGCTTGGAGAGCAAGGCCGTGATGGCCAAGCTCACCGAGCTGGGTGAGTTCGTCCGTTCAGCGTCCTCGACGATCGAGGCGCCGGTCGTGCGCAAGTTGACTGACGCTCTGGGAGTGGCCCCTACGGGTGGTTCCGCTGCCAAGCCTGGCCCGCGGAAGCCCGCGGCGCCCCAGCCCGCCGGCACCGCCGGTGCGGCCGCACCCAAGCCGGGTGCTCCCACCCCGGGTCCGCGGCCTGCCGCGACGCCGGGTCCCCGTCCCACCCCCGCCGCTGCGGCTCCCGCAGCGGCTGCACCGGTTGCGCCCGCCGCACCGGTCGAGGCGCCGCGTCCGGCCGCCGCTGCTCCGGGCCCGCGCCCGGCCGCGCGTCCGGCCACGCCGGCTCCGGCTGCTCCGGCGGCCGAGTTCTCCTCGCCGACCCCCGTGGTCGGCGACGCCCCCGCCGCGCGCCCCGCCTCCCCGGCGCCGCGTCCGGCGGCCGCTGCTCTGGCAGCCGGCAGCGGCGCCCGTCCGGGCCCGCGTCCGGCCGGCCCGCGTCCGGGCAACAACCCCTTCACCTCGGGCAGCGCGACCGGAATGGCGCGCCCCGGCGACCGCCGTCCGGCCGCTCCGGGTGCCGGTGGCGCTCCGCGTCCCGGTGCTCCCGGTGCTGAGCGCGGTGCGCGTCCCGCCGGTGGCGAGCGCGGCCCGCGTCCGGCCGGCGCTCCCGGTGCCGACCGTGGCGCCCCGCGTCCCGCCGGTGACCGTGGCCCGCGTCCCGCCGGTGCCCCCGGTGCTGAGCGCGGTGCCCGTCCCGCCGGTGACCGTGGCCCGCGTCCGGCGGGTGCCCCCGGTTCCGACCGCGGTGCCCGTCCCGCCGGTGGCGCCCCGCGTCCCGACGGCATGCCCCGTCCGGCCGGCCCCCGTCCCGGTGGTCCGAGCCCGTCCGGCATGCCGCGCCCGAACCCGGGCATGATGCCGCAGCGTCCGGCTCCCGGCCCCGGCGGCCGTGGCCCCGGTGGCCCCGGCGCCCGTCCGGGTGGTCCCGGTGCTCGTCCCGGTGGTCCGGGTGGTGCCGGTGCCGGTGGCGCTCGTCCCGGCTTCGCCGGTCGTGCGGCCGGTCCGGGCTCGCGTCCGGCCGGTGGCGGCGGCTTCGGCGGCCCCCGCCCGGGTGGCGGTGCCGGTGGCGGCGGTGGCTTCGGCCCGCGTCCCGGTGGCTTCGGCGGTCGTCCCGGTGGCCCGGGTGCCCGTGGTGGCACGCAGGGTGCCTTCGGTCGTGGCCCGGGCGGTCGCCCGGCTCGCGCTCGCAAGTCGAAGCGCGCGCGTCGCCAGGAGTACGAGGCCATGCAGGCCCCGTCCGTCGGCGGTGTGATGCTGCCCCGTGGCAACGGTGCTTCGGTCCGGCTGCCCCGCGGTGCGTCCCTGATGGACTTCGCCGAGAAGATCAACGCCAACCCGGCCGCGCTCGTCTCGGTGATGTTCAACCTCGGCGAGATGGTCACGGCGACCCAGTCGGTCTCCGACGACACGCTGCAGATGCTGGCCGGCGAGATGGGCTTCGAGCTCGAGATCGTCAGCCGCGACGACGAGGACCGCGAGCTGCTGGAGTCGTTCGACATCGACTTCGGTGCCGACGAGGGCGACGAGGACGAGCTCATGCCTCGCCCGCCGGTCGTCACCGTCATGGGTCACGTCGACCACGGTAAGACCCGACTGCTCGACGCGATCCGCAAGACCAACGTGGTCGCCGGCGAGGCGGGTGGCATCACCCAGCACATCGGTGCCTACCAGGTCTCGGCGGAGGTCAACGGCGAAGAGCGCCGGATCACCTTCCTCGACACCCCGGGTCACGAGGCGTTCTCCGCCATGCGTGCCCGTGGTGCCAAGTCCACCGACATCGCGATCCTGGTGGTCGCGGCCAACGACGGTGTCATGCCGCAGACGGTCGAGGCGTTGAACCACGCCAAGGCCGCCGGTGTGCCGATCGTGGTCGCGGTCAACAAGATCGATGTCGAGGGTGCCGACCCGACGAAGGTCCGCGGTCAGCTGACCGAGTTCGGTCTGGTGGCCGAGGAGTACGGCGGCGACACCATGTTCGTCGACATCTCCGCGCGCCAGGGCCTCAACATCGAGCAGCTGCTGGAAGCGGTCGTGCTGACCGCCGACGCCTCGCTCGACCTGCGGGCCAACCCGGAGCAGGACGCGCAGGGTATCGCCATCGAGGCGCACCTGGACAAGGGTCGCGGCGCCATGGCGACCGTCCTGGTCCAGCGTGGAACGCTGCGTGTCGGTGACTCGATCGCCGTCGGTGACGCCCACGGCCGCGTCCGCGCCATGCTGGACGAGAACGGCAACAACGTCGCCGAGGCGGGCCCGTCCCGTCCGGTCCTGCTGCTCGGTCTCACCTCGGTGCCCCGCGCCGGCGACAGCTTCATCGTCGTCGACGACGACCGCACCGCGCGTCAGATCGCCGAGAAGCGCTCGGCCCGTGACCGCAACGCCATGTTCGCCAAGCGTCCGATGCGGATCTCCCTGGAGAACCTGGACCAGGCGATCGCGGCCGGCGGCATCCAGCAGCTCAACCTCATCATCAAGGGTGACGTTTCCGGTTCGGTGGAAGCCCTTGAGGACGCGCTCGTCAAGCTGGACGTGGGCGACGAGGTCGAACTCCGGATCCTGCACCGCGGTGTGGGTGCCATCACCGAGTCCGACGTGGACCTGGCGATGGGCTCGGACGCCATCATCATCGGCTTCAACGTGCGCGCCGAAGGCCGCGCCCGTACGGCGGCCGACAAGGAAGGCGTGGATGTCCGGTACTACTCGGTCATCTACCAGGCCATCGAGGAGATCGAGGCAGCGCTCAAGGGCCTGCTCAAGCCCGAGTACGAGGAGGTGCGCCTCGGCTCCGCGGAGATCCGCGAGGTGTTCCGCAGCTCCAAGTTCGGCAACATCGCGGGTGTCATCGTCCGCGAGGGTCTGCTGCGCCGCAACGCCAAGGCCCGCCTCATCCGCGATGGCAGGCTCATCACGGAGAACCTCACCATCGAGGGTCTGCGTCGTTTCAAGGACGACGCGACCGAGGTCCGCGAGGGCTTCGAGGCCGGTGTGACCCTGGGGTCGTTCAACGACATCAAGGTCGACGACGTCATCGAGACGTTCGAGATGCGCGAGAAGCCGCGGGCGTAACGCCCACCGGTTTTCCGGGGCCGGTCGGCGGGGAAATTCCCGTCGACCGGCCCCGGTCTCGCTGTGTAGGGTCCTCGGACATCAGCCCCTTTTCGCGGGGCGCCCTCCGAGGCCCTCAGGTCGGCGAGACCTGTCACCTATGTTCGTAGGAACACTCACCTTCGATCTGCTCCTGGGCGATGTCCATTCGCTCAAGGAGAAGCGTTCGATCGTGCGGCCCATCGTGGCCGAGCTGCAGCGCAAGTACAGCGTGTGCGCAGCGGAAGTCGGGAACCAGGATCTGCACCGCAGGGCCGAGATCGGTCTGGCGGTGGTGTCCGGCGATGCCGGGTATGTCACCGAGATCCTGGACAGCTGTGAGCGGTTGGTCGCCGGCCGCCCCGAGGTGCAGCTGCTCTCCGCGAGGAGGCGCTACCACGGCGATGACGATGAATGAGAGCGCGTGCGACGGCCGGCGGAAGTCGCCACCGTCACACCGACGAGGACCGAGAGCGCTCACAAGGCTGGGCGCGGGCCGGTATTTTGGGGCGTGGGCCCCGACGGGTGAGCAATCGACCCGGATACCGAGTCCACAGCACGAGGAGGCAACGTGACCGACAAGGCAAGGGCGCGCAAGCTCGCCGACCGCATCCAGGTGATCGTCGCCCAGACGTTGGAGCGGCGGGTCAAGGACCCGCGACTGGGCTTCGTGACCATCACCGACACCAAGGTCACCGGCGATCTGCGGGACGCCACCGTCTTCTACACCGTCTTCGGTGACGACACCGAGCGCCAGGCGACCGCACAGGCGCTGGAGAGCGCCAAGGGGGTGCTGCGCTCCGAGGTCGGCAAGCAGACCGGGGTGCGCTTCACCCCGACGCTGACCTTCATCGCGGACGCGCTGCCGGAGAACGTCCGGCAGATCGACGATCTGCTGGACCAGGTCCGGCTCTCCGACGCGGCGGTGCGCACCGCCGCCGCGGGCGCCACGTACGCGGGCGACGCCGATCCGTACAAGGCTCCGGCGTCCGACCGCGACGCGGATGAGGACGAGTAGTGACAGCGGTTGAGCCGGCGGCAGCCGGTTCGGCGAGGGCGTTCTCCACCAGCACGGTGGAGGACGCCCTCGCGGTGCTTCCGGGCCAGCGCGCGCAGTCGTCGGACCGTTTCGAGCAGGAGTGGCGCTGGCTGATCGCGGCCATCGGGCGCACCCCCTCGATCGATCTGATCTGCCACATCAACCCGGACGGCGACGCACTCGGCTCGGCGCTGGCCGCCGGGATCGCGCTGCGCTCACTCGGGCACACCGTCCGGGTCTCCTTCGGTGACGATCCGCAGATCATCCCCGAGTCGCTCTCCTTCCTGCCGGGTCAGGAGCTGATCGTGCCGGCCTCCGCCGTGCCCGACCGCCCCGAGCTGGCGATCTGCTTCGACGTCGCCTCCGAGGGCCGGCTCGGGCTGCTGCACGGCAAGGTGTTCGCGGCGGACGCGATGATGCTGATCGACCACCACGCCTCCAACCCGGGCTTCGGCCGGCACCGGATCATCGATCCGAGCGCGCCGGCCACCGCCGTGCTGGTCGACGAGCTGCTGCGCCGGCTGGGCGTCCCGCTCGACCAGGACCTGGCCGCCTGCCTCTACACCGGCATCGCCACCGACACCGGTTCGTTCAAGTACGCCGCCACCACCCCCGCGACCCACGAGCTGGCCGGCCGGCTGCTGGCCACTGGGATCCGGCACGACCTGATCTCCCGCCAGCTCTGGGACACCTGCTCGTTCGGCTACCTCAAGGTGCTCGCCGCCGCGCTGGACCGCGCGGTGTACGAGCCGGAGTCGATCGGTGGGCGGGGTCTGGTGTGGACCTGGGTGCCGTACCAGGACCTGGCGCTCTTCGGCGTCACGGTCGAGGAGATCGAGGGCCTGATCGACATCCTGCGCCGCCCGGCCGAGGCCGAGGTCGCCCTGGTGCTCAAGCAGGACCCGGACGGCACCCTGCGCGGCTCCTGCCGCTCCAAGGGCGCGGTCGACGTGGCCGCCGCCTGCGCCGAGCTGGGCGGTGGCGGGCATGTGCACGCCGCCGGGTTCTCGGCCCGCGAGGCCGTACCGGCCGTGCTGGCCCGGTTCCGCGCCGCGCTCGGCTGACCCATTTCCGTTTTCGATGAGTTTCAGAGAAATGAACTGATGAAGCGCAAAGGCACTGGCCCCGACGGCCTGGTCATCGTCGACAAGCCGGAGGGCATCACCTCGCACGGGGTGGTGGCCAAGATGCGGTGGCTGGCCGGGACCAGGAAGGTCGGCCACGCCGGGACGCTGGACCCGATGGCCACCGGCGTCCTGATCATCGGCGTCGAGCGGGCCACCCGGCTGCTCGGGCACCTGATGCTCACCGCCAAGACGTACGAGGCCACCATCCGGCTCGGCCAGACCACCGTGACCGACGACCGGGAGGGTGAGGTCACCGCCTCGGCCCCGGCGCAGGCGGTGACCCGGGAGGCGATCGACGCCGGGATCGGGCTGCTGACCGGCGAGATCATGCAGGTGCCGTCGAAGGTCAGCGCCATCAAGATCGACGGCAAGCGCTCGTACACCCGGGTGCGCGAGGGCGAGGAGTTCGAGATCCCGGCCCGGCCGACCACGGTGTACTCGTTCACCGTGCACGCCCAGCGCGCGGCGGTGGCCGAGGACGGCACGCCGGTGATCGACCTGGACGTCACCGTGGAGTGCTCGTCCGGCACCTACATCCGGGCGCTGGCCCGGGACCTGGGGGCCGGCCTCGGCGTCGGCGGGCACCTGACGGCGCTGCGCCGCACCCGGGTGGGCCCGTACGGCGTGGAGTCGGCGCGCACCCTGGAGCAGCTGGAGGAGAAGTTCGAGGTGCTGCCGATCGGCGAGGCCGCCACGGCTGCCTTCCCGCGCTGGGAGATCGGCGCGGACGAGGCCCGGCTGCTCTCCACCGGGGTGCGGCTGCCGGCGCCCGGGCTCGGGGTGGACGGCCCGATCGCGGTCTTCGGGCCGGACGGCACCTTCCTCGCGCTGGTGGAGGAGAAGGACGGCAAGGCGGTGCCGGTCGCGGTGTTCGTCGGATAAGAGTCCGTATGAACCCGCGAAACTCACCCGGACGGGCGAGCGCGCGAGGCGAACGCCGGTGGTGAAGGGTGCGCTCGGGGTCGCTCGGCCCGTAGCGCGGGCAGGCTCCCCGCGGCGAGCACGGCAGCGCTGAGCGGCCCGGCCGTAGCCCGCCGGGGAGGGCAGCGCGCATGGCGGGCAGTGAGCAGCGGCATGCTCCGGCCGGGTTCCGGGCCGACCGGGCACTGCTGAGAATCCGCGACCTGGACGGGCGTCCGCTCGGCTTCGGCTTCCTGGCCGATCTGTGCGGGACGGTGCTGACCGGGTACGAGGTGGTGGCGGGGCAGCCCGGTGTGCTCCTGGAGAGCGCGGCGGGCGAGAGCCGCCGGCTCGGGCCGGAGGAGCTGACCGAGCTGCCGGAGTGCGGTCTCGCCCTGCTGGCCGCCGGGGAGCTCGACGGCGTGCCGCTCACCATCGGCCCGCCCGCCATCGACCCGCTCACCCTTGGCCCGCAGGAGAGCGGCCGACCGGTGCTGCTGGTGCAGCCGGAGGGGGAGCCGGCACAGCTGCCGGGCAGCCTGGCGGGCATCGGCACGGCGCTGGCGACCGGTCCGGGGGCATCGCGGCTGATGGCGGGGGTGCTGCTGCTCGAGCTGCCCACCGCCGGCGCGCGGCAGGCCGGACTGCCGGTGCTGGACGCGCAGAGCGGTGCCGTGCTCGGACTGCTGGCCCCGGGCCTGCGAGGCGTGCCGCCCGGGGTGCTGGCGGCCGTACCCGCCCGGCCGGCCGACCCCGCGCAGGCCACCGGGCCGCTCGGCGCGCTGCTGGCCCGCAACGCGCTCGCCGCCCCCGGCTACGGACCGGCCCTGAACCTCGGCGGGGTGCTGGAACTGGCCGCCCGCCAGCTGGCCGAGGCGAGCGCCGGTCCGAGCCGGATCGTCGAGCTGGCCGCCGACCGGGTGGACCGGCCCGACGGCCTTGCGGGCGAGGAGCCGGCGCTGCCCGTCACCGTCCTGGTCGGCGAGCCCGGCAGCGGGCGCAGCTCGGAGCTGGCGGCGCTGGCCGTGCGCCGGTCCGGCGGGGCCCGGCCGCTGCCCACCCTCTGGCTGCGCGGGGCGGAGCTGCGGGCCGGTGACCGCACCCCGGCGCAGGCGCTGGACCGCGCACTCGCCCGGGTCGGCGCGGCGGGCGCGGCGGGCGAGCCGGCCCGGGTGCACGCGCAGGTGCAGGAGCTGGCCCGGGTCGCCGCGGCGGCGGGGCGGCCGCTGCTGGTCGTGCTGGACGGGCCGGAGGAGGCCGCGAGCGCGCTGGACGCGACCTGGCACCGGGAGACCGTGCAGTGGCTGCGGGACACCGGCGCGCGGCTGCTGATGGCCTGCCGCCCGGAGAGCTGGGAGTGCTACGCGGGCGGCGTCGAGCCCGAGGCCGTCCAGCTCTACCGGCTCGGTCCGCTGCGCGCCGAGGCCGCCGAACGGGCCGCCGAGCGGTACGGCGTGCCGTGCCCGGCGGGGGAGGCGGACCCGTTGGCGCTGCGGCTGGCCGGGCAGCTGCGCGAGGCGGGGGTCGAGCAGCCGGCCGCGAGCCGCGCGGAGCTGTACGCGGCGGGCCTGGACCTGTGCTGCCTGCGGATCGCCCAGCGGATCGCGGACGGTCCGGGCGATCCGGCGCAGCTGCGGCGGGCGGCCGCGCACCGTCGGGGTGCCCCGCTGCCGTCCGCCCGGTCGAGCGCCGGGCAGGTACGGCGGCTGGCGGCGGCGGTGGCGGGCCGGGTGCACGAGGCGGCCCGGCGGATGCTCGGGCCCGGGCAGGGCGGGCTCGGGCCGACGGCCTTCGCGGAGCTCTTCCCGCCGGCGGCCGGGTGGGCGCAGGCGGTGCTCGCGGAGGGGCTCTTCGTGGTCGCCGGGGACGGCTACCGGCTGGCGCACGAGGAGTTGGC
The DNA here is from genome assembly GCF_029892095.1 of Kitasatospora sp. MAP12-44. NCBI lineage: Bacteria > Bacillati > Actinomycetota > Actinomycetes > Kitasatosporales > Streptomycetaceae > Kitasatospora > Kitasatospora sp. MAP12-44. The sequence continues at coordinate 5,915,545 of NZ_JARZAE010000004.1, forward strand.
GGACTGGCTGCAGGGGCTGCATCTGGACCTGGACGCGGCGCTGCGGCTGCTGCTGGCCGAGGACGGCTCGCGGCCGGCAGCGCCGGTGGTGCCGCGCCACCGGGTCGGCGCGGTCGCGCTGGCGCTGCGGACGCTGGGCGAGAGCCGCGGGGCGTCCGGTCTTGAGCCCTGGCTGCGGCGGCTGTGGCGGGTGCTGGACGTCGCGAGCGCCGCGCAGGAGGGGGACGTCGGCGGGAGCGACCCGCAGTGGTGGGCGGCCCGGTTGCTGGCGGGTGGGCTGCGGACCAGCCCCGACCCGGCGGCCCATCGCGAGCTGCTGGCCGAGCTCGCGGAGCGGGTCGCCGAACAGGCCGCCGAGATGGGCGGCTTCGCCCGGCTGCGGGACGGCCGCCCTGGCGGGCTCGGCCGGTTCGGGCCGGCCTTCTGGGCCGCGCTGCCGCTCGATCCGGCCGACCGGGTGGGGTTGTTGCGCGTCCTGGTCCGGGCGGACGGTCCGGAGCAGGGCTTCCTCGCCCTGGCTGCCGAGCAGTTGAGGGCCGAGCCGCAGGCGGCGCTGCCGCTGTTCTGCCGCTGGTTCGCCGACGGCCGGGGGCTGGCCGCCCGCTCCGGCGCGAGCGTCGCGGACCTCGCGCAGGAGCTGCTCTACGCCCACCGGGCGCTGGACGTCGACGAGTTGACGGAGCAGCTGGTCGCCGCGGCGGACCCGCGGGCGGACGCGCTGCTCAGCGTGCTGGCCGTCGAGGAGCCGTCCGCGCTCTGCCGGGCGGTCGACCGCTGGAGTCACGACCCGCGCCCCGAGCGGCATGTGGCCGCCGCCGTGCACGCGGTGCGGGCCGCGCCCTACGCGAGCGGCGCGGGGGTGGCGCTGCTGCGCCACGCGGCCCTCGCCCTGCTGGCCAGGGAGGACGAACCGGGGCTGCACGGCGCGGCGCTGGCGCTGCTGGTGCGCGACCCGGGGACCCGTTCCAGGCACCTGCCCGCCGCGCTGGCGGCATACCGCGCGGACGACCCGTTCGTCACGGCGCAGGTGCTGGCCCCGGCGCTGGAGAGCGACCAGGAGGCGGTGCTGGCGGCCTTCGAGGCGCGGCTGGCGGCACCCGGCGGCGGGGCGGCGCAGGTGCTGCGGGTCCTCGCGGAGGCGGACCCGGCGGCCGGACAGGGCGACGGGCCGGCCGGGCTGCCGGATCCGCGCACCAGGCTGGCCGGCCGGCTGCTGCGCGAGCGACCCGAGCGGGCCGAGCTGGTCGCGGAGTACCTGGGCCACCGGCTGGCGCGCGGCACCGCCGTCCAGGGCGATCTGACCGCGCTGCTCGGCCCGCGGCCGGCCGATCGCCCGTCCGCCGTCCGCCGGGCCTTCGTGCTGGTGCTGGCGGCCCCGGCGCAGGACGCGCTGCGGCGCGGGTTCCTGGACCGGCTGCTCGCCACCGAGCAGGATCCGGCGGTGCTGGAACCCGTCCTGGAGCGGCTGGCGCTGGCCGGCGCCGCGCACGGACCCGAGCGGGCTCGCGCGGTGGTGCGCCGGATCGCCGACGCCTGGGAGCGGGCCGGGAGCCCGGCCGGCGCCGACCGGCTGGACGCCGCACTGGTGCGCTGCGCGGGCCGGACGGCCGGTTTCGCCCTGCTGCTGGCCGAGTGGCCGGCCGAAGCGCTGCCCCCGGCCGGCGGCCCGCTGCTGGCCCGGATGCGTGAGCTGGTGGCGCAGGGGCGGGACCCGCAGTACGCCGCCGCGCGGGCCGAACGGGACCCCGTACGGCGCAGCGCCGCACCGGCCTCGCTCGCAGCGGGTGTTCCGGTGCCGGAGCGCGGACCGGCGCATGGCACGCTATAGGGGTTGGAGTTCAAGCGTTTGAGCACCTGGCAGAGGTGTTCGGAGCGGAAAAGGAGCGGTCAGGGTGCAGCGCTGGCGTGGCCTGGAGGAGATTCCCGGCGACTGGGGACGCAGCGTCGTCACCATCGGTTCCTTCGACGGAGTGCACCTGGGACACCAACTGATCATCAGTCGCGCGGTCGAGCGGGCCCGTGAACTCGGCGCCAGGACCGTGCTGGTGACCTTCGACCCGCACCCCAGCGAGGTGGTCCGCCCCGGCAGCCACCCGCCGCTGCTGGCCCCGCAGCCGCGCCGGGCCGAGCTGGTGGCGACGCTGGGTGTGGACGCGGTGCTGGTGCTGCCGTTCACGCTGGAGTTCTCCCAGGAGTCGCCGCAGCAGTTCGTCCAGCAGGCGCTGGTGGACGCGCTGCACGCGCGGCTGGTGATCGAGGGTCCCAACTTCCGGTTCGGCCACAAGGCGGCCGGCGATGTCGCGCTGCTGGCCGAGCTGGGCCGGGCGGCCGACTTCGAGGTCGAGGTGGTCGATCTGCAGATCCGCGGCGAGGTGGCCGGCGGCGAGCCGTTCTCGTCCAGCCTGGCCCGCCGGCTGGTGGCGGCGGGCGATGTGCGCGGCGCGGCCGAGGTGCTGGGCCGTCCGCACCAGGTCGAGGGGATCGTGGTGCGCGGCGCGCAGCGCGGGCGCGAACTCGGCTTCCCGACGGCCAACGTGGACACCGTGCCGCACAGCGCGATCCCGGCCGACGGCGTGTACGCGGGCTGGCTGACCGCGGACGGCGAGCGGATGCCCGCGGCGATCTCGGTCGGCACCAACCCGACCTTCGACGGCACCAGCCGCACGGTCGAGGCCTACGCCATCGACCGGGTGGGTCTGGATCTCTACGGGATGCACGTCTCGGTGGACTTCCTCGCCTACCTGCGCGGGATGGAGAAGTTCGACTCGATCGACGCGCTGCTCGAACGGATGGCGGTCGACGTCAAGCAGGCCAAGGAGCTCACCGCGGCCGGCTGAGACCGACCGGCCGAGTACGCGCAGGGGCCCGCCCGGGCGAACCGGGCGGGCCCTCGCGCGTACTCACTGCTGCTGCGGAGCCTGTTGGTGCGGAGGTTGCGGCTGGTGCTGCTGCGGGTAGCCGTAGCCCGCGGGCGGCGGGCCGGGCTGCTCGGGGCGCTGCTGGGCCGGGGGCTGGGCCCAGTCCTGCGGCGGTGCGGGCTGCGGGTAGCCGTAGCCGGGGGGCGGCGGCTGCTGCCCGTACGGCGGCGGGGGCGGCGGGGCCTGGCCCGGCTGCGGGGCCCAGGGCTGGCCGCCCTGCGGGGGCTGCTGGTAGGCCCACGGTTGTTGCTGCTGTTGCTGCTGCGGGGGCTGTTGCTGCGGGGGTTGCGGCTGGTGCTGCTGCTGCCAGCCGGCGTTGGCCGCCGCGGCGTGCTGCGCGCGGGCGATGTCCTCGCCGACCAGGGTGGCCAGTTCGAAGTACGCCTCGCGGACCTTGGGTCGCATCATGTCGAGGTTGACCTCGGCGCCGGCCGACAGGCTCTCGTCGAACGGCACCACGATGACGCCGCGGCAGCGGGTCTCGAAGTGCGCGACGATGTCCTCGATCCGGATCATCTTGCTGGTCTCGCGGACTCCGGAGACCACCGTGATGCTGCGCTGCACCAGGTCCGCGTAGCCGTGCGCGGAGAGCCAGTCGAGCGTGGTGCTGGCGCTGCTGGCGCCGTCCACGCTCGGGGTGGCGACGATGATCAGCTGATCGGCCAGGTCCAGCACCCCGCGCATCGCGCTGTAGAGCAGGCCGGTGCCCGAGTCGGTCAGGATGATCGGGTACTGGCGGCCCAGCACGTCGATGACCTGGCGGTAGTCCGAGTCGTTGAAGGTGGTGGAGACCGCCGGGTCGACGTCGTTCGCCAGGATCTCCAGGCCGGAGTTGAGGTCCTGCGAGGTGAACTGCCGGATGTCCATGTAGCTGCGCAGGTGCGGGATGGCCGTCACCAGGTCGCGGATGGTCGCGCCGGTCTGCCGCTTGACGCGGCGTCCGAGCGTGCCGGCGTCCGGGTTGGCGTCGATCGCGATCACCTTGTCCTGGCGCTCGCTGGCCAGCGTGGCGCCGAGCGCCGTGGTGGTCGTGGTCTTGCCGACGCCGCCCTTGAGGCTGATCACCGCGATCCGGTAGCAGCTCATCACCGGGGTGCGGATGATCTCCAGGCGCCGCTCGCGCTCGGCCTGCGCGGCCTTGCCACCGAACTTCAGGCGCGGGCCCTGGCGTTGCTGCTTCGGCGGGTTGCGCAGCAGGCGGTCGGAGGAGAGCTCGACGGCGGCGGTGTAGCCGAGCGGGGCGCCGTGCGCGGTCGGCTGCTGCCGGCCCGGTCCGCCGGGCTGCTGGAAGGCGGCCGGGGCCTGCGGGACGCCCTGCTGGTGCGGGTAGCCGGGCGGCGGGCCGGGCTGCTGGGTGCCCGGCTGCGGCCAGCCGCCCTGCCGGGGGTCGACGGGGTGCGGCTGTGACTGTGGCTGTGACTGCGGCGGCTGCTGCTGTGCCGGGATCGGGCTGACTGGGCCGACCGGACCGACCGGGCCCGGCGCGGGCTGCTGGGCCCACGGCGCGCCGGGGCCGGGCTGCGGCGCCTGCGGCTGCTGGGGCGGCTGGGGCTGCTGAGCCGTCGTCATGGCCGGCGCAGGGGCCGGGGCCGGTGCAGGGGCCGGCGGCTGGTACTGCTGCTGCGGCGGCACGGGCGCGTACGGCGCGTAGGGCTGCGGCGGGAGTTGCTGCGGCGGCAGCTGCTGGGGCGGGACCTGCTGCGGCGGCTGCTCGGTCCCGGGCCAGGGCGAGCCGCCGGTCGGGCCCAGGGCCGGCGGCTGGTACGGCTGGTGCTGCTGCGGGGCCGCCGCCGGTACCGGTGCGGGGGCAGGCGCGGGGGCGGGCTCGGCCGGCGCCACCGCGACCGGAGGCGGCGTGAGCACAGGCGGCGTCACCACAGGCGCCGCGTCCTGCTGCGGTGCCGGCTGAGGCGGCATCGGCTGAGGGGGCGCGTCCTGCGGCGGCGTGAGCTCCTGAGCCACCGGCGCCGGGGGCGCGAACGCCGCCGCGGGCGCCTCGGCCTGCGCTGGTTCGCCCTGGGTGTACCAGGCCGGAGGAGTGTAGTCGGGGGCGTCGGACCAGTCGTCGTCGTCCTCTGCCGCGGAGTCGCCGACGTAGACGCCGTCCCGATCGCTGCTCAACTTGGGCTCCCTCGTGTTCGCCGCCGCGGTCGCGGTGCCGTACAAGACTAGGACTTGACGCAAGGCCCACTGAAGGCGGAGGGCCCGATCCGCCGGTCGCCCGGCCGGGCCCCACCGCCCCCGCTTCCCCCGCAGCCGCCGGTCAGGGCGCCACGTACATGCTGTCACGCAGCGTGGCGGTGTCCGCGGCCAGCTGCGACAGGTCGTCCGGGGTCGGGCCGCCGGGGTTCAGACTGATCAGCGTGACGGTGCCGACCGAGCTGCGGTTGGCCCAGGTGCACCAGCCGACCGAGCTGGTGGCGCTGATCGAGACCGGCGCGCAGCGGATCGGCACGTCGCCGGAGTTCTTGCCCTTGGCGGCGTACTCCTTCATCGGGCCGAGCTGGGTGGCGCCGGCCAGCTTGATGTTGGCGACCGCCTCGTCCATCCGCTGGGCCGGGTCCGCGACGTTGCCGTACCCGGCGAAGATCTGGTAGCCGGGCGGGGTGTTCCTGGTGCCGTCCGGGCTGTACGTGGCGTCCAGCCGGACCAGCCCGAGCAGCTGCTTGTTGCGCCCGGTCGCCTGGGTCTCGGCGTCCGTGCCGGGCCGGTCCTCGGGGGCCGCCGGCACCGACTTCAGCAGCTGGCCGCGCAGCGTGACGGTGGGCGGCGGGACCAGCCGGTGCATCGCCACCGGTGGGTTGACCTGCGTCTTGATGCTGGGCCAGGCGAGCACCGTGATCAGGCCGAGCGCCAGCGCGCTGATCGGGATCGAGAGCCTGACCACCCGCCAGTTGACGGGCCCGAGCAGGCGGGCCGACGGTGCGGCGGGCTCCTGCGGGTACGGCGCGGGCGCGGTCCAGGACGGGCCGGGGTTCTGCTGGTAGTTGCTCATTGTCGCCTCCCGGCGGTTAGTCCATCCGCCGCGGGCCGCCGAGCAGCTGGCCTTCGGCGGTACCGGGTTCGAGCCGGATGAATTGCCTGCGGATTCGGGTGGCCCAGAGGGTGAAGTCGTCCCCGAGGGTGGGCAGTGCGGCGATCTCCTGGACGCCGAGCGAGAGGACCCGGCCGATCAGCTCGGCCTCCGGCGGCGCGACCCGCTGCACGCCGACCAGGTCGGCGGCGTTCAGCACCCGGGTCGCGTTGGGGCCCAGGTGCGGGAGCAGCGTCAGGGTGCTCTGCCAGGGGCCGGCCGAGAGCCGGCTGCGCGGCGGCTTGGCGCCCAGGTCGCGCACCACCAGGACCGGCGCGGAGACCGAGGCACCCTGCGGACCGAGCCGGCCGAACGGATGGACCGTCATGCACGGCTGCCCGCCGCCCGCGGCCTGCGCCAGGGGCGCCCAGAACTGCGGCCGGGCGGTCTCCACCGCGATCCGGGCACCGGTCGCGGCCGCCCGCAGGGCGATGAGCTGCGCCGTCCACACCCCGCCGACCAGCACCACGTCGTAGGCGGTGGGCCGGAACAGGCCCAGCACGGCGGGCCGGCGCTGCTGGTCCTCGCCGATCAGCACCCCGTCGTCGCCGACCGGGAAGGAGAGCGCGCCGAGTTGGTCGGCGGTGAGGACGTGCTGCTCCCGGCGCGGCCCGCGCAGTCCGAAGCCGGCCCGGATCCGGGTGATGGCGCGGATTCTGGCGGTGGGGTCCTGCGGGGGGTGGGCGGGGCGGGTCTGGTAGGCCATCAGGAGGTCCCTCCCAGCGGCAGGGTGGCGAGCATGCCGGGCGCCTGCTCCAGATCCAGCCGGACCAGGCCCAGGCCGGTGTTCTGGGTGCGCTGCTCCAGCAGCCGGCCGACCTCGCCGGCCTCGCTCTCGCTGCGGCCGACCACCCGGACGTGCCCGGTGATCGCCACCGAGCCGCCGGTGCCGGGGCGGGCGGTCAGGCTGAAGGTGCTGGCCAGCGCGGCCGTGCCGGTGACCAGGTTGATCAGGTCCGGGGCCGAGACCCGGCCCGGAGCGCCGTCCGGGCGGCTGAGCTGCGGCCACCGGGAGATCCAGTAGGTGGTGTGCCAGCGGTCGTCGATGCGCCAGAACCGGCCGCTCTCCTGGGTCCTGCGGGTGGTCCCGGCGCCCGAGCCGCTGCCCTGCCGGCCCGCGGTGGCCAGTGGGTTGGCGCAGGTGGCGACGGAGAGCGCGGCGATCAGCTCGCGCTCGTCCAGCACGGTGGCGGTGAAACCGGCGCCGCCCAGGCGCCCGGCCAGCTGGTCGGTCACCCGTTGCAGCGCCTTGCGCGCGCCCTGCTCGCCGCCGCCGCGGGCGGCCACCGCGGTGGCCGCGCGCTCCGGGTCGAGCTTGAGGGCGACCCAGCTGAGCCGCAGCCCGGGGGTGCCCGGCCCGTCCGCCAGCTGCTGGTAGGCACGGGTGGCCAGCGCCTGCTCGGGCAGGTGCGGCGCCGGCGCCGGCTGGGTGTGCTGGACCAGCTGGACGGACTCCAACGCGATGTCGTCCACCCGCAGCGCCGAGCAGAGCAGCTCCAGCGGCAGCGGACGGTCGGTGCGCGCGGGGCGCAGCGGCTGGTCCTTGGCCTGGACGAGCAGCAGCGAGGTCAGGAAGGTGCCGTCGCCGATCATGCCGGTCTCCCGGCGGATCGGGCGGCCGGCGCCGAGGTCGCTCTCGGTGGCGTGGGTGCAGGTGCGCAGCGCCGGTTCGAGCTCCAGCACGGGCGCCAGGCCCGGATCGGTGCCGGGCGGCGGGAGGTAGCCGAGGGCCTCCCGGCGGCGGGCCCGGCCGGCCGCGCGCACCCGCAGCGCCTCGGGCAGCGTGCGCCCGCGCAGCGGCACGACGGCGAGCACCAGCAGCAGGACGGCGGGCACCGCGAACACCGCGGCCACCATCTTGCCGATGGTCCAGCCGAGGGCGACCAGGGCCACGGCGACCTCGACCAGGACGAGTTGCTGCAGCCGCAGTCGGCTGCCGAGCAGTCCGGCGCGCGGGTGCACCCTGACGGTGACCGCCTCGGCGCCGGCGGCCGTTGCGGCGCCGCCCGGGTCGCCGCGCCTGCCGTGGCCCGTGCTGCGTCGCCTCACGGCGCTCTGGCTTGGCATCCCCCGTGCGACCCTCTCTGATCAGCTGTCACAGCCCGGCTGGCCGGGTGTCGAACGGTACCCGTACCGTACTCACCGTCTGCCGCATCGTAGAGGGTTGGCCCGGTGCCGGAGCTCTCCGGGTGGCAGACTCGCTGCGGCCGCAACAGGGGAGACGACGAGCATGGCATCACGCCGGGACGAGCTGAACGCGTACACCTTCGCGCGCAAGCGCACGGTGGGCGCCTTCCTGCAGCCGGGCGGCGGGGGCAATGACGAGGACGCCCCGCGACCGGTCCGCGCGGTGGTGCCGTCGCTGGTGCTGGCCGCGGTGATCGTGGCCGGCTTCGGCGTCTGGGGCATGATCAAACCCAGTGCCCCGCAGGGCTGGGACAGCGGCAGCAACGTCATCCTGGGCAAGGACTCGACGACCCGCTACGTCATCCTGCCGGGCAGTGACGGCAGCAAGGTGCTGCACCCGGTGCTGAACATGGCCTCGGCCAAGCTCGTCCTGCCGGTCGACTCCAAGGTGGTCTTCGTCGCCGACTCGGTGCTCGACAACTACCGCTCACACGGCCCGACCATCGGCATCCCGTACGCGCCCGACAAGCTGCCCAGCGCCGACGACGCGGGCCGCACCAAGAAGTGGTCGGTCTGCGACCGTCCGGGCGCCGACGACGCGCACCCCAACCAGGCGGTGTTCGTGGCGGCCGGCGCCGACGCCGACATGCTGGCCCGGCCGGACCGGGTGCTCTCCGGCGCCCAGTCGCTCTACGTCCAGGCGATCGACCAGAACGGCGTCGCCGGCACGCAGTACCTGATCGATCCGCAGGGCCGCAAGCACGTGGTCGGCACGCCCGGGATGAGCGCCGTCGACCTGACCGCGCTGCGCACCGCGCTCTTCGGCACCCAGGCCAAGCCCGAGCGGGTGACCGACCAGTGGCTGAAGACCCTGCTGGACGGCACCCCGATCGGCTTTCCCGAAGTCCCCGGGCTGACCCAGGCGAAGACCCCGTCGAGTGTCCAACTCTCCGACCCGGCCGAGCGGTTCGTCGGCCGACTGGTGACCTTCGGGGCGTCCGACTACGTGGTGGGCGCCGACCGGCTCTACCAAGTGTCGGCGTTCCAGGCCGAGTTGATGCGCCAGCGGCCGCTGCTGGAGAACACCTACGACGGCCAGGTCCCGAGCATCCACCCGATCACCCCGGCCGACAACGCCAGGTTCACCCAGCCGCAGGACACCAGCGGGCCGCTCGGCGTGATGCCGGACTGGCCGCAGACCAGGCCGCTGCCCTCGCCGGCCAACTCCGGCGACGCGCAGATCGCCCGCCCGGTGGTGTGCAGCACCTTCGACGGCATGAACGGCGCCGCCGTGCAGCGCAGCGTCTGGGCCGGCACCGACTTCCCCGCGCCGTTCACGACCGGTTCGGCCAGCGCCCATGTCAGCCCGGGCCACGGCCTGTTCTACCGGGCGATGGACAACGGCACGGGCTCGGGCAGCGACTACCTGATCACCGAGACCGGGCTGCGCTACTCCGTCCCCGCCACCAGCGAGGGCACCGCCGCCGGCGCGCCCGCCGCCCAGCCCACCGCGGACCCTTCGGCCGCCGCCCAGCCGCAGGTCAACGAGGCGCAGGCCAGGCTCGGTTACAAGGACACCACGCCCGCGCCGGTGCCCCGGGAGTGGTCGGACCTGGTGCCGGCCGGCCCGGCGCTCAACACCAACACCGCGACGCAGGCGCAGAATTCCTGACGAGCGCTCGGGCTTCCCGGTGTTGGGCCGGTCGTACCCGGCCACTACAGTGCTTGCCAGGCATCACACACCGTGGTGCGGTCGGATGAGGTGGAGCAATGCCCATCCTGACGAGGTCTGTCTCATGGGGGACGGTGGAATATGGCAGCTGGTCAGTTCACGATGACCGCTGAGGAGATGCGCGCCTTCTCAGGAAGTATCGACGAGGTGAACGGGCAGATCCAGGGTGAGCTCAAGAAGCTCGAGGCCCTGGTCGACTCGATCACCAAGGGGTGGCAGGGCGAGGCCGCCAAGGCCTACCACAACCTGCAGCACCAGTGGAACGAGGACGCGGGGGCGCTCAACAAGGTGCTCGGCGAGATCAAGTCGGCGATCGACGCCACCGCCAAGCAGTACGCGGCGACGGAAGAGGACCAGCGTTCCTCGATCAGCAAGGTCGCCGGCACCTAAGACCGACCGCGCGACCGACCTCCCCTCTTTTTCCTAAGGAGTCACCATGGCCGATGCCGGTCAGATCCTTGTCAACTTCGGCACCATCGAGGGTGCGGGCTCCGAGGTCCGCACCACGGCCGCCACCATCAAGAAGCAGCTGGACGACCTGCGGACCCAGGTGAAGCGGATCGCCGACAGCTGGACCGGTGTGGCGCAGGAGGGCTACCAGGCCCGCCAGAACGTCTGGGACGCCAAGGCCGCCGACCTGCACAGCACGCTGCTGCAGATCGCCACGGCGCTGGACAACGCGCACGCGAACTACACGCACACCGAGTCGTCGAACGTCGCCATCTGGCACCAGCAGTAGGCGAGAGCACGGCAGGGGCGGGCGTCCGGTACCGGGCGTCCGCCCCGAACACGTAAAGGGGGACAGGTGTCGTCGAGGCCGTACCGCAGGAGCGCCGCCGCGCTGGCCGCGCTCGGTGTGCTGGCCGGGCTCTCGACGGGCCCGGCGTACGCCGCCGACCCGCCGGGGGTGCACTGGTCACCGCTGGGCCTCGCCGCGGCCGGTGACTGCACCTTCCCGTCCAAGGACGTCCAGGCCACGCCGTGGGCCCTGCAGCGGGTGCTGCTCGACCAGCTCTGGCAGGGCGGCGTCACCGGCAAGGGCGTCCTGGTCGCGGTGATCGACACCGGCGTCGACAACCGCAACCCGCAGCTGGCCGCCCCCGGCAAGGTGCTCGACGGCGGCACGCCGCTGATCGACAAGACCAACGGCGGCCAGCCCGCCGCCGGCGGCGCCCTGGCCGATCCGGTCGGCCACGGCACCAAGGTGGCCGGCATCATCGCCGCCTCCCGGCGCGACGGGGTCGGCTTCGTGGGCCTGGCCCCCGACGCGGACATCCTGTCGATCCGGCAGAACGACGACACCGGCGACGGCGATGTGAACACCCTGATCCACTCGATCGGCATCGCGGTGGCCATGCACGCCCAGGTGATCAACATCTCCCAGGACGTCCGGGGCACCGACGCCGGCGGCTCCTTCCAGGGCATCGACCAGCTGCGCCAGGCGGTCCAGGCCGCCGAGGCGGCGAACGTGGTGGTGGTCGCCTCCTCCGGCAACGACGGCGGCGACGGCCCGACCTACCCCGCGGCCTTCCCCACCGTGCTCGCCGTCGGGGCCTCCGACCGCAACAACGAGCGGGCCTCCTTCTCGCAGTACGGCAGCTTCGTCGGGGTGGCCGCGCCCGGCGTCGACATGCTCTCCACCGTCCCCGGCGGCGGCCAGTGCGTCGACAACGGGACGAGCTTCTCCGCCCCGTACGTCGCCGGGGTCGCGGCGCTGCTGGTGGGCGAGCACCCGACCTGGTCGGCCCAGCAGATCCGCACCCGGATCGAGCAGACCGCCCAGCGCACCGAGCGCGGGCGCAACGACTACATCGGCTGGGGCGTGGTGGACCCGGTCAAGGCGGTGACGGACACCGCGCCGCCCGCCGACACGCCCGTCCCCGACGCCCCCGTGCAGCTCGCCAACGCGCCGATCCTGCCGCAGCCGCTGGGCCTGGGCGAGACCCAGGCCGACCGGGACCGCCGCACCGCGACCTACGTGCTGGGCGCCGGCGCGCTGCTGGTGGCGCTGATCGGCGGCGGCTCGGTGGTGCTGCGCGACGTGCGCCGGCGCCGGGTGGTCTGAACACGCCGGTGGCCCGCACCCCCCAGCAGGGATGCGGGCCACTCGCGCGTAGTCGCTGCTACTCGCCGTCCTCCGGGATGGTGATCACCCAGCGGCTGGCCTGGCGCGGGCGCAGGTAGAACACCCAGTACAGGGTGGCCGCGGCGGTGATCGCGCCGGTCCAGATCAGCGCGGTGTGGTCCAGCTGGGTGAGGGTGTAGCCGAGCGCCACGATCAGCAGCACCGGCAGCACCGGCCAGAGCGGCTGGCGCCAGGCGGCGGCGTCCTTGTGGTGCGCCCGGCGGGAGAGCAGCGCCGCGCCGGCCACCAGCAGGTAGAGCGCGGCGACCGCGACACCGGTGATGTTGGTCAGCAGCAGGCCGGGGACGAAGCAGAGCGCCGCGCCGGGCAGGCCGACCGCCAGGGTGGAGACCCAGGGGGCGTCGAACTTGTTCAGCGTGCCGAAGGCCTTGTTGACCGCCGCGGGCCAGGCCCGGTCGCGGCCGGAGGCGAAGAGCACCCGGGAGTTCTGGATGACCATCACGATGCCGGCGTTGATGATGGCCAGCGCGATGCACAGGCTGATGAAGGTGCCGAGCGCGGAGTTGCTCCAGCCGGCCACCATGCTCGAAATGTCGCCGCCGGTCAGGGTGGCCAGGTCCGGCGCGCCCAGGGTGATCGCGACCACCGGGACGATGATCACGACGACCGAGAGGCCGAGCGTCCAGAGCACCGTGCGGGCGACGTTGCGGCGCGGGTTCTCCAGCTCCTCGGAGAGGTAGATCGCGGTGCTGAAGCCCTGGGTGACGAAGAGCGCCACGCCCATCGAGGCCAGGATCGCCCCGAGCCCGACCGGGCTGGTGGCGCCCTTGGGGTCCGCGAGCACGCCGTGCACGAGGCTGCTCACGCCGCGCTGGCTGTGCGCGAAGCCGAGGATCGAGACGACGGCGGACGCGATCACCTCGAGCACCAGGAAGATGCCGGTGATCCAGGCGTTGGCCCGCAGGTCGAGCAGACCGGCGACGGTGGCGGCCAGCATCACGCCGGCGCCGGCCACCGCCGGGCTGAGGTGCACGATCGGGGCCAGGTAGGTGGCCGTGCCGATCGCGATCACCGAGGGCACGATCATCACCACGATCATCGACTGGATGAAGACCAGCCAGCCCGCGAAGCGGCCCGCCAGCGTGCCGACCATGGCGTACTCGCCGCCGGCGCTGGGGATCAGGGTGCCGAGTTCGGAGTAGCAGAAGGCCACCGCGACGCAGATGACCGCGCCGATCGCGATGGTCAGCGCGGTGGCGGTGCCCAGGTTGTTGAAGAGCGTGGGGACCAGGACGAAGAGCGAGGAGGCCGGTGTCACGCAGGAGAGCGTGAGCAGTGTTCCGCCCACGACGCCCAGCGAGCGCTTGAGCTGCCGCGGTGCGTCGACGGTACTGACCGTCACCGCCGGGGCGGAGGCGGGAGGGCGAAGCGTGTCGGTCATGGGGGGTTTCCGATCGGCTCGACGCGCGGCGCGCGGGTCCTGTGCGGTGCTGGGGTGGGGGAGCGGTATCGCCTCCGGAGGGGGTTGCCTGAGCATTGGTTCTGTCGCTCCCAGGCCGCCATGGAACCTGGTGCGTATTGATCGCGTCAATGGCCGAAATGCTTCGGAATCCGTTGTGTGAACGCCCGTGAACTTCTGATCCGATGATCACTTCTGACTGTGACGATTGATGTCCGACTTGTTAACTTTGGCCAACGGGACTTGAATCAAAGGTGAACTTCGCAAAGTGCACAAGATTCGAAGGCCCCATGCGGGGATGATCAGTTCTGCCCAGGCGACCCCGAAGGTCACTCCGGCCCCGGCCGCCCCGGCGCGCGGCGACGACATCCGCAGCATGGGTATGAGAAAAAGTCCATAACATTCCGGAACGGTCCAGCCCCTGGACGCGAAGGGGCCGGCCGCGCAAGCTCTGCGGCCGACCCCTGCTCACTGTCCGTAACGGCTAGCGGATCGGCAGCCAGCCCGTCTGGACCGTCTGCCCGCTGGTCATCCGGCGCGAGACGAACACCCCGCGGCCCGGCGGCAGCGCCTGTGGCTTGACGGTCCCGAGCAGCACGCCCTCGTCCCGGTTGCCGGAGAGCAGCACACCCTGCCCGCCCAGCTCCCGCATCCGCTGCATCACCGGCTCGAACATCGAGCGGCCGGCGCCACCCGCACTGCGCGCGATGATCACCCGCAGGCCGATGTCCCGCGCGAACGGCAGGAACTCGGCCAGCGCCGCCATCGGGTTGCCCGAGGAGGTGGCCACCAGCTCGTAGTCGTCCACGATCACGAACATGTCCTTGCCGGTGTACCAGCTGCGGTTGCGCAGCTGCTCGGCCGTGACGTCCGGCCCGGGCAGCCGGCGGGCGCAGGCGCCGCGCAGCATGTCGACGATCGCGGACATCGCCGGCTGCGCCGCCGCGTACTCCACCAGGTACTCCGGCGGCACCGCGCCCAGCAGCGCGCGCCGGTAGTCGCCGACCACGATGCCGGCCTGGTCCGCCGGGTAGCGCTCGGTGATCTGCTTGATCAGCATCCGCAGCAGGGCGGACTTCCCCGACTCGCTCTCGCCGAAGACGATGAAGAGCGGGTCGGTCTCGAAGTTGACGAAGACCGGCGCCATCTCGACCTCGTCGATGCCGAAGGCGACACCGAGCTTGGGCTGCTCGAAGCCCTTGGGCAGCGTCTCGCCGTCCAGTACCCGCGGCAGCATCCGCACCTGCGGCGCCCGCGGACCGCTCCAGGCGGCGGCGACCGTCTCCACCAGGGCGGCCACACCGGCCGCCAGATCCTCCCGGGTGGAGGCGCCGTCCAGCCGGGGCAGGCCGGCCAGGAAGTGCAGCTTGGCGGCGGTCAGCCCGCGCCCGGGTGCGCCGGACGGCACGTTCTGAGCGACCTTGCGGTCGATCTCGGACTCCATCGGGTCGCCCAGCCGCAGCTCGGTGCGGTTCTGCAGCAGGTCCTTCAGGGCCGGGCGGACCTCGGCGTAGCGCGAGGCGGTCAGCACCAGGTGGACGCCGTAGCCCAGGCCCCGCTGCGCGATGTCCGCGACCACCGGCTCCAGCGCCTCGAACTCCTGGCGGAAGGTCAGCCAGCCGTCGATCACCAGGAAGACGTCACCGAACGCCTCCTCCGGCAGATGCCCGGCCGCCCGGCGGGTGCGGTAGGTGGTCATCGAGTCGATGCCGGTGGCCCGGAACAACTCCTCGCGCCGGTTGAGCACGCCGTACACCTCGCTGACCATCCGGCGCACCTTGTCGGTGTCCAGACGGCCCGCGACCCCGCCCACGTGCGGCAGCTCCTGGAGGCTCTGGAAGCCGCCGCCGCCGAGGTCCAGCAGGTAGAACTGGGTCTCCACCGGCGTGTGGGTGACCGCGAAGCCGGCCACCGTGGTGCGGATCAGCGTCGACTTGCCGGACTGCGGGCCGCCGACCACCAGGCCGTGGCCGGCCGCGCCCGAGTAGTCCTGGTAGAGCACGTCGCGGCGCTGCTCGCGCGGCCGGTCGACGATGCCGACCGGCACCACCAGGCGGCCCAGCGCGCCGAAGTCCGGTGAGGTCAGACCGCGTTCAGGGGTGGCCTGGAGCGGCGGCACCAGCTGGTCCAGACTCGGCGCCTCGTCCAGCGGCGGCAGCCACACCTGGTGCGCGGCCGGTCCCTGGCCGACCATCCGCTGCACGATCACGTCGAGCACGGTGTCCACCAGCGCGTCGTCCAGCTGCTCCGGCTCGGGCTCCACCGCCTGCGCCGGCCCGTCCAGCACCGGCACCTCGGCCGCGGTGAAGAGCACCGGCCGGGCACTGGAGACCCGCCCGCTGGAGCGCCGCTGCCCGGGCGCCCGGTAGGGGCCGGACACGTACGCGGCCTTGAAGCGGTCCATCACGTCGGTGCCGAACTTCAGGTAGCCGACGCCCGGCACCGGCGGCAGGTGGTAGGCGTCCGGTGCCCCGATCGCCGCCCGCGACTCGGCCGCCGAGAAGGTCCGCAGACCGATCCGGTAGGAGAGGAAGGTGTCGAGACCGCGCAGCTTGCCCTCCTCCAGGCGCTGCGAGGCCAGCAGCAGGTGCACGCCCAACGAGCGGCCGATCCGGCCGATCTGGATGAACATGTCGATGAAATCGGGCTTGGCGGTGAGCAGTTCGGAGAACTCGTCGATGATCAGGACCAGCGAGGGCAGCGGGTCGAGCGCC
This sequence comes from Kitasatospora sp. MAP12-44, assembly GCF_029892095.1. Lineage (NCBI taxonomy): Bacteria > Bacillati > Actinomycetota > Actinomycetes > Kitasatosporales > Streptomycetaceae > Kitasatospora > Kitasatospora sp. MAP12-44. Next base: position 5,931,654 of record NZ_JARZAE010000004.1, read on the forward strand.
GCGCCGGCCGCCCGGGCCCGTTCGTACTCGTTGAGGTTGGCGTAGTTGCCGGCCGAGCGCAGCAGTTCCTGGCGGCGGTTCAGCTCGCCCTCGATGGCGTCGCGCATCCGGTCGACCAGGGTCAGCTCGCCCTCCAGGTTGGTGATCACCGCGGAGGTGTGCGGCATGTCCGCCATACCGGCGAAGGTGGCGCCGCCCTTGAAGTCGGCGAGCACGAAGTTGAGGGTCTCCGAGGAGTGCGTCATCGCCAGGCCGAGCACCAGCGTGCGCAGCAGCTCGGACTTGCCCGAACCGGTCGCGCCCACGCACAGGCCGTGCGGGCCCATGCCCTCCAGCGCGGCCTCCTTGATGTCCAGGTGCACCAGCTCGCCGTTGGCGCCGACCCCGATCGGCACCCGGAGCTTCTCGTGCTGGGCGCGCGGGCGCCAGGTGCGCCCGACGTCCACCGCGCCGGCGTCGCCGACGCCCATCAGATCGGTGAAGTCCAGGTTGGACAGCAGCGGTTCGTCGTCGCCGCCGGCCGAGATCCGGTACGGCGCCAGCTGGCGGGCCAGCGCCTCGGACTGCCAGACCGAGAGGCTGTCGGGCGCGCCGCTGTAGGAGGCGCCGGAGGCCGACTGCAGCAGCACCTCCTCGCGGTTGACGCTGATCACCAGGTGACCGGTCGGCTCGTCCAGCTCGCCGGCCACCACCTCGATCACCGTCACCCCGTGCACGCCGTCCGGCCCGGCCAGCAGCGAGTCCGGCGGGACGGAGGCGTTGTCCAGGACGACCACCAGGTGCGGCTGGTCGGGAGTGGGGATCGCGTCGCGGGAGAACCGCTGGCGGCCCGACAGCTCGTCCGCCAGCAGCAGCTCGAGCTCGCCGAGGCCGGGCGCGATCAGCCGGCGCGAACCGGCGCCGTCGTTCTCCTTGCGGTGCTGGGTGTGCGGCAGCCACTTGACCCACTCCCACTCCTCCAGCGCGCCGGGGGCGGCCGCGACGGCGAGCACCAGGTCGTCGGGGGAGTGCAGGGTGGTGAGTTGGGCGATGATCGCGCGGACGTTGCCGTGGACCGCGTCCGGGTCGCCGCAGACCGTGACGTGGTAGAAGGCGCGCAGCGAGACGGCCAGCGGCAGTTCCTGCAGAGTGCCGTGCGCCTTCAGGAAGTTGGCCATCGCGTCGGCGGCCAGCGGCTCCAGCTCGTCCATCGGCGCGGTCTGCGGGGCCACCAGGGGGGTGGCCAGCTGCTGCGGGCCGCGGCCCAGCCGGACCTGGGCGAAGTCCGGGTCGCCCGGGCGCCGTTCCCAGAGCCGGCGGCCCTCGGCGACGATCGACCAGAGCTGGTCCGGCTCCGGGTGCAGGTACAGCTGCGCGCCGCGCTGGCGCTCGGCCGTGCGGCGGACCTGACGGCGCATCTGCTGCAGGTACTTGAGGTAGTCGCGGCGCTGGTCCGCCACGCCGCCGCTGCCGCCCTTGCGGGCCTTGACGATCTGGGCCACGCCCATGCCGGCGGTGGAGGCCACCATCATCACGCCCATGATCTTCATCATCGGAGCCGAGCCCGGCATGAAGAAGAAGGCCGCCGAGCCGCCCATGCCCAGCAGCGGCAGCAGGCTCATCATCCAGTCGTCGCCGCCCGCCCGGCCCAGTTCGGGCGGGGTGATCAGCTCGACCGGCTCGTCCGGCACCACCGGCGGGTAGGCCCGGGCCGGGCGCTTGACGGTCACGACACTCACGACATCAGCCCTCACGCGCGGGGATCAGGTCCCGAAGGGGGCGCCCCTGTGACTGCCCTGCCCCCGCCGCCGACCGCGGCTGACACTCGGGCGATCCGTCCGCCCGCCGTGCGCCCTGCGCAGGGGCAGATCCTACCGAGCCGCTGTCCGGCGCAGGCGGGCGGTAGGGTGACGCCGCGCCAACTGCGCGCCACGCACAGCAGGACACAGCAGGACACCAGCAAGGGGGAGCAGCCGGTGAGCACCAGCACAACGACCGGATTCTGCCGGGTCACCGTCGTGGCACCGGACAGCCGGATCGACGTCGCCCTGCCGGAGGACGTCCCGCTCGCGGACGTCTACCCCGAGGTGCTGCGGCTGTCCGGGCAGACCCAGGAGGACGGCGCGCCGACCGGCTTCCACCTGGTCCGCCGGGACGGCACGGTGCTCGACAGCGGCCTCCCGCTGGCCGCCCAACAGGTGCGCGACGGCGACCTGTTGAGCCTGCGCCCGTTCGCCGAGTCGCTGCCGCCGGCGGTCTACGACGACGTCGCGGACGCCATCGCCGGCGCGGTGGAGGCCGACCGCCGGTTCTGGAGCCCGGACCTGATGCGCTCCTTCGGCCTGACCGGTGCCTGCCTGCTGCTCGTGCTGCTCGGCTTCGCCCTCTGGTTCGCCGACCTGCGCCACGACATGCACGGCCTGCCCGGCGTGCTGGCCGGCGTCACCGCTGTGCTGCTGGTCGCCTTCGCCGGCGTCCGGGCCCGGGTGTACGAGGACCACGGCGCCGCGCTGGCGCTCGGCATCGGCGCGCTGCCGCACGCGCTGATCGCGGGCACCGGCGTGCTGGCCGTCGACCACGCGGGCCAGGGCCCGGGCCGGCTGCAGTTCCTGGTCGGCTGCGTGGCGATGCTGGTCGCCTCGGTCCTGCTGGTCGGCCTGCTGCCGACGATGGACTCGGTCTTCGTCGCCTCGGCCTTGCTGGCCGCCGCCGGCACCCTGGCCACCTTCTGCGCGGTGCTGCTCCCCACCACCGCGGCCGACCACATCGCGGCCGTCGCGGGCGTCGCCGCGGTCGCGGTGATCGGCTTCCTGCCCAGCCTCTCCGCGCGCTTCGCCCGGCTGCCGGTCGGCTTCAGCGCGCCGGGCCAGGCCCGGACCCGCGGCTCCCGGTCGCTGGACGAGGGAACCCGCGCCGAGGCCGTGCAGTACGAGCGGATCGCCCTGCAGGCCCGCCGCGGCCACGAGGTGCTGGTCGGCCTGGTCGGCGGCGCGGCCGCGGTGATCGTCGGCGCCTGCGCCGTGCTGGGCTTCACCGACGCGCTCTTCCCGCAGCTGCTGGCGCTGGCGCTGGGGATCTCGACGATGCTGCGGGCCCGGATCTTCCGCTACACCGCGCAGGTGTTCAGCCTGACCGGCGCCGGCCTGCTCGGCCTGGCGCTGCTGATCGTGGGTCTGTCGCTGAACACCCCGCTCTTCATCCTGCGGGCCACCAGCGGCACCGCCGTCGACCTGCGGACGATCTGGCTGAGCGGCTCGATCGCGCTGGGCGCGGTGCTGCTGGTCGCCATCGCGCTGGTGGTGCCCAAGCTCGGGGTCTCACCGTTCTGGGGCCGCATCCTGGACCTGGTCGACAGCGCGGCCCTGATGTCGCTGGTGCCGCTCGCCCTGGCCGTACTGGACGTGTACGCCCTGGTCCGCGGCACCACCAGCTAAACCGAAGGCGTCGCACTGGTAGAGTTGCTCCAGAACCGTGGCTGTGCCGTGTCCAGACACCCGCGCCGCGGTCGCAGTACGACACCGAGTCCCCGTAGATCCTGTGCCGTAGACCAGGCTCACTCGGTAATCCTTGAAGGAGTTGCAGTGGCTCTCGACGCCGCCGTCAAGAAGCAGATCTTCGCCGAGTTCGGCCAGAAGGAGGGCGACACCGGCTCCCCCGAGGTCCAGGTCGCCATGCTGTCCCGCCGGATCTCGGACCTGACCGAGCACCTCAAGTTCCACAAGCACGACCACCACAGCCGTCGGGGTCTGCTGATCCTGGTCGGCCAGCGTCGTCGCCTGCTGCAGTACCTGGCCAAGAAGGACATCCAGCGCTTCCGTACGCTGGTCGACCGTCTCGGCATCCGCCGCGGTGCCGCCGGTGGCGCCCGCTAAGACCGCCGCCTGGGGCGGCTCCCCACCGGGGAGCCGCCCCTGCTGCGTATCGCGGGACCGGGGCGCGCAGACCGCTTCCAGCACGCCGGGTGCCCGATCGCGCAGGCTGTCCGACAGAGAAAACCGCGGCCGCCTCCCGAGGTGGCCGAGGATTGCACCGTAGGGTTGTGGGCATGCCGGTGATGGCGCAGTACGCAGCGCCGCCCGAGCAGTAGCACCACAGCCCCCCAGCGGGCCGCAGGCTTCAAACGGAAGCCGCCCGCATCCAGAGAGAGCGTCCATACGCCGTGGCGTAGATACGCCCGCCGACCAGGCATGGCAGCCGAGAGGCGCCGGTCCTCGGTAGTGGCCGCCGGGAGTCCCAACGACAGTGGACGACCCGGGGGCTTCGATCGAAGACCGGCCCGGCAGCTCAGGGCCACCGGCAGGCAAGCGCGGGGGCGCTCTCCTGGAGACCGTACGAAAGAGGAGATCTTCCAGGTGGAAGAGAACGTGTTCTACGCCGAGGCCGTGATCGACAACGGTTCCTTCGGCACCCGTACCATCCGCTTCGAGACCGGCCGGCTGGCCCGTCAGGCCGCCGGCTCCGCCGTGGCCTACCTGGACGACGACACCATGGTGCTGTCGGCCACCAGCGCCTCCAAGCAGCCGAAGGAGCACTTCGACTTCTTCCCGCTGACGGTGGACGTCGAGGAGCGGATGTACGCCGCGGGCCGGATCCCCGGCTCGTTCTTCCGTCGCGAGGGCCGCCCCTCCGAGGACGCCATCCTGACCTGCCGGCTGATCGACCGCCCGCTGCGCCCGTCCTTCGTCAAGGGCCTGCGCAACGAGATCCAGGTCGTCGTCACCGTCATGGCGCTCAACCCCGACCACCTGTACGACGTGGTGGCCATCAACGCGGCCTCCGCCTCGACCCAGCTGGCCGGCCTGCCGTTCTCCGGCCCGATCGGCGGCGTCCGCGTCGCGCTGATCCGCGGCCAGTGGGTGGCCTTCCCGACCCACAGCGAGCTGGAGGAGGCCGTGTTCGACATGGTCGTCGCCGGCCGCACGCTGCCGGACGGCGACGTCGCGATCATGATGGTGGAGGCCGAGGCCACCGCCAAGACGATCCAGCTGGTCGCCGGTGGCGCCGAGGCCCCCTCCGAGGAGGTCGTCGCCGCCGGTCTGGACGCCGCCAAGCCGTTCATCAAGGTGCTGTGCGCCGCGCAGACCAAGCTGGCCGCCCAGGCCGCCAAGCCCACCGGCGCCTTCCCGGTCTTCCTGGAGTACCAGGACGACGTGCTGGCCGCGCTGACCGCCGCCGTCAAGGACGAGCTGTCCAAGGCGCTGACGATCGCGGGCAAGCAGGAGCGCCAGAACGAGCTGGACCGCGTCAAGGCGCTGGCCGGCGAGAAGCTGCTCCCGGAGTTCGAGGGCCGCGAGAAGGAGATCAGCGCCGCCTACAACGCGCTGACCAAGAAGATCGTGCGCGAGCGCGTCATCAAGGACAAGGTCCGCATCGACGGCCGCGGCGTCACGGACATCCGTACGCTGGCCGCCGAGGTCGAGGCCATTCCGCGCGTGCACGGCTCGGCCCTGTTCGAGCGTGGCGAGACCCAGATCCTGGGCGTCACCACCCTCAACATGCTCCGGATGGAGCAGCAGCTCGACACGCTCTCCCCGGAGACGCGTCGCCGCTACATGCACAACTACAACTTCCCGCCGTACTCGGTCGGCGAGACCGGCCGCGTGGGCTCGCCCAAGCGCCGCGAGATCGGCCACGGCGCGCTGGCCGAGCGGGCGATCCTGCCTGTGCTGCCGACCCGCGAGGAGTTCCCCTACGCGATCCGCCAGGTCTCCGAGGCGCTGGGCTCCAACGGCTCCACCTCGATGGGCTCGGTCTGCGCCTCGACCATGTCGCTGCTGAACGCCGGTGTGCCGCTGAAGGCCGCCGTCGCCGGTATCGCGATGGGCCTCATCTCGCAGGAGATCGACGGTGAGACGCACTACGTCGCGCTGACCGACATCCTGGGTGCCGAGGACGCGTACGGCGACATGGACTTCAAGGTCGCCGGTACCCGCAACTTCATCACCGCCCTCCAGCTGGACACCAAGCTGAACGGCATCCCGGCCTCCGTCCTCGCGGCTGCTCTCAAGCAGGCCAAGGACGCCCGTCTGCACATCCTCGATGTGATGAACGAGGCCATCGACACGCCCGACGAGATGTCGCCGAACGCGCCGCGCATCATCACCATCAAGATCCCGGTGGACAAGATCGGTGAGGTCATCGGCCCGAAGGGCAAGATGATCAACCAGATCCAGGAGGACACCGGCGCGGACATCACCATCGAGGACGACGGCACCATCTACATCGGTGCGGTCGACGGTCCCTCGGCGGAGGCTGCCCGTACGACGATCAACCAGATCGCCAACCCGACCATGCCGGAGGTCGGCGAGCGCTACCTGGGCACCGTGGTGAAGACCACGACGTTCGGCGCGTTCGTCTCGCTCATGCCGGGCAAGGACGGCCTGCTGCACATCTCGCAGATCCGCAAGCTCGCCGGTGGCAAGCGCGTGGAGAACGTCGAGGACGTGCTGGCCGTCGGTGCCAAGGTCCAGGTCGAGATCGCCGAGATCGACCCGCGCGGCAAGCTGTCGCTGATCCCGGTCGTCGAGGGCGAAGAGGGCGGCGAGGCAGCATCCGAGTGATGCGCCCCTAGCTCCACCCGCGGCCCGTACGTTCCGGACTCGGAGCGTACGGGCCGCACCCTGTTGTCTTTGTTCGAGAGGAACACTTGTGGCCCAGGCCTCGGCGGCGAAGCAGCGCCCCGGCACCACCCGGACCCTGCTCAAGGGCGTCGACGGCGCCGGCGTCGTTCGCCGCACCGTCCTGCCCGGCGGCCTGCGGGTCGTCACCGAGACCCTGCCGACGGTCCGTTCAGCGACCTTCGGGATCTGGGTCGGCGTCGGATCCCGGGACGAGACCCCGGTCCTGAACGGCGCCACGCACTACCTGGAGCACCTGCTCTTCAAGGGCACCGAGCGGCGCAGCGCGCTGGAGATCTCGGCCGCCCTGGACGCGGTCGGCGGCGAGATGAACGCCTTCACCGCCAAGGAGAACACCTGCTACTACGCGCGGGTGCTCGACACCGACCTGCCGCTGGCCATCGACGTGGTCTGCGACATGCTCACCGGCTCGCTGATCCGCACCGAGGACGTGGAGGCCGAGCGCGGCGTCATCCTCGAGGAGATGGCGATGGCCGAGGACGACCCGGGCGACGTCGTGCACGACCTCTTCGCCAAGGTGATCTACGGCTCCGCGCCGCTCGGCCGGCCGATCCTGGGCACCCAGGAGACCGTCAAGGGCCTGACCCGCGAGCAGATCGCCGGCTTCTTCCGGCGCCGCTACAAGCCCGAGCACCTGGTGGTCGCGGCAGCAGGAAACCTGGACCACAAGAAGGTCGTCAAGCAGGTCGAGGAGGCCTTCGCGGCGGTCCTGGCCAAGTCCGAGGCGGCGCCGGTGGAGGCCCGCCGAGGCGTCAAGGCGGTCCGCACGGCCGGCCAGGTCGAGGTGCTCAACCGGCCGACCGAGCAGGCCCACCTGGTGCTCGGCGTCCCGGGCGTGCCCCGGCACGACGACCGGCGCTGGGCGCTGGGCGTGCTCAACGCGGCGCTCGGCGGCGGGATGAGCTCGCGGCTCTTCCAGGAGGTCCGCGAGAAGCGCGGCCTGGCGTACTCGGTCTACTCGTACTCCTCCTCCTACTCCGACAGCGGCCTGTTCGGCATCTACGCGGGCTGCCAGCCCAAGCGGGTCGAGGAGGTGCTGAAGATCTGCCGCGCGGAGCTCGCCAAGGTCGTCGCGGACGGCATCACCGAGGAGGAGCTGACCCGGGCGATCGGCCAGATCTCCGGATCCACCGTGCTCGGCATGGAGGACACCGGCTCGCTGATGAACCGGATCGGCAAGGCCGAGCTCAGCTACGGCCACCACCTCTCGGTGGACGAGATGCTGGAGAAGATCGCGGCCGTCACCCTGGAGGACGTCCAGGCGGTGGCCCGTGATGTGCTGGGGGCCCACCGGCCCTCGCTCGCGGTGATCGGCCCGATCGCCGACAAGCGCGCCGCCAAGCTCGTCGATCTGCTGGCCTGAAGGGAACCCCCATGAGTCTGCGTGTTGCCGTCATCGGCGCCTCCGGCCGGATCGGCTCGGAGGCCGTCCGGGCCGTCGAGGCCGCCCCGGACCTGGAGCTGGTCGCCGCCCTGGGCCGGGGTTCCGACCTCGCCTCGCTGGTCGAGTCCGGCGCGCAGGTGGCGGTCGAGCTGACCCACCCCGACGCGGTGATGCGGAACCTGGAGTACTGCACCGCCAACGGCATCCACTCGGTGGTCGGCACCACCGGGTGGACGCCGGAGCGCCTTGAGCTGCTGAACGGCTGGCTGGCCGCCGCCCCCGGGATCGGTGTGCTGATCGCGCCGAACTTCTCCATCGGCGCGGTCCTCACCATGCGGTTCGCCCAGCAGGCCGCCCGGTACTTCGAGACCGTCGAGGTCGTCGAGCTGCACCACAACCGCAAGGCCGACGCCCCCTCGGGCACCGCGACCCGCACCGCGCAGCTGATCGCCGCCGCCCGGGACGCGGCGGGCCTGCCCCAGCAGCAGGACCCCACCACGCACGGCCTGCCCGGCGCCCGCGGTGCGGACGTGGACGGCGTGCCGGTGCACTCGGTGCGGCTGCGCGGACTGCTGGCGCATCAGGAGGTGCTCTTCGGCGACACCGGTGAGACCCTGACGATCCGTCACGACTCGCTGCACCACAGCAGCTTCATGCCCGGCATCCTGCTCGGTGTGCGGCGGGTGGTGGACGTGCCGGGGTTGACCTTCGGCCTCGAGCACTTCCTGGACCTGTGATGACCTCCCGTACCGGGTTCTTCGTCCTGGCCGGTGTCCTGCTGCTGACCTCGCTGGTCTGCGTCGGCGAGGGCGTCCAGCTGATCGCCACCGGCAAGCCGGCCGGCATCGGCATCGGGATCTGCGCGTTCGTCATCCCGGCCATCGGGGTGTGGTTCCTGCGCCAGACCGTCCGCTTCGGCCGGGTCACCGAAGCCATGTCGCGCGAGCTGGAGGCCGAGGGCGGCCTGCCGGTGGACGAGCTCAAGCGCACCCCCAGCGGCCGGATCGACCGCGACTCGGCCGACGAGGTCTTCGCCCGGCGCCGGGCCGAGGCCGAGGAGCAGCCCGGCGACTGGCGGGTCTTCTTCCGCCTCGCCGTCGCCTACGCCGACGCCGGCGACACCCCGCGAGCCCGCAAGACCATGCACCACGCCATCAAGCTGAGGAGTAACCCGTGACCGACGAAGCAGCGGCTACCCCCACGTTCCGTTCCGATGTCACGGTGGACCTGGTCCGCAGCGCCGCCACCGACACCGACGTGATCTGGGCGGCGCGGGTTTCGACCGCGGGAGAGCAGTCCCTCGAGGCGCTCCAGCAGGACCCGGAGAAGTCCAAGGGCCTGATCAACTACCTGATGCGCGACCGCCACGGCACGCCGTTCGAGCACAACTCGATGACCTTCTTCATCAGCGCGCCGATCTTCGTCTTCCGCGAGTTCCAGCGCCACCGCGCCGGCTGGTGCCTGGCGGGAGACACCGAGATCACCCTGCAGAGTAAGAGCGGCGACCTGCGGCGCCGCACCATCCAGGAGCTGTACCGGCTCTGGCACGAGGGTGTCGAGGACGCCGTTCCGTCGAATCGGGGCGGAGTGACGTGGAAGAAGAAGTCGCAGAAGTGGAGCGCGCAGGTCAAGTACCAGGGCAAGTCCCACTACCTGGGCCTGCATGAGACTCGCGAGGCCGCCGAGGCAGTGGTGGCGGAGTTCCGGGAGGAGCACCCCAACAAGCGGACCCGGAAGCTCTCGTCCATTCGGGAGAACCATGTCCGCTGTTTCGACGAGCGGACCATGCTCGCGGAGCGGGGCCGGATCGTGGACGTTATGGAGTCCGGCGTCAAGCAGCTGCTGCGTCTGACGACGGCGAGCGGCAAGGAACTTCGCTGCAGTGCTGATCACGCGATCCTCACCCCGCAGGGCTGGGTCAAGGCCGGCGAGCTCGCGGTGGGCGACTCGCTGATGGTCGGTGGCACCGCAGTCCGCCCGTCAGAAGCCCTGGTACCGCCGAGCCTCCGCCGTGGAATCGGCGTGTGGACCTCAATGCAGCGCAACCGGCTCATCGACGAGATCGACGTGTGCTATCTCTGCTCCCGGACCTTCCCCCGAGGCGCGCTCGAGCTGGATCACGTCATTCCGGTGGCTGTCGACCTGGTCAAGGCGCTCGACGAAGGAAACCTGTCACCGGTCTGCGAGCCCTGTCATGCGAAGAAGAGTGCCTCCGAACAGGCACTCGCGAGGCGGGGCGGCAAGATCGCGCTGGCGGTGGCCGACACCGTCACGGCGGTCGTGGCGGATGGCGAGGAGATGACCTATGACCTGGCGGTCGAAGGTCCCTGGCACAACTTCCTGGGCAACGGAATCGTCGTCCACAACTCGTACAACGAGGAGAGCGGCCGTTACCGCGAGCTGCAGCCGGTCTTCTACGTTCCGGGCGAGGAGCGCAAGCTGGTTCAGCAGGGCCGCCCCGGCAAGTACGAGTTCGTCGAGGGCACGGCTGAGCAGCACACGACGGTGACCGAGGCGATGGAGCAGTCGTATCGCGAGTCGTACGACCGGTACCAGGAGATGCTCGCGGCCGGAGTGGCCCGCGAGGTCGCCCGCGCGGTGCTGCCGGTGGGGCTCTTCTCGTCCATGTACGCGACCTGCAACGCGCGTTCGCTGATGCACTTCCTCTCGCTGCGCACCAAGGACGAGCGGGCGAAGACGCCGTCCTTCCCGCAGCGCGAGATCGAGATGGTGGCCGAGCAGATGGAGGCGCAGTGGGCCGAGCTCATGCCGCTCACCCATGCGGCCTTCAACACCCACGGCCGAGTCGCTCCCTGACCTGGGCCGATAGGCAGATGGACGTACCGGCCCAGGCCCGCTGGATTGCGGCCCCCTGGGGCGCTCCCTAGGCTCGGGACACGGATTCCGGTGCTGCTTGAACCCCCGAGCAGGCAGCACCGGAATCCTATGGCGTGCCCGCGCAGGCCCCTGGCCAGGCACGACCACTGTCCGAACCTTGGACCGGGCCGACCCCCTCCCCACCGCCTACGAGTATTTTTGGATCCATGGCTCCGACCAGCACACCAGAAACCCCCTTCGGCCGGGTCCTGACCGCGATGGTGACTCCGTTCACCCTCGACGGCGGACTGGATCTCGACGGCGCGCAGCGCCTCGCCGCCCATCTCGTCGACGCCGGCAATGACGGCCTCGTCCTCAACGGCACCACCGGCGAGTCGCCGACCACCACCGACGCCGAGAAGGCGCAGCTGGTCCGAGCGGTGGTGGAGGCGGTCGGCGACCGCGCCCACGTCGTGGCGGGGGTCGGCACCAACGACACCGCACACAGCACCGAGCTGGCCCGGCAGGCCGAGGCGGCCGGTGCGCACGGCCTGCTGGTCGTCACCCCGTACTACAGCAAGCCCCCGCAGGAGGGCCTGTACCGGCACAGCGTCGCCATCGCGGACGCCACCGGGCTGCCGGTGATGATGTACGACATCCCGGGGCGCAGCGGCGTGGCACTGAGCCACGAGACGCTGGTCAGGCTCGGCGAGCACCCGCGGATCGTCGCCAACAAGGACGCCAAGGGCGACCTCGGCGCGGCCTCCTGGGCGATCGCCCGCTCCGGCCTCGCCTGGTACTCCGGCGACGACATCCTGAACCTGCCGCTGCTCTCGGTCGGGGCTGCCGGCGTGGTCAGCGTGGTGGGCCACGTGGTCGCCCGCGAGCTGCGCACGATGATCGAGGCCTTCACCGCGGGGGACGTCGCGCGGGCAACCGCCATCCACCAGAGCCTGCTGCCGGTGTTCACCGGTATGTTCAGGACACAGGGTCTTATCCTCAGCAAGGCGGCGCTCGCTCTGCAGGGCCTGCCGGCCGGTCCCGTCCGGCTGCCGCAGGTCGACGCCACGGCTGAGGAGATTGCCCAATTGAAGGAGGATCTCGCCGCAGGCGGGGTACACCTGTAGCAGACACAAACGTGCGCGCCCCGGCTCGCCGGGGCCCCCGCCAGCGCGGGGGTCCTGCCGCTGGACCGGACCAAAGGCGCGAAGGCACAGCAAACCGCCCGCTCGGTGACGAGCGGACCGACCTGGTAGGTACCTAGCGAAGCCGCACGCCATATGTCAGCAGGGGAGGATCCCCGGGCATATGGCGTGCGGCGTGAGGAGAGTCTTTTGAGCCACCCGCATCCCGAACTCGGCGCGCCCCCGGCCCTCGCCCCGAACGCCCTCCGGATCACCCCGCTCGGCGGTCTCGGTGAGATCGGCCGCAACATGACGGTGCTCGAGCACGCCGGCCGGCTGCTCATCATCGACTGCGGTGTCCTCTTCCCCGAGGACGAGCAGCCCGGCGTCGACCTGATCCTGCCGGACTTCGCCTCGATCCGGGACCGCCTCGACAAGATCGACGGCATCGTCCTGACCCACGGTCACGAGGACCACATCGGGGCCGTGCCGTTCCTGCTCCGGGAGAACCCGGACATCCCGCTGATCGGCTCCAAGCTGACGCTGGCGCTGATCGAGGCCAAGCTCGCCGAGCACCGCATCCGGCCGTACGTGCTGGAGGTCGTGGAGGGGGAGCGCGAGCAGATCGGGCCCTTCAACTGCGAGTTCATCGCGGTCAACCACTCCATCCCGGACGCGCTTGCGGTCGCCGTCCGCACGCCCGCCGGCATGGTCGTCGCGACCGGCGACTTCAAGATGGACCAGCTGCCGCTGGACGGCCGCCTCACCGACCTGCCGGCCTTTGCCCGGCTGGCGGAGGAGGGCATCGACCTGCTGCTGGTGGACTCCACCAACGCCGAGGTCCCCGGCTTCATCCCGCACGAGCGGGATATCTCCGCCGCGCTGCGCACGGTCTTCTCCAGCGCGCAGAAGCGCATCATCGTGGCCTCGTTCGCCAGCCACGTGCACCGCATCCAGCAGGTGCTGGACGCCGCGCACGAGCACAAGCGCAAGGTCGCCTTCGTCGGCCGCTCGATGGTCCGCAACATGGGCATCGCGCGTGACCTCGGCTACCTGAAGGTGCCGGGCAACCTGATCGTCGACGTGAAGACCCTGGACGACCTCCCGGACAAGGACATCGTCCTGGTCTGCACCGGCTCGCAGGGCGAGCCGATGGCGGCGCTGTCGCGGATGGCCAACCGGGACCACCAGATCCGGATCGTCGAGGGCGACACCGTGATCATGGCGTCCTCGCTGATCCCCGGCAACGAGACCGCGATCTATCGGGTCATCAACGGTCTGACGCGTTGGGGCGCCAACGTCGTGCACAAGGGCAACGCCAAGGTGCACGTCTCCGGGCACGCCTCGGCGGGCGAGCTGCTGTACTTCTTCAACATCTGCCGCCCGAAGAACCTGATGCCGGTCCACGGCGAGTGGCGCCACCTGCGGGCCTGCGCGGACCTGGGCATCAAGACCGGTGTTCCGAAGAACCGCACGGTCATCGCCGAGGACGGCGTGGTGGTCGACCTGCTCGACGGCGTCGCCAAGATCGTCGGCAAGGTCCAGGCCGGCTACGTGTACGTCGACGGTTCGTCCGTCGGCGACATCACCGAGGCCTCGCTGAAGGACCGTCGGATCCTCGGCGAGGAGGGCTTCATCTCGGTCTTCGTGGTCGTCGACTCGTCCAGCGGCAAGATCGTGAACGGGCCGACCATCCAGGCCCGTGGTTCCGGCATCGACGACAACGCCTTCGGGCCGGTCGTGCAGAAGCTGGAGGAGGCGCTGCGCAAGTCCGCCGACAACGGTGTGCTGGAGCCGCGCCAGGTGCAGCAGCTGGTGCGCCGCACGGTCGGCAAGTGGGTGGCTGACAACTACCGCCGCCGCCCGATGATCCTGCCGGTCGTCGTCGAGGTCTGACGCAGCCGGAGCTGGTGAGTGGAGCCGCGTGGGCCCCGGGCTGTTGCCCGGGGCCCACGCGTTTGACTCCTGCCGTTCAGGTGCGTAGTGTTCTCCGAGTTGCCCCGGCCGCCTTGAGCGGCTCGGCGACCACCCCCCAAAAATCTGATGAGTGGTTCCGTATGCCCTTTTCGAAGGAATATGCGAGACATAGACTCTGATAGAGTCTGGGAAGCGGAAAGCCGAAAGGCCGAAAGCAAATCGGTAAAGCGAGTGAGAAACGCCGAACGGCGGGTCTGATAAGCTGAACGAAGAAAGAACGAAGCGCCCGGAGATACTGCGAAGGCAGTTCGAAGGAAGTGTCCGTTCCTTGAGAACTCAACAGCGTGCCAAAAGTCAACGCCAGATATGTTGACATCCCCGGCCTTGATCTTCGGATCGGGGTTGGAGATTCCTTTTGAAGTAATACACAGCGAGGACGCAGTGCACGTTGCCACCCTATTCCGGTGGTTGTCGTGCCGCTCAACGCGGGTGTCACCCGATTACGGGTATACATTCACGGAGAGTTTGATCCTGGCTCAGGACGAACGCTGGCGGCGTGCTTAACACATGCAAGTCGAACGATGAAGCCTTCGGGTGGATTAGTGGCGAACGGGTGAGTAACACGTGGGAAATCTGCCCTGCACTCTGGGACAAGCCTTGGAAACGAGGTCTAATACCGGATATGACCTGTCCTCGCATGGGGGTGGGTGGAAAGCTCCGGCGGTGCAGGATGATCCCGCGGCCTATCAGCTTGTTGGTGGGGTAATGGCCTACCAAGGCGACGACGGGTAGCCGGCCTGAGAGGGCGACCGGCCACACTGGGACTGAGACACGGCCCAGACTCCTACGGGAGGCAGCAGTGGGGAATATTGCACAATGGGCGAAAGCCTGATGCAGCGACGCCGCGTGAGGGATGAAGGCCTTCGGGTCGTAAACCTCTTTCAGCAGGGAAGAAGCGCAAGTGACGGTACCTGCAGAAGAAGCACCGGCTAACTACGTGCCAGCAGCCGCGGTAATACGTAGGGTGCGAGCGTTGTCCGGAATTATTGGGCGTAAAGAGCTCGTAGGCGGCTTGTCGCGTCGGATGTGAAAGCCCGGGGCTTAACCCCGGGTCTGCATTCGATACGGGCAGGCTAGAGTGTGGTAGGGGAGATCGGAATTCCTGGTGTAGCGGTGAAATGCGCAGATATCAGGAGGAACACCGGTGGCGAAGGCGGATCTCTGGGCCATTACTGACGCTGAGGAGCGAAAGCGTGGGGAGCGAACAGGATTAGATACCCTGGTAGTCCACGCCGTAAACGGTGGGAACTAGGTGTTGGCGACATTCCACGTCGTCGGTGCCGCAGCTAACGCATTAAGTTCCCCGCCTGGGGAGTACGGCCGCAAGGCTAAAACTCAAAGGAATTGACGGGGGCCCGCACAAGCAGCGGAGCATGTGGCTTAATTCGACGCAACGCGAAGAACCTTACCAAGGCTTGACATATGCCGGAAACGGCCAGAGATGGTCGCCCCCTTGTGGTCGGTATACAGGTGGTGCATGGTTGTCGTCAGCTCGTGTCGTGAGATGTTGGGTTAAGTCCCGCAACGAGCGCAACCCTTGTTCTGTGTTGCCAGCATGCCTTTCGGGGTGATGGGGACTCACAGGAGACTGCCGGGGTCAACTCGGAGGAAGGTGGGGACGACGTCAAATCATCATGCCCCTTATGTCTTGGGCTGCACACGTGCTACAATGGTCGGTACAAAGGGCTGCGATGCCGCGAGGCGGAGCGAATCCCAAAAAGCCGGCCTCAGTTCGGATTGGGGTCTGCAACTCGACCCCATGAAGTTGGAGTTGCTAGTAATCGCAGATCAGCATGCTGCGGTGAATACGTTCCCGGGCCTTGTACACACCGCCCGTCACGTCACGAAAGTCGGTAACACCCGAAGCCGGTGGCCTAACCCGTAAGGGGAGGAGCCGTCGAAGGTGGGACCAGCGATTGGGACGAAGTCGTAACAAGGTAGCCGTACCGGAAGGTGCGGCTGGATCACCTCCTTTCTAAGGAGCACATAGCCAGACTCGGGCGAATGTCCCGGGTTGGTTGCTCATGGGTGGAACGTTGACTATTCGGCACACACGGTTGCTCTTTGCGAGTACTGCGTTTCGGCGCGTGGAAAGCATGGTTGCGGTCGGGTGTGTCGGGCACGTTGTTGGGTCCTGAGGGAGCGGCCGGTTATGGTCGTTGCTTCAGTGCCGGTCCCACGGACACTGCTCGAGTCTTCGAGTTGTGTAGGTGGGTGTCTGGTCGTTGTTTGAGAACTGCACAGTGGACGCGAGCATCTGTGGCCAAGTTTTTAAGGGCGCACGGTGGATGCCTTGGCACTAGGAACCGATGAAGGACGTGGGAGGCCACGATAGTCCCCGGGGAGCCGTCAACCAGGCTTTGATCCGGGGGTTTCCGAATGGGGAAACCCGGCAGTCGTCATGGGCTGTCACCCGTACCTGAATATATAGGGTATGTGGAGGGAACGAGGGGAAGTGAAACATCTCAGTACCCTCAGGAAGAGAAAACAACCGTGATTCCGGGAGTAGTGGCGAGCGAAACCGGATGAGGCTAAACCGTATTGGTGTGATACCCGGCAGGGGTTGCCAATGCGGGGTCGTGGGAAAGTTCTTCAGTCGTCTGCCGGCGGCTGGGTGAGTCAGAAACCGTATGGATAGTCGAAGGACATGCGAAAGGTCCGGCGTAGAGGGTAAGACCCCCGTAGACGAAATCTGTGCGGCTCACTTGAGCTTCTCCCAAGTAGCACGGAGCCCGAGAAATTCCGTGTGAATCTGGCGGGACCACCCGCTAAGCCTAAATATTCCCTAGTGACCGATAGCGGATAGTACCGTGAGGGAATGGTGAAAAGTACCGCGGGAGCGGAGTGAAATAGTACCTGAAACCGTGTGCCTACAAGCCGTGGGAGCGTCGGACACCAGCTTGCTGTGTGTCTCGTGACTGCGTGCCTTTTGAAGAATGAGCCTGCGAGTTTGCGGTGTGTAGCGAGGTTAACCCGTGTGGGGTAGCCGTAGCGAAAGCGAGTCCGAATAGGGCGTTTGAGTTGCACGCCCAAGACCCGAAGCGGAGTGATCTAGCCATGGGCAGGTTGAAGCGGAGGTAAGACTTCGTGGAGGACCGAACCCACCAGGGTTGAAAACCTGGGGGATGACCTGTGGTTAGGGGTGAAAGGCCAATCAAACTCCGTGATAGCTGGTTCTCCCCGAAATGCATTTAGGTGCAGCGTCACGTGTTTCTTGCCGGAGGTAGAGCACTGGATAGGCGATGGGCCTCACCGGGTTACTGACCTTAGCCAAACTCCGAATGCCGGTAAGTGAGAGCGTGGCAGTGAGACTGTGGGGGATAAGCTCCATGGTCGAGAGGGAAACAGCCCAGAACACCGACTAAGGTCCCTAAGCGTGTGCTAAGTGGGAAAGGATGTGGAGTCGCACAGACAACCAGGAGGTTGGCTTAGAAGCAGCCATCCTTGAAAGAGTGCGTAATAGCTCACTGGTCAAGTGATTCCGCGCCGACAATGTAGCGGGGCTCAAGCACACCACCGAAGTCGTGTCATTGCAGCAATAGGGCCAACGCCTGCTGTGATGGGTAGGGGAGCGTCGTGTGCCGGGTGAAGCAGCGGAGGAATCCAGTTGTGGACGGTTCACGAGTGAGAATGCAGGCATGAGTAGCGATACAAGAGTGGGAAACTCTTGCGCCGATTGACCAAGGGTTCCTGGGTCAAGCTGATCTGCCCAGGGTAAGTCGGGACCTAAGGCGAGGCCGACAGGCGTAGTCGATGGACAACGGGTTGATATTCCCGTACCCGCTTTGAAGCGCCAACGTCGAACCTCTGAATGCTAAAGCCGTGAAGCCGGCCCGGAGTCTTCGGACAAAGGGACGTGGTGGAGCCGCTGACCCAACAGGGTAGTAGGTGAGCGATGGGGTGACGCAGGAAGGTAGTCCAGCCCGGGCGGTGGTTGTCCCGGGGTAAGGGTGTAGGCCGAGTGATAGGCAAATCCGTCACTCATTAAGGCTGAGACCTGATGCCGAGCCGATTGTGGTGAAGTGGATGATCCTATGCTGTCGAGAAAAGCCTCTAGCGAGTTTCATGGCGGCCCGTACCCCAAACCGACTCAGGTGGTCAGGTAGAGAATACCGAGGCGTTCGGGTGAACTATGGTTAAGGAACTCGGCAAAATGCCCCCGTAACTTCGGGAGAAGGGGGGCCATTCCTGGTGATGAGTCTTGCACTCTGAGCTGGGGGTGGCCGCAGAGACCAGCGAGAAGCGACTGTTTACTAAAAACACAGGTCCGTGCGAAGCCGTAAGGCGATGTATACGGACTGACGCCTGCCCGGTGCTGGAACGTTAAGGGGACCGGTTAGTCTGGTTTCGACTAGGCGAAGCTGAGAACTTAAGCGCCAGTAAACGGCGGTGGTAACTATAACCATCCTAAGGTAGCGAAATTCCTTGTCGGGTAAGTTCCGACCTGCACGAATGGCGTAACGACTTCTCGACTGTCTCAACCATAGGCCCGGTGAAATTGCATTACGAGTAAAGATGCTCGTTTCGCGCAGCAGGACGGAAAGACCCCGGGACCTTTACTATAGCTTGATATTGGTGTTCGGTTCGGCTTGTGTAGGATAGGTGGGAGACTTTGAAGCGGCAACGCCAGTTGTCGTGGAGTCGACGTTGAAATACCACTCTGGTCGTGCTGGATGTCTAACCTGGGTCCGTGATCCGGATCAGGGACAGTGTCTGGTGGGTAGTTTAACTGGGGCGGTTGCCTCCTAAAGAGTAACGGAGGCGCCCAAAGGTTCCCTCAGCCTGGTTGGCAATCAGGTGTTGAGTGTAAGTGCACAAGGGAGCTTGACTGTGAGACCGACGGGTCGAGCAGGTGCGAAAGCAGGGACTAGTGATCCGGCGGTGGCTTGTGGAAGCGCCGTCGCTCAACGGATAAAAGGTACCCCGGGGATAACAGGCTGATCTTCCCCAAGAGTCCATATCGACGGGATGGTTTGGCACCTCGATGTCGGCTCGTCGCATCCTGGGGCTGGAGTAGGTCCCAAGGGTTGGGCTGTTCGCCCATTAAAGCGGTACGCGAGCTGGGTTTAGAACGTCGTGAGACAGTTCGGTCCCTATCCGCTGTGCGCGTAGGAATATTGAGAAGGGCTGTCCCTAGTACGAGAGGACCGGGACGGACGAACCTCTGGTGTGCCAGTTGTCCTGCCAAGGGCATGGCTGGTTGGCTACGTTCGGGAGGGATAACCGCTGAAAGCATCTAAGCGGGAAGCCTGCTTCGAGATGAGTATTCCCACCTCCTTGAGAGGGTAAGGCTCCCAGTAGACGACTGGGTTGATAGGCCGGATGTGGAAGCCCAGTAATGGGTGGAGCTGACCGGTACTAATAGGCCGAGGGCTTGTCCTCAGTTGCTCGCGTCCACTGTGTTGTTCTGAAACAACGACCCCATATCCCCACTTGGTCGGGGGTGTGGTGCGGTTGACAGTTTCATAGTGTTTCGGTGGTCATAGCGTGAGGGAAACGCCCGGTTACATTCCGAACCCGGAAGCTAAGCCTCACAGCGCCGATGGTACTGCAGGGGGGACCCTGTGGGAGAGTAGGACGCCGCCGAACAATCATTCCAAGCAACCCCCATCCGAGAAATCGGATGGGGGTTACTTGCGTTTCCGGACAGGTCAGAGTTGGAGCTTGAAGCCGATGTGTGAACCGGTGAATCCCAGCCGCTCGTAGAAACGGTGGGCATCGACGCGGCTCGCATCCGAGGTGAGCTGCACCAGGTCGGCTCCCAGTGCGCGGGATTCGGCGATCGCCCATTCGATGAGCAGGCTGCCCAGTCCGTTGCCGCGCTCGTCGGCGTGGACGCGGACCGCCTCGATGATGGTCCGGGTCGCTCCGCGGCGAGAGAGCCCGGGGATGACGCTGAGTTGCAGGGTGCCGACCACGAGGCCGTCGCGGACGGCGACTGTCGGGTGCTGGCTGGGGTCGGCGGCCAGCCGGTCGAAGGCAGCCAGATAGGGCGTCAGGTCGTCCGAGGACTCCCGAGTGGCACCCAGGGGGTCGTCAGCCAGCAGCGCCACGATGGCGGGGATGTCGTGCGCGGTCGCGCGACGGATCACAAGATCGTTCATGCCCACCACCCTAGGCTGGCCGGGTCAGCTCGCGGGGGTCTCGCTGCTGATGACGGAGAAGACCGCGCCATGCGGGTCGGCGAGCTGGGCGAAGCGGCCGACGCCCGCGGCGTCGTAGGCGGGCGAGCGGACCACGCCGCCCAGCTCCTGGGCCTTGGCGACGACGGCGTCGACATCGGCGACCTCGAAGTACGGCAGCCAGTGCGAGCCGACCCCGGCCGCGGCGTGCTCGGGGAGCAGTACCGCGATGCCGCCCAGGCTGGCGTCCGTGCCGCCGCCGGCGGGGGTGATCACGGTGTAGGTGAAGTCGCCGAACGGGACGTCCTGCTCCTGCCAGCCGAAGACGGCGCGGTAGAACGGCTTGGCGGCGGCCGGGTCGCTGGTGTGCAGCTCTGTCCAGCAGAGCGTCCCGACGTCGGTGACGGCGTCCAGGCCGACCGTCTCGCCCGGCTGCCAGACGGCGAACTCGGCGCCTGTCGGGTCGGTGTACCCGGCCATCCGACCGGCGGTGAAGACGTCGAAGGGGCCGAACCGGACGGTCCCGCCGGCCTGCTCGACCAGCTTGCTGGTCTGGTCGGCGTCGGCGGTGTGGAAGTAGATCGTCCAGGCGCTCCTGGCGCCCTCCTCGGTCAGCGGGCCGATCGCCGCGACCGTCCGCCCGCCTTGGCGCAGGAAGCCGTAGCCGCCGCCCTCGGGACCGGCGGATTCGAACGTCCACCCGAAGAGGCCGCCGTAAAAGGCCTGTGCGGCCGGGCTGTCGGGGCTGCCGAGGTCGAGCCAGTTCGGGGTGCCGGGAATGTAGCTGGTCGTCAGCATGGTCGATCCGCTCCTTTGCGGGCGAAGTGTTCCCTCTGCCACTTCAGCCTGGCACCAGGTACCGACAACTGCGCACCGACGCGTCCCGCGTTGTCCCCGCAGGGCGGTACGGTGCGTAGCGGAAGCTCACCAGCACCGCAAGGGGGTCCAGGATGGGTGCGCAGCCGGTAGAGGCGGCGGCTCAGCGACAGCTCGCCCAGGTGGAGGGGGTGCTGGAGCGGATCACCTACGCCAACGAGGAGACCGGCTACACGGTGGCCCGGGTGGACACCGGTCGCGGCGCCAACGACCTGCTGACGGTGGTCGGCGCGCTGCTCGGCGCGCAGCCGGGCGAGTCGCTGCGCCTGCACGGCCGGTGGGCCTCGCACCCGCAGTACGGCAAGCAGTTCGTGGTGGAGAACTACACCACCGTGCTGCCGGCCACCATCCAGGGCATCCAGCGCTACCTCGGCTCGGGTCTGATCAAGGGGATCGGCCCGCGCTTCGCGGAGCGGATCGTCGGGCAGTTCGGCGCCGACACCCTGGACGTGATCGAGCAGGACCCGAAGCGCCTGATCGAGGTCCCGGGCCTGGGGCCGAAGCGCACCAAGATGATCGCCGCGGCCTGGGAGGAGCAGAAGGCGATCAAGGAGGTGATGGTCTTCCTGCAGGGGGTCGGCGTCTCCACCTCGCTCGCCGTCCGGATCTACAAGAAGTACGGCGACAGTTCGATCGGCGTGGTGAAGAACGAGCCCTACCGGCTGGCCTCCGACGTCTGGGGCATCGGCTTCCTGACCGCCGACCGGATCGCGCAGGCCGTCGGCATCCCGCACGACAGCCCGGAGCGGGTCAAGGCGGGCCTGCAGTACGCGCTTTCGCAGTCCAGCGACCAGGGCCACTGCTACCTCCCCGAGGAGCGGCTGATCGCCGATGGGGTCAAGCTGCTGCAGGTGGACGTCGGCCTGGTGATCGACTGCCTGGCGGCCCTGGTGGCCGAGGAGGGGGTGGTGCGCGAGAGCCTGCCCGCCGAGGGCGGTGAGCGGGTCAGCGCGGTCTACCTGGTGCCCTTCCACCGCGCCGAGATCTCGCTGTCCAACCAGGTGCTGCGGCTGCTGCGGGCCGACACCGACCGGATGCCCGGCTTCGCGGACGTCGACTGGCCCACGGCGCTCGGCTGGCTGGCCCGGCAGACCGGGGCCGAGCTGGCGCCTGAGCAGCAGGAGTCCGTCAAACTCGCGTTGACGGAGAAGGTCGCGGTGCTGACCGGTGGCCCGGGCTGCGGCAAGTCGTTCACCGTGAAGTCGATCGTGACGCTGGCGCTGGCCAAGCGGGCCAAGGTGCTGCTGGCCGCGCCGACCGGGCGCGCCGCCAAGCGGCTGGCCGAGCTGACGGGCTGTGAGGCCTCCACCGTGCACCGGCTGTTGGAGCTGCGGCCGGGCGGCGACGCGGCGTACGACCGGGACCGTCCGCTGGACGCCGACCTGGTGGTGGTGGACGAGGCCTCGATGCTGGATCTGATCCTGGCCAACAAGCTGGTCAAGGCCGTGGCGCCGGGCGCCCACCTGCTCTTCGTCGGCGACGTCGACCAGCTGCCCTCGGTCGGCGCCGGGGAGGTGCTGCGCGACCTGCTGGCGGACGGCGGCCCGATCCCCTCGGTGCGTCTGACCCGGATCTTCCGGCAGGCCCAGCAGTCCGGCGTGGTGACCAACGCGCACCGGATCAACGAGGGGCTGCCGCCGATCACCGAGGGCCTGCCCGACTTCTTCCTCTTCGTCGAGGACGACACCGAGCGGGCGGCCGGCCTGGTGGTGGACGTGGTGGCCCGCCGGATCCCGCAGAAGTTCCGCCTCGACCCGCGCCGCGACGTCCAGGTGCTGGCCCCGATGCACCGCGGGCCGGCCGGTGCGGGCAACCTCAACACGCTGCTGCAGGCCGCCGTCACCCCCGGCCGGGAGGGCCTGCCCGAGCGGCGGTTCGGCGGGCGGACGTTCCGGGTCGGCGACAAGGTCACCCAGATCCGCAACAACTACGAGAAGGGGCAGAACGGCGTCTTCAACGGCACGGTCGGCGTGGTGACCGCGCTGAGCGTGGAGGAGCAGAAGCTCACCGTGCTCACCGACGAGGACGAGGAGGTGCCCTACGACTTCGACGAGCTGGACGAGCTGGCCCACGCGTACGCCGTCACCATCCACCGCTCGCAGGGCAGCGAGTACCCGGCGGTGGTGATTCCCGTCACTACCTCGGCCTGGACCATGCTGCAGCGCAACCTGCTCTACACCGCCGTCACCCGGGCCAAGAAGCTGGTGGTGCTGGTCGGCTCCCGTAAGGCCCTAGGTCAGGCGGTCCGTACGGTCAGCGCCGGGCGCCGGCACTCGGCGCTGGACCACCGCCTCGCCACCGGATGAGGCTCCGCGGTCCGACGCGAGATCCGGCTCCCGGTGAGAGTATCTTGACGTGAAGAAATTGATGGACCAGCCTAGTCTTGACGCGATCTTGTCCGGTTCGTAGTGGCTGGGGCGTCAGCTTTTGTGGAACAAGGCTCTTTCGGGCCACCCCGGGTACGCGACCGTCCTCCGGATGGGGGAGGCTGGAGACAGTCAGGACACCCGGGAAGATTCATTTCGTCGGTGAGGAAGACGTGAGCGACAACTCGGTAGTACTGCGGTACCAGGACGGCGAGTACGAGTACCCCGTCGTTGAGAGCACTGCGGGCAACGCGGGCTTCGACATCTCGAAGCTGCTGCCGCAGACCGGCCTGGTCACCCTGGACAACGGCTTCGGCAACACCGCCGCCTACAAGTCCGCGATCACCTTCGTGGACGGCGACAACGGCATCCTGCGCTACCGCGGCTACCCGATCGAGCAGCTGGCCGAGCAGGGCAGCTTCATCGAGACCGCGTACCTCCTGATCAACGGCGAGCTGCCGTCCGCCGAGCAGCTGTCGGAGTTCAGCAACGAGATCACCCAGCACACGCTGCTGCACGAGGACGTCAAGCGCTTCTTCCAGGGTTTCCCCCGTGACGCGCACCCGATGGCGATGCTCTCCTCGGTGGTCGGTGCGCTGTCGACCTTCTACCAGGACAGCCACAACCCGTTCGACGCCGGCCAGCGCCACATGTCGACGGTCCGGCTGCTCGCCAAGCTCCCGACCATCGCGGCCTACGCGTACAAGAAGTCGGTCGGCCAGCCGTTCGTCTACCCGCGCAACGACCTGAGCTACGTGGAGAACTTCCTGCGGATGACCTTCGCGGTCCCCGCCCAGGACTACGAGCTCAACCCGGTCATCGTCGACGCGCTGGACAAGCTGCTCATCCTGCACGCGGACCACGAGCAGAACTGCTCGACCTCCACCGTGCGCCTGGTCGGCTCCAGCCACGCCAACCAGTTCGCCTCGATCTCGGCCGGCATCTCGGCGCTCTGGGGCCCGCTGCACGGCGGCGCCAACCAGGCGGTGCTGGAGATGCTGGAGCAGATCCAGCAGGACGGCGGCGACGTCGACGCCTTCATCCGCAAGGTGAAGAACCGCGAGGACGGCGTGAAGCTGATGGGCTTCGGTCACCGCGTGTACAAGAGCTTCGACCCGCGCGCCCAGCTGGTCAAGGGCCTGGCGCACGACGTCCTCTCGCAGCTCGGCAAGTCCGACGAGCTGCTGGAGATCGCGCTCAAGCTGGAGGAGCACGCGCTCAACGACGAGTTCTTCATCTCGCGCAAGCTCTACCCGAACGTGGACTTCTACACCGGCCTGATCTACCGCGCCATGGGCTTCCCGACCAGCATGTTCACCGTGCTGTTCGCGCTCGGCCGGCTGCCGGGCTGGATCGCCCACTGGCACGAGATGATCAACGAGCCGGGCAGCCGGATCGGCCGTCCGCGCCAGATCTACACCGGCACCGCGATCCGCGACTACGTCGCGCTGGGCGAGCGCTGACCGCTCCCGCCTCGAACCGAAGGGCCCCGCTGCTTCTGCAGCGGGGCCCTTCGGTGTGCCGGCCTTGGACCGACCGTTTTCGAGTTGCGGCGCACGACGCCCAGGAGTCGGAGCTGCCGGGGAAGGCCGCTCAAAGCATCCCCGGTCGCACCGGTCCCCGGCGCCGTGCGCGAGGCCGTCGAGGTGAGACGGCCGTCCCGGGGCCCGCCGGAGCCCCGTCGGCGGCGGTCACCGCAGGTGTGCGGACCCCGGAGGGGGGTGGGCCGCACAGTTTGCCGTTCCGCGGTTTCCTGCCGCACTTCACAAGGTAAGACGTATCAGGCCCTGCAAAGTTACGTTTGGACAGTGTGAGTTGGCTCTCGCTGCGTTCCGTATACGACCGGGTCACCTGCTCATACCACACGTCCCGGTGGGGCCGACGTCACCCTCCCCGCAGCTCTGACAACCCAGCGTGATAGGAATCGTGTCATTCCGGTACGGACGGGCGGGAGCTGTGCAGATGGCCAGGAACGTGATCGTCACCGGCGGTGGCACGGGCATCGGCCTGGAGATCGCCCGGCGGTTCGTCGACGCGGGTGACCGGGTGGTGATCGTCGGCCGCCGCCGCGCGGTGCTGGAGAACGCCGTCGCGAGCCTGGGCGGCAGCGTCACGCCGCTGGTCTGCGACCTGGCCGACCCCGATGCGGTGGAGGCCGCGCTGGGTGCGCTGCCGAGCCGGATCGACGTGCTGGTGAACAACGCGGGCAGCCGCGAGACCGCCTTCGGCGCCGGGCCGCACGCGCTGCTGGCCCGCTGGCGCGGCGACTTCGAGCGCAATGTGCTGACCGCCGTGCTGCTCACCGAGTCGGTCCGCGACCGGCTCACCCAGGGCGAGGGCCGGGTGGTCACGATCAGCTCGATCGCCGCGCTGCGCGGGGCCGGCTCGTACGGGGCGGCCAAGGCCTCGCTGCACGCCTGGAACAACTTCCTGGCCGCCCAGCTCGGCCCCTCCGGGATCACCGCCAACATCGTCGCCCCGGGCACCGTGGCCGGCACGGAGTTCTTCGGCCCCCGGCTGGACGAGGCGGAGGTCTCCCGGCGGGCGGCCCGCACCCTGCTGGGCCGGATCGGGGAGACCGGCGAGGTGGCCGCAGCGGTCTACTTCCTGGCCTCGGTCGAGGCCGGCTTCATCACCGGCGAGATCCTGCACTGCAACGGCGGCGAGCTGCTCGGGCGCTGAGCGCGCCCGGCGGCCCGCCGCCGGTCCGGTCCGTCAGGCCGCGAAGCGGCGCAGCCGCAGGCTGTTGGTGACCACGAAGACCGAGGAGAAGGCCATCGCGGCCCCGGCCACCACCGGGTTGAGCAGGCCGGCGGCCGCCAGCGGGATCGCCGCCACGTTGTAGGCGAAGGCCCAGAACAGGTTGCCCTTGATGACGGCCAGGGTCCGGCGGGAGAGCCGGATCGCCTGGGCCGCCGAGCGCAGGTCGCCACGGACCAGGGTCAGGTCCCCGGCTTCGATCGCGGCGTCCGAGCCGGTGCCCATCGCCAGGCCCAGATCGGCCTGGGCCAGCGCGGCGGCGTCGTTCACGCCATCGCCGACCATCGCCACCGAGCGGCCCTCGGCCTGCAGCCTGCGCACGGTGGACACCTTGTCCTCGGGCAGCACCTCGGCGATCACGTCGGCCGCCTCGATGCCGACCTCGGCCGCGACCGCCTCGGCCACCGCGCGGTTGTCGCCGGTCAGCAGGACCGGGCGCAGGCCCAGCGCGCGCAGCTCGCGCACCGCCTCGGCGCTGGTCGGCTTGACGCTGTCGGCGACCACCAGGACCGCGCGGGCGGCGCCGTCCCAGCCGACCGCGATCGCGGTGCGCCCGGCGGCCTCCGCGGCCGCCTTGGCCTCGGCCAGGGCCGGCGGCAGCGGCTGCGACCGGTCGGCCAGCAGCTCGGCGCGGCCGGCGATCACCGTGTGGCCGTCCACCACGCCCCGCACGCCGAGGCCGGGGAAGTTCTCGAAGCCCTCGACGGGCGGCAGCGGGCCGACTCGTTCCGCTGCGGCGGCCGCTATGGCGGCGGCGATCGGGTGCTCGGAGGCGTGCTCCAGGGCGCCGGCCAGGCGCAGCGCCTCGTCCTGGGTGACGCCCTCGGCGGTGTGTACGGCGGCCAGCGCCATCCGGCCGGTGGTGATGGTGCCGGTCTTGTCCAGCACGACGGTGTCCACCCGGCGGGTGGTCTCCAGCACCTCCGGGCCCTTGATCAGGATGCCCAGCTGGGCGCCTCGCCCGGTGCCGACCATCAGCGCGGTCGGCGTGGCCAGGCCCAGCGCACACGGGCAGGCGATGATCAGCACGGCGACGGCGGCGGTGAACGCCTCGGTGGGGCTGCTGGTGACCAGCAGCCAGCCGACCAGGGTGCCCAGCGCTATCAGGATCACCACCGGGACGAAGACCGTGGAGATCCGGTCGGCCAGCCGCTGCGCGGCGGCCTTGCCGTTCTGCGCCTCCTCCACCAGCTTGGCCATCCGGGCCAGTTGGGTGTCCGCGCCGACCCGGCGGGCCTCGACGACCAGTCGACCGCCGGCGTTCACGGTGGCGCCGGTGACCAGGTCGCCGACCGTCACCTCGACCGGTACGGACTCGCCGGTCAGCATCGAGGCGTCCACGGCAGAGCTGCCCTCCATGACCATGCCGTCGGTGGCGATCTTCTCGCCCGGGCGGACCACGAAGCGGGTGCCCGGGGTCAGTTGCGCGATCGGGATCCGCAGCTCCCGGCCGTCCTGCAGCACCGCGACGTCCTTGGCCCCCAGGTCGAGCAGCGCGTGCAGGGCTGCCCCGGCGCGCCGCTTGGAACGGGCCTCCAGCCAGCGGCCCAGCAGGATCAGCGTGGTGACGGCGGCCGCGGTCTCCAGGTAGAGCGCCGAGGAGGCGTCCTGGCCGCCCACCGCCAGCCGGAACTCGTGCCGCATGCCCGGCATCCCGGCGGTGCCGAAGAAGAGCGCCCAGACCGACCAGCCGAAGGCGGCCAGCGTGCCCAGCGAGACCAGGGTGTCCATGGTGGCCGCGCCGTGCTTGAGGTTGGTCCAGGCGGCCCGGTGGAACGGCAGGCCGCCGTAGGCCACGACCGGCCCGGTCAGCGCGAAGGCCAGCCACTGCCAGTCGTTGAACTGCAGCGCGGGCACCATCGAGAGCAGTACCACCGGGACCGTCAGCACCGCGCTGAGCAGCAGGCGCTCGCGCAGCGGGTCGGCCGGTGCGGGCTGCTCGGCGGCGGCCTCGGCCGTGGGCGCTGCGGCGGGCGGGGCGGGCAACTCGGCGGTGTAGCCGGTGCGCTCGACGGTGGCGATCAGGTCGGCCACGCTCACCGCGGGGCCGAAGTCGATCCGGGCCCGCTCGGTCGCGTAGTTGACCGTCGCCTCGACGCCGTCCATCCGGTTGAGCTTCTTCTCGATCCGGGCCGCGCAGGACGCGCAGGTCATGCCGCCGATCGAGAGCTCGACCCGGTCCTGCACGGGCGGGCTGTCTATGCCGGGGATCACGGTGCTCATCAGTTCCACTCCTTGGGGGAGAGGGTATGGGGGACGGGCCGTCGGCGCGTCCCCCAAGCCTCGGCTCAGGCTGACCGGCCCACC
Organism: Kitasatospora sp. MAP12-44; assembly: GCF_029892095.1. Classification (NCBI taxonomy): domain Bacteria; kingdom Bacillati; phylum Actinomycetota; class Actinomycetes; order Kitasatosporales; family Streptomycetaceae; genus Kitasatospora; species Kitasatospora sp. MAP12-44. The sequence continues at coordinate 5,960,004 of NZ_JARZAE010000004.1, forward strand.
AGTTCGTAGCCGGCCTCGTCGATCGCGGCCCGCAGTGCGCCCTCGTCCAGCGGGTGCTCGGAGGAGACCGTGACGGTGCCGGCCTTGGCGTCGGCGGCGACCTGGATGACGCCGCCCAGGGCTGAGATCTCCGTGCTCACCGACTTCTCGCAGTGGCCGCAGCTCATGCCGGTGACGGTGTATGTGGTGATGTTGGACATCGGGGCCTCCGAGGCGGTCAAGGGTGCGGCTCGCACCTGCACAGTCAAGAACACGATACCCCCCAGGGGTATTCCTTAAGGAAGGGGGGGATCAGGTCGGATCGGGTGATGGTCACCGTCCGCTAGCAGACAGTAGCCGTCCGGGCACTCCGTGTCCGAATGTCCCGTATTGTTCGCTTCGTGTCCCGTCTCCGTCGCGTTGTCACCTCCCTCGCGCCCGAGCCCTCCGGGCTGCCGCGCGCGCGTCGTCGGCGTGCGCTGCTGGCCGTCGATCTGCGGAACATCCCGCTGCGCAGGCGGGCCACGCCGTCCCTGCTGGCGATCGTCGCGGTCACCGTCGCGGATCTGGCCACCGGCCAGCAGCGCTACCTGGCACCGCTGATGACCGTCGTGCCGTCGATCGCCGCGCTCACGCTGTCGGCCGGCGAGGTGCTGCTGGTCTGCACGGTGGGACTGGGCGCGCTGATCGGGCTCAACCGGTACGACCAGGTGACCGCGCTGCACGAGCAGCGGTTCCTCTTCGGCACGATGATCACCTATGCCGCGTTGACGCTGTTCAGCGCGTTCGTGGCGACCGTCCGGATGCGCCGTGCGGCGGCCTTCGCCGCGGTCAGCTCGGTGGCCGAGGCGGCCCAGCGGGCTCTGCTGCGCCAGCCGGGCCCCGAGGTCGGGCCGCTGCGGCTGGCGGTGCGGTACGCCTCCGCCGCCGACGAGGCCCTGATCGGCGGCGACCTCTACGCGGCGGTGGAGACTCCCGCCGGCACCCGGCTGGTGATCGGCGACGTCCGGGGCAAGGGCCTGGCGGCGGTCCAGACGGCGGCCGTGGTGCTCGGCGCCTTCCGCGAGGTGGCCTACGACGAGGCCGGGCTGCGCGGGGTGGCGGCGCGGATCGAGGCCAGTGTGGAGCGCCATGTGCCGGACGGTGAGTTCACCACCGCGCTGTTCGCCGAGTTCCGCAGCCCCGGGGTGGTCGAGCTGCTGCAGTACGGGCACGTGCCGCCGCTGCGCGTGGAGCGGGACGGGCGGGCCACCGTGCTGGAGGCGCCCGACCCCTGGGTGCCGCTCGGCCTCGGCAGGATGGCGCCGGGGCACCCGCAGAGCTGGGACCTGGTCTTCGAGGTGGGCGACGTGATGGTGCTCTGCACCGACGGGGTGGTGGAGGCACGGCACAAGGCGACCGGTGCGTTCTACCCGCTGGAGGAGCGGGCCGGCGCTCTGGTGGCGGGCAGCGGCGACAGCGGCGCCGAGCTGGACGCGGCGGTCGCCCGGGTCTACGCGGACCTGCTGGCGCACACCGGCGGGGAGCTGCGGGACGACGCGCTGCTGTTGCTGCTCAGCCGGTCGGTCTAGGCCGCGGCCGGCCGTACGGTCTAGGCGCCCGCGGCGTCGGCCAGTGCGCGGAAGAGCAGTGCGGTGGAGGTCGCGCCCGGGTCCTGGTGGCCGATGCTGCGCGGGCCCAGGTAGGAGGCGCGGCCCTTGCGGGCCTGCAGCGGGACGGTGTCCCGGGCGCCCCGCTCGGCGGCCTCGGCGGCCAGCGCGGCGGCCTCGCGCAGGCTGAAGCCGTCGAAGGCGGCCCGCTCCAGGGCGGCCACCGCCGGCTCGAAGGCGTCCACCATGGTCTTGTCACCGGGCGCGGCGCCGCCCAGCCGCTGGACGGCGGTCAGGCCCGCGCGCAGGGCGGGGGCGAGGTCGGTGATGTCGGCGGCAGGCGCGGGCAGCGCGGCGCCGGCCGTGCGCAGCGCGCTGCCGTAGAGCGGGCCGCTGGCGCCGCCGACCTTGGAGATCAGCGTGCTGCCGGCCGTGCTCAGCACCGCGCCGACGGGTGCGCCGGGCGCCAGCTCGTCGAGGGCGACGAGCACCGCGGTGAAGCCGCGGCGCAGGTTGCCGCCGTGGTCGCCGTCGCCGATCGCGGAGTCGAGATCGCTCAGTTCCTGTTCGCGGCGGTCGACGGCCGCGGCGGCGGTGCGCAGCCAGCTGAGGGCGAGGGGGGTGTCCATGCGCTGCTCCCGTTACGGCCGGCGCAGGGCCGGGGTGCTGACCGGCGCGTCCCAGAGGTCCAGCAGCTGGGGGTCGGTCTTGGTCAGGGTGAGTGAGAAGCCGGCCATGTCCAGGCTGGTCACGTAGTTGCCGACCAGGCTGCGGACGATCCGGATGCCGCGCTCGGCCAGTCGGGCGCTCACCTCGCCGAAGACGATGTAGAGCTCGATCAGCGGCGTCGCGCCCAGTCCGTTGACCAGCGCGATGACCTCGTCGCCGGCGGCCAGGGTGTGCCCGGCGAGCACTGCGTCCACCACTTGGGCGACCAACTCCTTTGCCGGGCGCAGCGGTTCGCGGTAGCGGCCGGGCTCGCCGTGGATCCCCACGCCGACCTCGATCTGGTCCTCGGGCAGCTCGAAACCGGGTCGGCCGACGGCCGGGACGGTGGCCGCCGTCAGCGCGACGGCGAACGAGCGGGAGGCGGCGTTGGCCCGCTCGCCGGCCGAGGCCGCCTCGGCGGCGCCCGCGCCGCGCTCGGCCAGCGCGCCGACCACCTTCTCGACCACCACGGTGGCACCCGTGCCGCGCCGGCCCGCCGTGAAGCCGGCGCCGTCGACGGCGACGTCGTCGTCGACCAGGACGGTACGGACCTCGATGCCGGTCCCGGCGGCCAGTTCGGCGGCGAGTTGGAAGTTCAGCACGTCACCGGTGTAGTTCTTCACCACCAGGACCACGCCCGCGCCGGCGTGGGTCGCGTTGATCGCGGCGAGCACCTGGTCGGGCACCGGGGAGGTGAAGATCTCGCCCGGGCAGGCCGCGTCCAGCATGCCGGGCCCGACGAAGCCCGCGTGCAGCGGCTCGTGGCCGGAGCCGCCGCCGGAGATCACCGCGACCTTGCCGGGGCGTGGCCCGCCGGCCCGCCGGATCACCCGGTTGGCCCGGTCCACCGTCAACTCCGGGTGGGCGGCGGCGATTCCGGTGAGGGCGTCCTCGAGAACGGACTCCGGGCTGTTGATCAGCTTCTTCATGGCGGCGTCTCCCGTGCGGGCGGCTCTGCTGGGCTCGCCTTCGACGCTAACCCACGGTGGCGGCTTTCCCCCGCTGGGCGAGCGATCCGACACGTCCTGTCGCCCGGAGCGGCCCTAGGATGCGGAGCATGGCATCGGTGGGAATCGTCCTGGTCTCGCACAGCCCGCAGCTGGCGGCCGGCCTGCGCGAGCTGACCGCGCAACTGGGCGGCGGGCACGTGGCGGTGGAGGTCGCGGCCGGGGCAGCGGACGGCGGGCTCGGCACGGCGTACGACCTGGTGCTGGGCGCGGTGGCGCGGGCCGACTCCGGTGCGGGGGTGCTGGTGCTGCCCGACCTGGGCAGTTCGGTGCTCACCGCGCGGGCCGCGCTGCTGGACCTCGGGCGGGACGAAGTCGTGCTGGCGGACGCGCCGTTCGTGGAGGGCGCGGTGGCCGCGGTGGTCACCGCCTCGACCGGGGCCGCGCTGGGACAGGTGCTGGCGGCGGCTCAGGAGGCCTGGCAGGTAAGGAAGTTGTCCTGAGCTCCTGTTGCTCCTATTTGGCGTCGGCGTAGCACTCCACCACGGCGGTGCTCATCGGGAACGCCACCGGGGTGTCGCCGAAGACCAGTCGGCTGGCCTCCAGGGCGGCCTCGGCCACCGCGGCCGCCACCTCGTCCGCCAGGTTGGCGGGCGTGTGCACCACCACCTCGTCGTGCTGGAAGAAGACCAGGTGCGGGCGGTCGGCCGGGGTGGTCTCCAGCGCCATGAGCCTTCGGCGCAGCGCGGCGAGCAGGGCCAGCGCCCAGTCGGCCGCACTGGCCTGGATGACGAAGTTGCGGGTGAACCGGCCGCGGGCGCGCGCCGAGCGCCCGGCCGGGTCGGTGGCGTCGGCGCCCGGGGTGATCGCCTCGGTGAGGTCCAGCCAGGCGTCGGACGGCGGCGGGCAGGGGCGGCCCAGCCGGGAGTACACGATCCCGCCCTCCTCGCCGGTGCGCGCGGCCGCCTCGACGTAGCCCATGGCGGCCGGGTAGCGGTGGCGCAGGGTGGCCAGCAGCGGGCCGATGTCGCCGCTGGTCTGCCCGTACATCGCGCCGAGCAGGCCGAGCTTGGCCTTGTCCCGGTCGCCACGGAAGGCGGAGGCGGCCAGTGCCTCGTAGAGGTCGCCGCCGGCCGCCGTGCGGGCCAGGGCGGTGTCACCGGAGAGCGCCGTCAGCACCCGCGGCTCCAGCTGGGCGGCGTCGGCCACCACCAGCTCCCAGCCCGGGTCGGCGACCACCGCGCCGCGCAGGATCCGCGGGATCTGCAGCGCGCCGCCGCCCCGGCTGGCCCAGCGGCCGGAGACCACGCCGCCGACCACGTACTCGGGGCGGAACCGGCCGCCGCGTGCCCAGGCGTCCTGCCAGGCCCAGCCGTGCGCGGCGTGGATCCGGGCCAGCTCCTTGTAGCGGATCATCAGCTCGGCGGCCGGGTGGTCCACCTGGCGCAGCTCCCACGAGCGGGTGGAGGGGAGCTGGATGCCCTGGTCGGCGAAGGCGCGCAGCACCTGGCTGTGCGAGTCGGGGTTGAACGGGCGCCCGCCGAGCGCGTGCTGCAGCTGGGCGGCCAGCTCGGCGAGCCGGGCCGGCTGGGTGCCGGGGATGTGCGGGCGCGGGCCGAGCAGCTCGGTGAGCAGCGCGTCGTGCACCTCTTTGCGCCAGGGCAGACCGTCGTACGCCATCTCGGCGGCGACCAGCGCGCCGGCCGACTCGGCGGCGACCAGCAGCCGGAACCGGGACCGCTCGGCCTCGCCCTCGATCGCCTGCAGCCGCTGCTGCTGGTCGGCGTGGACGGCCAGCACGGCCGCCAGCGGGTCGGTGGCGGGCGGGAGTTGCAGCCGGTCGGGGGCGAAGAGGGTGTCCTGGCCGTCGGAGCCGCCGGCCTCGGGCAGATCGGCCGGCACCGGCAGGCCGCGCAGCCGGGCCCAGCCGGCGCCGAGCGATCGGGGGTGGCCGAACCGGCCCTCGTGGGCCAGCAGCAGGGCCTCGGTCAGCCGCAGGTCGTGGCAGCGGGCCAGCCGGCCCGGCAGGCCGGGCAGCAGCGGGCTGTAGGCGGACTCGGCGGCGGCCCACACCCAGCGCGGGCGCTCGGCGGCCTCCAGCTCGGCGACCGGCCCGGGCAGCGCGGCGACCTTGATCGGCGGGCCGATCGGCACGCCGTCCTCGGTGAGCCGCTGCAGGCGGCCGCCGGGGCCCTGGGCATCCGGGACGAGCGCGATCCTGGGCGTCATGGCGGTCTCCTCTCTGAGCTGGGCCGGCGGTGGACCGGGGTCAGTGCGACGTTAGCGGCTGGGTCCGACAGTGCTCGGCCAGGCCCCGCAGCGGCGCGTCCAGCAGCAGGGTGAACGGGGCAGAGTACTCCACGCGAGTACTGCCGGTCGGTCTAAGGTCACCGGGTGACGAATAATCCCTTCCTCGCCCCGAGCTCACTGCCGTACCAGCTGCCGGACTTCGCGCGGATCCGCGACGAGCACTTCCGGCCGGCCCTCGAACAGGGCATGGACGAGCAGTTGGCACAGATCGCGGAGATCACCGGCAATCCCGCACCGGCGAGCTTCGAGAACACCCTGATCGCGCTGGAGCGCTCCGGCGGCCTGCTGCGCCGGGTGCTCGCGGTCTTCGACATCCAGAACTCGGCGGTCGTCAGCCCGGCGGTGCAGGCCCTGGACGCCGAGTTCCGCCCCCGGCTGGCCGCGCACAGCGACGCCGTCCACCTCGATCAGGCGCTCTTCGCCCGGATCGAGTCGGTCTACGCCCAGCGCGCCGACCTCGGGCTCGACCAGGAGTCGCTGCGGCTGCTGGAGCGCTACCGCACCCGGTTCCTGCGGGCCGGGGCGCAGTTGCCCGAGGCCGAGCAGCAGCGGCTGCGCGAGCTGAACGCCGAGATCGCCGTCGAGTCGGCGCGCTTCGAGAGCAACGTCTTCGAGGCGACCGCGGCCGGCGCGCTGGTGCTGGACAGCCCCGAGGAGCTGGCCGGACTCTCGCCCGACGCTATCGCCGCCGCCGAGGAGAACGGCCGAACGCTCGGCCACCCCGGCAAGTTCGTGCTGAGCCTGAAGAACTTCTCCAACCAGATCGAGCTGGCCTCGCTGACCGACCGCGAGGTGCGGCGCCGACTGCTGGCGGCCTCGACCGAGCGGGCGCTGGCCGAGAACGGGCCGGTCGCAGTGCGGCTGGCGGGCCTGCGGGCCGAGCGGGCCGCCCTGTTCGGCTACCCGAGCCACGCCGCGTACGTGGTCGCGGACGAGACGGCGGGCAGCGTCGAGGCGGTCACCGCGCTGCTGGCCCGGCTCGTCCCGGCGGCCGTCGCCAACGCCGAGCGGGAGGCCGAGCGGCTGGTCAAGGCCGCCGCCGCGGACGGCGTCACCGACTTCGCCGCGCACGACTGGGCGTACTACGCCGAGCAGGTCCGCAAGGCCGAGTACGACCTGGACGCTGCGGCGCTGCGCCCGTACTTCGAGCTCGAACGCGTGCTGCACGACGGGGTGTTCCACGCCGCCGGGCAGGTCTACGGGCTGCGCCTGAGCGAGCGCACCGACCTGGTCGGCTACCACCCCGACACCCGGGTCTTCGAGGTCTTCGAGGAGGACGGCACCCCGCTGGGCCTCTTCCTGGCCGACCTGCACGCCCGCTCCTCCAAGCGCGGTGGCGCCTGGATGGACGAACTGGTCACCCAGTGCCACCTGTTCGACACCCGCCCGGTGGTCCACAACAACCTCAACATCCCGCGCCCGGCCCCCGGCGAGCCGGTGCTCCTGACCGGTGACGAAGTCACCACCCTGTTCCACGAGTTCGGCCACGCGCTGCACGGGCTCTTCTCGGACGTCCGCTACCCGCTGCTGGCCGGCACGGCGGTGCCGCGGGACTTCGTGGAGTTCCCGTCCCAGGTCAATGAGATGTGGGCGAGCTGGCCGTCGATCCGGGCCAACTTCGCCAAGCACCACGAGACCGGCGAACCGCTGCCTGCCGAGCTGGCCGAACGGATGGCGGCGGCCGAGAACTTCGGCCAGGGCTTCAAGACCGTGGAGTACCTCGCGGCGGCGCTGCTGGACTGGGCCTGGCACACCGTTCCGGTCGGCACTCCGATCGCCGACGCGGCGCAGTTCGAGGCCCAGGCGCTGCGGGAGGCGGGCCTCGCGATGGACGCGATCCCGCCGCGCTACCGGACGACCTACTTCAACCACGTCTTCACCAGTGAGTACAGCGCGGCGTACTACGCCTACATCTGGTCCGAGGTGCTGGACGCCGACACGGTGGAGTGGTTCCGCGGCAACGGGCGGACGATCCGTGAGAGCGGCGAGCTGTTCCGGCGCGAACTCCTGGCGCGCGGCGGCAGCGTGGACGCGCTGGACGCGTTCCGCGCGGTGGTCGGCCGCGACCCCGAGGCGGCGCCGCTGCTGGCCCGCCGCGGGCTGGCCGGCTGACCCGCGGTTGGTGCACCGGTGCGCCGAGGGGTTGGTTCCCCTCGGCGCACCGGGCAGATCAGGGGGCGTTCTTTTAGCCCGGGATGATCGAGAACGAGCCGCCCTGCAGCGCGGTCTCGGTGTAGGGGCCGCTGTCCATGGACTGGGGGCTGTAGTAGCTGAAGGCGTGCCCGTTGACCGTCACGTTGGAGAAGCTCAGGTTGCTCCAGGACGGGTAGCTCTGGGTCGGCGATTCGATGACCGCCTCCGCGCTGATGTTCTGGGCACTCAGGCGCTTGGTGACGCTCTTCGTCCAGCCCTTGGTGTTGTCGGTCAGCTTGAGGGTGTAGCTGCCGCGGGTGACGGTGACCACGCTGGCGGTGAAGTTGTCACCGGCGCTGACCGCGTTGCTGAAGTAGACCGGCGCGGCCGGGTACATCTCGTACCAGCCGGAGTAGACCGGCGAGCCGCTGGAGCAGTCCACCTGCACGCCGGTCTGCTCGACGGTCTGCGAGCCGTAGCCGTCGATGCCGATCCAGGGCGCGAACAGGTCGTTGGTGGTGTTGCACTGGACATCGGGCATGGTCCAGGAGCCGGTGACGTTCTTGAAGCCGCTGCCCTGGGCGACGTAGCCGCCCCAGGTGCTGTTGCCGGAGAACGGCTGGCCGCCGTGGCCGAACTGCACCGGCGCGAAGCTGATACCGGTGGCGGCGGTCGCCGGGGCGGCGATGGCCGCGCCGGAGACGGCGAGCAGGACGGCGAGCCCGGCGCGCACCGTACGAAGGCTGGACATGGGGGTCTCCTCGCGTGGGGGTACGTGGATGTCGCCCGCAGTGCACCGCCGGGTGGGGGACCGGCGGAGTATCCGAAGCGATGCGGCTCAGCCTGCGGTCAGCCGGCGACCTGCAGGAAGGTGCTGACCGGGACCGGAACGCGACATGGCGGAAACATGTCATTCGATCAAGCTCTTGATTTCCGGTCTGGCGTGGCCCAGAGTCGGGCACGGGCCGGAACGGGACAACGGCCTTGACAGCGGGGGGTGGTGCCGGGTGGTGGAGCAGCGGACCGGACGATTCGCCGGGCTCGGCCTGGCCGCCGACCAGGAGCTGCTCTATGTGCACCTGCTCGGGATCTCCAGCGGTACCGCCCAGCAGCTGGGCGCCGCACTCGGCCTCGGCAGCGAGCGGGCCGCGGCGGCGCTGGCGGCGCTCGCCGCCCACGGGCTGGTCGAACGGCCGGGCGCGGAGGGCGGGTTGTGGAGCGCGACCGCGCCGGATGTGGCGCTGGAGGAACTGCTGCTGCGGCGCGAGGTGGAACTGCGGCGCACCCGGGGCCGGATCAACGAGCTGATGCGCACCTACCGCCGCTCACGGCCCGGTTCGCAGGCCGGCGAACTGGTCGAGATCATCAGCGGCCGGGAGTCCATCGCGGAGCTCTGGCGCACCCTCCAGCTGGGCGTGCGCCACCAGTTGCGGGTGATGGACAAGCCCCCCTACATCCAGCGCTCCGACCCCGCACTCGAACTCGCCACGCTGGCCCGGGGCGTGCGGATGTGCACGGTCTACGAGAGCCGGGTGCTGCGCGAGCCGGACCGGCTGGCCGAGATCTACCCGGTGATGGAGGCCGGTGAGCAGGCCCGGGTGCTGCCCGAACTGCCGCTGAAACTGGTGCTGGTGGACGACCGCTGGGCGCTGCTGCCGGTCAGCTCGGGCACCGAGCTGGAGAGCGTGCTGCTGGTCCGCCCGTCCTCGCTGCTCGACGCGCTGGCCGGGCTCTTCGAGCTCTACTGGTCGCGGGCCATGCGGATGCCCGCGCCGGACTCCGCCGAGCTGCCGCAGGACCGCCACCGCCAGCTGCTCACCCTGCTGGCCGCCGGGCTGACCGACGAGAGCATCGCGCGCCAGATGGGCGTCTCCACCCGTACCGTGCAGCGCTGGGTACGGGAGTTGATGGACCGCTTCGGTGCCCGCACCCGGTTCCAGGCCGGTATCCAGGCGGCCCGGGCCGACCTGCTCTAGGCACGGACCAGGACTCAGAGGGTCACGGTGACGGTGATCCGGGTGCCCGGGCGGGCGCGGGGGAGCAGGATCCAGGCGTGGCCGGGGCGGCTGGTGTCGACCACCGCCACGGGCGTTCCGGTGACCTGGACCCGGGCGCCCGGCGGGATCGCCAGTTCGGACCAACCGCCTTGGCCGGTGGTGAAGTCGAGCGTGTAGTCGGTGCCGTCGAAGGACTCGTCGAGTGGTTGGCCGGCCAACGCGACCGGGTACGGCTCGAAGGCCGGTCCGTCGCCCGGCGCCGGGCGGCCGTCGGGGCCGAGCGCGCAGTAACCGCCGGTGCCCTGGCACCAGTACCACATGGTCCAGCCGGTCGCGAAGCCGGACATCGCCACGACCTGGCGGGCCACCAGCTCGGTGTTGCCCGGGGTGCGGGAGTTCGGCGGACCCCACTCGCCGACCAGCACGGGCAGCCGATGGGCCTGCGGGTAGGCCGTGATGGCTGCGGTGTAGTTCTCGATGAAGCCGTCGGCGGGGGTTCCAGTCGGCGCCGTTCTCCACCGCGGTGTCGTAGAAGTGCGGCGCGTAGCCGATCCGCGGCCGGCCGGCCCGCGGATCCGTGAACCCGGGCAGCTGGGTCGGCACCCCCTGGCCGACCAGCACGGTGGGCTCGACGAAGAGCCAACTGCGGCTGTCCACCGAGCGGATGGCGCCGATCAGCCGCCGGTACATATCGGCCAGCCGGCCCTGTTCGAGGGCGGCGGAGGAGGCGGCCAGCACCGCCGGGTCGGTGGGGTCGCCGTTGATCGGGCCGAACGGCTCGTTGAACAGGTCGTAGCCCAGCAGCGAGCGGTGGCCGCGCAGTTGGCCGGCCAGCCAGCTGTAGAAGCCGGCCTGCCAGCGCCGCAGGTCGGCGTCGTCGTAGAGGTGGCGGAAGGCTGCCTGGACGGACGGTTCGAAGTAGCCCGCGAACCAGTCGGACGGGTCGGGCACGAACGGCAGCCCGTCGTCCCGGGTGGCCCAGATCGGGATGCCGCGGTCGCCGCCGCCGAACTCCGGTCCGTAGACGTCCTGGTGGAAGTCGATCAGGGCGAGCAGGCCGTAGCGGTCGGCCCAGCCCAGGAGTTGCTGGAGCTTGCCGAGTTCCACGCTGTCGTACTGGCCGCGGGCGGGCTCCAGGCGGTTCCAGGAGATCGCCACCCGCAGCAGGGTGAAGCCGTGTGCGGCGATCGAGCGGACGTCGGCCTCGGTGGTCTCGTCGTACTTGTCCACGTTGAAGCCGCGCAGTTGCAGGGTGCGGCCGGCCGGGTCGGTGAAGAGCGTGCGACCGTCCGAGGTGGTGGTCGTACCGGTGGGGAACTCGGCCTGGCTGCAGGCGGGTTGGCTGACCGCGGCGGTGGGGGCGGCGGCGCCGGTGGTGAGCACGGCGGCGACGGTCAGCGACAGGGCGGCGGCGGTTCGGCGGACGCGCACGGGCACCTCGCACGGGGCTGGGCGGTGGGGGAGCGCCGATCCTGCCCGATCGTCAGGGGGTGCACAAGGGTGCCCGCCGAAAGCTCAGGGGGCGCTCGGCGGCAGGGTGGCGGCCGGCAGTGGGGCGGCGGCGGCGAGCCGGCCCCAGAGCAGGTCGGCCAGCGCCTGCACCATCCGGGCCCGCGGGCAGGGGCGTTGCTCCAGCCACCAGTCCCCGGCCGCCAGCACCATCCCGGTGATGGCCCGACCCCAGGTCTCCGAGAGCAGCGGCGCGTCCGGTCCGAGGTCCACCTGGGCGGTCACCGCCCGGGTGATCTCGTCGGCGATCTGCCGCATCGCGGGCGCCAGCGCGTTGCCGACGCCGGTCGGGTCGCCCGCCTCGGGGTGGGTGAGCAACTGGTAGACCTGCGGCCGGGCTTCGATCCCGGCGAGGTAGGTGTCCAGGACGAGTTCCACGCGCTCGCGGCGCTCCAGGGGTTCGGCCAGCGCGGCGCGCATCGCGTCCAGCAGACCGGCGGTGTGCCGCGCGGTCAGGGCCTGGAAGAGGCCGTTGCGGTCGCCGAAGTGCCGGTAAAGGATCGGCTTGGTGATGCCGGCCTCGGCGGCGATGGCGTTCATGCTCGCCCCCGGGCCCTCCCGGCGCACCACCCGGTCGGCGGCGTTGAGCAGCTGCTCCCGGCGCGGTTCCTCCAAGGCTGCCACGCGACCCCCTCCGTGTTCCGTGCGCTCGTTGACATCCGTTACCTATCAGTAGCAGACTCCCACCGATGTTACCCGCGGTAACACCTGGCGGCGCGACCCTGATACCTCGCGACTCCGCTCTCCCACCCTTGACCCCTGGAGGCACCATGAGCCCCTTCTCCCTGGAGCTCGGCGAGGACCAGCTCGCCGTTCGCGACTGGCTGCACGGCTTCGCGGCCGACGTGATGCGCCCGGCCGCCGCGGAGTGGGACGAGCGTGAGGAGACCCCCTGGCCGATCATCCAGGAGGCCGCCAAGATCGGTATCTACTCGCTGGACTTCTACGCCCAGCAGTACTTCGACCCGTCCGGTGTCGGCATCCCGGTCGCCATGGAGGAGCTCTTCTGGGGCGACGCGGGCCTCGGTCTCGCCATCGTCGGCACCACGCTGGCGGCCGTCGCGGTGCTCGCCAACGGCACGGACGAGCAGATCGGCACCTGGGCGCCGCAGATGTTCGGCACTCCGCAGGACGTCAAGGTCGCCGCGTTCTGCTCCTCCGAGCCGGACGCGGGCTCGGACGTCTCCGCGCTGCGCACCCGGGCGGTCTACGACCAGGCCAAGGACGAGTGGGTGCTGAACGGCACCAAGACCTGGGCCACCAACGGCGGGATCGCCGCCGTCCACGTGGTCGTCGCCACCGTCGACCCGGCGCTCGGCGCGCGCGGCCAGGCCTCCTTCGTCGTCCCGCCCGGCACCCAGGGGCTCTCCCAGGGGCAGAAGTTCAAGAAGCACGGGATCCGTGCCTCGCACACCGCCGAGGTGGTGCTTGACAACGTCCGAGTGCCCGGGCACTGCCTGCTCGGCGGCAAGGAGAAGCTCGACGAGCGGCTCGCCCGGGCCCGTGAGCGGGCGGCCGGCGGCGGCGCTGCCAAGGCCGGTTCGGCTTCCGGTGCGGGGAAGAACGCGGCGATGGCGACCTTCGAGGCCTCCCGCCCGGCCGTCGGGGCCCAGGCCATCGGCATCGCACGGGCCGCCTACGAGGTCTCCCTCGACTACGCCAGGACTCGGGTGCAGTTCGGCCGCCCGATCATCGACAACCAGGGGGTCGCGTTCACCCTGGCGGACATGCGCACCCGGATCGACGCCGCGCGGCTGCTGGTCTGGCGGGCCTCCTGGATGGCCGCCAACCAGCAGCCCTTCACGGCCGCCGAGGGCTCGATGTCCAAGCTCTACGCGGGTGAGACGGCCAAGTGGGTGACCTCGCAGGCGATGCAGATCCTCGGTGGCAACGGCTTCACCCGTGAGTACCCGGTGGAGCGGATGCACCGGGACAGCGCGATCTACACCATCTTCGAGGGCACCAGCGAGATCCAGCGGCTGGTCATCGCGCGGACCATCTCGGGCCTGCCGATCCGCTGATCCGCTGAGCTGCCGATCCGCTCAGTCGCCGCTGGGGGTGTGTTCGACGATGCCGTCGGGGCCGGGGAAGACCAGCGCCTCGGTCCCGTCCTCGTACCTGACCAGGTACGGCGGCTCGCCGTCCGGCCCGCGTACCTCGATGATCTCGCCGGTGCGGTCGGCGACACCGACCGCGTTGCTGTGGATGTGCAACCGGTCGCCCACTGCTGCTGCCATGCCGGGGACTCCTTGCTGGTGAGGGGGACTGCTCCTGAGTGCATCTCACCAGAGAGCCGCCGGGTGCACGCCTCGCGTTACTCCGTACGGCAGCGTCGGCCGGGTCAGAAGAGCGGCTCCCGGCGCTCCAGGAAGGCCGCAAGACCCTCCCGGACGTCCGGCGTCCGGCGGGAGCGGTGCTCCCACTCGGCGAGGGCGGCGGCCGGGTCGTCCGACTCCAGCGCCGCCTTCGCCGCGCCGATCGTCTGCGGCGACCGCTTGGCCAGCAGCCGGGCGAACTCCAGGGCGCGGGAGTCCAGTTGATCGGCCGGGTGGACCTCGTCCAGCAGGCCGAACAGCTCGGCGCGCCGGGCGCTCACCAACTCACCCGAGAACAGCAGGTACTTGGCGCGGGCCGGTCCGACCAACCGGGCCAACCGGGCGGTCGGCACCGCCGGGTAGACCACGCCGAGCTTGGCCGGGGTGATTCCGAACCGGGCGTCCTCGGCACCGAAGCGCAGGTCGCAGGCGACCGCCAACTGGCAGCCCCCGCCCACGCAGGAGCCGTGCACCACGGCCAGCACGGGGTGCGCGAAGGCGGCCAGCGCCTGCTCGGCGGCGACGTTCTGCGCGTGGTAGGCGTCCGCCGCGGCGGCGTCGGCGTAGACCTCGGAGAGCTCGCCGATGTCCGCGCCCGCGCTGAACGTGCGCTGCGCGCCGGTGAGCAGCAGGGCGCGGATGCCCGGGTGGCGCGCCAGCTCGTCCAGCACGGCCGGCAGCGTGCGCCACATCGCCAGCGTCACCGCGTTGCGCCGCTCGGGCCGGTCCAGCACGAGCACCGCGACGCCGTCGCCCCGCGCGCCGTCGGGGACGTACGCCTGCAGGCCGGCGGCCCGGGCGGGAAGCGGGCCGCGGCCTTCGAGCAGGATCTGATCGGTCATGGTCCCCACTCTGCCACCCGCCCCCCGTGGTTGAATGCCCGAGCCGGTGCCCGCCCACCCGAGGAGTCGATCGACCATGGCCGAAGAGCCCCTGCTGCCCCGCGATCGATGGCTGGCCTCGCTGGAGCGCTCCTACACCGCGGCGGGCACCCTGCTCACCGACGAGGCGGGTCGGATCCTGGTGCTCAAGCCCAACTACCGCCCCGGCTGGCAGTTCGCGGGCGGCACTGTGGACAGCGGCGAGGACGCCTATGAGTGCGCCCGGCGCGAACTGCTGGAGGAGACCGGTCTGCGGATCGAGCCCGGCCGCCTGCTGGTGGTCTCCTGGACCCACCCGTCCGATCAACTCGAGCACCCCGCCGTCAACTTCCTCTTCGACGCCGGATCGGTTCCGGTCGGCACGCCGATCGCGCTGCAGGAGTCGGAGCTGGAGGAGTACCGCTGGGTCGAGCCCGAGGAGGCGATGGTCCTGGTCGGCCCGGCGCGCGAACTGCGTCTGCGTGCCGCCCTCGCGGCCCGCGCGGACGGCGAGGTGCGGATCGTCTCCTCGGTGATCAGCGGCATCTGAGCCCGGCCGCTCCCGGCCACGCGCAGAAACGCAAGCGCTGCGTACCGTTACCGCGTGGCGCTTCCAACTCGCCCACCCGCACTCCTACTCTCAGCCTTTCAGGGCTGCCGCGACCGCGGTCGCGTGCCCTGACTTCGCCGGGCTGACCGAGGAGACGTGCCCATGAGCCGAGTTGTACGTGCTGCCCTCTTCCAGACCGCGTGGACGGGCGACGCGGAGTCGATGGTCGCGGCCCACGAACGGGCGGCCCGGGAGGCCGCCGCCCAGGGCGCGCAGGTGATCGGATTCCAGGAGGTCTTCAACGCGCCGTACTTCTGCCAGGTGCAGGAGGCCGAGCACTACCGCTGGGCCGAGCCCGTGCCGGACGGCCCGACGGTGACCCGGATGTCCGCACTGGCCCGGGAGTTGGGCCTGGTGATGGTGATCCCGGTCTTCGAGATCGAGCGCCCGGGCTTCTACTACAACACCGCCGCCGTGATCGACGCGGACGGCTCGTACCTCGGCAAGTACCGCAAGCACCACATCCCGCAGGTCAAGGGCTTCTGGGAGAAGTACTACTTCAAGCCCGGCAATCTGGGCTGGCCGGTCTTCGAGACGGCCGTCGGCAAGGTCGGCGTGTACATCTGCTACGACCGGCACTTCCCCGAGGGCTGGCGGGCGCTCGGCCTGGCCGGCGCCGAGATCGTCTACAACCCGTCCGCGACCAGTCGCGGACTCTCCGCCTACCTCTGGCAGTTGGAGCAGCCCGCCGCCGCCGTCGCGAACGAGTACTTCGTCGCGGCGATCAACCGGGTCGGCGTCGAGGAGTACGGCGACAACGACTTCTACGGCACCTCCTACTTCGTGGACCCGCGCGGGCAGTTGGTCGGTGCGGCGGCCTCGGACCGGGCGGAGGAGCTGGTGGTCCGCGACCTCGACCTGGCGCTGATCGACGAGGTCCGCCAGCAGTGGGCCTTCTACCGCGACCGCCGGCCGGACGCCTACCGCCCGCTCACCGAGGCCTGAGAGGAACTGCCATGACCCGTACGGTGATTCGCAACGGCCTGGTGATCACGGCGGCCGAGGAGAGCGCGGCGGACGTGCTGATCGAGGGCGAACGGGTGGTCGCCCTCGCCAGCACCGGCAGCACGGTCGCCGAGGGCTGGACCGCGGACCGGGAGATCGACGCGGCCGGCCACTACGTCATCCCGGGTGGCGTGGACGCGCACACCCACATGGAGCTGCCGTTCGGCGGCACCGCCGCCTCGGACACCTTCGAGACCGGCACCCGCGCCGCCGCCTGGGGCGGCACCACCACCATCGTCGACTTCGCGGTGCAGAGCGTCGGCGCCGCGCTGCGCGAGGGCCTGGACGCCTGGCACGCCAAGGCGCAGGGCCGGTGCGCGATCGACTACGGCTTCCACATGATCATGTCGGATGTCACCGAGACCAGCCTGCGGGAGATGGACCAGCTGGTCGAGGAGGGCGTCACCTCCTTCAAACTCTTCATGGCCTACCCGGGCGTCTTCTACAGCGACGACGGCCGGATCCTGCGCGCCATGCAGCGCAGCGCCGGCAACGGCGGCCTGATCATGATGCACGCCGAGAACGGCATCGCCATCGACGTGCTGGTCGAGCAGGCGCTGGCCGCCGGGCGGACCGACCCGCGCTACCACGGCGAGGTGCGCCGCGAGTTGCTGGAGGCCGAGGCGACCCACCGGGCCGTCAAGCTCGCCCAGGTGGCCGGCGCGCCGCTGTACGTCGTGCACGTCTCGGCGGCCTCGGCGGTCGCCGAGGTGGCCGCCGCCCGCGCGCAGGGCCTGGACGTCTTCGGCGAGACCTGCCCGCAGTACCTCTTCCTCTCCACCGACAACCTCGCCGAGCGCGGCGCCGACGGCTTCGAGGGCGCCAAGTACGTCTGCTCGACGCCGCTGCGCCCGCGCGAGCACCAGGAGGCGCTCTGGCGCGGCCTGCGCACCAACCAGCTGCAGGTGGTCTCCACCGACCACTGCCCGTTCTGCTTCGCCGGGCAGAAGGAGCTCGGCCGCGGCGACTTCTCGAAGATCCCCAACGGCCTTCCGGGGGTGGAGAACCGGATGGACCTGCTGCACCAGGCCGTGCTGGACGGACACCTCACCCGGCGCCGCTGGATCGAGATCGCCTGCGCCGCCCCCGCGCGGATGTTCGGCCTCTACCCGCGCAAGGGCACCATCGCGCCCGGCGCCGACGCCGACCTCGTGGTCTACGACCCGGCGGCGCAGCAGACCCTCTCGGCCGCCACCCACCACATGAACGTCGACTACTCGGCGTACGAGGGCCGGCGGATCACCGGCCGCGCGCGCACGGTGCTCTCGCGGGGCGCCGTCGTCGTGGACGGCGGCGCCTACCTCGGCCGTCCCGGCCACGGCCGCTACCAGCCCCGGGCCACCTGCCAGTTCATCTCCTGAAAGGTGCACGCCGTGGACATCGGCCTCGTGCTCCAGACCGATCCGCCCGCCGACCTGCTGGTGGAGCGGATGCGCCGCGCCGAGCAGGCGGGATTCACCCACGGGTGGACCTTCGACTCGGTGGTGCTGTGGCAGGAACCGTTCGTCATCTACAGCCGGATCCTGGCCGCCACCGAGCGGCTGCGGGTCGGCCCGATGGTCACCAACCCCGCCACCCGCACCTGGGAGGTGACCGCCTCGCTCTTCGCCACCCTCAACGACATGTACGGCAACCGCACCGTCTGCGGCATCGGCCGCGGCGACTCGGCGATGCGGGTGGCCGGGCGGCAGCCCGCCCACACTGGCCCGGCTCGGCGAGGCCATGCACGTCGTCAAGGAGCTCGCCGAAGGGCGCGAGACCGAGCTGGACGGCACCGCCGTGCGCATCCCCTGGGTGCGGCCCGGCGCCCGGCTGCCGGTCTGGATGGCCGCGTACGGGCCCAAGGCGCTCGCGCTGGCCGGCCGGCAGGCGGACGGGTTCATCCTGCAGCTCGCCGACCCCTACCTGGTCGAGTGGATGGTCAAGGCGGTCCGGACGGCGGCCGCCGAGGCCGGCCGCGACCCGGACGCCGTCACGGTCTGCGTCGCCGCCCCCGGGTACGTCACCGCCGACGACTCACCGCAGGCGCTCGCGCACGGCCGCGAGCAGTGCCGGTGGTTCGGCGGCATGGTCGGCAACCACGTCGCCGACCTGGTCGCCCGGTACGGCGAGCACTCCGGGATGGTGCCCGAGGCGCTCACCGGGTACATCAAGGACCGGCACGGCTACGACTACAGCCACCACGGCCGCGCCGGGAACCCGGACACCGCCTTCGTCCCCGACGAGATCGTGGACCGCTTCTGCCTGATCGGCCCGCCCGCGGCACACCGCGCCAAGCTGGCGCAGCTGCGTGAGCTGGGCGTCGACCAGTTCGCCGTGTACGCCATGCACGACGCGGTCGAGGCCACCATCGACGCGTACGGCGCGGAGGTCATCCCGCTGCTGGGCTAGCTGCTGGGCCAATTGCGCATTAGCCGCAGATAGCCGAAATCGCCCGCTACGGACCGCTCCCAGCCGGACACTAAAACGTTCAACGATGGGTGCGGGAGGGGTCCACTGGTCCGGGGCCAATGGCTCCGATAGGCCCCTGAACTGCGAAAACGGCCCATCGATCGGTTTCGATCGACGGGCCGTCGCGGTGCCCCCGGCAGGACTCGAACCTGCGGCCAAGTGCTTAGAAGGCACCTGCTCTATCCGCTGAGCTACGGGGGCGGGGCGGGCGTGGGGCCCGGGGCTTCCCGTGCCTATTCCCATGGGGACCGGTTCGGGTTGCTTGGACCCTAGACCTGTCGGGGACAGGATAAGGGTGCGCCGGCGCCTCTCTTGGCTTTCGGCTGGTGCAGCTGGTGTGTCGACCGCGAGAGAGCGGTCTGATAATCGCAGGTGGAGGGTCTGAGCGCAGCGCTCCGGGCCACCCGGGGACCGGACGTTGTGCAGTCGTTACGGCGCTGTCTCCTCACCCGTTATGGATGTGGGGCGGCGGTTGCGGGGCGTGCCGGGAAGGTGACGGTTGCGGAGTGTCGGATGGGGCTGGATTTCGGTTCCTCCGGTCGGATGAAGTGGACAGAACGCCTTCGGGGCCACTCGTTCAGGGGTTGCGGCAGTGCTGGCGAGGACATGCCCGAAGGGGACTTGTCATGGACGCTGAATGTTTGAGTGGCGAGTCGATGGGCCGTCCGGGCAGGTTATCTGCCATAAGCGGGAAAAGTTATCCACATGGGCCAGTTATCCACAGGAAAAAAGAATTTCTCCCACTCCTGGACAAGAGGCGCGATGCTCACTTCTGGCGGCGTGAAAGGCAGCCTGGTGCGAAAGTGAGGAAACGTCATGAATGAGACGTTGGTGACGATGATCGGCAATGTGGCGTCCCCGGTGAGCTACGGGCAGACGTCCGCCGGGGTCCCGATGGCCAACTTTCGGTTGGCGGCCACCGAGCGTCGCTATGACCGGGCGCGCGGTGACTGGGTCGACGGGGACACCAACTGGGTGACGGTGGTCGCCTGGCGCTGGCTGGCGGCGAATGTGGTGAGTTCGGTGGGCAAGGGGGATCCGGTCGTGGTCAGCGGCCGGTTGCGGATCAGGGAGTGGGAGGAGGGCGGCAAGCGGCGGTCGGCCGTCGAGATCGACGCCCGCGTGGTGGGGCACGACCTCGGGCGGGGCACCTCGGCGTTCCGCTGGGCGGTGCGGGGGCGACCGGAGTTGGCGGGGGTGGGGGTCGGGGTCGGGGTTGGCGCCGGCGCCGGCGCCGGTCCGGGTGCGGTGGGGGCGGCTGTGGCCGATGCGGGGGAGTTCGGCTCGGGCGGCGTCGGGTTGGCGGCCGTCGAGGCGGGCGGGTGGTCGAAGCCGGATCGCGGTGCTGGGCGGTTCGGTGACGAAGCGCCGGTTCGCCAGAGCGTGATGCCGCTGGGGGAGGCGGTGCCGGAGTGGATCGTGGCGGCGGTGCAGAAGCGTCGGGCGGATGAGGCGCAGCGGGCGGGAGCCGCGGGTGGGGGCGGGGGCGATGACCGTGGCGGTGGCGGCAGTGGCGCAGCGTCAGCAGCCGCCTTGGCGGGCGGATCCGTCGAGTGCGTCGAGCCCGCCGAGCCCGGTGAAGTGCTCGCTTCGGCCCGGGTGATGCCGCAGCCTGGGTTCCCGGCGGCGCGCCCTGCGCGTCGGGTCCCAGCGGCGACCGCTCGCCGCTCCCGGGGCGCAGCGCCGCAGGCGGGGCGGGCTGCCGGGTCGGCCGAGCCGGCGGTGGCGGCTCGGCTGGAAGAGGAGGAGGCGATCACCGTTTGACCACCTTTCACGCGCCAGTTGAGCGCAGTCTGATCGCCGGCCGGGTGTGAACTGAACGTGCGAAGCTACTGCTTGTTGCACCAGGCGCAATGGGGGAGCTCGGAGAGTCGATAAAGTGACGAAAAGCTGGCACACCGTCAGCATCCCGTCGCAACCCCAGGCTTGATAACAATTCCGATACGGAATCGTCATCGTTTGACACAGACGTTTGCACGCCCCCCTCAATCAATATGATGCGTCTGGTTCACATCAGTGCAGCAGCGCCACACGGAGCGCGAAAATGCGCGGCGGGCCGTCAGGGCGCGGCCCTGCCCGGAGGGGTAACAGTCAATGTTCCACATGCAACGGCGGGGAATCTCCCGCATAGCCACTGTCATGCTCGCGTCGAGTGTGGTGGTCGGCAGCGGCCTCGCGATGGCGGGTGCGGCCATCGCGGACACCGGCACGGGTACCGGTTCGGGCGCGGTGGCAGTCCTGCACAACCCCGAGCTGATCGCAAACAACTACGGCCAGATCACCGTCAACGGGCGACCTGACAACGAGGGTGGCCTGATCCAGCTCGACACGGACGCCAAGAACGGCAAGTTCCTGGAGACCTACTGCATCGACCTCGGCAACGAGACGCAGTCGGGGGCGAAGTACCAGGAGACCGACTGGTCGAACATCTCGCTCGGCAACCCGGACGAGGGCGGCAAGGACCCGAAGAAGGCGGGCAAGGTGCTCTGGATCCTCCAGAACTCCTACCCCCACATCACCGACCTGAAGGCCCTCGCCTCGGAGGCCGGAGTCGAGAGCCTCACCACCGCTCAGGCGGCGGCGGGCACCCAGGCGGCGATCTGGACCTTCTCCGACGACGCGGTCGCGGTGCCGAAGGACAGTGCCGCCAATGGCCTCACGCAGTACCTGATCAAGACGGTGAACGACCCGAAGACGGTCCTGACGTCCGAGCCGGCGCCGTCGCTCTCGCTGACGCCGGGCACGGTCAAGGGCAGCGCCGGTGCGCAGCTCGGCCCGATCACCGTCAACACCACCGGTGACCAGGTCGACGTCTCGCTCGACGCGGCGGCGAACAAGTCGGGTGTGGTCCTGACGGACGCCTCCGGCAACGTGCTGACCGGTGCGGACGGCCACCTGCTCAAGCCGGCCAAGGCGAACGACAAGTTCTTCGTGAAGGCTCCGGCGGCCGCGGCCGCCGGCAGTGCCACGCTGAACGCGTCGACCTCCACCACGGTCGAGCTGGGCCGGGCGTTCATCAGCCAGCACTACACCGTCGCCAACCACAGCCAGACCCTCATCCTGGCCGGCAACTCGAACGACACCGTGCAGGCCACCGCCAGCGCGAGCTGGACCGCGGCCGGCGCCTCGACGAGCCCGACCCCGTCCGCCTCGGCGAGCACGCCGGCCGGCGCCAAGCCGAGCACCCCGGTCGCCTCGGCCAGTGCGAGCACCCCCGCGGGTGGTCTGGCGTTCACCGGTGGCGGCAGCCAGGCCCCGATGATCGCCGGCATCGCCGGTGCGCTCGTGGTGGCCGGCGGTGGCGCGGTCTTCATGATGCGCCGTCGTGGTCGTCACAGTGCTGCCTGAGGCAGCCGAGCGACGTAGCTGAACCCGGTGGGCCCGGGTCGCCCCGCCCTTCGCGGTGGGGCGGCCCGGGCCACCGGCGTTCCGGGACCGGACAGCACGGGACAGCACGGGACAGCACGGGACAGCATGGGACAGCATGGGAGAGCACGGGAGACCCGGGGGCAGCGGCGGGGGCCGGTAAGGGGGTCAGGCAGTATTAAGGAGTTCGGGTTGGCAGTCCCAGTGCGGCACAATGGAACGCTGCAAGCCTGAATACTCCTTGACTTACCCCCTCGACGACGCCGGAGCGATCTCACGTGGCGGAATTCATCTACACCATGCGCAAGGTGCGCAAGGCACACGGCGACAAGGTCATCCTTGACGACGTGACGCTCAACTTCCTCCCCGGAGCGAAGATCGGCGTTGTCGGCCCGAACGGCGCCGGTAAGTCCACCGTGCTGAAGATGATGGCCGGCCTGGAGCAGCCCTCCAACGGAGAGGCCTACCTCTCGCCCGGCTACAGCGTCGGCATGCTCCTGCAGGAGCCCCCGCTCGACGAGTCCAAGACGGTGCTGGAGAACGTCCAGGACGGCGTCAAGGAGGTCAAGGCCCAGCTCGACCGGTTCAACGAGATCGCCGAGCTGATGGCGACCGACTACTCCGACGCGCTGCTCGACGAGATGGGCGTGCTCCAGGAGAAGCTGGACCACGCCAACGCCTGGGACCTCGACGCCCAGCTCGAGCAGGCCATGGACGCGCTGGGCTGCCCGCCCGGCGACTGGCCGGTCACCAAGCTCTCCGGTGGTGAGCGCCGTCGCGTGGCGCTCTGCAAGCTCCTGCTGGAGGCCCCCGACCTGCTGCTCCTCGACGAGCCCACCAACCACCTCGACGCCGAGTCGGTGAACTGGCTGGAGCAGCACCTGGCCAAGTACGCCGGCACCGTCGTGGCGGTCACCCACGACCGGTACTTCCTCGACCACGTCGCCGAGTGGATCCTCGAACTCGACCGCGGTCGCGCTTACCCGTACGAGGGCAACTACTCCACGTACCTGGAGACCAAGCAGTCCCGTCTCAAGGTCGAGGGCCAGAAGGACGCCAAGCGTGCCAAGCGGCTCAAGGAAGAGCTCGAGTGGGTCCGCTCGAATGCCAAGGGCCGCCAGGTCAAGTCGAAGGCCCGTCTCGCCCGCTACGAGGAGATGGCGGCCGAGGCCGACAAGATGCGGAAGCTGGACTTCGAGGAGATCCAGATCCCGCCGGGCCCGCGCCTGGGCAACATCGTCGTCGAGGTCAACAATCTCTCGAAGTCCTTCGGCGAGAAGATCCTGATCGACGACCTCAGCTTCACCCTGCCGCGCAACGGCATCGTCGGCGTGATCGGCCCGAACGGCGCCGGCAAGACCACGCTGTTCAAGATGCTGCTCGGTGAGGAGACGCCGGACAGCGGCAGCATCAAGATCGGCGACACGGTCAAGACCAGCTACGTCGACCAGAGCCGCGCCAACATCGACCCGCAGAAGTCGCTGTGGGCCGTGGTCTCGGACGAGCTCGACTGGATCAACGTCGGCCAGGTCGAGATGCCCTCGCGGGCCTACGTCTCGGCGTTCGGCTTCAAGGGTCCGGACCAGCAGAAGCGGGCCGGCATCCTCTCCGGCGGTGAGCGCAACCGCCTCAACCTGGCGCTCACCCTCAAGCAGGGCGGCAACCTGCTGCTCCTCGACGAGCCCACCAACGACCTCGACGTCGAGACGCTCTCCTCGCTGGAGAACGCCCTGCTGGAGTTCCCGGGCTGCGCCGTGGTCATCTCCCACGACCGCTGGTTCCTGGACCGGGTGACCACCCACATCCTCGCCTACGAGGGTGAGAGCAAGTGGTTCTGGTTCGAGGGCAACTTCGAGTCGTACGAGAAGAACAAGATCGAGCGGCTGGGCGCCGACGCGGCCCGCCCGCACCGCGCGACCTACAAGAAGCTGACCCGCGGCTGATCGGCTGACCGGCCGCACAGCAGGGAGCAGTACCGGCCCGGCAGGGCGCCTGGAGAAGGCGGCCTGCCGGGCCGACGCCCGTCATCTGTGAAGTACCTCAGCGAAGTGAGAAGGAGAACTGTCGTGGCACGCCACATCTACGCCTGCCCGATGCGGTGGTCCGACATGGACGCCTTCGGTCACGTCAACAACGTGGTCTTCCTGCGCTACCTGGAGGAGGCCCGGATCGACTTCATGTTCACCCAGGCCGCCGAGGCCGGTGCGGGGGAGTTCGCGGGCGGCTCGGTGGTGGCCCGCCACGAGATCGACTACAAGCTTCCGCTGGTGCACCGCCCGACGCCGGTGACCATCGAGACCTGGGTGACGAGGATCGGCGGCGCCTCGGTGACGGTGGCCTACGAGGTGAAGGACACCGACGCCGACGGTACCGAGCGGGTGTATGTCCGGGCCTCCAGCGTGGTCGTGCCCTACGACCTGGCGGCGGGTCGACCGCGGCGGATCAGCGCGGTCGAGCGGGAGTTCCTCAGCCGCTTCCTGGTGGACCAGGAACTCCGGGCCGCGGCCTGACGTCCTGCGCCACCCCGCCACCTCCTCAGCCCGTACCGAGCCGCTCTCCGCCCGTACCGAGACGAAGTGAGCTTCCTGTGAACAGCACCGCCCGGCTGGCCCTCGCCGACCCCGCGGAAGCCGCCGACCTCGGAGGCTTCCTGGCGCGACTGCTGCGCTTCGACCGTGCGGCGGCGGTCCGGCTCCAGGCGGTCCGATCGGCCGCTCAGCAGGTCGGCGGGCAGCAGGGCGGCGAGCACCCGGGCGGCGAGCAGCAGAGCAGTGAGCAGACAGGCGTGCTGGCCGTGTTCGGACGGCTGCCGCTGGGGACGTCCGGCGCCGTCGCGGTCCGTACCGCGCGGCTGACCGACCTCGCGCAGGCGGCCGACCTCACCGTCTCGGCCGGCCAGTTGCTGGAGGGCGTGGACGAGGCGACCGGCGCGGTCGCGCTGCCGGCCCCGGTGACCGGACCGGCGTGGGCGGGGCTGCTCCCGCCGCGCACCGGCTGGCGCCCGCTCGGCGAGCTCGGGGCCGACCAGGTGATGCCGCAACTGATGGCCGCTGTGCGGGAGTTCAAGGAGCGCAGCGCGGCGGTCCCGGAGCAGCACCGGAGCCGGCAGGTGCTCGACGCGCTGGCTGACGAGATCTGGTCCCGTCCGCTGCTGGCCGTGCCCGAGCTGCCGCTGCGCGCCGCCCACGCGGCCTATGTGATCGGTTTCCTGCACCCGGGCGCGCCGCTGTCCGCGCACCGCGCGGGGAGCTGGCTGCGCCTGAACGCCCCGAACGGCTCGGTAGCGGTGCGGGCCGCGGCGGCCCCGGGCGCCGGCCTCGGCCTGACGCCCCTGCTCTGACGCCCCCACTCTGAGCCGACTGTGCTCTGAACCGACAGCGCCCGGCTACTTGTTGTGCGGGTGCACGGTGATGTGGTCGGGCGTCAGGTTGAGCGCCACGCGGTGCTCGATGCCCAGCGCCTCCAGGAACTCCTTCGGCAGCTGGACGCGCCCGCTGCGGTCGAGCATGGCGAACTCGGTGGCGGTGGTGGTCTCGGTGCCGTCGGTGTCGGTGAGCGTGTGCCGCAGGATCTCGGTGCTGGTGCGTCCGTCGCGGATGGCGATGGTGCGGCGGACCTCCGAGGCGACCATCGGGTCGTGGGTGACGATCACCGTGGTGGTGCCGAGCTCCTTGTTGACGGTGCGGAACGCCTCGAAGATGCCGTGCGCGGTCTCGGTGTCGAGTTCGCCGGTGGGCTCGTCGGCCAGCAGCAGCAAGGGGTTGTTGGCCATCGCGACGGCGATCGCGACGCGCTGCTGCTCGCCGCCGGAGAGCTGGGCGGGCCGGCGGTGCGCGAGGTGCCCGATGCCGAGGGTCTCCAGCAGCCGGCCGGTGCGCGCGGTGCGCTGCTTGGTGACGCCCGGGCTGCGGCGTTGGCCGTTGAGCTGCATCGGCAGAGTGATGTTCTGCGCGGCGGTCAGGAAGGGCATCAGGTTGCGGGCGGTCTGCTGCCAGACGAAGCCGACGGTGTGCCGGCGGTACTCCAGACGCTGGCGGGGCGTCATCCGCAGCAGGTCGTGGTCGTCGACCGTGGCGGTGCCCGCGGTGGGGCTGTCCAGGCCGGCCAGGATGTTGAGCAGTGTCGACTTCCCGCTGCCGGAGGAGCCGACCAGGGCGATCAGGTCGCCCCTGGCCACCGTGAGGTCGAGGCCCTGGAGGGCCTGCACCTCGACGTTGTCGGTGCTGTAGATGCGCACCACGCGGTCGCAGCTGATGATGGCGTCGACGTCGGGGACGGGGGAGTTGCGGGCGCGTCGGGCGCGCTCCTGGAGCTCCTGGTAGCTGGGGTCGGCCATGCTGGGGTCGGCCGCGCTGGGGTCAGTCGTGCTGGCGTCGGCCGTGCTGGCGTCGGGGGCGGTCACGCCTGTTCACCTGCTCTCAGTTCGGTGTTGATCTGCCGTCGTCCCGAGATCGCGGTCTCGGCGAGGATGGCCAGGGTGGCCAAGGCGGCCAGTGCCAGGGCCTGCCAGGCCACCGGCAGCAGCGCCAGTCGCAGACCGCCGGTCACCGCGGCGCCGTCCATCATCGACAGGTCGATGGACTGGCCGAGCAGCGGAACGGTCAGGCAGGCGATCGCGGCCCCGGCCAGGGCGGCGAGCAGGGCCTGCGGCAGCGCCTCGATCAGGATCAGTACGACGCCCTGCCGCGGCCGCAGGCCCATGGTGCGCAACCGGGCCAGCAGCGCGGCCCGTTCGGGCGCGGCCCGGAGCAGGGTCAGCAGCAGCGCCAGGACGGTGAAGCCGGCCGCGCCGCCGACCGAGCCCCAGAACAGCCTGGTGGCCGAGCGCTCCAGCGGGCCTGCGCTGAGCTCCCGGGAGTAGGCCGCCCGGGTCAGGATGGTGTACGAGGAGTCGGAGTACGCCTCGTCAAAGGACGGCTTGCCGGGCTGGCTGGTCGTCGGGACCTTCGACGGGTCGCCGCCGGCGTTGGCGAGCGCCGCCGCGTCCGCCGGCGGGGCCGGCCGGGTGCTGTCGAGCTTCGTCAGCAGTGCCCGCAGCGTGCCGGCCTCGATGCCGTTCCCGATTCCGAACCAGGTGTTGGGGGCGTCCCACATGGGCTTGGCGCTCGGCAGCTGGCGCAGCACGGCCGGTCCGGAGAGCACCAGCACCTGCCGGTCACCGCCGCCGCCCGGCAGCGCGGGTGAGCCGTTCACGGTGCCGACCACCTTGAGGCTCAACCGCCCTGCGGCCGAGGGCAGATCCGTGAAGTTGAGGTCGTCGCCCAGCCGCGCGGCCAGCGCCGGGGTGGCCAGCGCGGCCACCGGATCGCCGGGCGCCGCACCGGCGTCGCTCAGCAGCGCCGGGTCGAAGCGGCCGATGCCGATCGACCGGGTCAGCGCGCTGTAGGTCGTCGGGTCGACGATCACCATGGTCACCCCGGGGACCGAGCCGACCGGGGCCAGCCGGTCGACCACCGCGGTGCTGCCGCCCCGCACGCCGGGCAGCGCGGCCGCCGCCGCGGCGAAGCCGGCCGGCAGTCCGTCCGGTCGTACGGCCTCCACCTGGGCGTCCCCGCCCACGAGTTGGCGCACCGCCGTGGTCCGTCCGGCGTCGGCCGAGGAGAGCACGGTGACGCCGAACCCGGCCGTGGTCACCGCGAGCAGCAGGGCCAGCAGCGGCAGCACGGTCGGCGCGCGATGCCCGCTCCCCGAGCCGCGGGTGGCCCGGGCCAGGCCGAGGAAGCCGATCGCGCCGGATCCCCGTCGTGCCCAGCGCGCGGCGGGCACGACCAGCAGCGGGAAGACCCGGGCCAGCAGCACCGCCCCGGACAGCGCCAGCAGCAGCGGGGCGGCGCTCAGCAGCAGGTCGAGGCTGGTCCCGGGGGCGGCCGCGCCCCGGCGGCGCACTGCCAGCACGGCCGCCGCGGTCACCGCCAGCACGGCGAGCTCGGCGATCACCCGTCGCGGATCGCCGATCCGCAGCCGGGAGCCGCGCCGCCGACCGGCGCCGCCCGCGGCTCCCGCGCTGCTCGCACCGCGGCGCAGCCGGGCGCCCCAGAGCTGCCCGACGGCACGCAGCGGGAACGCCAGCAGCGCGATCAGGCCGACCGCGGCCCCGGCGCTCACCGCCGCCGTCCAGCGCGCGGTGGGCAGCAGCCGCAGCGCGAGCAGGGTGCCCGCCAGCGCGGACGGCAGCACCACCAGCGCGCTCTCGGCGAGCAGCCGCCCGCCGAGGCCGCGCAGCGAACCGCCGCGGGCCCGGGCCAGGTTGAGCTCGGCCCGGCGCCGGTCGCCGGCCAGACCGGCGGCCAGCAGCAGCACCACCAGGGCGACGGCCGCGGCGCCCAGCGGCCCGATCGCGTAGAGCGCGGCCGCTGCCGACTGCTCCTGCTGGGCCTGGGTCAGCAGGGAGGGCAGCATCGAGGTCAGGTGCAGCCCGGGGACGCCGGACTGCGTGGGCAGGGCGTCCGCGTGCGCGCCGTCCAGGGCCGAGGAGAGCACCGCCTGCGCCTGCGCCAGCCGGTGGGCGGGCAGGCCGTCCGAGGCGGCGGGGATCTGCCAGAAGAGCTCCGCGTCGCTCTGCCAGCCGGTCAGCGAGGGCAGCTGGGCGGCACCGACCAGGGCGGTCACACTCCAGTAGAGCATCGGCGGCTGCTGGCCCTTGGAGTCGAGGCAGGGGCTGAGCAGGCACGGGGGCGTGGCGCTCCAGAAGGTGCTTCCGGCGTCGGTGGGCTGGAAGATCCCGACCACCACGGCCTGGATCGGCGGGGCGCCGTCGGGCGTCGGCGAGGCGGTGTGCAGCACGGCGCCCACCGTGACGCCGAACCGGTCGGCCGTCGCCTTGGGCAGCGCGATCTGGTAGCTGCTGGTGAACCCGCCCGCGTCGATGGCCGGCGGGTCGCTCGGCAGCTTCCCGGCCACCAGGCGGACGTGGTCGGCCTGGCCCTGCAGATAGACCAGGTTCAGCTCGGGGGGAAGGAGGTCGGGACGCGGTAGCGCGGGGTCGGTCAGGTCTCGCGAGCCGAGGGTGCGCCCGCCCATGGCGTCCTGGTCGGCCGGCGCCGGGCGCAGCGGCGCGTCGAGGTCGCCCCGGATCGCCTGCGCGGCCCGGGTCAGCTGGGCATCGCTGTAGTACGCGGCCACCGCGGCGGGCGACACGTCGCCGGACGAGCGGTCCATCGTGGCGCGGCCGACCAGGCTGCGGGAGAGCGGCGACCCGGAGCTCAGCAGGCCGCTGACCACGTGGTCGGCGTCGCGGTCCAGGGTCCGCGGGAAGGCGGCGGCCAGGAAGGAGCTGCCGAGTACCAGGGCGGCCAGCAGCAGCGCGGCGAGCCGGCTGGTGCGCAGCCGCGTCCACACCCAGGGCGCGGCGGCCCGCGGGGAGCGGTTCAGCGGGTTCACGTGTCCTCCGAGTAGCGCAGCCGGGCGGCGGTGTCGGCGGCTCGGGTCGGTTTCAGAACGGCCCGCGCGGTCAGCAGGACCGGCAGCGCGGCCACCGCGAGCATCAGCAACGCGACCTGGACAAACGGCAGTTGGACCAGTACGGGGGGCACCGGTCGGTGGGCGGTGGGGGTGAGCACCAGCGGCGGCACCACCAGGCGGACCAGCAGGGAGCCAAGACCCAGGCCGATGCCGAGCCCGAGCGCGATCACCAGCGCCTGCTCGACGGCGGTGGTGCGGGCCAGCCGGCGTTGCGGGGTGCCCAGGGCGCGCAGCACCGCGAACTCCGCGGCCCGCTCGCCCGCCGCGCCGGCCGCCCCGGCGGCGAAGCCGATCGCGGCGAGCACGGCGGCGGCCGCGCTGAGCGCAAGCAGGGCGCTCTGCGGGCCCGCGCCCAGCGGGTCCGTGCGCAGCGCGGTGGCCTGCTCGCTGTCGACCTGGAACTGCGCCGAGGCGCTGCCGGCGCGCAGCGCGGCGGCCGCCCGGGCGGGCAGTGGGTCGTCCGGGCCGGTGCCGGGCAGCCACCACTCGTTCGGGGTGAGCGGTGACTGCCCGGCGGCCGCGGTCACCCGGTCGATCGACGCCAGGTCGGCGACCAGCGCCGCATTGGTGCCGCCGGCCTCTTCGCCGTTCAGCGTCGGCAGGCTGGTGACGGCGCTCACGATGTGCAACCGCAGGTTGCTGAGGCCGAGTTGGACGGGCACGGTCTGGCCGACCGAGGTGCCGGTGGCGCGCAGGTAGTCCTGGGTGGCCACCGCGTCCACGACGGTGGGGGCGGGCGGTGGGGTGCCGTCGGGGCCGGCCGCCGTGATCACGGCGGTGGTGGTCTGGCCGATGTCGCCGTAGCCGGTGCTGTAGTCGAGTCCGAGCAGCACCGTCGAGGTGGTGTCGCCCAGGTGGGCGCTGGTGTCCTGGGGCTTGGGCGCGAGGATGACCGGGTTGCCGTTGGCGTCGGTGCCCACCGGGACCGGCCCGCGGGGCGGGGCGATGCTCTGTGCCGACCAGCGGAAGTCGGCCGGAACGGCGGCCGCGGTGGCCGGCCCGCTCGGGGTGTCAGCGGTGGCGATCCGGCGCACCGTCAGGCTCTGGGTCACTCCGCCGTCCTGGTCCTCGGCGTACGAGACCTGCATGCCGGTCAGGGTGAGCGGGTAGGCGGCCGCGCCGAGCGGCAGGCCGAGGGCGTCGCCGAGGTCGACCGAGACGGTGGCCTGGTCGTCCTGCGGGAGGGTGGGGACCAGGACTTCGTACGGCACGCCGAACCGGTCGCGCAGCTCCAGGCGCAGGCTCGGGTGGTGCGGGTCGCCGCCGGGTGGCAGGTCCGTGTTGGTGGTGGGGCCGTGCGCCTTGATCTGTACCGAGACGTCCAGGTCGATGCGGACCGGCTTGCCCGGCAGCACCAGGCCGGCGGCCGAGCCGGTGGGGGCCGGCGCGGCCAGCGGCCCGAGCAGCTGGGCCGGAGTGCGGCCACCTGTCAGGTCCGGTCGCACCCGCAGGTAGCGGGCGGCGTCCGCGGTGTCCAGGGCCAGCAGTTGGCCGCTACGGCCGTCCTTGAGCGGGAGCTGCTGACGGGAGACCGGCACCAGCCGCTGGCCGCCGGGCAGCGCGGCGAGCAGTCCGCCCTGGCCGAGCGAGGGCAGCGCGATGTCGGTCACCCGCAGGCCGCCGGCCGTCGCGTTGTCGGCCTGGTCGCGCTGCGAGCGGCTCAGCGAGGCGCTCTGGCCGAGCGCCAGCATGCCCATCGCGACGGCCAGCACCAGCAGCAGCACCGGTCCGGCCTGCCGGCTGGGCCGGCGGGCGAACTGCCAGCCGGCCAGCGCGGCGGCCAGCCCCCGGCCGCGGGTGGCCAGCCGCTCGCCGATCCGGGCCGCGAACGGCAGCAGCCGCAGCACCAGCAGGGTGCCGGCGCAGAGCGCCAGGGTGGGTGCGGTGACCAGGACCGGGTCGACGCCGAGTTGTCCGCCGGTGTCGGCGGACAGCCCGCCACCGCTGTAGTGCGCCAGCTGGAGGTAGGCCAGTACGGCGAGCGCGATCAGGGCCAGGTCGGCGCCGGAGCGGGCCAGGCCGGAGACCAGCGCCTGGCGCCGACCGGCCCGCCGCAGCGCGACGGTGGCGGCCGCGCGCAGCAGGGTGGGGGCCAGCACCGCGAGCACGCAGCCGCAGCCGACGGCCAGCGACACGGCCCAGGAGCCGACCGAGAGCCCGCTGCCGAGCCGGACCCCGGCGCGGGCCAGCGGCCCGTACGTGTCGAGCAGGCGCAGCAGCGGCGGTGTGAGCAGCGGGCCGAGCAGGGCGGCCGGCAGCGCGAGCAGGGCGGCTTCGGCGGCGCTCAGCGCGACCAGCCGGCCGCGCGCCGCGCCGCGGGCGGTGAGCAGCGCGTTCTCCGCCTGCTGCCGCTCGGCCAGCAGGCGGGTGACCAGGATCAGTGCGGCCCCGGCCAGCACCACCAGTTGCAGCGCGTCGATCACCAGGGTGGACCGGGCCACCAGCAGGTCGGCTCGCAAGTCGTCGATGGCGGCGGGCAGTTGGGTGGTGGCCTTGAGGCCGTAGTTGCTCTGGGCGTTCGCCGTCGCGGCGCTCGCCCGGTCGCGCAGGGCGCCGAGGTCGGCCGCCCCGATCCGGCCGAAGTCCGCGCTGATCAGCCAGTTCAGGTCGTGCTGGACGACCGCCCCGCTGGTGAAGGCGCTGTCGTCGGTGAGCATCGGTCCGTACGAGGTGAAGCCGTTGAGCTGCTCGCCGTGGCCGCCGAGCGGATCCAGCTGCCAGTACGGGTCGCCGGTGTCCAGCGGGCGGTAGCTGCCGGTCACCGTGATGTCGACGGCGGCGTCGGTGTAGCGGTCGGTGAGCCGCAGCTTGGCGGGCAGTGCCTGCTGCTTCAGGCCGAGCCTGGGCAGAGCGACATCGGGCACGGCGACCTCGGTGGCGGCGCCGGCGGTGACCGGCGCGGGCCAGTGCCCGGAGGTCAGCTTGACGCGGCCGCGGTCCAGCGCGGCGAGCATCGTGAGGTCGGGGTAGGGATTGGCCTGGTCGGCCGCGCCCGCCGAGGGCAGCGCGAGCGGGTTGCTGACGGCGAGTTCGCTGATCTCGGCGGCTCGGCTGCCGAAGATCTCGGTGGCGAGCTGACGCGCCTTCGGATCCACCGCCGCCCGCCCGGACAGGTCCGTGCTGACGTTGGCCAGGACGGTCGACCGGGCCCGGTCGCGGGTGGTCAGCGCCTGGCGCAGGCCCGCGTCGCCGACCCCGCCGTTGAAGGCGCTGAGGGCGCCGAGCACCCCCGCAGTGAGCAGGATGGTGAGTAGTGCGGCAGCGGCCAGTGCCAGTCGGCTCCGCAGCCTGCGCAGGACGAAGCCGCCCACGATGCCCTCCCCCGAATGTCCTGGGGTGCTCGAAATCGGCACAGCGGCAAACCTGAGCGCGCTGTCGTGCGGAGATCGAACACCGGATATCGGGCGATGCTGTCAGACTGCGAACACCCTGGGAAGGGTCGGCAAAGAGAATGTCCTATCGGGCAATTCGCGCCGGGCTGATTTCTTACTCAGCGGAGTTGACCATCGACGCTGCGGCGTAACTGAGGTAGTCCCACAACTGCCGCTCGGCCTCCGGTGCGAGCGCCAACTCGTCCACCGCGACCCGCATATGGCGAAGCCAGGCATCGTGCGCGGCGCGGTCGACCTTGAACGGTGCATGCCGCATTCGCAGGCGCGGGTGACCGCGTTCCTCGCTGTAGGTGCGCGGGCCGCCCCAGTACTGCATCAGGAAGAGGACAAGCCTTTCCTCGGCCGGCCCGAGATCCGCCTCGGGATACATCGGCCGCAGCAGTTCGTCCGCCGCCACCCCCTGGTAGAAACGGTGCACCAGCCGGCGGAAGGTGGGCTCGCCGCCCACCGAATCGAAGAAGCTCTCCTCGTGCAGCGTGCCATGCCGGATCTCGTTCACCCGACCATCGTCGCAGACAGCCGCGGGGCCGTACACCGGGACTTCCGGCCTACGACCCCGCTGGTGTTCGGGATGGGACTACGCGTCGTCCCAGCTGAAGAAGCGCGAGGCGATCAGCGTCATCACGGCGGCGAAGGCGAGCAGCCCGCCCATCGCCGGCAGCACGTCCATCAGCCCGCCGCCGCGGGTCAGCACCGACTGCGCGGAGGTGACCAGATAGTGCAGCGGGAAGATCTTCGACAGGCCCTGCAGCCACCCCGGCGAGTTGTCCAGCGGGAAGAAGGACCCGGAGAGGAAGGACATCGGCAGGATGACCAGCTGATTGATCCCGTTGGCCGCCTCCTCGGTCTTCGCGAAGGAGCCGGTGACCAGACCGATCGACATGAAGGCGATGGTCGCGCAGAGCACCAGCGGGACCACCAGCCACCAGTTGCCGCTCAGCTTCAGACCGAACATCGGTGTGGTCGCCACCACCAGGAAGATCGCGGTCTGGGCCAGCGCGACCAGCAGGCTGACCGCGACCCGCGAGCCGACCACTGCCGCCGCGCTCACCGGTGCCAGCCGCAGCCGGCGGAGCACCCGCTTCTTGCGCCAGTTCACCAGGGTGAGCGAGGCGCCGAAGATCGCGCCGCTGGCGATCGCCCAGCCGAGCAGGCCCGGGGTGAGGAACTGGATCGGCTTGAGCGCGTTGTCCTCGACCTGGGCCGTGCTCAGCCGGAACTTGGCCGGTTGGCCGGTGGCGTCCTGGTTCGCCGACTGCACGAAGGAGTTCATGATGTTCTGCACGGCGCCGGCCTTGACCTGGTCGGAGGCACTGAAGTGCAGCAGCGGCTGACCGTCCGGACCGTCCTCGATCAGGGCGTCCAGGGTGCCCTTCTTCACCGCCTCCAGGCCGGCCGCCTCGTCGGTCACCTTGGTGATGGTGAACACGCTGTCGAGTCCGGCCCGTTGCTGGCCCTGCAGCTCGTCCAGCACCTGGACAGGACCGAACTGGGCGACCTTGAGGTGCGAGGTGCCGGAGCTCTTGAAGAGGAAGCCGAACATCACCAGGAAGATCAGCGGCATCAGCAGCACGAAGAAGAGCGCCATCCGGTCCCGGACGAACGACACGATCATCACGCGCGACAGGTTGAGGAAGGCGCTCGCCCGTTCCTTCTCAGGGGTGGCGCTCATGCGCGGTACTCCCGTCCGGTCAGGTGGAGGAAGACGTCCTCCAGCGTGGCGCCGCGCACCTCGAGGCCGCGCAGCGCGCTCCGATCGGCCAGCACGGCCAGGATCGGTCCTGGCACCTTGGTGGAGAGCGAGAGCGAGACGCCGTTGTCCTCCAGGTTGGCGATCTCCCCGCCCGCCGCGGTGAACAGCTCGCGTGCCGTGTCGGCGGAGAGCTGGCCGGACTCCACGCTGACCCGGACGGTGTCGTCCAACTCCCGGACCAGCGCCGCCGGTGCGCCGGTGCGCAGCACCTTGCCGTGGTCCATCACCGCGACGCGGTCGCAGAGGATCTCCGCCTCGTCCAGGTAGTGGGTGGTCAGCACCACCGTGCGGCCCTCGGCGTTGATGTCCCGCAGCAGGTCCCAGAGGTTGCGGCGGGCCTGCGGGTCAAGACCGGTGGTCGGCTCGTCCAGGAAGACCAACTCGGGATCGTGCGCCAGCGCGCAGGCGATCGAGAGCCGCTGGGCCTGGCCACCGGACATCTTGTCGGTCAGGACGGCAGCGGAGTCGGTCAGTCCGACCCGCTCCAGCATCGCGTCCGCCCGCTTGGGGCCGACGCCGTAGAAGGAGGCGAAGGTGCGGATGGTCTCGCGTGCCGTCAGTTTGTCGAAGAAGGCGGAGGCCTGGAACTGCACGCCGATCCGCGGCAGCAGTTTGCTGTTGCGCGGCCAGGGCGCCATCCCCAGCAGCTCCACCCGGCCCTCGTCGGGCTCGCGGATCCCCTCCAGGATCTCCAGTGTGGTGGTCTTGCCCGCCCCGTTGGGGCCCAGCAGACCGTAGAACTCGCCAGTCTCGACGGAGAGTGACACTCCGTCGACAGCCTGGACATCCCCGTACCGCTTTCGGATTCCGTCCGCGGATATAGCAACTGTCATGGCACCTGACCTTAGTTGACTCCTAAGGGACCAGCTCAAGGACCCAGGACAGCAGCGGAGTCAGCAGCCATGCGCCGAGCGCGGCGAGCAGCAGGCCGCCCAGCAGCTCGAAGATCCACAGGGCCCGGGTCGGGAAGAGGAACCGGGTGGGATCGCGCGGGTCGAAGCGGATCTCAGACCAATGGCGAGCGTCGCCCGTAGTGTCCAGCGTGTGGCGCTCGCCGTCCAGGGAGTGGTACGTGATCTTGAGCACGCCGCCCTTGCCCGAGGCGGCCTTGGTCTGCACGGTGACCCCGCGGCGGGCCAGGATCCACCGGGTCCGCGGCTTGGCCAGCTTGTCCGCGAGCCGCAGCACGCCGTAGCCGGCCGCCGTGAGCAGCGCGAGCAGGAACCCGGGTCTGTCCGGTGTCCCGGTGCCGATCATCATCGGCACCACGACGAACAGATATCCCAGCCAGCACCGCTGCTTCACCGTCGTACGCCGCGCCGCGCGCGCCACCCCGGCGATCCAGGCGCCCAACGCCCGGACCGCGCGCACCGGCCAGACGCTGGGCGTCTCGCTGCGGACGGCTGGCAGATCGCCGGGGGTGTCGCCGATCAGCGCCTCGATCTCGGACGCGAGAGTGCTGACGGCCTCGGGTATCCGGTGGCGGACCGTCAGCGGCTGCTGCTCGTCGAAGAGATGCAGCGCCAGCACCTGCCCCGAGACCTCCACCCGGCGCACCCGGCCACCGGGCACCACCGTGGTCGTCCGCCCCTGCCGCCAGTGCACCTTGCCGTCGGCCACCCAGACCCGCGTCCGTCGATGCGTCAGGATCACGCCCACAGCTGACTGATGATCATCTCTACCCATGGCGCCACAGCATAGGACGCGGCGGAAGTCGGGTGGGCCGACTTTTCAAGCCCGGGGCTTTTGCCCACCTGATCCCGGGCCGACGCGCGGTGCGGGGGGCTGTTGCGTGCCTTCATCGGCGGGTGGGGCTAGGTTCAGCGGGCTGCTACAGGTGGAGGTGACGGGTTGCCATGGCCGGCACGCCGGAGGGTTCGGATCGCTCGGGTTCGGGTGGGGTGTCGCGGGTGGGGCGGCTGCACGCGTGGGGGCGGCGGCTCTGGAGTGGCGGGAAGGAACTGGAGCTGATGCACCGGGCGATGGGGTTCGCGGCGCTCGGGTTTGTGACGCTGGTGCCACTGCTGATCACCTTGGCGGCGGCCTCGCCGGTCCGGGGGGCCGGGTTCGCGGGGTGGATGGTGGACGGGCTGGGAGTGTCGGGCAGTTCGGCCGACGCCGTCCGGCAGCTGTTCAGCTCGCCCCGGCGGGTGCTGAGCACGACCACGGCCCTCAGCCTCGCGGCAGTGGCCTTCTTCGGGGTCTCGTTCATGGCGGCCGTGCAGACCGGCTACGAGCGGATCTGGAAGCTGAAGGCCGCCCCCTGGCACTCGGCCTGGCGCCAGACGCTGGGCCTGGCGGGCCTGGCGGGGTACCTGCTGGCGGCCTCCTGGACCGGTGTCCCCTGGCGGCACTCCCCGATCCAGCCGGCGCTCGGACTCACCTGGACGACCATCGTCGGAGTGATCTTCTTCTGGTGGCTGCAGCGGCTGCTGCTGAGCGGCCGGGTCGGCTGGCGGCCGCTCTTCCCGGGGGCGTGCGCGACGGTGGCCGCACTGGTGGGGCTGCGGCTGTTCTCGCAGCTGGTCTTCGCGCCGCTGATCGTCTCCAGCGCGACCTCCTACGGCGCGATCGGCACGGTGCTCGTGGTGCAGTCCTGGCTGATCGGCGTGGGGTTCACGGTGTTCGCGGGCGCGCTGGTGGGGCGGGTCCGCTTCGAGGAGGTCCAGCACATGGCAGAGGGCCCCGCCCGGTCGGACGGAGCCCTCTAGAGCCGACCTGCGGCCGGCCGCTAGGAGCGGTGCAGCGTGATCGTGGTCCAGGCGCCGACGTGGATCTTGTCGCCGTCGCTCAGGGGGATCGCGGTGTGCGGGGCGATCGGGTCGGCGGCGTAGTTGAGCGTGGTGCAGTTGGTGGAGTCCTGGTCCACCACCACCCAGCTGCCGTCGGGCTGCTCGGCCAGCAGCGCGTGGTTGTGCGAGACGGCCGGGTCCTCCGGCGGCACCGACAGGTCGATCTCCGGCAGGGTGCCCTTCTGCTGGCTGCGCCGGCCGATCCGCAGCTGGCCGCGGCCGGTCAGCGGGATCCGCCGCGGGGGGCAGTACGGCGGGAAGAAGAGCCCGGCGGACTCCGGACCGCTGCGCGCCATCATGTCGTTGAAGTAGTCCCGGTCGGCGCAGACCTCGGCCATCCAGGTGGAGCGGGCCGGTGCGGGCTGCTCCACCTGGACCGGCTGGGACGGCGGCGGCAGGTGGAACGAGGTCGCGTACGGGTCACCGCCGCCCATCGCGGGCTGCGGCGGCTGCTGGGGCTGCTGCTGCGGGTAGCCGTTCTGCTGGTGCTGCTGCTGAGGCGGCTGGTGCTGAGGCGGTTGCTGCTGGGGCGGCGCCTGCTGCGGGTAGCCGTACCCGGGAGCCTGCGGGGGCTGCTGGTAGCCGTACCCCTGCTGCGGCTGTGGCTGCGGGGGCTGCTGCTGCGCGTAGCCGTTCTGCTGCGGCATCGGGGACGCCTCGTAGTCGTACCCGCACTCCTCGCAGTACCGCCCGGTCTGCGGCGTGCGGCAGATCGGGCAGGTGACCAGGCCCTCGGTCATCCCGCCGCCCATCCCGCCGCCGCCGTGCGCCCCGCCAGGCATCCCGCCGGGCATCGGCGGCAGGTGCGACGGCGGCGCGGGCGCACCGAAGGGCCCGCCGGCGTTCGGCGGTGTCATCGGAAAGCCACAGAAGTCGCACCAGTCCTCGGCCTGCGACTCATGGCCCCTAGGGCAGATCGGCATCAAGTCCCCCACATCTCAGCAGGTCCGGCCCTGACAGGTACCAGGTCACGTCAGGTCACTTCTTCACACGAACGGTCTTGGTGGAGCGGGTGTCCAGGGTCATCGAATCGGCCTCGCTCACATCCTTACGGAACCGAACCGTACCCTCCTTCGGGTCCACCACATCCACCACCTTCTGCAGCAGGCGGTAGGTGCCCTCGTTCCCGGTCTGGTGCGCGAGCCGGACGGCCGCCCCCAACTTGGCGGTGGCCAGGTCGAGATCGCCCGCGCGGTGCGCCTCCAGGCCCACCTGGATGGACTCCGCAAGCTCGGCCTGGCCGGTGTAGTGCGCGACCTGCGGGCTGATCCGGGTGGAGGAGGCCAGGTCGTCCGTCCAGACCGCCTTGACCAGACCTTGGGAGAGCACCTCGGTGCTGCCGTCGCCCTGCGGCAGCACCAGGCTGATCCGGGCGGCGAGCATCTCGTTGCCCACGGCGGCCGACGGGACCTGCACGCAGACGTGGTAGTCGCGGCTCTCGTCGCCCCAGGAGCCGGTGGGGTAGTCGCCGGCCCGCGGGCCCGCCTCGACCCGGCGCTCGGTCAGGTCCTCCAGGTCGGGAGCGACCTGCTTGACGAACTTCACCGAGGCGTTGGCCGGGGTCCAGATCCGCAGCGCCACGTCGGCGACCTGCTTGCCCATGGCCGCCTCCATCATCCCGCGGAAGTCGTCGGCCAGGCCGGACGGCTCGGCGACGATGTCCACGGTGCCCAGCAGCGCGGAGGAGATCCGGCGCAGCTCGGTCAGCTCCCAGTCCGTCCCGACGCCGCGGCAGTCGGAGGTGTAGTGGCCGGTCACCCGGTCCAGCACGCGCTGCAGGTCCTCGGGCTTCTCGTGCTCGTTGCGGCCGTCGGTGAGCAGGATGCCGTGCCGGATGGCTATCTCGCGGCGGGTCAGAAAGAGCTTGTCGGCCTTGTCCAGCCAGGTGCCGATGGCGGTGCCGCCGCCTGCGCTGAGCTTGCGCAGCGACTGCTTCGCTGCCTCCCGGGTGCCGGCGTCGGCCACCGCGAGCTGCCCGCCACCGGGGTAGATGTCCTTGGCCTCGTGGGTGCCGGCCACCACCGCGAAGGCGACGCCGTCGCGGATGGTGTCGATGGCGACGGCGGTGGCGTCCCGGGCGTTGCGCATCTTGGTGGGCGGGTAGTCCATCGAGCCCGAGCAGTCGACCATGATCACGACGGCCGAGTCGGTGCCCGCCGCGGCGCCCGCGTCGGCCATCGCGCCGAGCGGGCGGCCGCCGGTGGTACCGCCGCCGGTCGCGGTGACGGTGACGATCGCGTTGACCTCGCGGGCGCCGTCGGCGAGGTACTCGTTCTGGAAGATGTCCGT
The DNA here is from genome assembly GCF_029892095.1 of Kitasatospora sp. MAP12-44. Lineage (NCBI taxonomy): Bacteria > Bacillati > Actinomycetota > Actinomycetes > Kitasatosporales > Streptomycetaceae > Kitasatospora > Kitasatospora sp. MAP12-44. Next base: position 5,999,470 of record NZ_JARZAE010000004.1, read on the forward strand.
GCTGAACCTGGGCAGGTTCGACTTCGTCAGACTGGCCATGGCCGAGCTCCTGATTCGGGTACGAGTGGTGGGTGGGGCCGTCTGACGGGGATCAGTCGGACTGCTGGGTGGCCGGTACGGCCGGCGGGCCGGCCGGCATCGGGGGTGCCGCGGGCGCCGGCGGCGCGGGCGGGGCGTCCGGGAGGGGCGGGGCGGCCTGCGCCGGCACCGGGCGCAGCACCGGCAGGTCGAGCAGCGTCTCGGTGTACCCCTCGACGGTCAGCGGCACGACCGGCAGCACGGCGACCGTGATGTTGTCGTGCCCGCCCGCCGCGACGGCGAAGTCGACCAGCACCCGGGCCGCCCGCAGCGGGTCGGTCCGGGCGTCGGAGCGCACCAGGTCGGCCAGCTGGGTGGCGGCCTCGGCGTAGTTCCACAGGCCGTCGGTGCAGACCAGCAGCACCCCGGGGACGTGCGGCGTGAAGGTGACGGTGTGCGGCTCGACCTCCTCGGCGTCGGCGCCGAGCCAGCCGGTGATCGCGTGCGCCCGGGCGTCCGCGTAGGCCTCGGCCTCGCCCATCAGGCCGGCCGAGACCATCCGGGCCGCCCAGGAGTCGTCCTCGGTCAGCCGGTAGGGCTCGGCGCCCTCCCGGTCGTCCGGGATCCAGTACGCCCGGCTGTCGCCGACCCAGCCGACGGTCACCACGCCGGCCGCGGCCACCGTGCTGACCAGGGTGCAGGCGGGGGAGTTGGAGTGCGGGGTCGGGGCGGTGCCGTCGGAGGCCAGCGCCGCGACCACCTCGGCCGCGGCCAGGATCGCCCGCCGCATCGCCGGCTCGGCCGCGACGCCCTCCTCGAGCGAGGTCAGCAGCGCCTGCGAGGCGGTCTCGGCGGCGGCCTGCGAGGCCTCGTCGGGGCGCGAGGCGGAGGAGACGCCGTCGCAGACCACCGCGAGCACGGCGGCGGCACCGTCCGGCAGCGAGGTGGCCGCGAGCATGAAGGAGTCCTCGTTGCGGTGGTGGCGCAGACCGCGGTCGCTGACGCCCGCGACACCCTGCAGCGACTGCTCCATGTGGTCGCGCGGGCGCGGCTGGACGCCGCCGCAGGCCTCGCAGTAGCCGTCGGAGGCGACCTGCCGCGCGCCGCAGTGCACGCAGCCGGGGCGGGCCGCGCCGGCCGGCTCCAGCTCGAAGTCCGGCTCGCCGGCGGACGGCTGCGTGCCGGACGGCTGCGCGGCGGACGGCTGCGCGGCGGACGGGCCCGCGGCGGACGGGCCCGCGGCGGACGGCGGCTCCGGCGCGGCCAGGTTCGCCCCGCAGGAGCCGCAGAACATGTCGTCCGGGTCGAGCGGCTCCACGCAGGTCGGGCACCACATGGTCTGTTGAGGCATCAGCTCACACCCAAGTCCGTGGACGGGTCCGGTTCGCCCGCTCCACCATCGCGATCCTGCTCTCCGCCCGGTCGGACAACCGGGCCAGTACCCGGTAGGACCGTTCCAGGGCGAACCGCAGTTCCCGCTCGTCGGCGGGATGTCCCAGCACCGTCAGGCCGCCGGGGTCGGCGGCTCCCGCCTGCTGGGAGGGCCGGCCGGCCAGCACCCAGCCCAGCGCGGCGCCCAGCAGCTCCACCGAGAGCTCCTCGCGACGCCGGTCGTCCAGGCCCAGCGCGGTCAGCTGGGTCGAACTGGCGCCGAGGTCGAGGGCGAGCGGCTCCTGCGGGGAGCGCTCGCGCAGCCGGGAGCGGACGGCCGCTATCCGGGCGGCGGTGAAGTGGCTGGAGGTCTCCGGCACCGACTCCAGCGCCAGCACGGCTCCGGTCCGGTCGCCGGCCGCCAGCCGGACCCGGGCCAGGCCGAAGGCGGCGCTGACGTAGGCGTGGTCGGTGCTCCAGACCAGCCGGTAGAACTCGGCGGCGTCCTCGCCGTTGCCCAGCAGCTCGGCGCAGACGCCCAGCGCCAGCTTGGGCGCGGCCTCGCCGGGGAACGCGTCGTAGACCGCGTCGAACGCCTCGGCGGCGGCCTCCACCTGCTCGCGGGACCGGGTGGCGGCCGAGGCGACCAGCAGGGCGAGACCGCGGTACCAGATCACCCGCCAGTCGCCCGGCTCGTCGGCCTCCAGCGCGTCCAGCGCGCGCTGCACCGCCGTCTGGTCGCCCAGTTCGATCCGGGCCCGCAGCTCGCGCAGCCGGCGCTCCACCGACTGGGTGGGCGCGCCCTGCAGGGCGGCGATCGCCTCGCTCGGCTGGGTGGCCATCAGGGTGGCGAGGAACCCGGCGTTGGGGTCGCCCGGGTCCACCCGCGGCACCGGCAGGGCCAGCGCGGCGCCCGCCGCGTCCAGCGCCTCGACCTTCGGAAGGCCGGGCGCGCTGCCGCTGCCCTCGGCCAGCAACTCGGTGTCCACCACCCGCAGTTCGGGGCCGAACAGGGTGGAGAGCGCGGGCCGCGGCGAGCCGTCCTGGAGGGCCAGGATCTCGCGCAGCACGCCGGTCAGCTGGTCGGCCATCTCCTCGGCCGAGGCGAACCGGCCGCTCGGGTCGGGGTCGGTGGCGCGCACCAGCAGGCGGTAGAAGGACTCGTACTGCTCGAAGATCGGGACCAGCTCGGGGCCGGGCAGCTCGTCGCGGTACTGGGTGCTGTAGCCCTGGAAGTCGAAGGTGAGCACGGCCAGCGTGCGGGCGACCGTGTAGAGGTCGGAGGCCGGCGACGGGCCGTCCGTCGCGATCTCCGGCGCCTGGTAGCCGACCGTGCCGTAGATCGGGCCGTCGTCGTTGAAGCCGCGCACCGCGCCCATGTCGATGACCTTGAGCGAGTCCTCGCTCTGGATCACGTTGTCGATCTTGAAGTCGCAGTAGATCAGACCCCGGCTGTGCAGGTAGCCGAGCGCCGGCAGGGCCTCCAGCGCGTACGCGATGGCCTGCTCGACGGGCAGCGGCTCGCGCCGGCCGTCCGGCGTGCGGCGCTCGTTGGCGATGTCCTTGAGGGACTTGCCGCCGACGTACTCCATCACGATGTAGCCGTCGACCGAGCCGTTGGCCGGGTCGGGGTGCTCGACGAAGTTGATGATGCGCACGATGTTCGGGTGGTCGACCTCGGCCAGGAACCGGCGCTCGGCGATCGCCACCGCCAGCGCGTCCTCGTCGCCGGTGTCCAGCAGGCCCTTCAGCACCACCCAGCGGTCGCTGACCCGGCGGTCCACCGCGAGGTAGATCCAGCCGAGGCCGCCGTAGGCCAGGCAGCCGAGCACGTCGTACTGGCCGCCGACCAGGTCGCCGTGGCGCAGCTTGGGGGTGAAGGAGTACGCGGTGCCGCACTTGGTGCAGAAGCCGTCGGGGCGGCCGGGCACGCCGTTCTTCTCCCGGCCCACCGGCGCCTCGCACTTGCTGCAGAAGCGCTTGCGCTCGGGCACCTCGGGGTTGGCCAGCACGGCCGAGGCGGGGTCGAGCTTGGGCACCGGCGGGACCGTCACCAGTCCTGCGCCGAGCCGGGAGCGGGTGGTGCTGCCGGCGGTGCCCTTGCTGCTCTTCACCGAGACCGAGCCACGGGTGCCGGTTCGCGAGGAGCGGTGCGAGCGGGAGCGGCCCGACATCGAGCGGGCCGAGCCGGTCCGCGAGGAGCCGGCCGAGGCGGCCGAGACGGCGGAGTCGGGGGCGGCGGAGCGGGCCGAGGGCAGGGACACGGCGGCGGACGGGGCCGGGGTGCCGGTCGTCGCGCTCGCGGGAGATCCCGCACTCGTCGCAGTAGCCGTCCGCGTCGATGCTGCCGCTGCAACCGGGCTGTCCGCAGCCGGAGCCGGCCACCGGGCCGCCGGTGGCGACCGCCGGCCTGCTCGGGCCGGTCGCCACCGCGGGTGTGAGCCCGCACTCGCCGCAGTATCCGTCCGCGTCGATGACCCCGCCGGAGCAACCCGGCTGCACACACGCTTCGCCCATGACTCTCAGACCCCCTGACCGTTCTGCTGTCCGTAGTACTGCTGCCCATAGCCCGGCTGACCGTCCTGCGGCCCCGGGCCGCCCGGTGATCCGCCGGTCCCGGCCGATCCGCCCGCCCCGCTCGCGGGGCGCAGCGCCTGCTGGAACCGGGCGACCGCCGCCGCTGCCGCCCGCAGGTCGCACGGAGCGCTCCACAGCAGCCAGCGGGCCTTCTCGTAGCGCTCGATCACCTCGGGGTCCTCGACCACCCCGAGCCGTGCCGCCATCGCTTTGTACGCGTCCAGCCGGCCGCGCAGTTCCGCCCGGACGGCCAGCGGCTGGGTCACCTCGGTCAGCGACTGCCGGGCCCGGGTGAGCTCCTTGGCGGCCTGCTCCTCCAGGGTGTCGAGCAGCGGCGCCAAGCGGTGCCACTGCCCGCTCAGCTGCAGCTCGGCCGCCTGGTGGATCCGCTCGCGCAGCGCGGAGAGCGGGCCCGGCACGGCCGGCACCTCGGTGGCGGCGATCTTCGCCAGCACCTCGCCGCGCGCCCGGCGGGCCTCGACGAGGGTGGCGTCGGCGCGCTGCAGCAGGTCGGCGACCTGCTGCAGCCGCTCGTCGGCCTCGTCGCGCAGCCGCATCAGCTGCTCGAGCTCGACCCGGACGCCGTCCAGCGCGCGCCCGGCCTTGTCGAAGCGTTCGGTGTCCACCACGCCCTGGCCGCCGCCGGCCTGCGCGCCGCTCGGGCCGCTGCCGCGCTGCGCGGGCACCCGGGTGGGCCGCCACAGGGCCAGCGGGTCGGTCAGCACCTCGGTGCGAAGCGCCGCCAGCTCGCGCTCCAGCGCGTCGAGATCGTCGGCCAGCGGGTGCGAGCCGCTCTGCACGCCGACCGATCCGGCCAGCGTGCGGACCCGGCGCAGCTCGGCGAGCAGCAGATCGATCCTGGCGGGCAGCGCCGACCAGACCGCGTCGGCGGCGCTCACCAGGTCCAGTACGGTCGCGTACCAGGTGTTCATCCGGTCCATCAGCTCGGCCAGGCTGACCTGCTCCACCAACCGTGTGGGGCCTGCCAGTTGGCGGACCGGGTCGGGCAGCTGGCCGCCCGAGACGGTGACCGCCCGGCCGCGCAGCAGCTCGCTGAGCTCGGCCAGCTCGGGCGCGCTGGGGCGCACCCGGCGGGAACGGACGGCGCGCGCCGAGGCGAGTGCTTCGACATAGCGGTCGAAGAGCGTCCAGAGCAGCGTCAGGCCCTGCGCGGCGACGGCCCAGCCCTCCTCGGTGCGTCCGGACAGGGCCGCGCCCTCCAGCAGCCGCCGGCCGGGGTGGTCCTGGAGGGCGAGCAGTGCGGCCTCGACGGCCTCGCGCTCGGCGCTCAGCCTGGCCAGCTCGCGGTCCACCTCCTCCCGGCTCATCACCGGGCCTGCGGATCCTGTCAACGCGACGCCCTTCCTTTGCTCATAACGTGGTGTGTCCTACGGCAGGTAGTCGGCCGGCGGCGGACCGTTGGACGGCCCGAGGTACGGGCCGAGCCACTTGTCGTAGCTGGCCTGCCACCCGTTGCCGCGGTAGTCCTCCAGCACCTGGTTGACCCGGGCCACCAGGTCGGTGGCGCCCTTCGCCATGGCGATGCCGTACGGCTCCGCGGTCAGCGAGGGGCCGATCACCTGGACGGTCGGGTCCTGCGCCGCCTGGCCGACGGCGAGCGCGTTGTCGGTCATGGTCGCGTCCACCTGACCCAGCTGCATCAGCACCAGGCAGTCCAGCTGGTTGCCCACCACCTTGACGGTCGCGGCGCCGTGCTGATTGCTCTTCAGTTCGGTCTGGGCGGTGGAGGAGTCCGCCACGCAGACGGTCTTCCCCTTCAACGCCTGGTCGATGGTGGTCGCCTTGGCCGACCGCGGAACCACCACCTGCTGCCCCGCCTCGAAGTACGCCGACGAGAAGGCGACGTCATTGAGGCGATCACAAGTGATCGACATCGTACGCGCGATCAGATCGACCTCGCCGCTCTTAATGGCATTAATACGCTGATCCGTCGGCACGGTCTTGAACTCGACCTTGTTGGGATCGCCCAGGATCGCCTTGGCCACGGCGTGCACCAGGTCGATGTCGAAGCCCTGCAACTCACCGGTCTGCGGGTCGCGGAAGCCCCAGCGGTAGCTGTTCTGGTCGACGCCCGCGATCAGCACGCCGCGCCGCTTGATGGCGCTGACCGCCGGGCCGCTCTCGTCCAGGCTCGGCCGCACGCTCTTGGTCGGGTCGCAACTCGCCGTCGCCGCCGTCGCCGCCGTCGCCGCCGGGGCGAGCGCGGGCGCGAGCAGCGGCGCCGCGGCTTCGCGCGGGGCCGCGTCGGCGTTCACGCCCAGGCTGAACGGCACCACCAGGGCCGCCACCAGGACCAGCCAGCTCTTGCTTCGCACTGCTCCAACTCCCCTCATCGGCCTCACCGGTACTCCGCCAGGCGGCGGCCGATCCCGAGCAGCACCCCGGCCGCCGCCAGCAGCGCCAGCACGCCCGCGGCGAAGACGACCGTGCCGGTCGCGTCGCGCCCGTCCTTCGCCGCGCTCAGGAAGTCGGCCTTCTCGACGTCCGCCGCCTGCGCCAACTTGGCGTCCAGCGCCTGGTACGCCTGCTGCGCACCGTCCGCGCCGGAGCCCACGGTGGCGTCCAGGGCGGCCTGGTAGTCGCCGCCGTCGTTCTTCGCCGAGGCCGCGTCGTGGCGCTGCTTCCAGGTGAAGAACTCGCTGCGGGCGTCGGCGACGTCCTGGCCGGCGCCCGCGGGGGCCAGCTGCTGCGCGCTGCCCAACTGGCCGCCGGAGGTCGTGGTGGCCAGCAGGTCGGTGGACTTGGTCCACTGGTCGGCGTAGGTGGTGGTCGAGCCGCGCGCGACCAGGTTGAGATTCTCCGCGGTGCGGGCCTGCAGCGCGTCGATCCGCGCGCTGTTCAGCGCCTGCAACGGGCCGGCGCCGGTGCTGCGGCTGCGCGAGAGCCCGGCGTCGGCCGCCGCCACCCCGGCCGTCAGCCACACCAGCGTCGCCAGCACGGCAGCGGTGGCGCTCAGCACGCCGAGGTTGAACACCCGGTTGGTGCGCCGGAACAGGACGAGCTGGAACCAGACCAGCGCCACCGCCACCAGCAGGCCGAGGACGTAGACCGCCCACGGCGTCGCCTGCGCGTCGGCGTAGTCCTGGTCGACCCGGCCCCGCTCGTAGTCGGAGAGTTTCTGCGCGGTGGGCAGCAGCTGGTTCTGCATCTGGCCGGAGGCGTACCGCAGATAGGCCGCGCCGAGCGGCAGGCCCTGCCGGTCGATGGCCCGGGCCGTCTCCACCAGCCCCGAGTAGACCGGGAGTTGCTGGTTGAGCTGGCTGATCCAGGACACCGCGGCGGCGGACCCGGCGCTGTGCGTGGCGGCCTGGGTGAGCAGCTGGGAGGCGGTGGCCAGGTCCGCCTGGTAGCGCTGGCGCACCGTGGGCGGCTCATTGCCCGCCAGCAGGAAGCCGGCTGCCGCGGTGGTGTCCGCATCGGCCAGCGAGCGGTAGATCTCGGCGGCGTTCTCGCTGAGCGGCTGGCTGCTGGACACCACCCGGTCCGCCGCCTGCGTACGGGAGGTCACCTGCCAGCCCGTCAGCGCACCGAAGGCCAGCACCAGGACGACCAGCGCCACCGCGCTGAGCCGCAGCCGCCCCGGGGCGGTCGCGGACGCCTGGCGCAGCCGATCGGTCAGTTGTCCGCCGCGCCGGGCCACGGCGGCCGTCACTGCTGTCCGCGCCGGAGGTCGCGCCTCCGTCAACTGTGGTGTTGCCACCAGCCCCACCCTCCCCCTGGGCCGCCCGACGATCGGGTACCGGCCCACTGCCAGCAGTATGGCCATCGGATCCGACGGTCACACGTCACTTGTGCCGGACTTGAGCTTCGACGCGTCCGGCGCTTCCCTCGCTCGCGCGAGGGGCACCCTATGCCGTGCCGGTCCTGGCCCGCCGCGCGGGTGCCCCGCTCACCGTGATCGTCCCCGGATCGGCCATCATGGCTTGTGCCCGGGAGACCGCCGCGCCCGGGCGGAGCATGGAGCGCGAACAATGCAGACCTCAGTCCTGGCCGCCGAAGCCCTGGCCACCGGCTACCACGGGCCGCCGCCCTGGCAGTGGGCCGACCTGGCCACCTCCTGGACGGCCGAACCGGTCGTGCTCGCCCTCGCCGTGCTGCTCGGCGGCGGCTACCTGCTCGGCGTCCGGACGCTGGCCCGGGCCGGCGAGCGCTGGCTGCCCACCCGTACCGCTGCCTTCCTCGGCGGGCTGCTGCTCTGGATCTGGGTCACCTGCTCCGGGCTCGGCGTGTACGAGCGGATCCTGTTCACCGACCGCGCCGTGCAGGTCGTGCTGCTGCTGATGGTCGTCCCGCTGCTGCTCGCGCTCGGCGCACCCGTCTCCCTGCTGGTGCAGACCGCGCCGCCGGCCCGCCGCGAGCGCATCCTGCGGGCGCTGCGCAGCGGCCCGTCCAAGCTGCTGATGTTCCCCGCCGTCTCGACCGCGCTGCTGATGGCACCGCCGTGGCTGCTCTACTTCACCCCCTGGTACGAGAAGACCCTCACCAGCGGCCTGTGGAACATCGGCCTGCACCTGTCGCTGGTCGCGCTCGGGCTGGCGTACTTCTGGCCGCGCCTGCAGATCGACCCGGTCGGCCACGAGTACCCGCACCTGCTGGGCCTCTTCATCACCTTCGCCGAGGTGATCTTCGACGCCGGCCTGGGCATCGTGCTGATCTACGGCGGCCACCTGGTCGGCGGACACTACTACGCCGAGCTGGCCCGCCCCTGGGGCCCGAGCATCGCCCAGGACCAGACCTGGGGCGGCAACGCGCTCTGGGTGCTCGGCGACCTGGTCGGGCTGCCGTTCATCTGGGCGCTGGTCCGGCGCATGATCGCGCAGGGCAAGGAGGAGACCGCCGCGGTGGACGCCGAACTCGACGCCCGCTTCGAGGCCGCCGCCGAGGCCGCAGCGGTCGGCGGCGCGGCGCCGGAGGACGAGCAGGGCATGCGGCCGTGGTGGCTGGACGACCCCAACCTGCGCCACCGCTACGGCGCCGAGAGCTGACCGCTCTACGATGGCGGCCATGCAGCTGATCGGAACCGTCGCCCCTGACCGCCCGCTCCTCGTCCTGGCCGTCGTCGAGGAGGCCGCCCACCTGCGCACCGACCTCCCGGTGCTGCTCACGGGCATGGGCAAGGTCAACGCGACCGCGGCACTGGCGACCGTCCTCGCGCAGGGCCCGCGTCCGTCCGCGGTGGTCAACCTCGGCACGGCCGGCGCGCTGCGCCCGGGCCTGGAGGGGCGCACCCACGAGATCGCCGCCGTACTGCAGCACGACCTGGACACCGCCGTGCTGCGCAGCCTCACCGGCCACAGCTACGGCGACCCGATCACCCTCGACGACTCGGCCGGCGTCATCCTGGCCACCGGCGACCTCTTCGTCACCGACCCCGCCGCCCGCGACCGGCTCGCCGAGCTGGCCCACCTGGTCGACATGGAGGGCTACGCGCTGGCCACCGTCGCCCAGCGCGCCGGCCTGCCCGTCCGCCTGGTCAAGCACGTCAGCGACGAGGCCGGCGAGGGCGCCGCCCGCGCCTGGCGCGAGTCGGTCGACGACTGCGCCAAACTCCTCGCCACCTGGGTCCACGACCACCTCTGAGCCCCACGACCGTCCGGAGTTGCATGCACTGATACCCCCGCGCGGCCGACAGGGCTTCACAGGGGTATCAGTGGGGGGAGCGGTCAGACGGTGCCGAAGTCGCCCGCCTTGACGCCCGCGATGAACGCAGCGAACGCGCTGGTAGGGAAGGCCAGGGCCGGGCCGGACGGGTCCTTGGAGTCACGCACGGGGACGGCGCCCAGGCGGCCGATCTTGCTCGGCGCCCACTCGATGCAAGCGCCGCCGCTCTGGCTGTAAGACGACTTCACCCACCCGTCGCCGGTAAGGTCGATGCTCATTCTTCAAGTCCCTTTCGAAGGGTGCTGATCATGGCAAGTGAAGCCACCGTAGACAGCGCCTCCACTTGGAGCTGATCGTAGTCTCTCTCCCAAGCGGCACAGACGGTCGCGCTCCGCTCCAGGTACCCGCGCGCGTGGGTCTCGCTGTAGCCGACGAGGGACCGGTCGGGGAGCGTCAGCAGGTGCACGGGGAAGATGAAGGGCGCAAGCTCGCCGATCACCGTGAAGGACGTGATGACCGCATCTCAGGAGTTGGCCAAGGATGATCAACGCGCGTGAACTGATCGGTTCCACAAACGTCCTCTTCATGACGTTCGACTCGCTCCGTTACGACGTGGCCCGCGCGATGATGCACGCGGGCCGCACGCCCAACCTGGAGAACGTCGTCGCCGGGGGGCTCTGGGAGGAGCGCCGTACACCGGGGACCTTCACCTACCCCGCGCACGCGGCATTCTTCGCCGGGTTCCTCCCCGTGCCGTCCGGCCCAGCTCGCCCACCCCGCCTGCTGGCCTGCCGCGCCATTCAGGGCAAGACCGTCGCGGATCGAACCTACGTGTTCGACGCCCCGAACATCGTGGAAGGCTTCGCCGGGCTGGGCTACCGCACGGTGTGCGTGGGCGGAGTCGGGTTCTTCTCGCAGCAGACTCCGCTGGGCCGTGTGTTCCCGGCGATGTTCCAAGAAAGCCACTGGTCCCCCGACATGGCGTCAGAAGAGCCTCATTCGACGCGGAATCAGGTGGTCTCCGCGCTGTCGTCGCTCGAACGGCTGGAGATGGGGCAGAAGGCGTTTCTGTTCATGAACGTCACGGCCACCCACACACCGACCGCGTTCTACCTTGAGGGCGCGGCAGAAGCGGACACCTGGGAATCCCAAGGGGCAGCACTTGCCTACGCCGACACCCAGCTCGGCCCGCTCTTCGAAGCCTTGCCCCACTACGGCCGCTGGCTGGTCGTGCTGTGCGCCGACCACGGCGAAGCGTTCGGAGAAGACGGGTACAGCGGGCACGGCGTAGCTCACTCAACCGTGATGACCGTGCCGTACTCCGAATCTATGGTCTACCCGAAGTAGGTCAGCCGGCGCGGGCCCGTCCGGGATCGACAGTCGGCAGGCGCGCGAAGCGCGTCAAGCCCGCTGCCGCAAGGTAGGCAGGAATCTCCCGGCTTCGGCCGGGATAGCACTTCAAGGAGAACGCGGCGTCTCCATCGGGGGCTGACCCGGGCGTAATTCGCGGGCGCAGTCGGTGTCCGTCGCGCACACTGGCCGCCATGCAGATGATCAACCCGCAGGCGGTGCCGCTACGGCAGATCCGCGCGGCCCACACCGCGACCAGCGTCACCGTCTACCAGGCCTACCGGCCCGAGATCGGGGACTACGCCGCCCAGCACGGAGGCTTCCCGGAGAGCTGGAGCCGCTCCCGGATGACCTGGATCAAGCCCAGCTTCTGCTGGATGATGTACCGCAGCGGCTGGGGCACCAAGCCGGGCCAGGAGCGCGTGCTCGCCCTGGAGATCAGCCGCGCCGGCTTCGACGAGGCGCTCGCGCAGGCCTGCCTCTCGCACTACGACCGCGCGGTGCACGCCGACCGCGAGCAGTGGAAGGCCGAGCTGCGCGCCTCGGTGGTGCGGGTGCAGTGGGACCCGGAGCGCGACCTCGACCTCCAGCAGCTGCCCTACCGCTCCCTCCAGCTCGGCCTCAGTGGGGACGCCACCAGGAACTACGCCGATCGCTGGCTGCTCGGCGTCCGCGACGTCACCCCGCTGGCCCACCGGATCCGTGACCTGGTCCGCGCGGGGGACCGGGCGGGCGCGGCGGCGCTGCTCCCGCAGGAGTCGCCGTACCCATCACCGGCTGAACCGGGCATAACGGGCACGCTCGTCTAGGTTGGTGTGGACGGGCTCGTCTGTGCGTCTCCGGCTTCGGAAGGGGGTGACTGCTCGTGTCGTCGGTCACCGACTGGATCCTCGGCCTCTCCGGAGCCGTGGTGTACGCCGTGGTGGGCCTGCTGATCTTCGCCGAGGACGCGCTCTTCCTCGGCTTCCTGCTGCCGGGCGAGACCCTGCTGCTGGTCGCCGGGACCATCGCCGCCGCGCACCGCGGCGTGGACCTGGCGGTGCTGGTCACGGTCGTCGTCCTCACCGCGATCCTGGGCGACGCGGTCGGCTACTGGCTGGGCCGGCACTTCGGCCCCTGGGTGCTGCGCACCCGCAGCGCCGTCCGGCACCGGACGCAGGTCGATCGGGCCCGCAGGCTCATCCGCGACAAGGGCGCGGCGGCGGTCTTCTTCGGCCGCTTCTTCACGGTGTTCCGCGCCCTGGTGCCCACCCTCGCCGGTATCTCCCGCATGCCGTACGGCCGCTTCTCGGTCTACAACATCGCCGGCGCCACCCTCTGGGGCACCGCCTACTGCCTCCTCGGCTACGGCCTCGGCTCGGCCTACAGCCGGGTGGAGAACGTGATCGGCACCGTGGCCACCATCCTGGTCGGCCTCTTCGCCCTGGCCGCCCTCGTCGTCTGGCTGGTCAACCGCCGCCAGTCCCGCGCCGAAGTGGAGGCGGAGGCCGAAGCCGCCGCCCGGGCCCGCCGGGCCGAGGACCCCACCGACGCCGAGTGACGGCCGCCCGGACCCGGTGCGGCCCGCCTGCCGCTGCTGGACAGGCGCATCCTGGCCGGTCGTCGTAGCGTTTCCCCGATGCGTGACCTTCCGCGCTTCCGTGCGCCTCGCTGGATTTCGGGATGGGGCTGGTTGGGATGACGGACGAACGGCCGGAGCCGCCTGCGGCCGGGGGCGGGAAGCGGCGCCACCGTGCGCTCAGATGGCTGGTGCTCTCACTGGGTCTGCTGCTGGTCCTGCTGGCGGCCGGGGGCGGGTGGGTCTACCTCCACCTCGACGGCAATGTCCGCCATTCGCCGCTGTACCTCGGCAGTGGCTCGCCGGGCACCGAGACGAAGAACGGCGCGGGCCAGAGCCCGCTGAACATCCTGGTGATCGGCTCGGACACCCGGGCGACGGCGGCCGACTGCGCGATCGGCGGCGACTGCGGGCCGGGCGCCAACGCGGACGTGGAGATGCTGGTCCACCTGTCGGCGGGCCGCACCAGTGCGACGGTCATGAGCATCCCGCGCGACACCGTCGTCGACATCCCCCAGTGCACCGACCCGAAGACCGGCCATGTCTACCCCGCGGTGAGCCGGGCGCTGATCACCAGCAGCCTGCAGAACGGCGGCCCCGGCTGCACGGTCGCGGCGGTCCACGCCCTCACCGGCATCCCCGTCGACCACTTCGCGCTGGTCGACTTCTCCGGGGTGGTGAGCATGTCGGACACCATCGGCGGGGTCAGCGTCTGTGTCGACAACAACATCTACGACCCTTACTCCCAGCTGAAGTTGGCCAAGGGCACGCACTCCCTCAAGGGCCTCGCGGCGCTGGAGTTCCTGCGCACCCGGCACGGTTTCGGTGACGGCGGGGACCTCGGTCGGGAGGCGGCGCAGCATGTGTTCCTCTCCTCGCTCGTCCAGAAGCTGAAGAGCGCGAACACCCTGACCAACCCGATCGACCTGTACGACCTCGCGGACGCTGCCACCAAGGCGCTGACGGTCGACGACGGGCTGGGCGGCATCACCAACCTGGTGGCCCTGGCGTCGCAGCTCAACGATGTGCTGACCGCCGGGATCACCTTCACCACGATGCCCACGCTCGTCGATCCGGGCAACGCCGACTGGCTGGTGCCCACGCCCGCCGCGCAGGCCGTGTTCCGGGCCATCGCCGCCGACCAGGCCTTGCCGGACGACACCGCGTCCGCCACCCCGCAGGCGGCGGCGATGTCGCCCACCGCGGACGCCGGTGGTGCCCCGCCGAGCGGCGCTCAGCTGCTGATGCGGCTGATGGCTCCGGCAGCTCCGGCGGCTCCGATGGCGCTGGCGGCGCAGACACCGCCCGCGCGGACGCTCAACGCGGCGGCGGCCCCCGGCTGCGTGGCGGTGGGCACCCAGGACACCACCCCGTTCGGTTCGCCCATCGCCGCCTACGCGCTCAACCCGCAGATCCCCGACTCAGCCCCCTGATGCCCCCCTGACCCCCCTGGCGCCGCCGCAGGCGGTGGCCCCCTGCCGGTGCCCCACAAACACTTGCTACATTGCGCAAGCGAGCAATCAATTGCGCAAGCGAGCAACCATCAGTGCCTCATCCGGCGTCCAATGACCGGAACGACATGCCCGGAATCCTCGGGCGGACCGAGGCCGAAGGGGACCGCCGGCCGACCGGACAAGGGCGGAGTGCATGACAGACCAGTGGGTGGACATACCCGAGCATGACGCGGATCGGGGGCGGCGCGCGAACGCGTCTCCTCCGCGGCAGCGGGAGGGGGAGCCGAGACGGCAGCAGGGCGGCGGGCATCCCGGCGCCGGCGCCGGCGCTCGCGCGCGCCGCTCGTCCAGCACTCGCGGGCGGCACGGCGGCACCGTCGCCCTGCTGTCGCTCGGGCTGCCGCTGGTGGGCGCCTTCGTCGACGAGGCGATCAGCCCGGGTCTTGGGGTGGTCTTCGCCGCCTGTGCCGTGCTCGGTCCGGTCGCCGCCGCGGCGCTGAGCAGCCGGGCCGGCTGGTGGTGGGTGCTGACGGCGCCCGGCCCGGTGGTGCTGGCCTCGACGGCCGTCGCCGAGCTGTTCGGGAACTCCGCCAAGTACCAGGGATCCAAGGCGCTGGCCACCGGAGCCGCCCGCTGGGCCATCAGCGGCTTCCCGGTGATGGCGGCGGCGGTGGGGGCCGCCCTGGTCGTCGTCCTGGTACGGATCGCACGAGACAAGAGGAACCGCCGTGGGTGAGCACAACCCGAGCAACACCGGGCGGGCCGCCCGTCGGCAGGGCGCCGTCCCGCGGCAGCGCGGCAGCGCGCCGCAGAAGCGCCGCACCTCGCCGCTGCTGATCGCCGGGCGCACCATCGCCGTCGGGGTCTCCCTCGCGGTGATCGGCACCAGCGGTGTCACCTGGTACACGTACAAGTCGCTGACCACGGGCCTGACCACGTCCAACGCCCTGGCCCAGGTCCAGAAGGGCGCACCGCCGCACCTGGACAACTCGGTCAACCTGCTGCTGATCGGCCTGGACAGCCGCAAGGACATGAACGGCAACGACCTCCCGCCGCAGTTCGTCCAGGACGATCTGCAGGCCGGCGGCAGCAGCGACATCGGCGGTTACAACACCAACACCCTGATCGTGCTGCACATACCGGCCAACGGCGGGAAGGTCACCGCGCTGTCCATCCCGCGCGACGACTACGTCCAGACCGCCGGCGCCGACGGCAAGATGCACAAGATCAAGGAGGCGTACGGCATCGCCAAGTCCGCCGCCGAGAGCAAGCTCGCGGGGAAGGGCCTGTCCAAGGCCCAGCTGGAGCAGCAGAGCCGCGACGTGGGCCGTGCGGCGACGCTGGCGACCGTGCAGAACTTCCTCGGCATCCCGATCGACCACTTCGCCGAGGTCAACCTGCTCGGCTTCTACGACATCGCGCAGGCCGTCGGCCCGGTCCAGGTCTGCCTGAACCACGCCACCAGCGACCCGAACGAGACCGGCCAGGGCTCCGGCTTCAAGGGCACCGCCGGCATCAACACGCTCAACGCCACCCAGTCGCTCGCCTTCGTCCGCCAGCGCCACAACCTGCCGAACGGCGACCTCGACCGCACCCACCGCCAGCAGGCCTTCATCTCCTCGGTCGAGTACAAGCTCAAGAACGAGGGCATCTTCAACGACCTCGGCAAGATGCAGGACCTGTTCAACGTGGTGAAGAAGGACGTGGTGATCGACGACCAGTTGAACATCCTGGACTTCGCCCAGCAGGCGACCAACCTCACCGGCGGGAACGTCGAGTTCAACACGCTGCCGATCTCGGGCTTCAAGACCATCGGCGGCGAGGACGTCAACACGGTCGACCCCGCGCTGATCAAGCGGGAGGTCCAGCAGCTCTTCGGGCACGACCCGGCCCCGGCGCCCGCCTCGGCCGCCCCCGCCTCGTCCGCCCCGGCCCCGTCCGCCCCGGCCCCGGCCGCCCCGGCCCCGGCCGCCCCCGCGCCCGCCGCCCCTGCCGCCAAGACCGGCTCGGGCACGGTGGACGTGTACAACGCCTCGACGGTCTCGCACGCCGCCGCCAATGAGTCGCAAGCCCTGGTGGACATGGGCTACAAGGCAGGCCGCACCGGACCGGCGAGCACCCACCCGACCTCGACGACGGTCACCTACGGCGTCGGCGCGAAGGACGGCGCCCAGGGCGTCGCCGCCAGGTACGGGGTCACCGCCGAGGCGTCCTCGCGGGTCCCCGCCGGCCATATCGAGGTGACCCTCGGCACCGGCTACACCGCCCCCGGCGCCGCCGCACCCGCACCGGCCGCCGCCGGTTCCAGCAGCACCGCCGACCCGGCTGCCGCCCTTCCGATGCAGGGCCCGCCGGTCAAGATGGGTGGCATCCCCTGCGTCAACTGACCACAGGGTGAGGGAAGTTGCCCCGGTGTCCCGTCAGCTCGGCCGCAGCACGGCCGAAGGCGGGGCACCGGGGCATTTGCCGTCAGTACCCTGGGAGCGTCAAGTGGCTGTCGTCGAGTGGCTATGGGGGAGGGGTTCGGCGTGGCGGACTGGGTCTGGTCGGTGGTGATTCCGCTGATCGTCGCGGGGAACTGGGTCGTCGGGACCGGGCGGCGGGCCCTGAAGACACGCCATGAACGGAAGTTGGAGCTGCGGCAGGCCGATGAGCAGCAGCGGCTCGCGGTGGAGGCGGCGAGTCGCCCGCCGGAGCCGGTGTGCGGCTGTACGCACCACCTGGCCAAGCACGACCGGCAGGGGAAGTGCCACGAGGTGGTGGAGGCCCCGACGGCCTGGGATGCCGAGCGCAAGCCGCTGCAGTACGAGCCGCGCCCGTGCAACTGTCAGCAGTACATCGGGCCGGAGCCGTTGGGGACGGTCTTCGCGGCGGAGTTGACGGACCGGTGAGAACAGCTGATCCGAACAGCACGCCCGCTGCTCAGCTGTCTCGAACAGAACATGAGTAATGTATGAGTCTTTCCTAAGCAAATGTCCGTTTCGTCGTGGTTCCATCCCCTTGCGCCCTACGCTCCGTTTGGGGCACAAGGGTGGAGCCGGCCTGTTACGGGCGCTTTGCCGCCGTGCCTCGACCCATCCGTCGAGAGCAAAGGTGCAGCGAAGCAGTGGAGAACCAGGCGACCCTGCAGGGCGTAGCGACCGGGGAGAGCGTCGGATCGAGGGCCGGTGCGGTATGGCCGGTCGAGCACGCACCGCCGGTCAGAACCCTGGTCGACGTCCTGGAGGCGGCCGCCGGTGCCTGCCCGCTGGCCCCGGCGCTCGACGCCGGCGGGGTCGTCCTGGACTACCGCTCGCTGCTGGCCGCCGCCGACCGGCTGGCCGGCCGGCTGGCCGCCGCCGGGATCGGCCGGGGCGACCGGGTCGGCGTCCGGGTCCCGTCCGGGACCGCCGACCTCTATATCGCCATCCTCGCCGTGCTGCGCACCGGCGCCGCGTACGTCCCGGTGGACGCGGACGACCCCGACGAGCGGGCCGAGCTGATCTGGTCCGACGCGCGCGTCTGCGCCGTGATCGGCGCCGACCAGGCGGTTGCGCCCAGCGCCGCCGTGCGCCCCGGCGGCCACCCGGCCCGTCCGACGCCCGACGACGACGCCTGGATCATCTTCACCTCCGGCACCACCGGCCGCCCCAAGGGCGTCGCGGTCAGCCACCGCTCGGCGGCCGCCTTCGTCGACGCCGAAGCCGGGCTCTTCCTGCGGGCGAACCCGCTCGGCCCCGGCGACCGGGTGCTGGCCGGCCTCTCGGTGGCCTTCGACGCCTCCTGCGAGGAGATCTGGCTCGCCTGGCGGCACGCCGCCTGCCTGGTCCCGGCGCCGCGCTCGCTGGTCAAGGCCGGCACCGACCTCGGGCCCTGGCTGGTGGAGCGCGGGATCACCGTGGTCTCCACCGTGCCGACCCTGCTGGCGCTCTGGCCGATCGAGTGCCTGGAGCGGGTCCGGCTGCTGATCGTCGGCGGCGAGGCCTGCCCGCCCGAGCTGGTCGACCGGCTGGCCGCACCGCACCGCGAGTTCTGGAACACCTACGGCCCCACCGAGACCACCGTGGTGGCCTGCGCGTCCCTGCTGACGCCCGGGCAGCCGGTGCGGATCGGCGCGCCGCTGGCCGGCTGGGAGATCGCCGTCGTCGACGGCGAGGGCAAGCCGGTCGCCTGGTACGAGACCGGCGAGCTGTTGATCGGCGGCGTCGGCGCCGCGCGCTACCTGGACCCGGCCAAGGACGCCGAGAAGTTCAGCCCGCACCCCTGGCTGCGCGGCCCCCGGGTCTACCGCAGTGGCGACCTGGTGCAGGCCGATCCGGCCGGCCTGGTCTTCGTCGGCCGCGCCGACGAGCAGGTCAAGCTGGCCGGCCGCCGGGTCGAGCTGGGCGAGATCGACGCCGCGCTGCAGGCGCTGCCCGGGGTCCGGGCGGCCGCCGCGGCCGTCCGCAGGACCGCCGCCGGCGGCGAGCTGCTGGTCGGCTACCTGGTCGCCGACCGGCAGTTCGACACCGCCGCCGCCCGGGCGCTGCTGCTCGACCGGCTGCCGCAGTCGCTGGTCCCGGTGCTGGCACTGGTCGATGCGCTGGCGACCAAGACCTCCGGCAAGGTCGACCGCGGCGCCCTGCCCTGGCCGCTCGCGAACCTGGGCGCGAACCCGGGGGACTCCGACGAGGACGACAGCACCCTGACCGGCACGGCCGGCTGGCTGGCCGCGCGCTGGCGCGAGCTGCTCGGCATGCCGGTGACGGCGCACAGCGACTTCTTCGCACTCGGCGGCACCAGCCTGGCCGCCGCCAAGCTGGTCTCCGTCCTGCGCGAGCGCCACCCCGGGGTCTCGGTCACCGATATCTACGGCCGCCCCGGCCTGCTGCAACTCGCCGCCCGCCTGGACGAGTTGAACCCGGCGAAGCCCGCAGCCGCGGCGTCGCCCGTGGCGGCCGTCCGCGCCGTGCGCCCGACGCCCCGCCGCGCCGGGCTGGTCCAACTGCTGGTGATCACCGCGAGCTTCGCCATCAGCGGCCTGCGCTGGGTGCTCGCGCTGGCCGCGCTGGACAACCTCACCGGCCGGCTCTCCTGGGCCCCGCACGCTCCGTGGTGGATCATCATCACCGGCTGGCTGCTGCTCTCCAGCGCGGCCGGCCGGCTCGTCCTCGGCTCCGCCGCCGCCCGGCTGCTGACCCTGGGCCTGAAACCCGGCGCCTATCCGCGCGGTGGCGCGGTGCATCTGCGGCTCTGGTCGGCCGAGCGCGCCGTCGCCCTCTTCAAACGTCGCGGCGCTGGTCGGCACCCCCTGGGCCCGGCACTACGCACGGGCGCTCGGCTGCCGGGTCGGCCGCGACGCCGAGCTGCACGCGATGCCCCCGGTCACCGGCCTCGGCAGCTTCGGCGCGGGCTGCTCGATCGAGCCCGAGGCGGACCTGGCGGGCTGGTGGCTGGACGGCGACGTGCTGCACCTGGGCAGCGTCAAGGTCGGCGCGGGCGCGCGGATCGGCACCCGCGCGATGCTGATGCCCGGCGCCCGGGTCGGCGATCGTGCCGATGTGGCGGCCGGCAGCTGCGTGCTCGGCGAGGTGCCGGTGCCGGCCGGCGAGCACTGGCACGGCTCCCCGGCCCGCCGGGCCGCCGGCGCCGTCGACGACTGGCCGGCGCCCGCGCAGCACCGCTCCAAGCGCTGGAGCCTCGCGTACGCGGTGTCGCTGCCGCTGCTGAGCCTGCTGCCGGTGGTCGCCGCGCTGCCCTCGTTCGCGATCGTCTTCTCGCTGGTGGACCAGGACCGGACGCTGGGCGCCGTGCTGACCCAGCTGCTGGTGGTCTCCCCGCTGCTCGCCGTGCTGACGCTGGCCTGCTACGCCGGGCTGACGGTGCTGCTGGTCCGGGCTCTGAGCGGCCCGATCCGGCCCGGCTTCCACCCCGCGCACGGCCGGACGGCCTGGTGCACCTGGGTGGTCAGCCGGCTGATGAACACGGCGCGCGGCTCGTTCTTCCCGCTCTACGCGAGCCTCTTCACGCCGGTCTGGCTGCGCCTGCTGGGGGCCAGGGTGGGCCGCCGGGTGGAGTCCTCCACGGTGCTCGCCCTGCCCGGGCTGATGACCGTGGACGACGGCGCCTTCCTCGCCGACGACACGCTGATCGCACCGTTCGAGATGCGCGGCGGCTGGCTGCGGCTGGGCGCCTCGCGGGTGGGCAAGCGGGCCTTCGTGGGCAACTCCGGCATCGTCGGTCCTGGCCGTGAGCTGCCGGACGACGCACTGGTCGGGGTGCTCTCGGACGCTCCCGCGCACGCCGAGCCGGGCTCGTCCTGGCTGGGCCGACCGGGCCTGTCGCTGCCCCGGGTCGCCGAGGCCGGCGACCTCAGCCGCACCTACGCTCCGCCGCGCCGGCTGATGGTGGCCCGGGCCGCGGTGGAGCTGTGCCGGCTGCTGCCGGTGGTCCTCGCCGTGATCCTCGGTGACCTGGTCGCGGTCGCGCTGCAGCAGGTGATCGACTCGGACGGGCTGGCCGCCGGCGCCGCGGTCAGCGGGCTGATCCTGATCGGCGCGGGTATCGCCGCCTGCCTGGTCTCGACGCTGGCGAAGTGGGTGCTGGTCGGACGGTTCCGGGCCGGGGAGCACCCGCTCTGGTCCGGCTTCGTCTGGCGCAACGAGCTGCACGACACCTTCGTCGAGGAGCTCGCCATGCCGTGGATGGGCCGCACGCTGATCGGCACGCCGTTCCTCAACCTCTGGCTGCGCTCGCTGGGCGCCCGGATCGGGCGCGGTGTGTGGTGCGAGACGCACTGGCTGCCGGAGACCGACCTGGTGCGGATCGAGGACGGTGCGAGCGTCAACCGCGGCTGCGTGCTGCAGACCCACCTCTTCCACGACCGGCTGATGCGCCTGGACGAGGTCCGGCTCGGCGCGGGGTCCACGCTGGGCCCGCACTCGATCGTGCTGCCGGGTTCCGAGCTCGGGGCGGGCACCTCGGTGGGCGCGTCCTCGCTGGTCATGCGCGGCGAGCAGATGCCGGCCGACTCGCGGTGGGCGGGCAATCCGGTGGCCGCCTGGCCGGTCGGTCCGTCCGGGCCGGGCGGCACGCAGGCCGACGAGACGGGCGACGAGACGACCGGGCAGCCGCGCCTGGTGGTGGTCGCCAAGCGTCACCCGGCGCCCGGACGCCACCGCCAGCAGGGCGGCTCCCAGCAGGTCGGCTCCCGCCGCCCGGTGAACGGCCGGCATCGCGAGCACGAGCGGCCGAGGCCGGCCCGGCGCCGCTGATCCCCGTTGACCTGATCGCGGCAGACGGCTGACGGCCGGCGGCCGGCCGGCGATCGCTCAGGCCGCGAACGCTGCCGCCGCCGGCGCCGCGTACGCCTCGCGCAGCCGCCGCTGCGCGTCGGGCCCGCCGCCCTGCCCGGTCCTGGCCAGCCGGTCCAGACCCAGCAGGGCGGCGCCCAGCACCGGCGGCGCGGTGACGATCCGCGGCTCGGCGTGCGGGGCGACCGCCCGCAGCCGGGCCGTCAGGTTGTCCAGCAGCAGCGGGTGCCGGGCGGCCAGCACCCCGCCGCCGAGCACCAGCGGCGCAGGCTCCGCCAGCAGCCCCAGGCGGGTCAGCGCGACCCGCGCCAGCCGGGCGATCTCGTCCGCCTGCCGGTCGATCAGCTCCAGCGCCGCCGGGTCGCCGTCCTGCGCGCAGCGGAAGAGCACCGGCACGATCTCGTGCAGCCGGCCCGCCGGGAGCTGCCCGAGATGGACGGCCTCGGCGACCGCGCCGGCCGAGGGCAGCTCGAAGTGCGCGGCGATGGCGGGGGCCAGCGTCGTGCCGGACCCCCGCCCGTCCTCCGCGCGGACCGCGTGGAACATCGCCTCGGCGGCCAGCCCGCCGCCGCCACCCCAGTCACCGGTCAGCTGGCCGAGCGCCGGGAACCGGGCGGTCCGCCCGTCCGGCAGCAGCCCGGCGCAGTTGATCCCGGCTCCGCAGACCACCGCCACCCCGCGCGGCGTGTCGGTACCGGCCCGCAGCAGGCCGAAGGTGTCGTTGGCCACCGCGGTGCTGCGCCCCCAGCGCTGGGCCGCGATGGCGTCCTGCAGCAGCCGCTCCTCCACCGGGAGATCGGCGTTGGCCAGGCATGCGCTGACGTGGCTGACCAGCACGCCGCCGACCGGCAGCCGCGCCTGCGCCGCCGCGGCCGCCGCCTCGACCAGCGGGGCCAGCAGGGCGACGGCGGCCTGCGGCCCGAGCAGCTGCGGTGCGAAGCCGCCGCCGCGCGCGGTGCCGAGCAGGCTGCCGTCGGCGCCGACCAGGGCGACGTCCGTCTTGCTGTTGCCGGCGTCGATGGCGAGGACGCCGGGCAGGAGTGGTTCGGGCTGGTGGTCCATCAGTCCTCTTCTAGGGCCTGTCCGGGAGAGCGTGCCGCTCAGGCCCAGCTCAGGTGCTGCCGGTTGTGGGCGAGCAGACGGTCCGTCAACTGGTCGGCGAGGTCGAACTGGCCGACCAGCGGGTGGGCCAGCAGGGCGTCGAAGACCCGGTCGCGGCCGCCCTTGAGGGCTGCCTCCAGGGCGAGTTGCTCGTACGCCGTGACGCTTGCGATCAGGCCCGCGTACAGCGGTTCGACCGGGCGCTGCGGCAGCGGCCGCACACCCTGCGGGTCCACCTCGGCCGGCACCTCGATCACCGCGTCGTCGGGGAGGAACGGCAGGACGCCGTCGTTGCGGGTGTTGACCACCTGCACGCTGGTGCCGCCGTCGGTGCCCAGCAGCGAGGCGATCAGGTTGACCGCGGCCTCCGAGTAGAAGGCGCCGCCGCGCTTGGCGAGCAGCTCCGGCTTGGTGTCCAGAGTCGGGTCCGCGTACAGCTCCAGGAGCTCCTTCTCGATCGCGCTGACCGCGGCCGCGCGCGAGCCCTTGACCTTCAACTCCTCGACCACCAGGTCGTGCTGGTAGAAGTAGCGCAGGTAGTAGGACGGCACCACGCCGAGCCGGCGGATCACCGGCAGCGGCAGCAGCAGGTCCTCGGCGATCTGCGGCCCGAAGCCGCTCAGCAGCTCCGGCAGCACCTCGCGGCCGCCGCTCGCGCCGGGGGCGTCCAGCAGGGTGACCCCGCGCTCCCAGCTCAGGTGGTTCAGGCCGACGTGCTCCAGGCGGATCAACTCCGGTGCGACGCCCAGGTGCTGGGCGAACTTCCGCTGGAATCCGATGGCCACGTTGCACAGCCCGACGGCCTGGTGGCCGGCACTCTGCAGGGCCCGGGTGACGATGCCGACCGGGTTGGTGAAGTCCACGATCCAGGCGTCGGGGTTGGCCCGGCGGACCCGCTCGGCGATGTCGAGCACCACCGGGACGGTACGCAGCGCCTTGGCCAACCCGCCTGCCCCGGTGGTCTCCTGGCCCACGCAGCCGCACTCCAGCGGCCAGCTCTCGTCCTCGCCTCGTGCCGCTTGCCCGCCGACCCGCAGCTGCAGCAGCACGGCGTGCGCGCCCTGGATGCCGGCGTCCAGGTCGGTGGTGGTGGTCACCTTCGCCGGGTGCCCCTGCTTGGCGAAGATCCGCCGGGCCAACGCGCCGATCAGCTCCAGCCGTTCGGCTGCCGGGTCGATCAGCACCAGCTCGCCGATCGGCAGGGTGTCGCGCAACCGCGCGAATCCGTCGATGAGTTCGGGCGTGTACGTCGAACCGCCGCCCACAATCGAGAGTTTGAGAGACATCAGCCCTTGACCCCTGTCAGTGTCACGCCTTCGATGAAGGCCTTTTGTGCGAAGAAGAACAGAACGATGACGGGTGCCATGACGAGGAGGGTTGCTGCCATGGTGAGGTTCCAGTTGGTGTGGTGGGCGCTTTTGAAGGATTCCAGACCGTAGGAGAGGGTCCAGGCGCCGGGGTTCTCACTGGAGTAGATCTGCGGCCCGAAGTAGTCGTTCCAGCAGTAGAAGAACTGGAAGAGCGCGACCGCCGCGACGGCCGGCTTGGCCATCGGCAGGATCACGCGCAGCAAGGTCCGCACTTCCCCGCAGCCGTCGATCCTGGCCGCCTCCACATACTCCTTCGGAATCGTCAGCAGGAACTGCCGCAGCAGGAAGATGGTGAAAGCGTCTCCGAAGGCCATCGGGATGATCAACGGCCAGAGCGTGCCGGTGAGATGCAGTTGCTTCGCCCAGAAGAGGTACATCGGAATGACCGTCACCTGCGGCGGCAGCATCATCATCGAAATGACCGCCATCAGTGCCAGATTGCGCCCGCGAAAGCGGAACCGGGCGAGTGCGTAGGCGACCGGAACGCTGGAGACGACGGTCAGCACGGTGCCCGCGCCCGCGTAGACCAGGGTGTTGCGCCACCAGGTGAGGAAGCCAGGGGTCTCCCAGGCCTTGGCGTAGTTTCCCCACTCCCAGTGCTGCGGCCAGAAGTTCGAGGTGAGCGCCTGCTGGTCGGTCATCACCGAGGTGAGGAAGACGAAGACGAACGGCAGCAGGAAGAACAGCGCGGCGACCAGGGCCACCGAGTGCACGGCGACCCACTGCAGCGCCGCGCGGCGCCGGGCCACCCGCGCGGCGGCCGTACGGGCGCCGGCCGGCGCGGGGAGGCGGACGGGTGAGCTGAGGGCATCGGTCATGGGTCAGTCCTCAGCCGTCATGAAGCCCGACTTGCGCCGGAGCAGGATCGAGGTGAAGGCCATCGAGATGGCGAAGAGGATCAGCGCGACCACGCAGGCGGAGCCGGTGTCGAAGCGCTGGAAGCCCAGGTTGTAGACCATCTGCGGCAGGGTCCAGGTGGAGCCGTGCGGATAGCCGGGCTCGAACTGCTCGCCCGAGCCGCCGATGATGCCGCTGGCGACCTGGCCGGCCACGATGGCCTGGGTGTAGTACTGCATGGTCTGGATCACGCCGGTGACCACCGCGAACATCACGATCGGGGTGATGTTGGGGAAGGTGACGTAGCGGAACCGCTGCCAGGGTCCCGCGCCGTCCAGCTCGGCCGCCTCGTACTGCTCGGTGGGCACGTCGAGCAGCGCGGCCATGAAGATCACCATCAGGTCGCCGACGCCCCAGACCGCGAGCATCGTCAGGGCCGGCTTCGACCAGGTCGGGTCGTTGAACCAACCCGGCTGCGGCAGACCCAGCTTGCCGAGGTAGTGGTCCACCGGTCCGGTGCCGGGGTTGAGCAGGAAGGCGAAGGCGATCGTGGCGGCCACCGGCGGCGCCAGGTAGGGCAGGTAGAACGCGGTGCGGAAGAAGCCCAGGCCGCTCTTGATCTTGGTGACCAGCAGCCCGATCCCCAGCCCGAAGACGACCCGCAGCGCGACCATCACCACGACCAGCCAGAGCGTGTTGCGCAGACCCACCCAGAAGAACGGGTAGTCGGTGAAGACATAGCTCCAGTTCTTCAGCCCGGTGAAGACCGGCGCCGCGAACCCGTCGTACTTCATGAAGGAGAAGTAGACGGTGGAGACCAGCGGGTAGAGGAAGAAGACGCCGAAGCCGATCAGCCAGGGCGACAGGAAGGCCAGCGTGCGGGCCGCCTCCCGCCGGTACTTGCGGCGAAGCGCCGGCGGGACGGGCGGGCGGTCAACCGCCTTGCGGTCAACTGCCCTGCGGGAGCCGAGTGTCAGTGCCATGAGTGCGTGTCACCCGCCGTCACTTGGCCTGGTTCACGGCGGCGTCGATCTCCTTGGCGGTGGCCGCGAGGCCGGCCGCCAGATCGGTCTGCTTGCCGCTCTCGACGTCGTAGCCGAGGTTCTGCAGGCTCACCTGGTACGCGCCGCCGTTGATACTGGCGGGCGTGGTGCTGGAGTTGGGGTTGCGGGCGATGTCCAGGAAGGTCTTGAAGTTCGGATCGTCCACCAGCTTCGGCGAGTTGAGCGCCGCGACGGTGCTCGGCACATTGTGGATGGCGTTGGCGAAGCTCACCACCGCGTCCGTGTCGGTGGTCAGGTACTTCACCAACTCCCAGGCGGCGGCCTGCTTCTTGCTGCCCTGGGCGATCCCGACGATGGTGCCGGTCTGGTAGCCGCGGCCGTACGTGGAGGCGAGTGCGTCCGGCACCGGGAACGGCGCGGTGGCCCAGTCGATCGAGGCCTTGTCGTCGGCGATCGAGGCGGTCCGCCACTCGCCGTCGATGGCCATCGCCACCTGGCCGGTCTCGAAGGGGTTCTTGGCGCTGAACTCGTCGCCGAAGGTGGTGCGGAACTTCTCCAGCTTGTCGAAGCCGCCCAGTTGGCCGATCAGGTTCTTCTGCCAGGTCAGCATGGCCGTCACCGACGGGTCGGTGGCGAGGTTCGACGTGCCGTCCGGGCCGAAGTAGGTGGCGCCCCACTGGCCGAGGTAGTGCGCGGGGGAGGACTCGTAGCCGTGGTAGTCCGGCATGAAGCCGAGCTGCTGGTAGCCGTCGCCCTTGGCGATGGTCAGCTTGACGGCGTCGGCGTCGAACTCGCTGAGCGTCTTGGGCGGCGCGGTGATGCCGGCCGCCGCGAACTCCGTCTTGTTGTAGTACAGCCCGTACGCGTCGGCCTCCAGCGGCAGCGAGCACTGGTCGCCCTGGAACTGGCTGTACTGGAGCATCGGGGCGGGGAAGGTGGCGGCCGGGTCGATGTTGTCCTTCTTGAGGAAGGGCGTGAGGTCGGCCCAGACCTTGGAGGAGCAGAACTTGCCGACGTTGTCGGTGGTGAAGGAGGAGACCACGTCCGGCGCGTCGGGGCCGCCGGCCCGCAGCGCCTGCTCGCTCTTGTCGTCGGAGATGTTGGCGACGACCTTGACGTGGATGTTCGGGTGCAGCTTCTCGAAGTCGGCGATGTTGGCGTTGATCGCGCCGGTCTCGTTGTCCTGGCTCCAGCCGTGCCAGAAGGTGATGGTGACGTCCTTGCCGCTGGCCGAGTCGTCGGCGCCGCCGGTCGAGTTGGTTCCGGTGCAGGCGCCGGCGAGCAGGGCGACGGTGGCGCTCAGGCTCAGGGCGGCGGCCAGTCGGCGGGATCTTCCGGGGGTGCGGTTGCTGGGCACGGATGGTCCTCCTGGGGGTACACCGGGGCAGGCGTCATCGCCTGCCGGCCCGGGTGTGGATGGGGGAAGGAAGATCGGATCAAGCGGTTGGGTCAGGCGGTGGTGAAGGCCGTCTCCCGGGCGGCGGTCAGGGCGCGCTGCAGGGCGCCGTGCAGTACGGGGGAGCCCGGGACGGTGCTGCTGCGCAGCTCGGGGCGCGGCACGGCCAGCCCCGTCAGCTCCTCGTGGACGAGGTCGCGCAGCCGCTCGCCCCCGGCGGTCGGGATGCCGCCGGAGAGCACCACCAGCTCGGGGTCGATCACCGCGACGATCGCGGCCAGCCCGGTGGCCAGCCGGTTCGCCAGCACGGCGAGGAACTCGTCGCCCGCGCCCGGGGTCGCCAGCGCGGTCGCGATCGCCTCCTCGGCCGTCCCGCCGGCCAGCCGGTGCTCCTTGGCGAGCGCCAGCACGGCGTCGGCCCCGGCGAGCTTCTGGAACCCGCCGGAGTTCTCCCGGCGGACGTTGCGGATCAGCGGGGCGCCGGGCACCGGCATGTAGCCGACCTCACCGGCGCCGCCGGTGAAGCCCCGGTGCAGCTGCCCGGCGATCATGATCGCCGCGCCGATGCCCTCCTCCGCCCAGAGCAGCACGAAGTCGTCGTAGCCCTGCGCGCAGCCGAGCACCCGCTCGGCGACGGCGGCGAGGTTGACGTCGTTCTCGATCGAGACGGGGGCGCCCAGGGCGGCCTGCAACTCGGCGGGCAGCCGGGGTGAGTGCCAGCCGGGCAGGTGCGCGGCGTAGCGCAGCTTGCCGGTGGCCGGGTCGAGCGCGCCGGGGGTGCCGATCACGATCTCGCCGATGCTCCCCGCCTCCAGCCCGGCCAGCCGAACCGTCTCGGCCAGCCCGTCGGCGAGCCGCTGGACGGTGCCGGCGGCCTGCCGGGGCGGGGTCGCCAGCAGGTGCTCGGCGAGCGTGCGGCCGGTGATGTCGGCCACCGCGAACAGCGTGTGGGTGGGCTTCACGTCCAGCCCGGCCACATAGCCGGCCGCCGGATTCACCTGGTACAGCTGCGCGTTGGGCCCGGGGCCGCCGGCCGTGGTGCCGACCGGGACCACCAGACCGGCCGCCGAGAGCCGGGCCAGCAGCTGGGAGGCGGTGGGCTTGGAGAGCCCGGTCAGGGTGCCGATCCTGGTCCGGGAGAGCGGGCCGTGCTCGAGCAGCAGATCGAGCGCGGCCCGGTCGTTGATCGCCCGCAGCCGGCTGGGGGTGCCGGGGCGCGGGGTGGGAGTGGCGGAGGCGGTGGGGCGGGTGGTGTCGGTCACAAGCTGATCCTCCTCCGTCGACCGGGGCGGTTGCCACGCAGGTAATTGTTAGTAAAGTTTCCAATCGCTGAGAGGAAGGTAGGGCGCGGCTCGGGAGGGTGTCAATGACCGCTTCACGACTGGTTGCCGATCCGTTACCGCCGCAGCCGGGCCGGACACGCCGAAGCCCCGTCCCTGAACAGCGGGGACGGGGCTTCGGGAGCGGCGTGGCTACGGCACCTTGGGCGGGCTCGTCGGGTCCTCGGCGGTGTGCTGCACCGGCATCGGTATCGGCCGGGTCGCCAGCGAGCGTGCCGAGGCCGGGTCGGAGAGCGCCGAGGGCGGCAGGGTGTCCACCGGCGCCGGCCCGGGCGCGGCCGGGCTCGGCTCCTCCTTGAGCTTGATCCCGGCCTGGTCGAACGCGTGCTTCAGCCGCTGGCGCAGCCCGCGGGTGACCAGCGAGGCCTTGCCCGGCATGGTCCTGGCCTCCACTCGCAGCACCACCGTCTCGGCGGCCACCGACTCCACCCCGAGCACCCGCACCGGGTCCCAGAGCAGCTCGTCCCACGGCGCTTCCTTGGCCATCGCCTCGGCGCTGTCCAGGATCAGCTCCTCGACCATCGCCAGGTCCTCCCGGTAGCCGACCTGGACGTCCACCGTCGCGGTCGACCAGCCCTGGCTCATGTTGGCGATCCGCTTGACCTCGCCGTTGCGGATGTACCAGATCTCGCCGGTCGCGCCGCGCAGCTTGGTCACCCGCAGCCCGACCTCCAGCACCGTGCCGCTGGCGACGCCGGTGTCGATCTCGTCGCCCACGCCGTACTGGTCCTCCATGATCATGAAGACCCCGGAGAGGAAGTCGGTCACCAGGTTGCGCGCGCCGAAGCCGATCGCCACCCCCGCGACCCCGGCGCTGGCCAGCAGCGGAGCCAGGTCCACCCCGAGGTCGGCCAGCACCATCAGCGCCGCGGTGCCCATGATGCTGAACGAGGCCACGCTCAGCAGCACCGAGCCGATCGCCGCCGAGCGCTGATGGCGGCGCTCGGAGTTGACCAGCAGCCCGCCCAGCCGGCTGCTCTCGGGCGACTCGTGCTCGCTCTCCTTGGACATCCGCGCTATCAACTGCGTGATCAGCTTGCGCACCACGGCCCGCAGCACCAGGGCCAGCACGAGGATGAAGACGATCCGCACCGCCACCTCGACCCAGGTCTGCCAGTTGGTGTCGAGCCAGCTGGCCGCCTGCCGGGTACTGGTGGAGACCTGTTCGGCACTGGTGGGCAGATCCAGCCCGCTCGCGGGGTGACCGTCGGCGGCCAGCGGGAGGAGGGCCGGGAATCCGGTCCGGCTCACGTCGGGGGACCTTCCTGCAGGGGACGGGGTAGCAATCGCCCCGTCGTGCAGAACACCGCCGCTCGCGCGGGCCGATCGCCTGAGCCTATCGCCCGGCGGCGGTCTCCCCGAGCCGTCGACCGGTCGGCGGGTCGTACGAACAGGTGATCCGGCCGACCCGGCCCGCAGCGTCCGCCGGCCGTTCGAGTGCAGCGGAGTCCGGCTCTGGGCATAGAGCTAGCACGGCGGGCTATGACAGAAGCCACTCCGGTCCGTTATCCGGTAATGGTGGCGCCGTACAAAGTCGTAAGGCGACACTGGGGGTGATCGCGCAGCGATGTGCGGTCATCCGCTCGTCCCGGCGCGAGCCACGCGCCGCAGGCGTCCAAGGAGGCATCCGTGCCGCATGTCCTGGTCCTCAACGCGTCCTACGAGCCACTCGGCGTCGTATCGATGCGCCGCGCACTCATCCTCGTCCTCAATCACAAGGCGATCAGCCTGGAGGACTCGGAATTCACCATGCACAGCGCCACCAGCGCCGTTACGGCGCCGTCCGTCGTCCGACTGACCCGGTTCGTCCGGGTCCCTTTCTGCGGGCCTGTACCGCTCACCCGCCGCGCACTCTTCGCCCGTGACCACGGGCGCTGCGTCTACTGCGGGGCCGCCGCGACCAGCGTCGACCACGTCATCCCGCGCAGTCGCGGCGGCCAGCACCGCTGGGACAACGTGGTGGCGGCCTGCCGCCGCTGCAACCACGTCAAGGCCGACCGCCACCTGACCGAACTGGGCTGGCGGATGAAACGACCACCGGCCCCGCCCAGCGGCCTCGCCTGGCGCATCATCGGAACCGGGATCAAGGACCCGCGCTGGCGGCCCTACCTGGAGCCCTACGGAGCCACGGACCAGTTCCGCGACTTCGAGCACCACGACCATACCGACCACGGGGGAGTCACACCGGTCCCGCTGGGCCGGTCCCGTCCCGTCCACCGCGGTGAGCAGCCCGAATCGCTCACCGCCTGACCCCAAGGCCTGGCCGTACGGTACGCCTCATGGGCCGGCGGCGCGCTCCCGGTGAGCGCGCGGCCGGCCCGCCGGCGTTTCGGGGGCCGGGCTCAGTGCTGGACCGGCATCGCGGGCATGGACGGCGACGGCATGGGGGGCATCGGCACCCCGCCGGCCGGCACCGCTGACGTGGGCGACGGCACGGGCGTCGGCGGAGCGGTCGGCGGCGGCGAGCCGGCGGGCGCCGACGGTACCCCGCTGGGCGTCGTGGTGGGCGCCGTGGTGGGTGCACCCGGGCCGGTGGGGGCCGTCGGCGGGGTGACCGGCGTGCTGGGCGCCGTCGGGGCTCCGGCCACCGCGTACGCCTCGATGCCGAAGAGCGAGTAGCCGTACCTGGTGGCCCGGTTGACACCCTGCATCCGCACGAACTGCGTCCCCGGCGCGTCGAAGCGCACCGTCTCGGTGCCCCCGTGGCCGTTGGCCACCGTCGCCACCGTCGCCACCGTCGTCCAGGTCACGCCGTCCGGCGAGGTCTGCACCAGGTACGACGAGGCGTACGCGCCCTGCCAGTGCAGTACCACCGAGCCCAGCCGGGTGGGCTGCGCCAGCTGGAGCTGCACCCAGGCGTTGTCCACCGGGGGCGAGGCCCACCGGGTGGCGGCGTTGCCGTCGGTCACCGCGGAGGCCGGGTACTTGGCGGACAGGTCGCCCGAGGAGCTTGCCGTGGCGGTCAGCGCCAGGTCGGGCCCGGCGGTCGGCGGCACCACGTGCACCTGGAGCGTCTGGCGGATGGTCACCCCGTTGCTGGTGAAGTCGACCGGCACGGCGTACGTCCCCGACGGCGTCCCGGCGGCGGCGCTGACCTGCACCGCTGTGTCGGCCCGACCGCCGCGCGGCACGCTGACCGGGGCGCCGGGCGTGCCCGGGGCGGGCGCCGGGGTGACGGTCAGCCCCGGCACGCCGGCCGGCGGCTCGGCGTGGACCTCGCCGCTCGCGCCCTCCGGACGGACGGCGTCCACCGCGGCCTGGGTGCCGGCGGGCGTGGCCGCGCCGGCGATCACGTCCAGCTCCGGATCGGCCAGCGTCAGCCGGGCGATCGGCAGATCGGCGTACCAAGGGACGATCTGGTTGACCACCGGCGCGTCGCCGCCCGGCGCCCAGGTCAGCCGCAGCGCGTCGGCGGGCTGGCCGCCCGTCGGGATCTCGTTGTAGCCGGGCTGCAGGGTGCCGACCCGCGCCCAGCTGCCGTCCGCCTTGCGGACGTCGACGGTCGCGGTGGCCTTCACCGTCGGATCGGTCAGCACGGTGATCCGGTCCAGCGGACGGGTCTGGCCCAGGTCGACGGTGAGCGGGGTGTCGGCGGCGGTCGGCGGGGCGGCCGCCCGGTAGGCGGTGTCCGGGTCGCCGTCCAGCACCGAGCTGATCGAGGAGCCGGCCGCCGGGGCCGGGCCGCCGGAGACGGTGACCTGGTCGGCGCCGGGCGCGCTGACGCTGAAGTCCCGTACGGCCACGGCGGTCTGCTGGGTGGCGGTGGCCCGCAGCCGGATCGCCTTGACCAGCACGCCGTCCGGCAGCTTGGCGGCCACCGTCTTCTGGTTGTGCACCTTCACCAGCTGCTTCCAGCCGCCGTCGCCGGTGGTGTACTCCAGCACGCCGTCGTGCAGGTAGTCGTCGGCCGCGGCGGCCGCGTCGCTGCCCGGGTCGGCCTGGCCGTCGGTGGAGCCCATCCGCACGGTGACGGTGTCCACCGGGCGGCCGTCCCCGAGGTCGATCCCGAAGGCGTCGCCGTGCTGCGGCGGGTCCGAGGTCCAGTAGAAGGTGTCCGGCGAGGAGTCGGTCATCAGCTCCGGGCCGTGGTCGTTGGCGGCGCCCATGGTGGTGGTCGGGCTGAGCGATCCGGCGCTCACCCCCGACCAGCTGTCGGAGGCCTGCAGCGCCTGGTCGAGGAACGGGTCGAGCACGCCGGCGCCGACCGTCACCGCGCCCTGCGCGAGCTGGGTGCGCAGCTGCCGCAGGGTGACCCGGGCCTGCCAGGCGCCGGCACCGTCGCCGTGGTGCTGGGCGAGCAGCATGTCCACGGCGGCCTGCCCGGCCTGCCCGTACGTGCCCAGCCGGCTGAGCCACGGCGCGGTCTCGGCGGCCAGGCTGCCGTCGGCGGCGTCGGGGCCCGCGCCGAGCGCCGCCGGGGCGCCCGCCATCGTGCTGAAGGCGGCTCGCAGCGGGTCGGCGGCCTGCTGGAGCTTGCCGAGGTCCACCGTGCCGCCGCCGGCGGGCTGCAGCGCGGCCCAGAAGGCGGCCAGCAGCGGGGTCAGGTAGCCGGACTCCTGGCCGGCCAGCGGCGAGGAGGCGCTGTTGCCGGCCAGCGCGGTCAGTGCGGCGAGCGCCGGGCCGCTGCCCGCGTCGGTGGGGGAGCCGGGGACGGCGCCGGCGGCCACCGCGCGCAGCGCGTACTGCCAGGACGCGTCCGACTGGTAGCCGGTCGGGTTCCAGCCGAAGTCGGCGGCGGTGGAGAACGCGATCCGGGAGGCGGTCGGCTGCTGCATGCCCGAGGTCAGCAGCATCGCCGAGTCGGTGGCCACCCCCGGGTCGCGGCCGACGTAGGGGCCCAGGTAGAGCCGGTCCGGCGTGGAGTCGTTGACCGGGTAGTTGTCCATGGTGACCAGCGGGTGCTGCAGCAGCGCCGCGGTGTCGGTGGTCTGACCGGTGGTGATCGTCCCCGGGATCACCCCGACGCCGGTCCAGGCGATCTGGACCGCCGAGGGCAGGCCGGCCGCCAGCGCGGTGCGGTAGATGCTCGGGCCCGCCTGGTAGTACTCGGTGGGGACGATGGAGAGCGGCGCCAGGTCGGGGTTGGCGGCGATCAGCCGGCTCTGCACCTTGGCGGCCAGCTCGGACTGCGCCTTGGCGGCGGCGGCCGCCCCGGTGCCGTACGTCCGACTGTCCTGCGAGCAGTGCCACTCGTTGTAGTTGTAGGCGACGTCCTGGAACTGCAGTTGGAAGGCCTCGAAGCCGAGCTCGCGCATCGCCGCCAGCTTGGCGATCAGCGCGTCGACGTCCTTGCCGGAGCTGTAGCAGAAGCTCTGGTTGGGGGCGACGGCGTAGCCGAGCGTGACGTGGTTCAGCCGCGCGCGGTCGGCCAGCGCGCGCAGGTCGGCCTGCTGGTCGGCCGGGTACGGGTCGCGCCACTGCGCCTGGCGGTAGGGGTCGTCGCCGGGGGCGTAGAGGTAGAAGTTCTGCTTGGTGCGGCCCAGGAAGTCGATCTGGTCCAGCCGTTGGGCGGTGGTCCACGGGGTGCCGAAGAAGGACTCGGCGATGCCGCGCACCGGCGCGCCGGTCGGCCAGTCGCGCAGCACGATGCCGGGGAACCCGAAGGCACCGGCGCTCTGCCCCTGGCCCGCCGGGATGCCGGTGAGCAACTGGCGCAGGCTCTGCGCCGCGTGGAACGTGCCCTCGGCGTCCACCCCGGCGAGCACCACGACGCCGTACGTCCCGGCGGCGCCGGGGACGGGCAGCTGACCGGCCGCCAGCACATAGCCGCCGGGCGCGAGGCCGGCCGGGGAGGGTGCGCCGAGGGCGTGCAGCGCCTGCTGCGCGCCGCCGTCCGACTCCTCGCCCGGGCCGCCGACGTACACCACCAGCGAGCCGGGCGCGGGGGTCGGGGCGGGGGTGGTGAAGCCGGTCGCGCCCGCGTCGCCCAGCACCTCGCGGACGGCGTCCAGCGCGCCCGGGTCCGCCTGCGGGGCGAGCGCCAGGACGACCGAGGCCGGCACCGCCACCGGCTTGCCGGCCAGGTGCTGCTCCTGCGGCTGCGGGAAGACCTGCGGGTTCGCCAGGTTGCCCAGCGGGGTGCGGACCGGTGCCGGGGCGCTGACCGAGATCGCTGAGCCCTGGCCGGGCGCGGCCGAGGCCGGTGCGGTGGCCAGCAGGGTGCCGATCACGGCGGCGACGGAGAGCGTGGCGGCGATCCGCAGGGTAGTCCGACGCTGGGTCAGGACGCCGGTGCCCGAGGTGGTCCGGCCCATCAGGACGCGGACCTCCGGCAGCAGCGGCTCGGTGCCCTTGAGGTCGGCGATCAGCAGGTCGGCGGTGCGCGGGGCGACCAGGCGGGCGGTCCTGGCGGTGGCGCGCCGGGTGACCAGGACGGCTGGGTGGTGGAGGACTTCGCGCAGAGCCGGGCTGTCTTCGAGCTGCTGCCGCAACCGCCTTCCGGCGGCTGCGGACACACGGGTCTGCACAGGGGCCTCCTCGCGGCCGAGGGGCAGTTCGGCCGAACGGGGTGATCGACGGGCGCGCGACGAACCCGGTCCACGAACTCCGCCGAGCGGGACAGGTAGCCGCCGCACCAGCCCACCAGGTGGGCGCCGCAGTGTCAACGCGGTGCACTCATCTGTCCCATTTGCCCCGGCTTGCCTGGCAGTTCGGTCACGATCCGCGTTCGCCGGACGATCACCCAGTGAGACTCGACCCGCTGTCGAGCCGCCCTGGATTGGGTCACCGCCACGCCCTCCCGGCGTGCCGGTGCGGGTCGCGGCGGGTGCGCACGGGTAGGAGTTGGGCTGTCACCAAGCGTGTCGCCCACAGCGTCGCCCACAGCGTCACCAACCGTGTCACCGTGCCGCGTTGCCGTGCCGCGTTGCCGTGCCGTTGCCCCGCCCCGCCGAGCCTTGCAGGAGCCCGTGTTGGCCGCATACCTCAACCGCCCCGACGACGCCGCCACGTCCGGATCCGACCCCGCCGCAGCCGAGTCCGCCGCCGCGCCCCTCGCCGCGCCCCCCGCCGAGGACGCCCCGCCGCCGCCCGCCCCACTGGCCGCCCTCGCGCATGCCCATGGCGTGGACACCAGTTACGACCCCGGCGCCGGTCCCGTCCCGGTCTCCGCGCACACCCTGATCGCCGTGCTCGCCGCACTCGGCGTGGACGCGAGCACCCCGCAGGCCGTCGAGCACGCGCTGGCCGAGCACCGCGCCGGCGCCGCCGCCCGGCTGCTGCCGCCCTGCCTGGTGGCCCGCTCCGGCCGGCGCACCGCCCTGGACGTCCCCGCCGAGGCCAGGCTGACCATCACCCTGGAGGACGGCGCCGACTGGCAGCTGCCGCCCGGCCGTTCGCACTGGCTGCCCGCCGACCTCCCGCTCGGCCGGCACACCCTGCGGCTGCGCCTCGCCGACCGCGCCGAGTCCACGCCGCTGATCGTCGCCCCCGACCGGCTGCCCGCCCTGCCGGGCCGCAGCTGGGGCTTCCTGGCCCAGCTCTACTCCGTGCTCTCCGAACGCTCCTGGGGCATGGGCGATTTGGCGGACCTCGCGGAACTGGCCCAGTGGTCGGCGGGAGCGCTCGGCGCGGGCTTCCTCCAACTCAACCCGCTGCACGCGGCGCTGCCCGGCACCCCGTCCGACCCCTCGCCTTACCGCCCGTCCTCGCGCCGCTTCGCCGACCCGGTGCACCTGCGGGTCGAGGCCGTCCCCGAGTACGCCTACGCCGGCCCCGAGGCCGCCGAGCGGCTGGCCGTACTCGGCCGGCAGGCCGACCGGCTGCGCCAGGAGGTGCTGCAGCACGACGGCCTGATCGACCGGGACGCCGTCTGGGCCCTCAAGCGCGAGGCCCTGCAGCTGCTGCACGCCGTCCCGCGCGGCCCCGGGCGCGAGGCTGCCTACCAGGCGTACGTGCGGCGCGAGGGCGACTGGCTGGAGCAGTACGCCACCTGGTGCGCCCTCGCCGAGCAGCACGGCGGCGACTGGCACCAGTGGCCCAAGGGCCTGCGCCGCCCCGACTCCCCGCAGGTCGCCGCCGCCCGCGCCGAGTCGGCCGACGCCGTCGAGTTCCACCGCTGGCTCGCCTGGCAGCTGGACGAGCAGCTCGGCGCCGCCCAGCGCGCCGCCGAGCAGGCCGGCATGCCGATCGGCCTGATCCACGACCTCGCGGTCGGCGCGCACCCGGACGGCGCCGACGCCTGGGTGCTCCAGGACGTCCTGGCGGCCGGCATCTCGGTCGGCGCCCCGCCCGACGCCTTCAACGCCCACGGCCAGGACTGGGGACTGCCGCCCTGGCGCCCCGACGCCCTCGCCGCGGCCGGCTACGCCCCGTACGCGGAGCTGCTGCGCTCCGCCGCCCGGCACGCGGGCGCGATCCGGATCGACCATGTGATGGGCCTCTTCCGGCTCTGGTGGGTCCCGGCCGGCCACCCGCCCACCGAGGGCACCTATGTCCGCTACGACGCCGAGGCGATGCTCGGCGTGCTCGCCCTGGAGGCGTACCGGGCCGGCACCGCCGTGATCGGCGAGGATCTCGGCACGGTCGAGCCCGGCGTGCGCGAGGAACTGACGGCGCGCGGCATCCTGGGCACCTCGGTGCTCTGGTTCGAACGCGACTGGGCCGGCGACACCGGCGACAAGGGCAGCCCGCTGCCCCCCGAGCGCTGGCGCGCCGCCTGCCTGGCCACCCTCACCACCCACGACCTGCCCAGCACCGCGGCCCGGCTGTCCGGCGAGCACGTCGAGCTGCGCCACCAACTCGGCCTGCTGGCCCGGCCGCTGGCCACCGAGGAGGCCGAGGCCGCCGCCGAACTGGCCGACTGGCACGCGGAGCTGACCCGGCTCGGCCTGCTGGACCCGGACGCCCCGATCGACCCGGCCGCCCTCTACGGCTTCCTGCTCGCCACCCCCGCCCAGCTGCTCGGCGTCTGGCTGCCCGACACCGTCGGCGACCCCAGGCCGCAGAACCTCCCCGGCACCTGGGACCAGTACCCCAACTGGCGCCTGCCGGTCGCCGACGCCGCCGGCACCCCGGTCACCCTGGAGCAGCTGGCCGCGGCCCCGGGCGCGCTGGCCCTGGCGGCGCTGCTGCCCGGAAGGCGGACCCCGGCGCGCGGGGCCCGATAAGGGGCCGCTACCTTAGGAAACGTGGACAAGAGGAACGCTTTGCGCGCTGGTGCGGTCACCGCAGCGGCCACGCTGATGATGCTGATGTCGTCGCCCGCCTTCGCCCAGGAGGTCGCCGACGGCTCCTACAAGGGCCTGTCGGTCGCGCAGACCCTCGGTCTGTACGTCGCGATCCCGCTGGTGGCCTTCGCGGTCATCGCGGGCCTGGTCATGGTCGGCTCCAAGTCGACGGTCACCAAGAACAAGAAGAAGTAGCCACCGCGGGCACCCACCCCGCCGCCCGTCCGGGCGGCGGGGTTCGCCCGTGTCCCCGCGCGCTGCCGGTTCAGGACCCGATCAGGTACCCCGCCGCGTAGGTCACGCCCATCGCCAGCCCGCCGCCGACGAGGTTGCGCGCGATCGAGCGCCGCACCGGCGCCTCGCCGAGACGGGCGCCCAGCCAGCCCGTCAGGACGAGCGCGCAGAGCACCGCGCACACCGTCACCGGCACCCGCAGCCCGGTCGGTGGCAGCACGATGGCCAGCAGCGGCAGCAGCGCCCCGACCGTGAAGGACGCGCAGCTGGCGGCCGCCGCGTGCCACGGATTGACGATCTGCTCGGGATCGATCCCCAGCTCCACCCGGGCGTGCGCGCTGAGCGCGTCCCGCTCGGTCAGCTGCTCGGCCACCTCCCGCGCCAGCTCAGGCGTCAGCCCCCGGTCCTCCAACAGGCCCGTCAGCTCGGCGAGTTCAGCGACCGGTTGCTCGGCCAGCTCGCGGCGCTCCAGCTCCAGCGCCGCCTGCTCGGCGTCCCGCTGGGTGCTGACGGACACATACTCGCCGGACGCCATCGACAGCGCCCCCGCCAGCAGCCCGGCCAGCCCCGAGGCCAGCAGCACCGTCGAGGAGGCGGTCGCCCCCGCCACCCCGACCACCAGCCCCGCGGTGGACACCACCCCGTCGTTGGCCCCCAGCACCCCCGCCCGCAGCCAGTTCAACCGAACCCCGAGCCCCCCGGCCCCCGCATCCGCCTGCGCCATCTCTTCGTCCACGCCCCCAGTCTCCCCACCCACCCCACCAGCAACACCTGTCGCTCTCCCCTGCGACCCGGACATGCCGACGGCCTGTCAGCGGTCTCGAATCAGCGGCTAGCGCGAGCCGGCCGCGCGGTCGGCGGCCTGCGCCTTCAGGGCGCGCTCGATGCCGGCGCGGCCTCTTAGTAGGTCGAGAAGTCGGCCGTGTCGACTTCCAATGCGCCGAGCAGGACGCTCTCGCCGAACCGGAACTCCCGGCGGGTGCTGTAGCGGGGGCCCTCGGGGGTGGTGTGCGGCGCGGAGAG
The DNA here is from genome assembly GCF_029892095.1 of Kitasatospora sp. MAP12-44. NCBI lineage: Bacteria > Bacillati > Actinomycetota > Actinomycetes > Kitasatosporales > Streptomycetaceae > Kitasatospora > Kitasatospora sp. MAP12-44. The sequence continues at coordinate 6,038,163 of NZ_JARZAE010000004.1, forward strand.
GACGATGCCGGTGCCGTTGCGGGGGTCCACGATCAGGTAGTACGGGATGCCCATGACGGGGTAGTCGCGCATCTTCCCCTGGTAGTCGTTCTCCGGGTTGGACTTGGACACGACCTCCACCACGGCCACCACGTCACGCGGGTGGACGGCGTCGCCCGACTCCAGAGCACTCTCGGGGAAGACCATGATGTCCGGTCGGCGTTTGATGCCCGACGCGGAGTCCTCGACATCGGCTCCACCGTGCGCGATCAGCTCCAGGGCCGACTTCTCCAGTTGGCGGTCCAGCTGTTTGGCGAGGCGGTAGACGATGAGTTCATGGAGGTTGGCCGGGCTCATCATCATGATGATCTCGTCCCCGCTGATCTCGGTGGCCCAGACGTCCTCCGGTGCGAGGGCGGCGAGCTCGTCCGCGACGGCGCGCATCCTTGCGTAATCCATCTGGTGCCTCCACCAAGGGTCGGTCCGGACTGGCCCGAGCCCAGCGTAGTGCCGCTTCGGCTCCGGTACGCGACAGGCCGTCGGCCACGCAGCGGGAGCTGCGTGGCCGACGGCCTGTCAGCGGTCTCGAATCAGCGGCTAGCGCGAGCCGGCCGCGCGGTCGGCGGCCTGTGCCTTCAGGGCGCGCTCGATGCCGGCGCGGGACTCGATGACCATACGGCGCAGGGCCGGGACGGGCTCCGCCTCGGCCAGCCAGGCGTCGGTGGCGTCCAGGGTGGCCTGCTCGACCTGGTAGACCGGGTAGAGCCCACCGATGATCTGCTGCGCGATCTCGTGGCTGCGCGAGTCCCAGACGGACTGCAGCGCCGCGAAGTACTTCGCCGTGAACGGGGCCAGCAGCTCGCGCTGGTCCGCCTGGACGAAGCCCTTGATGATCGCGTCCTGCACGTAGTTGGTCAGCTCGTCCGACTCCACCACGGATGCCCAGGCCTCGGCCTTGGCGGCGGCCGTCGGCCGGGCCGCGCGGCAGCTGGCCGCGTGCTCGTTGCCGGCGGCGGTGCTGTCGCGGGCCAGCTCCGCCTCGATCGCCTGGTCGTCGGCGCGACCGGTGGCGACCAGGCTGAGCAGCAGCTCCCAGCGCAGCTCGGTGTCGACGGCCAGGCCCTCGATCTCCACCGTGCCATCCAGCAGCCCGGCCAGCAGGGTGAGTTGCTGCTCCGAGTGGGCGGCGGAGGCCAGCGCCCGGGCCCAGGCGAGCTGGTGGTCGCTGCCGGGGGCGGCGGCGTGCAGCCGCTCCTCGGCGGTGGCGGCCCACTGCTCCAGGCCCTGCTCGCGCCAGGCCGGGTCGGCGTAGATGTCGAGCGCGCTCTTGACCTGGCGCTGCACCGACTGGACCACGCCGATGTCCGACTCGCGGGGCAGGCCGGAGGTGGCCAGCGCCAGGTAGTCGCGGGCGGCCATCTCGCCGTCCCGGGTCATGTCCCAGGCGGCGGCCCAGACCAGGGCGCGCGGCAGCGTGTCGGCGAAGGCGCCCAGGTGCTCGGTGACCACGGCGAGTGAGTCCGCGTCCAGCCGCAGCTTGGCGTACGACAGGTCGTCGTCGTTGAGCAGCACCACGGACGGGCGCTGACGGCCGACCAGCTCGGGGACGGCGGTGCGCTCGCCGTCCACGTCCAGCTCGATCCGGTCGGCGCGCACCAGCTTGCCGTCCGTCAGCTGGTAGCTGCCGATGGCGATCCGGTGCGGGCGCAGGGCGGCCTCGCCCTTGGCGCCGGCGGGCAGTGCGGGGGCCTCCTGGACCACGGTGAAGGAGGTGATGACGCCGTCGGCGTCCACCTCGATCTCCGGGCGCAGCACGTTGATGCCGGCCGTCTCCAGCCACGCCTTCGACCAGGACCTGAGGTCGCGCCCGCTGGTCTTCTCCAGCGCGCCGAGCAGGTCGGCCAGCGTGGTGTTGCCCCAGGCGTGCTGCTTGAAGTACGCCTGCAGGCCCTTGAAGAAGGCGTCCTGGCCGACGTAGGCGACCAGCTGCTTGAGCACCGAGGCGCCCTTGGCGTAGGTGATGCCGTCGAAGTTGACCATGACGTCGTCGAGATCGTTGATCTCGGCCATGATCGGGTGGGTGGACGGCAGTTGGTCCTGCCGGTAGGCCCAGGTCTTCATCTGGTTGGCGAAGGTGGTCCAGCCGTTGGGCCAGCGGGTGCCCTCGGGCTCGACCAGGGCGACCATCTCGGCGTAGGTGGCGAACGACTCGTTCAGCCAGAGGTCGTTCCACCACTCCATGGTGACCAGGTCGCCGAACCACATGTGGGCCAGCTCGTGCAGGATGGTGGTCGCGCGGCCCTCGTACGCGGCGTCGGTCACCTTGGACCGGAACACGTACTGGTCGCGCAGGGTCACCGCGCCGGCGTTCTCCATCGCGCCCGCGTTGAACTCCGGGACGAAGAGCTGGTCGTACTTCTCGAACGGGTACGGGCAGTCGAACACGTTCTGGAAGTACTTGAAGCCCTGCTTGGTGACGTCGAAGATCGCCTCCGCGTCCAGGAACTCCTTGAGCGACGGGCGGCAGTAGACGCCCAGCGGGACGGTCTGGGTGCCCTCGGTGTACTCGTCGAAGACGCCGACGTACGGGCCCGCGATCAGCGCGGTGATGTACGTGGAGATCCGACCGGTCGGGGTGAAGTTCCAGACCTGCGTGTCACCCTCGCCGACCGGCTGCGGGGTGGGCGAGTTGGAGACCACGACCCAGCCGCGCGGGGCGGTCACCGTGAAGGTGAAGGCCGCCTTGAGGTCGGGCTGCTCGAAGGAGGCGAACACCCGGCGGGCGTCCGGCACCTCGAACTGGCTGTACAGGTAGGTCTCGCCGTCCACCGGGTCGACGAAGCGGTGCAGGCCTTCGCCGGTGTTGGTGTACGCGCAGTCGGCGACCACGCGCAGCTCGTTCTCGGCGGCCAGGCCGGTCAGCGCGATCCGGCTGTCGGCGAAGGCCGAGGTGTCGACCTGCGTGCCGTTCAGCACGATCTCGTGCACGGTCGGGGCGACCAGGTCGATGAAGCTGGCGGCGCCGGGCTGGGCGGCGGTGAAGCGGACCACGGTGGTGGAGCGGAAGGTGCCGCCGTCACGGGCCGAGCTCAGATCGAGCTCGATGTCGTAAGCGTCCACATGGAGGAGCTGGGCCCTGGTACGGGCCTCCTCACGGGTCAAGTTGGTGCCAGGCACTCGCAGGACTCCTTCGTCAGGCTTAGACCGACCGGCCTTATCCCTGGCATCCTCCCACGCGGCCCCGCTCGGGGTCCGGGTGCGGCGGCTGATCGCGCCGCCGCACCCGGACGCCCGGTCAGCTCTTGCTGTAGAGCGTCGCGCTGGCCTCGATCGGCAGCTGCGGGACGGTCAGCACCTCGGTGTCGTCCGTCGACACCAGCACCTGCGCGTCCTGGAACGGCATGAAGCTGTCGCTCTTGAGGGCGATGCCGTAGACATTGGTGAGCGAGCCGTCGGCCGGCGCCAGCGTGACCAGGCGTGCGCCCTTGCCGAAGCCGTCCATGGCGATCACCAGCGGCTTGCCGTCCTTGCTGCCGCTGGCCAGCCGCAGACCCTGCTCGGCGCCGCCGTCGACGGTCCACAGCGTGGTGCCGGAGACCAGGTCGATGGCCCGGATCGCGGTCTTGTCGCTCTGACTGACCTCGACGTACAGGGTGTTGCCCAGCACCATGTCCTTGCTCAGCGCGGCGGAGGCGGAGCTGAGCTGCAGCCGGTCCTCACCGGCGACCTTCAGCGGGATCTTCGCCATCGGCTTGCCGGTGGCGTCGAAGCCCAGCAGGTAGTCGTTGTCGTAGCCCGAGGAGATCTGCAGCACCAGCGGCTTGGTCGACACGATGTTGGTCAGCCGGTCGTTGTCGGTGGTCAGCGGGAACGACGAGGTGATCTGGCCGGTGTCCGCGTTGAGCACGCTGACCTGCTGCTTGGGGGTGGCGTCCGGGCAGAAGTCGCTGACCACGACGACGCTGTCGGCGGTGTCCGAGCTGTCGTTGCAGAACTCGCCGCGGTCCTTGTACGTCCACAGCGCGTGGCCGTCGGTCAGGCTGAAGCCCCCCAGCACCCCGCTGCTGGCGGCGGCCACCGTGGTGTCGGTGACGGTGAGCTGGGTGTCGAAGCTCTTCTGCGGCAGCGTGCCGCCGACCTTGAACAGCAGCTTGCCGGTGGTGGCGTCGACCGCGCCGACGGCGGAGCAGTCGTCGTCGCCCAGGTTGAAGCTGATGCCGCCGATGTACTTGGAGTTGGCGTTCTCGGACATCGAGCAGATCGCCTTGGTGCCGGCCGGCGGCGTCAGCGTCCAGGCGACCTGGCCGTTGCTCATGTTGTAGCCGGTCAGGCCGGTGGCGTCGCCACGCACGAACAGCTTGTCGGTGGTCCACTCGCCCAGGGTGTGCGAGTCGGAGCCGCTGGCGGTGGACTTCGGCACGGTCCAGGCGGCGTTGAGCTGGCCGGCCGTGGTGCCGCCGCCGCCGGTGCTGCCGCCGCTGGTGGCGCCGCCCGTGACGCCGCCGCTGGCGCTCGGCTTGGCCGGCGTGTTCGGGGACATCAGGACGATCAGGCCGATCACGATGGCGATCGCCAGCACGCTGCCGGCGACGGCGCCGAAGATCAGCACCGGGTTGCGCTGCTTGGCCACCGGCGGGGGCGCCATCACCGGGCCGGGGTAGCCGTAGCCGGCCTGCTGGTTGTACTGCGGGGCGCCGTAACCACCCTGGTCGGGCGTCGGGCCGCCCTGGCCGAAGCCCTGCTGCGGGGCGTAGACCGGCGGCGGGGCCTGCGGGTAGCCGTAGGAGGGCGCGGCCTGCGGGTCGTACGGGCCGATCGGGGCGCCGTACGACGACGGCGGCGGTCCGCTCGGCGCAGCCGGAGCCGGTGCGGGGGCGGCCGGGGCCTGCGCTGCCGGGGCCTGCGCCTGCGCCGGGAAGGCGGGCGCGGTCGGCTGGTAGCTGATGTCCGCGGGCGCGGCGGGCGCCGCGGACGGCTGCGCCGGCGCCGGGCCTGCGGCCTGGGCGGGGATCGGTGCTCCGTCGAGCTGCGTCAACTGGTCCGCGACCGCCGCCGGGTCGACGGCCGGCCGCCGTGCGGCCCCCGTGCCCTGCTGACCTGCCGGTGCGGAGTCCTGCGGCTCGACGCCCGGCACGCCACCGGCGCCCGGGTTCGATTGATCCCCTGACATATGTTGCCCCGTCATTTTCGGTTTGTGTGCCGCCGCGGCGACCGGTTCTGGTGCCGGTGGGGCGGCTGAGATAAGGACATCGTAAGGGTGCTCCATTCGGCCGCCCTGGCAGGTCCGGCTCGATGTCGCGAGGCCTCCCGACGGGCCCGCCGAGGGGGCTGGAGCAGGTGTCGGTCGGCCTTGACGCGGCATTGTCGGCCCGGCGCAGCATAGAGTTCACAAGTTGAAGGTGAACACTGGTTGCGACTCCGGCGGCACGCGGCGCCGCAGCCCCTCATTCGCTAGCTCCGCCGCAATGGCGCGGCCTGGGGCGGGGACGGTCGGGTCCCCGGGCCCCTGGGAGGGTAAATCATGTCGATGGACACGCCGGGTTCGCAGTCGTCGCTGCACCGGGCCAACCTGGAGCGGGTGCTGCGTGCCGTGCGGATGGCGGGGTCGCTGACCCAGGCCGAGATCGCGCGGGGGACCGGGCTGTCGGCGGCGACGGTCTCCAACATCGTCCGGGAGCTGAAGGAGAGCGGCACCGTCGTGGTCGCCGACACCTCCTCGGGCGGGCGCCGGGCGCGCTCGGTCTCGCTCAGCGGGGACGCCGGAATCGTGGTCGGCGTCGACTTCGGCCACTCCCACCTGCGGGTGGCGGTCGGCAACCTGGCGCACCGGGTGCTCGCCGAGGAGAGCGAGCCGATGAACGTGGACGTCTCGGCGGCTCAGGGTTTCGACCGGGCCGAGGCCCTGGTGGAACGCCTGCTCGAGCAGGCCGGCTTCCGCCCGGACAAGGTGATCGGGGTCGGGCTCGGCGTGCCGGGGCCGATCGACGTGGAGACCGGGGCGCTCGGCTCCACCGCGATCCTGCCCGGCTGGACGGGCATCGCGCCCGGCCGCGAGCTCTCCTCCCGGCTCGGCATGCAGGTGTACGTCGACAACGACGCCAACCTCGGCGCGCTGGGCGAGCTGGTCTGGGGCGCCGGGCGCGGCCTGAGCGACCTGGCCTATATCAAGGTGGCCAGCGGCGTCGGCTCGGGTCTGGTGATCAACGGTCAGATCTACCGCGGCCCGGGCGGCACGGCCGGCGAGATCGGGCACATCACCCTGGACGAGGCCGGGCCGGTCTGCCGCTGCGGCAACCGCGGGTGCCTGGAGACCTTCGTCGGCTCCCGCTACCTGCTCAACCTCTTGAACGCTAGCCATGAGCGCGAGCTGACCCTGTCCACGGTCGTCCAGCTGGCCAGGGACGGCGATCTGGGGTGCCGTCGGGTGATCGCCGACGCCGGCCGGCAGATCGGCAGTGGTGTCGCGATGCTCTGCAACCTGCTCAATCCCCGCCGGGTGATCCTCGGTGGCGACCTCGCCGAGGCCGGTGAGCTGGTACTTTCTCCGATTAGGGACTCCGTGGCGCGCTACGCCATCCCCTCCGCGGCCCGTCAGCTCTCCATCGTCCCGGGCACGCTGGGCGGCCGCGCGGAGGTGTTGGGCGCGCTCGCGCTGGTGATGAGCGAGATGGGCGAAACGGGCACACTCGGGCATTCCACCCATGCTTCAGCCAGCCGCGGCTGACGCAGGATCTGCGCCGTTTGTCTCAACTCAGCCTTCGAGAAGATAACGAAACCATTTGGATCCCCGGAGCACTGGGTTTACTTGTTGACGACAAGGTGGGGGGACGGGTTGACTCCCTTCCACCTTGCCGCGACGTTGCGGCTCCGTCAGGGAGGCACCCCCCACCATGAACGCAATGATGCGTCGCGTCGTCATCGGCACCGCCGCGGTCTCGATGGCCCTCACCATGGCCGCCTGTGGCAAGGCGGGCGGTGGCTCCAGCGCAAGCAGCGGGGACACCAAGACCGTTGGCCTCCTCCTGCCGGAGAACTCCTCCTCGATCCGCTACGAGTCCTTCGACAAGCCGCTGATCGAGGCCAAGGTCAAGGCGCTCTGCCCGGACTGCACCGTCAAGTACAACAACGCCAACAACGACGCGGCGACGCAGAAGCAGCAGTTCGACACCCTGGTCTCACAGGGCGTCAAGGTGATCCTGCTGGACGCCGTCAACGCCAAGGGCACCGAGTCCTGGGTCACCGACGCGGCCAAGAAGGGCGTCAAGGTCATCGCGTACGACCGCCTGGCCGCCGGCCCGGTCGCCGCCTACATCTCCTTCGACAACGAGAAGGTCGGCGAGCTGCAGGGCCAGGCGCTGATCAGCGCGCTCGGCCCGAACGCCAAGAGCGACAGCATCGTCATGATCAACGGTGACGACGCCGACCCGAACGCCGGTCAGTTCAAGGCCGGCGCGCACAAGGTGCTCGACACCGGCGTGGGCAAGATCGCCTACGAGCAGTCCGGTATGTGGCAGCCCACCGTGGCCAGCCAGAAGATCGGCGCCGCGATCACCGCGCTGGGCAAGAACGGCTTCCAGGGCGTCTACTCGGCCAACGACGGCATGGCCGCCGCCATCATCACCGCCCTCAAGACGGCCGGCATCAACGTCCCGGTCGGCGGCCAGGACGCCGCCCCGGACGCCATCCAGCGCATCCTGACGGGCGACCAGGCGTACACCATCTACAAGGCGTACAAGCCGGAGGCCGAGGGTGCCGCCGACATCGCGGTCAACCTGCTGCACGGCCTGGACGTCACCGCCATCGCCTCCTCGGAGACCAACAGCGGTGGCACCAACGTCCCGTCGCTGCTGCTGGCCCCGGTCGTGGTGACCAAGGCCAACGTCGAGGCCACCGTGATCGCCGACGGCCTCTACAAGGCCAGCGACATCTGCACCGCCCAGTACGCCGACGCCTGCAAGGCGGCCGGCATCCAGTAAGCGGCCCGGCCGGCCGGACCCCCCTGACGGGTCCGGCCGGCCCTCGCTGTTCCGCGCGTGCCTCGGCCGCGCCCCCCTCGTCCCTCGCACTACCTCTTCGCGCCCGGGGCGGCGCGTGGCTGACCCGGTCCGGTGGCAATCCCCCAGGACCCGGGCACGAAGGAGCCCAGACACCATGGTTCACACAGACGCACCCATCCTGGCGTTGCGCTCGGTCTCCAAGCGATTCGGTGCCGTCCAGGTCCTGACCGGCGTCGACCTGGAGGTGCGCGCCGGACAGGTGGTCGCGCTGGTCGGCGACAACGGCGCCGGCAAGTCCACCCTGGTCAAGACGATCGCCGGGGTCCACCCGATCGACGAGGGCACCATCGAGTGGGAGGGCCGCCCGGTCCACCTGACCCGCCCTCAGGACGCCCAGGCGCTCGGCGTCGCGACGGTCTACCAGGACCTCGCCCTCTGCGACAACCTCGACGTGGTCGCCAACCTCTTCCTCGGCCGCGAGCTGATCCGCGGCGGCCGGCTGGACGAGGTCGCGATGGAGAAGCGGGCCAAGGAGCTCCTTGACACCCTCTCCATCCGCATCCCCAGCGTCCGCATCCCGGTCGCCGCGCTCTCCGGCGGTCAGCGCCAGGTGGTGGCGATCGCCCGCGCCCTGGTCGGCGACCCGAAGATCGTCATCCTGGACGAGCCGACCGCGGCGCTCGGCGTCGAGCAGACCGCCCAGGTCCTCGACCTGGTCGAGCGGCTGCGCGAGCGCGGCCTCGGCGTGATCCTGATCAGCCACAACATGGCGGACGTCCGGGCCGTCGCGGACGAGGTCGCGGTGCTGCGCCTGGGCCGCAACAACGGCGTCTTCCCGGTGGCCACCACCACCCACGAGACGATCATCTCCGCGATCACCGGCGCCACCGACAACGCGGTGACCCGCCGCCAGGCCCGCGTGGCGGGAGCAGCCCAGTGAGCAAGCACTCCAGTACCCAGAACGCCTCCCGGACGAACGGCAGCACAGTGACCGAGAACTCAGCGACGACCGTCCCTGCCGTGGACCCCCGGCTGCTGGTGCGCGAGCGCGGCCTGGCCGGCTACCTGGCCGAGTTCAAGAGCAAGCTGCGCAGCGGCGACCTCGGTTCGGTCCCGGTGGTGCTCGGCCTGATCCTGATCGCGGTCATCTTCCAGAGCCTCAACGGCCACTTCCTGGAGGCCGGCAACCTCTCCGACATCACCCTCTACATCGCGGGCCCCGGCCTGATATCGGTGGGCGTCGTCTTCGTGCTGCTGCTGGGTGAGATCGATCTCTCGCTCGGCTCGGTGGCCGGCGTCTCGGCCGCGATCTCCGCCGTGCTCTCGATCCAGCACGGTGTCAACGAGTACCTGGCGATCGTCATCGCGATCGTGGCGGCGCTGGCGATCGGCGCGCTGCACGGCTTCTTCTTCGCGAAGATCGGCGTGCCCGCCTTCGTCGTGACGCTGGCCGGCATGCTCACCTGGTCCGGTCTGCAGGGCGCGGTGATGGGCAACACCGGCACGCTCAACAACATCCCGAACGGCGTCATCGCCAACCTGGACAACTACTTCTTCGACTCGGTGGCCGCCGCCTACGGCCTGGCCGCGGTCAGCGTGGCCGCTTACCTGATCGCCGCCCTGCTCGGCGCCAAGAGCCGCCGCGAGGGCGGGCTGCCGTTCCGCCCGGTCAGCGAGATCGTGCTGCGCGCCGGCTTGCTCGCCGTGCTCGCCTTCGGCGCCGCGTACGAGCTCAACCAGGACCGCGGCCTGCCGCTGGCCCTGGTGTTCTTCCTCGGCGTGGTCGTGATCAGCGACTTCGTGCTGCGCCGCACCTCCTACGGCCGCAAGGTCTTCGCGGTCGGCGGCGGCATCGAGGCGGCCCGCCGGGCCGGTATCAACGTGGCCTGGGTGCGGATCTCGGTCTACATGATCTCGGCCGGCCTGGCCGCCGTCGGCGGTCTCTTCATCGCCTCGCAGTCCGGCTTCGCCGACAAGCAGCTCGGTGGCGGCTTCACGCTGATGAACGCGATCGCCGCCGCCGTGATCGGCGGCACCAGCCTCTTCGGCGGCCGCGGCAAGACCTGGTCGGCGCTGCTCGGCGCGCTGGTGATCCAGTCGATCATCACCGGACTCAACCTGGAGGGCATCAGCCAGTCCCTCCAGTACATGATCACCGGTGGCGTGCTGCTGGCCGCCGTCGTGCTCGACTCGGTCTCCCGCCGCACCCAGAAGTCCGCCGGTCGCGGCTGATCCGGCAGGCACCAGGCCCGGGACGCCTCCGTGCGGGGGCGCGTCCCGGGCCTCGGCGCGCCCCCTGCGCGCCCCTGCACCAGCCGCCCCTCGCCGCACGGTGTCCGACGGGTGGACATTAGACTCGACCAGCCGGACGGGTCCGAAGGGGCTCCCGGGACCGGGTGTGCCCCGGACACGTACTGACAGAGGAGGAACGGGTGGCCCTGCTGACCCGCATTCGGGGACCGCGCGATCTCGACCGGCTCACCCCGGGACAGCTGGCTGACCTGGCACAGGAGATCCGGGACTTCCTGATCGAGGAGGTCGCCAAGACCGGCGGGCACCTCGGCCCCAACCTCGGCGTGGTGGAGCTCACCATCGCGCTGCACCGGGTCTTCGACTCCCCGCGCGAGCGGATCCTCTTCGACACCGGCCACCAGAGCTATGTGCACAAGCTGCTCACCGGCCGCCAGGACTTCACCCGGTTGAAGATGAAGGGCGGCCTGTCCGGCTACCCCTCCCGGGCCGAGTCCGAGCACGACGTGATCGAGAACTCGCACGCCTCCACCGTGCTCGGCTACGCCGACGGCATCGCCAAGGCCACCCAGCTGCAGGGCCTCAAGGACTGCCCGGTGGTCGCGGTGACCGGTGACGGCGCGCTGACCGGCGGCATGGCCTGGGAGGCGCTGAACAACATCGCCGACGGCCGGGACCGTCCGGTGATCATCGTGGTCAACGACAACGAGCGCTCCTACTCGCCGACCATCGGCGGTCTGGCCAACCACCTGACCACGCTGCGCACCACCCAGGGCTACGAGCGCTTCCTCACCTGGGGCCGGGACACCCTGCAGCGCACCCCGGTGGTCGGCCAGCCGCTGGCCGGCGCGCTGCACGGCGCCAAGAAGGGCCTCAAGGACTTCATCGCCCCGCAGGGCATGTTCGAGGACCTCGGCCTGAAGTACCTCGGCCCGATCGACGGCCACGACATCACCGCGCTGGAGTCCGCGCTGCGCAAGGCCCGCGGCTTCGGCGGCCCGGTCATCGTGCACTGCATCACCGAGAAGGGCCGCGGCTACCAGGCCGCCCTGCAGAACGAGGAGGACCGCTTCCACGCGGTCGGCGTCATCCACCCCGACACCGGCCTGCCGGTGAAAAGCTCGGGCAAGGACTGGACCTCGGTCTTCGGCGACGAGATGGTCGCCCTCGGCGGCGAGCGCAAGGACATCGTGGCGATCACCGCCGCGATGCTGCACCCGGTGGGCCTGGCGCCGTTCGCCAAGGCCTTCCCGCAGCGCACCTTCGACGTCGGCATCGCCGAGCAGCACGCGGCCGTCTCGGCGGCGGGCCTGGCCACCGCCGGGCTGCACCCGGTGGTCGCGGTCTACGCGACCTTCCTCAACCGGGCCTTCGACCAGGTCCTGATGGACGTGGCGCTGCACAAGCTCGGCGTCACCTTCGTGCTGGACCGCGCGGGCGTCACCGGCACCGACGGCGCCTCGCACAACGGCATGTGGGACATGTCGATCCTCCAGGTCGTCCCGGGGCTGCGCCTCGCTGCCCCGCGCGACGCCGACCAGCTGCGCGCCCAGCTGCGCGAGGCCGTCGAGGTGGACGACGCCCCGACCGTGGTCCGCTACTCCAAGGGCACGGTGGGCCCCGCGGTGCCCTCGCTCGGCCGGATCGGCGGTATGGACGTGCTGCACGGCTCCGTCGAGCCGGCGCCCGAGGGCGAGCGCCGGGCGGACGTCCTGGTGGTCTCGGTGGGCGCGCTGGCGCCGCTCTGCCTGGAGCTGGCCGCGCTGCTGGACGCCCAGGGCATCAGCGCCACCGTCGTCGACCCGCGCTGGGTCAAGCCGGTGGACGCCGCCCTGCCGGGCCTGGCCGCCGAGCACCGGGTGGTCGTCACCGTCGAGGACAACGGCCGGGCCGGCGGCGTCGGCTCCGCGGTCGCCCAGGCACTGCGCGACGCCGAGGTCGACCTGCCGCTGCGCGACTTCGGCATCCCGCAGGAGTTCCTCGACCACGCCAAGCGCGAGGAGATCCTGGCCGAGATCGGTCTGACCGCCCCGGACATCGCCCGTCAGGTGACCGCCCTGGTCTCCCGCCTTGACATGGCCACCGTCCAGGCTTGATGAAATAAACATTTCATCGTGAGACTCCTTACCAAAGGCGGGACCGGCGACACTCGCGTCGGTTCCGCCGGGTAGGTTGTCCCTCGTGCCGACCGACTCCACGACCCCCACGCGCCTGGCCGCCCTCTACGCGAGGCTGCCCGAAGCCGTCCGAACGGGGTACTGGACCCGAGTCGTCCCGGTGCTGGCCATGCTGGCCGTCGCCACCCACATCCCCTCGTTCCTGCGCCCGGTCTGGAGCCCGGACGAGGGCTACCTGGCCAGTGAGGCCCGGATGCTGGCCGACGGCGGGGTGCTCTACGACACCGTCGTGGACCGCAAGCCGCCGCTGCTGCCCTGGCTCTACGAGGCCTGCTTCTCGGTCTTCGGCTCGCTCTCGCTCTGGCCGCTGCGCACACTGGCCATCGTCGCCCACCTGGTGACCGCGATCCTGCTGGCCTCGATCGCCCGCGGCCGCTGGGGCAACCGGGCCGGCGCCGCAGCGGGCGGCCTCTACCTGCTGCTCTCGATCGGGCTCTCCCCGGAGGACACCCAGGCGGCGACCTTCGAGGTCTTCATGCTGCCCGCCATGGTGGCCGCCTTCCGCTACGCCGAGCGGCGGCGCTGGCTGGCCGCCGGGATCGCGGTCGCGATCTGCTCGCTGACCAAGCAGACCGGCGGCGCGGTGATGCTGCCGGTGCTCTGGATGCTGTTCCAGGACGCCCGCCTGCGCGGTGTGCGCTGGGGTCCCGCGCTGCTCAAGATCTGGTTCGGCTTCGCGGTGCCGATAGCCCTCGTCGCGGTGATCCTCACCAAGCCCAAGGGCTTCCTGTTCTGGGTGGTCACCGGCAGCGGCGACTACGCCTCGCTGGGCGGCGGCGCCTGGTGGCAGATGATCGGCCGGGCGCTCGGCAACTCGGCGATCCTGGCCGCCGCGGGGCTGGGCTTCCTGCTGCCGCTGGGCCGCCGGATCTGGCTGCGCTACCGGGTCGGCCGTGAGCTGCCGAAGGCCGGCAAGGCCCGCGGCTCCACCAGCGACCTGTGGATCTGGCTGTTCTCCTCGGTGGTCGCGGTCGCCGTCGGCTTCCACTTCTTCGGCCACTACTACCTGCAGCTGATGCCGCCGCTGGTGCTGCTCGGGGTCGGCGCCGTCTCGGTCTCGGCGATCAGCTGGCGGCCGGTGCTGGCCTACAGCGCCGTCGCCTCCGCCGCCTTCTGGGTGCTGGCGGTGGCCTGGCCCGGCGAGCAGATGAGCCAGACCACCCAGGTCGCCACCGCGGTCGCCGCGCGCAGCACCCCCAAGGACACCGTGCTGGTCTGGGGCATGCACCCGGAGCTGTACTGGCTCTCCGACCGCCGCCCGGCCAGCCGCTACCTGACGGCCGGCTTCCTGACCAACTTCAGCGGCGGCAAGGGCAGCGCGGACGTCGGCGAGCAGTACAGCGTGACGGACGCCTGGCAGATCTTCGACCAGGAGCTCGACAAGGGACTGCCGGAGATCGTCGTCGACGACTCCGGCAACGCGCCCTACCAGCCGACCCTGGTACCGAAGATCGAGAACCTGCTGGACTCCCACTACGAGGTGGTCGGCGCCTACGGAGACACCATGGTCTACCGGCTCCGCAAATGAGCCGGTAGACCACGGCCAAGCTGCCGGTCAGGCCTTGCGACGGTTGCCCATCACCATTCCGGCGGCGGTGAATCCGAGGAGGCAGGTGAGGCCTCCGATGATGACCTGGTTCCAGATCATGCCCCGCGTGGCGGTGTGTCCCAGCGTCACGACCCAGGGCGAGATGATCAGGAACACGCCTGCGGCCGTCATCGCCCAGGTCAGCCCGAACATCCGGGCCGGGGCGAGGGTGAGGCCGAGCCCCAGCGCGGCGATCGAGAGCCCCATGATGAGGTTGACGATCGTCAGCTCATGGCTGGCGGCGCTGAAGTGCACCACGTAGGGCGAGATGGCCAGGTACAGACCCGCGAGGACGACCAGCCCGTCGACTGCGACGCCCTGCGGTCCGTCCATCACGCGTGCGTACCGGGTCCGCATCTCGGAGATGTCCGGATGCGTCGAGAGGTCACCGGGATGTTGTGAGACGTCGGCCATACGACTCGCCTCCTTCGGTGTACAAGTCCGATGTGCTTGGCCTAACGGTAATTATGCGCTTTGTCCCAATTTGCTGTACATAGCAGGAGATGACCAGAAATGCCGAAGGGCGGCCCCGCACCGGTGGGAGCAGGACCGCCCTTCGGCAGTGCCGCGACTAGGCCGGGATGCTGGCCAGGCCGGGGGCGAGGAACTTCTTGCCGTTCACCCGCTCGGCAACGCCCGACCGGTCCAGGTACGGGGTGATCCCGCCCAGGTGGAAGGGCCAGCCGGCGCCGGTGATCATGCACAGGTCGATGTCCTGCGCCTCGCCGACGACGCCCTCGTCGAGCATCAGACCGATCTCCTGCGCCACCGCCTCCAGCGCGCGGGTCAGCACCTGCTCCTCGGTCAGCACGCTGTCGCCGAAGGTCAGCAGCGCCAGCACCTCGGGGTCGAGCACCTGCTGGCCGTCGACCCAGATGTAGAAGCCGCGCTTGCCGGCCTTGACCACCCGGCCGAGGTTCTCGGAGACCGAGAAGCGCTCGGGGAAGGCGCGGTGCAGGGTCTCCGAGACGTGCTGCGCGATGGCCGGGCCGACCAGCTCGAGCAGCACGATCGGGGACATCGGCAGGCCGAGCGGCAGGACGCCCTTCTCGACCGTCTCGATCGGGGTGCCCTCGTCGATGATGGCCTGGATCTCACCCATGAAGCGGGTCAGGATCCGGTTCACCACGAACGCCGGGGCGTCCTTGACCAGCACGGCCGTCTTCTTCAGCTTCTTCGAGACGCCGAAGGCGGTGGCCAGCGACGCGTCGTCGGTCTGCTCGCCGCGGACGATCTCCAGCAGCGGCAGGATCGCCACCGGGTTGAAGAAGTGGAAGCCGACGACCCGCTCCGGGTGCTCCAGCTTGGAGGCCATCTCGGTGACCGACAGCGAGGAGGTGTTGGTGGCGAGCACGCAGGTGGGCGAGACGACCGCCTCCAGGTCCGCGAAGACCTGCTGCTTGACGCCCATCTCCTCGAAGACGGCCTCGATCACGAAGTCCGCGTCGCCGAAGCCGGCGGCCTTGTCCAGCGAGCCGCTGACCAGGCCCTTGAGGCGGTTCGCCTTGTCCTGGTTGATCCGGCCCTTGCCGAGCAGCTTGTCGATCTCGGCGTGCACGTAGCCCACGCCCTTGTCGATCCGCTCCTGGTCGATGTCGGTGAGCACCACCGGCACCTCCAGACGGCGGGCGAAGAGCAGCGCCAGCTGGGAGGCCATCAGACCGGCGCCGACGACGCCGACCTTGGTGACCGGACGGGCCAGCGACTTGTCCGGCGCGCCGAAGGGCTTCTTGGCCCGACGCTGCACCAGGTTGAACGCGTACAGACCGGCGCGCAGCTCGCCACCCATGATCAGGTCGGCCAGCGCCACGTCCTCGGCGTCGAAGCCCTTCTGCAGGTCTCCATCCTTCGCCGCGGCCATGATGTCCAGCGCCCGGTAGGCGGCCGGGGCGGCGCCGTGCACCTTGGAGTCGGCGACCGCGCGACCCCAGGCGATGCACTGGTCCCAGTTCTCGCCGCGGTCGATCTCGGGGCGCTCGACCACGGTCTCGCCCTTGAGGACCTTGGCAGCCCACAGGATCGACTGCTCCAGGAAGTCGGCCGGCTCGAAGATCGCGTCGGCGATGCCGAGCTCGAAGACCTCCTTGCCCTTGAGCTGCTTGTTCTGGCTCATCGAGTTCTCGATGATGACCTTGACCGCGTTGGCCGGGCCGACCAGGTTCGGCAGGATGGTGCAGCCGCCCCAGCCGGGAACCAGGCCGAGGAAGACCTCGGGCAGCGAGAAGGCCGGGACGCCCGAGCTGACGGTGCGGTAGGTGCAGTGCAGACCGACCTCGACACCGCCGCCCATCGCGGCGCCGTTGTAGAAGGTGAAGGTCGGCACCGGCAGCGCGGCGATCCGCTTGAAGACGTCGTGCCCGCCCTTGCCGATGGCCAGCGCGTCGCTGTGCTCCTTGAGCACCTCGACACCCTTGAGGTCGGCGCCGACCGCGAAGATGAACGGCTTGCCGGTGATCGCCACGGCGACCACCTTGCCGTCGGCGGCCTCGGCCTCGACCTGGTCCAGCGCCTCGGACAGCTTGGCCAGCGAACCCGGGCCGAAGGTGGTCGGCTTGGTGTGGTCGAAGCCGTTGTCCAGGGTGATCAGCGCCAGCTTGCCGGCCTGCAGCGGCAGGTCCAGGTGGCGGACGTGGGCCGTGGTGACGACCTCGCCGGGGAACAGCTCGGCGGCGCGCTTCAGCAGCTCAGTGGTGCTCATCTTCACTTACCACCCTCGAAGTGGGGGTTCTCCCAGATGACGGTCCCGCCCATGCCCATGCCGATGCACATGGTGGTCAGGCCGTACCGGATGTCCGGGCGCTGCTCGAAGCGGCGGGCCAGCTGGTTCATCAGGCGCACGCCCGTCGACGCCAGCGGGTGGCCGTAGGCGATCGCGCCGCCGTACGGGTTGACGCGCTCGTCGTCGTCGGCGATGCCGTAGTGGTCCAGGAGCGAGAGCACCTGGACGGCGAAGGCCTCGTTGATCTCGAAGGCCTGGATGTCGTCGATCGTCAGACCGGCCTTGGCCAGGGCCTTCTCGGTCGCCGGCACCGGGCCGATGCCCATGACCTCGGGCTCGACGCCCGCGTAGGCGAACGAGACCATGCGCATCTTGATCGGCAGGCCGAGCTCCAGGGCCACGTCCTCGGCCGCGAGCAGTGAGGCGGTGGCGCCGTCGTTCAGACCGGCCGCGTTACCGGCGGTGATGTTGCCGTGCACGCGGAACGGGGTCTTGAGACCCGCCAGGTTCTCCATCGTGGTGCCCGGGCGCATCGGCTCGTCGGTGGTGGCCAGGCCC
Organism: Kitasatospora sp. MAP12-44; assembly: GCF_029892095.1. Lineage (NCBI taxonomy): Bacteria > Bacillati > Actinomycetota > Actinomycetes > Kitasatosporales > Streptomycetaceae > Kitasatospora > Kitasatospora sp. MAP12-44. The sequence goes on from NZ_JARZAE010000004.1 coordinate 6,055,431, forward strand.
CAGCCGGTCTCGCCGGCGTCGGGGTTGGTGTTCCGCACCGAGATCGGCACCAGGTCGGGCTGGATGTCGCCGTTGGCGTACGCCTTGGCGGCCTTCTCCTGCGAGCGCACCGCGTAAGCGTCGCAACGCTCCTTGGTGATGTGCGGGAGCCGGTCGTGCAGGTTCTCCGCGGTCATGCCCATGAACAGCGCCGACTCGTCGACGATCTTCTCGGAGATGAAGCGCGGGTTCGGGTCGACGCCCTCACCCATGGGGTGGCGGCCCATGTGCTCGACGCCACCGGCGAGGACGATGTCGTACGCGCCGAAGGCGATACCACCGGCGGTGGCGGTGACGGCGGTCATCGCGCCGGCACACATGCGGTCGATCGCGTAGCCCGGAACGGACTTCGGCAGCCCGGCCAGCAGGCCGACGCTACGGCCGATGGTCAGGCCCTGGTCGCCGATCTGGGTGGTGGCCGCGATGGCGATCTCGTCGATCCGCTCGACGGGCAGGTTCGGGTTGCGGCGCACGAGTTCCCGGATGCACTTGACGACCATGTCGTCCGCCCGGGTCTCGTGGTAGATGCCCTTCGGGCCGGCCTTGCCGAACGGGGTGCGGACGCCATCGACGAAGACGACGTCCCTCGCGGTACGAGGCACGGGGGCTCTCCTCCCAGGGACCAACAGAACGGGGTACGCAGGCCGCGACCGGGTCGACGAAAAGCCCGAGCAGCACTGCTTCACCGCCATGCTACTGGTCGGTAACCAACTTGCCCAGGGCCGGGGGTCGCGCGGCGTTGTGTCCCGCGCCACGTCCCGGCCCTGGGGCGGCTACGGCGCCGCGGGCGGTGCGACCGCGGCGTTCTCGAAGGCCGCGGCCATCGCGGGGGCGACCAGCTCGACCTGCCAGCGCCGCGCGCCCAGCGCCCGCAGCGCACCGGCGACGGTGGCGGCGGTGGCCTCGGCCGGCGGCTCCCAGGAGACCCGGCGGACCAGCTCGGGCGTGATCAGGTTCTCGGCCGGCAGGTGGTGCTGCTCGGCCAGCTCGGAGACCGCGGCACGCGCCGCGGACAGCCGGGCGGCGGCCACCGGGTCCTTCTCGGCCCAGGCGCGCGGCGGCGGCGGGCCCTCGTGCGGCGCGGTGGCCGGCGGCAGCTGCGCCTCCGGGATCGCCCGGGCGCGCTCCAGCGAGGCCATCCACTGCTCCAACTGGCGGCGGTGCACCCGCGGGCCGAAGCCCTGGACGGCCTGCAGGGCCGGCACGTTCAGCGGCATCGCCAGGGCGGCGCTGACGATCGCGGCGTCCGAGAGCACCCGGCCCGGCGAGACGTCACGTTCCTGGGCGATCTTGTCGCGGGTCTGCCAGAGGTCCCGGACGGCGGCCAGCTGGCGGCGCCGGCGCACCTTGTGCAGGCCGGAGGTGCGACGCCACGGGTCCACCCGGGGAGCCGGTCGGGGTGCGGCCGCGATCGCCGCGAACTCCTCCAGCGCCCAGCCGAGCTTGCCCTGGCCGTCCAGCTCCTGTTCGAGTGCGTCACGCAGCTCGACCAGCACCTCGACGTCCAGGGCGGCGTAGCGCAGCCAGGGCTCGGGCAGCGGGCGGGTGGACCAGTCCACCGCCGAGTGCTCCTTGGCCAGGGTGTAGCCCAGCACGCTCTCGGTCATCGGGCCCAGGCCCACCCGGGGGAAGCCGGCGATCCGGCCGGCCAGCTCGGTATCGAAGAGCTGACGCGGCTTCATGCCGACCTCGGCCAGGCACGGCAGGTCCTGGGACGCGGCGTGCACCACCCACTCGGCGTCCGCGAGGGCCTCGCCGAGCGCGCTGAGGTCGGGGCAGGCGGCCGGGTCGATCAGCGCGGTGCCGGCCCCCGCGCGGCGCAGCTGGATCAGATAGGCGCGCTGGCCGTAGCGGTACCCGGAGGCCCGCTCGGCGTCGACGGCCACCGGTCCGGTGCCTGCCGCGAAGGCTGCGACGACGGCGGCGAGCGCCGCTTCGTCCGCCACCACGGGAGGGAGGCCCTCCCGGGGTTCGAGGAGCGGGACCGGCTGTGTCTCTACGGCGATGGCATCGATGGCTTCGGTCACTCACCAAGGGTACGACGAGCCTCGTGGGCGGGAGCCTGATCGTCAGCCGTGGACCTGCCTGAATGCCAACGGCGGTCCGGAGGAAACGTTCCTCCGGACCGCCGCGCGGCCGCTCAGTGGATGATGCCCGTCCGGAGCGCGACGGCGACCATGCCCGCCCGGTCGCCGGTGCCCAGCTTGCGGGCGATCCGGGCCAGGTGGCTCTTGACGGTCAGGGCGGACAGCCCCATCGCGACGCCGATGGCCTTGTTCGACTGGCCCTCCGCGACCAGCCGCAGGACCTCGACCTCGCGCCCGGAGAGCTCCCGGTAGGTGGTCGGCTGGGTGCCGGGCGCGCCCGGGGCCCCGGGGGCGCCGCTGTGGCCGGGGGTGCCGGGCATCCCCGGGCGGCGCATCCGGCCGGCCAGCCCGCCCGCGCCGATCGGCAGGCCGGGGCGGCCGGGCATCGCGACATTGGTGCGGGTGCCGGTGACCACGTAGCCCTTGACGCCGCCGGCCAGCGCGCTGCGCACCGCGCCGATGTCGTCGGCGGCCGACAGCGCCAGCCCGTTGGGCCAGCCCGCCGCCCGGGTCTCGGCGAGGATGGTGAGCCCGGAACCGTCCGGGAGGTGGACGTCGGCCACGCAGATGTCGCGTGGCGTGCTGACCCGAGGACGGGCCTCGGCGATGGAGGACACCTCGATGACGTCGCGCACGCCGAGGGCCCACAGGTGCCGCGTGACGGTGTTGCGGACCCGCGGGTCAGCGATCACCACCATCGCGGTGGGCTTCGTCGGACGGTAGGCGACCACGCTTGCGGGGTGTTCGAGAAGGACCGACACCAGGTCTCCTGTGGGGAGTGGCGGACGGAACCCCCGATGGGGGAAGGAGCCGGAGTGTTCCGCGTGTGGAAAGGGTCACAGACTGCTTCGGCAACATCCGTGCCCGGCTTTAGCGAAAGATCACTATCTAGTGAGTCACAATACGGACAAATCGAGCAGGTGACTGATGCGACATCCCTGCGATTCGCGCAAAGTCGGTCATGGAATGGGCATAAACGATCGCCGGTGGGCGGCGAGTTGACGCCGTGTGGTGCCTGCGACGCATGGGGCGGCCCGGTCGGGCCGGGGTGGCGGGAGGTGCGGGTCCGTCAGCCTTCAGTGTGAGCGCGGCCGGCGGCGGGCCGGCATCGGGACCACTCCGCCGAGTGACGGCGCGTCAGGCAGCGACAGGGGTGCGGGTGCGGACGGAGGCAGCCCGCCGCAGAGGCAGAGCAGGTCCGCCCAGGCGGCCAGGTGCCGCTCGAACCGGCCGTCGGAGGGCGTCCAGGAGGCGCGGAGTTCGATTTCGGTGGAGGAGGCCCGGTCGGCCAGCCCGCCGAAGTACTGCGAGGAGGACCGCGACACCGTGCCGCTCGGCTCCCCGGCGACCGCGCCGTGCGTCTGCAGCGAGTCCATCAGCCAGGCCCAGCCGACCTCGGAGAGCATCGGGTCGTCGGCGATCTCCGGCTCCAGCTCGGCCCGGACCATGGTGACCAGCCGGAACTCGCCGTTCCAGGCCTCCTGCCCGGCCGGGTCGTGCAGCAGGACGAGCCGGCCGTCGGCCAGCTCCTCGCCGTCGATCTCCACCGAGGCGGTCACCGCCCAGCTGTACGGGGCCAACCGGCGCGGTGCCGGGGCAGGGGAGAGCTGCACCTCGGGGCGCACTCGCGCTCCCGCCAGCGCCTCGACCGCGCTGCGGAACTCGAGCGGCGCCGACTCCTTGCTCGTCCCGCCACTCTGTGCGGGGTTCCCGCCGACCGCTGCCATGACCCGAAGACTAGGCGGCGGGCGGCCCCGATGCGCGGAACTGCTGCCCGCGTGGCGCTGTGTCTTGGCCCGCCCACGGCGACCTGTGCCGTTCTGTGCCGATACGGCCCCCTCTCGCGGCTCGACCGGGCTTGGAGGATTCGACGACCGGCCGGGGCGGGTGCGGCCCGACTCCCGTGGGAGGATGGCGGCGTGAGTGAGACAACCGCAGCCCAGACCGGTCAGCAGCCCCCCGCGCGGCGCGGTGCCGCGTACGACTCCGCCTTCCTGCGCGCCTGCCGGCGCGAGCCGGTGCCGCACACCCCTGTGTGGTTCATGCGCCAGGCCGGCCGCTCGCTGCCCGAGTACCTGAAGATCCGTGAGGGCATCCCGATGCTCGAGTCGTGCATGCGGCCCGAGCTGGTCAAGGAGATCACCCTGCAGCCGGTGCGCCGGCACAAGGTGGACGCCGCGATCTTCTTCAGCGACATCGTCGTGCCGCTCAAGGCCGTCGGCATCGACGTCGACATCAAGCCGGGCATCGGCCCGGTGATCGCCGACCCGATCCGCACCCGCGCCGACCTGCAGCGGCTGCGCCCGCTGGAGCCCGACGACGTCCCCTATGTCACCGAGGCGATCGGCCTGCTGGTGGCGGAGCTCGGCAGCACCCCGCTGATCGGCTTCGCCGGTGCGCCGTACACGCTGGCCAGCTACCTGGTCGAGGGCGGCCCGTCCAAGAACCACGAGCGCACCAAGGCCATGATGTACGGCGAGCCCGAGCTGTGGGCCGAGCTGGTCGACCGGCTCGCGGACATCACCGCCGGGTTCCTCAAGGTGCAGATCGAGGCCGGCGTCTCGGCCGTCCAGCTCTTCGACTCCTGGGTCGGCTCGCTGGCGCCCGACGACTACCGCCGCTCGGTGATGCCGGCCAGCACCAAGGTCTTCGACGCGGTCGCCGGCTACGGCGTGCCGCGCATCCACTTCGGCGTCGGGACGGGCGAGTTGCTCGGGCTGATGGGCCAGGCCGGGGCCGACGTGGTCGGCGTCGACTGGCGGGTGCCGCTGAACGAGGCCGCCCGCCGGGTCGGCCCGGACAAGGCCCTGCAGGGCAACCTCGACCCCGCCGTGCTCTTCGCGCCGACCTCGGTGGTGGAGACCAAGGCCCGCGAGGTGCTGCACGCGGCCTCCGCGATCGGTCCCAGCGGCCATATCTTCAACCTCGGCCACGGCGTGCTGCCGAGCATGGACCCGGACGCGCTCAGCCGCCTGGTCGCCTTCGTGCACGAGGCCAGCGCCCGCTGACATGACGCAGCCACTACCGCAGATCGTCGTGATCGGCGGCGGCATCGCGGGCCTGGCCGCCGCCGCCTTCCTCAGTGGCGCGGCCGGCGGCCCGGCCCGGGCCGCCGTCACCCTGCTGGAGGCGGGGGACCGCCTCGGCGGCAAGCTGCTGTCCGGCGAGGTGGGCGGGGTGCGGGTGGACCTCGGCGCCGAGTCGGTGCTGGCCCGCCGCCCCGAGGCCGTCGACCTCGCGCGGGACGTCGGCCTGGCCGACGTCCTGGAGCCGCCGACCACCGCCAAGGCCGCCGTCTGGAGCCGCGACGCGCTGCGTCCGCTGCCCGCCGGACAGCTGATGGGCGTGCCCGGGGACCTGGAGGCGCTCGCCGCCTCCGGGGTGATCTCCGCGGCGGGCCTGCGGCGGGCCGGTCACGAGGAGCCGATCGAGGTCGGCGAGGACATCGCGATCGGCGCCTACATCGAGGCCCGGCTCGGCCGCGAGGTGCTGGACCGCCTGGTCGAGCCGCTGCTCGGCGGCGTCTACGCCGGCCACGCGGACCAGCTCTCGCTGCGCGCCGCCATCCCGGCCCTGCTGCCGATCGCCCAGCGCGGCGGTTCGCTGGTCGACGGGGTGCGCGAGCTGGTCAGCCGCTCCACCGCGACCGGGCCGGTCTTCCAGGGCCTGCGCGGCGGCATCGGCACCCTGCCGCCCGCGCTCGCCGCCGCCTGCGCGCGGGCCGGCGCCGAGCTGCGCACCCGCGCGGCCGTCCAGGAGCTGCGCCGCACCCCCGAGGGCTGGCAGGTCGTCACCGCGACCGGGACCCTCACCCCCGACGCGGTGCTGCTCGCCGTCCCCGCGCCCGTCGCGGCCCGGCTGCTGGCCGACAGCGCGCCGGGCGCCGCCGCCGAACTGGCCGGCGTCGACTACGCGAGCATGGCCCTGGTCACGCTCGCCTTCCGCCGCGCCGACCTGCCCGAGCCGCCCAGCGGCAGCGGCTTCCTGGTCCCGCCGGTGGACGGCCGGGCGATCAAGGCCGCCACCTTCTCCTCCAACAAATGGGGCTGGCTGGAGCGTTCGGCACCGGACAGCTTCCTGCTGCGCACCTCGCTCGGCCGCTTCCGCGAGGAGCAGGCCCTGCAACTGCCGGACGAGGAGCTGGTGGCCCGCTCGCTGGCCGACCTGCGGGAGGCCGTCGGGCTGCGCGCCACGCCGTACGACAGCGCCGTCACCCGCTGGACCGACGGCCTGCCGCAGTACCCGGTGGGCCACCCGGCCAAGGTGGCCCGGATCCGCGCGCAGGCGGCCCGGGTCGGCGGCCTCGCACTGGCCGGCGCCGCCTACGACGGCGTGGGCATCGCGGCCTGCGTCGCCAGTGCCCGCCGCGCTGTCAACGACCTGTTGACCCCGCTGGCCGGGGCAGCCGACCCGGAAGGAAGAATGAGCGCATGACTGAGACCGCTGAGCAGGCGACGAAGAAGAAGGCCCGGGACCTCAACCAGGTCATCCGCTACACCATGTGGTCGGTGTTCAAGCTCAAGGGCGAGCTGCCCGAGGACCGCACCGCGCTCGCCGCCGAGGTCGACGAGCTGTTCGCGCAGCTGGACGCCAAGGACGTCACGGTGCGCGGCACCTACGACGTCTCGGCGCTGCGGGCCGACGCGGACCTGATGGTCTGGTGGCACGCCGAGAGCTCCGACGACCTGCAGGAGGCGTACAACCGCTTCCGCCGCACCGGCCTCGGCCGCCTGCTGGAGCCGGTCTGGTCGAACATGGCGCTGCACCGCCCGGCCGAGTTCAACAAGTCGCACATCCCGGCCTTCCTGGCCGACGAGCAGGCCCGCGAGTACGTCTGCGTGTACCCGTTCGTCCGGTCCTACGAGTGGTACCTGCTGCCCGACGAGGAGCGCCGGGGCATGCTCGCCGAGCACGGCAAGATGGCGCGCGGCTACCCGGACGTCCGGGCCAACACCGTCGCCTCCTTCGCGCTGGGCGACTACGAGTGGCTGCTCGCCTTCGAGGCGGACGAGCTGCACCGGATCGTCGACCTGATGCGCGACCTGCGGCCCTCCCGGGCGCGCCTGCACGTGCGCGAGGAGGTGCCCTTCTTCACCGGGCGCCGCAAGCCGGTCGCCGAGCTGCTGAACGGCCTGGTCTGACCCACCGCGCCCGCTGCGTCCTCAGCGCCGCAGCGGGCGCAGTGCCGCCCGCAGCCGGGCGTCCGGCACGGCGTCGGGGCCGCCCATCGCCACCGCCGTGAGCAGCCGCTTCTCGTCCTGCGCGGTGGCCCCCGGGCCGCTCAGGCGGTGCGGGAGCCGGACCGCCTCCAGCACCTCCTGCCCGGCCGGCGCCGCCCAGCGGGTGTACGGCTGGATGTCCACCCGGGCCATCAGCAGCGTCCCCGTGGTGAGCACCAGCGGCAGCGAGAACCAGGCCAGCGCGGACGCCGTCGCGTCGCCACCGACGGGCGTGGCCAGCGACATCGCCGCGGCCATCAGCACCAGCGAGAGCAGCAGCGCCTGGCGGACCTGGCGCAGTGCCAGCACGGTGTTCTCGCGGATCGCGGCCGGGGTGGCCAGTCCTGCCAGAGCCAGCCGGTTGCCGATCTCCTGCACCGTGCGGTGCTCGGCCAGGTTCGCCCGCAGCTCGGCCGTCAGGCACTGCCCCTCGGGGCCGACCTCGCTGATCAGCGCCCGCTCCAGCCGGCTGCGGCCCTGCGGGTCCACCACGGTCGTCCAGCCGGTGTGCGCCAGGTGCAGCCTGCCGCGGCCGCTCATCAGGACCAGCGCCAGGTCCACCACCCGCTCGGGTCCGCCGGCCAGGTACGCCGTCTCGTAGAGCCCGATCCCGACGGCCTCGGCGGGTTCCTCCGGCTCCAGCCCGGCCAGCGCGTCGGCCGTTGCGGCGGCACGGATCAGGCGGAGGCAGGAGAAGACGGCGACGACACAGGCCGGGACGAGAAAGACGAGCCACATGGGCTTGTTGTAGACCGCCGGGCCGGGCTCGGAGCGTAAACCGGTGCCGCGATACCGAATCGTGACCGTCAGCTGAACAGCAGCGCGCGGTCCTCGCCCAGGTGGGCGCGGAGCACGGCGAGCGCCCGCATGCTCTGGGTCTTCACCACCGAGGTGCTGATCCCGAGGATCTCAGCGGTGGTCTCCACGCTGTGGTCCTCCCAGTGGCGCAGCAGCAGGATCGCCCGGTCCCGGTTCGGGAGGGTGGCCAGCGCCTCCAGCAGGGTCAGCCGGACCGCGGTGGCGTCCGGGGTGTCGGGGCGCTCCGGCAGCTGGTCCGTCGCCACCTCGCCGGTGCTGCGCAGACGCTTGTGGTCGAGCAGGGTGTTGAGCAGCACCTTGCGGGCGTAGACGAACGGGTCGCTGTCCCGGCGGGTTATCCGCGGCCAGGCGACGTACATCTTGGTGAGCGTGGTCTGCGTGAGGTCCTGCGCCAAGTGCCAGTCCCGGCACATCAGATAGGCGATCTGCCGCAGGCGTGTCGCGCCTCCCTCGGCGAAGGCGGTGAATTCTGCTTCATGGCGCACGAGTGGCTCCCCGATCCGGCGGTGTGGTGCTGTTGGACAACGGCTGAAACTGCGGCCCCGGGATCGGGGCCGCAGTCGTGGTGCTACTGGTGGGTCAGTTTCCGAGCAAGGGCACGGACGGGAACTGGGCGGCCGCGGCCGCGACGGCTGCCGGGTCCACGTTCGTGCTCAGCGCCGGGTCACTGGCCACCGCAGCGGCCTGGTCGACCGTCAGCGCCACGATGCCCGCGGGGTTCGTGGTGCCGTTCCAGGCCAGCACGGAGCTCAGCTGGACCATGACGCTGCTGCCGTCGGCGTGCGCGACCGTCACCAGGGTGTTCTGGACCGGGTTGTCCGCGACGTGGCTGACGTAGACCTGCTCGCCCTTGGCGTCCTTGAAGCACTGGTCCGGCGCCTTGCACGGCGAGGCCTTCTCGCCCGGCACGGCGGGGCTGAGGAAGACCCGGACCATCCCGGTGCCGGCAGCGGTGGTGACGTAGGTCTGCGCCATGTCCTGGTGGACCGTCCGGCCGATCTTGCCGGCGTTGTCGACCGCGTAGTTGCTGGTCTTGACGCCTGCGGGGAGGGCCTTCAGCACGGCGGCGAGCACCACCTTGCCGTTGGTGGGCACCAGGCCGGCGGCGGGCGCCGGGGAGGTAACCGGCGTCGTGCTGGGGGAGGCCGGAGCGGGCACCGGGGCAGAGCCCGGAGCAGAGACCGGGGCGGCCGGTCCGGCCGCCGCGCTCAGCTCCGCCGTGTGCTGGCCGGTGCTGCCCAGCGCGCCGCCGGCCAGCGCGACCACTGCGGTCAGCGCGAGCGCCGACCCGACGGCCGCGCCGAACCCGCGGACCCGACGGGTCCGGCGTCCGTCGCGAGCGGCAGCCCCGACGATGTCGCCCAGCGGCGGCGCGCTGAGCATCGACAGCTCGTCGCCCAGGTCTGTGCGGAAGTCATTCATTGCTGACTCATTCCTCGGTGGTGTGGAATCGAGCGCCGGCCGGCGGACCCGCGGTGATGCGGGGTTCTGCCCTCCAAGACGGTTCGGCCCAAGGATCCGGTGACACCTCGGAGCGAGATTTCCTCAGCGGCGGTTCGGGGTTCGGGGCTCCTGGTACAGGACGGCGACATCGCCGTGATGCTCTCGAAACCGGACTCCCAGGATGCGTGACTACTCTTTGGACGATGAATCCCGATCCGGTGCTTGGTCCGGTGCTGCCCGGTCTCGTGTACGCGCCGGCCCGTCCGATCGTGCGCGACGGGCGCCGCGAACTCCTCTACGAGATCCGGCGCAACCCCGACGGGTCCCAGGCGCTGCCGGTCTTCAGCACGCTGGAGCGGCTGGTGGACGCGTTCGGGCCTGCCCAGCCGTGGGCACAGGTCCCGCTGCGGGCGGCGCGCGCGGTGATGTGCGCGGCGGGCGTGACCCAGCTGCAGCTCGACCCGACGATAGCCGAGGACGCCTGGCGCTGGAGCGCGGCGGAGCTGGCCCGGTATCAGGAGGAGCTGCGATGAGCGGCCAGTACACCGTGATCCTGGACGACTTGAAGGGCGCGGCCGACACCTTCCACCGGGAGGCGAAGGCATTCGCCGCGATCGTCCCGACCGACGGTCCGCCCCGCCCCGACGGGGGGAGCGAGGCCGTCAACGACATGATGGGTTGCGTGCTGGAGGCGCTCGGCGGTCTGCACCTCGCCGTCGCGGGCGCCGTCGGCAACTACGGTGACCAGCTCCAGACGGCGCACGACAACTACCAGAAGTGCGAGGTGTCGATGCGGGAGCTCTATGACGACCTGATCGACCCGAGCAAGATCACCAAAAGCAAGTAGGCGGGGACGGGGTATGGCTGGCAAGACGCCGTCGGCGCTGGCGGGATTCGCCGACACCTGGGTGGGGGGCGACATCCACGGCCTCTCCGCTCTCGCGGGGACGCTCTACGGCTACCTGCCGGCGATGGACGAGGCCGTCACCTTCCTGGACAGCAGCGTGAACAAGATCGTCCATGACGCCGGGTGGTCGGGCGACGCGGCGTCAGCGTTCCAAACGGCCTGGGGCACCGACTCGTTGGCGATCAAGGCGCTGGAGGGCGTGATCTCCTCGGCCGGCGACGTGATCGACGCGCTGGCCGTCAACCTCGCCTCGATCGAGTCGGCCCTGGAGGAGGCCGCTGGCCTCGCCCGCAAGGCCGGCGTGGCCATCGGCGCCGACGGCAGGCCGCCGGCCTCGGCCGGCTCCGCCGTCGCGACCGAGTACGCGACCACCTGGACCCAGAGCCTGCAGCTCGCCGAGGACGCCCGGGTCGACGCGGCCACCCAACTGCAGCAGATCTACCAGCAGATCGCGCCGCCCGGCACGGCCGGCGACCCGATGGGCACCGGCGACAAGGTCACTGTCGGCGACTACCTGCGCGGCCTGTGGGGCGTCCCGTCCGCCTACAGCAAGACGGTCAACGAGCAGTCCGAGAAGCTGAAGAAGGACGCGGCCGCCGCCAAGGACGCCTGGACCAAGGCGAAGAACGCCCGCCCCAACCCGAACGTCGCGATGCCCCAGGACGCCAAGGACGCGCTGCACGACGCGCGTCTGAAGCTGGCGAGTGCGCAGACCGACCTGACGGCGGCCGAGAAGCTGGAGAGCCACAGCCCGCTCTCGAAGGCGCTGGACGTCCGGCTGTCGTCGGCGATGTCCCTGCTGGGCGTCGAGGCCCGCTCCTCGGCCGAACTCGACTTCGTCCAGAAGAGCGTCAAGTTCGTGGGCGACATCCCCGTCCTGGACGCGCTGGCCGCCGGCGCCGGCACCTACCTGGGGGCCGAGGACGACATGCAGAAGGGCATGCCCTGGTACGAGGCCGTTCCGGAGAACGCCCTGTCCAACGTCGGCAGCCTCGCGGTCGGCGCGGTGGCCGGCACCGCCATCGGCGGCCTGGTGGCGGCGGGCAGCTTCGCCGGCGCCACCGTCGCCGGCGTGGCGGTCGGTGCGGTGGCCGGCGGCGTGATCTGCGTCGGCGTCGGCGACCTGACCTCGAACCTCTTCCACGAGCACTGGGACGAGGACATCCACAAGGACGGCGTCCTGGGCGGCATCGGCGACGGCATCGGCCACAGTGTCACCAAGACCGGATCGGACATCGCGGGCCTGGGCAAGAAGCTCTGGCACAGCATCTTCTGACGCCTCCACGCAAGGACCACCCCACATGTTCAAGCGCGACCGGAACAACCCGCCGGACTGGGCACGCGTCCAGCTGCCCCAACTCCCCGCCGGAGTCACGGCGTTCTCGATCCCCGTCTTCGGGACCACCTGGTACGAGCGCCGCTGGGGCTACTGGACGGCTCGCACGCTCTACCTGGCCGTGGCGGTGGCGATCGTCGCGGTGCAGCTGCTCATGTACAAGCTGATCCTCGTGGACGACCCCAACACCACGCACTTCGGGGCGATCTGGTGGGGCGTCGCCGTCTTCGGCGTGCTCGCCACCGCCGGGGGCCTGCGGATGGCCCTCTTCGGCGGCGGACTCCCGTTCGCCCGCCTGCGGCGCCACCCGCGCAAGCTGATCGCCAACCTGTTCGGCCTGCCGCTGCCGCTCTACCTCTTCTGCGTGGCCTTCCTGGCCCCCGGGCTCTTCCTCTCCTTCACCGTCGACGGGCTGCGACCCACCCTGTACGCCGAACGCATCGCGCGCGAGGACCTCGACGCCCAGCTCCGCGCCCACCCCGGCCGCACCCGCAAGCGCTGAACGCGGAGGTCAGCGACTCCAGCGACACCTCCTCTCGCACGGTCCCGTCGGACGAGCGCAACCGCCCCCGATGGGCGAGTACCTTCTCGATACAGCGAGAGAGCGGGAAGGAACCCATGATGGCCGGCACTTCCAACAACGGCACTCCTCCGAGCACCTACCGCGGACTGATCCTCGACTTCGCGGGCGTGCTGACAACGGACGCCCTGGCCGTGCACCGCGAGTGGTGTGTCAGTCAGGGCCTGGACGCCGAGGCATGGCGGCGGACCCTCAATACTCACCCCGTAGTGCGACGCTGGTACGCGGACCTGGAGCGCGGGGTTATGAGCCAAGCCGAGTGGAACCGGCGGACCGCCCCGATCCTCGGTGTTGCCGACCACGAGAACCTGATGGGCCGTGCCTGGGCCGGGGTCCGGCCGGCCGAGGGCATGGTGGAGCTGGCGAAGGCCGCCCGCGCTGCCGGGTACGCCGTCGCGATGCTCTCCAACTCCTTCGGCCTGGATCCGTACGACCCCTACGAGGCTTGTGGGGTATGGCCGTTGTTCGATGTCACGGTGGTCTCCGAATGTGAGGGGATCGCCAAACCCGACCCGGCGATCTACCAGTTGGTGCTGGACCGCATGGGCTTGCCGGGGGAAGCATGCGTGTTCGTTGACGACCACCCGGCGAACCTGCCGCCCGCCGAAGCGCTCGGCATCACCACAGTGCTCGCCGACGGGCAGCCGGAGACCGTCGACCGGATCGCGGCGCTGCTGGGGATCGCCGTTGTGACGGTCTGACGGACCGTTGAGACGGAGACCGCTGCATCGTCAACTTGCGAACGAAGTCGTCCCGTTCCGCTGCCTGTCGCTCCCTTATGGGGGTACCGTCCCGGACGAGGCCACTCATCCGGGACGGAGTCAGCCATGACCCTATAGGCGGAGCGCACCACTGCCGACCGAATCAAGATGCTCCGCGGAAGGGCCGTGACCCAGGAGCAGCTGGCGACGGCATCGGGCCTTTCGGTTGGGACGATTCGCAAAGCGGAACAGGGCGGGAACCTGTCGCTCCCTTCCCTCATGCGGTTGGCCTCGGCCCTCGGCACGGACGTGTCAGTCCTGCTGGGTCAGCAGTCGCCTCGTCGCGGAATGGAACTTGACGAGCGGTCAGCTCTGCTGGCTGTGTCTGCGGTCGTCCATGACACCGCCATGGGAATTGTCACGGACGGAGAGCCTCCGGCGCTCGAGGATCTCCAGGACGCTGTCCGCCGCGCGGACCGGGCATTCTGGCAAGGGCGGTACGTGGAACTCGGGGCGATGCTTTCCGTGCTGCTGCCCGAGGCCCGCGCGTTGTACGACGCCACCGCGCACGACCGGCGCGAGGCCGTCGCCGGCGTGCTCGCCGACGCCTTCCAGACCGCCGCGGTCATGGCCAACCTCCTCGGGGCACGGGACCTCGGATACGCGGCCATCACCGCCGGTCGGCAGACTGCCGAACACGCGGGGGATGACCTGCGGGTCGCGCACCTCACTGCGTCGCTGTCGTGGATCTACCTGCGGGACGGCCACACTGCCAAGGGCGTTCAGGTCGCCGAGCGGGCTGCGGCCGCGATCGAACCGCGGATGTCGGACAGCGACCCGGACCGCCTCAGCGTCTACGGGCAACTGGTGACGAACGCCGCGGTCGCCGCCTCCCGGGGCGGTGCCGACGCGGACACGGCGCACGACTACCTGAGCCAGGCGCACGCTGTGGCCGCGCGGATAGGGCGAGAGCACGCTCGCGGTCAGCAGGCCCAGCCGTTCGGGCCGTCCTACGCCGCCACGCAGGCCATGTCGGTTGCAGTCGCACTGGGTGACACCGGGTCGGCCATGAAGCTGATCGACACGACGTACCTCGACCCGGCGCTTCCGCTGTCCACTCGGGCCCGGTTCCGCCTGGACATCGCGATCACCCGTACCGAGACCCGGCAGTGGGACACCGCCGCCGACGAGTTGAGAGCCGCCTGCGAGATCGCACCGGCATGGGTTCGGCATCAGGCGTTGCCGGGGGTGATCGTCAACCGGCTGGCGGACGTTTCACTCTCGAAGGCTCGCAGCGTCGCGGCGCTGGCGGGTGTCCCGCTTGTCATCGGCTGAGTCGCTGCTGGTACCACGAGACATGGTGGTTCTGGCGGGAGCCGTCGGCGGCTATCACGGAGCGTAGTAGCCGGGGGTGCCGCTATCCCTGGCGTACCACCGTGCGCGGTATCCGAGGCTCGGCGACTTCGGCAACTACGACGCCCCGTGTATTCACCAACCGTGATCAATTGGTGACAGTTGTCTGTATGTCGAACGACCATCGTCTCCGCAACGGCCGTATCCCGGTCGCCCTCTGCATCGACACCTCGGATCTGACGGATGCCGACCTCCTCGCCCCGCCCTCCCGCCTGTACGCCGACGCTGCCATGGGGGAGGCATGATGACCGCGTCCTTCCCGGTCCCATACGAGTGGGCTGTCGACCCCGAACCTGAGCACGTGCGCGCCGCGCGTCACCTCCTCGCGGGCATCGTCGCCGAATGGGGGCTGCCGCTGTCGGCGGACGCCGTGGACGACCTGGAACTGTGCGCCTCCGAGGTGATCGGCAACGCGATCAAGCACAGCGGCCAGCGCTGCAGGGTCGCCGTGTCGTGGACCGGTGAGCGGGTGCGCGTCGAGGTCACGGACAACAGTCTCAAGGTGCCCGAACTCACGGCCCCCAGCGACACGATGACCACCGGGCGCGGCTTGCAACTGGTCCAGGAGCTGGCCGTTGCCTGGGGATGGCGGCCAATCAGCGCCGGCAAAGTGACCTGGTTCGAGATCGCACGCGACCAGGCGACCACCAGCAACCGGCTCGCGGTTCTCACCCACGCCACCCAGGCTCGTGCTGCCCACCAGCTGGCCGGAACTCCATGAACCGCCACTGCAGCACCTCGCATCGTCCGTACGATCCTTGCTCCGGACACCCCGAGACGCAGGAGAAGACCCATGGCACCCACCGCACTCGTCACCGACCACCCGGCGTGGCAGCAGCAGCCCGACGGCTCGCACACCCGCCTGATGGCGTCGCTGTCCGGCGTGTGGCTCGCCCGGTGGACGGACAACGGCCTGGCCGTGTCGTGTATCGACGGCAGTGAGGAGAGCAAGCCCCACGTCACGGAGGTGACCGCCGATCAGCTCCCGCCCCGGGCGAACCCCGAACTCACCGCCGCGCTCGCCGAGCTCGGCATCGTCCAGCGGCTGGCGAACCCCTCCCTGTGGGACGCCGTCACCACGGCGATCCTGCGACAGGTCGTGCGCGCCGGCCAGGCCCGCATCCTCTACCGCCGCTGGTGCGCCACATACGGCCGCACGTACGTCACCGAGGCCGGCACGCTCACCGTCGCTCCCGACCCGCAGACCGTACTCACCCTGGATGAGGCCGAGTTCAAGACGGTCGGCGCGCTGTTCCACCGCACCGCGCTCCTCGCCACCGCGACCGCCTACCTCGAGCACGCCGACGCCTGGTCAGCGCTGGACCCGACCGCCCTCGCCAACGCCCTCGACGCCGTTCCGCGCATCGGCCCGTGGACCGCCGCCGCAGCCGCCAGCGACTTCACCGGGGACTTCTCGATCTACCCGCACGGCGACCTCGCCGTCCGGACCTGGGCCGACCGTGCCGCTCCTGGTGCTACGTGGCCCGCTACTGACAAGGCGTTCGCCGCCGCCTGGACCGCGAGCGCTGACAACAGCCGACAGCTTCACGCCCTGACTCTTCTGACTCTCGCTTGGGGGAGCAATGCCAGCACTCAGCGCCACGGAGGACCAGCACAGCTGCACTGATCGGATCGTCGGAGCGGACCCGAACCGCCGACTCGACGCCCTGTTCGTCAACGCCCCGCTGCGGGACTACACCCTCCGTCCCCGCGTCAACGACTACACCCTGCCGGTCCTCGGCATGGGCTACATCGCCACCTACGCCGCCCAGGAGGGCTTCAACGTCGGTGTGCTGGACGCCGAAGCGCACGGGCTCGGAATCGCCGAGACCATCCGCACCATCAACCTGCACCAGCCGCGGTGGGTCGGCATGAACCTCCTCGCCCCGACCTACCAGCTTTCCGCGCGGATCGCCGACGGCCTCGCCCCCGCCGTCAAGTTGATGGTCGGCGGCCACCACGCCAAGGCGATGCCCCGTCAGGTCCTGGACGATCCGCGCTTCCGGAGGCTGCACGCCCTGATCATCGGGGAGGGGGAGACCCGCGTCGCCGCGCTCCTGGAGGACGACAAGCGGCGCAGCGAGCTGCCGAACGTGATGTGGCGAGACCACCTCTTGGGTACTCACGGCGTGGGCATCTGCCCCCGTGAGCAGGCTGGTCTGTGGACTGCCCCCGACATCAACGCCCTGCCGTACGTGGACCGTCGGTTCCTCCCTCAGGACCCTCACCATGCCGACGACGGCCGGGTGGAGGCCAACATCGTAGGCTCCCGCGGCTGCCCCTACGATTGCGGCTTCTGTGGCGCGGCCGTCTCACAGAACTCGGATATCTCGATCCGCACCCGTGATCCGTACAACATCATCGGTGAGCTGGACGAACTCCACGACGACCACGGCGCGACCGCGTTCCGGTTTGTGGATGACCTGTTCCTCGGAGCTGCCCGCATCATCCAACCCGCCATGGCCGCGTTCACCCGCGAGAAGATCGGCGAGCGCTACGTGTGGGACGCCACCGGCCGCATCAACGTCCTGGACCACGCTTCTGATGGCGTGCTGGACACCCTTGCCGCCAACGGCCTGCGGGAGGTGGCCCTCGGTATCGAGTCGGGGTCGGACCGGATCCTGAAGGCGATGGACAAGCGGATCACCGCCGACATGACCCTGAGCGTCACCCGCCGCCTGATGGAGCGCGGGATCGGTGTGAAGGGCTACTTCATCCTCGGCTATCCCGACGAGCAGCCCGACGATCTGGCAGCCACCCTCGCGCACATCCGCCGGCTGTGGGACCTGGACGATCACCTGCCCGGCGGTTTCCGCGCCTCCGTGTTCGAGTTTCGTCCCTACCCCGGCAGCCCCGTCTGGGCCCAGCTCGTGAAGGCCGGCCACGACCCGGCCGCGATGATGGACTACAGCGACGTGGACCTGACCGAGCACGGCGCGAACGAGTCGATGCGCCAGCGCGACGAGTTCAACTTTTCCGTGGGCATCCAGTTCGGCGGCACCCCGCTGCCCGAGGTCCGGCGCCACCTCGCCGCGCTCGCCCGCCAGCAGCACGAGCGCACGGGGGTGCCAGCATGAGCGGCCTGTTCGTCACCATCGACGGCCCCGGCGGCATCGGCAAGTCCACCCTCGTCAAGGCCCTCGCCGACCGCCTCAGCGCCGATGACCGCCCGGTCCACGCCACCGCCGAGCCGTCCGGCCGCCCGGTGGGGGCCTTCACTCGGTCCGTCGCCGACCAGGTGAGCGGCTACGCCCTCGCCTGTCTGGTCGTCGCCGACCGCTACGACCATCTCCAGCACGAGATCCGCCCTCTTCTCGCCGCCGGGACCACCGTGGTGTGTGACCGCTACCTCGGCTCCTCGCTGGTCCTCCAGCGGCTCGACGGTGTCCCCGCCGACTTCATCCTCGCCCTGCACGCCGCCGTCGACCTGCCTGACCTGGCAGTGATCCTCACCGCCCCGCCGGAGACCATCACCGCGCGCATCGCGAAGCGCGGTGCACACCACCGCTTCGAGCGCGACCCCGACATCCCCGCCCGCGAACTCACCCTCTACCGCGAGGCGTCCGCCACGCTCGACAAGCTGGGCGTCCCCGTCCTTGCGCTCGACGTCGCACAGATCACCCCATCGGATGCCGCTGACCGGATCGCGGGCTTCGTTGCCACCACGCACCGGTAGCGTCCGAGTCACCCTTCCCGAGGAACGGAGCAACCCTCATGACCGACCCCACGACCGATCTGGAAACCGACCAACTGTGGGACACCATCGAGCGACTCGTCACGTGGCTCGACGACGCCCGCACGCTACCCGAGCAGACCGAGAAGATCATGCGGATCATGAAGCTCTCGGAAGAAGTCGGCGAGACCGCGCAAGCCCTCACCGGTGTCCTCGGCCAGAACCCCCGCAAGGGGATCACACACACGTGGGAGGACGTCCAAGCGGAGCTGTGCGACGTCATGTTCACCGCAGCGGTCGCGCTGCGGACCGTTACTCCTGATGCCCGCCAGGTCTTCGCCAAACGGCTGGAGTACGTCACCACCCGCTCACTGGCGACCGGCGGTCAGACCGCGTGACCGGCGACGGCCTCCGTTCGCATGTCCGCACGGAGACCATCAGTCTCCTGCGCGAGGCCCATGAAGTCGGCCATCTCCAGCAAGTCTGACTGGTCCGTCTCCTTGGCCGTCTGCGGGCCCAGATCATGATGGCCGTGACGCGGACGCGGCCTCGCAGGCGATGGCCGGGAGCGGCACCCCGGCAGGGGTGCCGCTCAGTCGGTCTCAGTCGGTCTCGGCCGGGCGCAGGGTCAGTGAGATGCTGTTGATGCAGTACCGCTGGTCGGTCGGGGTGCCGTAGCCCTCACCCTCGAAGACATGGCCCAGGTGGCCGCCGCAGTTGGCGCAGCGGACCTCCACCCGGCGCATGCCGAGCGTGCTGTCCTCGATGTACTCGACCCGGTCCTCGGCCAGCGGGGCGTAGTAGGACGGCCAGCCGCAGTGGCTGTCGAACTTGGTCTCCGAGCTGAACAGCTCGCTCCCGCAGGCCCGGCAGCTGTACACCCCCACCGTCTTGGTGTCGGTGTACTCGCCGACGAACGGGGCCTCCGTGCCGGCCTGCCGGAGCACCTTGTACTCCTGCGGGCTCAGCTGGGCGCGCCACTCGGCGTCGGTCTTCTCGATCTCGTAGCTCATTGCGGTCCTCCCTCTCTCAGACCGCAACGCCCGCGAGCTGCCCCAGAATTTCCGGGCCGAGGTCGGTGACGTCCCCCGCGCCCATGGTCAGCACCAGGTCGCCGGGCCGGGCCAGTGCCGCCAGCCGGGCGGGGGCGGCGGCGAAGTCGTGCTCGGCGGCCACCTCGGCCCCGGCGCGCTGCGCGGCGTCGACGATCAGCGCGCTGGTCACACCGGGGATCGGGTCCTCGCGGGCGGGGTAGATGTCGAGCACCACCGAGGCGTCGGCCAGCGCCAGGGCCTGGCCCATCTCCTCGGCGAGCTGCTGGGTCCGGCTGAACAGGTGCGGCTGGAAGACCACCAGCACCCGGCTGCCGCCGGCCGCCTCCCGGATCGCCTCCAGGTCGGCGGCCATCTCGGTCGGGTGGTGGGCGTAGGAGTCGATCACCTGGACGCCGCCCGCCTCGCCCTTGAGCTGCAGTCGGCGCCGCACGCCGGTGTAGCTGCCCAGCGCCTTCGCCAGCTGCTCGGCCGGCACGCCCAGGGCGATGCCGGCGGCCAGCGCGGAGACCGCGTTGTGCGCGTAGTGCCGCCCGGGCACGGAGACGGTGAAGGCCAGCTCGGCGCCGTCCAGCAGGACCACGACCTCGCTGGTCATCCCGCGCGCGGTGACCGAGAGCACCCGCAGGGTGGCGTCCTCGGCGGCGCCGACGGTGACGACGCGCAGGTCCGGGCGCCCGGTGACCTTGGCGGTCAGCTCGCGGGCGCCGGGGTGGTCGGCGGAGACGACCAGCGTGCCGCCGCTCTGGATCCGGCCGACGAAGGTCTCGAAGGACTCGTGGATCTCGTCCATCGAGGCGTAGTTCGCGTGGTGGTCCAGCTCCACATTGAGGATGATCGCGACCTCGGGCGCGTACTTGTGGAAGCTGCGGTCGCTCTCGTCCGCCTCCGCCACGAAGATCTCGCCGACGCCGTGGTGGGCGTTGCTGCCCGGCGCGTCGAGGTCGCCGCCGATCGCGTACGAGGGGTCGAGGCCCAGTGCGGCGAGGCTGACCGCGAGCATGCTGGTGGTGGTGGTCTTGCCGTGCGTGCCGGCCACCGCCAGCGCGCGGCGGCCGCCCATCAGCGCGGCGAGCGCGTCGGAGCGGTGCACCACCGGGATGCCGCGCTCGCGGGCGGCGGCCAGCTCGGGGTTGTCCTCGCGGATGGCGCTGGAGACGACGATGCTGCTGGCGCCGTCCGGCACGTTCTCGGCGGCGTGGCCGACCTGGACGGCCGCGCCCAGCTCGCGCAGCGCCAGGACGGTCTGGGACTCCTTGGAGTCGCTCCCGGAGACCTTCGCGCCGCGCACCGCGAGGATCTTCGCCAGGCCGGACATGCCGGCCCCGCCGATGCCGATGAAGTGCGGGGCGTGCAGGTCGTGGGCGGCGTCGTTCAAGGGAGCTCTCCGTAAAGAAAGAGGGAATCGTCCTCGCGGGCGGTGCTGGCCGGTGATGGCCGGTCCGGCCGCAAGGACGATTCTGCACCACTCGGCGGGGGGAACGCTGCGCGCTCAGGCCTCGCTGGCGAAGAGCTTCAGTACCGGGACCCCGACCTTGTGTCGGGCCTTGGAGGCCCAGTCGCGGTGGAAGAGCTCCTCGACGAAGTGCGGCGCGGTGAGGACCAGCACCTCGTCGGCACCGGTCTCCTCGACCACCGCCCGCAGGGTGTCGAGCGGGTCCCGCTGGACGACCTGGCCGACCGCCTCGGCACCGCTCTCGCGCAGGTGGCGCAGGCTGTGCTGGAGTGACTCCTCGGCGACGGCGGGGCCGTTGGCCTCGTCGTGCTCGTGCACCGCCTTGTCGAGGTGCCCGAGGGCCACGTCGTCCAGGGCGCGCAGCAACTCGTCCTGCTTGCCGCGGGGTTGCATCAGCACGACGAAGGAGACCTTCTCCTCGCCGTGCAGGGTGGTGACCAGCTCCACGTCGGCCTCGGAGAGTGCCTTTTCGATCATCAGTACGGTCTTGAACACAAGAGTCCCTTCCGTGTTGCAGGCCCCCGGGGTCCGGTGTCCCCTCCCATAGTGCCCGGAGGAAGCTTTCCTCACGCGGCGCACACGGCACACGGGCCACGTGGGAGTGATCACGGGAACGGTCCGCTGACGCCGGGGGCGCCTTCGCGGCCTACTCGGGGGTACGGCAGTAGCGGGCGAAGAGGAAACCTTTCTGCTCAAGCAATGAGACCAGCCCCATCCGCTGCGCGTCTGCCATTCGGACACCCTGCAGGATGCGCGGCGCGTCGCCGCCGGTCAGCAGCGGGGCCAGCGACAGGCAGAGCTCGTCCAGCAGGCCGTCCGCGGTCAGCTGCCCGAGCAGCCGCGGGCCGCCCTCGGTGAGCTGCCTGGTCCAGCCGCGCGCGGTGAGCGCGGCCAGCGCCTGCGGCAGGTCGACCGAGCCGCGGCCGGCCACGATCAGGTCGGCGCGCTCGGCGACCGCGCGGCGGGCGTCGGCGGGGGAGTCCTCGGTGGTGATCACCACGGTGCGCACCAGCGGCTCGGTGAAGAGCGGGGCGGTCAGGTCGAGATCCAGGCTGCGGGTGACCACGGCGATGGCCGGTGCGGGTGCCTGGCCGGCCGCGCTGCGGGCGGCGGCGAAGTCGGCCCGGGCCCGGGCCGGGCGGTAGCCCTCGGCGCGTACGGTCTCGGCGCCGACCAGCACCACGTCGCTGAGCGCCCGCAGGACGCCGAAGATCCGCTTGTCCGCCGCACTCGACAGGCCTTCGGAGAGCCCGTCCAGACGGGCCGCGCCGTCCAGCCCGGAGACCATGTTGGCGCGCAGCCACGGGCGGCCCAGGTTCACTTGCTCGGGGTAGCCGTAGAGCTCGGCCAGCGCCTCCAGCGAGGACGGGTCGGCGGCGTCGGAGTGTGACGTAGGGATCAGGCGGCGCATGCCAATGAGTCTTCCACGGCGCGTAGGCTTTATTACCGTGCCCGCAGCCTCCCACATCGATGCCATAGCCCCCGCAGCGCCCACCCGCACCGGGGAGCCGGTCGCGCTGAGCGAGCGCCGACCGGTGGTGCCGGTCGAGCGCCTGGTGGCCGAGATGGTCCCGCCGCCGCGCTTCGCGGGTGTCAGCTTCGGCTCCTACCTGCCGGACAGCACGCAGCCGAGCCAGTACGAGGCGGTCCGGGTGCTGGAGGAGTTCGCGGCGGGCCTGAACGCCCCGGCCGGCGCCAAGCGCGGCTGGTTCCGCCGCGGGGCGCCCGCGCCCGCCGGCCCGGCCGGCGTCTACCTGGACGGCGGCTACGGCGTCGGCAAGACCCACCTGCTGGCCTCGCTCTGGCATGCCGCCCCCGGCCCCAAGGCCTTCGGCACCTTCGTCGAGCTGACCAACCTGGTAGGCGCGCTCGGCTTCCAGCAGGCCGTGCAGACCCTCTCCGGCCACCGGCTGCTCTGCATCGACGAGTTCGAGCTGGACGACCCGGGCGACACCGTGCTGGTCTCCACCTTGCTCGGCCGCCTGGTGGACGCCGGGGTCAAGCTGGCCGCGACCTCCAACACCCTGCCGGAGAAGCTGGGCGAGGGCCGGTTCGCCGCCACCGACTTCCTGCGCGAGATCCAGGGCCTCTCGGCGCACTTCCACCCGCTGCGGATCGACGGCCAGGACTACCGCCACCGCGGCCTGCCGGATGCCCCGCCGCCCTACAGCGACCAGGCCGTCGAGACGGCCGCGGCGCGCACCCCCGGTGCCTCGTTCGACGACTTCGGCGACCTGCTGGCGCACCTCCCGGTGGTTCACCCAAGCCGCTACGGCGCGCTGCTCGACGACGTGCACGCGGTCTTCCTGCGCGGCGTCCAGCCGGTCACCGACCAGTCGACGGCGCTGCGCCTGGTCGTGCTGGCGGACCGGATGTACGACCGCGAGCTGCCGATCACCGCCTCCGGGATCCCCTTCGACCAGGTCTTCTCCGAGGAGATGCTGCGCGGCGGCTACCGCAAGAAGTACCTGCGGGCGATCTCCCGGCTGGTCGCGCTGGCCCGGGACTCCGCGAAGACCGGTTGATTGTCAGTGCCGGGTCGTACGGTTGATCCGTGCGACCCATCACGAGCATTGAGCGGACCGTGGCGCCCTTCGAGGTCGTCAGCCCCTACCAGCCCAACGGCGACCAGCCCGCGGCCATCGCCGAGCTGGAGCGCCGGATCCGCGCGGGCGAGCAGGACGTCGTCCTGCTCGGCGCCACCGGCACCGGCAAGTCGGCGACCACCGCCTGGATGATCGAGAAGCTCCAGCGGCCCACCCTGGTGATGGCGCCGAACAAGACGCTGGCCGCCCAGCTGGCCAACGAGTTCCGCGAGCTGCTCCCCAACAACGCCGTCGAGTACTTCGTCTCGTACTACGACTACTACCAGCCCGAGGCCTACGTCCCGCAGACGGACACCTACATCGAGAAGGACTCCTCGATCAACGAGGAGGTCGAGCGGCTGCGCCACTCCGCCACCAACTCGCTGCTCACCCGCCGCGACGTGATCGTGGTCGCCTCGGTCTCCTGCATCTACGGCCTCGGCACCCCGCAGGAGTACGTGGACCGGATGGTCCCGCTCAAGGTCGGCGAGGAGATCGACCGGGACGCGCTGCTGCGCCGCTTCGTCGACATCCAGTACACCCGCAACGACGTCGCCTTCACCCGCGGCACCTTCCGGGTCCGCGGCGACACCGTCGAGATCTTCCCGGTCTACGAGGAACTCGCGGTCCGGATCGAGATGTTCGGCGACGAGATCGAGGCGCTCTACACCCTGCACCCGCTCACCGGCGAGATCATCAGCCAGGACGACTCGATCTACGTCTTCCCCGCCTCGCACTACATCGCCGGCCCCGAGCGGATGGAGCGGGCGATCACCGACATCGAGGCGGAGCTGACCGAGACGCTGGCCCGGATGGAGAAGCAGGGCAAGCTGCTGGAGGCCCAGCGGCTGCGGATGCGCACCACCTACGACATCGAGATGCTGCGCCAGATCGGCACCTGCTCCGGCATCGAGAACTACTCGATGCACTTCGACGGCCGCGCGCCCGGCACCGCCCCCAACACGCTGATCGACTACTTCCCGGAGGACTTCCTCCTGGTCATCGACGAGTCGCATGTGACGGTCCCGCAGATCGGCGCGATGTACGAGGGTGACGCCTCGCGCAAGCGCACCCTGGTCGAGCACGGCTTCCGGCTGCCCTCGGCGATGGACAACCGCCCGCTGAAGTGGGAGGAGTTCCTGGAGCGGATCGGCCAGACCGTCTACCTCTCCGCGACCCCCGGCAAGTACGAACTCTCGCGCGGCGATGGCGCGGTGGAGCAGATTATCCGACCGACCGGCCTGATCGACCCCGAGGTGATCGTCAAGCCGACCGAGGGCCAGATCGACGACCTGGTGCACGAGGTGCGCACCCGGATCGAGAAGGACGAGCGCGTCCTGGTCACCACGCTCACCAAGAAGATGGCCGAGGACCTGACCGACTACATGCTCGGCCTGGACATCCGGGTCCGCTACCTGCACAGCGACGTCGACACGCTGCGCCGGGTGGAGCTGCTGCGCGAGCTGCGGGCCGGCAAGTACGACGTGCTGGTCGGCATCAACCTGCTCCGCGAGGGCCTCGACCTGCCCGAGGTCTCGCTGGTGGCCATCCTGGACGCGGACAAGGAGGGCTTCCTGCGCTCGGGCACCTCGCTGATCCAGACCATCGGCCGTGCCGCCCGTAACGTCTCCGGCCAGGTCCACATGTACGCGGACCGGATCACCCCGGCGATGGAGAAGGCGATCGAGGAGACCAACCGCCGCCGCGAGGTCCAGCGCGCCTACAACACCAAGCACGGCATCGACCCGCAGCCGCTGCGCAAGAAGATCGGCGACATCCTGGACACCCTCTCCCGGGAGGAGATCGACACCGAGGAGCTGCTCTCCACGGGCTACCGGGACAGCGGCAAGGGCCGCGCCCCGGTGCCCGCGCTGGGTGCCTCCCGCAAGCCGGCCAAGAGCCTGCCGGCCGCCGAACTCGCCGATCTCATCCAGCAGATGACCGAGCGGATGCACTCCGCCGCCACCTCGCTGCAGTTCGAGGTGGCCGCCAGGTTGCGTGACGAGGTCAGTGAGCTGAAGAAGGAGCTGCGGCAGATGCGCGAGGCCGGAATCGCCTAGGCCCGGGCTCGAGCAGCGCTCCTGCCCGCGCTGGATCGCCTGGCCCGGGGGTCCTGGCAGGCCCTAGGGTTGCCCTGCGGGTACGAGACAGGCGTCGAGGTATACCAGCACCAAGAGGGGGCCTCAGCCGGGGGACGGCACCGGGGTGATCCGAATCGTGGCCGGTGCGCGCTGATCCGCGTGCACCGGGACAAGAGAGAGGACAGCACCGTGTCGGTGAATCTGGCCAAGGGACAGCACGTCAGCCTGCGCAAGGACTCCGGGGAGTCGCTGAGCCTGGTCCGGATGGGCCTGGGCTGGCGGGCGGCCCCCAAGCGCGGCCTGTTCGGCAGCCGCACCCGGCAGATCGACCTGGACGCGTCCGCGCTGCTCTACGCCGACCGCACCCCGGCCGACGTGGTCTTCTTCCAGCAGCTGGTGAGCAAGGACGGCTCGATCCGGCACACCGGGGACAACCTGGTCGGCGGCGCCGGTGCCGGATCGGACGACGAGTCGATCGTGGTGGACCTCTCCCGGATCCCGGCACAGATCACCCAGGTGGTCTTCACCGTCAGCTCCTACACCGGGCAGACCTTCGCCGAGGTGGAGAACGCGCACTGCCGCCTGGTGGACGAGCTGACCGACCAGGAGCTGGCCCGCTACGAGCTGGCCGGCGGCGGCGCGCACACCGGCCAGATCATGGCCAAGGTCTTCCGCGACGAGGCCGGCGGCTGGGGCATGCGGGCGATCGGCGCGCCGGCCCGGGCCCGGACCTTCCAGGATCTGCTGCCCGCGATCGAGCCCTTCCTCTAGATCACTTCTTTACCTTCTCTTGGTGTTACCTGGTACTCTTCATGAATCGGAGGGGAGTATTCCCTTTACGGTGATCCCGTCATCACGGTGACCGATCGTTCGGTCCACCCGGGTTCACCGGTCCTCGTGCAGGCCAGGGCGGAAGAGACCTCCGGCAGACGACGTATGTCCCGCCGACCTGCCGGAGGAGCAGCAAGTGGACGTTTCCCTCGCCCTTTGGATCACCACCGCCGGAGTGCTGACCGCACTCATCGCCGCCGACTTCTTCATCGGAGGCCGCAAGCCGCACGAGGTCTCGATCAAGGAGGCCGGCACCTGGACCGTGGTCTGGGTAGTGCTGGCGCTGATATTCGGCGGCTTCCTGTGGTGGAGTCACGGCGCGCAGCCGGCCGGTGAGTTCATCGCCGGCTACATCACCGAGAAGTCGCTGAGTGTCGACAACCTCTTCGTCTTCATCCTGATCATGGGCAAGTTCGCGGTGCCGCGGATCTACCAGCAGCGGGTGCTGATGGTCGGTGTGATCATCGCCCTGGTGCTGCGCGCGGTCTTCATCGCCGGCGGCGCGGCCCTGGTCACCACCTTCTCCTGGGTCTTCTACCTCTTCGGCGCGTTCCTGGTGTGGACCGCCTGGAAGCTGATCAAGGAGGCCCGCGCCGAGCACGACGACGAGCAGGAGTACGAGGAGAACCGGCTGCTCAGGGCCATCGAGCGGCGGGTGCCGTCGACCGGCGTCTACCACGGCACCAAGCTGTTCGTCCGTACGGGTGGTCGGCGTCTGATGACGCCGATGCTGGTCGTGATGCTGGCCATCGGCACCACCGACGTGCTCTTCGCGCTGGACTCGATCCCGGCGATCTTCGGGCTCACCCAGGAGCCGTACATCGTCTTCACCGCCAACGCCTTCGCCCTGATGGGGCTGCGCCAGCTGTACTTCCTGATCGGCGGGCTGCTGAAGAAGCTGGTGCACCTCTCCTACGGGCTCTCGGTGATCCTGGGCTTCATCGGCGTCAAGCTGGTGCTGCACGCGCTGCACGAGAGCGGGGCGCACGTCCCGGAGATCGGCATCCCGTTCTCGCTGGGCTTCATCGTGCTGGTGCTCGCGGTCACCACGGCCAGCAGCCTGGTCGCCACCCGCAACAACAATCCCGATTACGGCCGATTTGGCGACCCCGGAGGCTGTTCCTGATGCAACGCTGACGACCGGACTGCGCTATTGCCTAGCCGGGGGGCCGCACAAGGAGTAGCGTAGTGATCAAGCAGTCGTGGTTCCGAAGTCTGTTCGTCCGCGGTGACATTGCCGCGGGCGTTCTTGCTGTCTAGCGCCTCTCCGGACCAGGCGATCACCTCCGGGTTTCGCACCGTGCGACACCCGAGCACTTCCCTGAGAAGGAGAAAAATATGGCTACCGGTACCGTGAAGTGGTTCAACGCCGAGAAGGGCTTCGGCTTCATCGAGCAGGATGGTGGCGGCGCTGACGTCTTCGCCCACTACTCGAACATCGCCGCCCAGGGCTTCCGCGAGCTCATCGAGGGCCAGAAGGTCCAGTTCGACGTCACGCAGGGCCAGAAGGGCCCGCAGGCGGAGAACATCACCGTCATCTGACCTTCGGGTCGGTATGAACCAGGTGTGAACCAGGGCCCGGCTCCCCGTACGGGGGCCGGGCCCTGGTGTGTTCGCAGCGCCGGCCCGCTACCAGCCGCGCGCCAGCCACGCGCCCAACTGCGGGCGCTCGGCGCCCAGCGTGGTGTCGTTCCCGTGGCCGGGGTAGATCCAGGACTCGTCCGGCAGCACGTCGAAGAGCTTCGCCTTGACGTCCCGGTACAGCGTGCGGAAATCCTCCGCGACCCCGAAGGTGGCGCCGATGCCGCCGGGGAAGAGGCAGTCCCCGGCGAAGACGTGCGGGTGGCCCTCGGGGTCGTCGTAGATCAGCACGATCGCGCCCGGGGTGTGGCCGACCAGGTGGCGGACGGTCAGCTCGACGGCGCCGACCCGCAGGATGTCGCCGTCGGCGAGCAGCAGGTCGGTGGGGACGTCGATGGCCGGTGCGTCGATCACCCCGGCCGCGGTCCGGGCCCCGGTGGCGGCCACCACCGCGGCCAGCGCGGTCCAGTGGTCGTGGTGGCGGTGCGTGGTGACCACGGTGGCGAGCTGGTCGCCGACCGTCTCCAGCAGGGCCGGGGCGTCGGCGGCGGCGTCGATCAGCAGCTGCTCGTCGGTGGCCCGGCAGCGCAGCAGATAGGCGTTGTTGTCGGACGGGCCGACCGCGACCTTGGTGACGATCAGGTGCGCGAGTTCGCGGACGTCCGGCGGCCCGCCGACCTTGACCGCTCCGTGGTAACTCAAGTGCTCACTCCTTGCTGTGCCGTGTTGCCCCCACCCCATGGTGGCTCGCTCAGGCCATCGGCGGGAGCTCCGGCAGGGCGGTGCGCGGGTCGGTGAGCTGGACGCCGTCGCGGTGCACCTGGAGGCCGTCGCCGTCCGAGCGGCCGGAGAGCCAGGCGGTCAGCCCGCGGATCGGGCCCTCGACGACCAGCGCGGGGGCGCCCGCGCCGAAGGCCGCCCGGTCCGCGCTGTCGTCGCTGACCAGCTGGAGGGCCGGGATCCCGGGGAGGTCGGCGAAGCGGGCGGTCAGCTTGCCGAACTCGACGGCGGCGAACTCGGCGGGCCAGTGCGCGGGGGTGTAGCCGGCGTTCAGGTCGACGTGGTGGTACTCGACCTCCGCCAGGCGCTTCCAGGGCAGCTCGGTGGCGGGGAAGAGGTAGCCGTGACGGTGCTTGAGCTCGACCGCCCAGGCCTCGGGGGGCAGCGTGGCGGCCGCGGCGGCGAAGCGGTCGGCCGAGTCGCGCAGGTCCGCCAGCTGCTCGGCGAGCGGTCGCCCGGCACCCTGCTGGATGCCCTCCTCGCGGGCGGCGTCGCTCGCGTACTGCGGGATGTCCCGGCCGGTGCGCGCGGTCTCCAGCAGGTTGATCAGCGAGTCGGCGTTGCGGGCGATGTGCGCCAGCACGTGGCCGCGGGTCCAGCCGGGCAGGGCGGAGGGCTCGGCGAGCGCCTCGGGGGCGAGCAGGGCGACGGTGCGCAGCAGGTGCTCGGTGCTCTCGGCCACGGTGCGCAGCGTGCCACTGGCGATGGCGGCAACGGCGGCCTGGTCGGGTCGCTGGTCGGACATCTGGAGGGCCTCCGGGGGAGTGGAGCGTTGCCTGGGCGGCTCGGGCTCGTTGGACACTTCAGGGGGAGGCTATCGCTGATCGGGGCGCTGAACAGGGGGTTTCCCGGGAGACCGGACGGGGCCGCAGAGTGAGGCTTCACTCGTTCAGGTGGTTCCGGCTGGACAAGCTCGATAATCGAACGTCTGAGCTATACGCTGGCCGGAAGAAAACCGCCCTCCTCGCTCGTTAAACGTCCCAGCAGCCCAATCCCGGAGAAAGGCGCCAGTAGCAGTGGCCGACCGCCTCATCGTCCGCGGTGCTCGCGAGCACAACCTCAAGAACGTCTCGCTCGATCTGCCCCGGGACTCCCTCATCGTCTTCACGGGGCTGTCGGGGTCCGGCAAGTCCTCGCTGGCGTTCGACACGATCTTCGCCGAGGGCCAGCGCCGCTACGTCGAGTCGCTGTCCTCCTACGCCCGGCAGTTCCTGGGCCAGATGGACAAGCCCGACGTCGACTTCATCGAGGGCCTCTCGCCGGCCGTCTCGATCGACCAGAAGTCCACCAACCGCAACCCGCGCTCCACGGTCGGCACGATCACCGAGGTGTACGACTACCTCCGGCTGCTCTTCGCCCGGATCGGCGAGCCGCACTGCCCGCACTGCGCCCGCCCGATCGCCCGGCAGTCGCCGCAGGCCATCGTGGACCGGGTGCTCGAACTCGCCGAGGGCACCCGCTTCCAGGTGCTCAGCCCGGTGGTGCGCGAGCGCAAGGGCGAGTTCGTCGAGCTCTTCGCCGACCTCCAGTCCAAGGGCTACGCCCGCGCCCGGGTGGACGGCGCCACGATCCAGCTGACCGAGCCGCCCAAGCTCAAGAAGCAGGAGAAGCACACCATCGAGGTGGTCATCGACCGCCTCACCGTCAAGGAGAGCGCCAAGCGCCGGCTGACCGACTCGGTCGAGACGGCGCTCAAGCTGGCCGGCGGCATGGTGGTGCTGGACTTCGTCGACCTCCCCGAGGACGACCCCGAGCGCGAGCGGATGTTCTCCGAGCACCTCTACTGCCCGTACGACGACGTGTCGTTCGAGGAGTTGGAGCCACGCTCGTTCTCCTTCAACTCGCCGTTCGGCGCCTGCCCCGAGTGCAGCGGTCTCGGCGCGCGGATGGAGGTCGACCCGGAGCTCGTCGTCCCCGACGACCAGAAGTCGCTGGACGAGGGCGCCATCCACCCCTGGTCCGGCGGCCATATGAAGGAGTACTTCGGCCGGCTGATCGACGCGCTCTCGGCCGAGTTGGGCTTCCGCACCGACATCCCGTGGGCCGGGCTGCCCGCGCGCGCCAAGAAGGCGCTGCTGTACGGGCACAAGGCGCAGGTCGAGGTGCGGTACAACAACCGCTACGGGCGCGAGCGTTCGTACGTCACGGGCTTCGAGGGCGTGATCCCGTTCGTCCAGCGCCGGCACACCGAGGCGGAGACGGACAGCAGCCGCGAGCGCTTCGAGGGCTATATGCGCGAGGTGCCGTGTCCGGCCTGCCAGGGCACCCGGCTCAAGCCGGTGGTGCTCGCGGTCACCGTGCAGGGCAGGTCGATCGCGGACGTCGCGGCCATGTCGATCAGCGACTGCGCCGACTTCCTGGGCGCGATGAAGCTCAAGGCCCGCGACAAGCAGATCGCCGAGCGGGTGCTCAAGGAGGTCAACGAGCGGCTGCGCTTCCTGGTCGACGTCGGCCTTGACTACCTCTCGCTCAACCGCGCGGCCGGCACCCTCTCCGGCGGTGAGGCCCAGCGGATCCGGCTCGCCACCCAGATCGGCTCCGGCCTGGTCGGCGTGCTCTACGTGCTGGACGAGCCCTCGATCGGCCTGCACCAGCGCGACAACCACCGCCTGATCGAGACGCTGGTCCGGCTGCGCGACATCGGCAACACCCTGATCGTCGTGGAGCACGACGAGGACACCATCAAGATGGCCGACTGGGTGGTCGACATCGGCCCGGGCGCCGGCGAGCACGGCGGCAAGGTGGTGCACTCCGGCTCGCTCAAGGAGCTGCTGGCCAACAAGGAGTCGCTGACCGGCCAGTACCTCTCCGGCAAGCGCTCGATCCCGATCCCCGAGGTGCGCCGCCCGCGGGACGCCAAGCGCCAGATCGTGGTGCACGGCGCCCGCGAGCACAACCTGCAGGACGTCACGGTCGGCTTCCCGCTCGGCCTCTTCACGGCGATCACCGGCGTCTCCGGCTCCGGCAAGTCCACCCTGGTCAACGACATCCTCTACACCCACCTGGCCCGCGAGTTGAACGGCGCGCGCAGCGTGCCCGGCCGGCACACCCGGGTCACCGGTACGGACTTGGTGGACAAGGTGGTGCACGTCGACCAGTCGCCGATCGGCCGCACCCCGCGCTCCAACCCGGCCACCTACACCGGGGTGTTCGACCATGTGCGGCGGCTCTTCGCGGAGACCGTGGAGGCGAAGGTGCGCGGCTACCTGCCGGGCCGCTTCTCCTTCAACGTCAAGGGCGGCCGCTGCGAGAACTGCGCGGGCGACGGCACCATCAAGATCGAGATGAACTTCCTGCCCGACGTCTACGTCCCGTGCGAGGTCTGCCACGGGGCGCGGTACAACCGGGAGACGCTGGAGGTGCACTTCAAGGGCAAGTCGATCGCCGATGTGCTCGACATGCCGATCGAGGAGGGCCTGGAGTTCTTCGAGGCCGTCCCCGCCATCGCCCGCCACCTGCGCACGCTCAACGAGGTCGGGCTCGGCTACGTCCGGCTCGGCCAGAGCGCGCCGACGCTCTCCGGCGGCGAGGCGCAGCGCGTCAAGCTCGCCTCCGAGCTGCAGAAGCGCTCCACCGGGCGGACCGTCTATGTGCTCGACGAGCCCACCACCGGCCTGCACTTCGAGGACATCAGCAAGCTGATCAAGGTGCTGACCGGTCTGGTCGAGAAGGGCAACTCGGTGATCGTCATCGAGCACAACCTCGATGTGATCAAGACCGCCGACTGGGTCGTGGACATGGGCCCCGAGGGCGGCAACGGCGGTGGCATGGTGGTCGCCGAGGGCACGCCGGAGGAGGTCGCGGCGGTCACCGCCAGCCACACCGGCAAGTTCCTGCGGGACATCCTGGGCGACCGGGTGACCGACGAGGCACCCGTCCCGGCACCCCGGACGCCGCGCAAGCGCGCGGCCGTCAAGGCGGCCGTCAAGAAGTAGCGCGCCATGAGCTCCGAGGCGGGCGCTGTCCCGCCTCGGAGCTCATGCAGCCTGGTTAGACTTCGGGCCGACCATCCGTCGTCTCGCATTTCCAGGAGCGCATCGTGTCCGAGGCTGCCGACAGTCCCGCCACCACCCGCCGCACCCTTCTCTGCGGCGTCGCCGTGCTCGCCGCGGGCGGTGCCACGCTCGGGGTGGCCGGCTGCTCCGGGTCAGGATCCACCGGGTCCGGTGGATCCACCGACGCCAAGTCCACGGCGAAGGCCGAGCCGGTCACCGTCGGCGCGGTCGCGGACGTCCCGGTCGGCGGCGGCAAGGTCTACCGGGAGCAGAAGCTCGTGGTCACCCAGCCGGCCGCCGGTCAGTACAAGAGCTTCAGTGCCGTCTGCACCCACGCCGGCTGCACCGTGGACCAGGTCGCCAGCAGCCTGATCCAGTGCCCCTGCCACGGCAGCCGGTTCAACATCACCGACGGCTCCGTCGCGGACGGCCCGGCGCCGAGCCCGCTGCCGGAGTACCAGGTCACCGTCCAGAACGGCGCGTTCGTGGTGGCCACCACCTGACAGATATCGAGTCCCCGCCGGGCGCCCCTGCGGGGCGCTAGGGTTTGCGGTGTCACAGCCGCACGAGGGGGACCGACCAATGGCTGACCCGTCCACCTACCGTCCGGCACCGGGGGCGATTCCGACCTCGCCCGGCGTCTACCGGTTCCGGGACGCCCACGGCCGGGTGATCTACGTCGGCAAGGCCAAGAGCCTGCGCCCGCGGCTCTCCTCGTACTTCCAGGACATCGCCAACCTGCACCCGCGCACCGCGACCATGGTCACCACCGCGGCCTCGGTGGAGTGGACGGTGGTCGGCACCGAGGTGGAGGCGCTGCAGCTGGAGTACTCCTGGATCAAGGAGTACGACCCGCGCTTCAACGTCAAGTACCGCGACGACAAGAGCTACCCGGAGCTCGCGGTCACCCTGAACGACGAGTTCCCGCGGGTCCAGGTGATGCGCGGGGCGCACAAGAAGGGCGTGCGCTACTTCGGCCCGTACGGGCACGCCTGGGCGATCCGCGAGACGGTCGACCTGCTGCTGCGGGTCTTCCCGGTGCGCACCTGCTCCAACGGGGTCTTCAAGCGCGCCCAACAGGTCGGCCGCCCCTGCCTGCTGGGCTACATCGGCAAGTGCGCCGCGCCCTGCGTCGGCCGGATCTCGCCCGACGACCATGTCGCGCTGGCCGAGGAGTTCTGCGACTTCATGGCCGGGCGCACCGGCAACTACCTGCGCCGCCTGGAGGACGGGATGCGCGAGGCGGCCGCCGAGTTGGAGTACGAGAAGGCCGCCCGGCTGCGCGACGACATCGAGGCGCTCAAGCGCGCGATGGAGAAGAACGCGGTGGTGCTGGCCGACGGCACCGATGCCGATCTGCTGGCGCTCGCCGAGGACGAGCTGGAAGCCGCCGTGCAGATCTTCCACGTCCGCGGCGGCCGGGTGCGCGGCCAGCGCGGCTGGGTCACCGACAAGGTCGAGGACGTGGACACCGCCGCCCTGGTCGAGCACGCCCTGCAGCAGCTCTACGGCGGCGGCACCGCCGAGGCCGTCCCGCGCGAGGTGCTGGTGCCCGCGCTGCCCGAGCCGGCCGCCCCGGTCCGCGAGTGGCTGACCGGGCTGCGCGGCGCCCAGGTGGACCTGCGGGTGCCCCAGCGCGGCGACAAGAAGGACCTGATGGCCACCGTCGAGCGCAACGCCCAGCAGGCGCTGGCGCTGCACAAGACCAAGCGCGCCTCGGACCTGACCACCCGCAGCCGGGCCCTGCAGGAGATCGCCGACGCGCTGGAGCTGGACTCCGTCCCGCTGCGCATCGAGTGCTTCGACATCTCGCACCTGCAGGGCGACGACGTGGTCGCCTCGATGGTGGTCTTCGAGGACGGGCTGGCCCGCAAGAGCGAGTACCGGCGCTTCCAGATCAAGGGCTTCGAAGGCCAGGACGACGTCCGCTCGATGCACGAGGTGATCAGCCGCCGGTTCCGCCGCTACCTCCAGGAGCGCGAGCAGACCGGCGAGTGGGCGGTCCCCGAGGAGGACGACCCGGGAGCCCCGAGCGGTCCCGTGGATCCCGAGACGGGCCGTCCGCGCCGCTTCGCCTACCCCCCGCAGCTGCTGGTGGTCGACGGCGGCCAGCCGCAGGTGGCCGCCGCCCGGCGCGCGCTGGACGAGCTGGGCATCGACGATGTCGCGCTGTGCGGGCTGGCCAAGCGGCTGGAGGAGGTCTGGCTCCCCGGTCAGGACGACCCCGTGGTGCTGCCGCGCAGCAGCGAGGGCCTCTACCTGCTCCAGCGGGTGCGCGACGAGGCGCACCGCTTCGCGATCGGTTACCAGCGCAGCAAGCGGGCCAAGCGCTTCACCGCCGGCGGCCTGGACGCGGTGCCCGGCCTCGGCGAGACCCGGCGCACGGCGCTGCTCAAGCACTTCGGCTCGGTCAAGAAGCTGCGGGCCGCCACGGTCGAGGAGATCTGCGAGGTCCCCGGCGTCGGGCGGCGCACTGCGGAGACTGTTGTCGCGGCGTTGGCCTCCCGTCCATCCGCCGCATTCGCGGTGAACACCGCGACGGGCGAGATCATGGAAGAGACCGACGGCTCGTCAACGGACGGCCGGCAGAACCCGGGGACACCGTGACGGCTGGCCGCCGCGCGCGTTCTCCACAGCAGAGTCTCAGCACCGAGAGCGGGGAATCGAAAGTGACAGTGTCCGATGCAGGGGGCATCACCCGGCCGCAGGCCGGGGGAGAGACCGCCCCGGAGCTGGTGATCATCTCCGGCATGTCCGGAGCCGGCCGCAGCACCGCGGCCAAGTGCCTGGAGGACCTCGGCTGGTTCGTCGTCGACAATCTGCCGCCGGCCCTCATCCCGACGATGGTCGACCTGGGCGCCCGCTCGCAGGGGGCGGTCGCCAGGATCGGCGTGGTGGTCGACGTCCGGGGCCGGCAGTTCTTCGACGACCTGCGTGCCTCGCTCGAGGAGCTGGAGAAGCGCGGGATCCGGCTGCGGGTGGTCTACCTGGAGTCCTCCGAGGACGCCCTGGTGCGCCGCTTCGAGAGCGTCCGGCGCCCGCACCCGCTGCAGGGCGACGGCCGGATCGTCGACGGCATCGCCCAGGAGCGCGACCTGCTACGCGAGCTGCGCGGTGAGGCCGACCTGGTGATCGACACCTCCGACCTCAACGTCCACCAGCTGCGGGCCAAGCTGGACGCCCAGTTCGCCGACCACGACGAGCCCGAACTGCGGGCCACCGTGATGTCCTTCGGCTTCAAGTACGGCCTGCCGGTCGACGCCGACCTCGTGGTGGACTGCCGCTTCCTGCCCAACCCGCACTGGGTCCCCGAGCTGCGGGCCCGTACCGGGACGGACAGCGACGTCGCCGACTACGTGTTCGAGCAGCCGGGCGCCAAGGAGTTCCTGGACGGTTACGCGGAGCTGCTGCGGATCGTTACCGAGGGTTACCGGCGGGAGGGCAAGCGGTACATGACGCTTGCCGTAGGCTGCACCGGTGGCAAGCATCGCAGCGTGGCCATGTCGGAGCGGTTGACCAAGCGTCTGATCGCCGACGGCGTGGAAACGGTGCTGGTGCACCGCGACATGGGACGGGAGTGACGGCGGCCCTGCACCGCCGGCAGGAGAGAAACGTGGGGTAGGTGTGACGGGATACTCGCCAGGGCGGCAGCTCCAGCACAAGGCCGCCGAGCGGGGCTCCCCGGGCTCATCGAAGTCACGTGGTACCGCGCCGAAGATCACCGCGCTGGGCGGCGGCCAGGGCCTCTCGGCCTCGCTGTCCGCCCTGCGCCGGCTCACCAGCGACCTGACCGCGGTGGTCACCGTCGCCGACGACGGCGGCTCCAGCGGCCGGCTGCGCGCCGAGCTCGGCGTGCTGCCCCCGGGCGACCTGCGCAAGGCGCTGGCCGCCCTGTGCGGCGACGACGACTGGGGCCGCACCTGGTCCGAGGTGATCCAGCAGCGCTTCACCGGCAGCGGCGAGCTGGGCGGGCACGCGGTCGGCAACCTGCTGATCGTGGCGCTCTGGGAGAAGCTCGGCGACCCGGTGGCCGCCCTGGAGTGGGTCGGCCGACTGCTCAACGTCCAGGGCCGGGTGCTTCCGATGTCGGCCGTCCCGCTGGACATCGAGGCCGTGGTACGCGGCCACGACCCGGCCCGCCCGGGCGAGCTCAGCGCCGTCCGCGGCCAGGCCGACGTGGCGGTCACCCCCGGCACCGTGCAGTCCGTGCGGCTGCTGCCCGAGGAGCCGCCGGCCGTCCCGGAGGCCGTCGAGGCGGTGCTGGACGCGGACTGGGTGGTGCTCGGCCCCGGCTCCTGGTTCACCAGCGTGCTGCCGCACCTGCTGGTGCCCGAGCTGGCCAAGGC
Organism: Kitasatospora sp. MAP12-44; assembly: GCF_029892095.1. Taxonomy (NCBI): domain Bacteria; kingdom Bacillati; phylum Actinomycetota; class Actinomycetes; order Kitasatosporales; family Streptomycetaceae; genus Kitasatospora; species Kitasatospora sp. MAP12-44. The sequence goes on from NZ_JARZAE010000004.1 coordinate 6,092,355, forward strand.
GCTGACCGTGACCAAGGCCCGGCGCCTGCTGACCCTCAACCTGGCGCCGCAGCCCGGCGAGACCGAGGGCTTCACCCCGCAGCGCCACCTGGAGGTGCTCGCCGACCACGCCCCCGGGCTCGCGGTGGATGCGATCCTGGTGGACGAGCGGGCGGTGACCGGCGGCGCCTTCGGCCAGGCCGACCTGGCCGGCCTGGAGAAGGCGGCCGGCCGGATGGGCGCGGCGCTGGTGCTGGACCGGGTGGCGGCGGCCGACGGCACGCCGCGACACGACCCTGAGCTTCTGGCGGCCGCGTACGACCGGATTTTCCGGACACATGGAAGGATCGGCCCATGGCGATGACGGCAGCGGTGAAGGACGAGATCAGCCGGCTCCCTGTCACCCGGGCCTGCTGCCGCAAGGCTGAGGTATCGGCGATCCTGCGATTCGCGGGCGGACTCCACATTGTGAGTGGACGCATCGTGATCGAGGCGGAGCTGGACACCGGCGTTGCGGCGCGGCGGTTGCGCAAGGACCTGCTGGAGATCTTCGGGCACTCCTCGGATCTGGTGGTGATGGCCCCCAGCGGGCTTCGGCGCGGCAGTCGGTATGTGGTCCGCGTGGTGAAGGACGGCGAACTGCTGGCCCGGCAGACGGGCCTGGTGGACGGGCGAGGACGCCCGATCCGGGGGCTGCCCCCGGCGGTGGTCTCCGGCGCGACCTGCGACGCCGAGGCGGCCTGGCGCGGTGCCTTCCTGGCGCACGGCTCGCTCACCGAGCCGGGCAGGTCCTCCTCGCTGGAGATCACCTGCCCCGGCTCCGAGGCGGCCCTCGCGCTGGTCGGCGCGGCCCGTCGGCTCGGCATCCCGGCCAAGGCCCGCGAGGTGCGCGGAGCCGACCGCGTGGTGATCCGGGACGGTGACGCGATCGGCGCGCTGCTGACCCGCCTCGGCGCGCACGAGTCGGTGCTGGCCTGGGAGGAGCGCCGGTTGCGCCGCGAGGTGCGGGCCACCGCCAACCGGCTGGCCAACTTCGACGACGCCAACCTGCGGCGCTCGGCCCGCGCGGCCGTCGCGGCCGGGGCCCGGGTGCAGCGGGCGCTGGAGATCCTCGGCGACGAGGTCCCCGAGCACCTCGCCGCGGCCGGCCAGCTGCGGATGCAGCACAAGCAGGCCTCGCTGGAGGAGCTGGGCGCCCTCGCCGACCCGCCGCTCACCAAGGACGCGGTGGCCGGCCGGATCCGCCGGCTGCTGGCGATGGCCGACAAGCGCGCCTCCGAGCTCGGCCTGCCGAGCACCGAGGCCAATCTGACCGAGGAGATGGCGCTCAGCTGAGCCGTCGCCCGACGCCCTCGACCGCCCCCGGTTCCACGGACCCGGGGGCGGTCGTTTTGCGCCCTCGCGACCCCCGGTACGCACGGTCGTACGCGGGCGGTCAGGCGGCTCGCGCGGGCCTTGAGCGGCGGCGCCACGCCCTGTCTCGAGGCTTGGCGGGATGTGCCCCTGTCAGCGCCGGAGAGGTAGGGTCATGGGTGGTCGGGGACTTCCCATTTCCACTCCGCCGGCTCTGCCGGCGTACCTCAGAGGAGATCGGTTCGTGACGATCCGGGTAGGCATCAACGGATTCGGCCGCATCGGCCGCAACTTCTTCCGTGCGGTCAAGGCGCAGGGCGCGGACATCGAGATCGTCGGTGTCAACGACCTGACTGACACCAAGACCCTGGCTCACCTGCTCAAGTACGACTCGATCCTGGGCACCTTCCAGGGCGAGATCAGCCACACGGCTGACAGCATCACGGTCGACGGCAAGACCTTCAAGGTCATCGCCGAGCGTGACCCGGCCAACCTCCCCTGGGCCGAGCTCGGCGCGGACGTCGTGATCGAGTCCACCGGCATCTTCACCAGCGCTGACGCCGCGCGCAAGCACGTGACGGCCGGCGCCAAGAAGGTCATCATCTCGGCCCCCGCTTCCGGCGAGGACATCACGATCGTGATGGGCGTCAACGACGACAAGTACGACGCCGCGAAGCACACCATCATCTCCAACGCCTCCTGCACCACCAACTGCGTCGCGCCGCTGGCCAAGGTCCTGCTGGAGAACTTCGGCATCGTCAAGGGCTTCATGACGACGGTGCACGCGTTCACCAACGACCAGGTCACGCTGGACTTCCCGCACAAGGACCTGCGTCGCGCCCGTGCCGCGTCGCTGAACATCATCCCGACGTCCACGGGTGCCGCCAAGGCCACCGCGCTGGTGCTGCCGGAGCTCAAGGGCAAGCTGGACGGCACCTCGCTGCGCGTCCCGGTGCCGACCGGCTCGATCACCGACCTGGTGGTGACCCTGGAGCGCGAGGTCACCGTCGAGGAGGTCAACGCCGCCTTCCTGAAGGCCTCCCAGAGCAACCTCCAGGGCATCCTGCAGTACACCGAGGACCCGATCGTCTCCTCCGACATCGTGAACTCGCCGTTCTCCACCATCTTCGACTCGCTGATGACCATGGTCCAGGGCGACCAGGTCAAGGTCTTCGGCTGGTACGACAACGAGTGGGGCTACTCGAACCGTCTCGTCAACCTGACTACCCTCGTCGGTGGCCAGCTCTGACGCAGCGGGAGCTGACGTGATGTGAGGACCAGGGCCCGACGGCGCACCAAGCCGCCGGGCCCTGGTCCTGCCACCCTCTCCCAACGGCGGCCCGGCGCTGTGCCGCTGCCAGTGCCACCCCCACTCCTGGAGAACGAAACCGTGAAGACCATCGATGAACTCGGCGACGTGGCCGGCAAGCGGGTTTTCGTCCGCGCCGACCTGAACGTGCCGCTCTCGGGCGCCAGCATCACCGACGACGGCCGGATCCGCGCCGTCGCCCCGACGATCGCCAAGCTGCTGGAGCGCGGCGCCAAGGTGATCGTCGCCTCCCACCTCGGCCGTCCCAAGGGTGCGCCGGACCCGCAGTTCTCGCTCGCGCCGGTGGCCGTCCGCCTCGGTGAGGTGCTCGGCCGGCCGGTCGCCTTCGCGACCGACACCGTGGGCGACAGCGCGAAGGCCACCGTCGCCGCTCTGGCCGACGGCGAGGTCACGCTGCTGGAGAACCTGCGCTTCAACGCGGGCGAGACGAGCAAGGACGATGCCGAACGCGGCGCGTTCGCCGATGAGTTGGCGGCACTGTCCGACCTCTACGTGGGCGACGGCTTCGGCGCGGTGCACCGCAAGCACGCCTCGGTCTTCGACCTGCCGGCCCGCCTGCCGCACGCCGTCGGCGACCTGATCGCCACCGAGGTGGCCGTGCTCAAGCGGCTCACCGAGGAGGTGGCCCGCCCGTACGTGGTGGTGCTCGGCGGCTCCAAGGTCTCCGACAAGGTCGGCGTGATCGACAACCTGCTGGGCAAGGCCGACCGCATCCTGATCGGCGGCGGCATGGTGTTCACCTTCCTCGCGGCGCTCGGCCACGAGGTGGGCACCTCGCTGCTGCAGAAGGACCAGATCCCGGTCGTTCTGGAGTACCTGGAGCGGGCGAAGAAGAACGGCGTGGAGTTCGTCCTGCCGGTGGACATCGCGGTCTCGGCGGGCTTCCCCGACCTCAAGACCAAGGCACCCGTCGAGGATCTCGAGATCGTCGGCGCGGACGGCATCCCCGCCGGCAAGCTGGGCCTGGACATCGGCCCGAAGTCGTGCGAGCTGTTCGCCGCGAAGCTGGCCGACGCCGCCACGGTGTTCTGGAACGGCCCGATGGGTGTCTTCGAGCACCCGGCCTTCGCCGCGGGCACCAAGGCCGTCGCCCAGGGGCTGCTGGAGAGCGACGCGTTCACCGTGGTGGGTGGCGGCGACTCCGCCGCGGCCGTCCGTATCCTGGGCTTCGACGAGACGAAGTTCGGACACATCTCTACCGGCGGTGGCGCGAGCCTCGAGTACCTGGAGGGCAAGACGCTCCCCGGTCTCGCCGCCCTGGAAGGCTGAGCAATGAGTGACCGTACCCCGCTGATGGCGGGCAACTGGAAGATGAACCTCAACCACCTCGAGGCCATCCAGCACACCCAGAAGCTGGCTTTCAGCCTGAACGAGAAGGACTTCGACGCGGTCGAGGTCGCCGTCCTGGTCCCGTTCACCGACCTGCGCTCGGTGCAGACCCTGGTCGACGCCGACAAGGTCAAGGTGAAGTACGGCTCGCAGGACATCTCGGCCCACGACTCCGGCGCCTACACCGGTGAGGTCTCGGGCCCGATGCTCGCCAAGCTGAAGTGCAGCTACGCGGTGATCGGCCACTCCGAGCGCCGCCAGTACCACGGCGAGGACGAGCCGCTCGTCAACGCCAAGGTGCAGGCCGCCTACCGCAGCGGCATCGTGCCGATCCTGTGCGTCGGCGAGCCGCTGGAGGTCCGCAAGGCCGGCACGCACGTCGCGCACACCCTGGCGCAGCTGGACGGCGCGCTGGCCGGTGTCCCGGCCGCGGACGCCGAGCGGATCGTCGTCGCGTACGAGCCGGTCTGGGCGATCGGCACCGGCGAGGTGGCCACCCCCGAGGACGCGCAGGAGGTCTGCGCGGCGATCCGGGCCCGGTTGGCCGAGCTGTACTCCGCCGAGCTGGCCGACAAGGTCCGGGTGCTGTACGGCGGTTCGGTCAAGTCCTCGAGCGCGGCCGGCCTGATGGCCAAGCCCGACGTGGACGGCGCACTGATCGGCGGGGCCTCGCTTGACGCCGACGAGTTCGTCAAGATCGTGCGTTACCGCGAGCAGGCAGTAGGCTAACGCCCCCGCAGCAACGTAGTCTTTGGGGCCGGACCGCCTTTCGGCGGTCCGGCCCTCGCCAATGAGCCAATGTACGAGAGAGTTGGTCCCGTCGTGATCCTCGGGTTCTCGATTGCCCTGATCATCTTCAGCCTGCTGATGATCCTCTTGGTGCTGCTGCACAAGGGGAAGGGCGGCGGCCTGTCCGACATGTTCGGTGGCGGCTCGATGTCTGCCGGTGGCGGTTCGGCCGTGGCGGAGCGCAACCTCGACCGCATCACCATCCTGGTGGGCCTGTGCTGGTTCGCCTGCATCGTGGTGCTCGGCCTGCTGATCAAGGTCAAGAGCTGAGCCTTCCGCAGGGCCGGAGGGGGTGCGGACAGATCCTTATCTGCTCCGTACACTAGGACAACTTGCCAACACGGTCCGCAGCGGGCGGCCGGTCGGTGGGCGGATGTGGGGCCGGCCCTCGGGGCACGGCCGACAACACCTGGGCAGTCCCAGGCGGATAGCGGCACGCAGGGAGTCAGACCGTGGCAAGTGGCAACGCCATCCGTGGCAGCAGGGTCGGGGCAGGCCCGATGGGTGAGGCGGAGCGCGGCGAGTCCGCTCCCCGCAACCGGATCTCCTTCTGGTGCGCCAACAAGCACGAGACGCGCCCCAGCTTCGCCGCCGAGGCCGTCATCCCGGACACCTGGGACTGCCCGCGCTGTGGCTTCCCGGCCGGGCAGGACGAGGAGAACCCGCCGGCTCCCTCGCGCAACGAGCCCTACAAGACGCACCTCGCGTACGTCCGTGAGCGCCGCACCGACGCCGATGGCGAGGCGATCCTGGCCGAGGCGCTGGCCAAGCTGCGCGGCGAGATCTAAGCAGTACCAGCCCGAACAGGTCCTGCCGTCGACGGAGTTTGACGGCGGGACTTTTTTGGATCACCATTCCACTAACTGCTTAGTGAAATGGTGATGCTGATGGGTGGGGATCTCATGACCGGGCCTCAAACCGCTGGGGAGGCCCTGGGTTCGGGTGAGCGCTCCGGGCTGCGGCCGCGTGGGCTGGGCTGGTTGATGTGGCGTCAGCACCGCTTGGCGGCCTGGCTCTGGCTGGCCGCGGTGCTCGCTGCACTGGTCGGCTTCCTGCTCCTGCGCAGCGCGATGGTCGACTTCATCGACGGCCACCACATCGCGGGCTGCGCCGAGATCAGCGACGTCGCGAGCTGCCAGCAGCCCTCGACGCAGCAGGCCGTCGAGTACTTCCGGGCGCAGTACGGCGAGTTGCTCAAGGGCATCGGCGCGCTGCTGCTGCTCCTGCCGGCGCTGCTCGGCGTGCTGGTGGGGGCTCCACTGCTGTCCCGCGAGTGGGAGAGCGGGACGTGGAAGCTGGTGCTGGCGCAGCAGGTCACGGTGCGGCGCTGGCTGGTGGCGAAGATGCTGACCATCGCGCTGCTCTGCGGTCTTGGCTCGGCCGTGCTGATGGGGCTCTTCCACTGGCTCTGGCTGCCCTCGGCCAACGAGGTCTCCGGCATCTCCTGGTTCAGCATGACCTTCGTGGTCTCCGGCGGCCCGGTGCTGGTCGCCACCGTGCTGCTGGCGCTGGCGGTCGGGATGACCGTGGGCGCGCTGCTGCGCCAGGTGGTGCCGGCGATGGGCACCACGCTGGTGCTGGTGGTGGCGCTGCAGTACGGGCTGTCGGTGCTGCGGCCCTATCTGTGGGGGTGGCACACCGAGCTGGTCTCGATGTCGGAGCTGCCCAACAGCACCTGGGGGATCGCCCAGGGCTTCCTGCGGGCGGACGGCACCCGGTTGCCCTACGACATGTGCTCGCCGGGCAACACCGGCTTCCCGGAGTGCGCCTCGGGCGGCAGCGCCGGCCTGCGCGAGTTCACCGACGTGCACCACGCGGCTGACTACTGGCCGCTGCAGCTGGTCGAGTCGGGGATCTGCCTGGTGCTGGTGGCGGCCCTGGTCGTCTTCACCCTGCGCTGGACCGACCGCCGGTCGGGCTGAGACCCGGGTGCTGAGACACGGGTGTTGAGACACGGGTGGGGGCGGCGAGCCAGGCTCGCCGCCCCCACCCGTCCGTGCGCGGGACTCCGTCAGGCCGAGGCCGGCGGATAGAGCTGCGGCGGGATCTTCGACGCCGCGGCCCGGTCGAGCAGCCAGAGCGTCCGGCCGGTCCCGTACGCGCCGGAGGCCGGCGCCAGCAGCTCGCCCGGTCCGGACAGCGCCAGCGCGACCGCGTCGGCCTTGTCCTCGCCCGCGGCCAGCAGCCAGACCTCGCGGGCCGTCCGGATGGCCGGCAGGGTCAGCGAGATCCGGGTCGGCGGGGGCTTGGGCGCGCCGCGCACCCCGACCACCGTGCGCGCGGTCTCCCGCACGCCCGGGTGCTCGGGGAAGAGCGAGGCCACGTGGGTGTCCGGGCCGACGCCGAGCAGCAGCACGTCGAAGGCCGGCACCCGGCCGCGGTCGTTGGGACCGGCGGCCTTGGCCAGCTCCTCGGCATACCGTGCGGCGGCGGCCTCCACGTCGGTGCCGTCCGCGCCGTCCGAGGCGGGCATCCAGTGCACCCGGGCCGGGTCCAGCGGGACCCGGGAGAGCAGCTCGTCGGCGGCCTGCACGGCATTGCGCTCCGGGTCCGCGGAGGGCACGAAGCGCTCGTCGCCCCACCACAGGTCCAGCCGCGACCAGTCGACCGCGTCCCGGGCCGGGGAGGCGGCGATGGCGGCGAGCAGCGCGTTGCCGTTGCGGCCGCCGGTGAGCACTACGGAGGCGGCGCCCCGGGCGGCCTGCGCGTCGACGATCTTGGTGATCAGTCGGGCGGCGGCCGCCTGGGCCATCAGCTCCTTGTCGCGGTGCACGACCAGCTGGGGGATGTTGGTCATCCGGCGCTCCGCTTGCGAGGGGCCGCCTTCTTGGCGTCCTTCTTCGCCGCGGCGGGCGCCTTCTCGGCGGTCGGCAGCTGGGCGGTGGCGGTCACCCCGGGGTGGGCCGCCGAGGCCTCGACGGCGGCCTCCACGGCGGCCTCGACGGCCTCCGCGGTGCTCGCCTCGGACTCGGCCTCGGCCGCCTCGACGGCCGCCTCGGCCGCCCGCCGCTCGACGCCGGTCGGCTCGTTGAGCCGGTCGACGCCGGTGCGCACGGCCGCCGCGTAGATGTCGTCCGGGTCGAGCCGGCGCAGCTCCTCGGCGATCAGCTCGGCGGTGTCCCGCCGCTTGAGCGCCACCATCCGGTCCGGCGCACCGGGGATGGAGAGCTTGCCCATCAGGCCGTCCGGGCGGTCGAGGACGATCTCGCCGGCCGTGCTGCGCAGCCGGACCGCGGTGATGCCCGGCCCGTCGGTGACCACCCGCTCGACCGGCACCCGAAGCCGGTCGGTGAGCCAGAGGCCGAGCAGCTCGACGCTCGGGTTGTAGGACTCGCCCTCCACCACGGCCGAGGTGACCGTGGTGGGCCGCTGGTCCAGGGCGGCGGCCAGCATGGAGCGCCAGCCGGTGATCCTGGTCCAGGCGAGGTCGGTGTCGCCCGGGGTGTAGCTGGCGGCCCGCAGGGCCAGCTGGTCGACCGGGGACTCCGCCGTGACCGCGTCGGTGATCCGGCGCTGGGCGATGGCGCCGAGCGGGTCCTGCCCGGGGTGCGCGGGCGCGTTCTCGGGCCACCAGACGACCACCGGAGCGTCGGGGAGCAGCAGCGGCAGCACGACGGACTGCGCGTGCGAGACCAGCTCGCCGTGCATCCGCAGAATCGCCGTCTCGCCCGAGCCGGTGTCGGCGCCGACCAGGATCTCGGCGTCCAGTCGGGCGCCGGCCCGGGCCCGCGGGGAGCGGCCGGCCCGCTTGATGACCGCCAGTATCCGCGAGGGGTGCTCGCGGGAGGCGTCGTTGGCGGCCTTGAGGGCGTCGTAGGCGCTGCCCTCGTCGACCACGATGACCAGGGTGAGCACCATGCCGGCCGCGGTGGAACCGCTGACCCGCCGGGCGTCCATCAGGGCGTTGTTGATCTTGCTGGACGTGGTGTCCGTCAGGTCGATCTTCATGGCCGGCGCCAGCTCCTGCCGTCTCGTGCGAGCATCTCGTCGGCCTCCGCGGGCCCCCAGGTCCCGGCGGGGTACTGCGCGGGCTTGCCGTGGGCGTCCCAGTACTTCTCGATCGGGTCGAGGATCTCCCAGGAGAGCTCGACCTCCTGGTGGCGCGGGAAGAGGTTGGCGTCACCCAGCAGCACGTCCAGGATGAGCCGCTCGTACGCCTCCGGGCTGGACTCGGTGAAGGACTCGCCATAGGCGAAGTCCATCGTGACGTCCCGGACCTCGAACGAGGTGCCCGGCACCTTGGAGCCGAACCGCACGGTCACGCCCTCGTCCGGCTGCACCCGGATCACCAGGGCGTTCTGCCCCAGCTCCTCGGTCGCGTAGGAGTCGAACGGCAGGTACGGCGCGCGCTGGAAGACCACCGCGATCTCGGTCACCCGGCGGCCCAGGCGCTTGCCCGTGCGCAGGTAGAACGGGACGCCCGCCCAGCGGCGGTTGTTGATCTCCAGCTTGATGGCCGCATAGGTGTCGGTCTTGGAGTTGGGGTCGATGCCGTCCTCGTCCAGGTACCCGACCACCTCCTCGCCGCCCTGCCAGCCGGTCGCGTACTGGGCGCGCACGGTGTGCAGGCCGAGGTCCTTGGGCAGCTGCACGGCGCTGAGCACCTTGAGCTTCTCGGCGACCAGGGCCTTGGGGTGGAACGAGGCCGGCTCCTCGATGGCGGTCAGCGCCATCAGCTGGAGCAGGTGGTTCTGGATCACGTCACGGGCCGAGCCGATGCCGTCGTAGTACCCGGCCCGGCCGCCGATGCCGATGTCCTCGGCCATGGTGATCTGCACGTGGTCCACGTAGGACCGGTTCCAGATCGGCTCGAACATCGAGTTGGCGAAGCGCAGCGCCAGGATGTTCTGGACCGTCTCCTTGCCGAGGTAGTGGTCGATCCGGAAGACCTCGTCACGCGGGAAGACCTCGTGGACGACCTTGTTCAGCTCCTGGGCGCTCTCCAGGTTGTGGCCGAACGGCTTCTCGATCACCGCGCGGCGCCAGGAGCCGGGCGGCGGGTCGGCCAGCCCGTGCTTCTTCAGCTGCTGGACCACGTTGGGGAAGAACTTCGGCGGCACCGACAGGTAGAACGCGAAGTTGCCGCTCGTCCCCTGGGCCTTGTCGAGGTCCTCGATGGTCTCGCGCAGCGTCTCGAAGGCGGTGTCGTCGTCGAAGGTGCCCTGGACGAAGCGCATGCCCTTGGCGAGCTGCTGCCAGACCTCCTCGCGGAAGGGCGTGCGCGCGTGCTCCTTGACGGCGTCGTGCACCTCCTGCGCGAAGTCCTCGTCCTCCCACTCGCGGCGGGCGAAGCCCACCAGTGAGAAGCCCGGCGGCAGCAGACCGCGGTTGGCCAGGTCGTAGATGGCCGGCATCAGCTTCTTGCGGGACAGGTCGCCGGTGACCCCGAAGATCACCAGACCGGACGGGCCCGCGATGCGGGGCAGCCGGCGGTCGGCGGGGTCGCGCAGCGGGTTCGAGGGCGGCAGCGGGCTGGTGCCGCCCTGCTGCCCGTCCGTCCCTTCCAGATCAGGAAAGGCCTGTGCATTGCTCACTGGTGGGCTCCGCTCTCAGTGCGTCGTGTGAGCAGGGGTCACTTCTCGGCGGCGAAGGCGGCCAGCGAGGCGGTCACCGTGTCGAGCAGCTCGACCCAGGAGACCTCGAACTTCGAGACGCCCTCGTCCTCCAGGACCTGGACCACGTCGTCGTAGTCGACGCCGGCCGCGGCGATGGCGTCCATCACGGCCTGGGCGTCCGCGTAGTTGCCGGTGATGGTGTCACCGGTGATCGTGCCGTGGTCGCCGGTGGCGTCCAGGGTGGCCTCGGGCATGGTGTTGACGGTGCCCGGGGCGACCAGCTCGGTCACGTACAGGGTGTCCGGCAGGGCCGGGTCCTTGACGCCGGTGGAGGCCCACAGCGGGCGCTGCGGCTTGGCGCCGGCGGCCTCCAGGGCCTTCCAGCGCTCGCCGGCCGGGCGCTTGCCGTCGACCGAGCCGAAGACCTCCTCGTACGCCTGGTAGGCGAGGCGGGCGTTGGCCAGCGCGGCCTTGGAGCGCAGCTTGACGGCGTCGCCGCCGATCGCGTCCAGGCGCTTGTCGATCTCGGTGTCCACCCGGGAGACGAAGAACGAGGCCACCGACTCGATCGAGGAGAGGTCCAGGCCCTTGGACTTGGCGTGCTCCAGACCGGTCAGGAAGGCGTCGATGACGGCCTTGTAGCGCTCCAGCGAGAAGATCAGCGTGACGTTGACGCTGATCCCGCGGCCGATCACCTCGGCGATCGCGGGCAGGCCGGCCTTGGTCGCCGGGATCTTGATGAACACGTTCGGGCGGTCCACCAGCCACCACAGCTGCTTGGCCTCGGCCACGGTGGGCGCGGTCTGGTGGGCCAGGCGGGGGTCGACCTCGATGGAGACCCGGCCGTCGCGGCCGTTGCTGGCGTCGTAGACCGCGCGCAGCACGTCGGCCGCGTCGCGGACGTCCGAGGTGGTGATCATGCGGACGGCCTCGTCCGTGGTGACCTTGCGGACCGCCAGGTCGCGCAGCTGGCCGTCGTAGGAGGTGTCCTTGCCGCCGATGGCCTTCTGGAAGATCGTCGGGTTGGTGGTGACACCGACCACGTGCTTGCTCTGCACCAGCTCGGCCAGGTTGCCGGAGTTCAGCCGCGTACGGCTGAGGTCGTCCAGCCAGATCGCAACGCCCTCGTCGCTGAGGCGCTTCAGTGCGTCAGTCATGCTGCTCAGTCCTCTTGTTCAGTGATTCGTCACGTCGGAACGGGCCGCGTACCCGGGGGAAGGCCGGGTACGCGGCCCGAGGGGTGTCAGCGCTTGGCGTCGGACAGCGAGCGGAGCGACTTGTGCGCGGCGTGCACCACGGCCTCGGCGGTGATGCCGAACTCCTGGAACAGCACCTGGTAGTCGGCCGAGGCACCGAAGTGCTCCAGGCTGACGATCTGGCCGTGGTCGCCGACCAGCTCGCGCCAGCCCTGGGCGATGCCGGCCTCGACCGACACCCGGGCCCGGACGGCCGGCGGCAGCACGCTGTCGCGGTAGGCCTGGTCCTGCTCGTTGAACCACTCGATGGACGGCATCGAGACCACCCGGGTGGCGATGCCCTCGGCCTCCAGCACCTCGCGGGCCTTGACCGCGAGCTGCACCTCGGAGCCGGTGCCGATCAGGATCAGCTGCGGGGTGCCGTTGCTCGCCTCGGCCAGCACGTAGCCGCCCTTGGCGGTGCCGTCGGCGGAGCCGAAGACCTCGCGGTCCCAGGTCGGCACGTTCTGCCGGGTCAGCGCCAGGCCGACCGGGCCGGGGTGGGTGGTGTAGCGCTCGATGACGGTGCGCCAGGCGACCGCCGTCTCGTTGGCGTCGGCCGGGCGGACCATCGACAGGCCCGGGATGGCGCGCAGCGAGGCCAGGTGCTCGACCGGCTGGTGGGTCGGGCCGTCCTCGCCCAGGCCGATCGAGTCGTGCGTCCACACGTAGGTGACCGGCAGCTTCATCAGCGCGGCCAGGCGCACGGCCGGGCGCATGTAGTCGGCGAAGACCAGGGAAGGTGCCGCCGTACACGCGGGTCTTGCCGTGCAGCGCGATGCCGTTCATGGTCGAGCCCATGGCGTGCTCGCGGATGCCGAAGTGGATCGTCCGGCCGTACGGGTCGGCCGACTTCAGCGCGTTGTCGGCGGGGAGGAAGGAGCTCTCCTCGTCGATCGTGGTCAGGTTGGACTCCGCGAGGTCGGCCGAGCCGCCCCACAGCTCCGGGATGACCGCGCCGAGCGCCTTCAGCGCCTCGCCGCTGGCCTTGCGGGTGGCGATGTCCTTGCCGGCCGGGAAGCTGGGCAGCTGCCGCTTCCAGCCCTCCGGGAGCTCGCCGTTCTGCATCCGGTCGAACTCGGCCGCGCGCTGCGGCTGAGCGGTGCGCCAGGCGGCGAACTCCTGCTCCCACACGGCCCGGGCGGCCTTGCCGCGCTTGGCGACCAGCCGGGCGTGGTTCAGCACCGTGTCGGTGACCTCGAAGGTCTTCTCCGGGTCGAAGCCCAGCACCTTCTTGGTCGCGGCGATCTCGGCGTCGCCGAGCGCGGAGCCGTGCGCCTTGCCGGTGTTCTGCGCGTCCGGGGCCGGCCAGGCGATGATCGTGCGCATCGCGATGATGGACGGGCGCGAGGTCTCGGCCTTGGCGGCGGTGAGTGCCTCGGCGATGGCGTGCACGTCGACGTCGCCGTTGCTCTTGGGCGCCACGCGCTGGACGTGCCAGCCGTACGCCTCGTAGCGGGCCAGCACGTTCTCGGAGAAGGCGGTCGCGGTGTCGCCCTCGATCGAGATGTGGTTGTCGTCGTACAGCGCGACCAGGTTGCCCAGCTGCTGGTGGCCCGCCAGCGAGGACGCCTCGGCCGAGATGCCCTCCTCCAGGTCGCCGTCCGAGACGATGGCCCAGATGGTGTGGTCGAACGGGGACTCGCCGGGGGCGGCCTGCGGGTCGAAGAGACCGCGCTCGTAGCGGGCGGCCATCGCCATGCCCACCGCGTTGCCGATGCCCTGGCCCAGCGGTCCGGTGGTGGTCTCCACACCCGCGGTGTGGCCGTGCTCCGGGTGGCCCGGGGTGCGGCTGCCCGCGACCCGGAAGGCCTTCAGGTCCTCGAGCTCCAGGCCGTAGCCGGAGAGGAAGAGCTGGGTGTACAGCGTCAGGCTGGTGTGCCCGGGGGAGAGGACGAAGCGGTCGCGCCCCACCCACGTCGGGTCGGACGGGTCGTGGCGCAGAAAGCGCTGGAAGATCAGGTAGGCCGCGGGGGCCAGCGACATGGCCGTCCCCGGGTGACCGTTGCCGACCTTCTGGACGGCGTCCATGGCCAGCACTCGTGCCGTGTCCACCGTCCGCTCATCCAGCTCGGTCCACTCGATTGCGTTCGTCGGCTTCGTGCTCACCCTTCTCAGGGCTCCTTCCGTATTGGAGTCTGCTCCAGTGAAAGGGGACCGGGTCGGCCACGTCGTTGTGGACCAGACGCTTCTGCGGTTCCGGTCACGGAGGGTTGATCCCGCTTCTCTGTGCGAGCCTACCGTCCGTGCCGGGGCACGCCTTCCGTGCCGCGACAACCGGGAGTTTCGGCAGGTTGTTCCGATCGCCCCGGCGGTGACGGTCCGTCCCGCGCCCTGACGCTCCGTCCTGCCCCGCGTACACCGCGAGTTCACCCGCGGGTGTGCGGCCTGGCCCCGTCAGTGGACCCCGGGGCGGATCGGGAGATATGCACCGTCTAAGGTGGCGTGGTACGCGCAGCGTGAACGGATTCACGAGCAATCGAGCCGTTGGCGGCTGCGAAGATTCATCTTCAGTTGGGGTGTTCGTGACCGCCGTTGATTCCCGCCCCGCCGGGGTCCTCGGGACGACCCCCGCGCACCGGCCGTTCGGGGCCCGTGTCGGGGCATTTGTCGCACTGACCAAGCCTCGGATCATCGAGCTGCTGCTGATGAGCACTGTTCCGGTGATGTTCCTGGCACAGCGCGGCGTCCCAAACCTGTTGCTGGTGCTCTACGTGGTGATCGGCGGCTACCTCTCCGCGGGTGGCGCCAACGCCCTCAACATGTACATCGACCGTGACATCGACGCCGTCATGTCGCGCACCGAGCGCCGGCCGCTGGTGACCGGGATGGTCGCGCCGCGCGAGGCGGTGGTCTTCGGCATCGCGCTGGGCGTCGCCTCGACGCTGTGGCTGGGGCTGCTGGTCAACTGGCTCTCCGCCGGGCTGGCGCTGGCGGGTTACCTCTTCTATGTCTTCGTGTACACGCTGGGCCTGAAGCGGCGGACCGCGCAGAACATCGTCTGGGGCGGCATCGCCGGCTGCATGCCGGTGCTGGTCGGCTGGGCGGCGGTCACCGACTCGCTGAGCCGGGCGCCGTTCGTGCTCTTCCTGGTGATCTTCTTCTGGACCCCGGCGCACTACTGGCCGCTGTCGATGAAGGTCCGCGACGACTATGCGAAGGCCGGCATCCCGATGCTGCCGGTCACCGCCGGCAACCTCGCGGTGGCCCGTCAGATCGTCGCCTACTCCTGGGTGATGGTCGCGGTCTCGCTGACGCTGTGGCCGCTGGCGCACACCAGCTGGCTCTACCCCGTCGCGGCGGTGCTGCTCGGCGCGGTCTGGCTCAGGGAGGCGCACGGGCTGCTGTCCCGCGCCAAGAGTGGTGTGGTGGGCGCGGCGCTCAAGGAGATGCGGCTGTTCCACTGGTCGATCACCTATCTGACGCTGCTGATGGTGGTCATCGCGGTGGATCCCTTCCTGCGGTAGGCATCCCGTCCTTTCCTCCTTTCCTCCTCTCGTCCTTTCGTTCTTTCGCGCGGGGTCGGCGATGTGGTCCGGGGCACACGCCCCTGGCGTCGCCGACCCCGCTACTCGTGGGTAGCATGCCGTTCATGAGCAGCGCAGAGACCCTCGCCCCCACCGCGCCGGACGCCCGCGCCGAGCGCCGTGCCAAGCGCATCGCCAAGCACCTGACCTCCTTCGCCAAGCAGCACGGCGGCAGCGCCGACGGCGTCGTGGAGTACGTCGGCGCGGTGGCCACCCGGATCGTCCTGGTCGGCGCGGACGGCGCCTGGGGCGACCAGGTGGCGCCCAGCTACGCCGTCGGCCGTCGGGCCGCCGAGCTGGCCGGCCTGACCCTGCACGACTCCTTCGAGGGCGAGCTCGGCCTCAAGGTGCGCACCGGCCCGTACGAGTGGAAGCGGATGGCGGGCATCCAGCTCGGCGGCTGACAGCGTCCCTGGACCTGGACGTACGAGAGCGGCCCTGTTCCTCGGAACAGGGCCGCTCTCGTCTGCCGGTATGCCGGTACGGGTGGCTCAGACCGCCGCGACCTGCTGCGGGGTCTGAGCGGGCAGGGCGGCCGGCGGCTCGTCCGAATCCAGGCCGTCGCCGCGGGTGCGCAGGGCCAGCGGGATCCGCACGGCGGCGATCCAGGTCAGCGAGGCGCCCAGCATGTGCACGCCGACCAGCAGCTCCGGGACGTCCGTGAAGTACTGCACGAAGCCGAGCACGCCCTGCGCGAGCAGGACGACGAACAGCTCGTGCGACCGGGCCCGCGCGGCCGCCGGTGCCTTGACCGCGGCCAGCACGAAGATCACCGCCAGCGACAGGCCGATCGTGATGAACGCGAAGTCGGCGTGCAGCTGCGCCAGTCGGTCGTAGTTGAGCGCGATCCGCGGCACGTCGCTGGAGTCGCCCGGGTGGTGGCCCGCGCCGGTCACCAGCGTCCCCGCCGCCACCAGCAGACCGGTCACGCCGACCAGCACGTACGCGAGTTGGGTCAGCGGCCGGGCGACCGCCGGGCGCACCGGTCCGTCACCCTCCTTGGCGCGCTCCCAGGTCACCACCGCGATCCAGACCAGGGCCATCGCCGCGATCAGGTGCGCGGCCACGAGGTACGGGTTGAGCCCGGTCAGCACGGTGATGCCACCGAGCACCGCGTTGCTCATCACCACCCAGAACTGCGCCCAGCCCATCCGGGTCAGGCTCCGGCGCCAAGGCGTCGCGCAGCGCGCCGCCAGGATCGTCCAGCCGACCGCCGCGCACAGCACGTAGGTCAGCATCCGGTTGGTGAACTCGATGATGCCGTGCAAGCCCATCGCCGGCGTCGGCGTGAGGCTCTGCGGCGTACAGGTCGGCCAGGTGTCGCAGCCGAGCCCGGAGCCGGTCAGCCGGACCGCGCCGCCGGTGACCACGATGACGACGCTCATCACCACCGCGCTCAGCGCGGCCCGTCGCACAAGAGCGGCGGATGGGTGCCAGCGTTCGGCGAGCAGGGAGAAGGGGGTACGCACGGATTCATCCTAGGTTGCCCCCTTCCCGATCTTGCGCCGGGGGCAACCTGGCGCGCGGCACCCGACTCCGGGCGGGCCTCTGACACCCTGACTCCCTGCTCCTCGTCAGGAGTTCAGCCAGCCGATGGCCTGTTCAATGAGGACAAGGATCAGTCCGAAGCCCCCGAGCGTCCCGCCCACCAGGAAGAATGTTCCGAAAAGCATCAGAAAGATCTTCCTGGAGGGGCGCTCGTCTACGAATTCTTCGTAGGTCTTTTCCGGGTGGATGAATCGCTTTCTTGCTCCACGGAAATCGAAGAGTGCCACCAGTCCGATCCAGGCGATGAACAGCGTCATCGGGAGCGAGAATGTCAGCATAGTGACAATGGAATACGTAGATGGTCCGCTCACCGATGGACGCCTTTTCTGTGTCCGGCCTGGATGAATATCGAACGATCTCTCCACGGCCTTCGGCGCATCGTACGCTGCCCTGGCGGTCTGTTCAATGCCGGATGGATCCAGTCGCGTCAGTCGAATGGATGCTGCGTCTTCGTCCCGCCGTAGGGGTTGCTGGTCAACCCGTAGGGATGCAGCTCTTGCGCTGTCGGAGACGGTGATCGACACTGGCGCAGGTCTTGCGCAGGGCTGCTGGATCTTCGCTCAGTCGTCTACTTGGATGATTCCAAAGGCGAGGGAGTTATCTCCGAGAATCAGTATCTGGCAGTCAGGCGGGGTGACTCACGGCAGGCGCTCACTGCGCAGTTCGGGGCCTCGCTCGCAGATCCTGAGATCAACAACCCGCCAGTGCCCCCAGTGCCGTCGGATAGTTGCGTCTACTACGAGGATGATGTGGCGACTATTGATGGAACGATCTACCGATTCTGCTTCAAGAATGGCGTCGTCACATACAAGGACGGGTGGGGGCCGCTTTTCGACCGCCCGCCGCTGGGACCGTCTCCCGTGGTCAGTCTGTAGTGGGTGTGTCGTGAGCGGTCTGCAACGAGCCGTGGGAGCCGATCGTGGGGCGACTACCAGCCGGTGCGTGGGTGGGGGCCTGGCTACCTGTCAAGTGAGGCGCTTCGGAGCTCTGATGATCATTGGTGATCGTCGGGAGGCTCGAGTGTTCAGCGCGATGTGAGGGGGGCGATGTGTGGGGGCAAAGTGCACGTCATGGGAGGTGGGGAGGCTGGTGGGCGCTGCGAGCACGCTGGGGGCTGAACCGCCAGGTGTAATCAGGCCGTTCATTCAGGGGGGAAGCCTGCGCGGTTGCCGGTAGAGTCCCCCCACCAGCTGTAGCCGGTCGCTTACGGATCATCCAACGGCCGTGCTGCACCGTCTCGTTCGGAAGGATCTTCAGTATGGCGCGACAGCGGCTGATATCGGCACGCACGTTTGTTGGGGCGGCGGCGTTGGCTGTGGTCGCCACGGGTGCCTTGGCTGGTAGCGCGTCGGCGCACCACCCCACGATCAATGAGACCTGCACCGCGGTCACGGTCGACCTCACCGACTACAGCGCGGACGCCACGAATACGGTCACTGTGACCATCGGCGGGAAGGTTCTGGTCGACCACCAGTCCTTCAAGACGACCTTCCACCAGGTCTTCCCGCTGGCGGCGAACCAGACGCCGCCGTCGGCGGTTCTGGATGTCCTCACCACGGACGACCCCAAGGGGACGAACGGGTGGAGTGGCCACTTCCCTGCGACTCCTCCCACGAACTGCGTCACGCCGACTCCCACGCCGACGCCGACTCCCACGCCGACCCCCACCCCGACTCCGACGCCGTCCACCCCCGCGCCCACGTCGGCGAAGCCGACCACGCCGGCGCCGAAGCCCACCACCCCCGCGCCGAAGCCGAGTGCCACTGGGCCGTCGCTCGCCTTCACCGGTGGTGGTAGCGACGCCGGGCTGATCGCCGGGGTCGGCGGCGCTGTCGTCGTCCTCGGCGGTGGGCTGGTCTTCATGAGCCGTCGCCGCGCCGGCCGCCACTGACGCCGCGACAGAATGCCGGTGGCCCGGTCCGACTGATCACACTGATCAGTCGGACCGGGCCACCGGCCGTTGTGCGGGGGCGGGTTACTCCCAGCGGAAGAAACGGGCTGCCGCGGCCAGGCCGAGGACGGCCCAGACGGCGAGGGTGGCGAGGTCGGACCAGGGCACCCCGGCGCCGTTCTGCAGCACCGAGCGCAGCCCGTCGGAGAGTGCGCTGATCGGCAGCAGCTCCAGCGCGCCGCGGACGGCGGAGGGGAACTTCTCCAACGGCACGATCACGCCGCCGGCCAGCAGCAGCAGGATGAAGACCAGGTTGGCGCCGGCCAGCGTGGCCTCGGCGCGCAGCGTGCCGGCCATCAGCAGGCCGAGGCCGGAGAACGCGGCGGTGCCGAGGATCAGCAGCGCGGCCACCGCCAGCGGGTTGCCGTGCGGCGACCAGCCGAGCGCCAGCGCGATCACCGAGAGCAGCGCCACCTGGAGGGCTTCGGTGACCAGCACGCAGCCGGTCTTCGCGGTGAGCAGCGCCCAGCGCGGCAGCGGGCTGGCGCCCAGCCGCTTGAGCACGCCGTAGCGGCGCTCGAAGCCGGTGGCGATGGCCTGGCCGGTGAAGGCGGTGGACATCACCGCGAGCGCCAGCAGGCCGGGGGCCAGGAAGTCGACGCGCTTGCCGGGGCCGGTCACCGACACCACGTCGACGGCGCTGAAGAGCACCAGCAGCACGGTCGGGATGACCACGGTCAGCAGCAGCTGCTCGCCGTTGCGCAGCAGCATCTTCGTCTCGAAGGCGGTCTGCGCCAGCAGCATCCGCCCGATCGGGGCGCCCCCGGGGGCGGGGGTGTAGGTGCCTGGGGTGGTCACGAGCGCAGCTCCCGTCCGGTCAGTTCGAGGAAGACGTCTTCGAGGCTGCGCCGTTGCACCGTCAGCTTCTCGGGCAGCACGCCGGCGTCGGCGCACCAGGTGGTGACGGTGGCGACCAGTCGCGGGTCCATCGGCGCCTCGATCCGGTAGGAGCCGGGGGCGAGTTCGACGGCCGCCGCGCCGTCGGGGAGCACCTTGGTCAGCGAGCCGAGGTCCAGGCCGGGCGGGCCGGCGAAGTGCAGGCTGCTCTCGGCGCCGCCCCGGCAGAGCTGCTCGGGGCTGCCGGCGGCGATCACCTTGCCGCGGTTGACGATGGCGACGGCGTCGGCGAGCTGCTCGGCCTCGTCCATGTAGTGGGTGGTCACCACGACGGTGACGCCGTCCCGGCGCAGGTCGCGGACCAACTCCCAGGTGGCGTGCCGGGCCTGCGGGTCCAGGCCGGCCGTCGGCTCGTCCAGGAAGACCAGTTCGGGGCGGCCGACCACGGCCATCGCCAGCGCGAGGCGCTGCTGCTGGCCGCCGGAGAGCCGGCGGTAGGTGGTGCGGCCGCAGGAGCCGAGGCCGAGGCGCTCGACCAGGGTGTCCACGTCGAGCGGGTCGGCGTGCAGCTTGGCGGTGTGCTGGAGCATTTCGACGGCGCGCGCTCCGGCGTACACGCCACCGGCCTGCAGCATCACGCCGATCCGCGGCCGCAGCTGCCGGGAGTCGGCGGCCGGGTCGAGGCCGAGCACCCGCACCGTGCCGGCGTCCGGGCGGCGGTAGCCCTCGCAGGTCTCGATGGTGGTGGTCTTGCCGGCGCCGTTGGGGCCGAGCACGGCGGTGACGGTCCCGCGGGCGATGGACAGGTCGAGGCCGTCCACCGCCGTCTTGGAGCCGTACCGCTTGACCAGGCCGGCCACTTCGACGGCGGGGGGTTCACTCTGCATACCGGCGAGTCTAAGAGGCGCTCGCAGTGGCCCCGGACGTGGCTCCGCTGATCGTTTTCGCAGCTCAGGTAAGGCTTGCCTGAGTGACTGAGGCCACCGTTGAGGCGTGCATCACGGCTTGTCGCCGTAGAAGGAATTAAGCAACAATGGTGTTGTGAAAAACATGCGCGAGCAGCCGCAGGAGCTGGAGGCCGAGACGGCCCCCGGCTTTCCGGTGCCCGCGACGTCGGCAGAGGTGATGCTGGACGGCCATCGGGCCACCCGTGACCGGGTCGCCCGCTCCATCCTGGACCACGGTCCCTCCTCCACCGCCGACCTGGCCAGCCGCCTCGGGCTGACGGCCACGGCGATCCGTCGCCATCTGGACGGCCTGCTGGCCGCCGGCCTGGTCGACTCCCGTGAGCAGCGGGTCTACGGCAGCCGGGGCCGGGGTCGCCCGGCCAAGGTGTTCGCCCTGACCGAGTCCGGCCGGGACGCCTTCTACCAGGCGTACGACCAGCTCGCCGCCGACGCGCTGCACTGGATCGCCGAGGCGGTCGGTGGCGGCGAGGCGGGTGACGAGGCGGTCGCCGCGTTCGCGCGGGCCCGTTTCGCCAAGCAGGGCCAGCGGTACCGGAGTGCGCTGGAGCAGGCCGCGGCCGGTCAGCGTACCGAGGCGCTTGCCGAGGCGCTGAGTGCCGACGGGTACGCTGCAACTGTGCGGCGTGTCCCGTCCGCCGGCGCCGCCAAGGCACCGGCCGGCGCCCAGCTCTGCCAGCACCACTGCCCGGTCGCGCACATCGCCGAGCAGTTCCCGCAGCTCTGCGAGGCGGAGACCGAGGTCTTCTCCCAGATCCTGGGCACCCATGTGCAACGGCTGGCCACCATCGCCCACGGCGACGGGGTCTGTACCACCTATGTGCCGGCATCCGGTGCCGCATCGTCGTCCGCCGCCCCGCGGCCGGATTCCGATGCAGCGCCGACTGCCGGTACGACGTCCATTGATCCACCGACTACGTCCGCGCGGAGGAACCCCGCATGACTGACACCGTTTCCCACCCGGAGCTCGACGGTCTGGGCACCTACGAGTACGGCTGGTCCGACCCTGACGCGGCCGGCTCGGTGGCCAAGCGAGGCCTCAGCGAGGAGGTCGTCCGCGACATCTCGGCGAAGAAGTCCGAGTCGGAGTGGATGCTCAACCTGCGCCTCAAGGGCCTGAAGCTGTTCGGCAAGAAGCCCATGCCGACCTGGGGTTCCGACCTCTCCGGCATCGACTTCGACAACATCAAGTACTTCGTGCGCTCCACCGAGAAGCAGGCCGAGTCCTGGGAGGACCTGCCCGCCGACATCAAGGCGACGTACGACAAGCTGGGCATCCCGGAGGCCGAGAAGCAGCGGCTGGTCGCCGGTGTCGCGGCGCAGTACGAGTCCGAGGTGGTCTACCACCAGATCAACGCCGAGCTCGAGGCTCAGGGCGTGATCTTCATGGACACGGACACCGCGCTCAAGGGAGCACCCGGAGATCTTCCACGAGTACTTCGGCACCGTGATCCCGGTCGGCGACAACAAGTTCGCCTCGCTGAACACGGCCGTGTGGTCGGGCGGGTCGTTCATCTACGTGCCGAAGGGCGTGCACGTCGAGATCCCGCTGCAGGCCTACTTCCGGATCAACACCGAGAACATGGGCCAGTTCGAGCGGACGCTGATCATCGTCGACGAGGACGCCTACGTCCACTACGTCGAGGGCTGCACCGCGCCGATCTACTCCTCGGACTCGCTGCACAGCGCCGTGGTCGAGATCATCGTCAAGAAGGGCGGCCGCTGCCGCTACACGACGATCCAGAACTGGTCGAACAACGTCTACAACCTGGTCACCAAGCGCGCCGTGGCGTACGAGGGCGCGACCATGGAGTGGATCGACGGCAACATCGGTTCCAAGGTCACCATGAAGTACCCGGCCGTCTACCTGATGGGCGAGCACGCCAAGGGCGAGACCCTGTCGATCGCCTTCGCGGGCGAGGGCCAGCACCAGGACGCCGGCGCCAAGATGGTGCACATGGCGCCGAACACCTCCTCCAACATCGTCTCCAAGTCGGTGGCCCGAGGCGGTGGCCGCACCTCCTACCGCGGTCTGATCGAGATCGGCGAGGGCTCCAAGGGCGCCAAGTCCAACGTGCTCTGCGACGCGCTGCTGGTCGACACCATCTCCCGCTCGGACACCTACCCGTACGTCGACGTCCGCGAGGACGACGTGTCGATGGGCCACGAGGCGACGGTGTCCAAGGTCAGCGAGGACCAGCTCTTCTACCTGATGAGCCGCGGCATGACCGAGTTCGAGGCCATGGCGATGATCGTCCGCGGTTTCGTCGAGCCGATCGCGCGCGAGCTGCCGATGGAGTACGCGCTGGAGCTCAACCGGCTGATCGAGCTGCAGATGGAGGGCTCCGTCGGCTGACCCAGCCGCACGTAGTCCAGTCCAGAACTTTAGGAAGAGAGCACTACGACAGCCATGGCTGACGTCAACACCCCCACCGGCTCCACGACCGCCGGTTCGATCGAGGTAGGCACCGCCGGAGCGGGCGCCCAGCTGGCCGGTCCCGGCACCGGCCGCGCCGCCGTCACGCAGCCGATCGACGCCCGCGTCGCGGTCAAGCCCTCGTACGACGTGAACGACTTCCCGGTGCCCACCGGCCGCGAGGAGGACTGGCGGTTCACCCCGCTGCACCGCCTCGCCGGCCTGCACGACGGCAGCGCCGCCGAGCACGCCACGGGCGAGGACAAGGTCGAGCTCAGCCTGCCCGACGGCGTCACGGCCGAGACCGTGGGCCGCGAGGACGCCCGGCTCGGCAAGGCCGGCAAGCCGGTCGACCGGGTCGCCGCGCAGGCGTACAGCTCCTTCCAGCAGGCGCTGGTCGTGACCGTCCCGCAGGACGCCGTGCTCACCGAGCCGGTCAAGGTGGACGTGCACGGCGAGGGCGGCACCCGCTTCGCGCACGTGGTCATCGACGTGAAGCCGTTCGCCGAGGCCGTCGTGGTGATCAACCACACCGGCACCGGCGCCCGCGCCGCCAACGTCGAGCTGCTGGTCGGCGACGGCGCGAAGCTGACCTTCGTCTCGATCCAGGACTGGGAGCGCGACGCGGTGCACGCCGTCCAGCAGACCGCGCTGGTCGGCCGGGACGCCTCGCTCAAGTCCGTGGTCGTCACCTTCGGCGGCGACCTGGTCCGGATCCACCCGCGGGTCACCTACGCGGCGCCCGGCGGCGAGGCCGAGCTCTTCGGCCTCTACTTCGCGGACGCCGGGCAGCACCTGGAGCACCGCCTGGTGATCGACCACGACACGCCGCACTGCCGGTCCAACGTGGTCTACAAGGGCGCCCTGCAGGGCAAGGACGCGCACGCGGTCTGGGTCGGCGACGTGCTGATCCGCGCCGCCGCCGAGGGCACCGACACCTACGAGCACAACCGCAACCTGGTGCTCACCGACGGCGCCCGGGTCGACTCGATCCCGAACCTGGAGATCGAGACCGGCGAGATCGTCGGCGCCGGCCACGCCTCGGCGACCGGCCGCTTCGACGACGAGCAGCTCTTCTACCTGCAGTCCCGCGGCATCCCGCAGGACGAGGCGCGGCGCCTGGTGGTGCGCGGCTTCTTCGCCGAGCTGGTCCAGCAGATCGGTGTCCCCGAGCTGGTCGACCACCTGATGGAGAAGATCGAAGCCGAGCTGGAAGCCAACGTCTGATGGCATTCCTGCGCGTCTGCTCGCTGAGCGACCTTGCCGAGGACACCCCCAAGCGCGTCGAGCTCGACGGGGTGCCGGTCTCACTCGTCCGCACCGAGGGGGAGGTGTTCGCGATCAACGACATCTGCTCGCACGCGAACGTTTCGCTCTCCGAGGGCGAGGTCGAGGACTGCATGATCGAGTGCTGGCTGCACGGCTCCAGCTTCGACCTGCGGACCGGCAAGCCGTCGGGACTGCCCGCCACCCGGCCGGTCCCCGTTTACCCCGTAAAGATCGAAGGGGACGATGTGCTCGTCTCCGTCACCCAGGAGTCCTGAGTCCCCATGGCAACGCTTGAAATCCGTGACCTGCACGTCTCCGTCAACGCCGAGGGCGGCCCCCGCGAGATCCTGCGCGGCGTCGACCTGACCGTCAAGCAGGGCGAGACGCACGCCATCATGGGCCCCAACGGCTCCGGCAAGTCGACCCTGGCCTACTCGCTGGCCGGCCACCCGAAGTACAACGTCACCGGCGGCCAGGTGCTGCTGGACGGCGAGGACGTGCTCGCGATGACCGTGGACGAGCGGGCCCGCGCCGGCGTCTTCCTGGCCATGCAGTACCCGGTCGAGGTCCCCGGCGTCTCGGTCTCCAACTTCCTGCGCACCGCGGCCACGGCCGTGCGTGGCGAGGCCCCCAAGCTGCGGCTCTGGGTCAAGGAGGTCAAGGAGGCCATGGCCGCCCTGCACATGGACCCGGCCTTCGCCGAGCGCAACGTGAACGAGGGCTTCTCCGGCGGCGAGAAGAAGCGCCACGAGATCCTCCAGCTGGAGCTGCTCAAGCCGAAGATCGCGATCCTCGACGAGACCGACTCGGGCCTGGACGTCGACGCGCTGCGCCAGGTCTCCGAGGGCATCAACCGGGTCGCCTCGACCGGCGAGGTCGGCACCCTGCTGGTGACCCACTACACCCGCATCCTGAAGTACATCAAGCCCGACTACGTGCACGTGTTCTCGGCCGGTCGGATCGTCGAGTCCGGCGGCGCCGAGCTCGCCGACAAGCTGGAGAACGAGGGCTACGAGTCTTACGTGAAGGGCGGCGCTTCCGAGTGACAACCACTTCTGGCTCGGCGTTCACCGCGCTGACCGGTCTCCTGGACACCGACGCGATCCGCAAGGACTTCCCGATCCTGCAGCGCGTGCTGCACGACGGCAAGCCCCTGGTCTACCTGGACAACGCGGCGACCTCGCAGAAGCCCCGTCAGGTGCTGGAGGCGCTGAACGCGTACTACGAGCAGCACAACGCCAATGTGCACCGTGGCGTCCACGTCCTGGCCGAGGAGGCCACGGCGCTCTACGAGGGTGCCCGGGACAAGGTCGCGGCGTTCATCAACGCGCCGAGCCGGGACGAGGTGATCTTCACCAAGAACGCCTCGGAGTCGCTCAACCTCGTTGCCAACATGCTCGGTTGGGCCGACGAGCCGTACCGGGTGGACGCCGACGCCGAGATCGTCATCACCGAGATGGAGCACCACTCCAACATCGTCCCGTGGCAGCTGCTCTCGCAGCGCACCGGGGCGAAGCTGAAGTGGTTCGGCCTGACCGACGAGGGCCGGCTCGACCTCTCCAACATCAACGAGCTGATCACCGAGAAGACGAAGATCGTCTCCTTCACGCTGGTCTCCAACCTGCTGGGCACGATCAACCCGGTCGAGACGATCGTCCGGCGCGCCCAGGACGTCGGCGCGCTGGTGCTGATCGACGCCTCGCAGGCCGCTCCGCACATGGTGATGGACGTGCAGGCGCTGGAGGCCGACTTCGTCGCCTTCACCGGGCACAAGATGCTGGCCCCGACCGGCATCGGCGTGCTCTGGGGCCGCCAGGAGCTGCTGGAGGACCTCCCGCCGTTCCTGGGCGGTGGCGAGATGATCGAGACCGTCACGATGGGCTCGTCCACCTACGCCCCCGCGCCGCACAAGTTCGAGGCCGGCACCCCGCCGATCGCCCAGGCGGTCGGGCTGGGAGCGGCCATCGACTACCTCTCCAACATCGGCATGGCGAAGATCGCCGCGCACGAGCACGCGATCACCGAGTACGCGGTGAACCGCCTGCAGGAGGTCCCCGACCTGCGGATCATCGGCCCGCGCACGGCCGTCGACCGCGGCGCGGCGATCTCCTTCGTGCTGGGCGACATCCACCCGCACGACGTCGGCCAGGTGCTCGACGAGCAGGGCATCGCGGTGCGCGTCGGCCACCACTGCGCGCGGCCGGTCTGCCTGCGGTACGGAATTCCGGCGACCACGCGAGCGTCGTTCTACCTGTACTCGACGCCGGGCGAGGTCGACCAGCTGGTCGACGGCCTGCACCACGTCCGCAACTTCTTCGGCTGAGGCGGTGCCTGAAGCATGAAGCTCGACTCCATGTACCAGGAGATCATCCTGGACCACTACCGCAACCCCCACGGCAAGGGGCTGCGGGACGGTGACGCGGAGGTGCACCACGTCAACCCCACCTGCGGGGACGAGATCACCCTGCGGGTGCGGCTGGACGGCGCCGTGGTCGCCGACATCAGCTACGAGTCGCAGGGCTGCTCGATCAGCCAGGCCAGCGCCTCGGTGCTGAACGAGCTGGTGGTGGGCCGCACGGTCGGCGACGCGCAGGCCATCCAGCAGGCCTTCCTGGAGCTGATGCAGAGCAAGGGCCAGGGCGAGGGCGACGAGGAACTGCTGGAGGACGCCGTCGCGTTCGCCGGCGTCTCCAAGTACCCGGCCCGGGTCAAGTGCGCGCTGCTGAGCTGGATGGCCTGGAAGGACGCCACCGCCAAGGCGCTGGCCGGCCAGCCGGCCGTCAACGACTGAAACCAAGAGGAACCCACCCATGAGCGACACCGAAACCGACGCCGGAACGCCGGCCGTCGCGTCCGAGGGGCCGACGGTCATCGTCGGCACCACGGCAGGCACCGTCTCCGTCGAGGACCTCACCGAGGCCCTGATGGACGTCGTCGACCCCGAGTTGGGCATCGACGTGGTCAACCTGGGCCTGATCTACGGCATCCACATCGACGAGACCGACGTGGCGACCATCGACATGACCCTCACCTCGGCGGCCTGCCCGCTGACCGACGTGATCGAGGACCAGGCGAAGACCGCCACCGAGGGCCTGGTCCAGGATCTGCGGATCAACTGGGTCTGGATGCCGCCGTGGGGCCCGGACAAGATCACCGACGACGGCCGCGACCAGCTGCGCGCGCTGGGCTTCAACGTCTGAGCTGAGTCCGTCTGAGTCGAGTCGTCAACACCGCTGCCGCGTGGATCACCCCTTGGGGGGAATGATCCACGCGGCAGCGGTGTATGCGCCTACCCTGAGCCATGCTGGACCCGCGACCGTGGAAGGAGTGCCGAGATGTCTGTGGTTGCTTTCGGACAGTGGACACTGCCCGACTCGCCGTACGCCATGTGGGCCCGGGGTGAGCTCGCCGACTACCTGCGGCTCCCGGACGACGGTACGCGGGTCGAGGTGGTCGGAGGGGAGTTCGTTGTGTCACCCGCGCCGGGGTTTCCACATGGCGGGATCGTCGCGACCATTCAGCGAGCGATCGACGGCCGGGGGTTCGTGGACCCAGTGTTCCCGTGGCGGACCATGCAGGTGCTCGGGCTCGACTTGGTCGAGATCGGCGACGGCTACATCCCCGACCTGCTGGTCTTCCACGCCGATGTCGAGGCCCGGGGCTGGTCCGAAGGCCTGAGGTTCCTCAGGCCCGATCAGGTTGAGCTGGTCGTCGAGGTGACCTCGAAGTCCAACGCTCAGAACGACCGCGGGCCGGTCTTCGGTCGTCGTCAGCAGGCCACCAAGTGGAGCGGCTACGCGCGCGCTCGGGTTCCCTACTACCTGCTGGTGGACCGGGACCCGGGGCGGCCCGGCGTCACCCTGTTCGGTGAGCCGGACCACCTGGCCGGTACCTACCGGACGCTCAGCGCCTGGAAGTTCGGCGACGTCGTAGCGTTGCCGGAGCCGTTCGGGATCGAGATCCCCACCGAGCTCTGGCGCCCCTGGTCCGACTAGCTCCGCCCGCGGCGCAGCACCGCGCCCGCCAGGGCCAGGCAGCCTGTCGCCGCCAGCAGTGCGAAGCCGCTGACCGCTGGGAGCAGGCCGTACGTCCGCGACAGGGCGCCGACGGCGACGATGGGGAGCGAGCTGCCCATGTAGACGATCACCCACAGGGCGCTCATCTCGCTGCTGCGGCGGGCCGGGTCCATCGCGGCGACGGCAGTGGTGAAGAGCGAGCGGAACGCCACGCCCTGGCAGGCGCCGCCGATGACGCTGCCGGCGAAGAGCAGGGTCGGCAGGTGGGCGTACTGCGCGATGACGACCAGGGCCAGCCCGAGCGCCAGGCCGGTCATGCCCAGGGCGACCATCCGGCGGTCCCGGGTGGGCGGGACCAGCAGCTGTGCGGCGGCCGAGGAGCCCAGCAGCAGGGCGGCGACGACGGCGCCGACCATCCGGGAGTGGGTGTGCAGCAGGCCGGCGGAGAAGGCCGGGGCCAGGCTGAGGTAGACGCCGAAGACCGCGTACGAGATGAAGCCGGCGCCGGCCGCGAGCAGGAACTCCCGGCGTCCCTGGGCGGGTAGCGCCAGGCGGCGCGGGCGCAGGTGGACGGGCGCGGTGACCCGGGGCGGCGCGCTGGCCGGGCGCCGGGCGCCGGGCATCCGCGGGTGCACCAGGGCGAGCGGCACGCAGAGCACCAGCAGGGCGACGGCATGTGCCAGGAACGGCGTCAGCAGCGGGTGCGCCCCGTTCGCCAGCGCGGCGCCGACCACCGGGCCGAGCGCGACCCCGCCCGCCGAGCAGGCCAGCGTGAGTTTGGCGGCCAGGGTGGGCCGGTCCGGCAGCAGGTCGCCCAGCGCGGCACCGGCGGCGCCGGTGGCCAGCGCGACGGCTATGCCCTGGACGGCGCGACCTGCGGCCAGCTGGCCGAAGCTGTTGGCGGTGGCGAAGATCGCGTCGCCGCTGGCCGCGAGCCCGACGGCGGGCAGGATCAGCGCCCGGCGGCCGAGCAGGTCGGACCAGTGGCCGACCGCGGCCAGCACCGGCACCAGCGCGAAGACGTACACGGTGAAGAGCAGCGTGGTGTCGAACGCGGTCAGGCCCAGGCTCTGCTGGAGCAGCGGGTAGACCGGGGTGGCGAGGTTGGCCCCGATCAGGAGCAGGAGCAGGGCGGCGGCACAGAGGCCGACGCGGATGCCGCGCATCGCGTTCCAGCGGCTGAGTGCGGCGAGCTGGAGCTGGGTTCGCGGGGCGAGCTCCAGGGTGTGCAGGGCCTCCGAGAGCCGGGTACCGGGCGACTGCGCTGTGGGCAGGCCGGAACCGGCAGGGGAGAGGTCCGCCATGGCAGGGGTCTCCTGTGGCCGGGCACCGCCTCGGGCCGACGGGGTGCGTCGACATGCCCGTCCGGTGGCGCAGGGGTGGTGGCCGTGGCGTGCGGGAGGAGTCCGAGGTGGGGCAGGTGTGCTGGCTGAGTTGGGCAAAGGTGCCCGGATCGGCGTCCGCGGTGTGGTGAGCGGGGCCGAGAGGAAGGATACGTGGTGGTGCGCACAGGGCGCGCACGAGTGGCGCGCGCCCCCTGCAGGATGGGCGTCCGCGGGCCCGCGGCCGATACGCTGATCGCAGTGCGGACAGCCCTCCACCCGGCTCTCCACGCCGCTCTCCACCACTGCTCAACAGCACCGCTCAGCAGCACCGCTCAACAGCACCAACAGCACCGCTTATCACGCTCATCTCGCTTATCTTCGCTAGGAGATCGCGCCATCATGGCCGGACGACGCCGCAAGAACACTGACAACCCGTCGGCGACCGGAGCGGGCGCGCTGCCGGCTGAGAGCCTGCTGCCCGCGGACTTCGATCTGGCCGACCTGTACGGGGCCCACGGTTCGGACGAGGAGGACCTGGACGACGCCGCCGTCCTGGTCCCGCCGGTGCGGCTGCTGCCCGAGGCCGAGCTCGCCGCCGCCGCCCTCGCCGTGCCGCTGATCCAGCGCGCCGTCCGGCTGGCCCGCTGGAGCGCGCCCGAGCGCCGGGTCGACGAGCTCGGCGACCTGCTGGACGCCGACCGGGAGGCCGCCGCCCGGTTCCTGGGCCTGGCCCCGGCCGAGGGCGAGGTCGCCGAGGAGGACGTCCTGGAGGCGATGCGAGCCTGGTCGCTCGCCAGCGACCTGGAGCTGCTGCTGGTCGCCACCACCGAGGAGGGTGTCCGCTTCGCCGCGCCCAGCGACGAGCTGGCGCCGGTCGAGGCCGGCGACCCCGAGTCCGTGCTGGAGCTCTGGCTGACCGCCGCCGACGTGGTCGCCGAGCTGGCCGTCGAGATCGAGCCGCTGGACGCCGAGCCGGACGCCGGTGAGGACGCCGACGACGAGCGGGCCGAGGAGCTGCTGGCCCAGTACGAGGAGGTCCAGGAGGAGGCCGCCGAGCTGCTCGACGAGGCTCTGCAGGTGCTCTACGAGACCACCGCGTTCGCTGAGCCCGGCCAGGAGACCGTGCCGCTGGGCGTGCTGGCCGCACTCCTTGTGGTGCCGGACGGCGAGGAGCCGGACGAGGACATGCTCGGTGACATCACCGATGTGATGGTCGCCCTGGACCCGATGCTGGCCGACCTGGCCGAGATCGGGATGTTGGACTACCAGCCGATCGATCCCGAGCTGTTCGACGAGGACGAGGAGGGCGGCGCGGAGCTGCCCGACCCCTCGGAGCCGCTGGACGACGACGAGGCGGCCCGCTTCGGCCTGGTCCGGCTGACCCCGCTCGGCCAGTACGGCATCCGCCAGTGGCTGCTGGAGGAGGGGTACGACGCGCCGCTGGTCGGCGAGCTCGCCCAGGGCGACGCGGCCGCGCTGCTGCAGGGCATCGCCGAGGCCGCCAATGTGCTGCCCGAGCAGGAGATCAGGGTCTGGCTGGCGGAGCGCGAGCCGCTGGCCGCCGCCCGTGAGCTGCTGGACGCGGCGCGCGGCCGCGACCGGATCGGCCCGCTGCGCCGGATGCTCTGCCAGCTGGCGCTGACCGAGCTGGGCAGCCCGGCCGAGCCGGCCGTCCGCGAGGTGCTGGACGACCCGGAGCTCGGCGGCGGAGCCCGCGCCTGGCTGGTCGCGCAGGGGCACACGGACATCCAGGCGCCCGAGCGTCAGATGGTGCTCTGGACCATGGTCGACACCTTCGCCGCCCAGCTGCTGGACGGCGAGGGCGATGCGGAGCTGCTGCGCGAGCTGATCGGCGGCCTGCCGGTGACGGACAACCCGGCGAGCTTCTTCGGCGAGCTGTGGCGGGTGGACCACCCGTACACCGCGGACGTCCTGGAGGCGGTCGGCGAGCTGCACCTGGACCGCCAGGTGGCCAAGGAGGCCCGCAAGGCGGCGTTCAAGGCGCGCTCGAAGCAGTAGGAGCAGCGCGGTTACGGGCGGGCGGGCCGGCGGCGCGGGGCCGCGCCCGCCCGGCCCGGGGCTCGCCAGGGCTACGGCAGGTCGAGTTGGCCGGCCTCGGTGAAGGGGAAGAACGGGTTGTGGGCCAGCTCCCACAGGTGGCCGTCCAAGTCCTCGAAGTAGCCGGAGTAGCCGCCCCAGGAGGTCTCCGCCGGCGGCTTGACCACCGAAGCACCGGCCGCCACCGCCGTCTTGAGCGCCGTGTCCACCAACTCGCGGGATTCCAGGTTGATCGCGAGGGTCACCCCGCGGAACGACGGCTCACCGGTGGGAGGGATGCCGGCGTCGGCGGCGAGGTCGTCCACGCCGAACAGGCCGAGCACCGAGTCGGCGGTGCGGAACCAGACGATCTCCGGGCTGGAGGCCGTCGATCGCTGCCAGCCGAGCGCGGTGTAGAACTCGGCGCTGAGCGCCACGTCGGCCACCCCGAGGGTGACGATGCTGATCCGGGCGGGTACCCCGTGGTCTGTGGTCATGGCTGCAGCGTAGGTAGCGGCGCCGACAACCCTAGGTCTGGCGGGCCCGTGTCGGGGCGTGGACCGACGATCTGCCAACCGTACGAGGGAAGCTGATGGCTCTGCAGGTCCGGCCCACGTATCGTGGGTCGGACGCGGTCCGGCGCGCCCGGGCTTCCCCGCCCCGCCGGCCGCCGACCGACGACGGTGTGACCCGGGGGTGCGGCAGAGGATGAGATTCAGCAGCGGGGGTTGGACCGCGGAGCCTGAGGACTTCTTCGACGACCAAGAGGGCCGCTGTCGCCGGATCCTGGAGGAGGCCGACTTCCCGGTGTTCGGTGTGGACCGCTCCGGAAACGGCGCGCGCGGTACCGCCCCGGCGCGCGACCAGGATCGCGAGCCCCCCGTGGACAGCGATGCGCTGAGCGCGTACGAAACCCACAACGGCGAGCTCAGCTGGGTCGAACTGCGCTCCGGCGACTGGAGTTCGCTGGACGGACCGTACGTCACCGTGCGGACCTACCGGCCCGGCGCCGAGCGCAGCCACCCGCTGCCGGAGCTGGAGGATGTGGTCGAGGACGAGCGCGACCGGATCTACGAGCAGATCGGGGTGGACGAGGGGGAGGTCCCCGGGCGGGTCCGCGCGCTGCGCGAGTGGATCACCGTGGAGGGCGAGCCGACCGCCGTCCAGATCCACGAGGAGCGCCGGGCCGAGACCGCGCCGGGCGAGGACTCGCAGGCCGTCTGGTCCGGCCGGCTGCGGGTGCACGGCATCACCGTCACGGTCTGCGGGCGCGGAGTGCCGCCGGGCGGTGTCGAGTTGACCCGGGTCGAGGACTTCGGCCGCTATGTGCTGGGCCGCACCGAGCTGTTGCGCGCGCTGGCGCTGCGCCGGGCCGGCCGGGAGGCCGCGACCGAGCAGATCGGGCTGAACGCCACCGGCCTGGACGCGCACCGCGCGATCGTCGCCTACAGCGTGGAGCACGCGGTCGCGGTGCGGGCCCAACTCCAGGCCCGGCGCCCGGTACGGCTGCCGCGCCGGCTGCGCGGTGAGGACCGCTTCCAGCGCTGGGAGGCCGCCGTCCGCCAGCAGATGCGGCTCGCCTCGGAGACCCGGGAGGAGGCGGACGCCGCGGTGACCGCGATGGTCAACCACCTGACCAGGCTGGCCGAGCAGACCGACTGGGCGGTCGGCACCGCGGACGGGTGCGCGGCGGTGGAGGAGGTGGTCCGCTACACGGCGTTCGCCAGCCAGGTGCCCAGCCTGCCCGCCCAGCGCGCCTGGGAGCTGCTGTGGGCCGGCTGCACCGGGGACGGCGGGCCGGACCCGTCCCGTTCCGTCGCGCTGGCCGACCTGCCCGACCTGGCCGACCTGCCTGACCTGGCTGACCTGCCGGTGCTGCCCGACCTGCCCGGTCTGCCCGGTCTGTCGCCGGAGGACGACCCGCTGGCGGCGCTGACCGGTGGGAGCGGGCTGGACTGGGAGGTCGAGCAGGAGAAGGCGAGTCTGGCCGAGCAGGCCTGGCTGTACGCCTGGGAGCAGTGGCGCCGGGAGCGGGCGCGCTGAGCGCTAGGGCGTGTCTGACAATTCCCGCCGGGCGCGCGACGCTGGGCATCCCGCCTGGACGCACCGGCGAAGCACCCAAGTACGACCCAGTACGAGGGCGCTCCGCCGGCACGCCCAGCCGGGCGCCCAACGCCGCGCGCTGATCCGCCGCGAATTGTCAGACACGCCCTAGCCGTTGCCGGCGTGCGGGCCGGCGTGCGGGCCGTCCGGCTCGGGTGGCAGCCGCAGTTGCAGCATCGCCAGGAGCCGCTGCTGCGGCTGGGCCAGGTCGATGCCGGTGAGCTGCTCGGCCCGCCGGACCCGGTAGCGCAGCGTGTTCGGGTGGATGTGCAGGGACTGCGCCGCCACCCGCACCTCGCCCAGCGCGTCCAGCCAGGCCAGCACCGACTCGGCCAGCCGGGTGCCGTGCCGCAGGTCGTACGCCGAGAGCGCGGCCAGCCGCGGATCGCGCAGCGCCGGACGCTCCTGGAGCAGCGCCAGTACCTCGCTGACCAGCACCTCCGCCTGAACGTCGATCAGTGCGGCGACCTCGGGCACCACCCCGCCGCGTCCCATCGCGTCCAGGATCCGGTCCGCCTGCGCGCGTGAGCCGGGCACGGCGCCCAGCCCCGGTACGGTGCTGCCGATCGCGGCCCGCAGCACCACGCCGAGGTGGTCGCGGGCAGCGTCCACCACCTCCTGCGCCCAGTCCCGCACGGTGGTCATCGGCAGCCCTGCCGGCAGCTCGGGCAGCAGCACGTAGATCCGGGCGTCGATCGGGGCGAGCAGCGCGCCGCGGTGGCGGGCGGCGGTGTGCACCGAGATCAGGCCGGTCACCTCGGCCCGGGTGACGTCCGAGCCCTGCGCCGAGTACGCCAGCACGGTGGCCGGCCGGTGCGGGTCAAGGCCCAGGTGGGTGGCGAGCGACTGCGGCCCGGTGCTGCCCTCCAGCAGGCCGGTCAGCAGGGTCCGGGTGAGCCGGACGTCCGCCGACAGCTCCCGGCGCCGGCGCACCAGTTGACCCGCCGCCACCCGGGCCGCGCCGACCAGCGCCTGCTCGGCCAGCGGGGCCAGCGGCTGCGCGCCCTCCTGCACCCAGATCGTCCCCAGCGGCTGCGCGCCCGCCCGGATGCCGATCGCCAGGCGTCGGCGCAGGCCCAGTTCGGGGTGCGGTTCGACCGCGATCACGCTGTCCGAGCTGCGCAGATGCTGGAAGATGCCCCACTCGCGGAGCTTGGAGAGGTAGGGCTCGGGGCCCTGCCAGCCGAGGATGGAGAGCCGGCGCAGGTCGTCCACCTCGTCGCTGTCCGAGGAGCGTGAGTAGGCCAGTACCCGGCTGGAGGTGTCCTCGATGGAGACGATCCCGCCGGTCAGCACGGCGGTCGTCTGGGCGAGCGAGAAGAGGTCGCCGACGTTGTGTTCGGCGGTGTCCGGTGCGTCCGGGCCGCCGATCACCGCGCGGGCCAGCGCGTCCAGGTGCTCCCAGCGGGTCTCCCGGCGTACCGAGAGCAGCGCCACCCCGGCCTCGGTGGCCGCCTCGCGCAGCGCGTCGGCCTGGCCGGGGGCGTCCAACTTGACGGCGACGGCGGCCGCCCTGGCCCGTCCGGCTGCGCGCAGCGCGGGCAGCGCGGCGCGGCCGCGGGCGCCGATCGCGAGCACCAGCTCACCGGGGGCGGCGGTGGCCGGATCCTCGGGGTCCAGGATCGCGACGTCGCGCACCAGGACGTCAAGACCGGCGGGCGCGGCCTGCAGTTCGACCAGCGGTTCGCCGAGCGACATCAGCAGCTGACGCAGCGGGAGGCCGGCGGGGGACGGCTCGGATGGCTCGGACACCTGAAGACCTGTTCGCCGGGGACCTGTTCGTGCGCTTGGACAACGCCGTTGGGATGACTTTAGCCGCCTGGCCAACCAAGTGGACCGGTCGCGCGGCATAACGTGACCCTGCAGCCGGCGTGCGACCCACTTCGGCCTGATCCCCCCACGACTCGAAGGAGAGCGCGCGCTCATGGATGCTGTAACCCAGGTCCCCGCGCCGGTGAACGAGCCGGTCCACAGCTACGCCCCCGGCAGCCCGGAACGGGCCCGCCTGGAGGCCAAGCTGAAGGAGCTGGGGGGCCAGGAGCCCGTCCAGCTGACCATGACGATCAACGGCGAGCGGCGCATGGGCGCCGGCGCCGAGATCCATGTCGTCCAGCCGCACAACCACGCGGCTCGGCTCGGTACCCTGCGCAACGCCACCCAGGCCGACGCGCAGGACGCCATTGACGCTGCCCTGGCCGCCGCTCCGGCCTGGCAGGCGCTCTCCTTCGACTCGCGCGCCGCGATCTTCCTCAAGGCCGCCGACCTGCTGGCCGGCCCCTGGCGCGAGACGCTGGCCGCCGCCACCATGCTCGGCCAGTCCAAGACCGCGCAGCAGGCCGAGATCGACTCCTCCTGCGAGCTGATCGACTTCCTGCGCTTCAACGTGCACTTCGCCCGGCAGATCATCGCCGAGCAGCCGATCTCCTCCGACGGCGTGTGGAACCGCAGCGACCACCGCCCGCTGGAGGGCTTCGTCTACGCGATCACGCCGTTCAACTTCACCGCGATTGCCGGCAACCTGCCCACCGCGCCCGCCCTGATGGGCAACGTGGTGCTCTGGAAGCCGTCCCCCACCCAGCAGTTCTCCGCGCACCTGCTGATGGAGCTGCTGGAGGAGGCCGGCCTGCCCAAGGGCGTCATCAACATGGTGACCGGCGACGGCCTGGCCGTCTCCGAGGTCGCGCTGAAGCACCCCGCGCTGGCCGGCATCCACTTCACCGGCTCGACCCCGACCTTCCAGCACCTGTGGCGCGAGGTCGGCAACAACATCGCCGGCTACCGCAGCTACCCGCGGATCGTCGGCGAGACCGGCGGCAAGGACTTCCTGGTCGCCCACCCGTCCGCCGACCCGGCCGTGCTGAAGACCGCGATGACCCGCGGTGCCTTCGAGTTCCAGGGCCAGAAGTGCTCGGCGCTGTCGCGCGCCTACGTCCCGGCGTCGATCTGGGCCGGCCTGAAGGACGAGTTCCAGGCCGAGGTCGAGGGCCTGACCATGGGCGACGTCAACGACCTGGCGAACTTCATGAGCGCCGTCATCGACGACCGCTCCTTCGCCAAGAACAAGGCCGCCATCGACCGCGCCCAGGCCGACCCGTCGGTCGAGGTGCTGGCCGGCGGCACGTACGACGACTCGGTGGGCTACTTCGTCCGTCCGACCGTGCTGGTCTGCTCGGACCCGGCGTCCGAGTACTTCCGGGACGAGTACTTCGGCCCGATCCTCGCGGTCTACGTCTACGAGGACGAGAAGTACGACGAGATGCTCGCGCAGATGGAGTCGGTCTCCTCCTATGGCCTGACCGGCGCGATCATCTCCCAGGACCGCGCCGCCGCCCAGGACGC
Organism: Kitasatospora sp. MAP12-44; assembly: GCF_029892095.1. Taxonomy (NCBI): domain Bacteria; kingdom Bacillati; phylum Actinomycetota; class Actinomycetes; order Kitasatosporales; family Streptomycetaceae; genus Kitasatospora; species Kitasatospora sp. MAP12-44. The sequence goes on from NZ_JARZAE010000004.1 coordinate 6,129,258, forward strand.
GATGCACAAGCTGCGCTTCGCGGCCGGCAACTTCTACATCAACGACAAGCCCACCGGCGCGGTCGTCGGCCAGCAGCCCTTCGGCGGCGGCCGGGCCTCGGGGACCAACGACAAGGCCGGCGCCAAGCAGAACCTGGCGCGCTGGAGCTCGACGCGGTCGGTCAAGGAGACGTTCGTCCCGCCGACGGACTACCGCTACCCGCACATGGGCTGACCCTCGCCCGTTGAACCACCCGGTTGAACCACCCGGTCGGCACTGACCGGGCATCCCGGCGGGGCAGCCCTCCCGTCGCCCGCCGCCACCCTTCTGGGGACGCGCTGTGCGCGACACCCTCGTTGGCTGTCCCGCCGCCCTTCTCTTCCCCCCACGCCCGCATGATCCGCATCCAGGAGTACCGATGCTCCGTTCCGCCCTCCTCGCCGCCTCCCGCTCCCCGCAGGTGCGCACCCTCGTGGAGAAGTTCCCGCCGACCCACGCGATAGTCGAGCGCTTCGTCGCGGGCGAGCTGCTCGACGACGCAGTGACCGCCTGCGACGAGCTGGTCGCCACCGGCCGCAAGGTCACCCTCGACCACCTCGGCGAGGACACCAAGGACGCGGCCCAGGCCGCCGGCACTGCCGAGGCGTACGAGCACCTGCTCGCCGCGCTCAAGGACACCGGGCTCGCCGCCAACGCCGAGGTCTCGGTCAAGCTCTCGGCCGTCGGCCAGTTCCTGCCGGTGGACGGCGAGAAGATCGCGCTGGAGAACGCCCGGCGGATCTGCGCCGCGGCCGCCGACGCGGGCACCACGGTCACCCTGGACATGGAGGACCACACCACCACCGACTCCACCCTCGCGATCGCCCGTGAGCTGCGCGCGGACTTCCCGTGGCTGGGCGTCGTGCTGCAGGCCTACCTGCGGCGCACCGAGGCCGACTGCGCCGAGTTCGCGTCCGCCGGTTCGCGGGTGCGGCTGTGCAAGGGCGCGTACAAGGAGCCCGAGTCGGTGGCCTTCCAGGGCAAGCGCGACGTCGACCTCGCGTACGTCCGGGCGCTCAAGGTGCTGATGGCGGGCGACGGTTACCCGATGATCGCCTCGCACGACCCGAACATGATCAAGATCGCCGGCCAGCTGGCCGAGTGGAACGGCCGCAAGGCCGACAGCTTCGAGTACCAGATGCTCTTCGGCATCCGCCCCGAGGAGCAGCTGCGCCTGGCCGAGGCCGGCAACGCGATGCGCGTGTACCTCCCGTACGGCCAGGAGTGGTACGGCTACTTCATGCGCCGCCTGGCGGAGCGCCCGGCCAACCTGACGTTCTTCCTCCGCGCGATGGCGACGCGGGGCTGACGGTACGTCATATCGCCTGTGGCGGAGCCGATCTCGGCTCCGCCACAGGCGCTTCTCCTGCCGTCAGTCGTCAGTCGTCAGCCGTCAGCCGTCAGGCTCGGGTCAGGTGGTGCAGCATGAGCAGCGCGGCCACGGCATTCGCGCTTCGTACCTCGCCCTTGGCCAGCAGCTCTGGAATGGTGCTGAGCGGTACCCATTCGCGGCGGTCGGACTCGAAGTCGTCCTCCGGCAGACCGACGTACTCGGCGCTCTCCGACCAGTAGACGTGGTGCAGGCCGTCCGCGAGCCCGTTGGATGGCTCGACGGTGAGCAAGTGCTGGAGTGGGCCTGGGCGCCAGCCGGTTTCCTCCAGCATTTCTCGGCTGGCGGCAGCCTCCAGGCTCTCGCCGTCTTCCACGACTCCGGCCGCTAGTTCCCAGCCCCACGAGTTGGTGATGAAGCGGTGCCGCCAGATCAGCAGCGCCTCGTTGTTCGCGTTGACGGCGGTGGCGAGAGCGACGGGCCGCTGCCGGAGCACGTAGTGATCGAGATGGCGACCGTTGGGTAGCTCGACGTCGGCCAGGTTGACCCGCAGCCACGGGTTCTCATAAACCGTGTGCTCGCTCAGGTTCTTCCACACCGACGACACGCTGTGCTCCCCGCTTTCGACTAGCTGCTCGTGCCCAGAGTAGGGCAGCTACAGGGGCACGGAGAGCGAGGCGTCGATCTGGCCGACCGCGTCGCGGGCAGCAGCTGTCTGGCTGCCGGTCAGCTGCCTGCGGAGCGCGGTGAAACGGTCTCGGAGACGCTGTGACTCCATGCCACTTGCCAGTTGGAGGGCGGCCACCGCGCTGGCCGCGGCCTGCTCGACCTCGCCGCGTCCCAAGTCGACGGTCGTCAGCGTCGCCATGCGGTGAACACGGCCTCGCGGGTGGGCCTGCACTCGTACGGCTTCTTCGGCGTAGGCACGCGCGGGGCTCCAGTCCCCGAGGCTGATCAGGGCCTCGGCGAGCTGAGCCTCGACCAAGCCGGGCTGTACGTATCCGGTCTCTGGAGGTTCGCTTTCCGGGCGGATGCTGGCGGCGGCGGTCTCTGCGCGCGCCATGGCCTGGTGAGCGCCGCTGCCGTCGCCCATCCTGGCGAACGCCTTCGCCTGCATCGCGAACAGGTCGGTTGCGAGCGCGGGGCTGATAGCGGCACCAGCGCTGCGCACGCCAGACTCAGCGAATGCGACAGCCTGCCGGTAGTCCTTGAGGAACAGCGCCTGGTTGACGAGCAGGGCGACGACATAGCCCCCGAAGGCCCGGTCCCCGGACGCTTTCGCCAGACGCAGCGCGTGGTGAAAATGGCGCTGAGCCAGGCCCTGGTGGTCGGAGTCGTAGGCGCAGATGCCTGCCACTGCAACCAGGCCGCCGGTTGCCCGGTAGAGGTCGCGGCCGACGGCGTCAGTGTAGGTGCCGCAGATCAAGGGCGCGGTGTGGGTGGCGAGGAATCCGACGACTCGGGCGCGGGTGGCGATGCCGCCAGTGGCGCGGTACATCTGCTCGTAGCGGGCGCGTGCGACACGGAGCATGGTCAGGTCGCTCTGGCCCACGCTCTGGGTGCCGCGTCGTGAGACGTCGGGGTCGTTCGGCGGGTTCTCCCACTCCCAGACCGGGACGATGGCCGGCGTTCCAACTATGGCCGGAGTGGCCTGGACCTCGGTTCTGGCCTGCTGGTCGGAGCGCCAGAATGCCGCTGCGCGGTCAACGAACGCGCCGAGGGCTGTGGGTTGCGGCAGGCTGTTGGGCTGGCCCATGCCGATGTCGTCGAGACTCAGCGGGCGTCGGAGTTTCCGGCTGAGGACGTCGCAGATCAGGTCGGGTCCGTCTCCACGCGGTCGCTGGCCGCGGAGCCAGCGGGTCACGGAGGTGTGGTCGTAGCGTGTCTCCCTGCCGCGGCTTGCGGCGGCCTTGTTGACTCGGGCTGCGAGGCCGGCGTGGGACATCCCTCCCGCCTCTTCGAGGAGGGCGTCCAGCAGGATGTTTGGCTCCATAGGCCCACCTCACGCGAGAACTTGATTGCTCGTCAGAGGCTAGTCGACTGTGGTTCACACGGGGTGCGAACCGAGTACTCAACCTGGCCCTTCGCACCTGCTGCCCGCGCTCGGGCTCGCCGATCAGCATGGTGGACATGACGCAGGTGACACCCAGGAAGGACATCGTGCGGGTGGAGCCGCGTAGGCGCAGCCCCACCAGCGCCCAACTACACGGACAAGCGTGCATCGACCGCCATGGGACCAAGCTGCCTCTGGTGGCCGCCGGGCTGTTCTTCACCCGCTCGGGCAGCAGCCGTCTCAGCTGGGCGGTCGTCGCCTGCGCTGAGCACACGGGGGCCGGACGATGACGGGCCATGCGGGGCTGAACCCAGGCGCGGTGGAGGCGGCAGCGACCGGGGGGCACCCGGTGGTCTCGCGTGAGCTGCCACGCCTCATAGGACCCAAGAGCGCGGGGACAGTCCCGAGCGACACGATCACGGGAGGACATCGTGACTACAGCCACGACCACGAAGGACCCGGCGGACCTCATCTCGCCCGACACGTTCGCGGCGGTCACCGCCACCGTCCGCGACAACAACCCGGGGATGGAGCAGCACCTCGCCGAGCGGATCGTCCGCGAGGCGCTGAAGTTCGTCGCGACCTGCGGCCGGTACCGCGATCGCGGCATGGCGCCCTCGCGGGTCGTCGACGAGGGCTGGCATGCCCTCATCCTCCACACGAAGGCCTACGAGGAACTGTGCGCCCAGATCGGCGGCCCGGTGCATCACTACCCGGAACGCCCCGACCCGACCAGGTTCAACGGCGCGGTCATCCAGTTCACGACCAGCATGATGGAGCAGGCCGGCTATCCGGCGGACCCGCGTCTGTGGGGTGACCCGGCGACCGGCGAGATCGTGGTCGCCGCGACGTGCCAGCACTCGCCACCCGACTGCCAGGTCTCGTGCATGAACAAGCCGAGCAAGTGAAAGGCCAGCTCGGTGATGGCGGCGCTGCCATACTCGGCCGCATGACTGAGAGTAGCGCGCCGTTCCAGGCGCACAAATGGCTGGAGAACCACGCCGTCGCCATGCGCGCGGTCGAGGTCGGGGAGATCGCGCAGGAGGACCTGGTCGCTGTTCGGGTCCCGATCACGGTCACTCAGACCGGCCCGGACGGAACGCGCAAGGCTGGCGTGCTGCCGACTGTCTTCTACCGCCTGCCGGACAGTTGGTACGCCGCCCCCACCGAGTAGCCCTGACCTGGGCGCCACCCGTCAGCCGCGCGGGGTGGGCTTATCGCCGGCCGTGCGGTCCGATTCCCCACGGACCGGACGGCCCTACTCGTCCCGGGACAGGCGCTGGCCCGTACTCCAATTCGCGCACGATCACACAGTCGCACGAAATGGCTTTGTACGCGCAGGCGTTCGCGGCTCTGGCGGATCTCGCTGTCCACGGATCGGGTGCGCGCGCGCTCATCACGGCGGCGATGACCGCTCTCGGGTGAAGCCCGTGCTCTGGTTTTGCGTAGCCGGGATCAGGTGCAGCAGGAGCATCCGGGGGCGCACTCGCAGGTGTCGGGCGCGTCGGTTTTCGTCGCGGTGGGGGGCGCGCAGCAGCCCTTTCCTTGCCAGGCGTCGCGGCCTTCCTTGACCGCCGTGGCGGCGATGGCCAGGGCGCTGACGGGGTCGGCCCAGGACCAGCCCAGGGTGGCGTTGGCGAGCAGTCCGGCCAGCAGCACTGCGGACAAGTAGGTGCACAGCAGGGTCTGCTGGGAGTCCGCGACCGCCGAGGCCGAGCCCAGTTCCCGCCCGGCCTTGCGCTGGGCGGAGGACAGGACCGGCATCACGAGCAGGGACAGCGCGGCGAGCGCGATGCCTGGGATCGAGCGTCCGGCCTCCCCGGTGCCGGCCATCGTGTGGGCGGCATCGACGGTGACGTACGCCGCGAGCGCGAAGAACGAGAGCGCGATGATGCGCAGGGTGGTCTTCTCCCGGGACTCGCGCACGGCGTGGTCGCGAGCGGAGAACTGCCAGGCGACCGCCACAGCGGAGGACACCTCGATGACGGAGTCCAGGCCGAAGCCGACCAGCGCGGTGGAGGAGGCCAGCGTTCCGGCGGTGATCGCGACGGCTGCCTCGACGGCGTTGTAGGTGATGGTGGCTGCGACCAGGAGGCGGATGCGGCGGGCGAGGGCATCGCGGCGGGCCGGGGTGGGGCCGATCGCGAGGGTGGCCATCAGCAGCAGCCCTTCTCGGCGGTGTCCGCGCAGGCCCGGTCGGTCTCGATGGCGACCACGGCGGTGCGAAGGTCGTCCAGTGCGTGGGCGAGGCGGGGGTCGGCGAGCTCGTAGCGGGTGCGGCGGCCGACCGGGACGGCGACGACCAAGCCGCAATCGCGCAGGCAGGCCAGGTGGTTCGACAGTCGGGTGCGGGAGATCCCCAGCGCCTCGGCGAGGTCGGACGGGTGAGCCGGAGCCTCGCGCAGGGCGAGGAGCAGGCGGCAGCGGATCGGATCGGCGAGCGCGCGGCCGAAGCGCGCGAGCACCTCGATGTCGGAGGCGAGAGTCAGCACGGCATGACGATACAGAGAATCGTGAATTCAGGAAACCTTGTCACCTCGGGCAGGCGGCGTGGCCGGGTGCCCGGCGACGCGGGCCGATCGCGTTCGCTCTGCACTCTGCACTCTGCACTCTGCACTCTGCGCTATGCCGGGTCGGTGGCGAGTTTGATGGCGAGGGCGCCCAGGACGGTGCCCATCAGGTAGCGCTGGGCGCGCAGCCGGCCCGGGTGGTCGGCGAAGAAGGCCGCGACCGTGCCGGCCGCCATGACCAGCGCCAGGTTCACGGCGAGGCTGACGGCGATCTGCGCGCCGCCGAGGACGAAGCCCTGCAGCAGGACGTGCCCCGCGCGGACGTCGATGAACTGCGGGATCAGCGAGAGGTACATGACGGCGATCTTGGGGTTCAGCAGGTTGGTGAGCAGCCCCATCGTGAACAGCCGCCGGGGCGAGTCGGGCGCCAACTCCTGCGGGGCGAAGACCGATTGCCCACCGGGTCGCACTGCCTTCCAGGCCAGCCAGGCGAGATAGCCGGCCCCGCTGAGCTTCACCGCCAGGTACAGCCCAGGGACGGCGAGGAACGCCACCGACAACCCGAGGTTGGCGGCGCTGAGATAGACCAGGAACCCGACGGCCACGCCCGCCAGCGAGACCACCCCGGCCCGTCGCCCTTGCGTGATGCTGCGCGAGACCAGGTACATCATGTTGGGCCCGGGGGTCAGGACCATGCCGAGTGCCACCGCGGTGACGCTGAGGAGTGCGTTCGTTCCGATCATGGTTCAAGGATCGGTGCGTGGTGCGTTCAGCACTAGCGCCGATGTCTTCGGGGAACCGTTCAGCGCTGCTAACGGATTGCGGGGCTCCTCACAGGAAAGGCGCGGTGTCCAGCTCGAACGCGAACGGCTCGGGCAGGGCCAGCGGCTTGCCGAAGGGGGCGAGGTGGACCTCGGTGTACTCGTCGCCCTCGGGCTTGCCGAAGACGCTGACCTTGGATTCGTCGCGGTCGATCAGTAGGTAGAGCGGGATCTTGGCGCGGGCGTAGCAGTGCCGCTTGGCGATCCGGTCCTGGAGCGGCTTGCTGGACGTGACCTCGACGACCATCGCCACCCCGTCCGGATCCATCCAGGGCGGCGCACCGCGGAAGAGGCGCAGCTCCAAGGGGGCGAAGGTGGCGTCGGGGATGGCGTGGTTCTTGGGGCACCGGCCGCCGCTGGGGAGGCGTAGCCCCTTGTAGCCGGATACCTGCATCCTGGTCGAGGAGCTCCGGATCACCTGGTCGATCAGGACTCCGATGCAGTCCTCGTGGTCTCCGTCGGTGGGTAGGGACACGATGATCTCTCCCTCGATGAGCTCGGTTCGCAAGCCCTCGGGGGTGTCCAGGCCGAGGAACGCCTCCAGCAGGATCTCCTCCTGCGTGGGCGTGGCCTGGGCCGGTTGCTCGTGCGTCATGGCTCTCGTGATGCCTCCTTCCGTGCGTCATGCGGAGGCTAACGCGGCTGACGGGCGGTGAAGCGGCGGAATGCCCGGGGAATCACCCGATGGAGTGGCGGGTCGAGATTGCCTAGAGTGTGCAAGTAGCCACGGAGAGTCGTGGTTTGGGTCCGTATCGGTGTACGGTGGCCGCCAAAGCGGGTCGCTCCTGGGGAAAAGGGGCGAGCCCGGCAGGTGTTACAGCACCAGGGCCGGGCTCTTCACCCGCCGAGTGGAAGCGAGCCACCGAGGATGCTCAGGAATGTTATCGCGCCTTCGCGCGACTTCACCCAGATCGCCAACGCCCTGGTGTGGGACGCGAATCTGTCGGACGCGGCGTTCAGGCTGCTGGTGCGGGCGTTGGCTCTGCCGGACTCGCGTGCCCGTTCGACGACGGTCACCGCGTTGGCGGCGGGGATGTCCGGCGGCCGGGTCACCATGGACCGGGCGCGCCGTCAGCTCACCAAGGGCGGGCTGCTGCACTGCACGAGGTGGCGCAACGACCTGGGGCACGTGCGCACCGAGTCGTTGGTGTCGAACGTTGCGCTCAACGCGGCCGAGGCGGCCGAGTTCTTCGCCGACCACTTGGAGGACGGGAGTGGGGGCGGGAATGTGGGCGGGGGTGGGGGCAGTGCTAGCGGCGGCCCGGATGCCGGAAGGCGAGAATCCGGTGTGGCCGCGCCGCCGGACACCGGCACCGACCTCCCAGAGGTAGTAACACTGGTGGAGAAGAACACTTCCCCCCTCCCGGTCCCGCCGCCGGTTTCGAGCGACAGCCCTCAAGCCGCAGAGGCGGAACGGGTGTTGCGGTCGCTGCGGCGCACTGATCCGCGGCTGGTGCTCGGTAGAACCGAGGTGGCGCGACTGGTGCCGCTCGCCGCAGAGTGGCTGGCCAGAGGCGTGGAGACCGAGGGGCTGCGGCATGCGCTGACCGCCGGGCTGCCGCAGTTCATCAAGTCGCCCGCCGGGCTGGTGCGTTGCCGCCTGCGGGAGAAGATGCCGGAGCCGGATCCGGCGGTGCCTGCGCTGGCGCTGGTGGAGGCGCTGGTCAGTTGTGCGGGCTGCGAGCGAGCCTTCCGTCCCGTCACCGGTGAGCAGCAGTGCGGGAGTTGTCGCCAGGAGCGCTCGGCGGCGGCTGTCCCTGCCGGTGGTGGTACCGCCGGTCCTGGTCCTGGTCCCGGTCCCGGTTGGCGCGAACGCATCGCGTCGACGCTGGCAGCGCTGCCAGCGACGGGCTGACGGCGTCCGTGCTACGGGGTCGGGATGCCCGCCGGGCGCATCGGCCAGCCGAAGCGGACCGGGACGCCGGGGGAGTAGAGCACGCTGACCGGTGGGCCGACGGGCTCGGGGAGCCCGGCGGCGACGATCAAGTCCTCGGTGCACTCGGTCAGTTCGGCCCGGTGCAGGGGCCAGCGGGGGTGGGTGTTGGGCAGGTACAGCTGGCGGCCGAAGAAGTTGCTGTGCATGCCCCAGCGGGCGGTGAGGAAGTGCTCCAACTCGCTCGGCTCCTGGATGAGTTCGCCGACTCGCACGGATATCCGGCTGTGCGCGCCGCGCGGTCCCGGCCAGCGCCGGGAGCTGGTGTAGGTGACGGTGTCGCTGTCGTGCTCGATCGCCATCCGGGCCCAGACGTACGGGAGTCGGAACCCCAGCCGGGCCGTCGCGACTGGGAGCAGCCGGGCCGCTTCGAGCGAGCGGAACACCACACCGCGACGCCCGTGCCCGTCGACCGAGTAGAGCCGGACGTTGGTCTCCGGGAAGGTCCCGAGGTAGGGCACTCCCGGCAGCCGGAACCACCCAATCCGATGCATCCGGAAGGCCACCAGACCGACGTACGTGACCCCGTCCAGCACGTCCGGCCTGGTGCGCGGAGGGAGCAGCGGCGCCACGTCCGCCGGGTCCACCGCCCAGTGCAGGAAGGTGAGGTCGAGCCACGACTGCGTGAGCAGCGACCCTCGCACGGCCCGCGCCGGATCGACGGTGACGGGCTCCGGTGCGGCCGGAGGGGGGAGGGTCATGTGACGAGCATAGGAGCTGACTTGTCAGTGGAGTAGGGCCTGCGCCTGAAGCGGCACCGCGCGGTGGCCACGAGATACGACAAGCTCTCCGTGCGCTACGAGGCGACCGTGCTGATCGCGGCCATCAACGAGTGGCTGTGATCGTCACCGCTTGCGGCCCAGCAACTGCACCGCCTGAGACCGGTGGCCGTTCATCGTGGCGACCTCGATCCGGTGCTCGTCCTCCAGATCGAAGTCCGACAGCAGGGCTCGCAGCTCAGCGATGTCGTGATGCCGGCACACCGCGCCGTCGTCAGTGGCGAAGACCCCGTACGGTGTGCCGAACTGCTGGGCGTAGGTGGCGTAGCGGCTGTGGTTTCGTTCGTCGTCCTGCACGACCATGTCGCTGACGTAGAGCAGTCCGCCGGGTGCTAGGACGCGGCTCAGCTCGGCGACCAGTGCCCGCTGAGCATTGTCGTCAGGGATGCACGTCAGTACCGCGAACAGCAGGACGACATCGACGCTCGCTGACGCGTGGGTCAGGTCCGGTGGGGACTCCAGGACGGCGAAGCGCAGGTCAGACCTCGACTGACGGCCCCGCTCGATCAGTGTGGGAGACAGGTCCACACCGGACACGTCAGAGAAGCCGTACTCGCTCAACTCGGCCATGACCCGGCCATATCCGCACCCGTAGTCCAGGACCCGAGCGTTCGAACCCACCCCCGCCAGCCAGCTGAGATTCACCGGATGAGTGAACGTCTTCGTTGCGCCGACGCTGTCCCAATATGCGATCTGACTACCAAGATCCTTCATGCGAGTGCAGCATACGGACCTCACCGGCTCCGCAGGTCACCGCTTGATCCACTTCTGAAGCGCTCCAGGAGGCCGTGGACGGTCTGCCAGCACTGCGGGTCGGCGGCGATCAGCAGGCCGCGCTTGGCCTCCGGATCGGAGGGCCGGTAGTCCGTACCGTCCGGGCGACGGGCGGTGCCGCCGGCCTCGGTGAGGAGCAGCACGCCGGGTGCGTGGTCCCACGGGAGGGTGCGCTGGTAGAGGAGGAAGTCTGCTTCGCCGGTTGTCAGGTGAGGATAGTCCACGCCCGCGCACTTGGTGCCGGGGCCCAGTGCGGCGAAACGGTGCGCGGTGGCCTCGAGATGGGCCCGGGCCGCCGGATCGAGGAACCTGGTCAGCGCAGCGCCGCGCAGCTCGGCGGGATCGCGCGGCGCGGGGGGCCGGTGCAGCCGCACCCCGTCCTGCCACGCCCCGGAGCCCCGCTCGGCCACGTAGCTGCGCCCCTCGGCGGGCTGCACGATCCACGAGGCGACGGTCTGCCCGTGCCGTACCAGGGCTGCCATGACGGCGTACTCGGGGCGGCCGGCCACGAAGTTGGCCGTCCCGTCCAGCGGGTCGACCAGCCACGCCGCCGGAGCCTCGCGCAGTGCCGCGACCAGCGCGGGGCTTGCTGCCGCGGCCTCCTCGCCGACCACCGGTACGTCGAGCAGACCGCGCAGGCGGCGGGTGATCAGCTCCTCCGCCTGCCGGTCGGCCACGGTGACCACCTCACCCGGGGTCTTTTCCACGACGTCCCCGGCCGCCAGCGCCCGGTAGCGGGGGAGGATGGCCACCTCGGCGGCCTCGCGCAGAATCTCGGTCACCTGGTCGATCAGCATGATCGCCAGATTAGCGAGCGGTGGGGGAGAGCGTCAGGTGGTGGTGGCGAAGTCGAGGAAGGCGGTCCAGCTGTGCGGGGTGAAGGTGAGGTGGGGGCCGGACTTGTCCTTGGAGTCGCGGACATGGACGGTGCTGGGGGTGAGGGCGATCTCCACGCAGGCACCGCCTTCGTTGCTGCTGTGGCTGCTCTTGAACCAGCTGAGCTCAGCGCTGCTTCGCCGTGATTCCTCGGTGCTCATCGTTCTCCCAGCATCTTCTCGACCAGGGTCAGGGACTCGCGTGGAGTGAGGGCCTGAGCCCGGAGGCTGCCGTACTGTGCGGCCAGCATACGGACTTCCTCGGCGTCGGAGCAGAGTTGGCTGACCTTCTGGACCTCCAGGTATCCCAGCTGCGGACGCTTCTTCGGTGCCAGGAGGATGAACGGGCCGCCGAGACCGGCGTGTTCGATGAGGATCGTGGGCATCACCTGGAGTTCGATGTTGCGCAACCGGCCGAGCCGGAGCAGTTGTTCGAGCTGCGCTTGGTGGATGTCCCAGTCGCCGATCGGTCGTCGGACGATGGCCTCCTCGATGATGCAGGTCACCATCGGAGGCGGCCACTTGGTCAGGATCTCCTGGCGTGCCAGACGGGCGATGACCCGCTCCTCGATGGTCTTCTCGGCCAGTAGCGGTCTGCGCATCGCGTAGAGGGCGCGGGCGTGTGCCTCGGTCTGCAGGAGTCCCGGGATGTTGTGATTCGCGTACTCGTGCAGCTCCACCGCCTCTCCCTCCAGCCGCACGTAGTCGCGGAACCAGGCCGGGTGCCGGACTCGCGCCCTGGCTCGCGCCTTGGCCACGTCCTCCTTGGCGACCTTCAACAGGCCACCCGCGTCCAGCAGTTCGTCCGCAGCGTCGAGGAACTCCGGTTGCGGGGTGCGGCGGCCGCGTTCGATGGAGGAGATCAGGTCCTCGCCGTAGCCGAGGCGGTCGCCGAATTCCTTCTGGGTCAGGCCGGCCCGTTCGCGTAGCAGCTTGATCTGCTTGCCGAGGGCGCGAAAGAAGTCCGTCGCGCCGTCCGGGTCGTCGGGTGCCTCCGGTCGCTGCTCGTCGACCGGGTCTGCGGGGCTTGTCGCGCCCGCCCAGGTCCCGTCGTCGTCCGCTTCTGTCATCTTCGACCACCACCCCAACCAACCGACTGACCGGAGAACCGCCTCGACACGCATCCCGTCACGTCCGACGGGCCGGACCGGCAACCTGGCGCAGTCGTACACCTACGTTCCGTACCGGTTCGCCTGCTGGCAAGAGTACGGTCAACCGGCCACGCTCGGTGACATGACGTCCGAAATTGCTCTTGCCCAATCGACCGACAGCACACCGCAGTTCGCCGCTCTGTTCGGGTCCAGTCGGCGCGGCGCGCGGCTGGCCCGGCTGGCCGCTGCGCGCCGGCTGACCGAGTGGGGCTGGGACCGCGCTGACGAGCCGTTCCAGAACGCCGTCCTGATCGTGGCCGAACTCGCGGCGAACGCGGTCACGCACGGTCACGTCCGTGGGCGGGACTTCCACCTGCTGCTCGGGCTCTGGCCGCACCCGGTCGCCGGTGCGACCTTGCGCATCGAGGTGTCGGACTCGCGGGGTGAGCGGCTGCCGGTGCTGTCCGGCGCGGCGACGGCTGATCTGGAGTCCGGGCGGGGGCTGCTGCTGGTCGCCGGGCTGGCCGATCGGTGGGGGAGTGAGCCGCGGCCGCCGTCCGGGAAAACGGTGTGGTGTGAGGTTGATCTTTGGGGTGGTGCGGCGGGGGTCGGTTGGGAGGGGGAGGAATCGGCATAGAACGGGGGAAGATCCTTCGGTTCTGTCGGAGTGTGGTCCCACTCGTGCTGGTGTTCGGTGGGGTGGGGGTGTCCCCGGGTCCGTCGGGAGAGGCCCGGCCGGCGTTCGATGTCGGGCCGGCGGCTGCGGTGGTGGGGCGGGTGCTGGCGGGGCGGGCCGCGCAGCTGGGGCTGCGAGCGATGGCCGGGGATGGTGGGGGTGACGCGTTCTCGGTGGCCGGGGAGGCCGGGGCGGTCGAGGTGGCGGGGACGTCGGTGGGGGCGCTGCTGGACCGGCTGGGCGGCCTACTTCGCCTCGCTGGACCGGGCGTTGAGCACCCGCACCGACCCGGCGCCGATCGACTGGTTCGCGCTGGAGGACGACTGGGCGCGCTCGACCACGCGCTACCCGGTCGTCCCGTCCGGCGACCCCGTGGCGCTGGCCCGCGAGGTCGCCACTGCGGTGGCGGGGTGACCCGCCTACTGGGCGCTGAGGTCCGAGGACGCCTCGGGTGAGGCCGACGGCTGGTGGTACAGAAAGCGCACGGCGCCCGCTGTCAGCAGAGCGACCAGCGTGGCCCCGACGACGTAGTTGACGAGCATTCCGAGGTCGCCGAGCCAGTAGTCGAACCAGGAGAACACGTGGTACGAGAGGAGCAACACGGCGTTGGTGAAGACGATCGGGAGGATGGCCAGTCCGGTCGCGGTCGGCAGCAGTCGGCCCCAGCGCAGGAAGGCGAGCGAGAGCAAGCCCAGCAGGAGGAAGGTCGCGCTCAGCGTCTCGGTGGTGTTCTGCGATGCGCTGATGACGCCTGCGGAGTGCACCAGGGTGCTTGCGGCCAGCAGCAGCGCGGGCAGGACGGCGGCTCGCGGTCGGCGCGCGACCGTGCTGCCGAGCAGGTCGCCGGGTGCGGCGAAGACCAGCAGGGCCCACAGCACGCCCGCTCCGGCTGTGGAGACCAGGTCGGTGTAGTCCGGCGGCATGCCCGGCGCCCACGCCTGTATGAGGTGGCTTCGGACCAACCACTCGGCGACGACGGCGACTCCGGCCAGGGCGGCCAGGATCCGGGCGGCGGTCCACTTGCGGAGCAGCAGGGCCGCGACGACCCAGCAGCCAGAGCACGCCCGGGAAGGCCGAGGCGATCACCTCGGGGCGGTAGTTGGTAGGCGTGTCGGCCGTGGGCAGCGCCGTCTGCCAGCTCTGCGGGAGGTGCCACAGGACGGGCAGCTGCTGGCCGAGCGCCACGGCGGCGACCAGCGGCGCGGTGGTGGCGAGCAGCTGCCCGCCGATGCCGCCGGAGGTGAGGCCGGTGCGGACCCGCAGGCCGTACGCGGCGACGCCGGCGGTCTCGCGGGCGGTGGCCAGTCGGCCGGCGCCCTCGGTGAGGTCGGCGTGGACGGCGGTGATCTCCTCGCCGCGCTCGGCGCGGTATGTGGCGGGGTAGACCCGCAGGGCGAGCCGTAGTCCCCGCGAAGTGGAGCCGGTGGTGCCGGTGTTCATGCGAGGGCCCCCCTGGCCGTCGGACGGATGGTGCTCAGACGACGGTCGGCCTCGGCCACCACCGCGCGCAGCCGGTCGGCCTCGGCGGCCAGCGTGGCGCGTCCGGCGTCGGCGAGAGCGTACGTCCGGCGGGCGCGGCCGTCGATCACCTCGTCGCGCTCGATCCGGATCAGCCCCTGCTGGAGCAGCCGGTCCAGCGCGCTGTAGAGCGTGCCGGTCCGCATCTTGACCCGGCCGTCCGAGATCGCGGCGATCTCCTGGATCAGTGCGTAGCCGTGCCGTGGGGCATCGGCCAGTGCGGTGAGCAGAAGCAGCGTGGGCTCCTGCATGGAGCGTTCTGTCATGTGGCTATATATATCGCTCATCGGCATATGACGTCTAGCGCCTTCGCGAAGGGATGGAACGACGAACGCCACGCCGACGGTGCGTCGGCGTGGCGTTACGGGTGCGGGGGGCCTAGTCGGCGGTCGCGATCAGCGGCTCCAGCAGGATGTCCGGCTTGGCGCGCTGGAAGGCGTTCAGGTGCCACTTGTCGGCGAACAGCGCGAGCAGCACGTTGTCCGAGCGGCGGGTCAGCACCTCGCCGTCCGTCAGGCGGGCCTTGCCGAGCTCGGCCGCGCCGACCGTGTCGGTCACCCGGGCCAGCCGGTAGGACAGGTGGTCCAGGGTGATCGGGGAGGAGAACTCGTGCTCCATGCGGTGCAGCACGACGTCGAACTGCATCGGCCCGACCGCCGCCATCACCGGCGCCTGGTCGCCGCGCCGGTCGGAGACCAGCACCTGGACCACGCCCTCCTCGTCGAGCTGCGAGACGCCCTTGCGGAACTGCTTGGAGCGGCTGATGTCCTTGGGGCGGGCGACCGCGAAGTACTCGGGGGCGAACGCGGGCAGCGGCGGGAACTCCGCCTTCTTGCCGGTGTAGAGGGTGTCGCCGACCCGCAGCGCCGCGGCGTTGATCAGGCCGACCACGTCGCCGGGGTAGGCGGTGTCGACGACGGTGCGCTCGGCGCCGAAGACGGTGTGCGCGTACTTGGTGGCGAAGGAGCGGCCGCTGGCGGCGCGGGTGACGTTCATACCGCGCTCGAAGACGCCCGAGCAGACCCGGACGAAGGCGATCCGGTCGCGGTGCGCCGGGTCCATGTTGGCCTGGATCTTGAAGACCAGACCGGAGAACTCGGACTCCACCTCGCGGGCGCCGCCCTTGGCCAGCGGGCGCGGGCCGGGCGCCGGGGCCAGGTCGACGACGGCGTCCAGCAGCAGCTTCACGCCGATGTTGGTCAGCGCGGCGCCGAAGAAGACCGGGCTGATCTTGCCGGCCTCGAAGGCCTCCTGGTCGTACCCGGGACCGGAGGAGAGCACCAGCTCCAGCTCCTCCAGGGCGTTCTCCCAGGTCTCGCCCTCCTGCTCGACGGCCTGCTCGGCGGTGAGGGTCTCCTCGATGGCGGCGTGGGTGCCGGCCGGGACCTTGGTGAAGCGGAGCATCTGCTCGGTGTTGTCGGCCTGCACCAGGCCGCGCAGGTTGCCGGCGTCGCCGACCGGCCACACCACCGGCACCGGCGTGATGCCGAGGTGGGTCTCGATGTCGTCCAGCAGGGCGAGCGCCTCGCGGCCCCGGCGGTCCCACTTGTTGATGAAGGTGATCACCGGGACGCCGCGGTGGCGGCAGACCGCGAAGAGCTTGCGGGTCTGCTCCTCCAGGCCCTTGGCGGCGTCGACCAGCATGATCGCGCAGTCCACCGCGGCGAGTACCCGGTAGGTGTCCTCGGAGAAGTCGGCGTGGCCGGGGGTGTCGACCAGGTTCATCACATGGCCGCGGTGGTCGAACTGCAGTGC
The DNA here is from genome assembly GCF_029892095.1 of Kitasatospora sp. MAP12-44. Classification (NCBI taxonomy): domain Bacteria; kingdom Bacillati; phylum Actinomycetota; class Actinomycetes; order Kitasatosporales; family Streptomycetaceae; genus Kitasatospora; species Kitasatospora sp. MAP12-44. The sequence continues at coordinate 6,145,392 of NZ_JARZAE010000004.1, forward strand.
CGCCGAGGTCACCGAGATGCCGCGGTCGCGCTCCAGCTCCATCCAGTCGCTGGTGACGCCGCGCCGGCCGCCCTTGCCGTGCACGGCGCCGGCCGAGGTGATCGCGTGCGCGTGCAGCGCCAGCGCCTCGGTCAGCGTCGACTTGCCGGCGTCGGGGTGGCTGATGACGGCGAAGGTCCGGCGACGGCCGGCCTCGTCGAGGACCTGGATCGTGCTGGCGGACAGTTCGTTGCTCAACGTGTTCCCTCGGAATACCGATCGGCACCAGGCCGGTGATGCCGCTCCGGGCCTGCTGAGCCGCGTGCATTCTCCGCAGGCCCAAGGATCGATTCTAAGGGGACCGGCGAGAACTACGGGACGGCTTTCACCGCCCAAAATCCGCAGGGGCACGTCAGAGCGGCTCGCGCCGCAGGTCAGAGCAGTGCGGCGGCCGGCTGCACCATGCCGCGGGCGGTCTTGGAGTCCACGTACTCGCCGATGGCGGTCATCACCCACTCACCCGAGAACTGCCGGACCAGCTTGCACATCACCACGCCGGTGTGCGGCTCGGCGTTGGTGAGGTCGAAGCGCACCAGCTCCTGGCCGCTGGTGGCGTCCAGCAGCCGGCAGTAGGCGTCCTTGACCTCGGTGAACTTCTGGCCGGAGAAGGAGTTGACCACGAAGACCAGCCCGCAGACCTCGGCCGGCAGGCCCTCCAGGTGCACGGTGATCGACTCGTCGTCGCCGCTGCCGCCACCGGTCAGGTTGTCGCCGCTGTGCTGGATCGAGCCGTTGAAGACCTGCAGCTTCATGAACCAGGCGGTCTCCAGCCGTTCGCGCTGGGCGTCGAAGGCGATGCAGGAGGCGTCCAGGTCGACGTTGCGGCCGTGTCGGGCGGGCTCCCAGCCCAGGCCCATCCGGACCGAGGAGAGGAACGGGCGGCCGTTCTTGACCAGCGAGACCGAGCCGCCCTTGACCAGCGAGATCCGGCCCTTGTCGAGGGTGACCTTGGACGGCCCGCCTGTCGAGGGCGGCGCCGTCGGCCTCGCGGGCGGGGCGGGCGGTGTGTTCGGTGCGTTCGGGGCGGGCGGGCCGTTCGGTGCGGGCGGTGCGGGCGGCGTCGAGGGCCTCGGCGGGGCGAACGCGGGCCTCGGCGGGGCGGCGGCTGCGGCCGGGGGCGCCGCCGCGGCCGTCGGACGGTCGACCGAGACGCCGAAGTCGGTGGCCAGGCCCGCAAGACCGTTCGCGTAGCCCTGCCCGACCGCGCGGACCTTCCACTGCGCGCCGCGCCGGTAGACCTCGACCACCACCAGGGCGGTCTCCCGGCTCAGCTTGGGCGGCGTGAACGTGACCAGCACCTGGCCGCTGTCGGCGTCCCGGACGGTCGCGGTCGGCTCGCTGCCCGCGAAGATGGCACCGCGGGCGTCCAGGCTGGCCGTCACCACGACCTTGTCGATCTCCGCGGGGACCGCCCAGGTGTCCACGGTGATCGCGTCGGGGGAGCCGCCGGCGGCGGGGCGATGGGTCACGCCGGGGCCCTGCGGGGCGTTGAAGAAGACGAAGTCGGCGTCCGAGCGGACCCTGCCCGCGGTCGTGAGCAGCAGGGCCGAGACGTCCAGACGCTTGGGCGCTGCGACCTCAACGATCACCCGGGCGGCGGTGAGCGGGGCGTTGCCGCCCTGGGTCAGGGCCGTGGTCACGGTGTCCTCCTCAGCTGGGCGGCACAGATGTACGAGCTCACCTTAGACCGACCGGCAATTGGGGGGCGGCGTCGCGACGCCCGGACTCTCGCCTGGACGGCTTCTCCTCAGTCTCCCTCCTTGCCCGGCAACGGGCAGGAGGGGCCCTCAGCTCCGCAGTGGCTCCCTCGTCGGCACCGCCCAGACTCGGCCCGGACCCCGCTCCTTCACCCACCCCCCAATTGCCGGGCGGTCTTTGACCGACCAGCTGCGACGATGCCGACGAGGCGTCAGCCAACTTCCGCAGGTAGTGCGAAGGTTCCGTGGGAGGCGACCGCGCGGGGGTCGTCCAGGGCGAAGCCGGAGGCCGTCCAGCTGTCCGCGGCCGTCACCTCGGGGGTGGGGCTCGGTGCGGAGTCCTGCACGGAGAAGGTGTAGTCGCCGGGTTGGACGTCATCGCCGGGCTGCGGGGTGAAGCGGTAGAGCACGGAGCCGTCGTCCTGCTGCTCCAGCGAGACCCGGGCGCCGGGCAGGGTGCTCCAGGCCATCGCCGAGGCGGCGCCGGCGTCGGTGGCGTCGAGTCGGATGTCGATCTCGAAGGCGGCCAGCGGCTCGGTCACGGTGAGGGTCAGGGTGCGCTGGAGGCCGATGCCGGCGCCGCCCCGGCCGCCGGCGGGGACGATGCTGCCGGCCGCGTTGGTGATCGCGTCGGGGGCGGGGGTCGGCGCGGGCGCGGGCGTGGGCGTCGTCGGCGGGGTGAGCGTCGGGTCGGGCGTGGGCGTGGGCGTCGGGGTGGGCGTCGGGGTGGGCGTGGGCGAGGTGATGGGCACCGGTGGGTGGGACGGCGCGGACGCGAGCCCGGGCGGGAGCGGCCCGCTCGGCGTCGGGCTCGCGTGCGTCTCGTGCGGGGACGGCGAGGAGGAGGCCGATCCGGAGGCCGAGGGCGATCCAGAGGGCGACGGCGAGGTGCTCGTCGGTGCCTGCGTCGGCGCGGACGTCGCGGTGAGCGCGTCCGGCCCGGGCGGCGCCGTCGTCGGCCCGGTCGGCACCGAGTGCCCCGGGCCGGTGAACGCCCCTGGGCCGCGTCCGACCGACCCGGACGGCGCGGCCGGGTGCGCCGGTCCGCGGCCCGCCGCCGGGGAGGCGAGGGCGGCCGACGGGCTCGCGGCCAGCTCGGGCGCCAGCGGCGTGACGCGCGCGCTGGCCATCCGGGCGTCCGCCCCGACCCGCTGCTGCTCGTTGATCAGCACGGTGGTGGCGATGCTGATCCCGACCACGGTGGACATCGCCATTGCCGCGCCGGAGACCCTGAACACGGGCAGTCGGAACTGCCCGCCGAGCGGCTTGGGCCGCCCGTGCCTGCCATGCGCGACGACCCGCTCCGGCTGATCGGTCGCACGGTGCGCCACCACAGGGGCGCCCTCCCGGTGAGCCACCGGACTCCCTTCCTGCTTGAGAGCCTGGGGCTCTGCCTGCCGCACCTGCCGCACCTGCCGCTGGTCGCATCGGCGCCCCCGCGCACCCACCCATGTCGGCAAGAGCACGAGACTACCAGCGGCATGCCGCGAAGTGCCCGCCGCATCGGCAGCGGATCAATGCAGATCAATAACGCCGACCACCTGCCGCCGCAGTCGAGTTGACGTACCGTCGGATTCGCTGGGACGGACGGGGGTGCGGCCGGGCAGGTGACGGCGGCGCATTGCAACCCTGTGCAACCTTTGCGGGCCGGGCGGGCGGCGGAGCAGGCTGGCCCGGTCCCGCCTCCCCCCGGAGAATCTGCCATGCCGCGCGATCCACTGTCCGCCAGTCCCCATGCCCCGCAGCCGGCCCGCTCCGGCCTGCCCGCTCTGCCGCACCTGCGCCAGGCCCTCCCGGTGGAGGACGTCCTGACCCTGCGTATCGCCCTCGGGAGCGACCGGGTCGGCACCGTGCCCACCCGCTTCCGCTACGAGCCGCGGCGGCCCTACGAGGTCCTGGTCACCTTCCACCTCGGCCGCCCGGACGAGGTGGACTGGGTCTTCTCCCGGGACCTGCTCCGCGACGGCCTGCGCGGCCTGACCGGCCACGGCGACGTCCGGCTCTGGCCCGCGCACTGCCCCTGCCATGGCGCGACCCTGCACCTGGCGCTGGAATCCCCGTACGGCAGCGCCCTGTTGGAGGCGTCCGCGCCGAGGATCCGGCAGTGGCTGGAGCGCACCTACGCCGAGGTCCCGGAGGGCACCGAGCCGGACTGCGGGCCCACCGACGCCCAGTTGTCGCAGTTCCTCTTCGGCGACCGCTGATTCGGCGACCACTGAGATTGTGAGAACGCCGCAGGCCGCCGGGACGGTTGTCCTGGCGGCCTGCGGCGTTCTGTGGCGTTCTGTGCGGAGGCGGTCAGCTCACGGTGAGGGTGAGCGGGCCGGCCAGCGCGGTGTAGCCGTCGTTGTACAGGTACCAGACCGCGTAACTGCCGGGGCCGGAGAGGCTGCTGGTGTTGAAGGTCAGGCTGCCGCTGCTGTTGGGGGCGTACTGCCAGGTCAGCGAGGACTGCTGGCCGGGCGTCACGCCCACCGGGTAGATGCCGATCCAGTTGGTCGAGCTGGTGGTCGCGGCCGGCGTCGCGTACTGGAAGGTGACGCTGGAGCCGTTGCTGACACTCGGCGTTGCGGTGGTCAGCGTGGTGGTCGGCGCGGGGGCCGAGCTCGGCTTGAAGGCGTCGTTGAGCGGCGTGGCGTAGGTGTCGTTGGCGGTGATGCCGGGCAGGCCGAGCGCCGCCTCGATGGTGCGGGCGGTGCTGTAGTGGTCGTAGCGGCTGGTGCTGCTGGTGCCCGCCGGGACGGTGCCCTGCGAGCCGACGACGACGGTGGCGATGTGGTTGTCCGCCTCGCCGCTGTCCTCGTCCCAGGTGAGCAGGATCAGCGACTTCTGGGTGGTCCAGGCCGGGGACTGCATGATCGGCGCCAGGGTCTGCTGCAGCCAGGTGTCCTGGGTCTTCAGGCTGGTGGCGTTTCCGTTGCCGGAGGCCTCGCCGTCGTAGTAGTCGTCGGCCGCGATCCAGGAGAAGTTCGGCGTGGTGGCCGCGCTCTTCAGGTCGGTGGTCAGCTGGGTGGTGTCGAAGAGGTGCGCCGCGCAGCGGGTCGGATTGCCGCTGATGTCGGTGTAGTTGATGAAGGGCGCGTCGTCCGGCTCGTACTTGGCGTCGTACTGGGTGGTGGTGTTGCAGGGCGTGCCCATGCCCTGCTCGTACGCCTTCCAGGTCTTGCCGGCCGCCTCCACCGTGTCGCCCAGGTTGGTGGCCGGGTTCTTGATGTTGGGCCAGTAGATCGCGCCGGTGGTGTACGTGTCACCGCCCGCGACGGCCAGGTAGTTCTCGTCGCTGGGGTGGTAGACGCCGTGCTGGTTGGTCATGTTGGCGCCCTGCGCCATCAGGCTGTGGATGTACGGGGTGTCGGCCGGGTCGCCCATCACCTCGCTGTAGTCGGTGTTCTCCATCATGACCGTGAAGACGTGGTCGTAGCCGGGCACCTGGGAGACCGGCGGGGCGAGGACGGCCGCCGTGACCGGGGTGTTCAGGGTGAGCGAGAGGTTGTCCAGGTAGCCGGACTCGCCCGAGCTGTTCAGGAACTGCGCCTCGACCTGGATCGAGCGGGTGCCCGCCGGCACGGCGCCGGTGGCGCTGCGGGCCAGCATCGAGGTGGTGTTGGAGCGGTCGGCGGCCGAGACGGTGGGCAGGTTCGCCGTGGAGCCGAGCTGCTGGCCGGTGGCGCCCTTGAACTGCAGCGAGACCTGCACGTAGCCCGCGTAGGTGGTCCAGCCGCCGAGCAGGCCGGACAGGTTGTAGCTGACGCCGCCACCGTCGATGGCGGTGGCCGCGGAGGAGACGTCGACGCTCTGCTGCATCGCGCCGTCGCCCTGGTTGCCGGGGCCGAAGAAGGCCTTGCCGGCGTCGGTGCCGCTCGGCAGGCCGAAGCTGCCGACCGAGTAGCAGTCGACGGCCGGGCTGCCGGAGAGCACCGACCAGCCGGGCATGGTGGTCGCCGCGGTCCAGTCGGTGGTGCAGTAACCGGCCTCGGCGTTGCCGTTGACGATCAGATTGCCGCTGGTGGTGGCCGCGTGTGCGGGCGCGGCGACCACGAGCAGGGCACCCATCATCGCGAAAACGCCGCCAAGCGCTCGTCTAACGTGACTCATTATCCGGTCCACCCATCCGTTTGATCCGAAGCACCGTCGTGCACTGGTCAATTGGAGCGTCTGCGGCTGTCCGGCCCGGGAACACCGGGCCAACGCGTTATGGACGTGACCGGCGGATCATGCGGTCACCGCGTCGTCCTGCTGTCTGCGCGGGCCCGGGACGTGCCGGTCGGGGTCGTCCACCGGCGTTCCGGTGCCCATCTCGCGGCAGCCGGGCAGCAGAACCGATCCTCCGTCCAACAGGGCCCGCAGCCGGCGGACCCCGGGCGCGGAGGAGGACGGCAGCAGTTGGTACGGGTCGGCCGGGCCGACCACCTCGACCTGCACGGAGGCGGCGAAGCGGTAGGGCCGGTGCTCCAGCAGCCCGCCCAGGTAGCGCCGTAGCCGGGAGAGTTCGGCGCGCACCGTGACCGTCCGGCTGGGCTCGCCGAACAGGCCGTCCGCCAGCTCGGCGGCGGTCTGCCCGGGCCGGTCGGTGCGGCTGAGGTCGAGCACCAGCCGGGCGCCCTCGGCCTGCTCGGAGACGGCGTGGGCCGAGCCGTTCAGCGGGCGAACCAGCCAGCCGTCGGCGAGCGGTTCGACGGCGCACTCGCCCAGCGAGGGCAGCCAGTGCACCGAGGCGGAGCCCCAGCCGTCGGTGGGCAGACGAAGCCGGGTGACCGGCGGCAGGCCCGCGGTGGCGGCCGTCCAGCCGTCCCGGTCCACCACCAGCGCCGGGCCCAGGGACTGCGCGAGCACCGGGGCCGCGACGGTGCGCAGCCGGTGCAGCGACTCCAACTGGGCGGCCCGCAGCTCGGTCTCGGCCAGCCGGGCGGCGGTGACGGCCAGCGCGAGCAGCTGCGGGTGGACGCCGCGGGCCGGGCCGCTGAGGTCCACCACGCCGGCCACCCGGCCGGTGCGCGGGTCGCGGACCGGGGCGGAGACGCAGGTCCAGGAGTGCTGGTTGCGCAGGTAGTGCTCGGCGGAGTGCACCCGCAGCGGGCGGCCGGTGCGCAGCGCGGTGCCGATGCCGTTGGTACCTACCGACTCCTCGCCCCAGCGCCCGCCGGTCATGAAGCCGATCAGGTCGGCGCTGCGGCGCAGTTGGCGCGGGCCCTCGTGCCAGAGCACGTCGCCCTGCGAGTCGGCGACGGCGAGGATCAGCGGCAGGTCGGTGGTCGGGTCGAGCAGGGTGCTGCGCAGGGCCGGCAGCACGGCGTCCAGTCCGCTGGAGCGGCGGCGGTGCTCGACCTCGGCGGTGCTCAGATGCTCGGGGGTACGGCCGTGTTCGGGGTCGAGACCGAGCCGGCGCACCCGCTCCCAGGAGTCGCCGATCTCGGGGCGCGGCGCCTGGCGGGGGATGTTCCCGGTGACGACGTCCTCATGCGCCTTGGCCAGCTGGGCGGTCGCCTCGCGGGAGACCTCGCCGGTCCGGCCCAGGTGTGCGGAGTCCCGCATCGTGTGCTCCCCTCACCGCAGTCCGGTCCCGCTCGGCCGCGACAAGGCCGCGCGGCCCTGTCGCCCACAGCGTACGGGTGCTCGTGAGCGGCCGGGCGGGCGATCCTTGCACGGGCGCGGGCCGAAGCGCGCCGGTTCTACCGCACCAGTTTCTGACGGTCCGTCGGAAGATCTCGCGCCGCGGGGCGGCCTGCGCCGCCCAGTTGGTCCGCGCGGGGCGGCTCGGCTCCGGCGACGGCGCAGGTCAGGGCCGCTGCTTCGGCTGCGAACCGGCAGGCCTCGGCGACGTGTTCGAGGGTCAGGCCGGCCAGTCGGCCGCCCAGCAGGCCGTGCCTGTCCAGGCAGTGCAGCAGGGCGCCGGTGAACGCGTCGCCGGCGCCCACGGTGTCGACGACATGTGTACGAACGGCTGGCACGTGCAGCCGGACGCCGTCCAGCGAGGCCAGCGCGCCGTGCTCGCCGAGGGTCAGCACGACGAGCGGGACGCCCAGTGCGTGCCACTCGTCACAGGCCTGCTCGGCGGTGACACCCGGACGGAGCAGGGCGAGATCGTCGGCTGACAGGCGCAGGATGTCGGCGAGGGCGCACCAGCGGGCGATGCGCTCCCGGTAGCGCTCGGGGGCGACCAGCAGCGGGCGGACGTTGGGGTCGATCGAGATGGTGGCGTGCGCGCGGGCACGGACCAGGAAGTTCTCCACCACCCGGCCGCCGGGGGCACGCACCAGCGCGAGCGAGCCGGTGTGCACGGCGCTCGTGCCGGTGAGATCGACCGCCGCGAGCTCGGCCGGCTGCCACTGCCAGTCCGCGGTGCCCTCGGCGTGGAAGGAGTAGCCGGCCTGCCCGTTCGCATCCAGCGCGGCGATCGCCAGGGTGGACGACTCGGCGGCGGCCACGCAGTCGCCGAGGTCGACACCGGCGGCGGTCAGCCGCTCGCGGAACAGCGCGCCGAACGGGTCGGCGGAGAGCCGGGCGAGCAGCCGGGTGGGGGTGCCGAGCCGGGCCAGCGCGGTGGCGGTGTTGGCCGGGCCGCCGCCGGGCAGCACCCGCAGGCCGAGTTCGCCCGCGGCGACGCTGGGTTGCACGAAGGCGTCGGCGACGCACTCGCCGAGCACGGTGATGCTCAACTGTCCCCCTGGGTAACTGGGTCAGCGCTGCGGGGTGGAGGCCTGGGCGGTCTCCACCGCGCGGTGCAGGTCGGTGGTGGCGTCCAAGGTAGCGGTCGCGCTGACCGCCAGGCAGGCCACCAGTGCCAGTGCGGCCGCCGAGCGGCGCCGGGCGCCGGTGCGCGGGTGCGGGGAGAGCAGCGCGGCGACCCGGCGGGGGACCGGCCCGGCCGCCGCCGCCGGGGCCAGGAACGGCCGGGCCGGGCGCGGCGTACGGGCGGCGGCCAGCGCGGCCCGGCCGACCGCGCGGGCGGTCACCGCCCGGTCGCCGACCGCGCGGGCGGCGCACTCGTCGGCCCAGCGCTCCAGGTGGAAGCCGAGCGGCGTGCTCAGCTGGCGCAGCGCCGGGTGGATCACCGCGGCGTAGGCGGCGGCGGCCAGGAAGAGGTGGTGGCGGCAGGCCAGGTGGGCCCGTTCGTGGGCGAGCAGCGCGGCCCGTTCGGGTGCGGGCAGGGCGCGCAGCATGCCGGCGGTGACCACGATCCGGCCCGGGCGGCCGGGCAGCGCGTAGGCGTCGGCGCGGTCGTCGTCCAGGACGGCGAGCGGGTGCTCGGGCCGTACGAGGGACGCGAGGGACGCGAGGGAGGTGAGGGAGGTGAGAGAGGTGAGGGAGGTGAGGGACCAGGGGCGGCGGGTGGCGCCGCCGTCGACCGCCGCGCGGGCCCGGCGCAGGTCGGTGTAGTGCAGCTGCGCGGTGCGCAGCGCCAGCCCGCAGGCTACCAGCAGCGCGCCGGCGGCCGGTCCGGCCATCAGGACGGCGCTCGGCGAGGCGTGGCTGAGCCAGGGCAGCGAGAGGTGGCCGAGCGCGGCCACCAGCGGGATCCGCAGCAGGCCGGCCACCGCGAGCAGGCCCAGCGAGACGGTGCTGGCCGCGGCCAGCCCGACCATCGTCGCGGTGAGCATCCAGGCGGCGGCGCGCGGGCGCAGCGCGTCGGCCAGTCGGCGGGCGACGGGGGCGGCGAGGAAGGGGACCAGGAAGGGCGCCCAGACGGCGATGTTCACGGGCCGCTGCTCTCGCGGGTCTCGGGACCCTCGCTCAGCAGTTCGCGCAGCAGGCGCTCGTCGTCGTCCGAGAGGTCGGAGACGAAGCGGGCCAGCACGGTCGAGCGGTCCGCCTCGCGGTCCAGCTCGGTGCGCATCCGGCGGGCGGCCAGGCCGGCGGGGTCGCGCACGGTCGGGGTGTAGGCGTACGCGCGCCCGGCCCGGGTCCGTCCGACGGTGCCCTTGTCGTGCAGCCGGGCCAGGATCGTGGCGATGGTGGTGCGGGCCAGGCCGCTGCCGAGGGCGAGCTGGACGTCCTGCGGGGTGAGCGGCTGGTGGGCGGCCCAGAGCGCGGCGAGCACCTGGGCTTCGAGCTCTCCGGAGGGGCGGCGCGCGGGCAACTCTGGCATGTCGACGTGACCTCCAGTCTTCGTCTACAGTCGTGTAGACCGTCTACGTCACTGTAGACGGTTGAGGCGCGTTCGAGTGGGACCGCCCGCACCAGTATGGGAGGTCCGCCAGTATGGGAGGTCAGTCGATCTTGTCGATGCCGTCCACGCTCCTTGCCGTCAACGTGTTGGACGCCTCGTCGCTGCTCGCAGCGTTCGGCGCGCTGGGCATCGCCGTCGTGCTGTTCGCGGAGACGGGGCTGCTGGTCGGCTTCTTCCTGCCCGGCGACTCGCTGCTCTTCACCGCGGGCCTGCTCTGCGTGCCCGGCACCACCAGCGGACCGCGGCTGCACCTGTGGCAGGTGCTGCCCGCCGCGCTGGTCGGCGCGCTGGTCGGCGCCCAGGTCGGTTATCTGATCGGCGCCCGCGGTGGCCAGGCGCTGCTGCGCCGCTCCAAGAACAAGAGCCTGCACCACGGGGTCGAGCGCGCCGAGCAGCTGCTGGCCGACTACGGCTACGGCAAGGCCATCGTGCTGGCCCGCTTCATCCCGGTGGTGCGCACGGTGCTCAATCCGATGTGCGGAGCACTGGAGGTGCCGTGGCGCACCTTCACGCTCTGGCAGGTGGTCGGCGGCGCGCTGTGGTCGATCGGCGTCGTCATGGCCGGATACGCGCTCGGTTCGTCGGTACCCAACATCGACACATATCTGCTCCCGATCATCGGTCTGGTAGTAGTTGTCTCTGTGATCCCGATTGCGCTCGAATTGCTCCGCGCCCGCAAGGCGGCCCGCGCCGCCGACTCCGCCGACCACGGCCACGACCACGGCCGCGGGGGTGATGCCTGATGAGTCAGGTACTCCTCGCGTACGACGGCAGCCGGATCGACGGCGGCCTCTACACCACGGTCACCCGCTGGGCGGCCGACTCCCCGCACTGGCTGGACCAGCTGATCAAGGTCTGGTCGGACTTCGGCCTCGGCCTCTTCGCGGTCCTGATGCTCTGGGTCTGGTGGCACGCCCGGCGGACCAGCTCGGTGGTGATGGCCCAGGTGCTCGCCGCGCCGGTGCTGGTGGTCGTGGCCTACGCCGTCAACTCGGTCCTCAAGAGCCTGGTGGACGAGGTCCGGCCGTGCCGGCAGATCGTCGGCAGTGTCTCGCTGGAGACCTGCCCGCAGCCCACCGACTGGTCCTTCCCCAGCAACCACTCGGTGATCGCCTTCGCCGCGGCCGTCGCGCTCTGGTTCGTCAGTCGCCGGATCGGCCGGATCGCGCTGGTCGCCGCCGTGCTGATGGCCGTCTCGCGGGTCTGGATCGGCGTGCACTACCCGCATGACGTGGTGGTCGGCGCGCTGGTCGGCACCCTCGTCGCGCTGCCGCTGGCGCGGGTCGCCGGGCGGGCCGCGCCGCTGGTCGACCGGGCGCGCAGCGGGCCGCTGGGCGCGCTGCTGGGAGCCGGGGGCGGGGCCGGGGGCGTCGCGGCCTGAGGTTCGACGTAGCTGGCCTGCCGGGTCGGTGCCGCTGTGGCGGCGCCGGCCCGGTTTCGTCGTTCCTGGTGCTTGGCTGGTCAATGTTGGCTGTACAACTTGGCGATTGTTGGCTTGCTGGTCGCTGCCTCGTCACCCATCGGCAACCCTGGCCACGCAGCCTGGACGCCATGAGAGTCATTGTCGTAGGAGCAGGCGTGCTCGGGACCATGCACGCATGGCAGGCCGTCGAGCGCGGTCACGAGGTCGTCCACCTGGAGCGCGAGGCGGAGGCGCGCGGCGCGTCCGTACGCAACTTCGGCCTGGTCTGGGTCAGCGGGCGTTCCGGTGGCGAGGAGCTGGCCACCGCGCTGCGGGCGCGCGAGCTGTGGGAGCGGATCGGCGAGCGGGTGCCCGCGCTGGGCTTCCGGGCCAACGGCTCGCTCACCGCAATCCGCACCGAGGCCGAGCTGGCCGTCGCCGAGCAGGCCCTGCTGCGGGACGACGCCCGGGCGCGCGGCTTCCGGCTGCTGGACGCAGCCGAGACCCGCGCCCTCAACCCCGCCCTGCGCGGCAAGCTGCTCGGCGCGCTGCACTGCGAGCGGGACGGCGCCGTCGAGCCGCGCACCGCGCAGCCCGCGCTGCGCGAGGCGCTGCTGGCCAGCGGCCGCTACACCTTCCTGCCCGGGCGCGAGGTCCGCGAGGTGGTCGGCGAGAACGCCGTCCGCGACGACCACGGTCAGGTCCACACCGGCGACGTGGTGCTGCTCTGCACCGGCGCCTGGCTGGGCGGCCTGGTGCGCGAGCTCGCCCCCGAGCTCCCGGTGCGCCGGGTGCGGCTGCAGATGATGCAGACCGACCCGCTGGACGAGCCGCTGACCACCTCCGTCGCCGACGGCGACAGCTTCCGCTACTACCCCGCCTTCGCGGGCGACGCGCTGGAGCAGCTCAAGGCCGCGCAGCCGCAGCCGCCGGTCGCCGCCGAGCACAAGATGCAGCTGCTGATGGTCCAGCGCCGCGACGGCGGGCTCACCATCGGCGACACCCATGAGTACGAGCACCCGTTCTCCTTCGACGTGGACGAGGCGCCGTACGAGCACCTGGCCGGCGTCGCCGAGGAGCTGCTCGGCCGGCCGCTGCCGCGGATCCGCCGCCGCTGGGCCGGGGTGTACGCGCAGTGCACCGACACCACCCGCGTGGTGCACCGCGAGCGGGTGCGCGACGGCGTCTGGCTGGTCACCGGCCCCGGCGGCCGCGGCATGACCTGCTCGCCGGCGATCGCCGAGACCACCGCCGAACTCATCAACCTGTAAGGGCAGTTGATTATTGTGAGCAGCACCGCTAGCACCGACATCCGCTTGGTCGTCCTGGACATGGCCGGCACCACCGTCGCCGACGACGGCCTGGTCGAGCGCGCCTTCCAGGCCGCCTCCGACGCGCTGGGCGTCGAGGCCGGCAGCCCCGAGCACCAGCGCATGCTGGAGCACGTCCGGGCCACCATGGGCGAGTCCAAGATCTCCGTCTTCCGCCACCTGTTCGGCGCCGAGGACAAGGCCCAGCAGGCCAACGTCGCGTTCGAGGCGGCCTACCACGACCTGGTCGACGCCGGTCACTGCGAGGCCCTGCCGGGCGCCGCCGAGGCCATCGAGCTGCTCCGCTCGCAGGGCCGCAAGGTCGTCCTCACCACCGGCTTCTCCCGGCCCACCCAGGACCAGATCCTCAAGGCGCTGGGCTGGCAGGACATCGCTGACCTGACGCTCTGCCCGGCCGACGCCGGCCGCGGCCGCCCGTACCCGGACCTCGCGCTGACCGCGCTGCTGCGCACCGGCACCGACGCGGTGCAGCAGATGGCGGTGTCCGGTGACACCGGCTACGACATGCTCACCGGTGTGCGGGCGGGCGCGTCCGTGGTGGCCGGCGTGCTGACCGGCGCGCACGACGCCGAGCGGCTGCGCGCCGACGGCGCCACGCACGTGCTGGGCTCGATCGCCGAGCTGCCGGGCGTGCTCGGGGCGTAGTTGCTCCCACCGGGGTGACGGCGATCCGCCGTCACCCCGAGCCCGTTCCTGGTTACGGCAGGTGAAATAAATCGCGTGCCGTGCCACCATGCTGACCGAATACTGAGGTTTGCGGATCGGTCTGCGACGGGGGATACATGATCAACGGCAACGCCCTGCCCGTTCCTGGGTGGGACGGCGGGAACGGCAACAGCGCCTATCTGGACAAGACGCTGCGCCACCAGCCGGTCGAGGTGCAGCTGGACGACCGGGTGTCGGGCCGGACGGTCTGGCGGCTCCTGGCCCGCGCCTCGGTGGTCGCCGCCATCGCCTTCGCGGTGCAGCTTCCCTTCGCGATCGCCAGCCTGGTGGCAGCGTTCTCCGGCAGCGGCGACGGGTACGGCGGGGACAGTGTCAGCAGCGGGCTGGGCGGCTTCGGGCTGATCCTGATCTATGACTCGCCGCTGGTCTTCCTCCTCGTGCTGCTGTTCTCCCGGCTGACCGAGCCGATCGGCGAGTGGCGGGTGCTGCTGCACGACCGCACCGAGCAGGATGTGCAGTCGACCTACCACAAGATCTGCGGCGTCCTGCGGTACCGGAACTTCCCGCTCCAGGTGAACTTCCGCCGCCTGGAGACCGGCATCGGCGCCCAGCAGTCCAACGGCCGGCTGACCCTCGCCGCCGGTGACTGCCAGGCCACCATCTCGGTCTTCCGCTACGGCGACAGCATGTACCTGGGCTGGCAGATGTGGCGGACCCGGCGCGGATGGCAGCTGATCGCGCGCTTCCTCGGCGACGTCCTCGGCAGTATCTTCGGCCGGTCCGACCTGGCCTGGGCGATGCTGCGGACCGAGAACATCCGGGCCATGCGCGAGGCAGTGCACGCGGTGTGCCGTGAGGGGCTGGTGACGGCGATCGAGCGGGAGCAGGTGCCGGCGGCGTTCGGGTTCCCGACGAGCGCGCCGCCGCTGGTCGAGCGGCGGCCGGCGCCGCCCGCCGGCCCGGTCGCGCCGGTGCCGTACGGCCAGCCGTTGGAGCGCGCGCGGGCACAGGCGCCGTCGCCGCACGCACCGTCGCCGCACGCACCGGCAGCGCACGCACCGGCAGCGCATGGACCGTCGCCGCACACACTGGTGGCGCCGGCGGCTCCTGCGCCGTCGCCGACCGCGCCCGTGGCGCAGCCGCCGTCCGGGCCCCCGCGCAGGCCGGCCGGGCCGCCGACGGTCGGGGACGGCTGGGCGTCGGGCGCGTCCGAGCAGTGACCGGCGCCGACTCCGGCGGCGTGCTCATCACTACCACCCCCGACGGCAGTTGGGGGTGGGTCGGACTGCGGCTGGCCCCCGCCCGCGCACTCGCCGAGCACCGCGGCTACCTGGACCTGGCGGAGGAGGAACGCCGACGCCAGGCCGTCGCGGCCGAACTCGCCTGGCTGCAGGCGCAGTGCCGGCCCGCTGAGCCCGACGGGTCGGGTCCGGGTGCGCCGACCCGCTTCGACCTGCGGTACACCGGCGGGCCCGGCGGTCTGCTGCGCTGCGTGCTGCTGGCGCAGACGGTGGCCGGCGCGCCCGAAGCGGCCGAGCGCGGGGCGCTCGCGCTGCGACAGCGGCTGGCCGCCCTGCCGGGGCACGTCGCGGCCGCTGAGATCCTCGAACCGTCCGAGCTGCTGGCCGAGTTGGACCCCCTGGACACCGTCGCCCGGGGAACCGGCGGCTGCCGGCTGGTGGAGATCCGGCGGCGGTTGACCCCGCTGCCGCTCCAACGCCCGGACACCAACCGGGAGTCCGCCGTCCTGGTCGCCGACTTCGAACCGTCCGGCGTGAGTTGGGAGCCGCTCTGGGCCGAGCTGGCCTCCTCGCCGGTGCCGGTGGTGCTCTCGGTCGCCCTGGAGCCGATCCGGCTCGGGCCGGGCGAGGTCGACCTGCTCCGTCGGTACGCGGGCGAGTACCACCGGCTCGCCGCCGCCGGGCTGACCGCGCCGCCCTGGCAGCGGACGCTCCCCGGCTCCCCGGCCGCCGCCGCCGGTGCCGGCCACTTCGACCAGGCGCTGCGTCGCGTCGCGTTCCCCGGCTACCGGCTACGCATCACGCTGGCTGCCGCCGGCGCTCTCCCGGCGCGGCTGGCCCAACTGGTGGCCGGCACCATCGGCGGGCCCGGCGCGGGCGCAGGCGCCGTCGTGCTCGACGTCGCACCGCCCGAACAGCCGGCCGGTTGGCAGAACCTCACCGCGCTCGACCTCGTCCGACTGGACCGCAGCTACCAGCAGGGCCTGCACGACCGTGACTACGGGCCCGGCGAGCGGCTGCTCGACGAGTTCTGCACCCCCACCGAGGCGGCGGCCGCGCTGCGGCTGCCGTACGAGGTCGCGGCGCACCGGCCGCTCTTCGACGACCGGTTCCGCACCCGCCAAGCCGCGACCGCTTCCTCCTCCTCTTCTTCCTCCTCGTCCGCCCCCGCCGTCTCGCCGTCGGCGGGCCGCCCGCCCCTCTGAACGGAGTCCACCCACCATGACCCAGCTCGTCATCGCCTTCGACGGCGCCCCCGACCAGGTCGACGCCGACGCCCGCGACCTCCAGGAGTTCCTCAACCAGGACGCCGACCTGCGTGGCCGGGTGGCCAACCGCACGGTGGCACCCGGTCCGGGCGAGCAGGGCGCCGTCGCCGACGCCGTGCACTGCGCCGCCGACCTCGGGGCGCTCGTCACCGGCCCGCTCGGTATCTGGCTGACCGCCCGGCTGCACCGCGGCAAGGTCTCCTTCCGGGTCCGCCGCGCCGATGGGAGCGAGATCGAGCTGAGCGCCGAGGGCACCCGGGACTCCGCCGTGCTGATCGGTCAGCTGGAGCGCTTCCTCGACCCGCAGGAGCCCGACCAGGCCGAGCAGGGGTGAACTGGCCGCCGCTGCTGCCCGATCCGCAGACCTCCTGGGCGGTGCTGGTGGGCGCGGGATCGTTCCATGACCCCGGGCTCCCGGACCTGCCCGAGGCGGTGGCCTCCGTCGACGAGCTGGCCGACACGCTCACCGGGCCGACCGGGCTGCTGCGCTGGGACCACGTGGTCCGCATCCACGACCCGCAGAGCCCCGCCGACGTGCTGCGCCCGCTGGCCGCCGTCGCCGCCGAGGCCACCGGCCTGCTGCTCTGCTACTACGCCGGGCACGGCGTGCTGGACGGGGCCCGGCGCCTGCACCTCGCGCTGCCCGGGACCAGCTCCGACCCGGCGAGGGTGCCGCACACCGCCCTCGCGGCGCAGGCCGTCCTGGAGCTGGTCGGCGGCTCGGCCGCCCGCGCGCTGCACCGGGTCGCCTGGCTGGACTGCTGCTTCGGCGGTCTGGCCCTGGACCTGCCGGCGGCGGCCGACGTCAACCTGCTCACCGCCGCCGACCGCACCCGCAAGGCCCTGGTCCCGCCCGGCAGTCGGATCACCGGCTTCGCAGCCGAGCTGACCGCCCTGCTGCGCGACGGCGTGCCGGACGGGCCGCCCTACCTCGACCTGCCGCTGATCCACCGCCGCCTCGCGGTCGCCCTCGGCGCCGTCCCGGCGGGCCTGCCCGCCCGCACCCAGCCGCCCAATCCGTGCCACCGCCTGGTGCACACCGGCCCCGAACTCGCCCTCGCCCGCAACGCCGCCCACGGCACCGCCCTCACCCGCGACGGCCTGCTCGCCCGCGCCCGCTTCGCCTACCGGGTCGCCGACGTCCGCGCCCCGCACCGTCCTGCCCAGGCCGCCGCGCTGCTCGGCGACATCGTCCGCGATGCCACCGCCGCCCTCGGCGGCACCGACCCGGACACCCTGCGCCTGCGCCACGCGCACGCCTGGCTCACCGGCGAGGCCCACGGCCCGGACGCCGCCCGTGCCCTGCTCCTCCCGCTGCTGGCGGACCTCGCCTCCGACGACCCGCAGGCGGAGCGCGTCCGGCAGAGTCTGGCGTCCTTGAGCGGAGCCGGTGCACCGGCCTGACCGCCGTCGATCCGTCCGTCTGTTCGTCCGTCGGTCCGGGGGCATGAAACGACGTGGCGTATTCGTGCGTGAATTCCTATATCGCTCTCACGTCCGAGTGTTGAGAGGAGGTTTCGCCCGGACGAGTCATGGACATTGGCTCCTGACCCCCCTCGGCAGAAGTGAGAATGTAGGCCCGTCCCGAATATCTGGAGTCACCTATGGCAGCTGACGTCCGCACTGCTGCGGAGTCGGAGCGCGCGCCGATCCGGCTGCCGGCTCCCGACCGGGCCGTACCCTCCGGTGAACCCGTGGTCGAGGAGCGGGAGTTCAGCTTCAACGGCTTCCGCTACCGCTGCCGCACGGTGCGTCAGGGCCGGCCGCAGACCGAGCCGGTGCTGATCCTCGGCGGCTCCTCCCAGGACCGCTACTCCTGGCTCCGCTACGAGAAACGCCTCGCGCCGCTGGGCTCGATGATCACCGTCGATCTTCCCGGTTATGGTGACGCGGATTTCCTGCCTGCGAAGTACGGAATCGACTTCCTGGCCGCCGGAGTCCGGCATCTGCTGACCGAACTCGCCATCCCCCGCGTCAATCTGGTGGCCGTCTGCTACGGCGGCGCGATCGGGCTGCGCTTCGTCCAGCACTACCCCGAGCTGGTCGAGCGCCTCGCGCTGGTCGGCATGACCCCGCGGATCCCCGACGACTACACGGCAGCGATGGAGCGTTGGGCAGCGATGATCGAGAGTGGCGGCCAGACGGCGGTGATCGCACGGGAGTTGACGGACCGCTTCATGTCCCCGCCAGGCTGGGCCCCGGTCCGGCGGCACGCTGCCGTGGCCCGGCTGGTCTACCAGCAGATCGCCGGCCAGGACGCCGAGCAGCTGCGCAAGTCGGCCGAGCACAACACCCGCCTGATGCGCCACGAGTGGTACCGGCCCGAACCGTTGCCCGTTCTGCCCGGCCTGGTGGTCACCGGCGAGTACGACACCCTCTGCACGCCGGTGATGGGCCGCCAGGTGGCCGGACTGCTGGCGTCCGCGTGCTTCACCACCATCACGGAGTCCGACCACCTGGCCCCCGTCGAGCGCCCCGACGACCTCGCCGACCTGCTTGCCCGCTTCTGCACCGGCCAGTCGATCGAGGGCCTGCCCTACACCAACCCGGTCGAGCACTTCGGTACCCACTGCCAGGCCCAGTACTAGGAGTTCGCGATGTGCGGGATCGCAGGATGGATCTCCTTCGACCAGGACCTGAGCGCCCGGACGGACGAGATCGACGCCATGACGGCCTCGCTCGCCCCGCGCGGGCCGGACGCCGCCGGGATCTGGACCAGCCCGCACGCGGCGCTCGGCCACCGCCGGCTCGCCGTCATCGACCCCGCCGGCGGCGCGCAGCCGATGACCGTCGAGCAGGACGGCCGTACGGTCCTCGTCCTCAGCTACAGCGGCGAGGTCTACAACCACCAGGAGCTGCGCGCCCAACTCCAAGCGCGTGGTCACCACTTCCGCTCGCGCAGCGACACCGAGGTGGTGCTGCGGGCCTTCCTGGAGTGGGGGAGCGCCTTCGTCACCCGACTGAACGGGATGTACGCCTTCGCCCTCTGGGACCCGCGCACCGAGGAACTGCTGCTCGTCCGTGACCGGTTGGGCATCAAACCGCTCTACTACCAGCGCACCGCCGACGGTGTGCTCTTCGGCTCCGAGCCGAAGGCCCTCCTCGCCCACCCCGCCGTCGAACCCGTCGTCGACCTCGACGGCCTGCGCGAACTCCTCGGATTCACCGTCACCCCCGGCCACGCCGTCTACCGGGGGATGCGCCAAGTCCGGCCCGGGCACACGGTGTTGGTCTCTCGTGCCAGCCTGCGCGAGCAGCCGTACTGGCAGCTGGAGGCGCGCGAGCACACCGACGACCTGCCCACGACGATCGGTGTCGTCCGGGAACTCCTGGAGGACACCGTCGCCCGCCAACTGGTGGCCGACGTCCCGCTCAGCACCCTGCTCTCCGGCGGCCTGGACTCCAGCATCATCACCGCCCTCGCCGCGCGCCACCTGGGAGCGTCCCAACTCCGTTCCTTCGCAGTTGACTTCACCCACCACACCGAGAACTTCACCCCCGACCCGCAGCGCGCCAGCCCGGACGCCCCCTTCGCGCGCGCCCTCGCCGCCCACGCCGGGACCCTGCACAGCGAGGCCGTCCTGGACACCGTCGCGCTCACCGACCCCCGCCACTGGGACGCCGTGCTCCGCGCCCGGGACCTCCCGCTCGGCCTGGGGGACAGCGACACCTCGCTCTACCTGCTCTTCCAGGAGGTGCGCCGGCACTCCACGGTCGCGCTCTCCGGTGAGGCAGCCGACGAACTCTTCGGCGGCTACTGGTGGTTCCACCAGCCGGCGGTCATCGCCGCCGACACCTTCCCGTGGATCGCCGCCGCCCAGCTCTTCTCCCCGGCCGGCACCCCCGCCCGCGAATCCCTGCTCGCCCCTACCCTCCTCCGCGACCTCGACCTCGACGGCTACCGCGCCGCCCGCTACCGCGAAGCCCTGCGCGCCGTCCCGCACCTGGCCGGCGAATCCGCCGCCGAGCACCGGATGCGCGAGTTCGCCCACCTGCACCTGACCCGCTCGGTGCCCTACCTGCTCGACCGCAAGGACCGCCTCAGCATGGCCCACGGCCTGGAGGTCCGCGTCCCGTTCTGCGACCACCGCCTCGTCGAGTACGCCTTCAACATCCCCTGGTCGATGAAGTCCTTCGACGGCCGCGAGAAGAGCATCCTCCGCGCCGCCACCACCGACCTCCTCCCCGCTTCGATTTCCTCCCGCCCGAAGAGCCCCTATCCCCTCACCCAGGACCCCGCCTACGCCGCATCCCTACGCCAAGCCCTCGAATCCCTCCTCGACCACCCCACCTCCCCCCTCCACCCCCTCCTCAACCCCGAAGCCCTCCGCCAAGCCACCAAACCCGACACCTTGGCTGCGCACACCCGCCAACCCACCGAACTCCTCCTATCCCTCCACACCTGGCTCCACCACCACCAGGTCCACCTCGACCTCCGCTGACCGGCGGCCGGAGCATCCTCGGCCACGCCCACATCGGCGTCACCGCCACCGCCACCGTCTACGCCCACGTCCGACTCCGCCTCCAGCGCGACGCCATCGACCTCCTCGGCCGTACTCTCGGCAGGCCCTTCGAGGCCGCCACCGGGCCCGACGACAGCGACGACCCGCCGCATTGTGCAGCCCCAATCCGTTGACGTTGCCGTCAACTACTGCCGCCAAGACGCCCAAAAGCCCCGCCAAGGAAACTCGGCGGGGCTTTTGGCTACTTCACGCAGATTGGCGCAACTCGATGCGAGTCAGCCCTTGTCCGATGTCCGGTCCGTGGAATTTCGGTGAAATACTTAGCAGCTGCGATGCGACCGGCCCTCGGGCGAGGACAAGGTCTGGGAGCCTGGGCACACGAGTGCCGCCATAAAGAATTAGCGAGTCCCATATCTCCGGCTCAGAAACACCATGGCAGTCGATGATCAGGGCGTGGGTAGAGGCTGGAAACGCCCTGGCGGCCGCCGTTAGGGCATCTTGGATTGTCTCAATCTCCCTAACCGTCAGACCATCCAGCCGGAATGTCTGGATCTCACATCCGAGCGGCTCATAGGAGTACTCACACACCACATCAACGTCTTCCGAAAGCCACCAGGTCACACTGACCGACCCTAGCCGAAGACTCAGCAGACGATCTGCTTCGTCGAGCCCTATCGGAACGTCATTCCCATCAACATCCAGCATCACGAAGACCCTCCGGTCTGGATGGATCGCAAGGAGTCCGTGAGCGTCAAAGTATTTGACCTGCTCAATGAAACCTCGCGTCCCAGTTCGCTCGCGATACCACCGAATGTAGCCGTCAGGCATTGTCAGCACTCCGGCAGTGTGAAGATATGAACATTTTCATCTCCAAATACCTTCCGTGCCTGAGCCACCGCCGAGTCCGGGGTGTTGTCGGCAAGATAGTGCTGTGCCGTTACGCCAGCTTCGTCCGCAACGTACTTTGAGATCTTGAGAAGCTTTCCGAAGTTTGCCGGATTCTTAGCCTTTGCGCCACCACCAACGAAGATGTACTCCCCATTCCGACCGACCACATCCAAGCCTGTTGAACCCACATTCGGCATGACTGCCCGAATATCCTGCCCATTCGCATCCTTTGCCACGGATCCGCCAACCAGCCGCGCAATATACTCTTCGCGACTCGCACCTAGGTCGTTGGCATCATCATTATGGACAAGAACTGGCGTGGCGCCGGCGAGCACATAGTATGCGTGGAGGTCAGCGACAGTGGGGCGAATCCTCCACCACGCCCACTGCAGCCCGAACTGGCTCACGTCACCTGCGGCAGCCATCCTTACCCTCGCGATCTACACCCGAAAGGGGGCGATGACGGTCGCCACCTGATTACGACGAGAAAATGTAGATCATGCAGCATCAGCTGACCGGCATTGCCGCGTGATGTACGAATAGCCTCATCGAAAATAGGTTCGATGAGGCTATTCGCCACCCCTTCCTCCAAATGCAGGAATCAATTACCGTGCTGGGACCACTGCTTCGGGTGTGGCAATCAAGCCAGCGAAGTCGTGTCTGTTGTTTCTTCTCTGTGCAAGCCGTCAAGCCAAATATCCGCAGAAATTTTCTACGAACACTCAGTCATTCAAATATTTTCCTCCTCCGTCGATCCAGTCGTCAACAGCCTCTCGCAATCCACGCCCAATTCCCTTCGCTTCAGTTCCAGCACTGCCGGACTCCAGCAACAGGAGAGCTTCCTTCAGGACTTCCGCCGAGTGACGGTCGATGTGAAGCGACAGGAAATAGGTAGGATCAACTACCGAGCCCAAGAGGCCATGGGGCCCCTTTCCGCCCTCCGAGAGCAGCCAGTCTGCTTGCTCCTCGGTCATTCCCGGAACGACCACACTCCAGTACATATCAGGGTTTTCGCTGGAATTTGAATCCATCACGAATTCAGCAGCCAATCTTGTTCAGCATGGCATCGTACGTTCCGGTGCGCGTTGATTTACTGCCGAGATCCTTTATAGACTTAGCCAGTTTCCAAGTCCCGCCATTGTGAGAGCCATCTCCGTCGCCAATATCCTGAGATATGAACGTTTTCCCATTTGTGAAGATCTTCTGACCCTTGAGCCGCTGGCCCGTATCACGATATCCGAGGAATTTGGCCAGATCAGTCGCTTGCTTGCTAGTCAGCGGCTGATTCCTACCCTGCACCTGTGTGGGAAGCGGGTCGTCGTTATGCACCAAAACCGGCGTGGCGCCAGCGAGTACATAGTACGTGTGCAGGTTGGCGATGGTGAGGTTGTAGGCAGTGTGAGGCGCGGTGTGGTAATTGCGCACGCTGATGACGTCGGCTGCCTGTCCGTCCTCTGTCCGGACTTGATCGCCGGGCTTGAGGTGGCCTGCGTCAGTCCAGCTCTGGGTGGTGACGTCCCAGAATGGGTGATGCTGGGTGGAGGTCAGCGTAGTGCTGTCAGCAGTCGCAGAGTTGGGCGACTTGATGGTGAGGTCGGTGAAGTCCTGGTCGTCGGGGGTGACGATGGTGGCTAGGACAGCTTCAGGGCTGGTGGTTCCGGTTTCGGGGTTGGTGGCGGTGACCATGTCACCCTTGGCAAGGGTTTCGATGGGCTTGGTGGTGCCGTCGGAGAGCAGGACGAGCGTGCCAGCGGGGAAGCTGTTCGTGCAGCCTGTGGGGATGTCCCCCCTGTCGAACATGGTCGAGAGTCGGTCGCCCCAGCCCAGGCCTCGTACGGCTTCGCCATCGCCGTCACCGGCGAGGGAGAGGGCGAGGAAGGTCGAGTTTCCTGTGGCGGCCCCGTACTTGCCGTCCTGGACGTTCGTACCGATCTCGCTCAGGTCCTGGTACAACCCCGTGGCAGCACCGACGGCCGCCAGTGCGGGCCCAAGTTCGAGGTTGACAAAAACGTTTGCGCAGGAGTTGGCACTACCACCGGTCGCGCAGGTGGCCAGGTCGTCGATTTGGCCCATCGAGGTGTGATAGCCGCCGACCACGGTCTGAACGATCTTGTGGCTGAACGCGCCCCATGCCTGTTCGAAGAATCCGCCGCCGGAGCCGTGGCTGATCCACGCGGTGCGGTGCGCGGGGCGGTCGAACCCACTGGTGTCGGGGATGGGGGGTTCGGGGATGTCGGTGGGGAGGGTGGCTTGGCAGGCCTGGTCACAGGCGGTTTGGTTGGTGTAGCCGGCGCCGCCGTAGAAGTCGGGCTCTTTCATGAGGCCGGTGGGGTCGCTGGCGCCGATGGGGTTGTTGGCGGCGTAGGTGTAGCCGTTGAGTTGCTGGGTGTCGGTGGCTTCGAAGAGGGGGTCGAGGCTGATGAAGGCGCCGGTGTTGGGGTCGTATTGGCGGGCGCCGAGGGCGGTGAGACCGGTCGTGGTGTCGTTGGGGGCGTTGAGGAAACCGCGGTCGTCGAGCCAGTTGTTGGTGGTGCCGCGGGGGGCGCCGTAGGGGGTGAACTGGCGCCAGGTGGGGGTTTGGGCGGTGGAGTCGAGGGTGAGGTCGGCGGTGCCGTGGGGGTCGGTGATCTCGAAGTTGTAGTTGCTGCCGCCGCCGGTGCGCACGACGGTGCCGCCGCCGGGCAGCGGGATGTAGCGGACGCCGCTGGCGGTGTTGGTGGTGGTGTTGAGGGTGATCTGTTCGCCGGGCAGGTAGAGGGTGGTCTTGCCGGGGTCGGTCTTGATGAGGAGGCTGCCGTCGGCGTTGTAGAGGTAGGAGGCGCCGGTGGCTTGGGGGGTGATGGCGGCGAGTTGCCCCAGGGTGTTCCAGGTGAGGGTCTGGGCGCCGGTGGCGGGGGTGGTGCGGGTGGTCATGTTGCCGGCGGCGTCGTAGGCGTAGCTGTCGCCGGTGGCGGGTGCGCCGGGGGTATCGCTGGTGAGGGTGTGGGGCTGGTTGGTGCCGTTGCCGTTGTAGGTGTCGGTGGTGGTGGTGTCGGTTCCGCCAGTGAGGTTGTGCTGGGTCTGGGTGGCGCGTTGGCCGGTGGGGGTGAAGGTCCAGCTGGTCCAGTAGGCGCTGGCGGCTCCGAGGGTGTCGGTGACCTGGGTGTGTGCGGTGGTGGTGGGGGCGATGGTGCAGGTGTTGGTGGTGGCCCAGGTGGCGGTCCAGGCGCTGCTCAGGCGGTCCTGGGGGTCGTAGGTGTAGCACTGGCTCTCGGCGGGGGTGCTGGTGCCGAGGCGGGTGCTGTCCTGCTGGGTGAGGTTTCCGGCGGGGTCGTAGGTGTAGGCCTGGTTGTCGACGGGGGTGGGGGTGCCGGTGTTGGAGCGGGAGACGAGCTGGTCGGTGAGCGCGCCGGTGTGCGGGTCGTAGGTGTTGGTGAGGTAGGCCTGGAGGGTGCTGCTGCCGATCGTCTCCTGGGTGACGCGGCCGTAGGCGTCGTAGGTGGTGCCCTGCGAGTAGCCGTAGCTGGAGTCGGCCAGACCGGCGGGCAGGTCGAGGGCGGTGGCGTAGGTGTGGGTGACGACCTCCGAGGGCAGGCCGCCGGCGAGGGGGTAGACGTCGTCGTAGAGCAGGCCGGTGTTGGGGGTGTAGTCGTGCTTGAAGGTGTAGGTGCGGCCCAGGACGGTGCCTTGCGCGGCGGAGGGGATGGTCACGCTCTGGCCGATGGACTCGCCGAAGACGTTGAACCCCAATGACTGGGTGGTGTAGGCGTTGCCGTTGTTGTAGGCGGTGGTGGTGGTGGCCTGTCCGACGGCGTTGGTGACGCCGGTGACGGCGTTGTCGTTGTCGTAGACCCAGGAGGCACTCTCGTTGGCCGTGGACTGGGCGGAGGTGGGGGCGGCGTACTGGGCGGTCTTGCGGCCCAGGACGTCGTAGGTGAGGGAGGTGCTGGCGCCTCGGGCGTCGGTGGTCTGCAGGGTGTTGCCGGCACCGTCGTAGACGGTGGTGCTGGTGCCGGCGTCGGGGTCGCTCTTGGCGACGGCCTGGCCCAGCAGGTTGTAGGTGGTGGTCCAGGTGGAGCCGGCGTTGCTGGTGGTGGACTGCTTGCCGTGGCCGTCGTAGCCGTAGGCGATGGTGCTGGCCGCGGTGCCGCCGGTGGTGTACCAGGTGCCGTTGAAGGTGTTGGCCGGTGTCACCAGGGTGGGCGGGGTGGTGTAGTCGGTGACGTTGCTGGTGCGGCCGAGCGGGTCGGTGGCGGTGGACTTGACGGTGCCGCCGGTGGGCGGGAAGACGGTGGTGGTGTCGCCGGTGTTCACCGTGGTGGTGGTCTGCTTGACGACCGAGTAGGCGTAGGAGGTGTCGACCACGGCGCGGCCCAGGCCGTCGTAGGTGTAGACGTCCTGGTTGGGGATCGTGGAGTCCTGGAACGAGGCCAGGGCGAGCGTGGGGAGGCTGGCGGAGTCCCAGTAGGGGTTGTTGGTCTTGCGGACCCAGCCGCGTGAGTCGTAGAACGACTCGGTGATCATGCGCCCGCCCTGCGGGGTGGGGGTCTGGGTCTGGCGTACGCGTCCCAGCGCGTCGAGGATCGTGATGGAGGTCGCGTAGCCCAGGGAGTCGTTGAGCTGCTGCGTGGTGGTGCCGGACAGGCCGGTGTTGGACACCGTGTAGGTGGTGAGGGTGTTGGCCGGCGCGGTGGTGGGGCGGGAGTAGAGCCATGTCGCGGTCGCTCGGCCCAGCGCGTCGTACTGGGTGGTCGTGACGATGCCGTTGGCGTCGGTGGCGGTCAGTGGCAGGCCGCGGGTGGTGGCGAAGGTCTGCTGGCTGGTCTGGGACTTGGCGTTGGTGACGGATGCGCCGGTGGTCAGGCCCACCGAGTTGACCGTGTAGGCGGTGGTGGTGGCGTTGCCGTCACCGTCGTAGGTCTTGGTCGGGCGCCCGTAACCGTCGTAGGTGCTGCGGGCGGTGGTCTGCCAGGTGAACGCGCCGCCTGTGTAGTCGGCGGCCTTACGGACCATCGTCACACTGCCGACCGTGGGAGCTGTGGTCTGGGGGAAGGTGGTGGCGAAGGTCGGGTCGTCGTAGAACGTCTGGGTGGCCGACTCCACCTGCGCCGGGCGGTTGACACTCGCGGGCGCGCCCAGCGTGTTGAGGGCGGAGGGTGCGGAGGGGATCGCGGCCTCGGTGAAGCCGGAGCACGCCACCGAGTCGCTCTCCTGGGAGGCGACCAGACCCACGATGTTGAGGGCGGTGTTCGCCGGCGCGTAGGTGGACGTCGTGCACTGGTCGTAGGCGGGGTTGACCGGGACGGTGTGCGTGTAGGCGGTGGTCAGCAGCCCGGTGGTGGTGTCGTAGGTGTTGTCGTTCTCGGTGGAGCGCCAGGTGGTGGTGCCGCCGTCGGTCAGCGCCTGACGGGTGAACGTCTCCGCCACCCGGGTGCTGGTGGCGGTCAGCGGCGCCAGCCCGGTACGGGTGCGGGTGGCGACGGGCGCGGAGATCCAGTACGAGCTGATCGCCGAGTGGTCGATCGCGCCACCCGCGCCCACGAAAGCGGTGGACTCCAGCAAATCACCCGTCAACTGCGGGGAGTCGGTGTGCCCGGCGCCCTGGGAATCGGTGAGGGTGACCGTGCGGTTGGTGGTGGGGGTGAGGTAGTCGCCGTCCATGCCGCGGTAGAAGCTGGCGGTCGACTGGGTCTGCGGGTCGTTGGCGCCGTCGCCGGTGTTGGTGGTCACAGTGGCGTAGCCGTGGAACTGGCCCCAGGTGCGGTACTTGGCCTGGACGAGCTCGTTGTCGTCGTAGTGCCAGGCCGCGCCACCGCCGTAGGTGTATGTGGTGGCTTTGGTGGTGGACTTGCCGGTGCCGTCGTACTCCAGGACCTGGCTGACGGCGTACTTCTGGAACCAGTCGCGGATCGGCGCCGTGTAGAACTTGGGTGTCCAGTACACGGGGTAGCAGGACCCGGTGTTGGTCGAGGGGTCCTGGGAGGCGACCGAGGCCGCCGTGCAGGGGTTGGGCAGGGTGTAGCTGACGCCGACGACGTCGCCGAGCTCGGTGGTGATCGAGGACAGGCGGTAGCGGTACAGGCCGGGGTAGTTGGTGGTGTCGACCCGGTTCTGCAGGTCCTGACCGGTGAACGTGACCGCCGGCATCGTGATGGCGCCACCGGGGCCGGCGCTGGTGTCGTTGCCGTGACGGGTCACGGAGGCCAGCCACAGGGTGGGTGACGTCCCGTCACCGGTGGCGGGCTCGCTCTGCGTCAGCGTGTAGGTGTCCACCGGGACATAGGCGGACGTGGCGGTCGAGTACTGCTTCGTGGTGATCTGCGCGAGGCGGACGGTGGAGAAGAATCCCGGCCCGTAGGAGGTGCAGGTGGCGCCGCTCGCGCAGACGAGGTCGAACGGCACGTCCGGGTACTCGGTGGCCGCGGTGGTGGCGGACAGCGGGTCGCAGGTCGTGGCGGTGCAGCGCGGCGCGGTGGTGAAGACGACCTGGTCGGGAACGGTCCCGTACGCGCCGCCGTCCATAAAGCCGTAGTCGATGTGCGCCAGGTAGGAGTCACGCACGTACGAGACGTTCGTCGCGCCCAGGTTCTCGCCGTAGAAGTTGGTGTCCTGGTTGTAGTAGTAGGACATCGCCTGCCCGCGGGCGTCCTTGACGTAGTCCAGATGCCACTTGTACGCCATCGTGCACACCGACGAGCTGAACCCGGCAGCGTTGTAGCACGGGTCGCCCGGGTGCGCCGAGTACACCGGCTCGGTGTCCACCGAGTTGGTGGCAGCCTTCCCCGCCGACCAGCCCGGCAGCTGGTTGCGGCCGAACTGGTACACCGTGCCCGAGCGGTCCGTCACCGTCCAGTAATCCGTGTTGTACGCACCCGAGCCGTTATTGGAACCGGTCACATGCGTGACCGTCTCGCCGTTGTTGTCGGCGGGCGTGTACGTGCCCTTCGAGGCGTCGAAGACCAGCGAGGTGGTGGACCCGTTCAGGGACAGCGTCAGGACCGGCCCCGCATAGCACTCGTCGTTCGTCACCGACGGCGACGCGGTCCCCTCCGGACTGTCCGCACACGAGGCGAACGTCTGCTCCAGGAACGAATCCGGCGTCGACCACCCGTCACCCGCCCACGACGATTGCGCCTGCGTCGAGGAGGTCTGCCCGTCCACCGAACCCGAGTCATAACCCAGACCCAGTGTGGGGGCCTTCGACGTAGACGCCCCCGGCAGAGTGATCGGATACTGGTAGGTGAACGACCCCGCCGAACCACCACCAGCCCAACTCCCGCTGGGCTGCAGGGAGTCCCCCGCGTAGCTACCGGCCGCGCCGCCCTCCTGACCGGTCGAATCCGTCGCCGCGACCACCGACGACACCGACAGAGCCTGCGCCGAAGCCGACGGTGCCGCCTGCACGGACGCGCTGCGCGTCGAGGGGGCGGGGGTCAGGACGGTCGACACGGACTTGCCGACCACATCGCGCGTGGTGGGCAGAGGAGTCTGAACGCGACACGCCGCCACCTGCGGCGTCGTCAACGCACACGCCGGCAAGGACACAAGATGCAGGCGGGAACCGTAGTTACCGCCATAGGCCTGGTCGAAGGCCGAGTAGTCCAAACCGACCCGGGTGCCACCCTGACCGGTGCCCGCGCCCTCGACGCTGAAGGCCACCCCGGCGACGCCGAGCGCGGCCGTCTTCTTCTGGTCGAGCACACTGACGTGCACATCCGCCGACCCCGAGCTGCTGGCGCCACCGGCTGCCTTCACCGCCTGCGCCCACACGGGAGTCCCCGCAATCGTCGCCTTCGGACCATCAGAGTGGCCGTCAGCCGCAGTCCCCAACGTTGTGGAACCCTGCGCCGCACCAGGCCAGTTGACCGCAGCAGGCTTGAAGGCCCGCTTCGTGTCGTCCTTCGGCTGAATGTGCTTCGGGGTGAGCGTCGTGCCACCCGTGACGGACTTCGTCAACGGCGCCGCCGGCGGCTTGGGAGCCCCCAGACTCAGCCCGGCGGCCTGCGCCGGCACCGTCGTCGCCGCCGCGAGCAGAACCACCGCGCAGACGGTCCGCAGCAACCGGCCCCCCACACCACCCTCGTAGGCTGGTCGGAACCGCTGCCGTATACCGTCCCGCTCGCCACCATCGCCTCGGCGCATGTGTTGCCCCATCCCCGGAATCAGCCGCCTGACGGGCAGGCGGAAGCACTGCCCAGACCGATCATCAGACTGGGTCGCCCACGACTATGGCAGCGCGGGCTCATCGCGGTATCGGGTATTCGAACGTTCCTGATGGGGTTTGGGTAAAGCTTTGCCAAGATCACCATTGGCAAATGCCGCAAAGTGGGGGCAATCCGCCCAACGTGTGCTGGACCCTCCGGGAATCGCATCCGCAGCTGTCCGTCTGACGTGCAACGCTCCATCGGAAGGTCGACGCTAACGCCCGACCGGCACGCCACGCGCAATGAAAGGTTGGATGGGAAGTCCATGCCACTATCCACATCACGAATACGCATACTCGCCACAACGATTGCCACAGCGCTCACCGCACTGACGCTGAGTGCCGTCGCAATCCCCGCCCAGGCCACCACGGGTGGAACCGCCGCACGCGGCAGTGTCACCACACCCAGCACGGCGCCGTTGACCGCTGATCAGGCCTCGGTCAGGGCCCGGTCGACAGGGAAGGCCGTGTCTGTCGACGCGGCGACCACCGCGACCGACCAGCTGACCGCGAACGCCAACGGCACCTTCACCCTCAACCAGGCACTCGCCCCGGTCCGCAAACGCCAAAACGGTGCCTGGAAGCCCTTGGACGCCACACTGGTCAAGCGTGCGGACGGCTCCATCGGACCCGCGATGAGCACCAGCGACCTGACCCTCTCCGGTGGCGGGAGCTCACCCCTGGCCGTCATGAAGACCGGCGCCCGGTCGCTGGCCCTGACACTGCCCAGCACTCTGACGGCAAAGCTGCCCGCGCCCACCCTGGCCGGGCCGACCGCCACCTATGCCCTCCTCAACGGCGTTGACCTGCAGGTCACCGCAGACACCCAGGGCGGGTTCTCCGAGGTCCTGGTCATCAAGGACGCGACGGCGGCCGCCAACCCGGCCCTGGCCTCCCTGGCGTTCTCCACCAAGACCACCGGCGTCGACCTCGCCACCGACTCGGCCGGGAACATCACCGCCAAGGACTCGCACGGCACCGTCGTCTTCTCCGCCCCCGCACCCAACAAGGGTGTGTGGGACTCCGCGACCAACCCCGCGGCTCCCACCGTGACCGACCCCAGCACAGGCACCACCCTCGATGCCCGCTCTGGCGCTCCCGCCGCCTCCAGCAAGGCGGGACCGGGAGCGGCCGCACATACCGCCCCCCTCAAGGCCGTCTACGGCTCCGGGAAGATCACCCTGACCCCGGACCCGACCCTGCTCACGGGCAAGAACACCATCTGGCCGCTCTACATCGACCCGACGTACTCGGCTGGCGGAGGTGCGGCTCAGGCCTGGACGTACGTCAACTCCTCTTTCCCCGATACAAGTTACTCGCAGACCTCCGACACTGAGGGACTGCGCGTCGGCGACCAGGCCTGGACATCCCCGTACTTCGTGGGGCGCGCCTTCGCCCAGATGTCGATTGCCAGCAGCATCTACGGCAGCACCGTCATGTCCTCGCGCTTCTACGCCACCGAGACCTACGCCCCCTCGTGCAGCGCGCGCAACGTCGAACTCTGGTTCACCGGCGCCATCTCGGCGGCCACCACCTGGAACAACCAGCCTTCGTGGAACAGCAAGAGTGACACCCAGTCGGTCGCCAACGGCTACTCGAGCGCCTGCCCGACGGCCTCCGTGGGCTTCGACACCACCAGCCTGATGCAGTCCGCGGCCAACGGCTCCTGGTCCAACGTCACCCTGGGACTGCGCGCCTCGGACGAGACCGACCCCTACGGCTGGAAGAAGTTCCAGCCCTCCGCGATGTACATGTCCACCACCTACGACCACGCGCCCAACACACCCGGCCCGCTGACCACCTCGCCCAACACCGCGTGCGGCGCCGCCACCCCGACCATCGTCGGCAACGGCGACGTCACCCTGTACGCCGGCGTCAGTGACCCCGACGGCGGCACTCTCGGTGTCGCCTTCACTGTCGTCAACTCCTTGACCAGGGCCATCGTCGCATCCAGCACCACCTCCAATCTGCCAGCCACCTCAGGTACCACCGCCTCCCTCCTCATACCGCGGACAACACTCGTCAACTCCTCCGCAGGCGCCCAGACGCCCTTCGAGTGGACCGTCTACACCAGTGACGGCACGTTCAACAGCCCCGCCAGCACCACCTGCCGGTTCGCCTTCGATCCCACGCACCCCGGCGCCCCAACCGTCACCCAGAACGCCACCAGCTACACCGTCGGCACCGCTGCGGGTTTCACCTTCACCGCCAACTCCACCGGCAGCACCCCTGCCAGCTACCTTTATCAACTCAACGGCGCAGCCCCCGGCACGGTTTCCGCCAACGCTGGCACCGCCAGCGTCAACATCGCCCCCACCCGCAGGGTCAACACCCTCACCGTCACCGCGGTTTCGCCCGGCGGCAACATCGGTGACACCGCCACGGTCATCCTGAACGCTAAGCTCCCTGCCACCGCTGTCGAGAACGACCTCACTGGTGCTGGCCACGCGGACCTCACCGTCGTCGGCGGCCAAGCCGGCCTGCCCCCTGGCCTGTGGCTCGCCTCCGGAGGCACGGCCAGCACCATCAACACCGCCGCCACCAACATCGGTGCGCAGGGAACGGCCCTCAACACCAACGGCACACCCACCGACTGGAACGGCACCCAGGCCATCACCGGACACTTCGGCGGAACCGGATTCAACGACGTCCTCGACTACAACCCTTCCACCGGCGTCGGACACATCCTCTACGGCGATGGGGACGGCTCTCCCCTCTCCCCCGACTCCAGCGCCGAGGTCAACATCACCAGCAACGTCTTCCAGTCGTCGACAACTAAGCAGTACGCGACGCACGTCGCAAGCGGCGGAAGCCTCAGCAACATCGCCAACGGCAACACCAACAACGACGGCACCCCGGTCAGCCTCTTTCCCGACATCCTGCTCACCGTCGATGGCTCCCTCTACCTAGACCCCGCGTCGGCAACGCCCGCGGCCTTCTCCGGTTTCAACGCCTGGGTCAACCTGGGCACCAACCCGACCGGCAAGGGCGACTGGACCGGCTGGACCATCGCGACTACCGTCGTCAACTACCTGCCGGCTCTCTTCGCCCGCTCCGATTCCGGAGGCCAGCTCTACTACTACAGCCCCACGGCGATGCAGAACCTCCTCGCCGGCGCTTCGGTCACCCCCGTCGAACTCGCCACGAGCGGATGGGACGCCACCTCAAAGCCGACCCTCGAAGCGGCCGACATCAACGGCGACGGATACCCTGACCTGTGGTCTGTCAGCGGTGCAGGAGCAGTCACCGCGAACTTCCTCAGCGGCACCACCACGCCCACCCTCACCTCCCAGGCGACCCCCCAGACCCTCGCGCCGCCGTCGCACAGCTGGGCCCTGAACGACAGCACCGCAGACGGCACCCAGGTCACCACCGCCGCCGATCCCGCCGGTAGTCTCGCGCTGGCCGGACAGGCTGGTGCCAACTGGAGCACCAAGGACCTGTTCACCCCCGACGTCGCCCTGAACACCGGCGCCACCCCGACGACCGGCTCGCTGGCCGCCACAGGCTCCGCGGTCAACGTGAGCGGGAACTTCACCGTCTCCGCCTGGGCACAGCCCAGCGCCAGCGGCGGTGTCGTCCTCTCCCAGGACGGTACGTACACCTCTGGCTTGCTGCTCTACCCGGATGTGAACAGCAACCAGTGGTTCTTCTGCTTGGCCACCACGGACAGCACTGGCTGGCCCTACGACTGCGCCCGCGGGGGAACCGTCAACCTCACCCTCTGGACCCACCTCACCGCGACCTACAACTCCGTCACCAAGCAGATGGCGATCTACGTCAACGGCGTTGAAGCGGGCACTGGCACCCACACTCCCGCCAGTGGCAGCCTCTTCCGCGGTCCATTCACCGTCGGTGACTTCCTTTCCAACAGCAAACCCACCCACGCCGCGTACTTCTCGGGTCGGGTCTCCCAGATCCAGACCTGGAACCAGGCGCTCACGCCCTACCAGGTCGGCAGTGCCGCCGGCCCCAACAGTGCGATCACGCTTCCGTCCGACGGCACCGTCTACCCGACCGGGCGCAGCTGGCAGCTCGGCGCCAACGCGATGGCGTTCAACCAGGGACAGCTGACCATCACCGTCGCAGGCATACAGCAGTACTCCAAGGTCACTACCACCCACGCGGCCGCGGTCATGACACTGCAGACGGACGGCAATCTCGTCGCCTACCCCACCGCCACCGACGCGGCCAACCAGACCAACTCCCTGTGGTCCACCTCGACCGCCGGCCACAGCGGCGACGGTCTGATCTTCCAGCCCGACGGGAACCTGGTCCTCTACTCCGTGGACGGGACGCCCCTGTGGTCCACCAACACCGCATCCAACCCCGCGTACAACCGGGTGATCCAGGCAGTCGAGGGCAACGCCCTGCATGAGGTGTACCCGGACGCGTCGGGCTGGCATGACAACGCGGTCGCGGGTGTCGGTGGCGGCATCACGGCTCTTGGGTTCGCCTACGGCCCCACAGGGCTCCCGGTGATCGAGGCCTCCGAAGGCGGAGTCCTGCACGAGATCTCCTGCGACTCCTCCGGCAACTGGCATGACAGCGCGGTCGCGGGTGTCGGTGGCGGCATCACGGCTCTCGGGTTCGCCTACGACCCCACAGGGCTCCCGGTGATCGAGGCCTCCGAAAGCGGAGTCCTGCACGAGATCAACAAAGACTCCTCCGGCAACTGGCATGACAATCCGGTCCTGGGCGTCGGTGGCGGCATCACGGCCCTCGGGTTCACCTACACTTCCACAGGGCTCCGGGTGATCGAGGCCTCGGAGGGCGGGGTCCTGCACGAGATCTACAAGGACTCCTCCGGCAACTGGTACGACAATCCGGTCCTGGGCGTCGGTGGCAACATCACCCCCCTCGGGTCCACCTACAGCCCCACAGGGGGCCGGGTGATCGAGGCCTCCGAAGGCGGAGTCCTGCACGAGATCTACAACGACACCTCCGGCGTCTGGCACGACAACCCGGTCGTGGGCGTCGGCAGCAACATCACCGCGCTGTCGATGAAGGTCCTCTCTAACGGTGGGCGCATCATCGAGGCCTCCGAAGGCGGGGTCCTGCACGAGATCTACACCGATTCCTCCGGCTGGCATGACAACCCCATCGCGGGTACGGCCGGCAGCGCCACAGCTCTCTCCTTCGCCCTCCACTGACCCACCTACCTGCGAGAACATGCCGGGGCTGGCGCGGAGACCTCTGTACCGGCCCCGGCACGCTCCGCACTCCGTCAGGGAGTGTCAGGGCAGTCCCGACTGAGCTGACTGCTCATCAAAAGGGGTCCCGCTCCACTCAGATATCCGGGTGGAGCGGGACCCCTTTTCAGTCGCAGCAGCAATGGCGGATCAGCGTGGCCCGACGAGCCGAGGCGAGGTGCCGGGGCGTCGGGCGTTGGTGGGGGTCAGGAGGGGTGGGCGGTGCCGGCGTAGCGTTGGGTGAAGCGGGTGCCGGTGGCGGCGGTGATGGTGACGTCGTAGCGGCCGGCGGGGTCGAGGGGCCAGTCGAGCTTGACGGTTTTGCCGGAGTCGACCCAGGCGGTCTGCGGGGTGCCCGCGAAGTCGTTGGCCGTGGCGGTGAAGCTGACCGGGCCCTCGCCGTCGTTGGCGAGTTCCAGGCGGATCAGCTTGGGGTCGCGCAGGTCGGCCGTGCACATCGGGACGGGGACGTCCTCCTGCTCCAGGCGGGTCACCGTGCCGGCGAAGGCGGCGACGAAGCCGTCGGGGCCGTGCACGGTGAAGTCGTAGCGGCCGTCGGTGGTTGAGGCGTCCCAGACGTACGTCTTGCTGGCTCCGGCCGCCACCGTGAACGGGGTGCCCGCGAACGGGAACGCGATGTTCGGGTAGACGGTGAAGTGGTAGCCCACCGTGCCGAAGTTGGTCATCGTGCAGGTGACCTTGCCGGTCTCCCGGTCGACGTCGATGTCAGCCCACGGGCGGTACGGCAGCACGCGGTGCGGCCGGCTGCCGCGCTCCTGGACGGGCATGGACTGGGTGCCGACTGCGGGCAGTGCGACGGGGGGAAGGGAAGCGCCCGCGTCGGCCTTGGCCATCAGGGCGTTGGTGTCGGGCAGTTGGGGGATCGAGTAGTCCGGCTTGTCGAAGTCGAAGCAGCTGGTCAGGTCGCCGCAGATGGTCCGGCGCCAGTCGGAGATGTTGGGCTCCTGGACGCCGGTCACCACCTCAAGGAAACGCAGCACCGAAGTGTGGTCGAAGACCTGGGAGTTGACGTAGCCGCCGCGCGACCAGGGGGAGGCCACCCAGAGCGGCACCCGGTTGCCCAGGCCGATCGGCCGGCCCTGGGCGAACTCCTCGGGCGTGCCGGCCTCGGGGGTGGGCGGCACCATGTGGTCGAAGTAGCCGTCGTTCTCGTCGTACATCACCAGGAAGACGGTGTGCTTCCACACTTCCGGGTTCGACATCAGCGACTGCAGCGCGGAGTTGACCCACCAGGCGCCGTAGTCCGGGCTGGCGTTGGGGTGTTCGCAGAACAGGTACGGCGCGACCATCCAGGAGACGGTGGGCAGTGTGCCGGCCTTGCAGTCCGCGTCGAAGGCGGTGAGGTCGAACTTGGTCATCGCGTTGATGTAACGCGGGTCCGTGGTGGGGAAGTTGTGGAACTGCTTGAAGTACGACAACGCGTTGTCGTCGTAGTCGCCGGTGCGGTCGTCCTCGCTCGGGTTGTGGTAGACCCGCCAGCTGACCTTGGCGGCCTCCAGGCGCTCGGCGTAGGTGGTCCAGTCGGCGACCGGGTTCTGCGTCACCGGGGTGTTGTCGATCCATGGACCGGTGGTGCCGTCCTTGCCCGGGCCCGAGGTGCCGGTCCACAGGTAGAGGCGGTTGGGGTCGGTGGGCCCGGCCAGCGAGCAGAAGTACGCGTCGCAGAGCGTGAACGCGTCGGCCAGCGCGTACTGGTAGGGGATGTCGGCGCGGGTGAAGTAGCCCATGGTGCGCTCGCCCTTGGCGGCCACCCACTTGTTCATCGCGCTGTTGTTGATCGCCTGGTGGCTGGTCGCCCAGTCGTGGGCGAGGCCGCCGGCGTTCTGCGCGTTGTACTTGGTGGTGTCCATCCGGTACGGCAGCATCGCGCCGCCGTCGCTGCGCCCGGCGTCGGGCTGCTGGAAGACCGAGTTGCCGTTCGGGAAGCGCAGCGCCTGCTTGTCCTCGAAGCCGCGCACGCCGTTCAGCGAGCCGAAGTAGTGGTCAAAGCTGCGGTTCTCCTGCATCAGGATCACCACGTGCTTGACGTCGCGGACGCCGTCGGGGGAGTCGCCGCGGTCGGAGGCGGCCTCGGCGGCGGTGGGCAGGCCGACCACGGCGGCGGCTCCGGCCGCTGCCGCGGCGCCCACGAAGGTACGACGGTTGAGCTCGGGCATGTCGAGGCCTCTCAGAGGGTGAAGGTGGCGACGGCGGCGGCGGTGTCCGAAGGCCAGCCGTTGGCAGCAGCGCTGTTGGGTGTCGCTGCGGGGGCGGCGGCGGGCCAGCCGGTGGCCAGCGTGTGCGCCTCGACCAGCGAGAGCCTGCCCGCGTACTGGACGTAGTCGATCCGGTCCTGCGGCTCGGCCGTGGCGCCGCGCACCTTGCGGGTGGGCGACCAGGTGGTGCCGGGGATCTTCACCGGGTTCGGGTGGTCTTCGCGGAAGGCGTCAGTCAGGCCGGCGTCCTGGAGTGCCACCGTGACAGGCCAGTTGAGGGCGGTGCCGCGGGCGGCGACCGTCCAGTCCAGGTGCGAGGGGGAGGACAGCTCGGCGGCCAGGATCACCGGGACGTGTCCGGCCCCGGTTCCGGCGGCAGCGAGGTCGGCCCGCATCGCGGCGAGCAGCGCCTGCGTCTGCTGGTAGCGCAGCGACGCGGTCTCGGTGGCGGTCACCTGCGCGGCGCTCTGGCCGTCCTGGAACGCGTACGGGCCATAGGAGTTCTCGTCCAGGTGGGCCGCCCAGAGCCGGACGCTGCGGCCGCCCGGCAGCTGGACGGTGGCCCCGGCGGCGGGCAGCGCGGCGGTCACCGGGGTGACGGCGGTGAGCGGGTAGCGGCTGAGGATGCCGACGCTGCCCGGGCTCTGGTAGGCGTACCAGCCGAGCGCGTCGGCCAGCTTCTGGGCGTTGCTGCCGGCGGTCTCCTGGAGGGAGAGGACGTCCCAGCCCTGGGTGAGGATCACCCGCAGCTGCTTCTCCAGCCCGTCGGTGCTGTGCGTACCGGCGTCCCAGAGGTTCCAACTGGCCACCTTCAGGCGCCCCTTGGCCTTGGGGTCGACGACCGGGACCTGCACGGTCACGGTGTCCGAGGCGCCCGTGCTGTCCTTGACGGCGACGGTCAGCAGTGCGGGGCGCGCGAGCGGCGAGGCGGGCGCGGTGCCGGTGACGGTGCCGTCGGGCGAGACGTTCAGCCAGGAGCTCGCACCCGTACGGCGGAAGGTCGCGCTGCCCGCAGGGTTGCCGGCCGGGCGGGACCAGAGCCCGCCGAGCTTGATACTGACGGCGGCTCCGGGCGCGACGGGCGTGGCGGTCAGTGCGTCCACCGCGCTGTGCGGGGCGACGATCGCGGGCTTCGGCGTAAAGCTGAACGGCGCGCTCTGCGCGAGGATGCCGTAGCCGTCCTTCGCCAACAGGTAGGCGGTGTACGGGCCGCCGGTCAGCGCGGAGGTGTCGAGGGTGAGATCCCCCGAGGCCCCCGGGGTGTACTGCCAGAGGAGGGAGGAGCCGGTGCCGGGCTGGCGGGTGCCGTCGTAGATCCCGACCCAGTTCTTGGCATCGGAGGCGTCGGTGGTCCAGTGGAAAGTGAGCTTGTCGCCTTCGGTGGGAGTGGTCGGGGTGCTCAGAGCAAGGGAGCTGCCTGTGGCCACGGTGTTCCTGTCCGCCAGGGGCTGGGTGAGGGAGGAGTTGGCTGAACAACTATGTCCTCATTCACCTGGCCGCCGACGGACTTCACATGAACAGGACGTGACGGACGGTCGGGAGTTGGCCGAACACGCTGGCGAGATGGCGGCTACTGTGCAGTAGTGGCGCGGGCTCGGTGCGTATGTCTATGGGGGCAGGTGCACTGCGGGCAGGCGCAGGGCGGCCAGGTGAGGGCGTTGCGGATCTCCTTAGGGGTGGCGAGCGGCACGTGCCGGGTGGCGTTCAGCTCGACCCGTTGACCGCCTTCGGTGATCCGGTAGACCCGGATCGTCATTCGGCTCACGTGTCCAGTTCCCCTCGCACAGCGGACAGTTCGGCCAACCGAGCGGGCAGCGCCGCACCCGCCGGCGCGCCCACCAGCTCAACTCTGCTGCTGCTCACGTGCGTTCAACCCGTCGAGGAGGAGTGCTGTCAACTCGACCACGACGTCAGGCCGGGCCCGGCCGAGGTCGATCAGGACGGTCCCGGTGAATCCCGAGACCCCGTCCAGGCAGGCGGAGGGGAGGACGATGTCCGCGAGCCTGAGTGTGGTGATCAGCCCGTTGAGGGCGCGGGTTGCCTCGTCCCGCAGTTGGGCCGTGATGGCGGCCAACCGTGAATCGTCTCTGTGCGTGCCCAAGGACCGCTCCTTTCGTAGCTTTCTGCTACCAAGCATCGGCAGCCGGTAGTAGCTTGGAAAGATCGACGGCGTGACAGCGGCCGTCTGTCACAGATCCTGAGCGAGAGGTGTGGACATGGCGACGCGACGTTCGAGCGAGCATGCCCCGCTGACCCCCGAGGCCTGGGGCTGGATGCTCCGCGACTGGCGCGAGCGCCGAGGGTGGAAGGGGGCGGCGCTCGCGCGCGAAGTGCCGTGTGATGCCTCGCTGTTGTCACGCTTCGAAGGAGCCGAGCGGGCGCCGGGGATTGCGTACGCGGAGCGGCTGGACGAACTGCTCCTGACCGAGGGCACGTTGGTGCGCGCGTGGAAGGACGTGGACTGGCAGCGGGAGGTGGTGCACCCGGACTGGTTCAAGTTCTACGTGAAGTTGGAGTCGGAGGCGGAACTCATCCGGGGCTACCACGTCGAGCGTATTTCAGGCCTGCTGCAGACTCCGGCCTACGCCCGCGCGCTCTTTCGGTTCATCCGGCCAGACGCCGACGGGCGGGCGATCTCCAGCAGTGTCGCGGCCCGCATGAGCCGACAGAGGCGGTTCTTCGTGCCGGGTGGGCCGCAACTGGTCGCCGTTCTCAGTGAACTGGCGATTCGGAGCCACG
This sequence comes from Kitasatospora sp. MAP12-44, assembly GCF_029892095.1. Lineage (NCBI taxonomy): Bacteria > Bacillati > Actinomycetota > Actinomycetes > Kitasatosporales > Streptomycetaceae > Kitasatospora > Kitasatospora sp. MAP12-44. The sequence goes on from NZ_JARZAE010000004.1 coordinate 6,184,883, forward strand.
TCGGGGGCAGACTGGTAATGCGCGAGCAGCTGGAGCACCTGTTGGCGGTCGGCGAGCGGCATCCCAACGTGATCGTCCAGGTAGCCCAGTTCGAGCTGGGCGAGCGAACTGGCAAGAGCGGCGGCATGATCCTCATGCAGCTGCCAGGTGGGGTGCAATGGGCCTACTCGGAAAGCATGAGCAGCGGCCATTTCATCAGAGATCCAGAAGTGCTTCCGGACTACTCCCGGTTCTATGATCGGCTCAGGGCGGAAGCACTCTCCGTATCGGACTCCGCTCGCCTGATCCGCGGCGTCATGAGAGGGCTCAGCAACGTGACCATCACGACCAATCAGTCCAGGCCTATCCAGTACTCGCACCGCAAAGCGGACTGGTTGACCAGCAGTTACAGCCAGGGCGATGGCGGCGAGTGCGTCGAGGTGGCCCTCAACCTCGCCGCTCCCGATGGTGTGGTCCCCGTGCGTGACAGCAAGGACCGCCAGGGCCCGCAGCTCACCTTCAACGCCGCCGCCTGGTCCGCGTTCACCGCCGCCGTCGCCGCCGGCGAGTTCGGTTCCGTCTGACCAAGTCGTACGGCCGCTGCCCATCTGCGCAGGTTGCCGGGCTGGCCCCGCACGGCTGGACGCCCGCCGCCAACCCGCGCGGAGCGGATATCGTGGTAGGTACTTGCAGGAGGTTCGTATGAGTGCTCAGCCCATTCACCACCACCAACCGCAGCCCCGCGTGCCGCGCACGCCGGACGGTATCGCCGAGGCCCTGAGCGGGGCGCGGCGGATGGAGTTCTACCGCGAGCTCGGCCACGCCCCTATCGACCAGGTCGAGCAGGTCCTGAACCGCTGGTGGTGCGAGGCCGAGCTGGATGCCGACCCCGAACAGGAACGCATCATCGCCGCCGCCCGCGCGGGTACCCTGCCCACTGGCACCATGGCCGACGTTCTCCGCCTGCGGCGCGACCGCGGCGCGGAGATGCCCGGTGAGTGAGGACGAGGACGGCGACCTGTGGCCGGTCGAGCCCTCCGAGGCGGTCCAGGATGCGCTGTCCGACCCCGCTCTGCCGGTCGACCTGTTCAGCGCGGTGGTCGCGCTCACGGTTGCGATCGCCGAAGACCCGTGGCTGCCTGCCAGCACCGCCCGTGACAGCGCCGGCGACTGGCGCAGGCTGCCGATCCCGCACGGCCGCGGCCTGGTCGAATACGTCATCGACCGCCATCGGCACGTCGTCCTACTCACCAGGATCATTCCCCTCTGACCCGACCGTGCGGTGTTGGGTGCCACGGCTGATGCTCGGGTCGTCGTCCGGACCCAGAAGTCGGCCGGTTCGACGCTGAGATCACATCGCGGATGACGTCGGGTGGGACGGCGTTACGCCTGCTAGTGCTGTGACCGACAACGTTCACCGGGATGGTGCGCTTCCTGGGCAAGGGGCAAGGGGCAACGGCAGGTAGGCAGGATGCGGGATGAAACCGGTCATCGGCTTCTGCGACGCTTACGGCGTGAGCGAGTGCGAGTGGGACGAACTGTCCGGGCTTGAGAAGGCCTTCATGATCAATGCGTTCGAGATCGACATCCTTCCGGGCTTCTGGGGTGATCTCGAGGACGACGATCGAGATCGACCGCTGGGCGAGATCGCTGGCGTCCTGCTCGCTCTTGTCGATCGCGGGTGGGTCGAGGTCCGGCGGATTGCGCCGTGGGTTTCGCCCATGGGAGAGCAGGGGCTCCAGCCAGGAGATCTGGTGCCACGCGATCAGCTTGCGATGGCCTTGGAAGATGAGGCCAGCTGGGACTCCCCGAAGGACGGTGACTGGGTCGGTGCTCTGACCCTGGTCGAGACCGATGCCGGCAGGAAGATCTCTCGACTTCCCCCTGAGGAGCAGACCCGATAAGGCCGCCGCCGGCCAGTCTCGCCGAAAGCCGTCAAGCGGCCACGGGGCAGCGGCCGCCCCATCGGACGCCTTTCTCACTTCGGATCCGGGGGCGCTCCCGGCGTTGGGCTTCCAGGACGTCGGGGTGGCGGGCGTTGGCGTTGCGCCAGCGCAGGTAGGCGTGCAGCGCTCGGGTCTGGACGGTGTGGTTGGGGTGGTGGGAGTTCGCGAGGGTGAACTGCCGCAGTCGTCCGAAGTGCGCCTCGATGGGGTTGGCCCAGGAGGTGTTGGTCGGGGTGAAGCAGAGGTCGACGTTGTTGCTGTTCGCCCAGCGGCTCGGTCGCAGCGCTAGTCCGGATGCGGGGAGGGCACCTGGGCTCAGGGGGCAGTTCTCATGGGTGGGGCGGGGGTGAGGAGTTCGCGCTTCACTTGGTCGTAGTCGGCCTGGGCCTGCGGGTCGCTGTTGGCGTAGGCGGTCCAGAATCCGGGGCGTTGCCAGCGGGTGTCGGCGAGGCGGGTGTGGCCGTCGGCGATGACGAGGGTCCAGCCGGGGGGTATCCGGGTGTCGACCGTCTCGAAGGAGGCGGGGTCCCAGAGCAGTCCGGGGTCGGGGGTGCCGGGGCCGAGCACGCGGATCTGGCAGTCGAGGTCGTAGGTGACCATCTCCAGAACCGCGTACACACCGCCCACCCGGATCCCGTCGAACTCCGCGACAGGGACGTCGCCGTCGGGGTGGACGATCTCCAGACATCTGACTCTCATGGGTGACAAGTATCGCCGCGGTCCTCGATCCCTCCGACCAGCGCGTCTTGACATGGCGTCAGAGTCATAGTCCTATAGTGCTAGGAACCTAGCTGAATGAGACGACAGTGATCGAGTTCCACATCGAGGCCCGATCAGGGGTCGCGCCGTACATGCAGTTGATCCACCAGGTGCGCCAGGCCATGCGGTTGGGCCTGCTGTCCGTGGGGGACCGGCTGCCGACCGTCAAGGACGTCGCGGCCAAGGTCGCGATCAACCCCAACACCGTTCTCAAGGCCTATCGGCAGCTGGAGAACGAGGGTCTGGTCTCACCCAAGCCCGGGGTGGGCACGTTCGTGACCCGCACCCTCAGCGATGACAGCTCGCTGTCCGAACACGAGCCGCTGCGCCGCGAGTTGGGGGCATGGCTCGCCAAGGCGCGCAGTGCGGGGCTGGACGAGGAGAGCATCCAGGCCTTGTTCCAGGCCACCTTCCGCACGTCCACCGCAACCGAAGAAGAGGAGAAATGACCGCGATACTCGAAGCCAGAGAGCTGGGCAAGCGCTACGGCCGCCGCCAGGCGCTGACCGACTGCACCCTGAGCGTGCCGGCCGGCCGCGTCGTGGGGCTGGTCGGGCCCAACGGGGCCGGCAAGTCGACGCTGCTGCAACTGGCGTGCGGACTGCTCACGCCCACCTCGGGCAGCATCGAAGTCCTCGGCGCCCGTCCCGGCTCCGGCGCGGCCCAGCTGGCGAGGGTCGGCTTCGTCGCCCAGGACACGCCGACCTATGCCGCGCTGTCCATCGCCGACCACCTGCGCCTGGGCCAGCGGCTCAACCCGCGCTGGGATCAGCAGTTGGCCGAGCAGCGCATCAGCCGGCTCGGCCTCGACACCGCTCAACGGGCCGGCCGGCTCTCCGGCGGCCAGCGCGCGCAACTGGCGTTGACCCTCGCGGTCGCCAAGCGGCCGGAGTTGCTCCTCCTGGACGAGCCCGTCGCCGCCCTGGACCCGCTGGCCCGCCGCGAGTTCCTGCAGAGCCTGATGGAGTTCGTGGCTGAGGAGGGGGTGAGCGTCGTGCTCTCCTCGCACCTGGTCACCGACCTGGAGCGGGTCTGCGACCACCTGATCGTCCTCGCTGCCTCCCGGGTGCAGGCCGACGGTGAGATCGACGAGCTGCTCGCCACCCACTTCCGCCTCACCACCGCCCGCCGCGAGGCCGACACGCTGCCCGACGGGATCCGGGTCCTGCAGGCCGAGCACACCGAGCGGCAGAGCACGTTCATCGTCCGCGCCGACGCCGCGATCCAGGATCCGGCCTGGGTGATGGAGCCCCTCGACCTGGAGGATCTGGTCCTCACGTACATGATCCAGGCCGCAGCCGCCACCGAGGCCGGCCGCCGACCCGTCCTGGAGGCGCAGCGATGATCTGGCTGACCTGGCGTCAATTCCGCACGCCTGCCCTGGCGATGCTCGGCGCGCTGGCCGCTGCGGCGATCTTCCTGGTGGTCACCGGCACCCAGCTGCGCCACTCCTACGACAGCGCTCTCGCGAGCTGCGGGGGCCAGGGCGGCTGCGGCTCGGCCATGTCCGCGCTGGCCGCCCACTACGCCGTGCCGTCCTACGTGTTCAGCGCTCTGCTGACCGCCGTGCCCGGCATCGTCGGGGCCTTCTGGGGGGCGCCGCTGATCGCTCGCGAGCTGGAGGCCGGCACGCACCGGCTGGTCTGGAACCAGAGTGTCACCCGCACTCGTTGGCTCATGGTCAAGCTGCTGGCCGTAGGTCTGGCGGCGGTGGTCGGTACCGGACTGCTCAGCCTCCTGGTGTCCTGGTGGGCCGCTCCGATCGACCGGATCAACAACAACCGGTTCATCCCGCTGCTCTTCGACGCACGCGGTGTCGCGCCGCTGGGCTACGCCGCGTTCGCCTTCACGCTCGGGGCCTGCGCCGGATTGCTGCTCCGTCGCAGCGTGCCGGCGATGGCCGTCACGCTGACCGTGTTCACCGCCGTCCAGCTGCTCATGCCGATCGCGATCCGGCCGCACCTGGTGACGCCCGTCCGTGCCGACGTCGCGCTCAACGCTGCGGCGATCAACTCCGCGAGGCTCATCGGGACCACGGGTAGGGGACCGGACGCCCACTTCGAGGCGGAACTGACCATGCCGGGCGCCTGGGTGCTCTCCGGTGCCACGCCCGCGATCAACGCGGCAGGCAGGACGGTCACCATGGGGCAGACCTGCTCGGCGGCCGCGCGCGCCGACTGGACGAGCTGCGTGGCCGACGCCGGTCTGCGGGTGCCGATCTCCTACGAGCCCGCGGACCGCTACTGGACCGTCCAGTGGTCAGAAACCGCGTTCTTCCTCGCCCTGTCCGCAGGCCTGGCGGGTTTCTGCGCCTGGTGGCTGCGCCGCCTGACCTGAACCGCGGGACCTGAACCGCCTGACCCGAGCCGCGGGCCGTGGCAGAACGCGGGGCGGCCGAAGCCAACGCAACTGGCTTCGGCCGCCCGGCAACTCTACGGTCCGCGCGTCAGCGCGCGACAGTGGACGATAAGTTGAGCAGATGCGTCTGACAAAATACGGCCACGCCTGTGTACGGATCGAAGACGGTGACCGGGTGCTGGTGATCGACCCGGGCACGCTGTCCGATCCGGAGTCACTGCGCGGCGCCACCGCCGTGCTGATCACCCACGAGCACGACGATCACATCGACGTCGAGCAGCTCCGGGCGGCCCGCGACAGGAACCCCGCACTGACCGTGCACACCCACGCCGCGCTGGCTTCAGCCCTCGGCGACGGTGCGATCCCGGTCGCCGCGGGGGACACCTTCAGCGCGGGCGGGTTCACCGTGCGCGCCGTCGGCGGGGAGCACGCCGGGGTCGTGGACGACCTGCCCGGCTGCCCCAACCTGGGGTTCATCGTCGACGGCATCTACCACCCGGGCGACTCGCTGTTCGTCCCCGCCGAGGCGGACGCGGTCGAGACGCTGCTGGTGCCGGCGTCCGGGCCGTGGCTGAAGCTCGGCGAGGCGATCGGGTTCGTCCGAGCGGTCGGGCCGGCCCGGGCGTTCCCGATCCACGACGCCCACCTCAACGAGATCGGCCTGGAGACCTTCGACTGGTGGGTGGAGACGAAGGGCGGGGCCGAGTACGCCCGGATCCCGCTGGGCGGCTCGGTCGATCTCGCGCAGTAGCCGCAGTAGCCCCGCGGCTGCCGCCGGCGGTCTCAGTGGCTGCCGCGCAGGTTCAGCAGCACCACGCCCGCGATGATCAGCGCGAGGCCGAGCAGCTGGGGTCTGCCCAGCTGCTCGCCGAAGGCCATCGTGCCTATCGCCGCCACCGCCGCCGTGCCGGCGCCCGACCAGACGGCGTAGGCCACCGAGACCGGGATGTGCTTCAGCGCCTGGCCGAGCAGCAGGAAGGAGAGCACATAGCCCACTCCGACCCCGATGCTCGGCCACAGCTTGCTGAAGCCGTCGGTGAGTTTGAGGCAGCTGGTGGCGCAGACCTCGCTGGCGATGGCGAAGGTGAGCAGCAGATAGGCAGGCATGCTGACTATTCTGCGGGGCTGGTGAGCCCGGCCAGCAACGCGAGGTCGACGCCGACCAGGCTCTCCAGCAGGGTGATCCCCGGCGCGGCGGCGATCGGCACGGCGGACGGCACCGCGAGCACCGCGCAGCCGGCCGCGTGGGCGGAGGCGACGCCCGTCGGGGTGTCCTCCACGGCCACGCACTGCGCCGGGTCCAGGCCCAGGCGCGCGGCGGCGGCCAGGTAGGGGTCCGGCTCGGGTTTGGTGCGCGGGGTGTCCTCGGCGGCCAGCGTGGTGGTGAACCACTGGGTGCCGAGCGTGCGCAGCACCAGGTCGACCACCTCGCGCGGCGAGGCGGAGACCAGCGCGGTGGGCACCGCCGCCTCGTGCAGCGCGGCCAGCAGGGCCAGCGCGCCCGGCCGCGGGATGACCTCGGAGGCCACCTTGCCGGTGAACAACTCCGAGAGCCGCGAGGCCAGTTCGCCCTCGCTGCGGTCGCTCGGCGCCAGTCGGTGCAGGTGCGCCGCGGTGTGTTCGACCGCCTGGCCGAGCACCTCGGGGACGTCGCTGTCGCCCAGGGTCAGGCCCAGCTCGGCCGCGACCTCGGCGCTCGCCTCCCACCACAGGTGCTCGGTGTCGACGAGGGTGCCGTCCATGTCGAAGAGCACGGCGGCGGGGATGGTTCGGGTGCTGCTCATCTGGTTGATCACTGCCCGGCGTTCGTGCGCACGTCCACCAGGACGGGGCGGTCCGGCAGGGTGAGCTCGGCGCTGCCGCCGATCGGGAGCAGCGCGGCCTGCTCGGTGGCCAGGTCGACCTTGACCTCGGTGCCCTCGGGCAGCCTGACGGTGAGCCGGGTGACCGCGCCCAGGAAGCTGGCGCCGATGACCACGGCCGTGCCGTTGGCGGCCGGCTTCAGGCCGACGTTCTCGGGGCGGACCAGCACGTCGAGGTCGCCGGTGGCGGGCACGGTGCCGTCCACCGCGTGGCGGCGGCCGAAGACCTCGACGCCGTCGCCGGAGCGGGTGGCCGGGATCCGGCTCATGGTGCCGACGAACTCCGCGACGAAGGCGGTGGTCGGGCGGGCGTAGAGCTCGGACGGCGTGGCGCACTGCTCCAGCCGGCCCGCGCGCAGCACGGCGACCCGGTCGGCCATCGACAGCGCCTCCTCCTGGTCGTGCGTGACGAACAGCGTCGTGATACCCAGCTCTTGCTGCAAGCGGCGGATCTCTTCACGCAAGTTGAGTCGCACCTTGGCGTCCAGCGCCGACAACGGCTCGTCGAGCAGCAGCACGCGCGGCTGCAGGGCCAGGGCACGGGCCAGCGCGATGCGCTGCTGCTGGCCACCCGACATCTGGTGCGGGAAGTGCTCGGCGCGCTGCGGCAGACCGACCAGCTCCAGCAGCTCCATCGCGCGGGCGCGGCGCTGCGCCTTGCCGGTGCCGCGCATCTTGAGCCCGAAGGCGACGTTGTCGGCCGCCGTCAGGTGCGGGAAGAGGCTGTACGACTGGAAGACCATGCCCGCGTCACGCTTGTGCGCGGGGGTCTTGGTGACGTCCTCCCCGTCGACCAGCACCTCGCCCGAGTCGTGCGTCTCGAAGCCGGCCAGGATCCGCAGCGCCGTCGTCTTGCCGCAGCCGGACGGGCCGAGCAGCGCGAGCAGCTCGCCCGGGTGGACCGTCAGGTCGAGACCGTCCAGCGCCGTGGTCGAGCCGAACGCCCTGCGCAGCGAACGGAACTCGACGGTCGCGCTGCCCGGGTGAAGCGGCACTCCGGTGGGCGGGGCGGTGAGCGGGGTGGTGGTCATGGGGGTGAACTCCTGGAGTAACGGGGGGACGCTGCGGATCAGGAAGCGGTGGATCAGGAAGCGGCGGACTTGCGGCTGCGCCGCTCGCGGCCGACCGCGGAGATCAGCAGCAGCACGATCCAGACGATCATCAGGCTCAGGATCGAGACCGCGACCGACATCTGGCCGTCGTTCTTGCCGTTCGAGGCGATCCACACCGTGAAGGGCGTGAAGCCGAGGATCGAGGCGGTGGTGTACTCGCCGAGCACCAGGGCCACGGTGAGCGCCGAGGCGTTCAGCAGCGAGGTGCGCAGGTTGGGCACAACCACGGAGAAGACGGCGCGCGGGAAGCTCGCACCGCAGCTGCGGGCGGCCTCGACGAGCGTCTTGACGTCCACGGCGCCCAGACCGGCGTCGATCGCGCGGTACGCGAAGGGCAGCGCCATCAGCACGTACGCGATCACCAGGACCACCGGGAAGGTGGGGTTCTGGATGGCCAGGATGGTCTGGAAGAGCGGGGTGTTGGACAGGTAGTCCGGGCCCCAGCGCAGCACGCCGATGATGCCGGTGGTCAGCGCGACCACCGGGACGACCAGTGGGATCGAGCAGATCAGTTCGAGCACCGGGCGCAGCTTGGGCGCGCCCAGCCGGGTCGCGACCATCGCCGGCACCAGCAGGAGCAGCAGGATCGCGACGGTCACCACGGCCAGCTCCAGGCTGAGCCGCAGGCTGTCCGTGAAGCCCGGCGCGCCCAGCAGCTGGGTGTAGGCGCGCAGGCTCCAGGTCTTGGTCATCGGGTTGTCGACGCTGAAGAGCACCGACGCCGCGAGCGGCACCGCGAAGTAGATCCCGGCGAGCAGCAGGACGAAACCGCGCCAGACGCGCAGACGGGAGATCAGGCTAGCCACTTGGCACTCCGGCGCTGGAGGGGAAGGTAGATCGCCATGACGAGGACGGCGATCACGATCATGTCGAGACCGAGCGCGAGGGCGAGGTTGCCCTGGCCGACCAGGACGTTGCCGGACAGCGCGTTGGAGATCTGCAGGCTGATCAGCGGCACCGAGGCGCCCACCATCGCGGCCGCCGTGGCGTACGCGGCGAAGGCCGAGCCGAACAGCAGGATGTAGCCGCCGAGCAGCGAGGGCAGCAGGATCGGCAGACCCACGTGCCGCCAGTACTGCAGGGTGGTGGCGCCGTTGTTGGCCGCCGCCTCGCGCCACTGCACCCGCAGGCCCTCCAGGGCCGGGGTGATGGTGAGGATCATCAGCGGGATCAGGAAGTAGAGGTAGACCACGCTCAGACCGGTGAAGCTGTAGAGGCTCCAGCCGTGCTTGGTGAGGTCCAGCTTCTGGGTGACCTCGCCCGCGTTGCCCAGGGTCGCGACGAACATGAAGGCCAGCGGCACACCGCCGAAGTTGGCCAGCACGCCGGAGCCGGAGCGGACGAACTCGCGCACCAGGCGGAAGCGGGAGGTGGCGATCGCCTGGGCGAGCGGCAGTCCGACGATGGTGCCGATCAGCGCGGTCAGCGCGGCGAGCTTGATGCTGCCGAGCAGGGCCGTCCAGTAGGCGCCCTGGACCGAGTCGGTGATGTTCGACAGCGTGAACGTGCCACCGCCGCCGGGGGAGTCGTCCGAGGTGGTGAAGGCGCCGATGGCGATCGCGATGGCCGGCAGGCCGAAGCCGATCGCGAAGAAGATCAGCAGCGGCAGGGTGGCCAGCCAGGCGCCGCCACGCGGGCGCAGCCGCTTGGCGGTGGTGGGGGTAGGGGTGCGGAGCGCGGTGCTGACGGCCCCCGCGCCGCCACTGAGGGTTTCAGTGGCGGCGGGGGACGGCACCGGGGTGGGAGCCGTGTCATTCATGGTGTTGATCAGCCCGCGATCGCCGCGGCCCAGTTCTGCGTGACGACCTTCTTGGCCGCGTCAGTCTGGGCCTGGGTCGGGAAGGTGGTGAAGGGCTTGGTCACCGTGGGGAGCTTGGAGACGGCGGTCGGGTCCAGGGTGCCCGCGGTCTTCATGGCGTCGAACAGGGCCGGGGTGGCGTAGCCCTTGAGGAAGCCGTTCTGGCCGTCGGCGCTGTAGAGGTACTCCTCCCAGAGGCGAGCGGCGGCCGGGTGCGGTGCCCACTTGTTGATCGCCTGGTTGTAGTACTGCGCGTAGCTGCCGTCCGAGGGGATCGACACCTGCCACTGGATGCCCTGCGAGGCGAACTTGTCGGTGTAGCCGGCGTTCAGGTACGACCAGTCGACCGAGATCGGGGTCTCGCCCTTCTGGATGGTCGCCGGGGTGACCTCGACCGGGTTGAAGTTGCCGGCCTTCTTCAGCTTGCCGAAGAAGTCGATGCCGGGCTGGATGTTGTCCAGCGAACCGCCGTTGGCCAGCGCGGCCGCGTAGACGGCACCGAAGGCGGCACCGGCCTTCGTCGGGTCGCCGTTCAGGGCGACCATGCCCTTGTAGGCCGGGTTCAGCAGGTCCGAGAAGTTCTTCGGGCAGACCGCGACCTTCTTGGCGTCGCAGCCGATCGACATGTAGCCGCCGTAGTCGTTGTAGGACAGGCCGGTGGCGTCCTTCATGCTGTCCGGGATCTGGTCGAAGCCGGTGACCTTGTACGGCGCGAGCAGGCCCTGGCTGGCGGCGCTCAGCGCGAAGGCGCTGCCGAGGTCCACCACGTCGGGGGCGCGGTCCTGGTCCTTGCGCGAGGTGATCGCGTTGATCTCGTCCTGGCTGGAACCGTCCGGGTTCTCGTCCTGGATCTTGATGCCGTACTTCGCGGTGAAGGCGTCCATGATGGCGCCGTAGTTGGCCCAGTCACGGGGGAGGGTGATCGCGTTGAGCGTGCCCTCCTTCTTCGCGGCGGCGACCAGGGCGTCCATGCCGCCGAAGTCGGCGGCGGAGGTCGCGGTCTTCGCGTCCTTGGCCCCGCCCGAAGCGCCGGCGGTGGACGCCGTTCCAGCGGAACCGCAAGCGGAGAGGGAAAGCGCGGCGGCGGTCAGCACGGCCGCGAAGGCGGCGGTGCGGGCACGGTGCGTGGTCACGGGAGAGTCTCCTGGTCGGGGTACGGCACGGGGACGCAAGGGGGTGCACCTTCAGGTGCGGGGAAATTCGAGAGAAGCTTGAGGGGCAGATCAAGTTGGCCAGCCAACTTGTCCTGACGGGGGTAAGTACGCCGGACTCTGATGTCCAGGAGGTGAACGGGCGGCCCAGAACAGGGGTCGGCTACGGGAACGGTCGAGTCCGGTGGGGTGAAACCGGACGCTCAGTCGCACGAACGACCTGGTGGTAGCGGATAAGGTCGGACTCGTCCTCGGCCGCATCCGTGCACAGGACAGCGACTTGGGAGGGACCGGTGGGAAGGGTCATGACTGCCAGCAGCACGCAGGACGAGCAGGCCGCCGCGGAGCCGGGGGGCTCCGCCGTGGTGGACGCCGGGGGTGCGCTGTACCGTCAGGTCGCCGCCGACCTGCGGGAGGCGATCACCACCGGTGCGTACGGCGAGGCCGGCCGGTTGCCCGCCGAGGGCGCGCTGGCCGAGCGCTACGGGGTGTCACGCGGCACCGTCCGCCAGGCGTTGGCCGTGCTGCGCGCCGACGGACTGGTCACCTCGCGCCGTGGCACCCGCCGCGTGGTGCTGGGCAACGCGCGGGTCCAGAGCTTCTCCGAACTGCTCAGCTTCACGCACTGGGCGCGCTCGATGGGGGAGGAGCCCGGCGGTCGCCTGGAATCCCTGATCCGCCGTCCAGCCGACGCCGCCGAACGCGAGCAGCTGCGCCTGGAGCCGGGCGCCGAGGTCTATGTGACGCTGCGCCTGCGCACCCTCTCCGGCACCCCGGTGATGGTCGAGCGCACCGTCTACCCGCAGCACATCGGCCAGTTGGTGGCCCAGTTGCCGCCCGATGTGGTCTCGCACACCGAGCAGCTGCGCGAGCACGGCATCCTCTTCACGGACGCCGACCACACCATCGACGTGGTGGCCGCCAACGCCGAGGACGCCAAGCTCCTCGGCTGCCGCCGCGGCGCCCCGCTGCTGCGCGAGCGCCGCCGCACCACCGACCCCACCGGTACTCCGGTCGAGTGGTCCCAGGACCGCTACCTCCCCGGCACGGTGGCCTTCAGCGTCCACAACTCCCTTGCCACCTCGGCCCTTTCGAGGCACGCCCGGGCCGACGACTGACACCCCCGCGGATATGCCGATGCCCGCCCACCCGTTGTCGGGGTGGGCGGGCATCGGCTTCCGTAGCGCTATGCGAAGCTTCGCTTTGCCACATGCTCCAGCACCGCCAGGTCCATCGGCGTCACCTGGACCGTGGCGAACGCCCCGATCCGTACCGTACGGGTGGCCCGCAGCCGCCGCGCGATGGCGCCCACGGGTGTATCGCCGCGCTCCGACAGCGTGTACGGCCCGGCGAGCAGCTCGGGCGCCCCCGGCCCCTGGCGCCAGCGGATCGCCCCGCCGCCCGCGGCCGGTGCCTCGAGCAGCAGCACGCCGAGCCGCGGCCGCTCCCCGTCCGTCCGCACCGCCCGCGCGAACAGCGTGACGCCGGCGCCCAGTTCGGCGATGTCCAACTCGGCCGACCGCGCCGGGATCACCCCCAGCTTCACCAGCACCCCGTCCGCCCGCCGCCGCAGCATCGCCGACGTGGGCAGCGCCCCCGCCACCGCCTGCTGCCACCGCCGCGGCAACGCCGCCTGCAGCACACCGAGCAGCACCAGCCCGCCGACGAACTCCACCAGCACCAGCAGCAGCCAGGCGCCGTCGGACAGCCCGAAGAGGTTCGGGTTGAGCACCGTCCCCACCAGGATCTGGGCGAAGACGATGGTGTAGCCGATTCGTATCAACGTCCCCATGAGTCTTCCTTTCCCCATGGCCACTGCAGCCCCCATGGCCACCGTCGCCGCAGCTGAACGCTAGGACACCTGCTGACCGGATCGGCGCGCGGGCACCTCGTCGACGGTCGCGGCCGCCTCCACCAGCTCGCTGGTCATCGGCCGCTACTTCAACGGCGACGCCCACAGCAACCCGTTCAAGGGCGCCATCGCGGACGTCTCGGTCCTGCCGTTCGTCCCGAGCACCACCACCGGCCCGATCATCTCCGGCGTCGCGGCCAACAAGTGCATCGACGACAACGGCGCCGGGCAGACGCTCGGCACGGTCATCCAGATGTTCGACTGCAACGGCACTCCCGCCCAGCAGTGGACCGTCAACCCCAACGGCACCCTCAACGTCATGGGTGGCTGCCTCGACAACACCAACGGCGTCTCCACCAACGGCAACCTCCTTGAGTGGTACACCTGCAACGGCACGTACACCCAGCAGTGGATACCCCGCGCGGACGGCTCGTTCATGAACCCGGCCTCGGGCCGCTGCCTGGACGACCCGAACGCCAACGTCACCAACACCACCCGGCTGGAGATCTTCGACTGCAACGGCACGCCCGCGCAGCGCTGGACCACCGGCCTGCTGGCAAGCTGACCCGGTAGCACCGAGTACGGGGCCCGCCCGGCCTGGCACCCAGCCAGGTCGGGCGGGCCCCGCCCCGTTTTCCGGGAGGGCCTCAACCGGCCAGCAGGCCCGCCAGCAGCGGGCGGAAGTGCTCGAAGGACGGCGTCCGGGCGTCGGCCACCTTGGCCTGGTCGTCCAGGCGGCGGACGGTGACGGCGTCGGCGGCGCCCGGGAGGGCGGCGAAGGCGGCGGCCTGCTCGTCGGTCATCGGGCCGCCCTGGACCTGAAGGGTGTACTCGGAGGCCTCGGACAGCTTGGCCCGGTAGCCGGGTTCCACCGTGCAGAGGTAGCGCTTGGCGGCCACGTGCAGGCGGACCGGCTCGGTGACCTCGGGGCCGAACCACTGGGCCAGCCAGTCGGCGCCGGTCTCGCTGTGGCGGTTGTCCGTCCCCTCCATCAACTGCCGTCCGCTGACGACTCCGTGGCTGTGCTGGTCGACGCCGTGGCCGTCGACGCTGTGCTCGTCGAACAGGTGGCCGACATCGTGCAGCAGGGCGGCGGCGACCAGTTCGTCCGGCGCCCCGGAACGCTGCGCCAGCGCGCCGGCCTGCAGCATGTGCTCGGCCATGGTGACCACCTCGCCGAGGTACTCACCGGCGCCCGCGCCCTCGAACAGCTCCTGCAGGGTGTCCAGTGCGGCGATCCGGCGGTCCAGCACGGCGAGCGTGGAGGCGAGCGAGTCGAGGTCGGCGTAGCAGCCCTGCAGGTGGCGGTGGCCGTCCTGCTCGAAGGCGGTGCGGGCGTGCAGCAGGCGGACGTTGTCGAAGATCAGGCAGTCGCCGGGGCCGAGCCGGAACTCCAGCTGGAGCTCGGGGCGCAGCGTGATCGCGGCGAACGTCCGGTAGGCGGCGTAGAAGGCGTCCAGCTCGGCGGTCGGCAGCCGCAGCGTGCCGATCGAGCGGTTGTTGAAGCGCACCTCGCGGATTCGGCCGGTGGCGTCGACCTCGATCAGCGGCCGGTCGGCGCGCAGCTCGGTGTGCCGGTCGCGGAAGGCGAAGGGGACCAGGGTGCGGGTCAGCACCGCGAAGTCCTCGGGCGCCTCGGTGCGCAGCAGGTCCGCGGCCCGGAAGCCGTCCACCAGCCCGGAGTCACCGCCGGCGGCGGCGTTCTCCAGGCAGTGCAGCAGCTGCAGGGTGGGCACGGGGTCGCGGTACGGGTTGTCGGTGTGCGGCGTGATCGCGACGCTGGTGAACGCCAGGTTGTTGGGGTCGGGCTCGACCCGGACGTCGAACAGCTCGCCGTAGTTGGTCGATCGGACGTAGCCGAAGGTCTCCGCCACCGCCAGCACCTGCCGGTCGACCGCCGGCACCCCGCGCAGCACCGCGAAGCCGAGCCGCTGCACCGCGCGCAGCACCGCCGCCTGCTCGGCGGGGTCGGTCAGGTACTCCTCCCAGGGCGCCTCGGGCAGGCCGGCGGCGAAGTCGGCGGCCTGCCACAGGCGCTTGCCCTGCTCGGTGCGGTGGTCGTCCTGGTGCGTCTGCTCCAGCCAGGACAGCGGGTAGCGCGAGCGGTGCCCGTCCGACCAGTCGATCGTCAACTGCTTCCCGTCCTGCTCCTGGTGACTGATCGTCAGATCGTCCGGGAGGTCGGTGATCTGGAACAGCTTCTGCCCGTTGCGGGGGTCGCGGCAGTCCGTGCAGGGGCAGTTGTCGCGCAGCCAGTACGGGGAGAGCGGCATGGGTGTTCCTTCCTCGGAGGCGACGAAGTTGTATAGCCAACTCTGTCGTTTGGAACACCGTGCCGGGTGGCGGTGAGGCGCGGGTGTCGGGCAGGTGAAGCGTGCGGAAACACTTCGCCCGGCGGTCTTGGTGTGCAGTCGTTGCCTCAAGTTGTACAGACAACTTGGCCCATATTCGTTCGAATTCGTGTAGCGTCAGCGCTCGTGTCCAGCTCACTGCTCGCAACTGTCCTCGCGCTGACCTCGGCCCTGATGCACGCCTCCTGGAACGCGGCGGTCAAGTCCGGCGCCGACCGCCTGACCGCCGTCGGGGTGGTCGACGCGACGGCGCTGGTGATCTGCGCGGCCGCCGCACCGTTCGTCCTGCCGCCCTCCGGCGCCGCCTGGACCTTCATCGGCCTCTCGCTGGTGCTCAACACCGTCTTCCGGCTCTGCCTGGTCCGGGCCTACCAGCTCGGCGACTTCGGCCAGATGTACCCGATCATCCGCGGCATCTCCCCACTGGCCGTCGCCGCGCTCTCCGTGCTGGTGCTGCACCAGTCGCTGACCGCCTTGGCCTGGACGGGAGTTGTGGTGATCTCCGCGGGCATCAGCAGCCTGGTGCTGGCGGGCGGCCGGGCCGGCTTCCGGCCGCTGCCCATCGCCTACGCGCTCGTCGCGGGCCTGTGCGTGGCCGGCTACACGGCCTCCGATGCCGCGGGCCTGCACACCGGCGCCGGGCTGCTGAGCTACACCGTCTACCTGTTCCTGGTCGAGAGCGTCCCGATGCCACTGATCACGGCGGCCGTCCGACGCCGCCGCGTCCTGGACTACCTGCGCACCGACTGGCGCACCGGCCTGCTCGGCGGCCTCGCCGCGCTGCTCTCCTACGTCCTGATGCTGGCCGCCCTCTCGCTGGGCGCCGTCGCCCGGGTCGAGGCGCTGCGCGAGACCAGCATCATCCTGGCCGCCGGGATCGGGGCGCTCTTCTTCAAGGAGGCGATGGGCCGCCACCGGATCGTCTGCGCGGTGATCGTCACCGGCGGCATCGTGCTGGTGAGCATGTAAGCCGTGCCGCTGATCGTCGGCGTCGCTGGTCACCGTCGTACCCGGCTGACGACCGCCTGGCGCGGGTCGTAGAGTCGGGGCCATGAGCGATGGCGCGGTGCTGCACATCAAGGGTCGGGTGCTGGTCGGCCCCGAGGACGTCCGGGACGAACTCTGGGTGGTGGACGGCCGGGTGGCGTACGACCGGCCGGCCGGCGCGCGGGACGTCCGGACGGTCAGCGGCTGGGTGCTGCCCGGCCTGGTGGACGCGCACTGCCACGTCGGCCTGGACGCGCACGGCGCGGTGGACGAGGCGACCAGCGAGAAGCAGGCGCTCACCGACCGCGACACCGGCACGCTGCTGATCCGCGACGCCGGCTCGGCCGCCGACACCCGCTGGATCGACGACCGCGAGGACCTGCCGCGGATCATCCGGGCCGGCCGCCACATCGCCCGCACCCGCCGCTACATCCGCAACTACGCGCACGAGATCGAGCCCGAGGTGCTGGCCGAGTACGTGGTCCAGGAGGCCCGGCGCGGCGACGGCTGGGTCAAGCTGGTCGGCGACTGGATCGACCGCGACCGGGGTGACCTGGCCGCCTGCTGGCCCGCCGACGCGCTGAAGGCCGCGATCGCCGCCGCCCACGCCGAGGGCGCGCGGGTCACCGCGCACTGCTTCGCCGCCGAGTCGCTGCCCGACCTGCTGGCCGCCGGGATCGACTGCGTCGAGCACGCCACCGGTCTGACCGAGGAGCTGATCCCGCAGTTCGCCGAGCGCGGCGTGGCGATCGTGCCGACCCTGGTGAACATCGCGACCTTCCCGGACCTGGCGGCCGGCGGCGAGTCCAAGTTCCCCGCCTGGTCGGCCCACATGCGACGGCTGCACGAGCGCCGCTACGACACCGTGGGCGCCGCGTACCAGGCCGGCGTGCCGATCTTCGTCGGGACGGACGCGGGCGGCTCGCTCGCCCACGGCCTGGTCGCCCAGGAGGTCGCCGAACTCGTCAAGGCCGGCCTGCCGCCCACCGCCGCACTCTCGGCGGCCAGTTGGTCCGCTCGCCAGTGGCTGGGCCGGGACGGCCTGACCGAGGGCGCGTCAGCCGACCTGGTGGTCTACGCCGAGGACCCGCGCGCCGACGTCCGCGTCCTGGCGGACCCGCGGCTGGTGGTCCTCCGCGGCCGCCCGACCGGCTGAACACCGGGTCCACACTGGGCCGATAGGGTGGTGGGCATGGCACCGCGTCCGCTGCACGAGATTGTTGAACCCGGCTGGGCCAAGGCCCTTGAGCCGGTGGCCGGGCGGGTTGCCGCCATGGGTGACTTCCTGCGCGGTGAGCTTGCCGCCGGGAGGACGTACCTGCCGTCCGGGCCCAACGTGCTGCGGGCGTTCCAGCAGCCGTTCGACGACGTCCGGGTGCTGATCATGGGCCAGGACCCGTATCCGACGCCCGGACATGCGGTGGGGCTGAGCTTCTCGGTCGCCCCCGAGGTCCGGCCGATCCCGGGCAGCCTGATCAACATCTACCGCGAGTACGGTCAGGATCTCGGCTACCCGCCGCCCAGCAACGGGGACTTGACGCCGTGGACCGGGCAGGGCGTGCTGCTGCTCAACCGCGCGCTGACCACCGCGCCCGGCAAGCCCGCGGCGCACCGCGGCAAGGGCTGGGAGGAGGTCACCGAGCAGGCCATCCGCGCCCTGGTGGCCCGCGGGACCCCGCTGGTGGCGATCCTCTGGGGCCGCGACGCCCGCAACCTGCGTCCGCTGCTCGGCCAGGTGCCGGCGATCGAGTCGGCGCACCCGAGCCCGATGTCGGCCGACCGCGGGTTCTTCGGCTCCCGCCCGTTCAGCCGCGCCAACGATATGCTGGTCAAGCAGGGCAGCCAGCCAGTTGACTGGCGTCTGCCCTAGCGGCACGCCCACACCGATAGGGCGGGAACGACGGTCGGGGGAAACTCAGTTCAGGAGCGATGGCCAGCTGGTTCTGGATACGGGCAGTCACTCAAGTGGGTCCCATGCACCGTTGAAGAGGGCCAGCTCGAGCATGTCGGGTGCTGAGGTTGGCCACTCGGTGACAACCACTTCGAGCTGCTTCGACGCAGCGGCCATCCAGTCCAGGTAGACGTCGTATCGGTGAGCGGTCCACCCTCTGTCGGACCAAATCCAGGCCGCGAGCTCCGCGCTGGATGGCAGGCAGATGCTTTGCGCAACCTGGGTGGCGTGAGCGCGGAGCGTACGGGCCACGCGTTGGTCCAGGATCAGGGCTTCGGGACCAGCCGGTGCGCTCATCGTGAGGTTGAGGAAGTAGAGGTACTTGGTAAAGAACGCGGGTCCCAGTCCTTTCACAGCGCCAGCTCCGTCCAGGAAGCGGTACGCGGCGACGGCGCCCTTCTCCTGCAGGGTCTTTGCCGCCTCCTCAAGGGAGGTGGAGACTCGGGGTTGAGCGAGGATCTCCGTCAGCCGGTGAGGGCCGTATCCTGTCCGCCCTTGACCCCAGATGTAGGAGGCGGTCAAGGCCTCTGGCCAAGCACCACGCGTGGTGGCCTCCTGGACGGCTGAGACGACCTGGCTCCGGCTGACGGCCGCGGCGGCCTTACTCGTCCGGCTGCCAAACGAGGGCGGCCATGGGTCTACCTCTGTCCAATGTGCAGGCGCGTACTCGACTGTGTGGGCTCCGACGCCGACGGCGTAACGAGCCCGTGTCCCGGTCAGCCAGTCGTTCAGCGCCGCAACTGCCGTCACGGGAAGGAGTCTTCTGAGTATCTCCGCATCCAGTGCATCGGCCAGGTCCTGCCGCGTCAAATGCCCTCCCTTGCCGCGAGCTTCCAGCATCAGATCCAACCACGCCGCGCTACTGCATCTCGCAGAACCGTCAGCTCTGACTCCTGCCTCGTGCCGCCGCCCACTGGTGGAACGGACGATCGCACCTTGACTATCCAGGCTGCGCGTTTCCCGCTGAAGATCCCCGCCGCGGCCAACTGGTCGGGGGTCGGTAGCGCTGACAGCCTGCTCTACGTTGGCTGCGGTTCGAGATCTAGGTCGATTCGCTTCCATTCTCGTGCTGCGACGGTGTAGGAGTGCAGCTCGCCCAGCTGGCGGACGGATTCCTCCACTGCCCGGGCACGCAGTTCGATGCCCTGCTCGTTGTGCCCTGAGTCGCGGAGAGTGATGGCAAGGTTTACCTGGCTGGCGATGGCGTCTGGGTGGTTGGGGCTGTAACGCTGGCAAAGCCCCGCGTATGCTGCCCGCCCCAACTCAACGGCTCTGTCCAACTCCCCCTGCACAGCGTATGCGTTAGCCAAGTTGACAACGGCGCCAAGGGTAAAGGGGTGGTCGGAGCCAAGAGCCTGCCGCAGCTCGGCAACGGCGTGTTCGCCTTGCCGAGCTGCCTCACCAATCTCTCCGACCTTGCGTAGGTATATGCCGAGGTTGTTGGCGCAGGCCAGGGTGAACGGGTGGTTGCTGCCGAAGAGTTGCTGGTGGCCGACATAGAGCTGGCGGGCCAGGTCGCGGGCCGCGTCGTTGTCGCCGGCGGCGCTGTAGTCGGCGGCGAGGTTGACGGCGCAGGCCAGGGTGTCGGGGGCGTTCTCGCCGTACCGTTCCAGGTAGCGCTCGTAGGTCTCCTTGGTGAGACGGCGGCCCTCCGCCTGCCGGCCGGCCTTGCGCAGTGCCACGGCCAGCGCCGTGGCGTTGCGCAGGACCTCCGGCACGTCGATGTCGAGGGTCTCGGCGTAGGCCTCGTCGACTTCCTGGTGGATCGCCACCGACTGCTCGTAGTCGCCCTGTTCGCGCAGGTCGCGGGCGAGGTTGGACTTGCTGGAGAGGGTGTAGGGGTGCTTGGGGCCGAGCACCAGGGCGCGCCGGTCCAGGGTGTCCTGGTCGAGTTCCAGGGCGGCCGCGCTGTCGCCGACCAGCCGGTAGTCGATGGCCAGGTTGTTGGCGATCGACAGGGTGCGCGGGTTGTCCTCGCCGAACTGCTCGCGGAACCTCTCCAGGATCTCCTGGTCCAGTTCCAGCGCCTTGGCGAACTCGCCGAGCGCCCGGCGGGCGGCGCTCAGCGAGCTGGCGGTCATCAGGGTGGAGGGGTGCTGCTCGCCGAGCACCCGGCGCTGGCGCTCCAAGGTGTCCTCGTCCAGTTCCATGGCGGTGGCGTACTGGCCCTGGGAGCGGATCACGTTGGCGAGCTGGAAGCGCACCAGCAGGGTCTGCCGGTCGTCCTCGCCGAGCTTGGCGGTCCAGGCCTCGTCCAGCAGGTGGCCGGTGCGGCGAGCCTGGGGGTACTCGCTGCGCCTCCACAGGTACTGGACCCGGTCGATCATCAGCTGGCGGGTGCCTGGCTCTTCGCAGTCGTGTGCTCGGGACGGCGTCAGGTGGGGCCAGATCTCCTCGAAGGCGGGCCAGTTGGCCGGATCGTCGGTGCCCCCGATGTCCGGGCGGGCTCTGACGAGGATCCGGTGCACCTCGTGGGTGGCGTCATGCTGCTCCTCAGAAGTCATCTCCGAGCGGACGACGGCCTGTACCAGTCGGTGCACCTGGAAGCTGTTGCTGCTGCTGTCGACCTTCGCCAAGGCGTACCGGCCGATCGCCTGGATCGCAGTGCCTAGCATGATGTCGCCCTCAAAGCCTGGGTCGTACATCCGCAGGGCATGGCTCAACTGGCCGCCGTAGAAGAGCCTCATCGAGATCGGCTCGGGTGCGAAGAACGCGCAGAGCTGCAGAAGCCGCGCCGCAGCCGGGGACTGCTCGCGCAGCCGCGCGATGGAAACGCGCCACGTGGCGCCGACCGAGGTCGGATAGTCCGCCGGCGCGCCCCCAGCAGCGAGGACCTTGGTGGTCTCACCGCGCAGGTGGTTGACATAGGTGATTGCCGGCATCCCGGTTGTGTCAAGCCAGGCGGAGGCTACCGCGACAGCTAGGGGGAGGTCGCCAACGGCGTCGGCAACCTGGTCAGCGTCATTTCGGGACAGACCGCGGACCCGTCGGCACAGGTGCTCGATGCTCTCAGCCCGGTCGAACACGTCAACACTCAGCACATCGGCCAGAGCAGACCAGTTCTGGGTGCGGGAGCTGACCAGAATGTGGCCGGGGCCGTCCGGGAAGTGGCGTCGGACCGCGACAGGGTCGTCCGCGTTGTCGAAGATCAGCAGCCATCTCGCGGTCGGGACTCCCCGGCGGAGTGCGTCGCGAGCGGCTTCAGCCAATTGGTGAAGGTCATCGCTGACCTTGAGGTTCAGGCTCCTGGCAAGTTCGCCGAGCGACCGGACCGTCGTCTCCGGTTGCTCGGCGTCGATCCACCACACCAGGTCGTACTCCGACTTGTACCGGTGCGCGTACTCCAAGGCCAACTGCGTCTTGCCGACACCACCAAGTCCGTACAGCGTCTGCGGCAGTGCAAGCAGCGCAGTCGTGCCTTCAGCGAGCTTCGCGTGCAGGATCTCCAAGGTCCTGGTTCGGCCGGTGAACAGCGGGTTCCGTTGTGGCACTGACCAGTACTGAGGCCCAAGACCAGTGGCTTGCGCCGTCTCAGGAGCGGACCGATTTTCGTTGGGCGGAAGAAGCAGGTCACCGTTGATGACCACACCGATGGAATGCGCCGCTACCCCCCGCTCGCCCTCGGCAACGATCCGCTCCCGCTCCGCTGAGCTGTCAGGTGCGCTCACCGCTGGATTGAGTTGTTGTCACCATTGATCACGGTCCCAATCTGATGGGCCGCTATGCCTCGCTCGCCGGTCGCCGTGACGGTGACCTGCGGAACGCTCGGCAGCATGGCAACGATCTCCGCGCGCAGACCGTCGTCCTCCCGCAGAGCACGCTCGATTTGAAGGCGCAGGTAGGCAGCGGCTTCGACGCTGCCCGGCTCGGCCTTGGCATCGCCGACGGCGACCGCCAGGGCCGCCTGGTCGGGACGCCCGCGGCGCCGCCATACCGCCTGCAGGATTCGCTGTCCAAGGTTCGCTGTCGCGTCCGCCGCCGCATCCTGGGCCCGCGTGAACACCGCAGTACCGTACGCACTGGCTGCCGCGCTCAGGTAGGGCCCTGCCTGCTCCGCCAGCTGCACCAACTCGGATGACATGGCCGCTCCTTGATCCACGTGGTGAGCGTTCTACTAGCGTCAACATAGCCGAGAGATCTGATGCTCAGTCACTGAAGATGCAGAACATCTCGATGGGGGAGACCGCATCCCTTGCTGGTCCCGGCGATCCAGGTCAAGGACGGCGACCCGCACTCGTTGTCGGTCGCCCCGCCCCGCCCCGGACATGGACCTTGGCCCGGCCCGCCTGCACGAACTGCTGTGCTCTGGACGCGGCGTCGTGCTCGACCCGGACGACTCCTGCGCTGAGGCCGCCACGCCCTGGCTGGACCGGGTGGGCCGCGTCGGCTGGTGGGCCTCCGCCGCGCCGATGCTCATCCGCCCGGACGGCTGCGTCTGCTGGGCCTCCGCCGCGCCGGAGGCCTTGCGACTCTCTCTCGCCCGCTGGTTCGGCGCCCCGAAGCCGACCGCCACGCCAACTACCCGCTTAAGGGGGCGGTGAGCCAGAAGGCGCCGCTATCGGATCCGTTATCCGCGCATGCGGTGGGGCTGAGCTTCTCGGTCGCCCCCGAGGTCCGGCCGATCCCGGGCAGCCTGATCAACATCTACCGCGAGTACGGTCAGGATCTCGGCTACCCGCCGCCCAGCAACGGGGACTTGACGCCGTGGACCGGGCAGGGCGTGCTGCTGCTCAACCGCGCGCTGACCACCGCGCCCGGCAAGCCCGCGGCGCACCGCGGCAAGGGCTGGGAGGAGGTCACCGAGCAGGCCATCCGCGCCCTGGTGGCCCGCGGGACCCCGCTGGTGGCGATCCTCTGGGGCCGCGACGCCCGCAACCTGCGTCCGCTGCTCGGCCAGGTGCCGGCGATCGAATCGGCGCACCCGAGCCCGATGTCCGCCGATCGCGGCTTCTTCGGCTCCCGCCCGTTCAGCCGTGCCAACGACCTGCTGGTCAAGCAGGGCGCGCAGCCGGTGGATTGGCGTCTCCCGTAACGCTGAACTTCGGGCCAGTGTCCAAGGTCCGTCCTCGCGCGCCCATGCGTCGCCGGCAACGGCGGAGTGCGGAGTGCGGAGTATGGAGCGGAGCGTTCAAGCGGCCGTGCCTGCCTGCTCCAGGAGTTGGGCGGTGGCCTCCCGCAGGCGGCGTTCCCGGTCGCGGTCCTGGGCGACGGGCTGTACTTCGGTCAGCTTCGCGCTATGGGCGTTGCGGGTTGCGCATTTTCGTCAGCAGCGCGAGCAGGGTGTCCTGTTCCTGCGGATCGAGGCCGGCGAACAGGCCGGAGGCGTGCAGCCGCGTTCTGAGCGCCTCCCACAGCTCGTGTCCTTGTTCGGTGAGGACCAGGGTGCGCTTGCGGCCGTCGGCGGGGTGAGGCTGACGGGCGACGAGTCCCATGCTCTGGAGTTTGTCGGCGGCGAGGCTCACCGTGGAAGGGTCGCAGTGCAGGCGGGCTGCCACCTCCCGCATCGTCGGCGGCTCGGTTCCCGGGGCAAGCGCCCACAGCGTGCCGGCGACGGAGGTCGGGACCCCGAACTCGCCGAGCACCTGGGCCACAACCCCGTCCGCGGCGTTTCCCACCTCCACCAGAACACGGACGATCTCGGCCTTCCGCTCGACGTCCGCACGGTGAGCCACCGCTGCCTCCATGTCACTACCCACAGTCACTACCCACAGTCATGCCGCCATGATACGCTCCCAATATCAATGAGAAACTCAATGATATTGGAGGAGCAGATGGTCGACAGTCACGACGGCGAGACGGTGCTCGTCACGGGCGGAACCGGCTACCTGGCCGGCTGGGTGATCGCGGGCCTGCTCCAGCGCGGCTACCGGGTGCGCACCACCGTGCGCAGCCTCGACAAGGCGCAGCAGGTGCGCGACGCCGTGAGTGAGCAGGCAGGCGGGCAGGCGGCCGGGACCATCGAGTTCGCGGCTGCCGACCTTCTCGGCGACGACGGCTGGGCCGAGGCGACCGCGGGTGCCGACTACGTGCTGCACACCGCCTCGCCGATGCCCTTCGGCTCGGGCGTGGACCTCATCACCACCGCACGTGAGGGCACCCGCCGCGTCCTGGGTGCCGCCGCGCGTGCCGGGGTCAGGCGTGCCGTGTTCACCTCGTCCGGCGTCACGGCCGACACCGGCGACCTGGACACGCCCGCGACCGAGACGGCATGGACCGAGCCGTCCGGCACCCCGCTTCGCGCGTACCCCGATTCCAAGATCCTTGCCGAGCGCGACGCTTGGGATCTCGCCGCCGCGACCGGGCTCGAACTGACCGCCGTCCTCCCGACGTTCATGCAGGGCCCGATGCTGGGCACAACGAGCAGGCCGGGAACGGTCGAGGTCATCCGCCGCCTGCTCGCCGGCAAGCTCCCCGCCGTGCCGAACATCGGCTGGAACGTCGTCGACGTGCGCGATATCGCCGAGCTTCACATCCTCGCCATGACGAGCCCGGCCGCCGCGGGCCAGCGCTTCCTCGGTTCGGGCACCTTCCTGTGGTACCGGGACATCGCCCGCATCCTGCGCGAGAAGCTCCCGGACGAAGCCGCCAAGGTGCCCGTGCGCACCATGCCCGACCTCATCGTCAAACTGCTCGCGCGGCGCAACCCGCAGCTGGCGATGCTGCGACCCGAGCTCGGCCGTATCAGGCTCGTCGACAGCGGCAAGGCACGCACCCAGCTCGGCTGGCATCCCCGCCCCACCGAGCAGACGATCATCGACACCGCCACCGCGCTCCTCGCCCAATCACGAGAGGGCCAGACAGCATGATGTTCCCACCGGTGCAACGCACTTCCGTTCCCGGCTACTCGCTGACCGAGCGGGGCAGGCGCTGGAACCTGGCTCGCAGCTTCATGGCAGCGGAGGGTCTCGACGGATTGGTCGTCTTCGGCGAAGGAGACGCAGGACCTGCACCCTTCGCCTTCGACAGCTGGTTCACCAATGATCGACCGGGCGTCCTCCTTGTCTTTCCCCGCGACCGGACACCCACAGCGCTCGTGCCGATCCCGACGTTTCTCTTCGACCATCGAGAGGCAGTGCAGCGAGGCGACGAACTGTGGCTCGCCGCGGACGACTTGCGTCTGGGCCGGCAGTCCCATCAGCTCGTCCAGGCCTTGAAGGACCTGGGGATCGGCAACGGATCCATCGGGGTCATGGGCCTTGACCCCTACCTTCCCGCGCATCCCGAAGGGCGAATCCCGTACCCGTTCTGGGACACCGTGTTGCACCAGCTGCCCGGCGCCGATTTCCGCAATGTCGGGCACGCGTTCGCCCGCCTGATGATGCCGCTGAGCGACGAAGAGATCGCCGTGGTGCGTCATGCCGCCCGCGTCGGTGATGCGATGGCAGAGGCCATGGTGGCCACGGCCGCACCGGGCGTGTCCGAGGCCGACGTGTTCGCCGCGGCCATGGCCACCGCGTACCGGCACGGCACACTCGCGCCCCACCTGCACTTCTGCTCGGGCCCGGCACCATCGGCATCCGGACAACCCGCGTGGGGCTACCGGCCGCAACCACCGCGCATCCTGCGGGAAGGCGACCTCATCGCCACCGAGATCTTCAGCAATTTCGGCGGCCGTCAAACGCAGCACCAAGCCGCCATCGCCGTCGGCGAGGTCCACCAGACGATCGAGCACGTCGCCCGGATCGCGAGCGAGTGCTACGCCGCCGGCCTGGCGACGCTTCGCGCGGGCGCGACCTTCGGGGAAGTCTCCGAGGCCATGCTGGCGCCCGCCGAGGCAGTCGGCGCCTGGTTCCGTGGCCCTCAGCTCCACGGGCTGAACCCCTATGGCGCCTTCAGCCGCATCCCCGGGGGACCCATCCAGGCCGAAGGCGGCGACCTGTACCCGATAGCGGCCCCACGGCCGGCGACGTTGGCTGACCTGACCCTTGAGCCCGGGATGTCCTTCGCCTTCGAACCGAGCTGCGGAATCGGCGACCACATGGTCACCCTCGGCGGGACGGTTCTCGTCGGCGGAGACGAGCCGGTCGAGCTCAACCCACTGACCGCGAAACTGCTGCGGGCCGCATAGCGCCACCGGCTCGAACCTCAACCGCAGCATCGGGACGCAGCATCGGGACCCAACCTGCCGGGGCAGATCACGCCGGGCTGGCGGATGCGGGCTCGTTCAGCGGAACGCGGCGATATTGCGCGCGGCCCAGTCGGCGAACGGGCGCGGGGCGCGGCCGAGGATCCGCTGGACATCCGGGCTGACGCGCAGTTCGGCCGGGTTCGGGGAACCGAGGATGGCCAGGGTGTCCTCGGCGAGCTCCGCCGGCATGCTCTGGGCCATGGCGGCCTTGGCCTCGTCGCGGGTGAGGTCGTGGAACCGCACTGGCGAGCCCAGCGCGGCGGCGATGGCCTGTGCCTGCTGGCGCGGGGTGATCACTTCCGGGCCGGTCAACTCGTACACGCCGCCGGTGTGCCGGTCCTCCAGCAGGCAGGCCGCCGCGACCTCGGCGATGTCCGCCGGATCGATGATCGGCACCCCGACGTCGCCGAAGGGCGCGGCGACGACCCGCTGCGCGCGGACGGACTCGGCCCACCACAGGGCGTTGGAGGCGAAGCCGCCCGGCCGCAGGACGGCCCACTCCAGGCCGGATTGACGCAGCACGTCCTCCAGTGCGCGCATCGCGATCCGCGTTGCGCCAAAGGGCCTGGTCGCCACGCCCTGCGTGGAGAGCAGGACGACCCGGCGGACCCCGCTGGTCGCGGCTTGGCCGATGATGTCGGCCGGGCTGGCTCCGGCGGCGTGCAGGTCGCCGGACAGCAGCAGGAACAGCGCTTCCGCTCCGGTCAGTGCGGGCTCAAGGCCGGCCGGCTCGGCCAGGTCGGCCACCACGTGGCGGACGCCGTCCGGCACCGCCGCCGGGTGCCGGGACACCGCCGTCACCTGCTGGCCCGCCTCGGCCAACGCCCGCGTCAACGGACGGCCCACATTCCCGGTAGCCCCGGTCACCACGATCATGTACAGCTCCTTGTCCGATGTCCTCTGTGGCCTTCACGGTAGGAGCCGGGCTAACAATTGGTAAGGACATACCTTTAGGTAAGCTCATCACGTGACGGGAAGCGCGCAGCACACACGGGCCGAGGCGGAGAAGCGGTATGACGTGTTTCACACCGACTGCCCCGCGCGCGACGTGGTCGACCACGTGACCAGCCGGTGGGGCATCTGGGTGTTGATCTCCTTGCAGAGCAACGACCTCCGGTTCTACGAGCTGCGCGAGAGCATCCACGGCATCAGCGAGAAGATGCTCGCCCAGACCCTGCGCGCGCTGCTCCAGGACGGCCTGCTCTGGCGGGAGGTCGAGCCGACGACGCCGCCCCAGGTCACCTACGGGCTGACCGAGTTCGGCCGGGACGTCGGCGAACCGCTGGCGGAGCTGTTCGACCGGATTACCCGGCGGCTCCCGCCGCGCAACGCGGGATAGGAATCGAACCCGGAGCTCACCCGTGCGTGGCCGCAATCCAGTTCAGGCCCGGTTGTCCGTCTCCGATCCGAGGGCGGCCGCGCTGGCCTGCAACTCCCGCAGCGCCGTGTGCGCGATCTCGGTGTACGGCTGGCGGTTCTCCGGTTCCGCCCAGCGGGCGAAGGCGGTACTGAAGGCGAGGACGCCCACCTCGGAGGCCAGGCGCGCGGCGGTGTCGTCGGCTCCGCGTGCTCGCAGGGCGTCGGCGATGGCGGAGCTGAGGCCGGAGCGCTTGAGGAGCTCCCGTTCCCGCAGTTCGCCGGTGTCAGCGATGATCGCCCGGCGCTGAAGGGCGAGGTCGTGACGCTCTGGCGTGAACGCGGGGGCGGCGGAGTCCAGTGCCGCAACGAGGCAGGCAGCGATCGTCGCCGAAGGCGCGGCGGCCCCGATCGCGTCGCTGAAGCGTTGTGCCAGCACGTCCTGCCCGCCGAACAGCACTTCTCGCTTGTCGGCGTAGTGCCGGAAGAACGTGCTCTTGGTCAGTCCCGCGCGATCCGCGATCTCGTTGACGGTGGTGGCGTCGTACCCGCGCTCGGAAAACAGCGCCAGCGCGGCGCGCTCCAGGCGCTCACGCGCGTTCGGTTCCCATCTGGCCATGCGGACATCCTAAGTGATGGCACCTGGTCCCATCACGCGCTACGGTGAGGGAAGTGACGGGATCGAGTCCCATCACTTGGGTCGGCCGGGCCCTGCCCTGCCCTGCCGCGCCCCCACCACACGCTCCAGGGAGTCACCATGCGCATCTTCATCACCGGCGGAACCGGTCTCATCGGCTCGGCCGTCGTCGCCGAACTGCTCTCCGCCGGACACTCGGTCACCGCCCTCGCCCGCTCCGACGCCTCCGCGGCGCACGCCAAGGCCGCCGGCGCCGAGGTGCTGCGCGGCGCACTCGCCGACCTCGCCGTGCTGCGAGCCGGCGCGGAGCGGGCCGACGGCGTCATCCACCTCGCCTTCAGCAACGACTTCAGCTCGCCCGAGGCCCTGGCCCAGGGCGTGGCCGAGGAGGCTGCCGCGCTCGCGACGCTCGGCGACGCCCTCGTCGGCACGGACCGTCCGCTCGTCACCGTGGCCGGCACGCCCTACCTGCCGGGGCGCGCTTCCACCGAGGACGACGCCCTGCCGACCGAGGGGCCGGTCGCCGGCCGCAGCCGGTCGGTGACCCGCGCGCTCCAACTCGCCTCCCGCGGCGTGCGCAGCTCGGCGGTACGGCTTCCGCGCACGGTCCACAACCAGGGCCGGGGCGGGTTCGCCGGGCTGCTCACCGACATCGCCCGCCGTACCGGCGTCGCCGGCTACCCCTCGGACGGCGCGCAGCGCTGGCCCGCCGTCCACGCCCGGGACGCGGCCGTGCTGTTCCGGCTCGCCCTGGAGCAGGCCCCGGCCGGAAGCTCCTGGCACGCCGTCGCCGACGAGGGCGACGCGGTCCGCGACATCGCCGCGGTCATCGGCCGACGGCTGGGCCTGCCCGTCGAGTCGGTACCGCAGGAGAACTTCGGCCCCCTCGGCCCGATCTTCGCGGCCGACCAGCCCGCGTCCAGCGCCCACACCCGCGCCACCCTCGGCTGGCAGCCGACCCACCCGAGCCTGCTCGCCGACCTGGAGAACATCGAACCCTGAGACCCGCCGGGACGGCCCTGACGCCCGACCGGCACCCGACCGCGCTCCGCGCAAGCACGACTGCTCGGGCAGGTGCCGGCGATCGAGTCGGCGCACCCGAGCCTGATGTCGGCGGATCGCGGCTTCTTCGGCTCCCGACCGTTCAGCCGGGCGAATGAGCTGCCGGCCCGGCAGGGCGCGCAGCCGGTGGACTGGCGGCTGCCGTAGGACCGGAACGGGCCGAAGCTCACTCCAACGAGTGAACCGGGGGCGGGAGTTGCCCCTGCTGCGCGCTGTTCGCATGAGGATGGCGGCAGTCGAGAGCGACAGCCTCCCCCGGTCTCGTGCGGCCGACGGCCGCCGGTGGGGTGACGATCCGTGGCGCGCTCTCATTCACCACTTGTGGGGGTTCCACCGTGCCGTTCGCTGTTCGTTCCACCCGTAGTCTCTGCGCCGTGGTCGCCGCCACCGCCGCCACCGCGGTGCTGGCGCTGCCGACCCCGGCGGGCGCCGCGCCCGAGCCGGGCAGTGCCAGTGCCGTGACTGCCGAACTCGCTCTGCGCGTCAGCCTGTTGAACAGTGCGATCCAGGTGCCGGTGGACATCGCGCTGAACAAGGTGCAGTCGCCGGCGCAGCACAGCGGCTCGGTGCTGACCGCGACGGTGGACGGCGTGGACCAGCAGGGACCGGTCACCCTGGTCAAGGCGGACATCGGCAAGTCGGTCACCCATGTCGACGCGCAGGGCGCCTCGGCCTCCGTCCAGCTGGTCAACGCCGATGTGCACGCACCGGGGCTGCCGCTGAGCACGCTGCTCGGACTCCAGGCGCTCAGCAGCGAGGTCAGCTGCCCGGTCGACGGGCCGCCGACGGCGAAGGTGACCGCGCCGGCGCAGCTCACGGTGCTCGGCAAGTCCGTCACGCTCAGCCTGTACGGGTCGACGCATGTGGCCATCCCGGGGATCGGCAGCGTGGACATCAGCTACTCGCCGCACACCACGACGTCCAGTACGGCGGCGGCCTCGGCGCTGGAGGTGAGCATCGCGCTGAATCCGCTGCAGCTCAATGTGGCGAAGGTGGACGGGACGATCACGGTCGCCTCGGTGAGCTGCCAGAAGCCGGGCGGGCCGGCGACCGCGCCCTCCGGGTCCGCCTCTTCTGCCCCCTCCTCTACTACTGCGGTCCCTGGCGGCGGGGGGTACCGGCGTGGCGCAGGTGGTGGACACGTCGGCGGCCGCTGCCGCGCCCGCGGGCTCCACGGCCAAGCCGCAGACCGGGCAGTCGCTCGCCTTCACCGGCAGCAGTGGCACCGGAACGATCGCGGGTGGCGCCGCCGCGCTGCTCGTGGTGGGCGGCGGTGCGCTCTGGGCGGGCCGGCGGCGCCGGTCGGCGGCCCACCGCCACTGAACTCCGTTCCCCCGTTCGGCCCTGTCATGTCCGCTGGCACTCTCGGAGAGTGAGGGTGCCATTTCGGACGGTTGGTTCACATGCTGGTTACATAAGAGGAACAACGGGGAAACGGCGGTTTGCGACGCTACGCGGGCACCCACCACTCAAGTTGCGAGGTAACCGCCGTGGCTATCAAGGCCGAGTACATCTGGATCGACGGCACTCAGCCGACCGCCAAGCTCCGTTCCAAGACTCGGATCCTGGCCAACGCCGACAAGCTGCCGACCTGGGGCTTCGACGGTTCCTCCACCAACCAGGCCGAGGGCCACGCCTCGGACCGGGTGCTCGCCCCCGTCGCGTCCTTCCCGGACCCGATCCGCGGCGGTGACAACATCCTCGTCCTGTGCGAGGTCAACGAGACCGACGGCACCCCGCACGTCTCCAACACCCGCGCCCTGCTGCGGCCCATCGCCGAGCAGTTCGCGGCGCAGGAGGCGATCTTCGGCATCGAGCAGGAGTACACCTTCTTCAAGGGCTCGCGCCCGCTCGGCTTCCCCGAGGGCGGCTTCCCGGCCCCGCAGGGCGGTTACTACTGCGGCATCGGCGCCGAGGAGGTCTTCGGTCGCGAGATCGTCGAGCTGCACATGGACCGCTGCCTCGCGGCCGGCCTGGCGCTCTGCGGCATCAACGCCGAGGTCATGCCCGGCCAGTGGGAGTTCCAGATCGGCCCGGTCGACGCGCTGACCGTCTCCGACCACCTCTGGGTCGCCCGCTACCTGCTCTACCGCACCGCCGAGGAGTTCGGCATCGACGCGACGCTGGACGCCAAGCCCGTCCGCGGCGACTGGAACGGCGCCGGCGCGCACACCAACTTCTCCACCAAGGCCATGCGTGAGGGCTACGACGCCATCATCACCGCCTGCGAGTCGCTCGGCGCGAGCCAGGAGACGGTCCTGGAGCACGTCAAGCAGTACGGCTTCGGCATCGAGTCCCGGCTGACCGGCCAGCACGAGACCGCCCCGTGGAACGTGTACTCCTACGGCGTCTCCGACCGCGGCGCCTCGGTGCGCATCCCGTGGCAGGTCGAGGTCGAGAAGAAGGGCTACATCGAGGACCGTCGCCCGAACGCCAACGTCGACCCGTACGTGGTGACCCGCCTGCTGGTCAACACCTGCTGCTCGGCGCTGGAGAAGGCCGGCCAGGTCTGATCCGCCCGCACTGACGACACGTCCGCCGGCCCTTCCCACCTCGGGGAGGGGCCGGCGGTCTCGTTACGCCCCGGCTTCGCTACCGGCGTGCGCTGCGCCCGCGCCCGCGCCCGCGGCCGCGCTGCGCGCCGCCACCGCCCGGACGATGCCCAGGCTCGCCACCGCGCCCAGCACCCCGAGTACGCCGCACCCCCACCACAGTGCGCTCGGGCCGAACCCCGTGTAGACGGCGGCCCCGAGGGCGAGCGCGACGAAACGGGCCAGCCCGTGCGCCCAGTTGGCCGCCCCCTGGTAGCGACCGTGCGCACCGGCCGGGGCCAGGTCGGCCGTGATCGCGGTGACGATCCCGCTCGCGCAGACCTCGCCGATACTCCAGACCACCACCGTCAACACGAACTGCCACGTGCTGTGGGCGACTCCGGTGAGCCCGACGCCCACCGCGATGAGCGTCGACGCCACCGCCCAGACCCGCACCCGGTCGAACCGCGCGAACCAGAATGAGGAGAACGGCTGCAGCGCCACCACGATCAGCGCGTTCACCACGCAGACCAGTCCAAAGGCGGTGGCCGGCAGCCCGTGGTCGCGGATCGCCAGCGGGAGGGTGAACTCGGTCTGCGCGTACAGGGCTTGGGAGACCGCGATGAGGGCCACCAGCGCGAGCATCAGCCGGTCGCGCAGCACGACCCGGTAGCCGCGGTCCCCCTCCGCCCGGACGTCCCCGCCGACGTCCCCAGCCACCCGCGGCGGCCGGTCGGACTGCACCCGCCGGTCCGCGCGCGGCAACCGGGCGGCGACCAGGCCCGCGTACGCCAGGCAGGTCAGCGCGTCCAGGCCGAAGAGCAGCCCGTAGCCGTGCTCCAGCAGGAACCCGCCGATCGCCCCGGCGACCGCCGTCCCCACGTTGATCGCCCAGTGGTAGAGCCCGAAGGCCACCATCCGGCGGGCCGGCGGCGCCGCGTCGGCCACCATCGCGCT
This sequence comes from Kitasatospora sp. MAP12-44, assembly GCF_029892095.1. Classification (NCBI taxonomy): domain Bacteria; kingdom Bacillati; phylum Actinomycetota; class Actinomycetes; order Kitasatosporales; family Streptomycetaceae; genus Kitasatospora; species Kitasatospora sp. MAP12-44. The sequence continues at coordinate 6,217,660 of NZ_JARZAE010000004.1, forward strand.
CGACGCCGGCGGGTGCAGGCCGCCCGCGGCGCCGAGCAGCGCGGCCGCCGCCCCGAGCGCCGGCAGGTTGGGCGCGACGAAGAGCACGCCCTGGCTGACGGCGGTGGCCACCAGGCCGACCAGCAGCGCCGTTCGGCCGCCGAGCCGGTCGTTCATCAGCCCGCCCAGGACCGGCCCGACCAGTCCGCCGATTCCCAGCGCCCCCGAGATATAGGGGATGCTGTCGGCCGGCACCTGGCGGGTGGCGAGGAAGAAGACCAGGAACGGCACCACCATGTTGCCGATCCGGTTCACGGCGGTGCCGCCGATCACCACCCAGAAGGGCTCGCCGTACCCGCCGAACCGCTCGGCGAACCGGCCGGCCAGCCGCCCACCGGTTGGGGGTGGTGGCGGGGAGGTGGGCAGCGGAGAATGGGGCTTCAGGAGCTGGCGGGTCATGCGGGAATCGTGCGACGGAGTGGGACATTCCCACCATTCATTCGGTCAGGTCCGAATCCAAAGGGGGTTTCGTGCTCGAACTGACCTTCTCGGCCCGCGATCTGGCCTACACCCGGCTCGCCGTCTCGCCGATGTGGGAGGTGGTGACCAGCCTGCGGACGCTCAACTCGCCCGCGCCGCGCCCGCTGCACCGCCGCTGGGTGGCCCGCACCCGCCCCCGAGTGGCCGAGGCGGGCCTCACCAGCGGTCTGCTGGCCGGGCTGATCCCCGAGCACGGCTACCTCCCCGACTTCCTGAACCCGCCGCCCGAGACGGCCGAGCCGACGCTGGCGGTGGAACTCGACCGGATCGCCGCCACGCCGTACGAGCGGATCCGCGCGGAGCTCACCCGCCTGCCGTCCTGGACCCCGGCCGTCCGGTCCCTGCACGACGACCCCGGCGCCGGGCTCGACCGGCTGCTCCCCGAGATCGACGCCTACTGGGAGGCCGCCCTCGCCGCGCACTGGCCGCGGCTGCGCGGCGTACTGGAGGCGGACGTCCTGCACCAGTCGCGCCGGTTCGCGGCCGAGGGCTACGCGGCGGTGCTGCGCGAACTGCACCCGCAGGTCGGCTGGGGCGACGAGATCCTGACGCTTCAGACGTGTTGCGGCGGCTCGGGTGAACTCGAGGGCCGGGGACTGCTGTTGATGCCGTCGGCGTTCGTCTGGCCGTCCGTCCTGGTGGTCAACGTGGCGCCCGCGGCCGCCCAGCTCTGCTATCCGAGCCGCGGGGTCGGTGCGCTCTGGGAGCAGGCCGCGCCGGAGGTGCCGCAGGCCGTCGCCGCCGTCCTGGGCCGCTCCCGCGCCCTGCTGCTGACCGAGCTCTCCGCGCCGGCCTCCACCACCGAACTCGCCCGCCGCACCGGCATGTCGGCGGGCGGCATCTCGGAGCACCTGACCGCCCTGCGCGCGGCCGGCATCGTCTCCTCGCAGCGCTCGGGCCGCTCGGTCCTCTACCGGCGCACCTCGGTCGCCGACACCCTGCTCGCCGCCGCCGGCGCTTAGCTTGATCTTTAAGACCGGCCGGCAAATGGTGGGCGGCGTCGCGGGCCGATGGCTGTCGCCTGGACGGCTTCTCCTCAGTCGCCGCAGCTCCGCTGCTACTCCCTCGTCGGCACCGCCCAGACTCGGCCCTCGACCCGCTCCTTCACCCACCCACCATTTGCCGGTCGGTCTAAGGCTGCTACTCCGCCGAGCGGTTCAGGCGCTGGGCGGCGTGCTCGCCGCGCGGGCCGACCGGCTGGGTGCCGGAGGCCTGGCCGAGCCCGTACGCCGGCATGTTGACGTAGACGCTCTCGTGCCGGCCCGCCGGGACCAGGTAGGTCTCGTGCCAGATGCCGACGGCCTCGGCGGCCCGTGCGTTCCGGTTGAACGCCTGCCAGGCGGGCCGGTGTTCGCGGTCGGCCGCGCCGGCGTAGGCGATCAGGCGGTCGGCGTCCGTCCAGTACTGGACCAGGGTGATCTCGCGCAGTCCGCCACCGACCATGGTGCGGGCGCCGAGCAGCCCGGACTCGGGGTCGGCGAACAGCTCCCGGAGCATCTTGGGCATCGCCATGACGACCGGCCACCACTGGCGGACCGCGCGCCAGCGGTTGATCCGCATGCCGATCAGGAACACCACCAGCTCGCCGTCGTGCGCGTCGGTGACTCGTGCGGCGGCGGGCTTCTCGGACGGGCGGACAGCCATGGGTTCCTCCGGAGTCAGCATGGGATAGCGTCACTATCCCTCCTTGAGGGGATAGTGGCACTATCCTGAGGACCTGTCCAGGGCTTCACTGCCGACCACTCCCCGAAAGGGCGCCACCCTATGAGGCTGTCCGAGCTCAGCGCCCGCAGCGGAGTGCCGACCGCGACGATCAAGTACTACCTGCGGGAGGGGCTGCTGCCGCCCGGCGAGCGGGTCTCGGCCTCCCGGTCCGACTACGGCGAGGCGCATCTGCGCCGGCTGCGACTGGTGCGCTCATTGATCCAGGTGGGCGGCATGTCGGTGGCCGGGACCAAGGGCGTGCTGCAGGCGGCCGAGGACGACTCGCTCGACCAGCACGAGCAGTTCGGCGCCGCCCAGCGGGCCCTGCTGGAGGAGCAGGGGCCGCAGGCCGTCCCGCCGGAGCCGGGCGAGCACGCCCAGGAGACGGTGGACGAGCTGCTGGAGGAGCTCGGCTGGGAGCGGTGCCACAACGCCCCGGCGTACTGGATGCTGGTCGGCGCGGTGGCTTCGCTGGAACGGCTCGGCTACCCGTGCGACCTGGCCCAGCTGCGCCCCTATGCCGCGGCCGTGCTGCCGGTGGCCAGGTTCGACCTGGAGGTGGTCAGCGGCTACCCGGCCGGGGATGAGCGACTGGAGGCGGTGGTGGCGCTGACCGTCCTCAAGGAGCCGGTCCTGCTGGCGCTGCGCCGGATCGCCCACACCTATCTCTCCGGCGCGAACTCCTGATCATCCGTCAGAACTCGCTCCAGCGCGGCCAGGAAGCGGTCCGTGGTCGCACTGTCCCGGACGGCGATCCGCAGCCAGTCGGGCCCGAGTCCGGGGAAGGTGTCACCGCGGCGCACCGCGAAGCCCGCCGCACGCAGTCGCACCCGGACCCTTGCGGCGTCCGGCAGTTCGATCAGGACGAACGAGGCGGCCGGCTCGCCGTGCACCCGCACGGCCGGGAAGGCCGCCAATCCCTTGAGCAGGTGCGCGCGTTGCTCGCCGCACAGTTCGGCGGCGGCCTCCGCCTCGGCCAACGCGGCCGGGGCGCTGCACAGTTCGGCGGCGGCCAGCGCGGGGGTGGAGACCGGCCAGAGCGGTTGGGCGCGGCCGAGCTCCGCGATCAGCTCGGCCGGCCCGAGCACATAGCCGATCCGCAGTCCGGCCAGGCCCCAGGTCTTGGTGAGGCTGCGCAGCACCACGACCCGCCCGGGCAGCGGGTGCCATGAGGCGAGCGACTCGCGCTCGCCGGGAACGGTGTCCATGAATGCCTCGTCCACCACCAACGTGCGTCCCTCGCGGGCCAGTTCGGCCAGCGCTGCGGCCGGGTGCAGGATCGAGGTCGGGTTGGTGGGATTGCCGATCACCACCAGGTCCGCCTCCTCGGGGACCGCGCCCGGGGAGAGCCGGAAGCCGTCGGCGGGGGAGAGCAGCACCCGGTCGACGGTGTGGCCGGCATCCCGCAGTGCGGCCTCCGGCTCGGTGAACTGCGGGTGCACGACGACGGCGTGGCGCGGTCGCAGGGTCCGCGCCAGCAGGACGAACGCCTCGGCGGCGCCGGAGGTGAGCAGCACCTCCTCGACGGGTCGCCCGTGCCGGGCGGCCACCGCGGCGCGGGCGGCGCTCTGCTCGGGGTAGGCGGCCAGGTCGGTGAGGGTGCGGGCGATCCGCTCGCGCAGCCAGTCGGGCGGAGTGCCGGTGCGGACGTTGACGGCGAGGTCGACCAGGCCGGCGGCCCGCACCTCGGCGTCACCGTGGTGCCGCAGGTCCGGGCCGGCCGGTGCCACGCTGGCGATGGCGACCGTGGCCAGCGCCGACTTCCGCTTGGGGAGCAGGAGTTCGCCGCCCCCGAGCAGCGCGGCCGCCTCCGCCACACTCGCGGTGCCCGCCGCCGCCCGTACCGCCGCCGACGGGTGCGGCACCGCGACCCCGGCCAGCTCCGCCGCCGGGTACCCGACCAGCGTGACCCCCAATGCGCTTGCCGCGTCGCGTAGTCCGGGCTCTGCGGCGCGGCTCTCGACCGTCGCCAGCCCGGCGACGTCGCTGGCCGCGACTCCCGCCTCGGCGAGCGCGGTGGTGATCAGCCCGAGCACCTCGTCCTCGCCGACCCCGCTGCTCGCGCCGACGCCTACGACCACTCGCACGCCGCTGACCATTGATTTTCTCCCTCCGCGCCCCGGAATCCCACCACGGGCCGCGACAGCGAGTCAATCAAGCCGAACGGCGTCCGCCGGCCCGGCCTGCCTGGGCTGATCGGCCGGTGGCATGCTGTGCGCCATGGGGGACTACGAAAGATCGGCCCAGCCGACTTCTGACGCACAGCTGCTGCTGCACACCGACCCGCCCTTCGACGGCCTGCTACCCGGGGAGCGGCTGCTCTGGACGGGCCGTCCGACCGGCGTGCGGTGGCTGACCCTGGAGAACGCGTTCGCGTTGATCCCGCTGCTCGCCCTGCTCCCCCTGGCCGCCGCCCCCAGGGACACCGCGGGCAGCATCATGCTGGCCGTGTGGTCGGTGCTCGCGCTGGCCTTGGGCTGGCAGGCACTGATCCGGGTCCCCCAGCTGGCGCGGGCCGAGGTGTACCGGATCACCGACCGCCGGGCCCTGACCACCCGGGCCGGGCTGACCTGCTCGGCGTGGCTGGACCAGCTGCCCCCACCGCTGCGCCGCGGCACCGACCTGCGCTTCGACGGCCGACGACGGGACCCGCTGATGCAGCAGCAGGCCGCCCGCACCGACATCGCGCTGCTGCCGGTCTTCCGGCGCCTGGCGGACGCGGACCCGGCCCATGCGGTCGCCCTGGAGGCCCACTTCCGCCTCCCGGAGCTCCCCCCGCTGCCGGCCCCGACCGGCGCCCAGCGCGTCCCGGTGCCCGCAGCCGTGGCTCTCGCGCCCGGCGAGCAGGTGCTGTGGTCCGGCCGGCCCGAGAGCGTCCGCTGGTGGTACGACGCGGCGGACGTCGGGCGGTCGGTGTTCGGGTGCGTCTTCTTCGTCCTCGGCGCGGCCGTGGGCGTGCTGGCCGGTGTGGGAGCCTGGCCCGTCCTTGTCTTCCTGCTCCCCCTCGGTGGCTATCAGGCGATCGGACGTGTCCTGCTGCGCCGGGCCAGGATCATGCGTTCCAGCTACGTCCTGACGGACCACCGGCTCGTCGTCTGCTGGCGGCTGCTGTCCACGGTGGTCATCGACGAGCCGCTGACCGCCCTGCTGCCACCGGTCCGGGACGGTGACGACGTGTTCACGGCGCGCGCCGACCGGCGCAGGCGCGGCCGGAACGACAGGGTGGCAGCCGATTGGCCGGCCGCCCCCAGGCAGCCCCCGAAACTGCTCGGCCTGCCCGACCCCGCCGAGGCCGCCGAGGCGATCGCGCTGGCCCAGTCGGCGGCCCGCCGTCCACCGGTCAACGACGCGCTACTGCACAGGCGTTGAGCTCGCGCTGCGGACGAAGCGCTCGGCCAGCTGCGGCGCGCCCGCCCAGTGGACGTGCAGGTAGGAGGCGTGCACGGTGGCGGAGGTGAAGCCCTCGGTGTGCGGGGCGCCGGTGGGGGTGCGCCAGGCCCAGGCGGGGGTGGGGCCGGCGGCGGGGGTGCAGGCGGTGCGGTGGAACTCGTGGCCGCGCACCCGGGTGCCGGTGACCGCCAGCGGGCTGTCGTGCAGCGCGACGGCCTCGCGGTAGCCGAGGGTGAGCCGCTCGGTCATGGTGGCCGTGGAGTCCAGTACGCCGCACATCGCCAGGCCGTCCAACTCCCGCCCGAGGTAGAGCAGTCCGGCGCACTCGGCGGCGATCGGCGCACCGGAGGCCGCCAACTGGGCGACCGCCGCGCGCAGTCGGGCATTGGAACTGAGCTCCGAGGCGTACACCTCGGGAAAGCCCCCGCCGATCACCAGTCCTGACGTACCGTCAGGTAGCGCGGTGTCGTGCAGGGGATCGAAGGGCAGCACCTCGGCCCCGGCCGCTGCCAGCAGTTCGGCGTTCTCCGCGTACGAGAACGAGAACGCCGCCCCGCCCGCCAGTGCGATCCGCGGTCGCTCGCCACTGATCGCCGCCACCTCGGCGGCCGGGTCCCAGGGCTCGTCACGGATCGGCGGCGCAGACCGGGCCAGCGCCAGCACAGCCTCCAAGTCGACCGACGCGGCGATGAGTTCACCCATGTCGCGGACCGCCTGGACGGCCTGCGCGGAGCGCTCCACCACCGGGACCAGGCCCAGGTGCCGGGACGGGGTGGCGACCGCCGCGTGCCGCCGCACCGAGCCCAGCACCGGCACGCCCGAGCCCTCCTCGAGCGCCTCGCGCAGCAGTTGCTCGTGCCGGTCGGAGGCGACCCGGTTGAGGATCACCCCGGCGAGCCGCACCTCGGGATCCCAGGAGGCGAAGCCGTGCACCAGCGCGGCCACCGAGCGGGACTGCGAGGAGCCGTCCACCACCAGCACCACCGGTGCCCGCAGCAGCTTGGAGACATGCGCGGTGGAGGCCAACTCGCCACGCCCGGAAGCCCCGTCGAACATCCCCATGACGCCCTCGACCACCGCCACGTCGGCCCCCGCCGCGCCGTGCAGGAAGAGCGGCGCGATCCGCTCCGGCCCGCACAGGAAGGCGTCCAGGTTGCGCCCGGGCCGCCCGGTGGCGAGCGCGTGGTAGCCGGGGTCGATGTAGTCCGGGCCGACCTTGTGCGGCGAGACCTCCAGGCCGCGGGCGGCCAGCGCCGCCATCAGCCCGGTGGCCACGGTGGTCTTGCCCGCACCCGAGGAGGGCGCGGCGATGACGAGACGGGGGATGTCCATCGTGCTAGACGCCTACCACTCGATCCCGCGCTGGCCCTTGCGGCCCGCGTCCATCGGGTGCTTGACCTTGGTCATCTCGGTGACCAGGTCGGCGAGTTCGATCAGCGGCTCGGCCGCGTACCGGCCGGTGATCACCACGTGCTGCGAGCCGGGGCGGTCCTTCAGCACCGCGACCACCTCGTCCACGTCCACCCAGCCCCAGTGCATGGGGTAGGTGAACTCGTCCAGCACATACAGCCGGTAGGTCTCGGCGGCGAGGTCGCGCTTGACCTGCTCCCAGCCCTCCTTGGCGGCCTCCTCGCTGGACTCCATCCCGCGCTGCACCCAGGACCAGCCCTCGCCCATCTTGTGCCAGGCGACCGTGCCGCCCTCGCCGGAGGCGCCCAGCACCTTCAGCGCGTTCTCCTCGCCCACCTTCCACTTGGCGGACTTGACGAACTGGAACACCCCGATCGGCCAGCCCTGGTTCCAGGCCCGCAGCGCGAGGCCGAAGGCGGCGGTGGACTTGCCCTTGCCGGGGCCGGTGTGCACGGCGGTGATCGGCTGGGTACGGCGCTGACGGGTCGTCAGACCGTCCTCGGGAACGCTGGTCGGCTGTCCCTGCGGCATGCTGTCACGCTGCCTTTCGCTGCTGGGGCTGGGCGGAGGACTTGGTGGGGGACTTGGCGGAGGACTTGGTGGAGGAGGGGCGATGGGCGTGCACCAGGGCGGCCACGCCCTCGGCCCGCAGTTCGTCCAAGGTGACGGCGGCGGCGCCGAGTTGGCCGGCCAGCGTGCGGGCCAGGCCGAGTCGGACATGGCCCGACTCGCAGTCCAGCACCACCGCGGCGGTGCCCTGCGCGGCCAGCAGGGCGGCCGCCCGGCCGGCGTCGGCCAGCGCGGCGCGGCCACCGGTGGCCCGGCCGTCGGTGACCACCACCAGCAGCGGCCGGCGGTGCGGGTCACGCAGCCGCTCCAGCCGCAGCACCTCGTGCGCCCGCAGCAGGCCGGCCGCCAGCGGGGTGCGGCCGCCGGTGGGCAGCTGCTCGAGCCGGGCCGCGCCGACCTCGACGGAGGAGGTCGGCGGCAGTGCCAGCTCGGCCCCCGCGCCGCGGAAGGTGATCATGCCGATCTTGTCGCGGCGCTGGTAGGCGTCCATCAGCAGCGACAGCACCGCGCCCTTGACGGCGGTCATCCGCTGGCGGGCCGCCATCGAACCGGAGGCGTCCACCACGAAGAGCACCAGGTTGGACTCCCGGCCCTGGCGCACCTGCTCGCGGAAGTCGTCGTGCCGCAGCACCAGCGCCCGCCCGTCGCGCCCGCGCGCCACCTGGTGCGGCGCGGCGGCCTGCAGGGTGGCGGCCAGGTGCAGCCGGGTCAGCTGACCGGCCGGACGGCGCGAGCGGACGGTCTGCCCGCCGTCGGTCTCGGCGGGGGAGCGGCGGCCGTGGGCGCCCTTGCCGGTGCCGGGCACCTTGAACAGCTTGGTCCGGTAGGGGTCGCCGGCCGCCACGGGGGCGGACTCGCGGGGCGAGCCGGGCTTGGGGATCTGCGGGGGAGCGTCCTGCGAAGGTGCCTCCCCGGCCGGCGCGTCGCCGGGGTCGGAGGAGGAGGGCTCGGGAGCACCGCCGCCATCGTCCGGACCGCCCCCGTCCGGCCCGTCGTCCTCAGGCCCATCCCCCTCCTCCGGCTGGTCCGCGTGCTCCTCCAACGTCCGGTCCAGCTGCTCCTCGTCCAGCCCGGGCGCGTCGAACGGGTTGCGCCGGCGCCGGTGCGGCAGCGCCAGCTGCGCGGCCTTGCGCACATCCTCCTCGCTCACCGCCGTCCGCCCGTCCCAGGCGGCCAGCGCGACGGCCGTGCGGGCCATCACGATGTCCGCGCGCAGCCCGTCCACCTCGAACGCCGCGCAGACCGCGGTGATCTGACGCAGCGCCGCGTCGCCCAGCTCGACGGCGGGCAGCAGCGCGCGGGCCGCGGTGATCCGCTCGGCGAGCGCGAGCTCCTCGGCGTCGTAGCGCCGCGCGAACGAGGCCGGGTCGGCGTCGTAGGCGAGCCGGCGGCGGACCACCTCGGCCCGCTCCGCCGGGTCACGGGTGGCCGCGATCTCCACCGTCAGCCCGAACCGGTCGAGCAGCTGCGGCCGCAGCTCGCCCTCCTCCGGGTTCATCGTCCCGACCAGCAGGAACCGCGCGGCGTGCCGCACCGACACGCCCTCGCGCTCGACGTACGAGCGGCCCATCGCCGCCGCGTCCAGCAGCAGGTCCACCACGTGGTCCTGCAGCAGGTTCACCTCGTCGATGTAGAGCACGCCGCGGTGCGCCCGGGCGAGCAGCCCCGGCTCGTACGCCTTGACGCCCTCGGCCAGCGCCCGCTCCAGGTCGAGCGAGCCGACGATCCGGTCCTCGGTCACGCCGACCGGCAGCTCGACCAGCTGCGCCGGTCGGTCCAGCGGGACGGCCTGCGGGTGCGCCCCGTCCGGGCACTGCGGGTCCGGCGCCCCCGGGTCGCAGGCGAAGCGGCAGCCGTCCACCACCGCGATCGACGGCAGCAGCCCGGCCAGCGCGCGCACCATGGTCGACTTCGCGGTGCCCTTCTCGCCGCGGACCAGCACCCCGCCGACCGCCGGCGACACGGCGTTGAGCAGCAGCCCGAGCCGCAGATCGGCCATCCCCACGATGGCGGTGAACGGGTATCGGACGTCGCTCACAAGCGGTCACCTTCCATAGCGCGGACGGCCGGTGCCCCCGGCGGCACGAACGGCAGGCCGTCGCCGGCGCCGCCCTCGATCAGCCGCCACAGGGCATCGGTGTCCGCGTGCTCCTCGATCAGATCTCCCAGCCGGTCCAGCCGGGCCTCGCGCGCGGCGGCGAACGAGGTGTCCGGGGCCGGCACGAACCGCCGCCGGGCCAGCGCCGCCACCTCGCGCAGCAGAGCCCGGCGGAAGCCGTCGTTCTCCAGCGCGCCGTGCCAGGTGGTGCCCCACACCGCGCCCTCCCGGCAGCCGTCCAAGAACGGTGCGCCGCCCTCCACCGTCACCACCCCGTGGTGGATCTCGTACCCCTCGACCCGCTCGCCGAAGGCCTCGCCGACCGGTCGGCCGAGCACCTTCTCGACGCCGAACACCACCCGGGTCGGCAGCAGGCCGAGCCCGCCGACCGCGCCGGCCTTCGACTCGACCTCGTCCACGATCTCGTGCGCCAGCATCTGGTAGCCGCCGCAGACCCCGAGCACCGGCTGCCCGGCCGCCGCGCGCTCGCGCAGCGCCCGCTCCAGGCCGCGCTCGCGCAGCCAGGCCAGGTCGGCGACGGTGGCCCGGGTGCCGGGCAGCACGACGAGGTCGGCGTCGGCCAGCTCCTCGGGCCGGGTCGCCCAGCGCACCAGCACCCCGGGCTCCTGGGCCAGCGCGTCCAGGTCGGTGAAGTTGGACAGCCGCGGGAACCGCAGCACGGCGACCCGCAGCACGTCGGCGCCGTACGGGCCGGCGACGTCGTCGCGGTCCACCACGGTGGAGAGGTCGAGCGAGTCCTCGGCGTCCAGCCACAGGCCCTTCAGCATCGGCAGGGTGCCGAGGACCGGACGGCCGGTCAGCTCCTGCAGCATGTCCAGGCCGGGCTTCAGCAGCCGGGCGTCGCCGCGGAACTTGTTGACCAGCCAGCCCGCCACCAACCGCTGGTCCTCGGCGCTCAGCAGCGCCAGGGTCCCGAACATCGCGGCGAAGACCCCGCCGCGGTCGATGTCGCCGACCACCACGACCGGCAGGTCGGCGGCCCTGGCCAGGCCCATGTTGGCGATGTCGCGGTCGCGCAGGTTGATCTCGGCGGGGGAGCCGGCACCTTCGCAGACCACCACGTCGAAGCGCTGGCGCAGGTCCGCCAGGCACTCCAGCGAACGCTCCAGCAAATAGGGTTTGCGCTCCCGGTAGTCGAGCGCGCCGACTTCCGCGACGGGCCGCCCTAGCAGCACCACCTGACTGCGGCCGTCCGCGCCCGGCTTGAGCAGCACCGGGTTCATCGCCGCCTCGGGCTCCACCCGGGCGGCGGCGGCCTGCATCACCTGCGCCCGGCCGATCTCCGCGCCGTCGGCGGTGACCATCGAGTTGAGCGACATGTTCTGCGCCTTGAACGGGGCGACCCTCACCCCCTGCCGGACCAGCCAACGGCAGATCCCGGCGGTCACCACGCTCTTGCCCGCGTCCGAGGTGGTCCCCGCGACCAGCAGTGCGTTGCTCATATCCGTCCCCTCCGCAGTGCCGACACGGCGAACCGTCCGGCCACCGTCACCCCCAGCGCCAGCAGCCCGACCCGGCGCGACAGCACGCAGGCCCGCTCGATGTCGTCCACGGCCACCGCCCGCAGCTCGCCGCCGAGCACCGGCCGCTCCTCCACCCGGGAGCCGTACCGCAGGGTGCCGCCCAGCCGGACGCCCAGCGCGCCCGCGAACGCCGACTCGGCCTGCCCGGCGTTCGGGCTCGGGTGTGCCGAGCCGTCCCGCCGCCAGACCTGCCAGGCGGTCCGCGGCGAGGGCGCGGCGGCCACCGTGAGCAGCGCGGTCAGCCGGGCGCCCGGCCAGCCGGCCACGTCGTCCAGCCGCGCCGCGGCCCAGCCGAACCGCCGGTAGCGCTCCGAGCGGTGACCCACCATCGCGTCCAGCGTGTTGACGGCGCGAAAGGCCAGCAGCCCGGGGGTGCCCGCCAGGGCGCCCCAGACCAGCGCGTTGACCACCGCGTCCGCGGTGTTCTCGGCCACCGACTCGACCACCGCGCGGGCGATCTGCGCCTCGTCCAGGCTGCTTGGATCACGCCCGCAGAGGTGCGGCAGCCGCTCCCGAGCGGCCGTCAGCTCGCCTGCCCGCAGCGCGCCGCCGATGGTGCGCGCCTCCCGGGTGAGCGAGGTGCCGCCGAGCACCGTCCAGGTGGCCGCGGCGGCCGTCAGCGCCCGGGCCCGGCCCGCGAGCCGATCCGCCGCCACCGCGCCGGCCGCGACGGCGCCCACGCAGAGCGCGGTGTGCAGGGCGCCCGCGCCGCGGTGGTCACGCCAGAGCGTCCGTTCGGCCCGGCCGGCCGCCTGGCCGAAACCCGCTACCGGGTGGCCCCGCCGGGGATCGCCGAGCGCGACGTCGGCGGCATATCCGGCCACCGCGCCGACGGCGTACGGGAGCGTGCGGCGGGCAGCCGACATGGCGTGCGTGTCCTCACTCAGGGTCCGCGCCCTGGATCGACGTAAACGGGGCGAGAGTCTCCTGGCTTCCGGGTGCTGACACACGCTCGGGTCTTCCAACGGCCCTGTGGCGGACCGCCGTGACATGGGCCCCTCCTGCCCGATGGCGGGCAAGGAGGGAGTTCGAGCGTGCTCCCCGGTGACAGTGGCGGGACCGCGCCGGATTCGCACCGGCTTCCTCTGTTTGCCTCCGATTGGCCCCAGGATCCCATCACGTGCCGCAACCGGCAGTCAACCAGGCCCCCGGAGTGGTTGATCACACCGGACGGAACCGTCATTACCTCCGAGTAGCCCCCGCCCTCCCGGTCAGGGCGTTGGCGAATCGTCCAATACCCGCTCCGGGCCCGCCTTGCGGCTTCGTGCGTTCAGCGGGTGCGACCGCGCGCGCCCCGCCCCTAGCGTCGAGCCATGCGACGCAGCAGAACGCCGGCCCCCACCCCGGTCCCCTTCTCCCCCCAGGCAGCCCGAGCCCACCGCGCCGGGCTCGGCCTCACCCCCGACCAGGTCGCGGCGGGGATGGCCGCGCACGGCGTCCGCCTGCTGCCGACCCATGTGCTGGGCTGGGAGGGCGGCGTGATCCGGCCGACCGAGGAGGAGTTCATCGCGCTGGCCCGCGCGCTCTGGTGCCCGGCGGTCCAGCTGATGGGGGTGCGCCCGGACAGCCTGCGCGACTTCCGGGTGGCCCGCGAGCTCAGCCAGGAGCAGACGGCCCGCCAGCTCGGCCTCGGGCTGACGTCGTACCAGGCGGCCGAGCTCAGCGGCCGCTGGAAGGGGGACGAGGCGCAGACCCTGGCGCTGGCCCAGGTGCTGGGGCTGACGCTGCGCGACGTGATCCGGGTGACGGGGGTCGCCGAGGAACTGGACCAGCGGCTGCGCCAGTGCGTGGACGGCCGCTGGCAGGCCCAGCTGAAGGCGGTGGGACGCCTGGTCCCGGCCCCGCGCGACACGCTCGCCGGGGTGCTGGCCGCGCTGCAGGGCGAGTACCAGGTCAACTCCTACTGGGGCTCCAGCACCCCGGACGACCAGCAGCCGCCGGCCGAACCGCTGGAGCAGCGCTTCTGGACCCTGCTCGCCGCCGCCGGCACCGACATCCCCGTCTAGGACCCAGACGGGCACCGGACGGCGGCGCTGCGGTGGCCGCGAGCCGGTGGCCGCGATGAACTGGGGAGGTCCGGTCCAAAGTCGCCATCACCCCCGGGAGAGCCATGCGTTGGGGAATCGTCGTCGCCGCCGGTACCGCCGTCGCCGCAGCGGCGGGGGCCGTCGTCGTGATCGTCGGGCGCCGGGTCTCCGGCTCCGCCGTGCACCCGGGCGCGGGCGGCGGCGTGCCCTCCGCCCTCGCGGCCGACCCGAGGCTGCGCGTGCAGGCCTTCGGCCCGAGCGAGGTCACCCTCACCCGCACCAGCGCCAGTGAGCGCCGCGGCCGCTACGCACTGGAGTGGCCCGGCGGGCACGCGGTGGTCGGCGACGTGCTGCGGACCGGCCCGCAGAGCGTCACCCGCCGCCTGGAGCTCAGCGCGGGCACCCCGCCGGACGTCGGCACGCAGGTCGACCTGACGCCCCGGGTGCTGCGCGGCGACCCCGCCTCGGCGTGCGGTCTCGACTACATGGACGTGCTGGTCGACGGCGAGCTCGGCGGCCTGCCCGGCTGGTACGTGCCCGCGCTGCGCGGCACCTGGGTGATCGCGGTGCACGCCCCCGATGCCGACCGCCGGCAGGCGCTGCCGGTGCTGCCGGTGCTGCGGCGGATGGGCCTGCCCGCGCTGGTGGTCAGCTGCCGCGGCGACCAGGGCGCGCCGGTCTCGCCGGACGGTCTTGCGCACTTCGGTGAGACCGAGTGGCACGACGTCGAGGCGGCCATCCGGTTCGCCAAGGAGGCCGGCGCCGGGCGGATCGTGCTCTACGGCTGGTCGCTGGGGGCCGCGACGGTGCTGCAGACCGCCGCCCACTCGCAGTACCGCGACGAACTGGTCGGCCTGGTGCTGGACTCCCCGGTGCTCGACCTGGCCGCCGCGGTGCGCGGGCGGGCGGCCCGGGCGGGCGTTCCGGCGGGGGCGGCCACGCTGGGCGCCTGGGCGGCCGAGGGGCGTACGGGGGTCGATCTGGCCGGCTACGCCCGGCTGGCGGACGGCGCCGAGCTGCCCGGGCCGACGCTGCTGCTGCACAGCCCGCAGGACTCCGTCGCGCCGTGGGGCGCCGCGGCCCGGCTGGCCCACCGCCGCTCGGATCTGGTGAGCCTGCACGCCGTCCCCGGGGCCGAGCACGCGGCGCTGTGGAACGCCGATCCGGCCGGCTACGAGGAGGCCCTGCGGCGCTTCCTGACGCCTATCCTCTGAATGTCCTCTGAATGTCCTATGAACCGTTCTGTGATCGCTTCGAACCTGCACGCGGTCAGTCACCTCTTGACCACGGACGGTGCCTTCATGTTAATGTCGTGCACAGGTCACGCGGATCCGGTCGCCCGGTTTGAGCACTCTTGCCCCATCTCCGCCCACCGGTTGTCGACGGCTGTCAAAGACGCGCCGAACTCGATGTGACAGAAGCCCCGTGCACGGGGAAGACTGCACGGCGTGACGTCTCGGAACCCGCGCGACCGTGATGCCCCGCTCCCGCCGACCATGGGTACCGGCGCGACGGTGACCCGTCTACCCGGTACGGCCTCCCGCGCGGATACCGCGCTGCCGGCCGGTCCCGGCGTACCCCGACGCCGAACCCCCAGGCCCGCCCCCGGTCGAGGCCGGGTCCCGGTGCCCGAGGGCTTCCCCGTACCCGCCGTCCTCGCGCCGCTGGCACGCCGCATGCTCACCGACGCGGTGCGCATCGCGCACTGGGCCGGCGAGCTCGCCGAGGTCGACAAGCGCGGCGAACTGCTGCCCGACGACGCCCGGGCCGCCGGGCGGGCGCTGGCCATGACGGTCGGCGCCGCGGCCAAGGCCTGGGGGCAGGCCCTGCTGGTCGGCCTGGTCGAGCCCCGGGACGGCGGCGCGGCCCCCGGCTGGCGGCTGCACGCCTGGGAGCGCGACGACGAGGCCGTGCTGCGCGGCTGGTCCGCGCTCTTCGACGCCTGGACGCTGCTCGCCCCCGTGCCGCCCGCCGCGCTGCGCGGCGTGTTCGCCGTGCTGGCCGGCCAGGCCGTCGACCAGGCACCGCAACTGCTCTCCTTCCTGCACCTGGTCGACGGACCGGTCGCCGAGAGCGAGCTGATGGAGCTGCTGCGCCGCGGTCTGGACGAGCGCCGGCACGGCGCCGGTACGGGCTTCGCGACCCTGTCGCCTGTCCCGCACGCGGCCTCCGCCGTCTCGGCCGTCCGCGGCACCTGCCGCGAGCCGCAGATCGACACCCCGCCGGCGCCCTCGGACATCGCCGCCGTACTGGACTGGATGCTCGACGGCCTGGCCGCCGTCGGCGCGGTGGTCCGTTCGGCGGAGGCCGCCGAGCTCTCGCCGCTGGGCCACTGGGCGGTACGCGCCAAGCTGGAGGAGATCTGCACGGTCGCGCAGACCGCCGCGGGCCACATCGAGCAGAGCGCGCTGGAGCTGCTGGACGCCTGCGCCAACTACTCGCCGGGCCCGGCCCGCGCCGAGTACCGCGCCTGGGTCGCCGCCCGCCCGGTGGACCGCGCCGTGGCCGAGCTCCTGGAGGCCGCCCGGGGCGACGACGCGCTGCTGCGCGGGCTCGCCTTCGAGGCCCTGCGGGTGGCCGGCGGAACGGCCGAGCAGGGCGTCCGGGCGGCCGTGGACGAGGCCGTGCTGCGCCCCTACGCGCTGCTCTGGCTGGCCGAGCAGCTGGACGAGGGCGGTGTGGTGCCCTCCGACGTACTGAGCGCCGAGGACGCCGCCTGGCTCTGGGTGGACACCGCCGCGGCGGTGCTCGACCACGGCGAGACCGAGCTGCTGGTCGGCCATGTCGAGGGGGCCAGTGCCGGTGACCCGGTGCGGCTGTTCGCCCGCGCCCGGCAGTCCGGCCACGCCCGGGCCGCCTCGGTGCTGACGGCGGTCGCGGGGGTGCACCCGGACGCCGCGGTGGCCCGCGCCGCCCGCCGCTCCGCCTTCAGCGTCCACCGCGGCGGGGCCTGACCTGAGACCGACCTGAGAGCGACCGCTGCTCCAGCGCGCCCCGATCGCCGTGCGCCACCGTGAACCATGGCCGGACAGCGAAGTGCCCCGCCGGATCCAGGATCCAGCGGGGCACTCGGGGTACTCGTGGTACTCCGCAGGGAGCTAGCAGCCGCGCGACTCGGCGCGGCGGGCGCGCACGTCGCCGACCTTCTGGCCGACCTTGCGGCGGATCACCAGCAGTGGGGCCATCGCGGCCAGCGCGATCTGCGCGACGGCACCGACGTGCATCAGCACATCGCCGCCCGGCAGGCCGGTCGCCCAGGCGGCCAAGCAGCCGATCGAGACGACGATCCAGGCCAGCGTGGCGGTGGCCAGCAGGCCCTGCGGCTTGGGGTACTCGACCTGGCTGACCATCAGGTACGCCACGCCGAAGATCGCCAGCAGCCCGACCAGGAACGGCGGGTCGAGCAGCACGATGGCGATCACCGTCATGGCGCCCATCGGGCAGGGCATGCCCTGGAAGACGCCCGGACGCAGCTTGACCGTCGAGAAGCGGGCCAGCCGCAGCACGACCGCCAGCAGCACCGTCAGCGCGATGAAGGCGGAGAGCCCCTGCTTACCGCCGGGCGCGACGATGCCCCAGACCGCGACGAAGTAGGCCGGCGCGATGCCGAAACTGATCAGGTCGGCCAGGTTGTCGAGCTCGGCGCCGAGCGCGGAGGCGCGCAGCTTGCGCGCCACCAGGCCGTCGAAGAGGTCGCACATCGCGCCGAGCAGCAGCAGGGTGACCGCAGTCGCCGCACCGTGCCGGGCGTTGCCGGTGCCGGTGCCGGTGATGTGCGGGATGAGCATCTTCGTGGTGATCGAGTAGATCGCCAGGAAGCCGCAGACGGCGTTGCCCAGGGTCAGGAAGTCGGCCGTGGACAGGGTCTGCGGCGAGCGCGGCGCGCGCAGCTCGCGATCGCGCGCCCAGCGGCGCCGACGCAAGTCGGTCTCGTCCGACTCGCTGAGTCCGACGAGTGTTTCGGGATCAGTCACGGTCAAGGCGTGTCACCCCCGCGGTGGTCTTCTGGCCGACCGTGACGCCGACCTCGACGCCGGCCGGTAGGTAGGTGTCGACGCGGGAGCCGAAGCGGATCAGACCGATCCGCTCGCCCTGCTCGACCTTGGTCCCGGCGCCCGTGTACGGCACGATCCGGCGCGCCACGGCGCCCGCGATCTGCACCATCTCGATGTCGCCGAGCTCGGTGTCGAAGTGCCAGACCACCCGCTCGTTGCGGTCGCTGTCCTTGTTGAACGCGGGCACGAAACCACCGGCGATGTGCTCGACGGAGGTCACCGTGCCGGGCAGCGGGGCCCGGTTGACGTGAACGTTGAGCGGGCTCATGAAGATCGCGACGCGGGTCCGGCCGTCCGGCCAGGCGTCGATGCTCTGCACCACTCCGTCGGCCGGCGAGATCACTCTGCCCGTGCCGATCTCACGCTCGGGGTCGCGGAAGAACCACAGCATGCCCGCGCTCAGCGCGCAGGCGGGGACCGCGGCCACCGCCCACTTGCCGTTCCGCTTGGTGAGAGCGGTGGTGAGGGCTGCGGTGGCCAGGGTCGGGACGAACCAGGGGGTGGCTCCGCGCGCGATGGTCACGCGGGGTCGCCGGCCGGCCGTCTCGGTGGCGAGGACATCGCGATCCGTGACGGAGGTGTGAGGGGACGGGCTGATGGGCATCGAAGACCTTTGTCGCGGGCCCTGAGTTTTGGCACAGTACGGCCGCTGCACGGGGGCCACCGCGGGGATCGGGTGAGAAAGGGACAGCTGCTGTCCCGGAGGATGCTATCGGGAGCAGGTGGTGGGTGGGCAACCCGCCTGCTCGTTCAACTGTCCGCAGCCGGGCCGCTGTGCGCGCGCTATGTATACGACCGTAGCGGCCCGGAGTCCCGACCCCAAGAGGTCTGACAAGATCCGTGAGCGATCTCTCAGCCCCACGGGTGACACCGGGGGGCGTGCGGAAGCAGTCACAGGGCGCATGCACTCCGGCACGAGCCCCGTGACCTGCGCGGACCGCTAGGGCCGGCTACTCGGCGAGCTTGTACTCCTCCAGCAGGCGGCGGCCGACGATCATCTTCTGGATCTCCGCGGTGCCCTCGCCGATCAGCAGCATCGGGGCCTCCCGGTAGAGCCGCTCGATCTCGTACTCCTTGGAGAAGCCGTAGCCGCCGTGGATCCGGAAGGCGTCCTCGACGACCTCCTTGCAGTACTCGGAGGCGAGATATTTGGCCATTCCGGCCTCGAGGTCGTTGCGCTCGCCGCTGTCCTTCTTGCGGGCGGCCATCACCATCATCTGGTGCGCGGCCTCGACCTTGGTGGCCATCTCGGCCAGCTTGAACTGGATCGCCTGGTGCTCGCAGATCTTCTTTCCGAAGGTGGAGCGCTGCTGGGCGTAGGAGATGCCGAGTTCGAAGGCGCGCCGGGCGACACCGCAGCCGCGGGCGGCCACGTTGACCCGGCCGACCTCGACGCCGTCCATCATCTGGTAGAAGCCCTTGCCCGGGACGCCGCCCAGCACGCGATTGGCTGGAATTCGCACATCCTGGAGCACCAGCTCGGTGGTGTCGACGCCCTTGTAGCCCATCTTCTCGATCTTGCCGGGCACGGTCAGCCCGGGGACCGTCGGGTTCGGACCGAAGCCGGCCGTCTTCTCGATCAGGAAGGTGGTCATGTTGCGGTACGGGGTGCTGCCGCCCTCGTCGGTCTTGCAGAGCACCGCGACCAGGGTGGAGGTGCCACCGTTGGTCAGCCACATCTTCTGCCCGTTCAGGACGTACTCGTCGCCGTCCTTGACACCCTTGGTGGAGATCGCCGCGACGTCGGAGCCCAGGCCCGGCTCGGACATCGAGAAGGCGCCGCGGATCTCGCCGGCCGCCATCCGGGGCAGGAAGTACTCCTTCTGCTCCTGGGTGCCGTGCGCGTTGATCATGTGGGCCACGATGAAGTGCGTGTTGACGATGCCGGAGACCGACATCCAGCCACGGGCGATCTCCTCGACCACCAGGGCGTAGGTGAGCAGCGACTCGCCCAGGCCGCCGAACTCCTCGGGGATGGTCAGGCCGAAGAGGCCCAGCTGCTTCATCCCCTCGACGATCGCGGTCGGGTACTCGTCCTTGTGCTCCAGCTCGGTGGCGACCGGGATGATCTCCTTGTCGACAAAGTCCCGCACGGTGGCGAGGATGTCCCGCTGGATCTCGGTGAGGCCGTCGGTCTGTGCGAGGCGTCCCATCGTGCGGCTCCGAATTCATAGGAGGTAAGAGGATGGGGGGCTCCGCGAAGCGTGACTTCCGCGGAGCCCCGACCGTCGCGGGGCCGATGACGGCGGCCCCAGGACGGTGGTCTAGGAGAGGGGCTCAGGGCGGCCGGGCTGCTCGCCGCCGCGGGCCTTGGTGTACGTCGCGGTCGGCACCATCACCTTGCGGCGGAAGATGCAGACGACCGTGCCGTCCTGCTTGTAGCCCTTGGTCTCGACATAGACGATGCCGCGGTCGTCCTTGGACTTGGACGGCCACTTGTCGAGCACCAGCGTCTCGCCGTACAGGGTGTCGCCGTGGAAGGTCGGTGCGATGTGGCGCAGCGACTCGATCTCCAGGTTGGCGATCGCCTTGCCGGAGACGTCCGGCACCGACATGCCCAGCAGCAGCGAGTAGATGTAGTTGCCGACGACGACGTTCTTGCCGAAGTCGGTCGTCTTCTCGGCGTAGTTGGTGTCCAGGTGGAGCGGGTGGTGGTTCATGGTCAGCAGGCAGAAGAGGTGATCGTCGTACTCAGTGACGGTCTTCCCGGGCCAGTGCTTGTAGACCGCGCCGACCTCGAACTCTTCGTAGGTGCGTCCGAACTGCATCTCAGTGACCTCCTCAGGCCTGCGGGGCTTCGAACTTGCTGGTGCGCTCGAAGCCGGCCGCCCGGCCCTTGCCCGCGATGACCAGGGCCATCTTGCGGGAGGCCTCGTCGATCATCTCGTCACCGAGCATCGCGGAGCCCTTGGCGCCGCCGGCCTCCGAGGTGCACCAGTCGTAGGCGTCCAGGATCAGCTCGGCGTGGTCGTAGTCCTCCTGCGAGGGCGAGAAGATCTCGTTCGCGGCGCCGACCTGGTCCGGGTGCAGCACCCACTTGCCGTCGAAGCCCAGCGCGGCCGCGCGGCCGGCCACCTCGCGGTAGCCGTCGGTGTTGCGGATCTGCAGGTACGGGCCGTCGATGGCCTGCAGGTCGTGCATCCGGGCCGCCATCAGGATGCGCATCAGGATGTAGTGGTACGCGTCCGCCGGGTAGCCGGGCGGCTGCTGGCCGACCACCAGGGTCTTCATGTTGATCGAGGCCATGAAGTCGGCCGGGCCGAAGATGATGGTCTCCAGGCGCGGCGAGGCTCCGGCGATCTCGTCGACGTTCACCAGGCCCTTGGCGTTCTCGATCTGCGCCTCGATGCCGATCTTGCCGACCTCGAAGCCCATGGTCTTCTCGATCTGGGTCAGCAGCAGGTCCAGCGCCTTGACCTGGGTGGCGTCCTGCACCTTGGGCAGCATGATGCAGTCCAGGTTCGGGCCGGCGCCCTCGACGACGGTGACCACGTCGCGGTACGTCCAGTGGGTGGTCCAGTCGTTGACCCGGACGACCTTGGTCTTCTTGCCCCAGTCGCCGTTGTTCAGCGCGTCGACGATGTTGTGCCGGGCGCTCTCCTTGACCAGCGGGGCGCAGGCGTCCTCGAGGTCCAGGAAGACCTGGTCGGCGGGCAGGCCCTGGGCCTTCTCCAGGAAGCGCGGGTTGCTCCCGGGGACCGCGAGGCACGAGCGGCGGGGGCGGAGACGATTCACCGTCATGATGTGAGGGTCTCTTTCTTGAAGGGGCTGAGCCTGTTGGCGAGCCGGATCTCGTCCACGATCCGGCCGATGATGGTGGTGATGCCGAAGTCCTTCGGGGTGAACACGGCGGCGACGCCGGCGGCCTTGAGGGCCTCGCCGTCCGCCGCTGGGATGATGCCACCCACGATCACCGGGACATCCTCCACCCCGGCCCGGCGCAGCCGCTGCAGAACGTCCGGAACGAGTTCCGGATGCGCGCCCGAGAGGATCGACAGGCCGACGCAGTGCACGTCCTCGGCGACCGCCGCCGAGACGATCTGCTCGGGCGTCAGCCGGATGCCCTGGTAGACCACCTCGAACCCGGCGTCGCGGGCCCGTACGGCGATCTGCTCGGCGCCGTTGGAGTGGCCGTCCAGGCCGGGCTTGCCGACCAGCAACCGCAGCTTGCCGACGCCCAGTTCGGCGGCCGTGGCGGCCACCGCCTCGCGGACGGCCGCGAGTTCGCCGCCCGGCTCGGCCGCCACCGCGACCGGCGCGCCGCCGACCCCGGTGGGGGCGCGGTACTCGCCGAAGACCTCGCGCAGCGCGAAGGACCACTCGCCGGTGGTCACCCCGACCCGCGCGCAGGCCAGCGTGGCGCCCATCAGGTTCTCGCTGGTCCTGGCGACCGTCTTGAGGTGGTCGAGGGCGGCCAGCACGCCGGCCTCGTCCCGTCCGGCCTTCCAGGCCTCGAGGCCCCGCAGCACGGCCTGCTCGGAGGCCGGGTCGACGACCATGATGGCGCCGTCCAGGTCGGCCGTGAGCGGGCTCTCCTCGGTGGTGTCGAAGCAGTTGACCCCGACGATCCTGTCCTCGCCGGCCTCGATCCGGGCCCGCCGCTCGGCATGCGAGGTGACCAGGGCGGACTTCAGGTAGCCGCTCTCGACGGCCGGGATCACGCCGCCCATCTCCAGCACCTTGGCGATCTCGGCCTCCGCGCCGGCCAGCAGCTCGGCGGTCTTGCTCTCGATCACGGTGGAGCCGTTGAAGATGTCGCCGTACTCCAGCAGGTCCGACTCGTAGGCCAGCACCTGCTGGATCCGCAGCGACCACTGCTGGTCCCACGGGCGCGGCAGGCCGAGCGCCTCGTTCCAGGCGGGCAGCTGGACGGCCCGCGCCCGGGCGTCCTTGGAGAGCGTGACGGCCAGCATCTCCAGCACGATCCGCTGGACGTTGTTCTCCGGCTGGGCCTCGGTCAGGCCCAGCGAGTTGACCTGCACGCCGTAGCGGAACCGGCGCTGCTTGGCGTCCTGGATCCCGTAGCGCTCCGTCGTGACCTTCTCCCAGAGCTGGGCGAAGGCGCGCATCTTGCACATCTCCTCGATGAACCGGACTCCCGCGTTCACGAAGAACGAGATCCGCCCGACCACCTCGCCCATCCGCTCGGCCGGCACCTGGCCGGAGTCGCGGACGGCGTCCAGCACGGTGATCGCGGTGCACATCGCGAAGGCGATCTCCTGCACCGGGGTCGCCCCGGCCTCCTGCAGGTGGTAGCTGCAGATGTTGATCGGGTTCCACTTGGGGAGGGTGCCGACCGTGTAGGCGATCATGTCGGTGATCAGGCGCACCGACGGGCCGGGCGGGAAGACGTGCGTCCCGCGCGACAGGTACTCCTTGACGATGTCGTTCTGGGTGGTGCCGGTGAGCTTGGAGACGTCCGAGCCCTGCTCCTCGGCCACCACCTGGTACATCGCCAGCAGCCACATCGCGGTGGCGTTGATGGTCATCGAGGTGTTGGTCTGCTCGAGCGGGATGCCGTCGAACAGCGCCCGCATGTCGCCGACGTGCCCGACCGGGACCCCGACCCGGCCGACCTCGCCGCGGGCCAGCACGTGGTCCGAGTCGTAGCCGGTCTGGGTGGGCAGGTCGAAGGCGACCGAGAGGCCGGTCTGGCCCTTGGCGAGGTTCTTGCGGTAGAGCGCGTTGGAGTCGCTCGCCGTGGAGTGCCCGGCGTAGGTCCGCATCAGCCAGGGGCGGTCCTTCTTACGCTCCATCAGATGTCCCTGCTGTGCTTGATGTTCCGCTCGTCAAGCTCGCGGAAGAGGTTGATCGCCGGCAGGTGCTGCTCGCGGAACTCCGCGTTGCGCACGCCCAGGCCCTCGGTGGGGGCGAGGCAGAGCACGCCGACCTTGCCCTGGTGCCTGTTCTGGTGCACGTCGAGCGAGGCCTGGCCGGTCTGCTCCAGCGAGTACACCTTGGAGAGGGTCGGGTGGATCTTGCCCTTGGCGACCAGCCGGTTGGCCTCCCAGGCCTCGCGGTAGTTGGCGAAGTGCGAGCCGACGATCTTCTTCAGCGACATCCACAGGTATCGGTTGTCGTACTGGTGCATGTAGCCCGAGGTCGAGGCGCAGGTGACGATCGTGCCGCCCTTGCGGGTCACGTAGACCGAGGCGCCGAAGGTCTCCCGGCCCGGGTGCTCGAAGACGATGTCCACGTCCTCGCCGCCGGTCAGCTCGCGGATACGACCGCCCAGGCGCTTCCACTCGCGCGGGTCCTGGTTGTTCTCGTCCTTCCAGAACTTGTAGCCCTCGGCGCTGCGGTCGATGATCGCCTCGGCGCCCATCGCGCGGCAGATGTCGGCCTTCTGCTCACTGGAGACCACGCAGATCGGGGTCGCGCCGCCGGCCAGCGCGTACTGGGTGGCGTACGAGCCCAGGCCGCCGCTGGCGCCCCAGATCAGCACATTGTCGCCCTGCTTCATGCCGGCGCCGTTGCGCGAGACCAGCTGGCGGTAGGCGGTGGAGTTGACCAGGCCCGGGGAGGCGGCCTCCTCCCAGGTCAGGTGCGCGGGCTTGGGCATCAGCTGGTTGGTCTTGACCAGCGCCAGCTGGGCCAGGCCGCCGAAGTTGGTCTCGAAGCCCCAGATCCGCTGCTCCGGGTCCATCATCGTGTCGTTGTGGCCGTCCGAGCTCTCCAGCTCGACGGACAGGCAGTGCGCGACGACCTCGTCACCGGGCTTCCAGGCGTTGACGCCGGCGCCGGTGCGCAGCACCACGCCCGCCAGGTCCGAGCCGAGCACGTGGTACGGCAGGTCGTGGCGCTTGGTGAGCGGCGAGAGGCGGCCGTAGCGCTCCAGGAAGCCGAAGGTGGAGACCGGCTCGAAGATCGAGCTCCACACCGTGTTGTAGTTCACCGCGCTCGCCATCACGGCGACCAGTGCCTCGCCCGGGCCGAGCTCGGGGAGCGCGACGTCGTCGAGGTGAAGGGACTTGCGCGGGTCCTTGTCGCGGCTGTCGAGGCCGGCGAACATCTGCTCCTCGTCCTTGTGCAGCGTCACTGCCCGGTAGGAATCCGGCAGTTTGAGCGCCGCGAAGTCCGCCGCGGTGCTGTCGGAGCTGAGGATCGCGTCGAGGATTTCCTGCATGGCTGCCTCCGAAGGCGTACCTGTGTTTGAGGGCGCACAGGGCGTCTGGGGGAGCCGGGAGCGGACACCGGCTTCGCTGAGGGTCGGGTGGGTGACTGGCTCGCCCCCGGGGTGTGGGGACGCCGGACTGCGGCGCGCCGAGGTGGGGAGCCGCGGCGCCGCGACTGGTGAGTAACAAGCTACTGGCACCCTGTGCCACTCGTAAAGACACTGGGTGCCACCAATTTCCGACGCTTTCCAGCACCCCTCAAGAGCCCCTCAAGACCCCTGTGGACATGCCGATGCCCGCCCCGGAAATACCGGAGCGGGCATGCTGACCTGCAGTTATGACCTGGCGAGTGCGGCCTTGATGCTGTCGAGGACCAGATCGAGCGGCGCGTCGGTGCGGGCCACTGTGATGAGCACCTCACCGCCCGGGGTGGCACTCAGTGCGCTCGCCGCTGACAGCTCCAGAGGCGACACGACCTCCCCGCTGGCACCGGGTGCCACGGTCGTGCCACGCCGTCGCACACCCCTCGGCGTGGTGGCCCAGAAGGTGCCCCGGATGACGTCGAAGGAGTGGTCCAGCTGGGCCTCCACGTCCCCGCGCCCGCCGGCCCGCAGCCAGCGCCGCAGCACGTGGTTGTGGGCCGCGACGACCGCCGCCGCCGAGACCTCGGCGAGCATCGAGTCGTCGTCCCCGCCGCGCTGCCAGCTCGGCGGGATGTCCTCGGCCGCGTCGAAACGGCCGAGCAGATAGCGGGTGAAGAGCCGCTCGTAGCGGGCCACCACGGCGATCTCGCGCTCGCGCAGGGTGGGCACCTGACGGATCAGCTGGTAGCGCGCCACCGAGACGGCCGGAGTGGAGGCGTACATCCGCAGCACCTCCTTGATGCCGCGGCAGACCACGTCCAGCGGGTGCTCGTCGGGTGCCGAGCTGGCCAGCAGGTCGGCCACCCGCACCAGGGTGTCGTCGTGGTCCGGGAAGATCGCCTCCTCCTTGGACCGGAAGTAGCGGAAGAAGGTCCGCCGGGCCACCCCGGCGGCGGCGGCGATCTGATCGACCGTCGTCTCCTCGTACCCCTGGGTGGCGAACAGCTCCATCGCCGCGGTCGCCAGGTCCTGGCGCATCTGCTGGCGCTGCGCCGCGGCCCGGCGGCTGCCGGGGCCCGGTTCTGCGGCGGGTCGTGCGGCGTCCGGCCCGGCGGAAGACTGATCCCGATCCATGCCCGGAACGCTACACGCCTGGGTGGCCCCGGTTGCCGCGCTTGTCGGCATCGTCCGCCGCACCGGCGTCCCCTGTGTGCTCACCGCGGGACGCGGCCAGCGGGAGGAGACTGCCCCGGCCCCCCAGGCGGGCCGGGCGGTCGGCTCGGGCGACTGCGGCACTCTGGGCTCGCCCCCGATCATCGGCGCGCGTGGTCGCGGAAGCCGCGGCCGGTCTTGCGGCCCAGGCAGCCGGCCGCGACGAGGTGTTCGAGCAGTGGCGCGGCCGACAGGCCCGGCTCGCGGAACTCCTGGTGCAGCACCCGCTCGATGGTCAGCGAGACGTCCAGGCCCACCACGTCCAGCAGCTCGAAGGGGCCCATCGGGTAGCCGCAGCCGAGCTTCATCGCGGTGTCGATGTCGTCCACCGTGGCGTAGTGCTCCTCCAGCATCCGCACCGCGTCGTTCAGATAGGGGAAGAGCAGCGCGTTCACGATGAAGCCCGCCCGGTCCCCGCACTCCACCGGGTGCTTGCGCACGGTGGCGCACAGCCCCAGCACGGTCGCGGTGACATCGGGCGCGGTCAGCACGGTGGAGACCACCTCGACCAGCTTCATCGCCGGCGCCGGGTTGAAGAAGTGCATGCCGATCACGTCCTGCGGCCGCGAGGTGGCGGTCGCGCAACTGATCACCGGCAGGCTGGAGGTGGTGGTGGCGAGCACCGCACCCGGCTTGCAGATCTTGTCCAGGCTCGCGAACAGCTCCCGCTTGACCGCCAGATCCTCGGCCACCGCCTCCAGCGCCAGGTCCACCCCGGCCAGGTCGGCCAGCTGCCCGGACGGCGTGACCAGGGCCAGCGCGGCGTCCCGCTGCTCGGCGGTCAGCCGGCCCTTGTCCACCGAGCGCTCCAGCGAGCGGGTCAGCTGGGCCTTGGCCCGGTCGGCCTTCTCCTGGCTGCGGGCGACCAGGGTCACCGGGAACCCCGCCTTGGCGAAGACCTCGGCGATCCCGGTGGCCATCGTCCCCGAGCCGCAGACCCCGACCGAGCCGACCTCGCGGCCGGCCACCCGGACCGCCTTCGCGGCGTCGGCCTCGGCGACCGTCCGGGAAGAGCCCGGTGCCTCGTAGGAGTAGAAGCCGCGGCCGGTCTTGCGGCCCAGCAGCCCGGCCGCGACCAGCTGGCCGAGGATCGGGGCGGGGGCGTGCAGCCGGTCCCTGGACTGCTCGTACATCGCCTCCAGGACGGTGCGCGCGGTGTCGATCCCGATCAGGTCGAGCAGGGCCAGCGGGCCCATCGGCAGGCCGCAGCCGAGCCGCATCGCCGCGTCGATGTCCTCGCGGGTGGCGTAGCGCGACTCGTACATCGCGGCGGCCTGGTTGAGGTAGGCGAAGAGCAGCCCGTTCACGATGAAGCCGGCCCGGTCGCCGGCGACCACCGGCTCCTTGCCCAGCTCGCGGGCGAAGGCGGCCGCCTCCTCGGCGACCTGGGCCGTCGTCAGGACGGTGCGGACCACCTCGACCAGCTTCATCGCGTGCACCGGGTTGAAGAAGTGCAGGCCGAGCACCCGCTCGGGCCGGGCGGTCGCGGCGGCGATCCGGGTCACCGAGAGCGAGGTGGTGCCGGTGGCCAGCACGGTCTCCGGCGGGCAGATCCGGTCCAGCTCGGCGAAGATCTCGCGCTTGAGCTCCAGCTGCTCGGGGATCTCCTCGATCACCAGGTCGGCGGCGGCCGCGGCCTCCAGCCGGTCGCCGACGGTGATCAGGGTGAGCAGGTCCGTGCGCTCCTGCGGGGTGAGCCGCTCGCGGTCGACGGCGTGCGCGGTGGTCTCCCGGATCCGGGCCAGCGCCCGGTCGGCGGCGGCGGCGTCCGCCTCGATGCCGAGCACTCGGCGGCCGCTGCGGGCGATGGCGACGGCGATGCCGGCGCCCATGGTGCCGAGGCCGACCACGGCGACGGTGGGAAAGGGACGCTCCATATTCCTGACTCCTAGTCAGATGTCACCGCGGACGCGCTCCCGGCGCGGCGACGCGCCGGGAGGAGGGGTTCGCGCCCACGGGCGGGAGGGGTGACGGGGGTGGCAGGCGTCCGCGAGGCCGGTCCGCTCCGGCCGTACCGCGGCGTGCCCTGCTCGGGCTCTGCTGAAAAGGAGACGGTCCTGCGGCCTTGGTCGGCCCGGAACCGGGAAAGTGCGCACCGCACACCCTCATGGAGGATGGCCCCCGCTGGTGCGGCTCCCGAAGCCCAGCGGTGGTGCGTGCGGTCACTGTAGCGAAGCTACCGGGGAGTAGGGAAGGGGTCGCGCGGCCCCTGTTGCGGCGGCGCGGTCGGCGGCGCCGGTCGGCGTCAGCACGGCGCCACCGCGACCACTCCTGCGGGGAGTTCCGCGCGGGGCGTGCGCCCGGCAGCATGGATCGTGTGAGTACCACCGTGGCTGAGCAGCAGCATCCCGTCGATCCCGGCCCGACCCCCGCCGAGGCCCGGATGGAGCGGGCGGTCCGGGCGCGAGCCGTCGCCGCCCGGCTCAGCGCCGAGGGGATCGACGGGGTCGCGCTGAGCTGGGTCGACAACGCCGGCCTCAGTCGGGTCAAGACCGTCCCGGTCCGGGGCCTGGAGCACGCCGCCGCCTGGGGCGTCGGCGCGGCGCCCTGCTTCGACGTCTTCCTGGTGGACGACTCGATCACCACCAGCCGCTGGATCGGCGGCCCGGCCGGCGACCTGCGGCTGATCCCGGATCTGGATCGGCTGGTGCGGCTCGCCGCGCAGCCCGGTTGGGCCTGGGCCCCCGCCGACCGCTACGCCCAGGACGGCACGGTGCACCCCGGCTGCCAGCGCTCCTTCGCCCGCCGGATGACCGGCGAGGCGCTGCGGCGGGGCCTGACCCTGCGGGCCGGCATCGAGATCGAGTGGGTGGTGGCACTGGCCGGCGCCCCGAGTGACCCGCCGGTCTTCCCCACCGATGGCCCGGCCTACGGGATGCACCGCCTCACCGACCTCTCCGACTACCTGCGCGACCTGCTGCGCGCCCTCGCCGAGCAGGGCCTGACCGTCCTGCAGCTGCACCCTGAGTACGCGCCCGGCCAGTTCGAGGTCTCGGTCGCCGCCGAGGGCCCGGTCGGGGCCGCCGACACCACGGTGCTGGTCCGCCAGACCATCCGGGCGGTGTCCAACCGGTACGGCCTGCGGGCCTCCTTCGCCCCCGTGGTCGAGCCGGGCACGGTCGGCAACGGCGGCCATCTGCACCTCTCGCTCTGGCGCGGCGAGCGGAACCTCGCCCAGGGCGGCCCCGGCCGCTACGGGCTGACGGCCGAGGGCGAGGCCTTCCTGGCCGGCGCGCTGGCCGAGCTGCCCGCGCTGCTCGCCCTCGGCGCACCCTCCGTCGCCAGCTACCTGCGCCTGCAGCCGCAGCGCTGGGCGGGTGCGTACCAGTGCTGGGGGCTAGAGAACCGGGAGGCCGCCCTGCGGCTGATCCCCGGCCCGCCGGACGAGGGGCCGGGCGCCGCCAATGCCGAGCTCAAGTGCTTCGACGCCGCCGCCAATCCCTATCTGGTCGTCGGCGCGGTGATCGCCGCCGGCCTCGCGGGCCTGGCGGCCGGCCTGGCGCTGCCGCCCGAGGTGCCCGGTGATCCGGCCGATGCGGTCGGCGCGGCCACTGCGGTCGGCGTGGCCGGCGGGGTGCCGCGGCTGCCCAGCAGCCTGGAGGAGACGGCTGCCGCCTTCGAGGCCTCCACCGTGCTGCGCGAGGCGCTCGGCGCGCCGCTCTTCGAGGCCGTGCTCGCGGTCCGCCGAGGCGAGAGCGAGCTCTTCGCCGGCCGCTCCGCCGAGGAGGTGGCCGCCGCCACCCGCTGGCGCTACTGACCTCATGCCCCCGCCCCTGCTCGACCAGCACTGCCACAGCCTGGTCGTCGCCGACCTCGACGAGGACGCCTTCGGCGCGCTGCTCACCGAGTCCGACCGGCCGCCGAGGCCGGGCGACGACCCGTTCGACAGCACGCTCGGGCTGGCCGTCCGGCGCTGGTGCCCGCCCGCCCTGGGCCTGCCCGCGCACGCCGACGGCGCCGACTACCTGGCCCGGCGGCGCGCGCTCGGCCCGCAGCAGGCGACCCGCCGACTGCTGGCCGCGGCCGGTCTCGACACCCTCCTTGTGGACACCGGGCTGACCCATGCGGCGGGTCAACCGCTGCTCTCGCTCCCGGAGTTGGCGGCCGTCAGCGGGGCCCGGGTGCGCGAGGTGGTGCGGCTGGAGAGCATCGCGCAGGCGCTGGCCGCCCGGGCACCCGCCGCCCGCGACTGGCCGGCCGCGCTGCGGGACGCGCTCTCGGCGGCCCTGGTGGACGCCGTCGCGGTGAAGTCGGTGCTGGCCTACCGCCACGGCCTGGACATCCCCGCCGAGCGGGTGGGCGAGGCCGAAGCCGTCCAGGCAGCGGCCGTCCAACTTGCCCACCCCACAGGTCCGTTGACGGACCCCGTCCTGCTGCGGCAGCTGCTGTGGACGGCCGTCGACCTCTGCGCCCGACGCACTCCGCCGCTGCCGCTGCAACTCCACACTGGCTTCGGCGACCCCGACCTCACCCTGCACCGGGCCGACCCCTCGCTGCTCACCCCGTTCATCCGCGCGGTGGAGCCGACCGGCGTCCCCCTGGTGTTGCTGCACGGCTATCCCTACCACCGCCAAGTCGGCTGGCTGGCGCAGGCGTTCCCGCATGTCTACGCCGATGTCGGCCTCACCGTCGGCTACACCGGCGCGCAGGCCGCGACCGTCCTCGGCGAGCTGCTGGAACTCGCCCCCTTCAGCAAGGTCCTGTTCTCCACCGACGCCTACGGCCTGCCCGAGCTCTACCTGGTCGGCGCCGCCCAGTTCCGCCACAGCCTGGCCGCCCTCCTGGCCGGCTGGCAGGCCGACGACGCCTGCACCCGCAGCGACGCGGCCCACCTCACCCAGCTGATCTCCTCCACCAACACCCGTCGCCTGTACGGGCTTTAGCAGCCGCGCGGCGCCGCTCAGTGCGGCCCGTGCAGATCCGGGACGTGCTGCAGCCAGGCCGGCCGGCCCGCCTGGGCCTTGGCGGCCCGGGCAGCCTCGGCCGCATGCAGCTGCTCCTCCGTCGCGAAGCCCTGCGGCAGCCACTGCGGCGAGAGCGCGGCCCGCGCCGCCAGGTGGCGCACGTACGCCTCGCGCAGCTCGTCCACCCCGGCGAAGCCGGGCTCGTCGGCGAGCCACTCGTCGGGGACCAGCGCCAGCACCTCGCGCAGCAGCTCCTCGGTCACCAGCGGCGCCAACGCGGCGTCCGCCGCGCTGACGTCGGGGTGGTAGCCGCCGAGCGCGTGGCCGCTGAGGTCGTACGCCTTGGCCACCGCCTCCGCTGCGCCGGACCAGCGGTGGTGGAAGACCAGCGCGGCACCGTTGTCGATCAGCCACAGGCGGTGGTGCCAGACCATCAGGTTGGGGTTGTGCCGGGTGCGGTCCACGTTGGCCGTCAGCGCGTCGAGCCAGACCACCCGGCCGGCCTCCAGCGGGTCCACCTCGACCAGCGCCGGCCGGAAGTCCCGTGCCCCGGGCAGGTAGTCCATGCCCAGGTTCACCCCGGCGCTGGCCCGCAGCAGGTCCTGGATCTCGGCGTCCTCCTCGTGCGCGGCCACCGCCGGATCGAAGTCGACCAGCACCAGCTCGGGCACCCGCAGCCCCAGCCGCCGCGCCAGTTCGCCCACGATCACCTCGGCGACCAGCGCCTTGCGCCCCTGCGCCGCGCCGGTGAACTTGACCACATAGGTGCCCAGGTCGTCGGTCTCGACGATCCCGGGCACCGAGCCGCCCGCCCGCAGCGGGTCCAGATAGTGCAGAGCCTTCACCTGTTTCAGCACACCGGCCAGCCTAAACCTGCCACTGATGGTGTGGTTGGCTTGCTCCCGCCCGCGGTCAGTGACCACACACCGCATACACACCCCCTATTTCCAGGAGACGAGCAGCCATGGCCCAGGTCTACGCCAGCACCGAGCGGACCTACCCCGCAGCCCCCGAGCAGGTGTACGACGCCCTCGCCGACTACCGCACGGTCCGCCCGAAGCTGCTGCCCGCGCAGTACAGCGAGTACGAGGTCCGCGTCGGCGGCATGGGCGCCGGGACCCAGGTGCACTGGAAGCTGCAGGCCACCGAGAAGCGGGTCCGCGACTGCCTGTTCACCGTCAGCGCGCCGAGCGCCGGCAAGCTGGTGGAGACCGACGCCAACTCCTCGATGGTGATCACCTGGACGGTCAGTCAGGCCGGTGCCGGGCAGACCAAGGTGCAGATCGAGACCACCTGGCAGGGCGCCGGCGGCATCGGCGGCTTCTTCGAGCGCACCTTCGCCCCCAAGGGCCTCAACCGCATCCACGACGAGATCCTCGCCCGGCTGGCCGACAACCTCGGCTGACACCACGCACACGGACACACGGACCCGGACACCCGTACGATCCGCCAGCCGTACGGGTGGACCCCGTCCCCGGGCGAGTGACGGAGCGTGAGCGGCCGGCGTGGCCCGCCCTAGGCTCGCGGCCGTGCATCTGACGATCCTTCATATCTCCCAGCCCGTCGACGGCGGCGTCGCCCGGGTGGTCACCGACCTCGTCCGGGGCCAACGCGGCGCCGGACACCGGGTGCTGGTGGCCTGCCCGCCCGGTGGCCGGCTCGGCCCCGAGGCAGCCGCGGCCGGCGCCGAGCTGCTGGACTGGCCGGCCGGCCGCTCGCCGGGCCGTTCCGTCCCCGCCGAGGTCCACCGACTGCGCCGGCTGGTGCGGTCGGCCGACCCGGACCTCGTGCACCTGCACAGCGCCAAGGCCGGTCTGGCCGGCCGGCTGGCGGTGCGCGGGCGGCTGCCCACCGTCTTCCAGCCGCACGCCTGGTCCTTCGCCGCCGCCACCGGCGCGCTGGCCACGGCCAGTTGCCGCTGGGAGCGGTACGCGACCCGCTGGACGGCGGCGATGCTCTGCGTGAGCGAGCAGGAGCGGCTGGACGGCGAGGCGGCCGGGCTCGACGCCCCCTGGAGGGTCGTCCCCAACGGTGTGGACCTGCGCCACTACACGCCCGCCGAGCGCCGGGCCGCCCGGCTCTCGCTCGGCCTGGACCTCTCCGAGCCGCTGGCGGTCTGCGTCGGCCGGCTCTGCCGCCAGAAGGGCCAGGACGTGCTGCTCGCCGCCTGGCCCGCGGTGCTGCGCCGGGTGCCCACCGCCCGCCTCGCGCTGGTCGGCGGCGGCCCGGACGCGCAGGAACTGGCCGCCCAGGCCCGGGCGTTGCCCGAGCCCTACCGGGTGCGGCTGACCGGTGACGTGGCCGATCCGCGCCCGTGGATGGCGGCGGCGGATCTGGTGGTGCTGCCCTCGCGCTGGGAGGGGATGGCGCTGGCGCCGCTGGAGGCGATGGCGATGGCCCGGCCGGTGCTGCTGACCGATGTGCCCGGCGCGCGCGAGCAGCTGCCCCGGGCGCACCGCGCCGACGGCCTGATCCCGCCCGAGGACCCGGCGGCGCTGACGAACGCGCTGGCCGAGGCGCTGGCGGACCCGCTGGAATGCGAGCGCCGCGGCGCGGAGGCGCGCGCCTGGGTGGTGGAGCACCACGATGTGCGCTCGGTGGTCGCGCGGGTGTCCGAACTGTATCGGGATCTGTACCACGAGTTGATCATCGACGGGCGCAGGACTCCCCGTGTCCCCGCGGGGATCTGATCGTTTCTCAGGCAGTGAATGCCTGCCAGGGGAATCCCTGTAGCGACAATCCCTGTCACGGGAATGTTCCACCTGTGTCGAATGGCCATTCGCATCGACTGCATCGGCTTACTCCGATCGCCCCCCACCGGGCCGCGATCGTGCGTGGGCTGGCATCGACCAAATCGGAAATTCCTATTAATGGGCGGGTGGAATGAAATGGCAAGTCAACTTCCGGAATTTTAGCCAGCGTTCGGTAATGTCTGATATTGCCTGCTTCATTCGTATTGTGCGAGATCCTCGACCAAGTCCTTGCGCGAATGCGATCGAGAGCCGCCCGCGCGGTAGCAGGTGCTACCCGGACCGCACCCACGCACCGGTACCGCGGTGCCGGGCCACCGGAGCCGAGAACCCGCCGCCAGGGGCACACAGCAGGGGAGTTCGTGCGCTGATGACCATTGACCACGAGGGTGTGCCGCGACCCGGGCGGTCCGCGGACGGCGATCGGCGGGCCGCGACCGAGCTCCTCGACCGGCCCGCCCGCCCGGCGCAGTCCCGGTCCGCGCCGCCGCTGGGACGCCACCGCCGGGGCATCCGCTCCCGGTCGGTGCTCCCGGCCGGGCTGCTCGTGGTCGACGCGGTGGCAGGCTGCGCCGCTGCCGCGGCCTGCGCGGTGGACCCGGCCCACCCGCTGGCGTGCGCCGCCGCCGTGCTCCCCGTCCTGCTGCCGCTCAACCTCGCGGGCGGCCTCTACCGCATCCGGATGACCCCCTCCGCCCTGGACGAGCTGCCCTCGCTGGCCGCCCGCGCCACCGTCGCACTGGCCTGCGCCGTCACGTTGGCCGGCGTGCTGGTCGGCCACTGGCCGTCCTGCGGGCCGCTCACCCCGCTGCGGCTGCTGCTCCTGCTGACCGTCCTGTCGCTCACTGCGGCCCTCGGCCGCGCGGTGCTCTACGGCGCGGCGCGCAAGGTCCGCCGGCGCCGCCCGGTGCCGGTGCTGGTGCTCGGCGCCGGCCCGCTGGGCCAGCGGGTGGCGGCGGTGTTGCGCGAGCGGCGCGAGTACGGCATGCGCCCGGTCGGCTATCTGGATCCCGATCCGGTACTGCTGCCCGGCGACTCGCCGCTGCCGGTGCTCGGCGGCCGCGAGGTGCTGGAGCGCGAGATCCGCCGGCACGGCATCCGCCATCTGATCGCCACGGCCGGCGCCGCCGACGAGGAGGAGACCACCGCCGCACTGCGCGAGGCCACCCGGCTCGGCTGCCAGGTCTGGCTGGTCCCGGCGCTGCGCGAGTACGGCTCGCTGGAGCCGTCCGTCCGCCGCTGCGCCGACCACCTCTGGGGCTTCCCCTGCCTGCGGCTGGGCCGCCCGGCGATGCGCCGGCCGAGCTGGGCCGTCAAGCGCGGGGTGGACATCCTGGCGGCCTGCCTCGGCCTGCTCGCGGTCTCCCCGCTGCTGGCGCTCTGCGCGGCCGCCGTCCGCTGGGACACCGGCCCCGGCGTGCTCTTCCGCCAGCAGCGCACCGGGCTGGACGGCCGGGTGTTCACCCTCCTCAAGTTCCGCACCCTGCGGCCCAGCAACGAGCACGAGTCGGCCACCCGCTGGAACATCTCGCAGGACCACCGGATGGGCCCGGTCGGCCGCCTGCTGCGCCGCAGCTCGCTGGACGAACTGCCGCAGCTGTGGAACGTGCTGCGCGGCGACATGAGCCTGATCGGCCCGCGCCCCGAGCGGCCGTACTTCGTGATGCGGTTCGGCCAGGCCCACCCCGAGTACGCGGACCGCCACCGGGTGCCGGTCGGCATCACCGGCCTGGCGCAGGTCAACGGCCTGCGCGGGGACACCTCGATCGAGGACCGGATCCGCTTCGACAACCGCTACATCGAGAGCTGGAGCCTCTGGCAGGACGTCAAGATCCTGCTCCGGACGGCCGCCCTGATGCTGCATCCGGACGGGAGCTGACACCCGGTGACCCTTGCCCTCCCCTCGACGCGCCGGCGATCCGCGGCCTTACACCGGCCCTGGCAGCAGCTGCTCGCCCGGCCCAGTCTGCTGGCCGCCGCCACCGTCCTGCTGGTCTGCGTACCGACCGGGGAGAAGGACGTCACCGCCGCCGTCCACATCACCCCGGCCGACCTGGCCTCGCTGGCCCTGGTCGCGCTGACCGCCCTGGACCTGCTGCGCGGCCGACCCGTCGTGATCAGCCGCCCGGCCTGCGTGGTCTTCTCCGCGGTGGTCTGCGCCGCCGCGGCCGCGACGGTGACCTCGATCGACCCGGTCACCAGCCTGACCGGATTCGTCCGGCTGGTGCAGATCTTCGTGCTGGTCCCGGCCGCCGTGGTCTGCTCGCTGCGCGAGCGCCGGGATCTGCAGCTGGTGCTCGGCGCCTTCGTCCTCGCCGCGCTGATCGAGGGCGGCGTCGGCGCCGAGCAGTACCTCACCGGCACCGGCGCCTCCTACACCGGCGAGCCGATCCGCGCGGTCGGCACCTTCGGCGCGCTGGACGTGATGGCGATGTCCGGCGTGGTCAGCTTCGGCCTGCTCGCCGCGCTGGCGCTGGCGCTGGCCGAGCGCCGCAACCGGCTGCTGCGCCGCGCGCTGTTCGCGGCGGCCGCCTTCCTGGTCTTCCCGCTGGCAGTCTCCTTCAGCCGGGGCAGCTGGATCGCCACCGCCGTCGCCGTCGCCGTGCTGCTGCTGCGGGCCGACGCCCGCCTCGCGGTGCGCAGTGCGCTGATCGGCCTGGCGGCGGCCGTCGTGCTGGTCGGCGGCCTGGGCCTGGGCGGCGGCGGGGTGGCCGAGCGCCTCGACAGCATCGGCTCGGTCTCCGCCGGCAACGAGGACCACTCGGTCAGCGACCGCTACGACCTGTGGGCCACCGCCGCCGCGATCTGGGCCGACCACCCGGTGACGGGGGCCGGGCCCAAGAGCTTCCAGCAGCTGCGGGACTCGCACGCGCCGCTGCGGCTCTCCTCGGGCAGCGACGCGGCCGACTCCACCATCGGCTTCGAGCGCGAGCCGCTGCTCTCCCCGCACAACATGTACTTCCTGGTGCTCAGCGAGCAGGGGCTGGTCGGCATGGTCGCGTACGGCGGCCTCTTCCTCGCGCTGCTGATCGGCTGCCTGCGGCGGCCGGGAGAGGCCGGACCGGCCGCCGTCGGGCTGCTCTGCTGGGTGCTGGTCGACTTCCTCTACGCGGACATCGGCGGCACCACCACCGTGCTGACCTCGGTGATCCTCGGCGTCGCCGCCTGGTGGGCGCTGCCGAACCGCCCGGACGGCGCCGCCCTGTGACGATCGACCGCACCGCCGTCGCCCACAAGACACCACCCGCCGACCCCGCCGCCGCCGCCCGGCCGCCCACCGCGCCCCGGGCCGGCGCCTTCCTGGCCCGCGCCTTCGGGGTCACCGCCGTGCTCAGCGCGGCCGGATCGGCGCTCGGCCTGCTGCGCGACCTGCTGCTGGCCCGCTTCTTCGGCGCGGACGAGGGCACCGACGCGTTCCTGGTCTCCTGGACCGTCCCGGAGACCGCCGCGCCGCTGCTGATCGAGGACGCGATGGCGTTCCTGATGGTCCCGGCCTTCAGCCTGGCCCTGGTGCTGCGCGAGGAGCAGCCCGAAGGCCCGGACCCGGTACGGCAGTTGACGGCCGACACACTGCCCTGGCTGCTCGCCGTACTGTGCGCGCTGTCGGGGGCCACCGCGCTCTGGGCGCCCGGCGTGGTGCACACCCTGGCCCCCGGCCTGGCGAATCCGGCGCTCGCGATCACCTGCACCCGGATCACCGCCGTCACGATCCTGCCGTTCGGCGTGGCCGGCTACCTGGGCGCCGCGCTCCGCGCGCACCACCGCTTCACCGCGCCCGCCGCGATCTACGTCGCCTACAACCTGGGCATCCTGGGCGTGCTGACCTTCGGCCACGGCCGGCTCGGGATCCGGGCCGCCGCGCTGGGAGTGGCCTTCGGCAGCATGCTGATGGCCGGGGTGCTGGTCGTCCCGTTCGCCAACCGGCTGCGGGCCGGCCGCTCGCGCGCCGCGGGCGTCGTCGGCGGCCCGCGCCGCCTGCTGCTCAGCCCGCTGGCCCTGCTGCCGGTGGCGGCCTTCACGCTCAGCCGTCAGTCGCAGGTCTTCATCGAGCGCTACCTCGGTTCCGCGCTGCCGCCCGGAACCATCTCGCACCTCAACTACGCCACCAAGGTCTCCCAGCTGGCGATGACCACGGCGATCCTGATCTGCACGGTGACCTTCCCGCTGGTGGCCCGGGCGCTGGCAGCCGGTGACCTGGCGGCGGCCCGCGACCGGGTGGAGAAGGACCTCGGCCAGGCCGCCGCGGTGGTCCTGCTCGGCACGGCCTTCCTGATCGCCTGCGCGCCGGCCGTGGTGGGCCTGCTCTTCCAGCGCGGCGCCTTCAGCGCCAAGGACACCGCCGCCACCGCCCAGGTGATCCAGGTCTACAGCCTCGGCCTGCTGGCCCAGGCGCTGACCGGGGTGATGGTGCGCCCGTTCTTCTCGATGCGCCCGGCCGTGCGGCGCGCCGACGACCCGCGACCGGACGGCGCGGGCCGCCAACTGCTCGACTGGTACCCGGTCGCCTCGATGGTCGTCGGCCTGCTGGTCACCACCGTGGTGGGCCTGCTGGCGATGCCGCGCTTCGGCGCGCTGGGCCTGGCGGCGGGCAACGCCGCGGGCATCACCAGCACCGCCGTGCTGCTGCTGCGCGGACTGCCGATGCGCGGCATCGCGCTGCGGATGCGCCAGGTGCTCGCCGGCCAGGCCAGGCTGCTGGCGGCCGGGGTGGGCGCGACGGCCGCCGGGACACTGGCGGCCCGGGTCAGCGCCCAGCCGGTCCCCTCGATCGCGGCCGGCGGCCTGGCCGTGTTGGTGGTCTATGCGCTGCTCGGCGCGCTGTTCGGCGCCCGCGAGGTGCTGGACCCGCTGCGCCGCCTGCGTCCGGCCACCACTCGCGGCGCGCTGCCGCTCACCCGCCAGGCCGGCTCCCAAGAGCTCCCGGAGGAAGGAACGCTGCCCGATGGCCGCTGAATTCAGCCACCCGCACCTGCCGCGGCAGAGCGCCGCCGCAGGACGCGGGTACGGGGCGCCGTGGGTCCTGATGTACCACTCGGTCGCCGAGGAGGACGAGGATCCGTACCTGCTCACCGTCAGCCCCGAGCGGTTCGCCGCGCAGATGCGCTGGCTGGCCGGCCGGGGCTGGCGCGGTGTCAGCATGCGCGACCTGCTGGCCGCGCAGGCGGCCGGGGTGCCGGGCCGGCTGGTCGGCCTGACCTTCGACGACGGCTACGCGGACTTCGCCCGGCACGTCGTCCCGGTGCTCCGCGGCTACGGGTTCACCGCCACCGCGTACGTGGTCGCCGACCGGCTCGGCGGCGACAACGGCTGGGACGTCAAGGGCCCCCGCAAGCAGCTGCTGACCGTCGACCAGGTGCGTGAACTGGCGCGCTCCGACTGGGAGATCGGATCGCACGGGATGACCCACCAGGCGCTGCCAGGTCTGCCCGCCCAGGTGCTGCGCGCCGAGGTGCGGGAGAGCAGACAGGCCCTGGAGGAGCTGGTCGGCGGACCCGTCGGCGGCTTCTGCTACCCGTACGGCGCGGTGGACCAGCCCGCCACCCGCGCCGTCGCCGCGGCGGGCTACGACTACGCCGTGGCGATCGATCACAGCCCGCTGGCCGGGCGCTTCGCCCTGCCCCGCTGCTATGTGGGGGACCGGGACGGCGCCTGGCGGCTGCGCGCCAAACGCGGCCGGCACGGCCTGCGGGACGTGGTGACCGAGCTTCGCCGGGCCGGACGAGGAGTGGAACGTTGAAGGTACTGCACATCATCACGGGACTGGCCGCAGGCGGCGCCGAGCGCCAACTGCTGCTGACCCTGCGCAATCTGCCGCGCGGCTACCACTGCGAGGTGGCCACCCTGACCAACCCCGGCACGGTCGCCACCGCGCTGCGCGCCGAGGGCTTCACCGTCTACAACCTCGGGATGCGCGGCAACCGCGACCTCACCGTGCTGCCCCGGCTCACCGGGCTGATCCGGCGCGGGCGCTACGACGTCGTGCACACCCATCTCTACCGCGCCGGGCTCTACGGCCGGCTGGCGGCCCGGCTGGCCGGCGTACGCGCGGTGGTCGCCACCGAGCACTCGCTGCACGCCGGGACCATCGAGGGCCGACGGGTCGGGCTCGGCGTCAAGTCGCTGTACCTGGCCGCCGAGCGGCTCGGCGGCAGCACCGTCGCGGTCTCCGCGCAGGTCGCCGCGACGCTCGCCGAGTGGGGGGTGCCGCGCCAGCGCGTGCATATGCTGCCGAACGGCATCGAGGCCGCCCGCTACGCCCTGCCGACCGCCTCCCGGGCCGCGCTGCGGCAGACCGTACGCGCCTCGCTCGGCCTGCCGGCCGAGGCCTGGGTGCTGGGCGCGGTGGGGCGGTTGGTGGCGGGCAAGCGCTTCGACGTGCTGGTGGAGGTGCTCGCCGCCCTGCCGCCCGAGCGCGACGCGCGGCTGCTGCTGGTGGGCGACGGGCCCGAGCGGGGCCGCCTGCAGCGCCAGGCGGCCGCGCTCGGGGTCGGCCGGCAGCTGGTCTGCGTCGGCGAGCGCGACGACGTCCGCGACCTGCTGACCGCGATGGACGTGCTGGCGGCGCCCTCGGTCGAGGAGACCTTCGGGCTGGCCGTCCTGGAGGGCCTGGCGGCTGGCCTGCCGGTCCTGCACAGCGCCTGCCCGGCGCTCGAGGAGCTCCCGGCGGACGCCGCCCCCGGCGCGCTCAAGGTGGCCTCGGACCCGGCCAGCTACCTCGCCGCGCTCGGCGGCCTCGGCGCCAGGCGCGCCACCGCGCTGCCGCAGCCGCCCGCGGTGGCGCACTACGACATTGCCCGTACGGCCGCCGAACTGGCCGTCCTGTACCAGCGGTTGGGACGCGACAGGATGCTCGCGCCGACCGGAGCGAGGGAGTACTAGAGATGCCCGATCCACGCCTCACCGTCCGCACCCTGGCCGCACTCTGGTGGCCGGTGGCGATCGCCGTCCCGCTCGGCGCGCTGGCCGGGGCCGGCTACGCGGTGCTCTCGCCACCGGTCTACTCCGCCAACTCCTATGTGGTGGTGGTCCCGGAGACCAGTGGCGACGGCGCGCTGGCGGTCAACTTCGCGCAGGCGTACGGCCGGCTGGCGGGCCAGCCGCAGGTGCTGGACGCGGCGGCGGCTGACGCCGGGCACAGCAGCAACGAGCTGGCGAACCTGGTGCACGGCACCACCTCACCCGACGCGCCGGTGATCGAGATCGACGGCAGCGGCGCCCGGCCGCAGGACGCCGTGCGCTCCGCCGACGCGGTGGCCAAGTCGCTGGTGGCCTTCGGCAACACCAGCAGCAAGGAGACCGGCGTCAAGCTGGTCCCGCTGGCCGCCGCCGCCGAGCCGGACACGCCGACCACGCCGAGCGCCACGCTGGATGTGGCGGTCGGCGGCGCGGCGGGCGTGCTGGTCGGGGCGCTGGTGATGATGACCCGCCGCCGCACCGGCCAGGCCCCCGGCCAGGCCCCCGAGCAGGTCCCGGCCGCGGCCACCGCAGTTCCGGCGCCCAGCCCGGAGCCGAAGCAGAAGTCGGAGCAGAAGTCGGAGCAGAAGTCGGAGCAGAAGTCGGAGCCGGAGCCCGCGACCGCCGGGAGCCCCAAGTGACCACCACCCAGCAGCCCGCCGCCACCCCGGCCGGCACCCGGGCCCCCGCCGCGGCGGGGGCCCGGTGGACCACCGAGGTCCGCCGCGACGACCAGGCGCTGGCCCAGGTCGCCGAGGAGTGGGCCGGCCTCACCGCGCGCTGCCACACCGCCACGCCCTTCCAGGCGGCCGCCTGGCAGCAGTCCTGGTGGCGCGCCTACGGCCGCCCGGGCAGCCTGCACGTCGTGCTGGTGCGCCGGGACGGCCTGCTGGTCGGCGCGGCCGCCCTGCAGCGCAGCCGGAGCGGGACCTTCACCGCGCTCGGCGGCGGCCTGATCGATTTCACCGAGCTGCTGCTCGACGACTCCTGCACGACCGAGGCCGCCGCCCAGCTGGCCGCCGCGCTACCGCTGCACCGCCCCTGGCACGCCCTGGACCTGCGCGAGGTCCGCCCGGGCTCGGGCGCCCACCAGGTCTACGCGCAGTGGCGCGGGCGCCGCCACCAGCTGCTGGACTCGGTCTGCCAGCACCTGCCGGCCGTCCCGATGGAAGAGCTGCTGGCCCGACTGCCCGGCCGTACCGCCCAGCGCAGCCGCGCCAAGCAGCGCAAGCTCCTCGACGCGGGCGTCGAGGCCCGCCGGGTGCCGGTGGACGAGGTCCCGGCGGCGATGGACGACCTGCTCAGCCTGCACGCCCTGCAGTGGGAGAGCCGTACGGTCACCCCCGAGCACGTCAGCGAGCGCTTCGCCGCCCACCTCAGGGAGTCCACCGCGGGGCTGGCCGCCGCGGGTCAAGCGGTGGTCTACCGCTACTACCTGGACGGCGAGCTGATGGCGGTGGACCTGCTGCTGCTCTGCCGCTCGTTCGCCGGCCTCTACCTCTACGGCGCGCATCCGCGGCTGCGCGAGCGCCTGGACATCGCCGGGCTGCTCTTCGGCACCTCGCTGGAGGAGGCCGTCCGGGCCGGCATCCCGGAGGTCAGCCTGATGCGCGGCGAGGAGCCGTACAAGGAGCGCTGGCGGCCGGAGCGCGAGCGCAACCACCGGTTGCTGCTCGGGCCGGGCTGCTTCGCGGTGGCGCTGACCCTGCGGCTCACCCTGGTGCGGGCCCGGATGGCCGCCGCCCCGCACCTGCGCGGCCCGGCCCGGCGGCTGCGGGAGGTGCTCAACGCCGCGCGGCATTGACCGGCCAGCCGGCCGGCCAGGCCGCGGGCCAGCCGAGCGGCCACACGAAGGGCCGGCCCGGCTGGGCGGGGGTCGGAACGAGCGGGGTCGGCGAGGCCGAGGCCGCCGGGGTGGGTGTGGGCGGTGCGGTCGGCGTGGCCGGCGCGCAGTGCGGGGCGGGCCGCACCGGCTTCACCGGCCGCCCGTCCGGGGTGGTCCGGCTGGGGCAGGGCGGCAGCACGCCCTTGGAGCCGGCCATCAGGCTCTTGAACACCGCGCTGGAGCGCGGGTTGCTGCGGCACTCCCAGAAGCCGTGCGGGCAGTAGTCGGTCAGTGTCTGGTAGGCGGTGTCGTGGGTGCGCATCCACTCGACCATCCGCCGGACGAACTCGGGGTTGTCCCCGTTGTCGAACAGCCCCCACTCGGGGTAGGAGACCTGCTTGCCGTGCCGGGTCGCGAAGTCGACCTGGTCCTGCAGCCCGAGCGGCTCGCGCACGTAGTCGTCGAAGGTGGCGCCGGCCGGCTGGTCGTAGCTGTCCATGCCGATCAGGTCGACCACGTCGTCGCCCGGGTAGCACTTGGTCCAGGCGATCGCGTCAGTGCCGCGGTTGGGGTCGAAGTCGAAGCGGAACCGCTGCCCGGGCACCGAGCGCATCACGCCGACGATCCGGCGCCAGTACGCCTTCCAGGCCGTCGGGTCGGGACCGCAGCGGCCGGTGTAGGTGGTGCCGTTCATCTCCCAGCCGGGCACCAGCACGGTGTCGCCGCCGCCGAGCGCGACCAGTTTCCTGGCCAGCTTGAGGTAGTGCTGGTCGAAGTCCCCGCGGGCGCCCTGGTTCAGCAGCCGGGCCACCTGCTGGTCGGAGGAGTTGTCCTCGTTCGGCTCAAGCATCGGCACGTTGAGCACCAGCGTCCGGGACGGGTCGGCCAGCCGCCACTGCGCCCAGAGCGCCAGCACCTTGGTCTCGCCCTCGACGTCCGTCCAGCTGTTTTTGGCCAGGTAGGTGTGGCCGACCTGGAGGTTGGCGCCGTTCAGCCAGCCGGCGAGCTTGGCGATCTGCGGAATGTAGTCGTCCCAGGAGCCGACGAAGGCGCCGAACGGCACCTCGTGCTCGGGCCGCAGGGTGGGCGGCTTGGGGGCTGCACCGCGCGAGCGGGCGGCGCCGTCGGAGGAGACGGCGGGCAGCCGGTCGGCCGTGGTCTGCGGTCCGCTGCCGGTGCTGATGCCCGCAGTGGTGAGCAGCAGCACGGTGGAGGCTGCCAGGGCCAGGCGGCCGATTCGCATGCTCTCTCCTCGTGGCGTCCGCGAGGCGGTCGGGGCACGCCTGCAGCACCGAGAGTAAGGCTACGAGCCGTCAGAAAAGCCGAATGTCACCCTAAAGTGGACAAGTACGGCGAGTATGGCCGAATCCGGTGTGAAAGGTTCCAGAAGCTGACCGTTCGGGTGATCGGTAGGCAAACGATCCCCGTCCAAACAGCCATCCGATTGTCCGGTTATCCGCTCGCAGAGTGGGTACCCGGCCCCGCCATGCTGACGTCCAAGCTCTCGCCAGGTACCCTCCCGAGGTGTCCTGGAAGCCGCTACGTACCCTCACGCCCCGATCCGCCCTGCCCGCCATGGCCGTGCTCCTGGTGCTCGGCGTAGGCGCTGCCGCCCATGCGAACCGCCCCGTGCCGTTCGGCGACCAGGTGTCCGCGCCGGGCAACGCGGGCGCCAGCCCGGTGAGCGCCCTGGCGACCGGAGCGCCCGCCCTGGACCTCCGGGTGGGCCCCGGCCTGGAGGCGTACGACAAGTCCAGCGGCGAGCTGCTCTGGAGCTACCAGCGGGACGGCGCGACCGCACTGCACCTCTCGGTGCTCGGCGGCAGCGCCATCGTGGTCTGGGACGACGGCATGGTCACCTCGGTGCAGACCGCCGACCACCAGGTCCGCTGGCACCGCGCCGTGCCGGGCCTGGCCGAGTGGCTGCGCGGCGACGGCGAGCCCGGCGCCGACCAGCGCACCGACGCCCAGCGCAAGCAGCTCCAGCTGCAGCGCGCGGCGGCCGCCCTGCAGACCGTCACCGCGCCCGAGGCCTGGGTGCAGATCACCACACCGGGCCTGACCATGGGCTTCCGCGACCGCGATGGCGACCTGCGGTTCAACTCCCGCCCGCTCTTCGGCTGCCTCTTCGACCCGCTGCGCGCCGTCCAGACCGACGACGCCGTGCTCGTCCCGCGCACCTGCACCGGGACCAACGGAGCCGGCCATCCGCTGCCGGGCGGCATCACCGGCTTCAAGCTGGACGGCCACGGCTGGCAGCTGAACGCCGGGCCCAAGGTCAAGCTGACCGCGCTGGACGGCCACCGGGTGCAGGTCGACGACGGCCCGCTGGCCGGCAGCTG
Source organism: Kitasatospora sp. MAP12-44 (assembly GCF_029892095.1). NCBI lineage: Bacteria > Bacillati > Actinomycetota > Actinomycetes > Kitasatosporales > Streptomycetaceae > Kitasatospora > Kitasatospora sp. MAP12-44. The sequence continues at coordinate 6,262,162 of NZ_JARZAE010000004.1, forward strand.
GATCTTCGACACCGACCAGGGCGTGCCCGAGACCCCGTGCGACAGCCCGGCCGAGCCGTTCGCGGCGCTCAAGCCGGTGACCGGCTGCCCCGCGACCGCGGTAGCCGAATAGGCCAGGAAACCCCTTCGAGCACCTCCGGGCGTCCCGGTAGACTGGTCCGTATGGCTGTTCTCCGCGGGCATTAGCGGCGGCAGGCAGCGAGCCAGACGGTGTGCGCCGGTGCGGTGCGCACCGTTCGGCCGTCGCCGCACCGTCCCGCGCCGTTCCGGCGCCGCCCAGACCCTCGCCGCACCCTTGTGCCCCCGCCGCCGGCTGTCATGACGCGGACCGGGGCCGTCCCAGCCCCAGGAGCTTTCCCAGCCATGATTTCCGTCAACGCCCTCGAACTGCGCGCCGGCGCCCGCATCCTCATCGAGTCCGCCAGCTTCCGGGTCGCGCCCGGCGACCGGATCGGACTGGTCGGACGCAACGGCGCCGGCAAGACCACGCTGACCAAGGTGCTGGCCGGCGAGGGCATCCCGGCGGCCGGGCAGGTCACCCGCTCCGGCGAGGTCGGCTACCTCCCGCAGGACCCGCGCACCGGCGACCTCGACGTGCTGGCCCGTGACCGGATCCTCTCCGCCCGCGGCCTGGACGCGGTGCTGCGCAAGATGCGCGAGAACGAGGAGCGGATGGCGAACGGCAAGGGCGCCACCCGGGACAACGCGATGAAGAAGTACTCGCGCCTGGAGACCGAGTTCCTCACCAAGGGCGGCTACGCGGCCGAGGCCGAGGCAGCCACCATCGCCGCCGCGCTCGGCCTGCCGGACCGCATCCTCGGCCAGGAGCTGCATACCCTCTCCGGTGGTCAGCGCCGCCGCGTCGAGCTGGCCCGGATCCTCTTCTCGGACGCCGACACGCTGCTCCTGGACGAGCCCACCAACCACCTGGACGCCGACTCGATCGTCTGGCTGCGCGACTACCTGAAGTCCTACAAGGGCGGCTTCATCGTGATCTCGCACGATGTCGACCTGGTCGAGACGGTCGTCAACAAGGTCTTCTACCTGGACGCCAACCGCTCGGCGATCGACGTCTACAACATGGGCTGGAAGCTCTACCAGCAGCAGCGCGAGGACGACGAGAAGCGCCGCAAGCGCGAGCGCGCCAACGCCGAGAAGAAGGCGGCCACCCTCAACGCGCAGGCCGACAAGATGCGCGCCAAGGCCACCAAGACGGTCGCCGCGCAGAACATGGCCCGGCGTGCCGAGAAGCTGCTCTCCGGCCTGGAGCAGGTGCGCGCCAACGACAAGGTCGCCAAGCTGCGCTTCCCGGACCCGGCCCCCTGCGGCAAGACCCCGCTGACGGCCGCCGACCTGTCCAAGTCCTACGGCTCGCTGGAGATCTTCACCGGCGTCGACCTGGCCATCGACCGCGGCTCGCGGGTCGTCGTGCTCGGCCTCAACGGCGCCGGCAAGACCACCCTGCTGCGGATGCTGGCCGGAGTCGAGAAGCCGGACACCGGCGAGGTGATCCCCGGGCACGGCCTGAAGATCGGCTACTACGCCCAGGAGCACGAGACGCTCGACCCCGAGCGCACCGTGCTGGAGAACATGCGCTCCTCGGCGCCGGACACCGACCTGGTGCAGATCCGCAAGATCCTCGGCTCGTTCCTGTTCTCCGGCGACGACGTCGACAAGCCGGCCGGGGTGCTCTCCGGTGGCGAGAAGACCCGCCTCGCGCTGGCCTCGCTGGTGGTCTCCAGCGCCAACGTGCTGCTGCTCGACGAGCCCACCAACAACCTCGACCCGGCCAGCCGCGAGGAGATCCTGGGCGCGCTGCGCTCCTTCTCCGGCGCGGTGGTCCTGGTCACCCACGACGAGGGCGCGGTCGACGCGCTGGAGCCGGAGCGGATCATCCTGCTGCCGGACGGCGTCGAGGACCTGTGGACCCCGGCCTACCACGACCTCGTGTCGCTGGCCTGACCCTCCCCGCAAAAGCCCGGAGAAACCGCCCGTGACCACTGCTGTGGTCACGGGCGCTTGCGTTGAGTAGACACGCGCTCCTGCATCTGGCCCAGACGAACCCATCACCTGGGCGCTCTCGGGAATGCGGTGGTCCAGGATTCCGTTTTAGCCTGTTCACCTCCGCGACAGCTCCCGGACGACCCGGCTGATCAGCTCTTTCGTCCGCGCCCGCCGATTGCGGCGAGGCCGCGCACACCCAGGGTGAGCACCCGGATGCGTCGGCGGTACACCCGCCGGGCGCTTGATTCCCGCTACAGACCTTGTCGAATGGGTGGCCAGGAGCCGGGGGATGGGTGATCATGGGAATCCGATCGAGCACAGCTACGAGGAGGCACGGGTGGCCGAGACTCTGAAAAAGGGCAGCCGGGTAACTGGTGTCGCGCGTGAGAAGCTCGCGACCGAGTTGAAGAAGAAGTACGACTCCGGAGCGAGCATCCGTGCGCTGGCGGAGGAGACCGGCCGCTCGTACGGATTCGTGCACCGCATGCTCAGCGAGTCCGGAGTGAATCTTCGGGGTCGCGGCGGCGCTACGCGCGGCAAGGCCAAGGCTGCTGCGGCAGCGGGATCCTGAGGGACCGTCAGGTTTGGCGCAGGACCGGATCGCCGGTCAGACCCCCCGGTTGTCCTGGTGACGTGTCAGCAGGAGTTCGACAGGTTCCGCCGACCCGGCAGGAGGTCCAGGCGAATCGGCGACCGCGACGATACGTCCGGCCGCCGATCGTCATGTCCGGACCCGGGTGGTCGCCGCCCGGTCCGTACTGGTCGGTACCCAAGGTGCGCGGGATAAGTTACTCTCCGGTAGAAGCAGAGGGCGGCGCACCGGAGCCTGCCCTGCCCGTCGCCGGAGGTGCCCATGACCGCGCCCGTCTCCACCCCTTCTTCCGCGGACTCCGCGGACGCCTGGGAGCAGGCCGGTGTTCGGCTCGAGGTCGAGGGTGAGCTCGCCGTCGTGACGCTCTGTCACCCCAAGCGGCGCAATGCGCAGACCCCCGCGATGTGGGCGCGCGCTCGCCGCCGTCGGCAGCGCGCTGCCCGGCACGGTCCGCGTGGTGCTGCTGCGGGCCGAGGGCGTCTCCTTCTCGGCCGGCCTGGACCGCGCGATGTTCAGCCCCGAGGGCATCCCCGGCGAGCAGGGCTTCGCCGCGCTGGCCGCCTCCTCGGACCAGGAGCTGGACGCCACCATCGCCGGCTACCAGGAGGCCTTCACCTGGTGGCGCCGCGCCGACGTGATCACCATCGCCGCCGTCCAGGGCCACGCGGTCGGGGCCGGCTTCCAGCTGGCGCTCGCCTGCGACCTGCGGATCTGCGCCCAGGACGCGAAGTTCTCGATGCGTGAGACCTCGCTCGGCCTGGTCCCCGACCTGGCCGGCACCAAGCCGCTGACCGACCTGGTCGGCTATGGCCGGGCGCTGGAGATCTGTGCCACCGGCCGGGACGTCTCGGGTGACGAGGCGGCCACGATCGGCCTGGCCAACCTCACCGTGCCGAACGAGGAGCTGGACACCGCCGCCCGCGAGCTGGCCGCCGCGCTGCTCGCCGCGCCGCGCAGCGCCGTGATCGAGACCAAGGCGCTGCTGCAGGGCGCCGGTCAGCGCTCCTACGACGAGCAGCGCTCGGCCGAACGGGCGGCGCAGGCCCGCCGGCTGCGCGATCTGGCCGGTCTCGGCGACTAAGACCGACCGGCAAATGGAGGGCGGCGTCGCGGGCCGATGGCTCTCTCCCCCAGCCTTCGGCCGGGAGGTGCCCCCCTGACGGCTTCTCCTCAGTCGCCAGGGCTCCGCCATGGCTCCTTCGTCGGCACCGCCTGGACTCGGCCCTCGACCCTCCCCCAGCCTCCGGCCGGGGGGACCCCCTTCTTCTCCCACCCTCCATTTGCCGGTCGGTCTAAAGCTGACCCGAGAGGGGCCCGGCTTCCCAGGGGAGCCGGGCCCTTTCGCGTCCCCGGTCGGCGCCCGGAGGCGCGGTTCGTGGCGAAATGTCAGAGTTGGGGCAAATTGCGGTATAGCTGGAGACGCGACCCAGGAGGCACCCCCATGCCCGACACCCCGAAGCCGTCCGATCTCAGTAAGGCCGGTGCCCCGCACGGCGCCCACCCGGCCGAGGACCGTGGGCGCACGGTGCTGGCCGACGGTGTGGTCGAGAAGATCGCCGGGATGGCCGCTCGCGAAGTGCCCGGCATCTACGCGCTGGGCTCCGGGCTCTCCCGCACCTTCGGCGCGATGCGCGACCGGGCGGCCGGTGGCCGCTCCAGTGTCTCGCGCGGGATCAAGGCCGAGGTGGGCGAGAAGCAGACCGCGATCGACATCGCGCTGATCGTCGAGTACGGCGTGGTGATCCCCGACCTTGCCGCCGCCGTCCGCCGCAACATCATCGGCGCGGTGGAGCGGATGACCGGTCTCGAAGTGGTCGAGGTCAACATCGCGGTCAACGACGTCCATCTGCCGGATGAGCCGGACGAGGACGAGGAGGAGCTCCCGTCCTCCTCTGACAGGCGTTCCCGGGTCCAGTAGCAGCCGCCCCCCATCCACCGCTCGGAGAAACAGTGAATCTCGCGCTCATCGGCATGGTGGCCGGCATGGCCCTGGGCTTCGCCGGCTACTTCGGCGGGTTCGCCGCCTTCCTGCTGGTCGCCGTGCTCGGCGGTGTCGGCTTCGTGGTCGGCCGGGTGCTGGAGGGTGACCTGGATCTCAGCGACCTCACCGAGCTGCTGCGCAGCCGCGACCGGCGCCGTCGGTGACCGCGCCGGCGATGCACGGCGCCGACCGCGGTTGGGGCCCGGACACCGGGCGGACCGTCCCGCCGGGTCAGCGCGGGCGACTGCGGATCGCCGACCGGGTGCTCACCCGGATCGCCTGGGTGGCGGCGCGCGAGGCCCTCGCGGCGGCGGCCGGGGCGGCGGTCGCCCCCGGGGAGGCGCCGCGGGTCTCGGTGTCGGTCTCCGGGGGCTCGGCCCGGGTGCGGGTGGGGGTCGACCTGCCGTTCCCGTCCGACCTGACGGTGCTCGCGGCGGCGGTACAGGAGGCGGTCGCCGAGCGGGTGGGCGAGCTGACGGGGGTGCCCACGCGCGAGGTGGTCGTGGTGGTCGAGCGGCTGCTGCCGCCGGCCGCCGGCGCGCAGGTGGAGCAGCCGTGAGCGGGTCGGTGACCGGGCCACCGGCCCGGCCCGAGGAGCCGGGAGAGGACCCGGCCGTTGACCCCGCCGAGCAGTACCGGGTGCCGAGGTCGGCGCGCGGGCCCGCGGCGGCCGTGGTGGCGCTGGTCGTCCTGGTCGCCTCGGGGGCGCTGCTCTACGACGTGGCCGCCGTCCGCACCGGTCACCGGGCCGGCGCCTGGCGGGTCAGGATCGCCGACGAGCTGGCCACCCGGCACCTGGACTCGGCCTGGGTGTTCGCCGCCGCCGCGGTGGCGGCCGTGCTCGGCTGCTGGCTGCTCTGGCTGGCCGTCACCCCCGGCAACGGCCGGTGGCTGGCCCTGCGTCAGGCGCCCGGGGCGCTGATCGAGCGGGCGGGGGTGGCCGCGGTGCTGGAGGCCCGGGCGCTGGAACTGACCATGGTGGCGGCCGCGAAGGTCCGGGTGAGCCACCGGCAGGCCACGGTGACGCTCTTCGGCAGCGCCGATGCCGCTCAGGCGGACGCCGAACTGGCCGGCGAGCTGGAGCGGATCGGGCTGGTCCGCCCGCTGCGGCTGCGGGTGCGCCTGCGGCCCGCCAAGCACCGCCCGCACATGCACTGACATGCAGTGACATGCACTGAGAGCTGAGGAGCCGTCTTCGATGAGTCGCGTCACCGTCAACCGGGTGCTGCTCGGCCTGGTCGGGCTGGTGTTGCTGGTGGTGGCACTGCTGGTGCTGGCCGGTGGGCTGAACCTCTACCGGGTCTGGCACCTGGGGCAGCCAAGCTGGTGGCCGCTGACCAGGCCAGGGCAGCCGGTGCTGAGTCACGCCGCGCGCACCCGCTGGCGGCACCGGGAGTGGTGGTGGCCGGTGGTGATCGCCGTGCTGACCCTGGTCGCGGCGGTCTCCTTCGGCTGGCTGCTCGCGCAGCTGCGGCGCACCTCGCCCACCGAGCTGGCGCTGCCCACCCCGGGCACGCCCGGGCTGACCCTGCGGGTGCGCTGCTCGGCGCTGGCCGCGGTGATCGCCACGGGGGCGGAGGCGCTGCCCGAGGTGCGGCGCGCCCGGGTACGGCTGGCGGGTCGGGGGAGCCGCACCCAGTTGCAGGCGCAGCTGCTGCTCGAACCGGGGGCCGACGTGGCCGCGACCGTCCGCGAGCTGCAGGCGGGTCCGGTCGCGCAGGCCCGTGCGGTGACCGGCGGGCAGGCCCCGCTCCCGCTCCCGTTGGAGCTGCGGCTGCGCGTGGCGTCCCCGGCGAGCGGCCGGGTCCGCCAACCCCGCCACCCGCACCGGCCCCGGGTGATCTGAGCGGCGGGAGCCGGGACTACAGCCCGCGCAGGGCGCCGCCGTCGACCGGGATCATCAGGCCGGTCAGGTAGGAGGCGGCGGGGGAGAGCGTGAACGCGGCGACCCTGCCGAACTCCTCGGGCGTCCCGTAGCGGCCGAGCGGGATGGCGGCGCTGGCGCGGGCGCGGGCGGCGGCGGGGTCCTCGGCGAGGCCGTCCAGTTCGCGCACCCGGTCGGTGTCGATCCGGGCGGGCAGCAGCCCGAACACCCGGATGCCGCGCGGGCCCAGCTCGTTGGCGAGTGACTTGGCGGCCATCGCCAGGCCCGGGCGCAGGCCGTTGGAGATCCCGAGGCCGCCGATCGGCTCGCGCACCGAGGCGGACAGCACGAAGCCGATCACGCCGCCCTCGCCGAGCGCGGCCGCCGCGGTCCGGGCGATCCGCAGCGCGCCGAGGAAGACGCCGTCGAACGCGCTGCGCCAGTCCTCGTCGGTCGCGGTGAGGACCGGCCCGGCGGGCGGGCCGCCGACGCTGATCAGCACGCCGTCCAGCCGCCCGAAGCGCTCGACGGCGGTGGCGACCACGCGCTCGGCGGTGTCCGGGGCGGCGTTGTCGGCGACCACGCCCGCGACGGTTGCCGGCCCGCCCAGGGCCTCGACCGCCGCGTCCACGCTGTCCTGCCCGCGCCCGGTGACGACCAGTCGGGCGCCGTCCGCCGCCAGCTCGCGCGCGGCGGCCAGCCCGAGGCCGCGGGTCGCGCCGGTGATCACGTACACCCTGTCCTGCAGTCCAAGATCCATGGGCTCATCCTGCCGTATCAGGGACGAGGGGTGTCAGGCGCCGGGGTGCGGGGCGACGTCCGACAGCAGCTGCAGGAAGGCGTCCTCGCCGATCACCGGGGTGCCGAGCTCGCGCGCCTTGCGGGCCTTGCCGCTCCAGCTGCCGGGCTCGTTGGTGACCAGCAGGCTGGTGAGCCGGCTCACCGAGGAGGCGATGTGCAGCCCGGCCGCGATCGCCCGGTCCTCCAGCACCTCGCGGTCGGTGGCGGTGTCGCCGGTGATCGCCACCCGCATGCCCTGCACCAGCAGCTTGCCCTCCTGCCAGCGGCCCGGGTTGGGGTACGGGCAGGCGGGCCGCTTGCGCGCGGGGCGGTAGGAGGAGCTCCAACCGCCCCGCCCGGCGGCGCTCGTGACGGACTCCTCGCCGAGGTCGGTGACCGCGACGCAGGTGGTCAGCGGCAGCGGCACGCCGCCGCTGCGGGCCAGCTGCAGGCTGGGCCGGAACGCCTCGGCCAGCACCCGGGCGTCGTCCAGCGCGTTGTGCGCGTTGCGCTGCTGGACGCCGAAGTACTCGGCCAGCGAGGAGAGCTTGCCGTTGGGCAGCGGCAGGCCGAGGTCGCGCGAGAGCACCATGGTGCAGAGCCGCTGCTCCACCGGGGCGCGCAGGCCGGCCCGGGAGTACTCGCGGGAGATCATGTTCCAGTCGAAGAGCGCGTTGTGCGCCACCATCACCCGGCCGCTCAGCCGCGCGCCGAGCTCGTCGGCGATCTCCGGGAAGGTCGGTGCGTCGGCCAGCATCGCGCTGGTCAGGCCGTGGATCCAGACCGGTCCGGGGTCGCGCTGCGGGTTGACCAGGGTGTACCAGTGGTCGAGCACCTCGCCGTGCGCGTCCAGCCGGTAGATGCCGGCGGAGATCACCCGGTCGGTGCGGCCCAGGCCGGTGGTCTCGACGTCGACCACCGCGTACCCGTCGGGGCCTTCGAGCCCCTCGGGCGCACTGGTGCGCTGCGGGGGGATCGGTTGAGCCGGAGGCTGGAACGCGTGCATGGTGCACCAGCTTAAGGGGCGTTTCCCCCGGGGATGGGCCGTTCGGGTTCGTAGGGCCGCCCGGAACGCCCCGGAATAGAGTGAGAAGCGGATTGGTCGTACAAGCGGACGAATCCGTTCCACGCTCCCCACGAAGGACATCCCCATGCGCGCCACCGTCATCCACGGCCCCAACGACATCCGGATCGAGGACGTGCCGGACCCGGAGATCCAGCAGCCGACCGACGCGGTGGTGCGGGTGGTGAACGCCTGTATCTGCGGCAGCGACCTGTGGGCCTACCGCGGCGTCGCGGCCCGCGAGGCCGGGCAGCGGATCGGCCACGAGTTCCTCGGCATCGTGGAGTCGGTCGGCTCGGCGGTCGCCGGCTGCAAGCCGGGCGACTTCGTGGTGGCGCCGTTCGTCTGGTCCGACGGCGTCTGCGAGTTCTGCCGCGAGGGCCTGCAGACCTCCTGCCCGCACGGCGGCTTCTGGGGCAGCGTCGGCTCCGACGGCGGCCAGGGCGAGGCCGTGCGGGTGCCGTTCGCGGACGGCACGCTGGTGCAGCTGCCCAAGGACGCGGCCACCGACCAGGCGCTGCTGCCCCACCTGCTGGCGCTCTCCGACGTGATGGCCACCGGCCACCATGCCGCCGTCGCCGCCAAGGTGCGGCCGGGCTCGACGGTCGCCGTGGTCGGCGACGGCGCGGTCGGACTGTGCGGCGTGCTGGCGGCCCACCGGCTGGGTGCCGGGCGGATCATCGCCCTGGGCCGCCACGAGGCCCGGACCGACCTGGCCCGCAAGTTCGGCGCCACCGACGTGGTGGCCGAGCGCGGCGAGGCGGCCGTCGAGGCGGTCCGCGAGCTGACCGGCGGCCTGGGCGCGCACTCCGTCCTGGAGGCGGTGGGCACCGAGGAGTCGATGCGCACCGCGATCTCGATCGCCCGCGACGGCGGCGCGGTCGGCTATGTGGGTGTGCCGCACGGCGGCAGCGCGGGCGTCGACATCGGTCAGATGTTCGGCCGGAATGTGTCCCTCGGCGGCGGCGTCGCCCCGGCCCGGGCGTACATCCCCGAGCTGCTGGCCGACGTGCTCGCCGGGAAGATCGAGCCCGGTCTGGTCTTCGACCGGACGGTCGACCTGGACGGCGTCCCGGACGGCTACCGCGCCATGGACAACCGCTCCGCGCTGAAGGTTCGCATCGCGTTCTGATCCCGCCGGAGATCCCGCCCGAGGCCGTCGCACCGGGCGTGAGGCCCGCGTTGACTGCGGCTTGAGCGTGGTCAAGTCCCCGAAGGGGGCGCTACCAGATCCGGGTGGCGCCCCCTTTGGCATGTCCAAAGAACGCCGGTGACCGGCGTGTTCCGGCCAGTTTCGCAACGCGTCGGAGTGACAGTGAGCTGAATGCAGGCGGTTACTGCTCGCAACTGCCTGCTCGCTTTTAGCATGCAGCGACACGCATGGCGACTGTGACACCCATCACATCGCGGTGTTCCGCCCGTGCAACACCGCGCGGACCGTCCCAACGTCCCCTGCCCGCGCGGCATGTCACACGAAGACGTCAGGAGAGATGGAGTGGACCATCCCCCGCAGCCCGGATCCTCCCCGGACGGCACCATCACCACGACCGACCCCTCGGAAGTCGAACAGCCGGAGGACAGCGCGGAGTTCCGCGCCCTGCGGTCCTCGTTCCGGAGCTTCGCCTTCCCGGTGACCGCCGGCTTCCTGCTCTGGTACCTGCTGTACGTGCTGCTGTCCTGCTACGCGCACGGCTTCATGGCCGCCACGCTGTTCGGGCACATCAACGTCGCGCTGGTGCTCGGACTGCTGCAGTTCGCCAGCACCTTCGCCATCGCCGCCTGGTACGCGCGCTTCGCGGACCAGCGGCTCGACCCGCCGGCCGCACGGCTGCGCGAACGCTACGGCTACCCGACCGTCGTGACCCCCCGGGAGGCAGGCGAATGACCGGTTCGACCCCCAACGCAGCAGCGAGCCCCGGCATCGGCTCGACCCTCACGCTGGCCACCGCCGCCGGTGACCACCGCACGCTGACCATGGCGCTGTTCGGCGCCTTCGTGCTCGCCACTCTCGGCATCACCGTCTGGGCCGGCCGGCAGACCAAGGACGCCGCCGACTTCTACGCCGGCGGGCGCGGCTTCAGCGGCCTGCAGAACGGCCTGGCGATCTCCGGCGACTACATGTCCGCCGCCTCGTTCCTGGGCATCGCCGGCGCCATCGCGCTCTTCGGCTACGACGGCTTCCTCTACTCGATCGGCTTCCTGGTGGCCTGGCTGGTCGCGCTGCTGCTGATCGCCGAACCGCTGCGCAACTCCGGCCGCTACACCATGGCCGACGTGCTGGCCTTCCGGATGCGACAACGTCCGGTACGGACCGCCGCCGGCATCTCCACCATCGTGGTGTCGGTCTTCTACCTGCTGGCCCAGATGATCGGCGCGGGCTCGCTGGTGGCCCTGCTGCTGGGCATCGAGGGGGACGCCGCCAAGCGCTGGACGATCGTCGGAGTCGGCGCACTGATGGTGCTGTACGTGGTGATCGGCGGGATGAAGGGCACCACCTGGGTGCAGATCGTCAAGGCGGTGCTGCTGATCGCGGGCGCCGCGCTGATGACCGTCCTGGTGCTGGCCAAGTACGACTTCGACCCCTCCAGCCTGCTGGGCGCCGCCGCGCACGCCAGCGGCAAGGGCAACGCGTTCCTGGCGCCGGGGCTCAAGTACGGCGCCACCGGGACCAGCAAGTTGGACTTCATCAGCCTGGGTCTGGCCCTGGTGCTGGGGACCGCCGGGCTGCCGCACATCCTGGTCCGCTTCTACACCGTGCCGACCGCTCGGGTGGCGCGGAAGTCGGTGTTCTGGGCGATCGGCATCATCGGGGTCTTCTACCTGATGACGCTGGCGCTCGGCTTCGGCGCGGCCGCGCTGGTCGGGCCGAAGACGATCAAGGCCTCCAACGCGGCCGGCAACACCGCGGCCCCGCTGCTGGCCCAGCAACTGGGCGGCGGCGCGGGCTCGATGGGCGGGGCGGTGCTGCTCGGGGTGATCTCGGCGGTGGCCTTCGCGACCATCCTGGCCGTGGTCGCCGGGCTGACGCTGGCCTCCTCGGCCTCCTTCGCCCATGACCTCTACGCCAGCGTGATCCGGCGCGGGCGGGCGAGTGAGCGGGAGGAGATCGGCTCGGCGAAGCTCGCGGCGGTGGCGATCGGCGCGGTGGCGATCGTGCTGAGCATCTTCGCGGACCGGCTGAACACGGCGGCGGTGGTCGCGCTGGCCTTCGCGGTGGCGGCCTCGGCGAACCTGCCGACGCTGCTGTACTCGCTGTTCTGGAAGCGCTTCACCACCGCCGGCGCGGTGAGCTCCGTCTATGCCGGGCTGATCAGCTCGGTGACCCTGGTGATCTTCTCGCCGGTGGTCTCCGGGACGTCCGCCTCGCTCTTCCCGCACGCCGACTTCCACTGGTTCCCGCTGGAGAATCCGGGCCTGGTCTCCATCCCGGTCGGGTTCCTGTTCGGCTGGGCCGGATCACTGCTCTCGAAGCAGAGCACTGATCCAGCGAAGTACGCTGAACTGGAAGTTCGATCGCTGACCGGTCTAGGCGCGCACTGAGTCGCGGGTTTCGGTTGGTCTAAGCTGGCCCGGCCCGTCGCTGTGCGGACCGGGCCAGCCCCAACCCGGGAAGGCGCGCACCGTGCTCATAGACACCTTCGGTCGCCAGGCCGTGGACCTGCGCGTCTCGCTGACCGACAGGTGCAACCTGCGCTGCACTTACTGCATGCCGGAGGAAGGCCTGCAGTGGCTGGCCAAGCCCGACCTGCTGACCGACGAGGAGATCGTCCGGCTGGTCGCACTCGCCGTCCGCGACCTGGGTGTGCGTGAGGTGCGGTTCACCGGTGGCGAGCCGATGCTGCGCCCCGGGCTGGTGTCCATAGTCGCGGCCTGCGCGGAGCTCGAACCGCGCCCCGAGCTGTCCCTGACCACCAACGGCATCGGGCTGGCCCGGACCGCGAACGCGCTGCGGCAGGCCGGGCTCGACCGGATCAACGTCTCGCTGGACACCCTCGATCCGGACACCTTCCACACCCTCACCCGCCGCCACCGCCACCAGGACGTGCTGGACGGGCTGGCCGCCGCCGAGTCGGCCGGGCTGCTGCCGGTCAAGCTCAACTCCGTGCTGATGCGCGGCATCAACGACCACGAGGCCGCCGACCTGCTCGGCTGGTGCCTGGAGCGCGGCTACGAGTTGAGATTCATCGAGCAGATGCCGCTGGACGCCCAACACGGCTGGGACCGCTCGCAGATGATCACCGCCGGGGAGATCCTGGAGCGGCTCTCCGCCCGCTTCACCCTCACTCCCGAGCCGTCCGCCCAGCGCGGTGCGGCCCCCGCCGAACGCTGGCTGGTGGACGGCGGCCCCGGCAGCGTCGGCGTGATCGCCTCGGTCACCCGTCCGTTCTGCCGTGCGTGCGACCGCACCCGCCTCACCGCTGACGGCCAGATCCGCAACTGCCTGTTCGCGACAGGCGAGACGGACCTGCGAACCGCCCTGCGGAGCGGCGCCTCGGACGCCGAGCTGGCGGAGTTGTGGCGCGTGGCGATGTGGGGCAAGAAGGCCGGCGCGGGCATCGACGACCCGGAGTTCCACCAGCCCGACCGCCCGATGTCCGCCATCGGCGGCTAGCGCCCGCGTCAGGTGGTGGATGGCGAGGATGCGTAATTCGTCCGACACACCCACTTGGCGGGGGGCGGATCGGGGTGCGGTTCTGGCAGGGTGGCGCAACAGGACCCGTCACCACTGGAGGCACACATGGCGCTCAAGAGCGTTACCGACACGAGTTTCGACCAGGACGTGCTGAAGAGCGACAAGCCCGTCCTGGTGGACTTCTGGGCGGAGTGGTGCGGCCCGTGCCGGCAGATCGCTCCGAGCCTGGAGGCGATCGCGGCCGAGTACGGCGACCAGATCGAGATCGTCAAGCTCAACATCGACCAGAACCCGGTGACCGCCGCCAAGTACGGCGTGATGTCCATCCCGACGCTGAACGTCTACCAGGGCGGCGAGGTCGTCAAGACCATCGTGGGGGCCAAGCCGAAGGCGGCCATCGAGCGGGATCTGGCCGCCTTCATCCAGGCATAGCCGGGGAGGGCCGGGGGCACTACTCGGTGAAGTCGGCCAGCGCCACGACCTCTTTGAGGAAACCCCGCACGCTCAGGAACTGCGAGAGCTGCTCGCGGTGTTCGTCGCAGGCCAGCCAGGTCTTGCGGCGCTCGGGGGTGTGCAGCTTGGGGTTGTTCCAGACGAGTACCCACTCGGCGTCGGTCCGGCAGGCCTTGGCCGAGCACTTGGGGGGTCCGGCCGGGCCGTCCGCCGCGGTGCCGAAGAAGTCGATGCTCATGATCGACAGTCTCTCACCCGTTGTCAGCTGCGGACATGGCGACGCCGGGCAGCCACGGGGGGAGCCGCCCGGCGTCGGTCCGTCACTCCGACGGGGGATGCGGAGCGCGTACGCAGTATGTCACGGGAACGGCGGGGTGTGGCTAGGTCTTTCATGATTTATTTGAGGTTCTCCTGAGGTTTTCATCCGTCATAAGCTGATGAATTGGGGCATCTCGGACAAGGCTTAGATGACGATCAGATCTCGATCTGAGCGGCTTGTGTACGGAGAGTCAGCTTCCGGTGGCCCCCTCGGAGCGGTCGCGGTCGCGGTCGTCCTCGCTCGTCCGGTTGCTCACCCCGCCGCCGCCCGTGCCGCCGGGGCCCAGCATCAGCGGCGTGGTGGCCGGCACGTCGAAGGTGCTCGGCAGGCCGGGGGTCCGCTCGCGGCCGGCGTTGGCGATGATCACCGCGAAGTACGGCAGCAGGACCGCCGCCACCAACGCGCCCCAGGCGACGTACCGCTGGACGCTCCACAGCGCGACCGCGAGCAGCAGGCACACGGTGCGGATCAGCATTGAGATCACATAGCGGCGCTGCCGCCCTCTGACGTCCTCCGTGAGGCTGGTCCGTGCCCCGGTGATCCGGAAGACCTGCCTGCCGTCGCCGTTCCTGCTCATCCGTCTCCGCCGCCTTCGTGCCCACCCGTGCGACACCGATTTCGCCCGGTTCTCTCACGGTACGCCGCAGTTGTCCGGCGAACGAGAGTGGGGCACGACGTTTCCCGGCGCCGGGTGGGCCGGGGCGCCGAGCTCCGCATGGTCAGCGCGCTAGGCCCCCAGCTGGGACAGGTACTGCGGCGGTACCTCGTCCGTTAGCCAGACGCCGTTGGCGCTGACCCGGAAGAGGTGCCCGGCCGCGCTCATCGCCGCCGCGTCGACCTGCAGCACCACCGGTCGGCCGTGCCGGGCGCCGACGTTGAGGGCCGTCGCGGACTCCGCCGACAGGTGGACGTCCTGACGGCGCATCGGCCGCAGCCCCTCGCTCCAGATCGCCCCCAGCGTGCGCTCCGCGGTGCCGTGGTAGAGCACCGCCGGGGGCTCGGTGGCGGTGAGACCGAGGTCCACCTCCACCGAGTGCCCCTGGCTGGCCCGGATGCTGTGCCCGTCCTCGGAGTAGCTGAAGCGCCGCTTGTTGTTGGTCGCCACCACGTGGTCCAGCTGCTCCCGGCTCAGCCCGCCGCCGTGCTTGGAGAGCGCGGCGAGCAGGGTGTCCACCCGGACCCAGCCGGCCTCGTCCAGCGTGACGCCCACCGAGCCCGGGTCGTGCCGGAGTATCCGGGAGAGCCGCTTGGAGGCCTTGACGGTCCGCTTCTCGTCCATCGTCACGAGGCCTGGCTCACCGAGCTCATGTTGAAGTCGGGCACCCGGACCGGCGGCATCGCCGCCCTGGTGAACCAGTCCGCCCACTCGCGCGGCAGGCAGCGCTCGGTGCGGCCCACCTCGGTGATCCGGCTCAGCAGGTCCACCGGGGACTCGTTGAAGCGGAAGTTGTTGACCTCACCGACCACCTGGCCGTCCTCGACCAGGTAGACGCCGTCCCGGGTGAGGCCGGTGAGCAGCAGCGTGGCCGGGTCGACCTCGCGGATGTACCAGAGGCAGGTGAGCAGCAGCCCGCGCTCGGTGCCGGCCACCATCTCGGCCAGCGTCGGGGCGCCGGCCTGGTCGGCGCCCTCCAGCACCAGGTTGTCGGCGCCCGGCCGCACCGGCAGCCCGGTCAGCGCGCCGGTGTACCGGCTGGTCATCAGGTTGGCCAGTTCGCCGTCCCGGATCCAGTCGGTCGGGCCCAGTGGCAGGCCGTTGTCGAAGACCGAGGTGTCGGCGTCCGAGGAGTGCGCCAGCAGGAACGGCGCGCTCTCCAGACCGGGTTCGGCCGGGTCCGAGCGCAGCGTCAGCGGGAGTCGGGCCAGGCGCTCGCCGAGCTTGCTGGCACCGCCGGGCCGGCTGAAGACCGTCCGGCCGTCGACCGCGTCCCGGGCGCCCATCGCCCAGTGCAGGCTGATCATCAGGTCCGCGACGGCGGTGGGCGGCAGCAGCGTCTCGTAGCGTCCGGCCGGCAGGTCGATCCGGCGCTTGCCCCAGCTGAGCCGCTCGCCGAGCCCGGCGTGCAGCGCCTCGACGTCGACGTCGCGGAAGTCCCGGGTGGAGGTACCGGCCCAGGCCGACGATCCTGCGGCCTTCGCGTTCAACTCGACCGTGCCGGTGGGCTGGTCGTGGCGCAGTCGCAGGCCGCTGGAGCTGCCCAGGTAGGTCGAGGTCAGCTCGTGCTGCGCGAAACCGTAGAGCGCCTGGCCGGCCGAGCGGGCCCGGGCGAAGGCCGAGCCGAGCGCGGGGGCGAAGGAGCGGAAGACGTCGATGGAGGTCTCGGCCGCCTCGCCGGTGAACTCCGCGGAGGCCGGCCCGGCAGGCAGCACCAGCGGCCGGGCGTCCTCGGCCGGTCCCGCGGCGCGGGCGGCGGCCTCGGCGGCGCGGACCAGCTCCTCGACGTCGTCGAGGGTGACCGCCTCGCGGGCGACCACGCCGGAGGCGGTGCCCTCGGAGCCGTCCACGGTGGCGATCACGGTCAGCCGGCGCCCGCGGGTGACGCCGTTGGTGGTCAGCGCGTTGTCGGCCCAGCGCAGGTTGGCGGTGGTGCTCTCGTCGACCAGGACGACGCAGCCGTCTGCCCGGGAGAGCTCCAGCGCGCGCTCCACCAGGGTGTGGGGAGAGTTCGTACCGGACATCAGCGACCCGCCTCCTGCTGCGTGTTGAGCACCGAGACGCCCTGGAAGAGCGCCGACGGGCAGCCGTGTCCGGCTGCCGCGACCTGGCCCGGCTGGGCCTTGCCGCAGTTGAAAGCACCGCCCAGCAGATAGGTCTGCGGGCCGCCCACCGCGGTCATCGAGCCCCAGAAGTCGGTGGTGGTCGCCTGGTAGGCGAAGTCCTTCACCTGTCCGGCGAGGCGTCCGCCCCGGATCAAGTACGCGCGCTGGCCGGTGAACTGGAAGTTGTAGCGCTGCATGTCGATCGACCAGGAGCGGTCCCCGACGATGTAGAGCCCCCGCTCGACGCCCGCGAACAGGCCCTCGGTGTCCGGGCCGTCGGCGGCGGGCTGCAGCGAGACGTTGGCCATCCGCTGCACCGGGACGTGCTCGGGGGAGTCGGCGAAGGCGCAGCCGTTGGAGCGGCCCAGGCCCTTCAACTTCGCCATCCGGCGGTCCAGTTGGTAGCCGGTCAGGATGCCGCCGGTGACCAGGTCCCAGGACTGGGTGGCCACCCCCTCGTCGTCGTAGCCGATGGTGGACAGGCCGTGCTCGGCGGTGCGGTCACCGGTGACATGCATCAGCTCGGAGCCGTACTTGAGGGTGCCGAGTTGGTCGAAGGTGGCGAACGAGGTGCCCGCGTAGGCGGCCTCGTAGCCCAGCGCGCGGTCCAACTCGGTGGCGTGGCCGATCGATTCGTGGATCGTGAGCCAGAGGTTGGTGGGGTCGATCACCAGGTCGTAGCGGCCGGCCTCGACGCTGGGCGCCTTGACCTTCTCGGCCAGGTACTCGGGCAGCCGATCCAACTCGCCCTGCCAGTCCCAGCCGGTGCCGTGCAGGTACTCCCAGCCGCGGCCGACCGGCGGTGCCACGGTGCGCATCGACTCGAAGGCGCCGGTCCGCTCGTCGACCGAGGTGGCGTCGAACTCCGGGTGCAGCCGCACCCGTTGCTGTGTGGTGATGGTGCCGGCGGTGTCGGCGTAGAACTTGTTCTCCTGCACCGTCAGCAGCGAGGCGTCCACATGGGAGACACCCTCGGCGGCCAGCAGCCGGCTGCTCCAGTCGGCCAGCAGCGCGGTCTTCTCGGCGTCGGGGACGTCGAAGGGGTTGATCTCGTAGGAGGAGACCCAGCTGACGTCGGCGTACACCGGCTCGTCCGCCAGTTCGACGAGGTCTCCTCCTCCGGCCGCCCGGCTCACCTCGGCGGAGAGCCGGGCGACCGCGACGGCCTGCTCGGCCACCAGCGCGGCGGCCTGCGGATTGAGGTCCACGCCGGCCGCGAAGCCCCACGCGCCGTTCACCAGGACCCGTACCGCGAAGCCCAGTTGGACCGTGTCGGAGCTGCCGCTCGGCCGGGCGTCGCGCAGCTGCCAGGCGGCGCTGCGGACCCGCTCGCAGCGGAAGTCGGCATGGGTGACGCCCAGCTCTCTGGCCCGGCTCAGCGCCGCGTCGGCCAGCTGCCGCAGCGGCAGCGCGAGGAAGAGCGGGTCGACGGCGTGCTGGGCCGGCGAGGCGCTGCGGGATGTCGGCGGCATCGGGCTCCCTGGAGGTGAGGATCGGCGGTACGGGCCACTCGGGCCACTGCGGGGAGGGTGGCCCGCACCGCATCATGTCCTGCCGTTCCCGTTTCGGCCAGCCGATTGCGGCCCCGCGTGGCGGCCCGTCAGGCCAGCCCCTCCCACCAGCCTTCCAGCTCGGGCGGGTTGGCGACGTCGACCCGCTCGCCCGGGCGTGGCACGGCCACCGCCACGCCCTGCGCCTTGGCCTCCGCGAGCAGCCGCTCGACGGGCTCGGCCCACGGGTGCAGGCCCAGGTTGAAGGTGCACCAGTGCACCGGGACGAGCAGCCCGCCGCCCAGGTCCCGGTGTGCCAGCACCGCGTCCTCGGGCGTCATGTGGATGTCGGCCCAGGCCTCGTCGTAGGCGCCGATCTGGACGAGCGAGGCGTCGAAGGGGCCGTGCTCGGCGCCGATCGCCGCATAGCCCTCGAAGTAGCCGGAGTCGCCGGTGTAGAAGACCTTGCGGGTCGGCCCGGCGATCACCCAGGAGCCCCAGAGCGTGGTGTTGCGGGTCAGCGCGCGGCCGGAGAAGTGGTGCGCGGAGGTGAGCGTGACGGTCAGGTCGCCCAGCGTGCAGGTCTCGCTCCAGTCCAGCTCGATGATCCGGTGCTCCGGCACGCCCCAGCGGCGCAGGTGGCCGCCGATGCCCAGTGGCACGGCGAACGGCGCGGACTGGCTGCGCACCAGGCGCCGGACGGTGTCCATGTCCAGGTGGTCGTAGTGGTCGTGCGAGATCAGCACCACGTCCACCGGCGGCAGCTCCTCCAGCTCCACCGGCACCGGGTGCAGCCGCTTGGGGCCCAGGTGCGCGGAGGGCGAGCAGCGGTCGCTCCACATCGGGTCGAGCAGCACCCGGGCGCCCTCGATCTCCACCAGCGCCGAGGCGTGGCCGTACCAGGTGATCTCCACGCCCTGCGGGGCCGGCCGGCGCGGGTCGTCGCCGGAGCGCACGGTCGGCACCGGGCGCACGGGGGTGCGGCCCTCGCGCTCGAAGAGCATCCGGCGCACGGTGGAGCGGTCCACGCTCGGCATGCCGACCGAGGCGCGGGCCAGCTGGGAGGGGGCGTTGTGGAAGGTGCCGTCGGCGTACTGCGGGGAGGTCCGGATCCGGGCGTCGCGCTCGGCGTCGGGCCGTCGGCCGAAGGCCGCCGGGACGTCCCGCAGCGCCCAGGTCGCCGCGCCTGCTCCGGCGGCCAGCGCGGTCAGGGTGAGCAGCCGGCTCCGACTCCTGGTGGCCCGGGGGTTTGCCTCGCTCATCGGGGATCCGCCCTTGCTAGTGGTCGCGTGGTGGGGTGGGGCGCGGGGTCTGCGCACCGAGAAGGCAACGGGTACGGTCTGCCCGGTTGTTCCCCGGCGGAGGGTACCCCCGATCCGTTAGGCAGGCGGAGCCGGTCGACCGCAATTGTCGGAAGGCCACAGAACCGCACCGGATCACCTGTGGAAGCTGGATTCGTCGTGGTCCGGACCCGACCGATAGCGTCACAGTGCGTACGTTCCCACTACTGGGACCACGACTAAGGGAGAGGTGGATCGTTGAGCCGCTCGGTTCTCGTCACCGGAGGAAACCGGGGCATCGGCCTCGCCATCGCCCAAGCCTTCGCCGAGGCGGGTGACAAGGTCGCCATCACCAGCCGTTCCGGCGAGGTGCCCGCCGAACTCGCCAAGTACGACGTGCTCGCGGTCCGCTGCGACGTCAACGACACCGCTCAGGTGGACGCGGCGTTCACCGAGATCGAGGAGAAGCACGGCGCGGTCGAGGTGCTGATCGCCAACGCCGGCATCACCAAGGACACCCTGCTGCTGCGGATGTCCGAGGACGACTTCACCTCGGTGCTCGACACCAACCTCACCGGTACCTTCCGGGTGGTCAAGCGCGCCTCGTCGAAGATGCTGCGGGCGCGCAAGGGCCGGATCGTGCTGATCTCCTCGGTGGTCGGCCTGCTGGGCTCGCCGGGGCAGGCCAACTACGCGGCCTCCAAGGCCGGCCTGGTGGGCTTCGCCCGTTCGCTGGCCCGCGAGCTCGGCTCGCGCAACATCACCGTCAACGTGGTCGCGCCCGGCTTCGTGGACACCGACATGACCGCGGTGCTCAGCGAGGAGCGCCGCAAGGAGATCGTCGCGGGAGTGCCGCTCGGCCGGTACGCCACGCCTGCCGAGATCGCCTCCACCACGCGCTTCCTCGCCTCGGACGAGGCGGCGTACATCACCGGAGCCGTCATTCCCGTAGACGGCGGATTGGGCATGGGTCACTGACATGAGCGGAATTCTTGAGGGCAAGCGGATCCTGATCACGGGCGTCCTGCTGGAGTCCTCGATCGCCTTCCACACCGCCAAGCTGGCCCAGGAGCAGGGCGCGGAGATCATCCTGACCGGCTTCGGCCGGCTCTCGCTGGTCGAGCGGATCGCCAAGCGCCTGCCGAAGCCGGTCCAGGTGCTGGAGCTGGACGTCTCCAACAGCGAGCACCTCGACTCGCTGGCGGACCGGGTCCGCGAGGTGCTGCCGACGCTGGACGGTGTCGTGCACTCGATCGGCTTCGCGCCGCAGGACGCCCTCGGCGGCAACTTCCTGAACACGCCGTGGGAGTCGGTGGCCACGGCCATGCAGGTCTCGGCGTACTCGCTGAAGGCACTGACGATGGCCTGCCTGCCGCTGATGCAGGACGGCGGCGCAGTGGTCGGATTGACCTTCGACGCGCAGTTCGCCTGGCCGAAGTACGACTGGATGGGCCCGGCCAAGGCCGCGCTGGAGGCCACCTCCCGCTACCTGGCCCGCGACCTGGGCGAGCGCGACATCCGCGTCAACCTGGTCTCGGCCGGCCCGATCGGCTCGATGGCCGCCAAGTCCATCCCGGGCTTCGAGGACCTGGCCGCCACCTGGGACCAGCGCTCCCCGCTGAAGTGGGACATCTCCAACCCGGAGCCGGCCGGCCGCGGCGTCGTCGCGCTGCTCTCGGACTGGTTCCCGAAGACCACCGGCGAGATCGTCCACGTCGACGGCGGTCTGCACGCGATCGGCGCCTGACCCGCCCGCTCCTCGCAGCCCCGGCCGCCTACGGGTGGCCGGGGCTGCGGCGTGCCGTCAGTCCTCCGCGGGCGTGGCTGCGGGCGCGGGCGCGGACCGTACGGCCGCGTCGGCCCGGCCGCAGGCGCCGATCACGTCCGCCGACTCCATCGAGGCCGTCGCCGCGTCGCCGGCCCGGATCGCCGCGAGGATCTGGTCGTGCCCGATATAGCGGTCGGGGGAGAGCACCGGGCCGACGTCCTGGCGCAGGTGCGCGCGCAGCACCTCGCCGAGGTCCGCGTAGAGCACGGCCAGCACGTCGTTGTGGGCGGCGGCCACCACGGTCTGGTGGAAGGCCGCGTCGGCCTGGACGAAGACCTCCGGGTCCCCGCCGAACCAGGCCTCCTCGCGCCGCGCGAGCGCCGCCTCCATGAGCTCGAGGTCCCGGTCGGTGCGCCGGGCGGCGGCCAGCGCCGCCGCGGAGGCCTCCAGCGCCGAGCGCAGTTCGGCGACCTGCGACTGCTCGGCGTCCGGGAAGCGGCGGTGCATCACGCCGGCCAGCTCGCTGGTGGCCAGCACATACGTCCCCGAGCCCTGGCGGATGTCCAGCAGCCCGTTGTGCGCCAGTGCCCGGACGGCCTCGCGGACCGTGTTGCGGGCCACCCCCAGCTGCTCGACCAGCGCCACCTCGGTCGGGATGCGTGAGCCGACCGGCCACTCGCCCGAGATGATCTGGGCCCGCAGCTGGGCGATCACCTGATCGGCCAGCGGGGCGCGCCGGGGCGAGGACAGGGTCATGGTGCTCCTTGGTCGTGAGGGTGGAGGTGCCAGGCACTATCTTCCTCCCCCTGCGCGGGCGTTCGGTCGGGATCCCTGGTGATCCCTGGTTCACTAATTCATCCCATCATTCTATGATGATGCTCATGGCGACAGCAGCAACCACCCCCACCGAGCCGGTGACCACCTCCGCACCCGCGTCCGCTCCCGCACCCGCAACCACCCCCGAGGCCCGCCCCGAACGGCACGCCCGAGCGCTGGGCTGGCTGCTGGCGGCCGCCATCGCGCTGGCCGCCTTCAATCTGCGCCCGGTGGTCACCAGCCTCGGGCCGCTGCTGGAACGGGTCCGCGCCGACCTCGGGATGAGCGCCGCCGTCGCCGGGCTGCTCACCGCCGTGCCCTCGGTCTGCTTCGCGCTCTTCGGCTTCGCCGCCCCCGCGCTCTCCCGCCGCTTCGGCCCCACGGTGGTGGTCACGGCCGGCATGGGCGCGATCACCGCCGGCCTGCTGGCCCGCTCCTTCGCCGGCGGTACCGCGGTCTTCCTGCTGCTGACCGCGCTCGCGCTGGCCGGGGTGGCGGTCTCCAACGTGCTCATCCCGGTGGTGATCAAGCGCTACTTCCCCGACCGGGTCGGCCCGATGATCGGCCTCTACTCGATGTCCCTGTCGGCCGGTACCGCGCTGGCGGCTGCCGTCACCGTGCCGCTGACCAAGGCGCTGGGCGGCAGCTGGCGGGTCGGCCTGGGCGTCTGGGCGGTGGCCGGCGCGCTGGCCGTGCTGCTCTGGCTGGTCACCCTGGTGCTGCGCCGCGACGGCCGGCGGACCGCCGGCGCCGCTGCCCCGGCCGCGGCCAAGCTGCCGATCCTGCGCAGCCGGACCGCCTGGGCGCTGGCCTGCTTCTTCGGTCTGCAGGCCACCAGCGCCTACGCCACGATGGGCTGGATGCCGCAGATGTACCAGGACGCCGGGCTCTCGGCCGCGACCTCGGGCCTGCTGCTGGCGGTCACCATGGCGATCGGCGTGCCGGTCTCCTTCGTGCTGCCGCAGTGGGCGGCCCGGCGCACCGACCAGCGGGCGTTCGTGGTGGCGCTGGCCGGCTTCGGCATCGCCGGGTACCTCGGCCTGGCCATCGCGCCCGCCGGGGGTGCCTGGCTGTGGGCGGTCCTGGTGGGCCTGTCCAACTGCGCCTTCCCGCTCACCCTGACGATGATCGGCCTGCGCGCCCGGACCAGCGGCGGGGTGGCCCAGCTCTCCGCCTTCGCCCAGGGTCTCGGCTACCTGATCTCCATCCCCGGCCCGATCCTGATCGGCATGCTCTACCAGGGCACCGGCGGCTGGTACCTGCCGCTCGGCTTCCTGGCCGTCCTGCTGGTCCCGCAGCTGCTGATCGGCCTGCGCGCGGCCCGCGCCCGGCACATCGAGGACGAGGTCGCGTAGGACCGGTCAAGGAGAGGCCAAAGGGGCGACCCCGGGAGCCGGGGGAGTGTGTGGAGGTGCGAAACTCCCGTTATGCCTGTTCTCGAACCCAATCCCCCGAACGGCCAGAAGAAGCTGCTCCAGCTGATGGGCCTGATCCTCGGTATCGTCGTCGTCGTCTCGATCATCGCCACCATCGCCCAGTCGATGGGCTGAGCCCGCAGCCGGGCCCGCGTGGACGGCCACGCGGCTGACGTCCGGTCAGGGCGCCACTCCTGAGAGTGGCGGCCGACCGGAGCGCCGCGCCACCGTCCGCGTTTTCTGCGAAGCTGACGCAATGAGCGTCGACACGTCCCGCAGGATCATTGTGCTCCGGCACGCGAAGGCCGACTGGCCCCAGGTGGCCGACCACGAGCGCCCGCTCGCCGACCGCGGTCGGCATCAGGCGCCGGCCGCCGGCCGCTGGCTGGCCGACTCGGGGATCGCCCCCGACTACGTGCTCTGCTCCACCTCGCTGCGCACCCGGGAGACCTGGAAGCTGGTCGCGCACGAGCTGCCGGAGCGCCCGCACAAGATCGTCTTCGAGGATCGGATCTACGATGCCTCGGCCGGCGAGATCATCGAGGTGCTCAAGGAGACCCCCGACGAGGTCGGCGATGTGCTCCTGGTGGGCCACAACCCGGGGGTGCAGAACCTGACCGAGGTGCTGGCCGGCGACGAGAGCATGGGCGACGAGCTGGCCCGGCTGCGCCAGGGCGGCTTCCCCACCGCGTCCGTCGCGGTGCTGGCCTTCGACGGATCCTGGAAGTCGGTCGAGCCGGGCGTGGCCCGGCTGGTCTCGTTCTACGTGCCCCCGCAGGACTGAGAGAGCCCTGGGCCGGGGGCTCCCCCCGGCCCAGGGCTTGCTACTCCGGCGGCGTGCCGTGCAGCTCGTCCGCCGCCTCGACCTCGTCGCGGGTGATCCCCAGCAGGTAGAGCACGGTGTCAAGGAACGGCACGTTGACGGCGGTGTCGGCGGCCTCGCGGACCACCGGCTTGGCGTTGAACGCCACCCCGAGCCCGGCCGCGTTCAGCATGTCGAGGTCGTTCGCCCCGTCGCCGATCGCCACCGTCTGCTCCAGCGGCACCCGGGCCTGCTCGGCGAACCGGGTCAGCCAGCGGGCCTTGCCGGCCCGGTCGACGATCTCCCCGGTGACCCGGCCGGTGAACCGGCCGTCCTCGACCTCCAGGGTGTTGGCCGCGGCGAAGTCCAGGCCCAGCAGCTCCACCAGGTAGTCGGTGACCTGGGTGAACCCGCCGGAGACGATCCCCACCTGGTAGCCGAGCCGCTGGAGCGTACGGATCAGCGTGCGCGCCCCCGGCGTGAGCCGGACCTCGGTGCGGACCTTCTCCACCACCCCGGCGTCAAGACCGGCCAGCAGTGACACCCGGGCCCGCAGCGACTCGGCGAAGTCCAGCTCGCCGCGCATCGCGGCCGCCGTCACCTCGGCCACCTCGGCCTCGCAGCCGGCGTGCGCCGCGAAGAGCTCGATCACCTCGTCCTGGATGAGCGTGGAGTCCACGTCCATCACCACCAGCCGCTTGGCCCGGCGCTCCAGGCCGGCCGCGACCACCGCGATGTCCACGCGCTGGACGGCGGCCTCCAGCGCCAGCGCCGCCCGCAGCCGTTCGGTCGCCACACCGGAGACGGCCAGCTCGACGGCCGTCACCGGGTACTTGGCCAGGCGGAAGATCCGGTCGATGTTGCCGTCCGCCTCGGTGATCCGGGCGGCCAGCGCCGAGACCGCGGCGGCGGTCAGCGGGTGGCCGAGCACGGTGACGTGCGAGCGGCCCTCGCGGCGCGGCCGGTTGTCGCCGGTGCCGGAGATGATCTCGGTCTGGAGTCTGAGCTCCTCGGCCCACCGGTGCACCGTGGCGCGCAGCGCGCCCTCGGCACCCGGAGCGCCGCCGGCCGGTGGGGTCACCAGCGCGCAGAGCGTTATCCGGCCACGCGTGACCACCTGTTCGAGGTCGATGACGTCGACGCCGAACTCGGCCAGCGTGGCGAACAGGCCGGTGGTGATACCAGGACGGTCCTTGCCGAACACCTTGACCAGCAGAGTGCGCTCGTCGTCGGCAGTCCGGGGCTGCGGGGGAGTGGTGTTCATGGTGTGGACCACGCTACCGGTCACACGCCCGCCCGCTCATGGGTGTCCGTCCCGTGGACGGTTAACAGATGGTGACAACGTTGCCGCCTGGTCACAGTCCACGGGGTCGACTTTCCGCCGTTCACCGGGAGCTGGAATGATTACCCCCCGTCAGAGGCGATTTCAGCACTCCCCGCAGGGGGATCACCGGGGGACCGAGAGAGCGGGGCAGGCGGAAAGTGCCGCAACTCGTACTTGAGCTCAATGGGCAGTACCGGACTTTGGAGCCGGGACAGTCCTACACCATCGGGAGGGATCCGCAGTCGGACTTCCCGTTCGACGACCCCAGGATCTCCTGGCGGCACGCCACCATCTCGTTCGAGGGCGCCGGCTGGCAGTTGCAGGACCACGGGAGCACCAACGGCTGCTTCGTGGGCGGTGCGCGCACCCAGCAGGCCCAGCTGCTCCCGGGCACGGTCGTCAACCTCGGCAACGCCGAGAACGGCCCCCGGCTCGGCTTCAGCGCCCCGGCCGCGGCGGCCGCGCCCGTCGCACCCGTGCCCACGCCGGCCGCCGGCTGGCACGAGGCGCAGACCGACCGGCAGGCCGCGGCGCCCGGTTGGGACCAGCCCGCCCCGCCCGTCCAGCAGCACCAGCCCGCCCCGCCCGTCCAGCAGCAGTGGGACAACGGCCGCCAGCAGCCGTGGGCCCAGCCCCCGCAGGCGAACCCGCCCTTCCCGCACCAGCAGAGCCCCGCACCGATGAGCGCCCAGGGGCCCGGCGAGCGCAACCCGACGGTGGTCCGCAACCTCACCGCGGGCATGCGCATCGTGCGGATCGGGCGCGCGCTCGACAACGACGTGGTCGTCTCCGACCTGCAGGTCTCCCGCCACCACGCCGAGCTGCACCAACTGCCGGACGGCCGCTACGAGATCGTCGACCTCGGCTCGCACAACGGCATCTTCGTCAACGGCCAGCCGACCCGGCGCCAGCTGCTCGGTCCGCAGGACCGGCTGACCGTCGGACACTCCTCCTTCCAGCTGGTCGGCGACCAGCTGCAGGAGTTCATCGACAACGGCCCGGTCTCCTTCTCCGCCCACCACCTGACCGTCGAGGTCGACTTCAAGGGCGGCAAGAAGGTCCTGCTGAACGACGTCAGCTTCGGCGTGCCGGAGAAGTCGCTGGTCGCCGTGATCGGCCCCTCCGGCTCCGGCAAGTCGACGCTGCTGCGCGCGCTCACCGGCTACCGCCCCGCCGACCGCGGCGAGGTGCTCTACGACGGCCGCAACCTCTACAAGCAGTTCGCCGAGCTGCGCCAGCGGATCGGCCTGGTGCCGCAGTCGGAGATCCTGCACAAGGAGCTGACGGTCCGTACCGGCCTCAAGTACGCGGCCCGGCTGCGCTTCCCCGGCGACACCGAGCCCGCCGAGCGGGCCCGCCGGATCGACGAGGTGCTCTACGAGCTGCGCCTGGACAAGCGCGCCGACAACCGGATCACCGCGCTCTCCGGTGGCCAGCAGAAGCGCGTCTCGGTCGCCCTCGAGCTGCTCACCAAGCCGTCGCTGATCTTCCTGGACGAGCCCACCTCGGGCCTGGACCCGGGCATGGACCGCGAGGTCATGCAGATGCTGCGCGGCCTGGCCGACGACGGCCGCACCATCCTGGTCGTCACCCACTCGGTGGCCGAACTCGCGCTCTGCGACCGGCTGCTGGTGATGGCGCCGGGTGGGTCGGTGGCCTACTTCGGGCCGCCCGCCGAGGCGCTGCACTTCTTCGGCTACGAGACCTGGGCGGACGTCTTCCAGGCCTTCGAGAACTACCCGGACCACGACTGGGCCGGCCGCTACCGCGGCTCCGAGCACTACAAGGCCTACTCGGCCGACGTGGATGCGGTGACCGCGGTGCAGTCCGCGCCGATCGTGCAGGAGCAGATCCAGCCGCCCAAGCCGCAGAGCTGGGGCTCCCAGCTGTGGACGCTGATGCGCCGCTACATGTCGGTGCTCGCCGCCGACCGGGGCTTCCTGGCCCTGTCGGTGCTGCTGCCGGCCGTCCTCGGTGGGGTGAGCACCGTCATCCCGGACAGCTTCGGCCTGGGTCCGAACACCAACCCGCAGGGGTTCAACGGCCAGGCCGGCACGATCCTGCTG
This sequence comes from Kitasatospora sp. MAP12-44, assembly GCF_029892095.1. NCBI lineage: Bacteria > Bacillati > Actinomycetota > Actinomycetes > Kitasatosporales > Streptomycetaceae > Kitasatospora > Kitasatospora sp. MAP12-44. Next base: position 6,289,572 of record NZ_JARZAE010000004.1, read on the forward strand.
ATCCTGGCGATCGGCGCCTGCTTCTCCGGGGCGGCCAACTCGGTCCGCGAGTTGATCAAGGAACGGGCGATCTACGAACGAGAACGCGCCACCGGCCTGTCCCGGTCGGCGTACCTGGTCTCGAAGATCGTCGTCCTGGGACTGTTCAGCATCCTGCAGGGCGCCATCATCGCGGTGATCGGCTTCGCGCCGCGCACGCTGCCGGAGCACGGCCTGATCTTCGCCAACGCCCCGGCCGTCGAGATGGCGATCGGTCTGATCCTGCTCAGCTTCACCTCGATGATGTTCGGCCTGGTCATCTCGGCGCTGGTGAAGACCAGCGAGAAGACCATGCCGCTGCTGGTGATGTTCGCGATCATCCAGGTGGTCTTCACCGGGGTGCTCTTCCAGATCTTCAGTAAGCCGGGCCTCGAGCAGTTCGCCTGGCTGATGCCGGCCCGCTGGGGAGTCGGCGTGGTCGGCACCACGCTGAACCTCAGTCACCTGATGGTCCCCTTCGACCACGACCCGCTGCACCCGCAGAATGACCACCGCGACGCGATGTGGAGCCACAGCGTGCTGCATTGGGCGATCAATGCCGGCGCGCTGGTCGTCATCTCGGTGGGCCTCGCCTTCCTCGTGCTGCGCCTGCTGCGCCGTCACGAGCCGGAGGTCATGCAGCAGGGCTGACAGCATGAGGGCTGACAGTCGCTCACGACTGCGGGCGGTCCCCCGTTTGGGGGTACCGCCCGCAGTCGTATCTCATCCATGAGATATCGTCTGGCCCATGGCAGAGGACTATCTCGCACGCATCGGCAAGCTCATCCGCGACGCCCGCAAGCACCGCGGCTGGACGCAGGCAGAGCTCGGCACAGCTCTGGGGACCAGTCAGAGCGCCGTCAACCGGATCGAGAACGGCGGGCAGAACATCAGCCTTGAGATGATCGCCCGGATCAGTGAGGCGCTGGACAGCGAGATCGTCTCGCTGGGCTACGCCGGCCCGATGCACCTGCGGGTGGTCGGCGGGCGTCGGCTCTCCGGCAGCATCGACGTCAAGACCAGCAAGAACGCCTGTGTCGCCCTGCTCTGCGCCTCGCTGCTGACCACCGGTCGCACCACGCTGCGCCGGGTGGCCCGGATCGAGGAGGTCTACCGCCTCCTGGAGGTGCTCAACAGCATCGGCGTCCGCACCCGCTGGATCAACGACGGCAGCGACCTGGAGATCACCCCGCCCGCCGTCCTGGACCTGGACGCGATGGACGTCGCCGCCGCCCGCCGCACCCGCTCGATCATCATGTTCCTCGGCCCGCTGATGCACCGGGTCGATCGCTTCAAGCTCCCCTACGCCGGCGGCTGCGACCTCGGCACCCGCACCGTCGAGCCGCACATGGCCGCGCTGCGCCGCTTCGGCCTGGAGGTCACCGCGACCACCGGCATCTACCACGGCTCGGTCGACCGCACCGTCAGCCCCGACCGGCCGATCGTGCTGACCGAGCGCGGCGACACGGTGACCGAGAACGCCCTGCTGGCCGCGGCCCGGCACGACGGCGTGAGCATCATCCGCAACGCCAGCCCCAACTACATGGTCCAGGACCTCTGCTTCTTCCTGGAGCGCCTCGGCGTGCGGATCGAGGGCATCGGCACCACCACCCTCACCGTGCACGGCCTGGCCCAGATCACCTGCGACGTGGACTACGCGCCCTCCGAGGACCCGGTCGAGGCGATGAGCCTGCTGGCCGCCGCCGTCGTCACCTCCTCGGAACTGACGGTCCGCCGCGCGCCGATCGAGTTCCTGGAGATCGAGCTCGCGGTCCTGGAGGAGATGGGCCTGGACTACGACCGCAGCCCGGAGTACCCGGCCGACAACGGCCGCACCCGGCTGGTCGACCTCACCATCCGGCCGTCCAAGCTGACCTCGCCGATCGACAAGATCCACCCGATGCCCTTCCCCGGCATCAACATCGACAACGTGCCGTTCTTCGCGGCCATCGCCGCCACCGCGCACGGCTCCACGCTGATCCACGACTGGGTCTACGACAACCGCGCGATCTACCTCACCGAGCTGACCAGGCTCGGCGCCAACGTGCAGCTGATGGACCCGCACCGGGTCCTGGTCGAGGGGCCGACCCGCTGGCGGGCCGCCGAGATGATCTGCCCGCCGGCCCTGCGCCCGGCCGTCGTGGTCCTGCTCGCGATGCTCGCCAGCGAGGGCACCTCGGTGCTGCGCAACGTCTACGTGATCAACCGCGGCTACGAGGAGCTCGCCGAGCGCCTCAACTCCATCGGCGCCCAGATCGAGACCTTCCGCGACATCTGAGCGACCGCACGACGAAGGGGTGCCCAGGACCGGATCCGGTCCTGGGCACCCCCGTTTTTCAGCCGGCTGGTCAGCTGCCGTTGTACATGGCGGTGACCTGCTGCGGCGTGAGCGCGTAGGGGTAGCTGCGGATGTCGCTCACCGCCCCGTTCAGCTTGTTGACCACGCTGGTGGCGTTGTTGAACAGGGCCTCGCCGACGGTCAGCTGCCGGTTGGCGCCCCACGGCGTGGGCTGGGTGGTGGACCCCGCGAACTGGCCGTTGACGTACAGGGTCAGCGCGTGGGTCCCGGTGTCGTAGGTGGCGACCAGGTGGGTCCAGGTGTTGTAGGTCGCGGTGTTGCTACCGGTTCCCGCGCAGTACCACGTGGCGTTGCTGTCGTCCTCGCCGGGGGCGAAGACCACCCAGGAGTTGTTGTACTTGCGGTAGGTGAGGCTGAGCGACGGGACGGTGTCGCCGTTCTGCGACACGAAGGTCTGGTCGTTGTTGGTGTCCCCGTTGACCCTGACCCAGGCAGCCAGCGTGTAGCTGTTGGAGGTGTCGACGGACGGGCCGGAGGCCGCCACCGGAATCGGCCCGTTGAAGGTGGCGTTGAAGGTGTTGCTGTTCCAGAGCGGGGAGCCGGTGGCGCTGTAGACCACCAGGTTGTGGTCGCTCTGCAGGGCTATGGTGCTGCCGCTGTTGCCGTTCGTCACGGTCGACCACAGCGCGTTGTTGTTGGTGTCGTAGATGACGAAGTTGCCGTCGGACTGCATCTTCGCGATCGCGCCCGGGTGCCCGAAGGTGCCCGAGGCCCACAGCGGGATGGGCGAGTTGGCCGCGGCCAGCACCAGGTTGCCGTCGGGCTGCATGGTCAGCGTGCTGGTCAGTGCGCTGACGCGCTGGCCGGAGGAGAGGTTCATGCCGGCGGCCAGGGTGTACTTGCCCCAGGTCGGGTTGAGCGCGGTACCCATCACATTGCCGTTGAACGAGGCCGCGCCGTTGGCGGTGCCCGCGTGGTTGGCGGTCCAGGTGGAGTTGCCGGGCGTCTGGATGGCGTTGACGGCGCCGGTGTCCGCGCCGGTACCGTTCAGCGGCCAGATGTCCGCGGTGCTGGTGGTGCCGGCGCTGTACGGGCCGTGCTGCCAGGTGTAGCCCGGGTTGGCCGCGGTGCCGGCCGGCACGCCGTCCCAGGCCTCGATGCCGCGGCTCGTGTTGACGGTCCACAGGCCGGGGTGGCCGTTGCCGGAGATGTCGCCGTCCGAGCCGATGTACGGCCGGTCGCTCGCGGCGACGCTGCCGATGGTGCTGGTGGTGGCGATGGAGGCGAGGGTGTACCAGGTGATCGGGTTGTTGAACCGGTCCGTGCCGCTGACCTGGGTGGCCTTGCTGAAGGTGTAGCCGCGCAGCTCACCGGTGGAGCGGTTGCGGGCCCACAGGCCCGGCTGGCCCTGGCCGGCCCAGTCGCCGGGGGAGATCAGATCCCAGCCCTTCCAGTTGAAGTCGCCCGAGAGGCGGACCGGCTGGCCGAGCGTGTTGTCCGAGACCACGGGGTAGTACCAGAGGTCGGCGCCGCCGGAGGCGTTGTCCTCCTCGGTGACCAGCGAGGTGCGGTTCAGGAAGTGCTTGCTCGTGTCGAGGCCGGTGCTGCTGGGGTCGCCGAGCGCGGCGATCGCCTCGGTGGTGGACCAGTCCTTGGCGTCGTAGCCAACGCAGTTGGTCTGGGCGGCGTTGTCCACGCAGGCCGGCTTGGCGAGCAGGGTGTGCTTGTCGAACTTGCCGTACGCCCCGGTGTCACCCGGGTTGCCGTAGACGTAGAGCTGCGAGCTGCCCGGCTCGTGGGCGACCAGGTCGTCGATCGCCTTGCCGCCGGTGAAGCTGCCGCGGTGGCTGATCTGGGTGTTGGCCCAGGAGAGGCCGTTGGGGCTGTGCGCGGTGTCCGCGGCCAGCACCCCGGAGGTGTTGCTGGTGGCGATCGGGTTGCCGGGCACGTTGTAGGCGCGCAGGTTGCCGTTGCTGTCCGGGGTCACGATGTCGGGGACGCTGTCGCCCGTGACGTCACCGAAGACCGGGGCCGGGCCGTTGGGGTTCCACGGCGCGTAGAAGGAGTACTGGCCGATCCCCGAGTAGTTGCCGGCGTTGTCCTCGACCTGCACGTAGAGGATGTTGGTCCCCCAGTGGCCGGGCACCACCTGGATGGCGTTCTGCGGCATCGCACCGCCGCACTGCCACTGGTCACCGGCCAGCTGCGGGTCCCAGCCCCAGCGGGCACAGGCCAGGCCGGAGCTGATCAAGCCGGCGCCGGGTGCGGGGTCGGTTGCCGTGAAGGGGACGTAACCGCGCTGGCCGGCCCACAGGTTGGTGGTCTGACCGTTGCCGGACGGCGGGAAGTAGTTGTTCAGGTCGCTGACCGAGGTGGGGAAGCTGATGGTCGGCGGGGTGAGGTCGACCCCGAAGCTGCAGCCCGGCGTCGGGCCGGCCCAGCCGACGCCGTTGAGCTGGTCGGCGGCGAAGCTGCTGTAGGTGTAGAGGTGGCCGTTCTGCAGGGTGTTGCCCGGCAGCTGGAACGAGGCGTTGCTGCCGCTGGCCACCAGCGGTGAGTAGCCGGAGGGCATGCTGACGCTCGGGACGGTGTCGTCCCAGATGTGCGTCCAGCTGTAGAGCTGGGACTGCACCGGGCTGGAGACGGTCGCGTTCAACGTGACGGTCCCGGCCAGGTTGGTCCCTGCGCCCAGCCAGCCGTAGCCGGTGCCGCAGCCCTCGTTGGTCTGGGCCGGGCTGACGGTCGTCGGGTGCGGGTACGCGTACGGGTTGGTCGGCGGGTTCGGCGTCCGGTCGTAGGTGACGGCCAGCGAGGGCGAGTAGTCGAAGAACTTGAGCGCGTAGTCGTTGCTCTCGTCGCCGCGCAGCGAGAACGTGATCGTCCCCGCCGAGCGGGAGGCGTACGACTGGAACGTGCCGGTCACGTCGTACTGGGCGCTGACCTCGTTGCCGCAGCCGCTGTGCCCGGAGCCGCCGAACTGCTGGGTGGCGATCTTCGTGGCGTTGCCGGGCTGGTTGTCCCAGACCGTGCCGCTGTCGATTCCGTCGGTGGTGTACAGGTCCACCGGGTACTGCGTGCTGCAGTTCCAGTCGGCGCTGCTGTACTGGTTGGCGGTGAGCGCGGCGCTGTTGATCACCGCGCCGGCGAAGCCGGTGATGTCGAACTGGTAGAACGACCGGTAGGTGATCGACGGCGAGCAGCTGCCGCCGTTCGGGTACTGGGCGCAGATACCGACGCCCAGGTGCGGGTTGGCCTCGCGGAAGTGCGAGGAGTTGCTGCCGGTCTGCACCCAGGTCCAGGACTGCAGGGCCGCGGTGGCCGGTTGCCAGCTCGGGTCGACGAAGACCGGGAACTTCAGGCCCGGGTTGCTCAGCAGGGACTGGTCCGGGGTCAGGTCGATCCCGTTGCCCGAGGCGGCCACCGCGAGCGGCGCCGTCTTGGCGAGCAGGCCCGGGTGCTGCGCGGTGCTGCTGTCGGCGACGGGCGCCGGGCTCGGCGCAGCGGCGGCGTCGCTGCCGGCGGCGAGGGCGGCCGGGTGGCCCGCGGGCGCGGGGGCCGTGCTGGAGTCCCACATCGTGGGGGCGGGCGCGGCAAAGGCCGGCTTGCCCGAGGAGTCCACCGCGGCGAGGTTGCCGGCACTGTCGGTGCGGACCGTCACGCCCTTGGTGGTGGTGGCCCAGTGCAGCTTCTTCAGCGCCGGGTCGGCGGCGGCCTGGGCGTTCTTGATCACCAGGACGGTGGAGAAGCCGCCGGCCCCGGTGGTGGTGACCTGCAGGTCGGTGCCGGGGGTGACGTTCGGGTAGACGGCGGTGGCGCCATTCACGGTGGGCGTCGGCAGCGCGAAGGGTGCCGCGATCGACAGCTGCTTGCCGTCCGAGGTGGTCATGGTGGCCAGCGGGCCCTTGCCGCCGCCGGACAGCGTGAGCGCTGAGGCGGAGGCCTTCGGCTGCAGCGACCCGTTGGCGGCGCGGGCGAGCGTCGGGTCCAGGGTGACCCAGTCACTGCCGTGCTTGATGCGCTGCTGGTCGACGTGCTGAGTCTGCGTCAGGTGGCCCTGCGGGGTCGCGACAGTGTCCGAGTACTCGGTGGTCAGCGACGGCACGGGGACGTTCTTGCCGGTCTTCCTCGCCTGCGCGATCGCCTTGTCCGCCTCCGAGGCGGGCGGCTGGTCGCCCGCGTGGGCGGCGGCGCCGGCGGCGATCAGCTGGGTGATCGACGGCGCGGGCGCGGGTGCCGCGAAGGCGGCGACGGGGGAGGCGAGAGCGGCGGTCAGGGCGAGGGCGGCAGCCTGGGCGACCAGGCGGGCAGGCGAGGTTCTCCGCCGTCGGGAGAACGGCGGGTGGGCGGGCAGAGGCATGTAGAGGTCTCCACGGGAGGGGTGGGATCGGCGCGACTGCGCAGAGATCGACAACATGATGGGCTGTTAGAAGATCCTTGGAAAAGGATTAACTCTCGCGTGGAGGCGTTTCGGGGAGACATGAGGGATTTGTGAGCCCGGTGATGTTGATCACGCTCAACTTTTTGAGTGGATCTTCAGACGTGGACGTAGGGTGCGGCTGCCTATGCCTGACTGTCCATCGGTTTTCAGGCTGCCCTGGTACATCGTCAACTCACGGGAGCGCCAAACTCATGCCACTTCGCTCAGCCAGATCCGCCCGCCCACGCACCCGATGGCGACCACGCCGTTCGCCGCTGGCCGTACTCGCCGCGCTGGCCGTCGTCGGGTCGCTGGTCGTCCCGACCGCCGGGGTTGCGGTCGCGGCCGGCGGTACGGGGTCGTCGAAGATCTGGACCCCGCCCAACACCACACTGTCGAAGACCGCTTCGGTTCCCGGCAAGTCGGTTCCCGGACACCCGGCCGCCGCGCCGGCCTCGGCACCGATGTGGACGCCGCCGAAGACCGCGCCGGCCAGGCCGCACGGCCAGGCCGACATAGTCCTGCCCGCACCCGCGCGAAGCGGAGCGGCGGCGCCGCAGGCCAAGTCGGCCGCCGCCGCGCAGGCTGCGCCCGCCGCCGGCGCCGCGGTCCAAGCCGGCAGTCTGCCGGTCTGGTTGACGCCCTCGGCGCCGGCCGCCGCCGCCCGGGTCTCCGCCCAGGCCGCGCCCACCACCGAGGCGGCAGCCGTCCCGATCACGGTCTCGGTGGCCGATGACAGGACCGCCACCGCCGCCGGGACGCCCGACGGACTGCTCACCCTGACCCCGAAGTCGGCGAGCGCCGCGACCAGCACCCAGCTCTCCCTGGACGCCGGCCGGTTCGGCGCCGGCACAGGCGGCGACTGGGCGCAGCGCGCGACCCTGGTCAAGCTGCCCGCCTGCGCGCTGACCACCCCTCAGGCGAAGGGCTGCCAGCAGCGCACACCCGTTCCCTCGCACTACGACGCGGCGACCAAGCGCCTGGTGGCGGACGTCCAGTTGCCCGCCGGTACCGCCGCGGGTGGTGCCCAGCCCAAGGCCCAGTCACTCGCCGCCGCGCCGCAGGCCGCCGCCGACGCGCTGGTGCTGGGGGTGGTGAGCAGCTCCAGCAGCGGCGCCGGCACCTACGCCGCCTCCTCGCTGGCGCCCAGCCAGGCATGGGCCTCCGGCAACTCGGCCGGCTCGTTCACCTACAACTATCCACTCCAGCTCCCGCCGACCATCGGCGGCAGCGCTCCCCAGGTCGCGCTCTCGTACGACTCCTCCTCGGTGGACGGCAAGACCTCCTCCACCAACTCACAGGCCTCCTGGATCGGCGATGGCTGGGACTACAGCCCCGGCTTCATCGAGCGCTCCTACCGCCCGTGCAACAAGGACGGCATCACCAACTCCGGTGACCAGTGCTGGGCCGGCGCCAACGGCACCCTCTCACTGGGCGGTCACTCAGGGCAGCTCGTCCCGGACGACGCCAGCTGCCAGAACGCCTCGGGCAACGACGAGCAGTCACACTGCACCTGGCACCTCCAGGGCGACGACGGCACCAAGGTCCAGTTCCTGACCGGTGCGACCAACGGCACCTGGAACGGCTCCTACGCCAAGGTGACCGACACCACCGGCACGGTCTACTACTTCGGCCTCAACCACCTGCCCGACGCCAACGGCAACCCGACCACGATCGGCGCGGCCACCGGATCGGCGTTCACCGAGCCGGTCTTCTCGCCGAACAGCGGCGACCCGTGCTACGACGCGACCAAGGGCCAGGCCTCCTGGTGCCAGTCGGCCTGGCGCTGGAACCTCGACTTCGTCGTCGATGCGCACAGCAACCTGATCAGCTACGCCTACACGCCCGAAGCCAACTACTACGCACTGGGCGGCGGCCAGAACAACGGCACGGGCTCCAACCAGTCCTACACCCGCGCGGGCGTGCTTGCCTCGATCAGCTACGGTCAGCGACTGTCGGACCAGCTCGGCGCCAACGGCGGCTACCAGGCCGCGGCCAAGGTCGTCTTCAACTCCGGCGAGCGCTGTGTGACCAGCACCGCCGCATGCGACCCGGGGCAGCGGACCACGGCCAACGCGGCCAACTGGCCGGACGTTCCGATGGACGAGCAGTGCCTCAGCCAGGCCGGCAGCTGCAACCAGTACGGCCCGAGCTTCTGGTCGAGCAAGTGGCTGAACTCCATCACCACCGAGGTGGAGTCGGGCGGCTCGTACCGCCAGGTCGACACCTACACGCTCGATCACAGCTTCCTCAATGATCAGAACGGCTCGGACAACGCCCAGATCCCGTGGCTGACCGATATCAAGCGCCAGGCCCAGGACAACCAGAGCGGCCAGAGCGCGATCAACCTCCCGCAGGTGTCGTTCACCTCGGTGCTGCTGCCTAACCGGGTGGACGGCTACAGCCTGTCCCGCCCGGACTTCTACCGGCCGCGCATCTCGCTGATCACCACCGAGACCGGCGGCAGCATCGGCGTCGACTACGACGGCTCCCACCCTGCGTGCTCCCGGGTCAACGGCCCCCAGCCGCCCCCGGCGGACCAGGACACCGTCGGTTGCTACAACGTCAAGTGGTACCCGCCGAACTCGACGGCGACCACGGTGCCCACCGACGACTGGTTCCTGCGCTACCCGGTGAAGACCGTCACGGTTGACCCGAAGTCGAACCTGATCCAGGGTTCGCTGCCGCAGGTCACCACCTACACCTACGGCAAGGCGGCCTGGCACCGCAACGACGCCCAGTTCGTCGCTGACCAGGACCGTACCTGGGACCAGTTCCGCGGCTACGCGTCCGTGACGGTCCAGACCGGTAGCGGTGCCGACGGCCCGATCGCGCAGACCAGCACCTCGTACTACCAGGGTATGAACGGTGACATCACCACCACAGGCCCCCGCACGTCCACGGTGGCGGGCCCGATGAGCGGCCAGGTGTCGGACGACGACTGGCTGGCCGGCCAGGTCCTGGAGACTGACAACTACGCGAAGGCCGGCGATCCGGCACCGGACGAGTACACCGTCAACACCAGCAGCGGCCCGGTCACCACCGCGACCCACAACCGTGCCGGTTGGACCCCGCTGATCGCCCGGTACGCCGCGACCAGCACCGTCAGCGTCACCAAGAAGCAGAAGACTGACGGCAGTTTGCAGACCACCGGCAGCACGGTGACCTCCGATCCCGCCAACGGCAACCGTCCGGTCACCTCGTTGCAGACCGCAGACGGCTTGCCGGACGTGTGTACCCGCACGTCGTACGCGGTCGGCGGCAACCCGCAGATGACCTCGCTGCCGTCCGACGTCCTCACCGTCTCGGGCGCCTCGGCGTGCTCGGCGACCCCGACGGCCGCCAACACCTCCGCGTGGACCCGCAACCTCTACGACGGCCAGCCGTTCGGGCAGGCCCTGGCGACCGGTGACAACACCGGCACGCAGCTGATCGACCACTACGACGGCTCCGGGAACCCGCAGTTCACCACCACGGCGACCAGCACGTACGACGCGTACGGCCGCGCCGCGACCGCGACCGACCCGAACTCGACAGACTCCGCGCACCCCAACGGGGCCGTCACCACCACTGTCTACGGTTCGGCCAACCCGGGTGAGCTGCCGAACTCCGTCTCGGTCACCAGCCCGGCCCCGGCCGGCGCCTCCGACGCCGCCACCGGCCGGACCACGTCCAAGACCCTGGACATCGCCCGCGGTCTGCCGCTGACCACGACGGACCCGAACGGCCGCACCGTCACCGAGGCGTACGACGCCCTCGGCCGGCTCAGCAAGGTGTGGTTGGCGGGGCGCACCACCTCGCAGAACCCCGACTACAACTACGCCTACGCCCTCAACGGCAGCAGCGCACCCTCCACGGTCGCCACCTCGACGCTCCGCTCGGACGGCGCCACCAGCACCGTGTACAGCACCTCGGTGGAGATCCTGGACGGGCTCGGCCGCACGGTGCAGACCCAGGAAACGCCGGGGATGTCCTCCTACACCGGCCGGATGATCACCGACACCTACTACGACTCGCAGGGCCGGGTCGGGCGGACCGACGCGTCCTACTACAACAACGACTCGGGCCCGTCGACCACCTGGTTCATGCCGAGCACCGACAAGGTCCCGGCGCAGACCTACACCCAGTACGACGGCCAGGGTCGGCCGACCAGCAGCCAGTTGCTCGCCTACGGCTCGCCCCAGGCGACCACCACCACCGTCTACCCGGGTGCCGAACGCACCGACGTGTCGCCGCAGGGAGCGACCCCGACCAGCACGGTGACCGACGCCCGCGGGCGCACGGCACAGCTGTGGCAGTACCACACAACGACCGCCACCGGCCACCAGTCCGACGCGGACACCACCACGTACAGCTACACGCCGAGCGGCCAGGCGGCCGGCCGGGTCGACGCCGCCGGCAACACCTGGTCCTACGGCTACGACCTGCGCGGTCGGCAGATCAGCTCGACCGACCCCGACAGCGGCACCAGCACCACGACCTTCGACACCGACAGCCGGCCGGCCTCCACCACCGACGCCCGCGGCCAGTCGCTCGCCTACGCGTACGACCTACTGGGCCGCAAGACCGGCGAGTTCAACGGCACCACCGCCGGTGACCCGACCAAGCAGCTCGCCGCCTGGACCTACGACACGGTGGCCAAGGGCCAGCCCGCCTCCTCCACCCGCTACGTCGGCGGAACGAGCGGCAGCGCCTACAGCAGCACGGTCACGGCGATGGACACGGCCTACCGACCCACCTCCACCACCGTCTCCATCCCCGGCTCGGAGGTCAACCAGACCTCCCCGTACACCTACACCCACCAGGCGACCTACGACCCGCTGACCGGAGCCCTCTCCGCTGACAGCCGCTCCCAGGTCGGCGACCAGGCCGCCGAGACCGTCAACTACACGTACGACGTGGACGGGCCGCTGGACAACTTCGGTACCAGCAACACCACTTACGACGTCTCCTCGGACTACGACGCCTACGGACGCAACCTCCGCTCCACGCTGAACCCGTGGGGCACCCAGATCGTCGAGACCAACGCTTACGACGAGACCACGGGCCGACTGCTCACCCAGTTCGTCGACAAGCAGACCGCCCGTACCGGCACGGTGCAGCAGACCGCCTACGCCTACAACCAGGCCGGCCTGGTCACCGCGATCACCTCGATCCCGGACAACGTCCCGGCGGCCACCGACCGGCAGTGCTTCAGCTACGACTACCTGGACCGGCTGACCACGGCGTGGTCGGACACCGGTGGCGTCAACATGGCGGCGATGCCGACGGTCGGCGGTATCGGCAGCTGTGCCAACGCCAGCCCCACCAGCGGCGCGCAGGCCCCCAGCAGGACCACGGTGGGCGGACCGGCCGCGTACTGGCAGTCCTACAGCTACGACCTCACCGGCAACCGCACCCAGTTGGTGCAGCACGACACCAACGGTGACAGCACCAAGGACCAGACGACGACCCAGACCTTCGGGGCTCCGGGCGTCGCCAACACCCCGACCGGCGCGGCCGACACCGGCGGCGGCACCGGTGGCCCGCACGCGCTGCTGACCAGCCAGGACAGCAGCAACGGTGTGACCAGCAGCGGTGGTTCCGACCAGTACGACGCGGACGGCAACACCACCAAGATCACCAACCCGCTCGGCACCCGCAACCTGCTCGGCGGTACGGTCATCGCCTCCGGACAGAGCATCACCTCCAACAGCATGCGGCTGTCCATGCAGGGCGACGGCAACCTCGTCCTCGTCTCGCTGCGGACCGGCGCCGTGGTCTGGAAGACCGGTACCAACAACCACCCCGGCGCCTGGGCCACCATGCAGACCGACGGCAACTTCGTGGTCTACGACACCAACCACAACCCGCTCTGGTCCACGGTGACCTACGGCAATGCCGGTGCCTACATCGCGGTCCAGGACGACGGCAACTTCGTCCTCTACAAGTCGGCCCAGGCCGTCAACCAGAACCCGCTCTGGAACTCCGGAACCTGGAACTCGACGGATGCCGCGGGCGGCGCCACCCTGACCTGGGACGCCGAGGGCAAGCTCGGCTCGGTCACCCAGGGCGGGGCCACCACCACCTACGTGTACGACGCCGACGGCAACCAGCTCGTCCGGCGCGACCCCGACAAGACCGTCATCACGCTCGGCAGCGACGAGCTGACCTACACCACGGCTACCAAGTCGCTCAGCGGCACCCGCTACTACAGCATCCCCGGCGAGGTCACCCTGGTGCGTCAGGGCAACTCGGCCGTCTACGAGTTCGCCGACAACCACGGCACCGACACCCTGGCCATCGACGCCAACTCGCTGGCCGAGACACGCAACCCGGTCGACCCCTTCGGCAACCCCCGCGCCACCTCGACGGCCACCAACAACTGGGCCGGAGACCACGGTTTCGTCGGCGGGACCAAGGACACCACGACCGGCCTGACCAACCTGGGAGCTCGCGAGTACCAGTCCGCCACCGGCCGCTTCGTCGGAGTCGACCCCTTGCTCGACTCCTCCAACCCCCAGCAGTGGAACGGCTACGCCTACAGCAACAACGACCCGGTCAACCTGAGTGACCCATCGGGCCGGATGTACCCCGCTGAGGACGGCATCGCCGGCTGGTGTGACACCTGGTGCAAGTACCAGCAGACCAGCCCGAACGTCGGCCGCCCAGGCGGCAGCTTCCTTGATCTGGCGGCGGGTTTCGTGTCCGGGGTCGTGAGCGGCCTGGATCCGACCGGGCAGCTGCACAAGCCGCTGGACTGGCTCGCGAAGAAGGTCGGCGTCCACCAGAACACCGATGGCTACCACTCCGGTGGCGTCATCGGCGGAGTCACGAGCTTCTTCGGTGCGCCGGAGGACGCGGGCGGCAACTTCGCGAAGAAGAAGGGCCTGCGGCTGGTAGCCAAGCTGTGGGGCGACGAAAATGACGTCAAGGATGCCACCAAGGCCAATGACGCTGCCAAGGCGCTGACCGGATCGTGTCCCCGCTCGCACAGCTTCGTCGCAGGCACCGAGGTGCTGATGGCCGACGGCTCGACGAAGAAGATCGAGGACGTCAAGGTCGGCGACCGCGTGGCGGACGCCCCAGGTGGCGGCAGCCGGACCGAGTCCCATGTGGTGGACCAGGTCCATGTCACCACCACTGACCGGGACTTCACGGACATCACGGTCGGCACCCCCGACGGCTTGCACGTGATCACGTCCACCTCGAACCACCCGTACTACGACGTCACGGCCCACACCTGGCAGAACGCGGGCGACCTGCGCCCCGGCGACCTCCTGCAGACGCCGGACGGCGGGACCGCCACGGTCATGGCCACCCGCTCCTACACCGATCCGCAGATCACCTACGACCTGACGGTCGACGACGTCCACACGTACTATGTGCTGGCCGGTATCACGCCAGTTCTGGTTCATAATTCCCTCTGTGGCGGAGGGTTGGGGGTTCTTAAGAATTGGAGCAGTCAGCGATTCCAATTCGGCAATCAGAATTTCCTTCTGGATCGGTCTGGCATGACTCATATCCTGGAGAGGCACCATCCGACGTATTGGGACGGCTCAGTAAAGGCTCAGCAGTCGTTCTTTGATCCGAAGATGAGCGTGAGTGACATTCAGGACGCCATCGGCAGCGTCATGCAGCAGAACCGTGACACTCTAATCAGCCGAGGGTCGCGCGGGATGTATCAGATTCGAGGTAGCCTAAACGGAACTAATTACGTGCTTGGTCTCAATAATGGTCGAGTGGGACAGTTCTATCCGGTGAAGGGGTGATCTGTAGTGGCCTCCGTGATCGAGGTGCGGACCCTGCTGAGGTTGCCCGATGGGGCGTTCGTGCAGATAGAATCTTGTGAGGAACGCCCTCCGGATGCGCAGTACGTCGAAGGCGCTATCGAACTCATCGCAGATGGGGTGCAGATCCTTACTGTCGCCGACTGGGACTGCATCGACCAACTCTGGTCATACATCTCGGACATGATCCATGCGCTCCCGATGGAGGGAGAAGCGTCGACATTCTTTCCGGATCAGCCGATCATGTTGAAGTTTCTTCGGAGTAGTCCGGGACGGCTTCTCGTATCATGTCGAGTCGGCGACGATCTGAGGCAGGTTAACGTCAACGAAAGCGACTTTCTGGCGGCGCTTAGGTCTGCTGGAGAATCCTTCTTCGGGAAAATGTCGACGCTGCTGCCGGGAAACTCTCAGGGTTACGACATCGCTCGTCATTCGTTGGCCTCCTAATACGGACGCGCGTAACTCGCTCTCTAGCTAGCAGTACTGGCGGCCTAGGTCGCCGGGTGTAGGACCCACCCGCCGCCGGCCCGAGGCACTGCGCCTCGGGCCGGCGGTACGGTGATCGCATGGGGACAACCGACGAACCGCTGCCAGGGCCCTGCCTGGGCGACCTGGAGGCCGTCAGCGTCGCGGTGCTCGCGATGAGCGGGCACCTGGAGGTGCGCGAGGTACTGCGCAGGATCACCGCCTCCGCGCGCAGCCTGCTCGGCGCCGAGTACGCCGCCCTGGGGGTGCCCGACGACCACGGCGGCTTCGCGCAGTTCGTGGTGGACGGCGTCACCGACGAGCAGTGGGAGGCGATCGGCCCGCTGCCGCGCCAGCACGGCGTGCTCGCGACCATGCTGCACGAGCTCGAACCCACCCGGCTCACCGACGTCCGCCAGGCCCCCGCCTTCGAGGGCTGGCCCGAGGCGCACCCGGACATGAGCCACTTCCTGGGGATGCCGATCGTCGACGACGGCGAGATCCTGGGCGCGATCTTCCTGGCCAACAAGGACGGCGGCTTCACCGACTACGACGAGGGCCTGCTGCGGATCCTCGCCGCACACGCCTCGATAGCGCTGCGCAACGCCCAACTCTACGAGCGCAGCCGCGAACTCACGTTGGCCGGCGAGCGCGCCCGGATCGCCCACGACCTGCACGACGCCGTTTCGCAGAAGCTCTTCTCGCTGCGGCTGACCGCCAAGGCCGTCGCCACCCTGCTGGACCGCGACCCGGCCAGGGCCCGCCTCGAACTCGCCGAGGTGGCCCGGCTGGCCGCCGAGGCCGCCGATGAACTACGCGCCGTGGTCGTCGAGTTGCGTCCGGCCGCGCTGGACGAGGACGGGCTGGTGGCCACCCTCGCCTCGCAGGTCCAGGTGCTGGACCGGGCGCACGCCGCCACCGTCGGCTTCGACTCCGACGGCGTGCGCACCCTGCCGCCGGCCCAAGAGGCGGCCGTGCTGCGGGTCGCCCAGGAGGCGCTGCACAACGCCCTGCGGCACGCCCGCGCGCACCAGGTCCAGGTCACCCTGCGCGGCACCGCCGGGCGCGGCGCCGTGCTGCGGGTCACCGACGACGGCCGCGGCTTCGACCCCGACGGCGTCCGCCGCGAGGGCCGCCACCTCGGCCTGGTCTCGATGCGCGACCGGGCGCAGACCGTCGGCGGCCGGCTCACCCTGACCTCGGCCCCGGGCCGAGGGACCGTCATCGAACTGGAGGTGCCCGGTGCCTGAGGCCCGCTCGCCCATCCGCGTCCTGCTGGTCGACGACCACCAGGTGGTCCGCCGGGGCCTGCGCACCTTCCTGGAGGTCCAGGACGACATCGAGGTGGTCGGCGAGGCGGCGGACGGCGCCGAGGGCGTCGCCAAGGCCCAGGAGCTCTCCCCGGACGTCGTCCTGATGGACCTCAAGATGCCCGGCGTGGACGGCATCGAGGCGCTGCGCCGGCTCAAGGGGGAGGGCAACCCCGCCCGGGTGCTGATCGTCACCAGCTTCACCGAGCACCGCACCGTGGTCCCCGCGCTGCGGGCCGGCGCCGCCGGGTACGTCTACAAGGACGTCGACCCCGAGGCGCTGGCCGGCGCCATCCGCTCGGTGCACGCCGGGCATGTGCTGCTCCAGCCGGAGCTGGCCGGCGCACTGCTCGCCGAGGACGCGCCGCACGTCCCGCAGGGCCGTGGTGGGACCCTGACGGAACGTGAGCGCGAGGTGCTCGGCCATATCGCCGACGGCCGCTCCAACCGGGAGATCGCCCGCAGCCTCAACCTCTCCGAGAAGACCGTCAAGACGCACGTCTCCAACATCCTGATGAAGCTGGACCTCGCCGACCGCACCCAGGCCGCCCTCTGGGCGGTCCGCAACGGCGCGGCCTGAGGGTCCAGAGACCCTTAGGAGCGCTCGTCCACCAGCGCGTTGTACGCCGCCACCTGCGCCCGCCGGGCGGTCCGGCGCAGGGGCGCCAGCGCCGCCGTCCGCGCGGCCATCTCGGAGGCGCTGACCGCGGCCCCGTGCCCGCCCGCCGCGATCTCCAGCAGCGCCGAGACCTGCCGCGCCGACTCCAACACCCGCACCGCGCGCGGCGGGTAGCCCGGTGCCAGCAACTCGGCGTGCCCGCGCCGGCGGAAGCGGTCCAGCTCGCGCAGCGCCTGCGGGCCGGCGCCGGCCACGTCCAGGCGGGTCAGCATGGCGGTCGCCTCGCGCAGCCCCTCGGCCAGCTCGCGCTCGGCCTCGTAGAGCGAGGGCACATCGGCCGGCGGCGCCTCCAGCACCTCCTGGCAGCGCCACAGCACGGTCGCCGACTGGTCGCCGGGCGGTCCGTACACGTCCACCTCCGGTACCAGGCCGACCGGGAGCCCGACCGCCAGCACCGCCTCGCCCGCCGCCAGCGCGGCGACGTTGAAGGCGGCCGGACCGGTCAGGCCCAGCGGGTGCCCCTCGGCGGGCAGCGCGAGCCGCAGACCCGTGGCGCCCAGCACCCGCAGCCGTCCCAGCGCCCAGCTGAGCCCGTGCAGCTCGCCCTCGGTATCGCCCGGCAGCCCGGTCACCCGGTGCGGTTCGTCGCTCCCCACCACCTCCTCCACCACGTGGTCCGGCGGCGAGAAGCCGGCCAGCAGTGAGTTGCCCCACGCGGCCAGACGTCCGGAACGGGGCTCGGAGAAGGGATTGTCGGCAGGAGTCACACGCATCGGGCCAGCCTACGGAAGAACGGCTCACCTGGGTGGCGTAGGTTTGCCCTGTGCTGTGCGAGAAGCCGCGCTCCCGCCCCGCCTACCGGCGGGGGAGCAGGCCGCCCGTCCGCACCGACTTGTCGACACGAGTGGACCGCACCCCGAGGGCCCCGACGCGCCGGAGCCTCGGACGTCCGCATTCTGCATTGGGGAAGGCGTAGGCATGACTGACGTGCTGGAGCTGGTGGACGTATCCGTGGTCCGGGAAGGGCGCGCGCTGATCAGCGGGATCTCCTGGTCGATCGCCGAGGGTGAGCGCTGGGTGATCCTGGGCCCCAACGGCGCCGGCAAGACCACCCTCCTGCAGGTCGCCGCCAGCTACCTCTACCCGACCAGCGGCACGGTCGCCGTCCTCGGTGAGAAGCTCGGCGCGGTGGACGTCTTCGAGCTGCGCCAGCGGATCGGCCTGGCCGGCGCCTCGATGCTGGACCGCGTCCCGCGCGAGCAGACCGTCCTGAAGACCGTGCTGACCGCCGCGTACGGCATGACCGCCACCTGGCACGAGACCTACGAGTCCCTCGACGAGTCGCGCGCGCTGGCCCTGCTCGACCGGCTGGGCATGCGCGGCTACGAGGAGCGCACCTTCGGCACCCTCTCCGAGGGCGAGCGCAAGCGCACCCTGATCGCCCGCGGCCTGATGACCGACCCCGAGCTGCTGCTGCTGGACGAGCCGGCCGCCGGCCTCGACCTCGGCGGCCGCGAGGACCTGGTCCGCCGGCTCGGCGCGCTTGCCCAGGACGAGTTCGCGCCCTCGATGGCGATGGTCACCCACCACGTCGAGGAGATCGCCCCCGGCTTCACCCACGTGCTGATGATCCGTCAGGGCAAGGTGCTGGCCGCCGGCCCGATCGACACCGAACTGAACGCCCGCAACCTCTCGCTCTGCTTCGGCCTGCCGCTCACCCTGGAGCGCCACGGCGACCGCTGGTCCGCCCACGGTCTGCCGCTCGGCTGACCCCCGCGCATCGACAAGTCGCCTGAGCCTGCCCGGTTTCCGCCCGTCCACCTGCGGGAAGCCACCACACCTGAGCATGTTTCCTCCCTAGGATGGGGCTGTGGACAGTTGGGTGTGGTGGCTCCTGCTCGCAGTCGGCCTGGGGGTGCCGCTGGCGGTGACGGCGCTGCCGGAGTTCGGCATGTTCGCGATCGGCGCCGCCGGCGCCGCGGCCGCGGCCGGGCTCGGGGTCGACGCGGTCTGGCAGTTCGTCATCTTCATCGCGGTCTCGATCGCGATGCTGGTGGTGGTCCGTCCGATCGCCTACCGGCAGCTCCGCAAGGGGCCGCAGGTCCGGATGGGAATCGAGGCACTGCCGGGTGCGACCGCGATCGTGCAGGAGCGGGTGGACGGCGGCGCGGACGGCCGGATCAAGCTGAACGGCGAGATCTGGTCGGCCAGGGCGTTGCACCCGGACCGCGTGTACGAGGCGGGCCAGCAGGTGGATGTCGTTGAAATCCAGGGCGCGACAGCCCTGGTCGTCTAGGGGAGAGACCGTGGAACCCGTCCTCATCGTGCTGGTCGTTCTGGTAGTGGTGGCCTTCATCGCACTGATCCGGACGATCCAGGTGATTCCGCAGGCCAGCGCCGCGATCGTCGAGCGCTTCGGCCGCTACACCCGCACGCTCAACGCGGGGCTGAACATCGTGGTGCCGTTCATCGACACCGTGCGCAACCGGATCGACCTGCGCGAGCAGGTGGTTCCCTTCCCGCCGCAGCCGGTGATCACCCAGGACAACCTGGTGGTGAACATCGACACGGTCATCTACTACCAGGTGACGGACGCCCGGGCCGCGACCTACGAGGTCGCCAGCTACATCCAGGCGATCGAGCAGCTCACCGTCACCACGCTGCGCAACATCATCGGCTCGATGGACCTGGAGTCGACGCTGACCTCCCGCGAGGTGATCAACGCGGGCCTGCGCGGCGTGCTCGACGAGGCCACCGGCAAGTGGGGCATCCGGGTCAACCGCGTCGAGCTCAAGGCGATCGAGCCGCCGACCTCCATCCAGGACTCGATGGAGAAGCAGATGCGCGCCGACCGTGACAAGCGCGCCGCGATCCTCACCGCCGAGGGCGCCCGGCAGGCCGCCATCCTGCGCGCCGAGGGCGAGAAGCAGGCCGACGTGCTGCGCGCCGAGGGTGAGGCGCAGGCCGCGGTGCTGCGCGCCGACGGTGAGGCCGCGGCGATCCGGACGGTCTTCGAGGCCATCCACGACGGCGACGCGGACCAGAAGCTGCTCGCCTACCAGTACCTGCAGACCCTGCCGGAGCTGGCCAAGGGCGACTCCAACAAGCTCTGGATCATCCCCAGCGAGGTGGGCGACGCGCTCAAGGGCCTCGGCGGCGCCTTCGGCGGCCTCAACGGCGGTAACCAGGTCCCGCCGCAGCCGACCGCCCCGCCGACCGCACCGCCCGTACCGGCCGGTGGCCCGCGTCCGTTGGACACCGACGACAAGGGCGCGGCCCGCCCCCGGGTCAACCCGACCCGTGAGTACCCGAAGCTCGACCCGGAGTAGGTGACACGCCCCAGCCCGCCCGGCTGCCCGGTCCGTCTCCCATCCTGGAACCGACTGGGCAGCCGCGCCGCTGTCCGGCATGATCGCGAGCGCCGCTACCCCCTTGGGAGTGGACACGCGAAACGTTGGGACAGCTGATGAACCTCTGGGAAGGGCTCGCGGTCTTCGCCGCCGGAGCCGGAGCGGGCACCATCAATGTGATCGTCGGATCGGGGACGTTGATCACCTTTCCGGTGCTGCTCGCCTTCGGCCTGCCGCCGGTCACCGCGAACGTCTCCAACACCCTTGGCCTGGTGCCTGGTTCGGTCAGCGGCGCGATCGGCTACCGGCGCGAACTGGTCGGCCAGCGCCGCCGGTTGATCCGGCTCGGCAGCGCCTCGCTGCTCGGCGGCCTGCTCGGCGCCTATCTGCTCACCAAGCTGCCCAGCAGCGCCTTCGCGGCGATCGTGCCGGTGCTGATCCTGCTCGCGCTGGTCCTGGTGGTCATCCAGCCCCGGGTGGCCAAGGCCGTCGCCGCCCGCGGCGGCTCGCCGGCCCGGGCCGACGGCAGCCCGGCGCTGATCGCCGGCGTCTTCCTCACCGGCATCTATGGCGGCTACTTCGGCGCAGCCCAGGGCGTCCTGCTGCTCGCCCTGATGGGCATGCTGCTGCGCGACGAGATGCAGCGGATGAACGCCGCGAAGAACGTCCTCGCGCTGCTGGTCAACGGCGTCGCCGCGGTCTTCTTCATCTTCACCGCCACGATCGACTGGACGGCGGTACTGCTGATCGCGGCCGGTTCGGCGCTCGGCGGCCTGCTCGGCGCCAAGGTGGGCCGCAGGCTGAAGCCGAACGCGCTGCGCGCGGTGATCGTGGTGATCGGCCTGATCGCGGCCGTCAAGCTGCTGGTCGGCTGACCCGCGGATATTCTCAAAGCTCTGGCCCTCCGCGCGAAAACCCTCTGGAGCGAAGCGATGAGCAGCAGGCCGAGCCGGCTTTCCGAGGACGAGATCACCGCGGCGCTGGCCGGCCTGCCCGGCTGGCGCCGCGCGGGCGACGCCATCACGAGGACCGCCGACGCGGCGGACTTCCCGGCCGCCATCCGCACGGTGGTGGCGGTCGCCGAGATCGCCGAGGAGATGGCCCACCACCCGGACATCGACATCCGCTGGCGCACCCTGACCTTCGTCCTCTCCACCCACAGCGCGGGCGGCCTGACCAGCCTCGATCTCCAGCTGGCGGCCCGCATCGACGAGTTGCTGCCGCAACCGAGCTGACCGCCCGGCAGCTGGTGGGGGGCCGGACCCGCAGCGCCGACATGAGATGCTGGCGGTCGCAGCACGCAGTCGGGACGGACGGAACGCATGGCTCAGGACCCTCCCCCAGCCTTCGGCCAGGGGTACCCCCATGGCAGCGACGGGCAGGAGCCCGCCGGGTACGGGTACCAGCAGTCCTGGTACCCCCAGCAGCCGCCGCAGGCCCAGCCCGAGCCCTACGGGGACGGGCAGCACGGGCAGCAGCAGCCGTGGCAGTGGCAGCCCGAGCCCGGCTACTACGCGCCGTACGCGGAGCCCTACGCCGAGCCCCATGCCGAGCCGCCGGTCGCGTTCCCGGCCCAGCCGTCGCTCGACGAGACCCCGTCCGCCGAGACCCCGTCGGCTGAGCCCTCGGACCCGCAGCCCTCGGACGCCGATGCGCCCGATGCGACCGTCACCACCACCGCTACCGCCGAGGAGCCGAAGCCGGGTCGTTCCGCGCGCTCCCGCGCCGGCCGCGCCCCCGGCGCACGCTCCTCGCTGGTCGACCGGGCCAAGGAGGCCGCCACCGGTGTCCTCAGCGCCGACCAGACCCCGGCCAAGCGCGCCCTGCTGCTCCGGACGGCCGCCGGCGTCGCCGCGCTCGGCGTCCTGCTGACGGCCGGCTTCGTCGCGACCCGCCAGAGCGCGGCTCCCAAGGACGCTGCGGCGGCCCCCACCGACACCGGTTTCGCCGTCGCGCACAGCAAGATCTGGTCCGCCCAGCCCGCAGTCGCCCTCCAGCCCGGCGCGGACGACACCCTGCTGGGCAGCTGGCTGCTGGCCGACGCCGTGGTCCGCGCCGACAGCACAGGCGTGCACGCCTACGACCTGGCGACCGGCAAGCCCACCTGGAGCGTCGCGCCCCCGGCCCCCGGCGCCGTCCCGTGCGGTCTCTCACCCACCGTCAACGCAACGGGCCTGGGCGGCGTGCTCTTCCGGCCCTCGGCCGACCCGACCACCCCGTGCGTGCTGCTGGCCGCGGTCGACTCCAAGACCGGCAAGACCGCCTGGACCAAGACCGTCTCCGCCGCCACCGGTGCCTACGCCGCCCATGTCGCGGTCACCGCCGACAAGGTCGTCGTGGTCGGCGACGACAAGGCGGCGGCCTGGGCCGCAGCGGACGGCACGGACGCCTGGCAGTACGCCGGGCAGGGCAAGTTCTGCACGCTCTCCGGCAGCGCCTCCGGCGCGACCGTGCTGCTGCACAGCGCCTGCGCCGACAGCACGCCCGCCGACCAGGCGGTGGCGCTCTCGGTCGCCGACGGCAAGGTGCTCTGGTGGCGCGGGCTGAACAACCAGCCGAAGACCGTCACCGTGCTGTCGGCCGAACCAGCCGTCGTGCTCACCACGGGGGACAAGCCCACCGACGCCCAGGTCTTCGCCTGGGGACCGACCGGTGATCCGGCCACCGACATCCCGGTCAGCACCGCGACCACCCGGCTGGACGTCTCGCGCGGCAGCTTCGACGCGCTGCCCGGCGTCTTCTTCCAGGGCCACAGCATGATCACCACGCAGCTCCCCAGCAGCGGCGCCGGGCCGGTCGTGGCGGTCGCGTATGACCTGACCACCGGCAAGCAGCTCTGGCAGACCCCGGTGAGCGAGAAGGGCACGGTCCGCGCGGTCGGCTTCGACAACGGCGCGCTGGTGCTGGCCGCCGACGAACGCGTCGGCCAGCCCGCCCACCTCAGCCGCTTCGCGGTGACCGGCGGCCAGGAGGACGTCGGCGGCGGATTCCCGCCGGACACCGGCTCGCTGCTCAGCTCCGGCCGGGTGCTGACCGGCGGCGGCAAGGTGATCGCGGTGCCCGAGCACTCCGCGAACTTCGGCCTCGCCACCGCCTACCAGGCCAAGGGCTGACACCTACCAGGCCAAGGGCTGCCACCGAAGGCCCCGCCGCTACGCGGCCGCGGACCGCGGGAGCCAGGCGGCCAGCTCGCCGGCCTCCGCGGCGCGCAGGCCGAGCGCCAGCATCAGCGAGGCCTCCGGGGTCGGCTCGAACGGGCGGCGCAGCAGCGCCATCCCGGCCTGCTCGGGCGTCCGGTCGGCCTTGCGCTGGTTGTCGGCGGCGCAGGCGGCCACGGTGTTCAGCCAACTGTCGGCGCCACCACGCGACTTGGGCTGGACATGGTCGACGGTGGTCGCGCGCCGCCCGCAGTACGCGCACAGGTGCTGGTCACGGGCCAGCACCCCGCGCCGCGACCACGGCGCCCGTTGTCGGAACGGCACCCGTACGTACCGCCGCAGCCTGATCACCCGGGGGACCGGTACGGAGATCCCGGTGGCCCGCACCATGCGCATCGGATGCGCCTGCTCGACCACGGCCTTGTCCTGGAGCACCAGCACCACCGCGCGCTGCAGTGACACGGTCGACATCGGTTCGTAGCTCGCGTTCAGAACCAGCGTGTTGCGCATTCCGGCCACCTCCCAGAGCCCTCCCGCCCTGTGGCGGACTTGTCCACTGTGGATGCCAGCAGGCGCACGGGACAACGGAATTTAGGCCAACGGCGGGTGTCATCCGCCCCCGCTACGCTCACCGTGTGCCCATCTCCGCCCGTGATCCGCTGCCCCGCGCCTTCTTCGACCGGCCGGCCCCGATCGTCGCGCCCGAACTCCTCGGCCGCCTCCTGCGCTGCACCCTCCCGGACGGCAGCGTTGAGCTGCGGATCACGGAGGTCGAGGCCTACCAGGGCGCGGACGACCCCGCCTCGCACTCCTACCGCGGGCAGACCGCCCGCAACGCCGTCATGTTCGGCCCGCCCGGGCACGCCTACGTCTACTTCACGTACGGCATGCACTTCTGCCTGAACCTGGTCTGCGGCCCCGGCCTCGCCCCCGGCGGCGTCCTGCTTCGGGCCGGCCAGGTCACGGCGGGCCTGGAGCTCGCCCGCAGGCGGCGCGCGACCAGCCGCGGCGACGCCGACCTCGCGCAGGGCCCGGCCCGGCTCGCCGTCGCCCTCGGCGTCGACCGGTCGCAGGACGGCGCGGACCTCGATGGGCCGGTGCTGCGCGTGCTGAACGGCACACCGCCGCCCGCCGAACTGATCCGCAGCGGCCCGCGCACAGGGGTGGCGCTCGGCAGTCGGACGCCGTGGCGCTTCTGGACCGCCGACGAGCCCAGCGTCAGCCCGTATCGCGCCCACACCCCGCGCCGCCGCAGCCCGAGCGGTCCGGTCCGGAGCTAAAGAGGTGGCGCGAACGGCGTACCCTCGGACAGATTGGATCGCACAGCCGGGCCCGCCGTAGAAGCGGCCCGACCAGACCGAGGAGAACCGGTGACCGTGACGGACATCGTCGACGAGCTGCGGTGGCGTGGGCTGATCGCCCTGTCCACCGACGAGGACGCATTGCGCAAGGCGTTCGCGGACGGCCCGGTCACCTTCTATTGCGGCTTCGACCCGACCGCGCCGAGCCTGCACCTCGGCAACCTGGTGCAGATCCTCACGATGCGCCGCATCCAGGCGGCCGGGCACCTGCCGCTGGGCCTGGTCGGTGGGGCCACCGGTCTGATCGGGGACCCGAAGCCTACGGCCGAGC